>NZ_AOLI01000019.1:0-696861 GCF_000336955.1 Haloferax larsenii JCM 13917 | reverse complement strand
CCGCCGTGACTTTTTACTCAAGGATAAGGGCCAGAAAGTGGCGAAGGGTTTGAGGAGAGGGCTCTCGAAGCTTGATGACTCATTCCCCAGTCGTCTAAACATGCTCAAAGCAGTACGTGATAAGAATAAAAATAGATCGGGGAGTGAGATTGTTGAAGACGACGACGTTCAGGAGGCAAAAGAGAAAACTGTCCAAGCAAGCCTTGATGAAATATGAATCAAATCGTTGGGTTAAAACTTGACCTGAAGCCCTGACTGAAATTGGAAACTCAGAGAGGATCCCACCAAATTTCTATTTCATACATCCATTTATGTTCTAACCCCTATCTTTCAACACTTAGTAATTGTCCGCGTGTGATCGTGGTCGAATGAAACCGTGTAACGCTCGTCTTGCTCCGTCCAGACCCACCGCGCAAACTGGTCTGTTCGGTACGCAGTTGCACGAACGGTATCCCGACTGTATCCTTCAGCGACCTCTGGATTCTTTCCAAGATGTGCTAACCAACGGATGAACTCGGTCCGGTGTGCCTCGTAGTCGACGGCCTGCTTCTCACTGAGCAGTTCTCGGCTCTTGTCTGTCACAACCGGGAAGTCATCGAAGTTGACAGTCACGCCAAGTCCCCCTCTATGCAGTGAGAAGTCTCATCTCGGTCTATTAGCGCCGTTGAAACTGCCAATACTGTACTCGTAACCGAATTGGCCTGTGGGGTGAACATGGTTTTGTCACTCCACGGCTGAAAACAGGCGGTAGAAGCCTTGTAATACTCGGTAGGGGATTTGAACTTCACTCGCAGCACGCTGCTCGCTAGTTCAAATCCCTAGTGTTGCGTTCACACTCACAAGACCGAGAGACACAGAGGTCTCTCGGAGATTAGTGTTCGCGAGAAATGCTCGGTAGGGGATTTGAACCCCTGTCCTCGGCTCGAAAGGCCAAGATGATTGGCCGGACTACACCAACCGAGCCAACTGCATTCACGAGTGGTAGTTGGATTATTTTAAGGGTTGCGTTCCGAGTCGGGTGAGTGAGAGGTACCCACCCACGCCGTGCGATTACTCGCCGGTGAACTCGGGGTCGCGGTCGCTGGTGAACGCCGCGATACCTTCCATCAGGTCAGACGTGGTGAACAGCAGGCCGAAGCCCTGTGACTCGACTTCGAGGCCAGCGTCGGTGTTCTCCCAGCCGTTGTGCATGGCGCGCTTGGTGTAGCGCTGTGCAATCGGCGGCCCCTGTGCGAACTTCTGGGCGTACTCGAACGCCTGCGTCTCGAAGTCCTCGTTGTCCACGACTTCGTTGACGAAGCCGTAATCGGCCATCGTCTCGGCGTCGTAGCGCTCGGCGGAGAAGATAATCTCCTTCGCGCGACCGGTGCCGACGATGCGCTGGAGACGGACGGTGCCACCCCAACCGGGGATGAGACCGAGGTCGTGTTCGGGCTGGCCGAACTGCGAGCGCTCCGTGGCGATTCGGAGGTCGGCGCACATCGAGAGTTCCATCCCACCGCCGAGACAGAAGCCGTCGATACCGGCGATGACCGGCTTGTCCATCTCTTCGAGCTTGCCGAAGGTCTGCTGGCCCTTACGGGAGAGTTCGACGCCCGAGACGGCGTCACCGCCGCCCGCGGCGATACTCGTCACGTCGGCACCGGCAGAGAACGCGCGGTCGCCAGCACCGGTCAGGAGAATCGCACGCACCTCGTCGTCGTCTTCGAGCGTGTCGAGTGCGTCCGAGAGGTCGTCCATCAGTTCCGTGCTGATGGTGTTGAGACGGTGCGGACGGTCGAGCGTGATGTGGCCGACGCCCTCGCGGATTTCGACGGCGATGTTGTCGAACTGGAGACTGTCGTCCGCCTCGTCGCTCCCGTCGTCGTAGAAGCCTGCGCCGGACTCCGCGAGTTCGCGGAGGTACTCGACGGCTTCGTAGCGTTCCTCGCCGGTCTCCTCGTGAAGTTCGTCGAGGGTCTCGACGAGCGTCTCGATACCGGCGTCGTCGGCCATCTTCGCGGGGCCGTCGGGGAAGCGCCCGCCGAGCTTGACTGCGCGGTCGATTTCGCCCGCGGGGGCAACGTCGTTGCCGACGAGGCCCGCGACTTCGTTCGCCATGAGCGCGAGGAGTCGCTTCTGTACGTCTTCGCTCCCCTCGCCGTGGGGGACCTCTGCGCCCTCGCCGTCCTCGTAGTCGTAGAAGCCCTTGCCGCTCTTCTGGCCGAGGTCGCCGTCTTCGACCTTCTCAGAGAGGAGCGGGCACGGCTCGTAGGCGTCGCCGAGCACGTCGTGCATGTAGTCGAGGACGTGGTAGCCGACGTCGATGCCGACGTAGTCGGCGAGTTCGAAGCTCCCCATCGGGAGACCGATGTCGTACTTCGTCGTGGAGTCGACTTCCGCCATCGTCGCGTCGCCCGAGTGGACAATCCACGCCGCCTCGTTCATCAGGGGGACGAGGATGCGGTTCACGATGAACCCGGGGCTGTCCTTGCGGACGCGGACGGGCGTCTTGCCCATCTCTTCGGCGAGGTCCTCGATGACGTCGAGCGTCTCGTCGTCGGTGTGCGCGCCGGAGATGACTTCGACGAGGTCCATCCGAACCGGCGGGTTGAAAAAGTGCATCCCGCAGAAGTGCTCGGGGCGCTCTGTCACTTCGGAGAGGTCCGTGATGGAGAGGCTGGACGTGTTGGTCGCGAAGATGGTGTGTTCGGGTGCGTATTCTTCGAGTTCCGTGTACACCTCCTTCTTGATGGACATCTTCTCGGGGACGGCCTCGATGACCACGTCGGCGTCGGCGACCGACTCTTCGAGGTCGACGACGGGTGTGACGCGGTCGAGTGCGGCGTCGGCGTCGTCTTGCGAGATGCGGTCGTTCTCCGCAAGCTTGTCGAGCGACCACTCGATTTGGTCGTAGCCTTTCTGGACGAATTCGTCTTTGATGTCGCGAAGGACAACGTCGTACCCAGCGAGGGCTGCCACTTCCGCGATGCCGTGGCCCATATTGCCCGCGCCAAGAACAGTGATGCTGTTGATATCGTCTACCTTCATGGACGAACGTTACAGTGTCCATTGGTTTCAACGTTTCCCTCGCGCAAAAAGTAAACGCAATAGCTGTTTACTCCGCCACTCGCTGTCCAATGCGACGACGGCGCGGGTGTCATCGACACGCGGGAGTCAAATCACGCTGTCACCCGGTGGCACCGACTGTCGAATCCGGGCCACGTCGCGACTCGCTCAGTCGTCAACGACTCGCCAGAGATAGAGGCTGGCGTAACTTCGGTACGGGGCCCACGACTCGGCGCGTTCGACCATCTCAGCGCGCGGGAGCGCGTCAGCTTCCACGTCGAAGACGTGTTCCATGCCGCGTCGAATCCCGAGGTCCTCCACCGGGAATACGTCCTCGCGCGCGAGCACGAAGATGAGAAACATCTTCGCCGTCCAGACGCCGACACCGCGAATCTCGGTCAGGGCGTCTATGACCTCGTCGTCGTCCATCGTGCGCAGCGAGTCGGCCGATAGCCCGTTTTGGAACGCTTCGGCGACGTTGCGCACGTAGCCGACTTTCTGCCCCGAGAGCCCGCAGTCGCGGAGGACGGACTCCTCGGCCGCGAGGAGTCCAGCAGGCGTCACCTCCACGCGGTCGAACAGCCGGTCTCGAATCGTCGCTGCCGCGGTCGTCGAGAGTTGTTGGTTGACGATGGAGACGACTAACCGCTCGAACGGGTCGGCTGCCGGGTCGAGCGAAAGTGGGCCGTGAGTTTCGACTACGTCGCCGAGGTGCGTGTCTGCCCGGAGTTCGCGGTAGGCGTCGTCGCTCATCGAGTCTCGATTACGCGCGCGAAAAGAAAAGCTCAGTTGTCGCGGAAGGGTGCGGTCGTCGCAGATGAGTTCGGATGTCGCGGAAGGCGGGTCCGTCCCCGAACTGCGTTACTCTTCGAGGAGTTCTTCTTCTTCGTCGTCGCTGCCCGTCCGGTCGGCGTCGACACGGCGGCGAACGTCGACGCGGTAGTGTTCGAGGATGTCGCGGCCGAGAAGCAGCGGGTAATCCATGTGCGAGCGGTCTTCGACGCTCGCAGTGACCGTGTGCTGTGCGCCGCCGATACCGATGACGAGGTCGACGACCGGACGCGCTTTCCCGCCCTTGACGCTGCCGGACTTGACGCGCGTCATGCTCTTGATGGGACCGGCACCGATTTCGGCGGCGAGGCTCGTGTCGATGCTCGTCCGCGTCGCGCCGGTGTCAGACTTTGCGAGCGCCTGCTGGGACCCGCTTGTGCCGTTGACGACGACTTCCTCGATGTATCCGATGATGGGTGCTTCGCCGTCGACGATGGGCGATTGGTTCGGCATACAGGACGGGACGGAGTCGTCGAGGGTCGCCGCGAGGTCGCGCACGCGGTCAGCATCGACCTCGCCGCCAGCCCGCTCGATAGCAAGCTTGGCGATGTACGGCGCGGGGCTCTTGCCCGTCGCCTGATAGAGTCCTTTGAACCCGGCGGTCGGGTTAGCTTCCAGGACGAACCAGCCGTCTTCGCCCTCGACGAGGTCCACACCGACGTAGTCCATATCCATCACGTCGGCCGTGTAGAGTGCCGTCTCCTTGGCTTCCTCGGGCATCTCGTCGGTTGCGTCGAGCACGTCGCCGCCGAGGGCGACGTTCGTTCGCCAGTCGCCTTCCGGCGCGTAGCGGTACATCGCGCCGATGATTTCGCCGTCGACGATGTAGACGCGCAGGTCGCGGTGGCGCTCGTCGTCGCGGTCGATGAGCTTCTGGAGGAACGCCTGCCGGTTGCCGACCTTCGGATTCACCGGCTCTGTGAGGTCGACCTTCCACGTCCCGCCGCCGTGAGTACCGATAGCCGACTTGTAGACGCCGACGTCGCCGAAGCGCTCGCGGCCCTTGTTCAGGCGGTCGTTCGAGAGCGCGAGCAGCGCGTCTGGTACTTTGATGTTCCAGTTTGCGAGTGTCGCTGCTGTGGCGAACTTGTGAATGGCTGCGAGGACCGCATCCGGTTCGTTGAGCATCGGTCGGATACGGTTGAAGGTGGTCGCGAGGCCGAGCAGTTCGGCCGGTTCTTCGGTGTTAGAGAGTAAGAGTCGATTCGCGATGATGTCCACCTCTGGTTCGACTGTCACCTCTCCGTCTTTGATGTTGACCGCCGCGTTCTCGCGGCGAAGCCAAACTGGTTCGTGACCGAGGTCCTCGACAGCGTTCAGGATTGCCTTCGTCTCCTTGCTGTTGTGAAGCGAAAGCACCCCGACGCGAACGGCATCTTCGTTAGTGGTGGACATACTCATTCCATGCAAGTCAGCTTTCAAAGGTATGACGGTCGCAGTATCCACTCCCACAGTACTGTCGCCGTTCGTTACCACGGGGCGCGACGGCGCGACGGTTTATAACCCCGGCCACCGCATCGACTGGCATGGTCGACAACGAGGCCTTCACCTACAACGGAGGGAAGGTCGAACCCGGGGAGACACAGAACATCCGGTACGGTATCTCGGAGACGTACCTGGGTGACCCGGTCCGCATCCCCGTCACGATTATCAACGGGGAGCGACCGGGTCCGACGGTCTTCCTCTCTGCTGCCGCCCACGGAGACGAACTGAACGGTATCGAAGTCGTCCGCGAGGTCGCCTACGAGTGGGACCTCTCGGACCTCGCCGGGACGCTCGTCTGTATGCCCGTGGTGAACGTCCCCGCATTCATCGCCCAACAGCGGTATCTCCCCATCTACGACCGCGACCTGAATCGTTCGTTCCCCGGGTCGGAGACGTCCACGGGAGCAAAACGGATGGCCTACCGAATCTACCAGAACTTCATCGCGCCGTGTGACCTCGGCATCGACTTCCACACGTCGACGCGCGGGCGAACGAACATGCTCCACGTCCGCGCCGACATGTCGGACCCCGACGTGGCCCGCCTCGCGAACGCCTTCGGGTCGCACGTCATCATCGACAGTTCGGGCAGCGACGGCATGCTCCGAACCGAGGCCGCCGCTCGCGGGACTCCGGCCATCACCGTCGAGATGGGCGAAGCCCACCGATTCCAGCGCGAACTCATCGACGAGGCGCTCGCTGGCGTCGAGAGCGTCTTCGCCGAGTACGGTCTCCGCGAAACCTCGACCGTCAACTGGCCCGGCTGGCGAACCGTCATCTCGGACGAGAACGAAAAGACGTGGCTCCGCGCCGACGCGGGCGGCATCGTCGACATGCACCACGACCGCGGCGCGCTCGTCCACGAGGGAGACCGCATCTGTACCATCACGAATCCGTTCAAAGACGACAACGTCACCGTCGAAGCGCCCTTCACCGGCCTGCTCGTCGGCGTCCTGGAGAACCCCGTCGTCTACCCCGGAAACCCGCTGTGTCATCTGGTCGAACTCAAAGACGACGTGCGGCGAGTCGTCGAGCGAGAACAGTCGGCGGCGTCAGAGATGTCCTTGTGACATAGTGACACTGTAACGTGAAACCTTCGTGGACAGCGAGTATTGCGAACCTGCACGATACATCATACACGTAAGTTCTATACCCTCCCCTTCCCGACACTCACAAGAGCATGAGTCAGTCTTACAATCGGGGCCTCATCGAGGACTTCGGCCGATGGCGGGAGTTCTCGGCTGGCATGTGGGCCTGGATATTCCACAAGTTCACCGGCTGGGTGCTTGTGGGATATCTCTTCACTCACATTGCCGTGTTGTCGACGGCCCTCACAAGCGAGGCAGCGTACACGACTACGATTCAGGCGCTGGAAAGTCTGCTCGTCGTACGCATTCTCGAAGTTGGACTGCTCGCTGTGGCGGTGTTCCACATCCTCAACGGACTTCGACTGCTGTTCGTTGACCTGGGCGTCGGGCTGGAAGCACAGGACAAGAGCTTCTACGCGTCGCTTATCCTCACGGGTGTCATCGTCGTCGCGAGCGTGCCGACGTTCCTCGCAGGGGTGAGCATCTAATGGCAGAACGATACACGTCCTTCGAACCCGGTGGAACCCGATGGCTTTGGCAGCGCCTCACAGCTGCGTTCCTCGTCATCGTGTTGGCGTTCCACTTCTTCCTGCTTCACTTCGTCAACCACGCCGACGAAGTCACCTTCGCCATGTCGGAGGCTCGGATGACGCAGTTGACGTACTTCTCGCTGATGATTCTGTTCCTCGTCACGGCGACGTTCCACGGGGTCAACGGCGTCTACAACGCCCTCGTCAATCAGGGCCTGTCCGGGTCTCGCAAGACCGCAGTGAAGGCGATTCTCGGCATCGCGAGCCTCGTCCTCATCGTGCAGGGCGTCCGCACCGCAATCGCGTGGGCCGGAGGTGTCCCCATCTAACCATGAGTACGCAAGTTCCCGAGCAAGTCGAAGACGAATCGTCCGCCGAGTCGGTGTCGCCCGGCAAGCAGAAGCGCGACGCGAAAAAGCGCGAACGCGCCGAGCGTCTCCAAGAGCAGCGCGAGGCCGAAGCGGCCGAAAAAGCGCGCACCGCCGACGACACCTACCACCTCAAGGTCTTCCGATACGACCCCGAGGTGGAGGGCAAACAGGAACCCCGCTTCGACGACTTCTACGTCCCCTACAAGCAGGGGATGACCGTCCTCGACGCGCTGATGTGGGCACGGGACCACTACGACTCGTCGCTTACCTTCCGGCACTCCTGTCGGCAGGCTATCTGCGGGTCCGACGCGCTGTTCGTCAACGGCTCGCAGCGACTCGGCTGTAAGACGCAGCTTTCGGACCTCTCCGAACCGGTTCGCGTCGAACCGCTCCCGCACGCCGACGTGGTCAAGGACCTCGTCGTCGACATGGAGCACTTCTACGACCAGATGGAAGCGGTCGAGCCGTACTTCCAGACCAACTCGCTTCCCGACGAAGACGAAGAACAGCGGCAGACTCGCGAGAACCGCGAGAAGGTGAAGATGTCCACCCGCTGTATCTGGTGCAGCGCGTGTATGTCCTCGTGTAACATCGCGGCCGGCGACAACGAGTATCTCGGCCCGGCGGCCATCAACAAGGCCTACCGCTTCGCGATGGACGAACGCGAGGGCGAGGAGATGAAACAACGCCGCCTCGAAATCCTCGAACAGGAACACGGCGTCTGGCGCTGCCAGACCCAGTTCTCCTGTACCGAAGTGTGTCCGAAGGACATCCCCCTCACGGAGCACATTCAGGAACTCAAGCGCGAGGCTATCAAGAACAACCTGAAGTTCTGGTGAACTTCTCGGTGAAACCCTCAAGTTCGACTACCCCTACGACACTCTCAAACACACCATGTACGAACACGACGTTATCGTAGTCGGCGCGGGCGGCGCAGGCCTGCGCGCGGCGATTGCGGCACACGAAGAAGGAGCCGACGTTGCTATCGTGTCGAAGCTCCACCCGGTCCGAAGTCACACGGGCGCGGCGGAAGGTGGCATCAACGCCGCCCTCCGCGAAGGCGACTCGTGGGAGGACCACGCGTACGACACGATGAAGGGCTCCGACTATCTCGGCGACGCGCCGGCAGTCGAGACGCTCTGTAAGGACAGCCCGAAAGAGACCATCCAACTCGAACACTGGGGGATGGCATTCTCCCGTGACGACGACGGACGCGTCAGTCAGCGCCCGTTCGGTGGCCTCTCGTTCCCGCGGACGACCTACGCCGGTGCAGAGACCGGCCACCAGCTGCTCCACACGATGTACGAGCAGCTCGTCAAGCGCGGCATCAAGGTCTACGACGAGTGGCACGTCACGCGACTCGCCGTCTCCGACGAGGACGACCCCGAGGACCGCACTTGTCACGGCATCGTCGCCTACGACGTGCAGACCGGGAAGATAGAAGGCTTCCGCGCCCGCAACGGCGTCATCCTCGCAACCGGTGGACTCGGGCAGGTCTACGACCACACGACGAACGCAGTCGCCAACACCGGCGACGGCGTCGCCATGGCCTACCGCGCCGGTGCCCCTATCGAGGACATGGAGTTCATCCAGTTCCACCCCACGACGCTCCCCTCGACGGGTGTCCTCATCACCGAGGGTGTCCGCGGTGAGGGTGGTATCCTCTACAACAAACACGGCGAGCGCTTCATGTTCGAGTACGGCTACGCGAACAACCTCGGCGAACTCGCCTCCCGCGACGTCGTCTCCCGCGCCGAACTGACGGAAGTCAACGAAGGCCGCGGTATCGAAGACGAGTACGTCCACCTCGACATGCGCCACCTCGGCGAAGAGCGTATCGTCGACCGTCTGGAGAACATCATCCACCTCTCGGAGGACTTCGAGGGCGTCAACCCGCTCGAAGCGCCGATGCCGGTCAAGCCCGGCCAACACTACGCGATGGGTGGCGTCGAGACCGACGAGAACGGTGAGACGTGCATCACCGGCCTGTACGCGGCTGGTGAGTGTGCGTGTGCCTCCGTCCACGGTGGCAACCGCCTCGGCGGTAACGCACTGCCCGAACTCATCGTCTTCGGCAAGCGCGCCGGTCACCACGCCGCGGGCAAGGACATGAAGACGGCCGAAATCACGACCGGGAAGGTCGGCGACTACGAACCTGCCGACGTCGAAAGCCCCGTCCAACTCGGTGAGGCCGGACTCGGTGGCGACGCCGTCGCAGACGGCGGTGAGCGAACCGACGGCGGTGCGACCGCCGACCTCTCGGGCGACGAAGTCGTCCAGCGCGCCCTCGACGACGAGCGCGAGACCATCGAGCATCTGTTGGAGAAAGAAGACGGTATCCAACACGCCGAAATCCGCGAGCGCGTCCAGAAGTCGATGACGCAGCACGTCAACGTCTTCCGCGAGGAAGAAGCCCTCAAGGACGCTCTTCGCGACATCCGCGAGGCGCGCGAACTGTATCAGGACGTGTACGTGGCAGACAAGTCGCGGACGTTCAACACGGACCTGCTGCAGACGCTGGAGACCCGGAACATCCTCGATATCGCCGAAGCCATCACGGTCGGCGCGCTCGCGCGCAACGAGTTCCGCGGCGCACACTGGCGCAAGGAGTACCAGGAACGCCGCGACGAGGAGTGGCTCAAGCACACGATGCTCTCGTGGAACGACGGCGAGCCAGAACTCTGGTACAAGCCGGTCATCCTCGAAGGCGAGAACAAGACGTACGAGCCGAAGATTCGGAGCTACTGAGCGGCGTCGTCCCGCTTTCCCGGCTCAGTCCGTCTGTGACGCATCCAAACGACGACGACTCTTCTTTCGACGCCTCGACCGAGAAGCGGCCGCACTGGGTACGACTCCGCGCGCTGTTCGAGATGGCCCGCCCGGAGCAAGTGCTGTTGATGGCGCTCGTGTACGCACTCGGTGTCGCGGCCGCAGTCGCTCGCGGTGCGACACCCGACCTCGACCACCTCGGAGTCGCGTTCGCGGCCTTCGTCCCAGTCGCGCTCACCATCCACTACGCGAACGAGTACGCGGACTACGAGACTGACCTGCTGGCCGACCGCACGCCGTTTTCGGGCGGGAGCGGAGCGCTTGCCCGAACGGGGCTGCCGCGGTCACTCGCGCGCCGGGCGACACTCGCTTCGGGATTGCTCTCGGTAGTTGTCGTCCCTGGCGGATTCCTCGGCGGACTGCTCTCGACCGCCGAAGTCGCGCTGCTCCTCGCTATCGGCGTCCTCGGCGTCGAGTACTCGCACCCGCCGCTGGCGCTCGCGTGGCGGGGTGTTGGCGCAGTCGACAACGCCATCCTCGGCGGACTGCTTCTCCCGGCGTACGGCGTCCTCGCCGCGAGCGGGAGCCTCGGTGTCGGTGATTTCGTCCCGTTCGTCCCGTTCGCACTGCTAGTGTTCGTCAACCTGCTGGCGACGACGTGGCCCGACCGCGACCCGGATGCGGCCGTCGGGAAGCGGACGCTCGTGACGCGACTGTCCGCGCGAACACTTCGAGGCCTCCACATCGGTGGGGTCGTCGCAGCGTACGGGTCGCTTCTGGTGGCGACCGGGACCGTGATTCCTGTCTCGGTGACGTTCGCAACGCTCCTCGCGCTCCCGTTTTCGGTCTGGGGCGCAGTCCGATACACCCGCGTCAGGTCGCCGTTTCCCGCTGTTGCGGCAATGGTCGTCGCGGCCGCGGCGCAGTTTTTGTGCGTGGGCTGTGTTCGTTGCCTGACTGCCCGGTGTTCGGTGTCCATGCTCCTTCGCCTGCTGATTCCCGGCCTTCGACTGTCGTCGAAAGCACCCCCCGTCGATAGCCGTCTTTTCTACAATGTACGTTCGTTATGAACACAACGATTCGCTCGAATTCGAGTACCTCGACGCCTCATTCGCGTCCGCGAGTATTCGACAATTGTTGTAGAGGTGTTTTATTATCGTCGAAGACAAGCACAGCACAACCACCATGCAACAGACGGTTCCGACCATCGAAGTTCCGGGTGAGCTCAATTCTCCCGCGGCAAAGCTCGTGTACCTCTATCTCACGACACACGACGGTGCGTCTATCACCGACCTGCAGGATGGACTCGAAATGAAGAAAATCTCACTCTACAGCATCCTCGGGACGCTCTCCAAGCGTGGCTTCGTTCGACAGGACGAAGAGCGCTACCACGTCGCCAACTAAGTTCGTCGCGAGCGGGCTTCTCGGACTTGCGCGCCGTCACGGACCATATCTTCGCAGTTCGGACACACCCGTGGGTGCTCTGTTCCATCGGGCGCGAATACGCGAGCGTACGCGGGCGTCACGAACGAGCCGCAGTTCTGACATTCCGGCATGATATCTAGTATCCTTCAGGAATGTTGCATAAGTTTTCTCCCTAGAGCAACGCGAGCAACGCGCCGAAGAAGATGAGGGCGAACAGAAGAATCGTCACTGCCAGCATGAACCTGTCTGTACCTTCCATACCCAGATGACGTTCTCCGTGAAAATAAAACACTGTGGCGACGTGGTACTTCCTCCGAGAACTGGGGTATAGAGGGAAACGCCCTGTACAGTCTGCCGGTGTTCGGCCTCCGACACCCAATTTTCTCCCACGATAACGAGGGGGGTAGAACTAAATTCCCACATACCGTTCACCCCGTAACGCGCCTAATGGAATTCGTGTACCCGCTGGCAGGATTGCTCGCCGGTCTCTTTCTCGGAGCCGTCGCAGTCATGACTGCACTCTCGTACACGCCGTACGGCCCCTCCACGTTCGACACCGCAATCACCGCGCTGATTGGCATCACTCTGCAACTCGGCAATCTCCTTTCTATCTCGGCGCTCGCCGCGTTCGCCTTCGAGGGCCTCCACTCGGTCGGTATTCACTACCCTCTCATCGTCCCGGCGACGTTCGCGTACGTCCTGACACACGTCACCGTCTACTACTCGTGTCTCAGAATCACCGAACTCCAGCGCCAACCGCTCGACCCGGACGTTATCATCAACCATAATCCGTTTCGGGCGCTCATCCTCGGCGTCCCGGGGTCGTTGCTCCTCGTTCGCGTTCGGCCACCGTCCGGTCGTAACTGACTGGTTCGGGCCGACTGTTAGCTTGTCGTCGTCGACGACCGACAGACGTGGCCGTGGCTCGGCACGTGAGTTCGGACGTCGCCCGTTTGAGCCGACGAACGTGGTGTGAACTTGGACCGTAGTTGCGTCAGTACCACGGTGCGACGACTGCGACGACGCCCTTATTGACAGATAATTCACAACTAGATAAGAATAATGGTTCGTTTACTGTCTGGTCTCGGAGACCGAACGAAGAACTGTGCCGCAACTGCAGAAGGCGCCGGGAAGCAACCATGGCAGGCATGCATCGGACGACGCCTCCGGGACGGATGTCCCGATTCGAAATAGGTTTCCGGCCGATTATAAATCGTCGGACACGACAGTGGGGGCCGTCAAATCAGTACTGTCTGCGAAGAACGAGACGGAGAACAGAGCCAGGAGTGGGATTCGAACCCACGAAGTCTCGATTACAAGTCGAGTGCATGAACCGCCCATGCTCTCCTGGCGCGTCAGGTGATTATCGGTCCTCCTTTGAGTGTGTATCGTTTCGCATCGATTTCTCCAGTTGAATCCGATGTGGCTGATAGCCGTGCCGTCGGTAGAATTTTCGGGCGTTTTCGTTGTCAGCCATCACGTCTAGCGCGACGACGTCGGCACCCCACTCGCGGAGTTCGTCTTCGGCGGCGGCGAGCAGTTCGCTTCCGACTCCGTCGCCCCGGCGACCCGGGACGACAAACAGGTTGCTGATGGTCCCGCGAGTCACGTCCTGTTCGTACGACCCGGATTCGATGTCGAACATCGCGAAGCCAAGGATGGTGGTCGAGTTGGTGGTGCGGTCCTCCCGGTTGCCCCGTCTTGCGACCCGCTCCTCTTCGTCGCGTGTCCCTGCAGCGTCAGCTTCGGCCTCCGAATCCGCGCGTGCGACCAACACGCCGCCGATAGTGAGGTGCCGCGCGAGAGACTCCCGAACTACCGACCTGTTCGCGTCAGCATGGAGGTGAGAGCCGAATTCCTGCTGTCCAGCCGCGAGCTCGACCCACATGTCTGTGAGGGTGTCGAGGTCAGTCAGCGAGGCTGGTGTGACGCGCATGTGTCTTTTTCGAATCCAAACACCAATTAATTGTCGCTGAAATTGACGCGAATCTCCAACTTGGCCCGGGATGCCCTGATTGTGACGGCACTTGCTCGCCACTCGCGTGAAGAAAGATTTATGTTCGTTAATCGTCCGCACATAGCATGAGGATAGTTATCAATGGGTATCGCCGAAACATACTCCCGGGGCAGGGAGTTCGCAATCGAGCGTCCGTTCGCGCTCGTGCTCGGAGTCATCGCAGCGTACCTGCTGGGTGACCTCCTGCTCGGGCTCGTAACTGGGCAGACGCAGTTCGCCGACATCGGCTCGCTCGTCTGGGACGGACTGATGCGCGGGCTCGTAATTGGGCTCGCGGGCATCGGCCTGTCAATGACGTACAGCATCCTGAACTTCGCAAACTTCTCGCACGGTGACTACATCACCGCCGGCGCGTTCTCCGGGTGGTCGACCACGTACCTCCTCGCAGGACTCGGCCGCGCCGACATCGGCGCGCTGGTGTTAGTCGGTGCCGGAGGCTCCGTCTACGGCGGCACGCTCGGCATCGGAATGCTGTCGACGCCGCTCGCGGTCATCGCGGGCATCGTCGTCGCCGGAGGATTCACCATCCTCCTCTCGCTGGCGGTCGACCGCACCATTTTCAAGCCGATTCGTGACGAGGGGGGCATCACGCTTCTCATCACGAGTATCGGTGTCGCGTTCGCGCTCCGGTACCTGATGCAGTTCGTCTTCGGGTCTGACGTGCGTGGCACGACTGCACAGCCGCCGTCTGTCGGCCTGTACCTCGTCGACGGGACGGTATTCATCGACGCGCACGACATCACGCTCCTCGTCATCGCGTCGGGACTGATGCTGGGCGTTCACTTGCTGCTCCAGCGGACGAAACTCGGCAAGGCGATGCGCGCGATGGCCGACAACGAAGACCTGGCTCGCATCACCGGCATCCCGACCGAACGGGTCGTCCGTTCCACGTGGATTATCGGTGGCGGTCTCACGGGTATCGCGGGATACATGTTCATCCTCTGGAAGGGGACTCTCGGCTTCAACGACGGGTGGCTGCTGTTGCTGCTCATCTTCGCAGCCGTCATCCTCGGCGGTATCGGGTCCATCTACGGGGCAATCACTGGCGGCCTCGTCATCGGCCTGACCGCGTCGATGTCGGTCCTCTGGATTCCGTCGGCGTTCGCACGCGCCGCGGCGTTCGTCGTGATGATCGTCATCTTGCTCGTGAAACCGTCCGGTCTCTTTAGTGGGAGGTCGACAGCATGAGCGTCCGCGACGACATCGCCGCCCGCATGCCGGGTGGCGACGCGGGACTTATCGTCGCCACGCTCGCGACGGCGTACATCCTGTACGTGCTCGCGGGCGTCGTGCTCGGCTACGACCTTCGCGGGCAACTGAACTCCCTCGCGACGCTGACGTTCTACATCGGCGTGTTCGCCATGCTGTCGCTCGCGCTCAACCTCCACTGGGGGTACACGGGGCTGTTCAACATCGGCATCGTCGGCTTCATGGCCGTCGGTGTGTACGTGATGGCACTCGTCTCGAAACCGCTCTACGTCGCTGGTGGTGCCGCACAGGTCGGGGGTCTCGGACTCCCGCTCATCGTCGGCATCATCGCCGGGATGGTCGCGGCCGCACTCCTCGGATTCGTGGTCGCGCTTCCGGCGCTCCGGTTGCGGGCGGACTACCTCGCAATCGTGACAATCGCGATGTCAGAAATCGTTCGATTCAGTTTCCTCTCCGGCGAACTCCAGCAGTTCCAACTGCTCGGAACGCGCGTCGGCTTCGGTGGCGGGTCGGGACTCATCCTCGACTTCGTCCCGCCGCTCGAAGCACTGTTCCGCTCTGTGGGCTTGTGGGGCGTCTACCTCGGCTTCGTGGACGCGACGAAGGTTATCGTTCCGACGAATCCCAAGCCGGTCGTCGACGGCCTCATCTACGGCCTGCTCTTGCTCGCAGGCGTCACGGTGTTCTTCTGGCTGCTCAAGCGCACTGGTGAGTCTCCCTTCGGCCGCGTGCTGAAGGCCATCCGCGAGGACGAAGACGTCGCCAACGCGCTCGGCAAGGACACCGACCGCTTCAAGATTAAGTCGTTCATGCTCGGATGTGCGCTCATGGGCCTCGCAGGCATCCTCTGGCTGATGCCGCAGGGCGCTGTGACGCCGAACTTCTTCCGTCCGCGCGTGACGTTCTTCATCTGGATCGCACTCATCATCGGCGGTGCCGGGTCGAACACCGGTAGCGTGCTCGGTGGTGCGACGTTCGCAGCTCTCCTCTACCAGGGGCCGCGGTACTTCCAGAACCTCGTGACGACGGTGCTTCCCAACCTCGACTCCCCACCGGGATTCGGGCAAGCGGTCGGACCGCTCATCTCGCAACTCGACCCCGTGCCGTTCCTGCTGTACACCATCGACAGTATCCGCCAACTCCAGTTGGTGGTGATGGGCCTCGTCCTCATCTGGCTGATGCACAACCGGCCGGAGGGACTGCTCGGCCACCGCAAGGAGACGGCGTCGGTCATCTCGCTGTCGCGTCCGAAAGCGGCGGCTGCCGCCACCGACGGCGGCTCGGCGGATGGTGACGTCCAGACTGACGGCGGCGTCGACGTCGCCGACAGCAACGGAGGTGTCGACGATGAGTGATGCCAGCCAACCCGTCGACGAGGTCGCAACCAAGGTCGACGAAGGCGCACTGGGCTCTTTCGCGTCCGGCGTCCAGACCACCGAAGAGTACCCGCTACGTGTCGAGGGACTCCGCAAGTCGTTCGGCGGTATCACCGCCGTCGACGGCGCGACCTTCCAGGTCGAATCCGGGTCGCTTACTGGACTTATCGGCCCCAACGGTGCCGGGAAGTCCACGACGTTCAACCTCATCACCGGGATGATAAAGCCCGACGCGGGTACTGTCACGTTCAACGGCGAGGATATCACCGGTCGCGACCCACACGAGGTCGCAAACCGCGGGATGGTTCGGACGTTCCAAATCGCTCGCGAACTGAGCGAGATGACTGTCCTCGAAAACATGATGCTCGCCCCGCAACGCCAGCGCGGCGAAGAACTCTGGCGCTCGGTCCTTCCGGGCGTCCGCAACGACGTGCGCGAGCAAGAAGAAGAACTGCTCGAACGCGTCTGGGAAGTCCTCGACTTCTTCGACATCGACCACATTGCCGAAGAGTACGCCGGAAACCTCTCCGGTGGCCAGCGGAAACTACTGGAGATGGCGCGGGCGCTCCTCACGGACCCGGACATGCTGCTCCTCGACGAACCGTTCGCCGGCGTCAACCCGACGCTGGAGAAGAAACTCCTCAAACACATCCACGAACTCCGTGAACAGGGCTACACCTTCCTGCTCGTCGAACACGACATGGACCTCATCATGAACAACTGTGAACACGTCATCGTCCTTCACCAAGGACGGGTGCTCACCGAAGGCACTCCCAACGACATTCGGAGCAACGAAGAGGTCATCGAAGCGTACCTCGGAGGGAACGTATGAGCGTCGACGCGAACCGCAGCGCTACGAGCGGCGCTGGCATCGAAGACCGAAGCGACGTGCTCCTGCGCGTCCGTGGTCTCGACGCCGGATACGGCGACCTGCAAATCCTCACCGACGTCGACATGGACGTCTTCGACGGGGAGTACGTGACCATCGTCGGGCCGAACGGGGCCGGAAAATCGACGACGATGAAGTCCGTCTTCGGGCTGACTGCCCTCATGGGCGGCGACATTCAGTTCAAAGACAAAGACATCACCGGTCGCAAACCGGAAAATATCATCCACGTCGGCGTCGGCTACGTCCCGCAGAACGACAACATCTTCTCGGCTCTGACGGTCGAAGAGAACCTCGAAATGGGCGCGTACATCCTCGACGACGTTCCGCAAGACGCGATTCGAGCGGTGTACGACCGCTTCCCCATCCTCGAAGAGCGCAAGCATCAGAAGGCCGGCACCATGTCCGGCGGGCAACAGCAGATGCTCGCGATGGGTCGTGCACTCATGCTCGACCCCGACTTGCTCCTCCTCGACGAGCCATCGGCGGGTCTCGCACCCGACCTCGTCGACGAGATGTTCGACAAAATCGACGAAATCAACGAGGCGGGGACGGCCATCCTGATGGTCGAACAGAACGCCAAAGANGTCGACGAGATGTTCGACAAAATCGACGAAATCAACGAGGCGGGGACGGCCATCCTGATGGTCGAACAGAACGCCAAAGAGGCGCTGCGCCGCTGTGACCGTGGCTACGTCCTCGCGAACGGACAGAACCGCTACATGGACACGGGGTCGGCACTCCTCGAAGACGAACAGGTCAGACAGGACTTCCTCGGCGGATAACTCATCCTCCCGAACACGAACTCATTTTTCCGACGCTACCTGTCAGCGGTTGTGCTACTCGCTCACCCACGACAGTGGCAGAATAATTCGACCGCTGTTGGACTCCAGAACAGCAGCTGTTTCTCTCGCCCCCTCTCGGCCCCATAGCCAGTCTTGAGGGTCCGAGCCTCTTCCACCCCGCTTGACGCATCCGGACCTCACTCAGCGCCTTGTGGCGGCGCTGTGTGGGGAGTCAATTTCTGACTACCAATGCGAACGAGCCGTTGCGGTCGCTCACGGCGGAGCGTCGAAAGAAAAGTCGGGTCTGTGTGTTCGCTTAGTTGTCCGGGCCGGACAGCGCCGTCTCGATGACCGAGGAGTACGACGACTCGCCGATGTTGAACGCGACTTGGTGGTAGACCTCTCCGTCGAACTGGTCGCTGAAGACGTTCGAGAAGCGCTCGGAGAGCTGCTGACCGTAGTCGTTGTTGACGAACAGCGTCGAGACGGTACTGACTTCGAGGCGTTCGGCCATGACCTGCGCCATGACGCGCCCCTGCAAGAAGTCCGAGGGTGCCGTCCGGAAGATGAAGTCGTTGTCTTCGAGGTTCGAGACGGACAGCGCCGTCGAGGACGGCGAGCAACCGACGACCTCGTTCGGGATGAACGCCTGCTGTGAGACAGGGACGTTCACACCGGACGACGCCGACCCACACACCGAGGGGACGCCCGCGGAGACGAGCGACTGCGCGGCGGAGACACCAGCGTCCGGCGACGTCTGCGTGTCTTCGATTTGCGCGTTGACCGAGATTCCTGCCGGGTTGGCCTCGTTGACCTGCTTGACCGGAATCTGTGCCGCCTGAATCATCGGCTGACCGACTGCTGCGAGGTCACCGGTCTCCGGAAGGAGAATCCCGACCGAAATCTCACGGTCGGAGCCGCCGGGGCCGCTGTCGGCCATCGGACCGGCGCCATCGGGGTTCTCGCCTGCGAAGCTCTGCTTGTCGACGTCGCTCGTCGCGTTGTTCTCGGCGTCGAACTCCCAGATGGAGTAGGCTGCCTCTGCCGGGTCACCCTTCTCGTCGAAATTGACAGAGGAGGACGCGCCCTCGTAGCTGATGTCTTCGCCGTTTGCGGCCGCTTCCATCCCCTCGATGAGGTTGTCTGGGCCGACTGTCATTCCGCCGGGATTGGCCATCCGACGCATCTGTTCTTTGACCGCCGGACCGGAGTTCTCACCGGCCGCGGCGTTCGCCAGTAGTTGCACTGCGACGGAGTCGTAACACTGCGACGTGAAGACACCCGGTGCTGCTCCGTACTCGTCTTGGAACAACTGGTTGAACGTCTCTTGGTTCGGACCGCCTGCCGCCGGTGCCGTCCCGGTCACGTTCTCCATGTCGTTACCGACCTGCCCGGGCATCGAACCCGAGCGCAGACCGTCAGGAACGAGAATCTCTTCGCTCCCGTCGGAGGCGCTGTAGTAGTCGCGGAACAGTTGGATACCACTCTCAGGGTAGCCGATGACGACGAGCCCCTCTGGGCCGCCGCCTCCGCCGCCGCCACCGATACATCCGGATAAACCTGTCAAGCCTGCCGCTCCCGCGGCTCCCACTCCCTTGAGGAAGTCGCGGCGTACGATATCACGTACCATGTGAATTGCCATGGTGAGAGCGGTTTATAAATTTAACTCTCAGCAGTTCGTAACCCGCTCCAATTGCGGGATACGGCGGTACGAGAATTGTATGTTAGGTACAGACAAACACCGCGTTTTATATACTAACGCGAGAGACGCTGAGAATCGCTGCGTTCAAACCCATTCGCGGGTGTTTTTCGTTCGATGACCATCCCGTCGTTCGTCATCGGTATCGCCGGGGGCAGCGGTGCCGGTAAGACGACTGTGGCCCGACTCATCACGGAGAACGTCGGTGAGTCAGTCACCCGAATCCCGATTGATAACTACTACAAAGACCAGAGCCACCTCGAGATGGCCGAACGCGAGCAGGTCAACTACGACCACCCTTCGGCGTTCGAGTGGGACCTCCTTCGCGAGCAACTGGCGGAACTGCTGGAAGGCAGGGCCGTCGAGATGCCGCAGTACGATTTCGAGATTCACAACCGAAAGCCCGAGCGCGTGACGGTCGAACCGACCGACGTCATCATCCTCGAAGGAATTCTCGCACTCTACGACGAGCAGGTCAACGAGATGCTCGACCTTCGGCTCTACGTCGAGACCGACGCCGACGTTCGTATCCTTCGGCGCATCCAGCGCGACGCTATCGACCGCGGCCGCGACTTACAGGGCGTCATCGACCAGTATCTCTCGACGGTCAAACCGATGCACGAGCAGTTCATCGAACCGACGAAGAAGCACGCCGACCTCATCATCCCCGAAGGGGCAAACAGCGTCGCGGTCACGCTCCTCGAAGAGAAGGTGCAAGCCGAGGTCGAAGGCGGCACCACGCGCACGTGGGAGCGCGAAGCCATCGAGCAGGAAGTCAAAGAACGTACTTCGTTCGACTGAGTCGGTTGTGCCGCTCTGCTCGCGTTTTGCGAGCGTTCGTCGAACCGAGAGAAGAGACGGGAAATTACGCGGTCGAGTTATTGACGAACTGTTCTGCGCCTTCGTAGAACCAGAAGTCGTTTTCGCGCATCGCTTTGCCGACCGCTTTGTGGAATTCGACGAAGCCGCCGAACTCCTCACCTTCGACGTGCTCGAAGATTTCCGACAGCGAGACGACGCGCTCGTGGTCGAGTCGGATGGGTTCGTCACCGAATTCGTCGACGAACTCCGCCTTGTTCAGCGGGAAGTCCTCTTCTTCGTCGATTTTCTTCGCGATAATCGCCTGGCCGTACTTCCGTCCGCCTTCGCTTCCTTTCTCACCGTCGGGGTCGTGTGGCCAATCCATATCCGAGTGTTGGCAGGCCGATTCAAAGCCGTTACGCATTTGTTGGTATCTGTCATGCGAGATTCACCGAGCGGAGAGACGTTTCCAGCGCGGCTAGTGATTTTTTGCGCCGCTCATACAGCTACGAGTATGACAACGCCTACTTTCCTCGCCGTCAACCTTGCCGCAATCGCACTGTTGCTGCTGTGTAGCGCGTTCT
Organism: Haloferax larsenii JCM 13917; assembly: GCF_000336955.1. Lineage (GTDB taxonomy): Archaea > Halobacteriota > Halobacteria > Halobacteriales > Haloferacaceae > Haloferax > Haloferax larsenii. Next base: position 675,960 of record NZ_AOLI01000019.1, on the reverse strand, counting down.
TTTCCAGTTCTGAGACGGCCATCTTCTCACTGCCTCGGGAGTGGATTCGACAGCAAGCGGAAGCAACCGGTGACTCCCGAGCGACCACACTCGCCGCACTCTCCGACGACCCGCACCGACTGCTCGTGACACTCCTCGTCGGAAACAACGTCGTGAACATCGCGATTTCCAGTATCGTGACGGTGCTGGTCGTCAGCTACCTCCCGCCCGGCCCCGCGGTCGTCGCAACGACGCTCATCACTAGCTTCGTCATCCTCGTGTTCGGAGAAATCGTTCCCAAGTCGTTCGGTCTCGGAAACGCCGAGAGGTGGGCGATGGTCGTCGCCCCGGTCATCCGCGTCGTCGAAATTCTGCTCTTTCCACTTATCGTCATCTTCGACGGGATTACGCGCCGCATGAACACGCTCATCAACGGCGAAAGCACGATTGAGGCCCCGTATCTGGAGTGACCCGAGCAGTTCGCCCGCCCCTCGTCTGTCTGCCCGTCTGTTCGCCCGTCCGCCCGTCTGTTCACTCGCCTGCAAACTCACCCACTTGCCCGCAGCGGTATCCGAAGCTTGCTATATGATGGCATTGAACAAGAAATATACGGATGGCCCCCTATCTTCAGGGGAGTATGCGAGCGACCGAGCACCCAACGTTCGAATCAGAGGCCAGCAAGCGGATTTACGAGTACGTCGAGCGCCACGGGACCGCAAAGCGGAACGTGCTCCTCGATATCGCGCCCGTCTCGTCCGACGAGTTCGGGGCCGAACTCGACCGGCTAAAAACGCGCGGATATCTGGAGGAGGACGGCGGGACACTCCAGTTAGCGCTCGACGTGGGTGCAATCGAAGAACACCAGACCGACGTGGGCGTAGTCACCATCCGGCCGGGTCGCCAGCAGGATTTCGAGGGGCTCATCGACGCGATTCGGGACGTCACCTCGGAGAAGACCTACGTCATCGCCGAGGGTATCGCCGAGCAACTGCTCTACGAGGAGGCTGTCACGCGCCACAACCGAGTGGCTTCCCGGGTGTTCTTCGTCGCGACCGTCGACGGCGAGGTCGTCGGGTGGACGCATCTCGACCTCCCACATGTCGAGAAAGTCCGGGAGACCGCCCAGCAGACCGTCGGCGTCAAAGAGGACTTCCGTGGCTCGGGTATCGGGAGTTTGCTCCTCCAGCGCGGCCTCGATTGGGCGGAAGCAAACGGCTTCCGCAAGGTCTACAACAGCATTCCCATGACGAACGACCGCGCCATGGAGTTCCTCGGCGACCACGGGTGGGACACCGAGGCGATTCGCAGAGAACACTACACTATCGACGACGAGTTCGTCGACGAAGTGATGATGGCGTATCGGTTTTGAGGGCGCGGGTTATCTTCGGTCGCGCGTTCGCAGACTGCGGTGGGACTGGGATTTGAACCCACTCGCAACGCTTCGCGTTGCTCGCTGCTCAAATCCCAGCTATCACCACAGCACACGTTCACCGGAGACGCGCAGATGAAACTGCGCGTCTCGGTTCTCTGAGAATGCGGTGGGACTGGGATTTGAACCCAGGATTCCGTGAGGAAACCTGCTTTCAAGGCAGGCGCGTTAGGCCACTCCGCCATCCCACCTTCGCCCGATACTTTCAGACGGGGTACCTAAGAGTTGTCGCTCTCGGTCAGTCGACGACGAGTTCGAGAACGGCATCCGTCTCCTCGACGCGGAGTCCACGTTCGAAAACGAATGTCGTCGTGTGCTCGGGAACGACACGCTCCGAGGCGACGCGTGAGCGGAGCATCGGAACCAACGTCGCGAGGTCCGCTCCGGTCTCGACGACCGGAAGCATCGGGATGTAGTCGAGACCCAAGTCCGCCTCGTCGGCGCGCTCGGCGAGCGTCTGAACTTCCGGGGTGTCGTAGGCGTCGGTGAAGTCGATAGGGTCGCGGAAGCCGGCGAAGTGAACCCGGCCTTCGGTCGATGGACCGAGGACGACCGGCGTGCTGCGGAGTTTCATCGCCGCGCTGTCGATGTGGGTGCGGCCGAGTTGCGGGACGACGGGGCGAACCACGGCGGCGGAGTGGACCGCTTCCTCTTCGAGTAGGTGCGTGACGGTGTTGCCAGCGCGGGCCGCGAACGTCGACCCGACCTGCGGTTCGAATCGCACGTCTTCGGTTCCGCCGAGGGCGTCGGCAACGAGGGCGCGAATCTCGGCCTCCGCGCTGGTGTCGCCCACGAGCTCTTCGGGGAGTTCGTCGTCGGGGAGGTAGTTCACGAGGAGGTCGCCACCCGAGCGCTCGACGGCGACGCAGATGTCCTTGAGCATCGCGGCGTACAGGTCCGCGGCCGCCGCTTCTGAGAGCGGACTCGTCGCTGCGAGGTCAGACAGCACCAATCCCGGCCGCGGTGGCTCCGCGAGTACGGCGATGACGGTCATGTACGTCTCTCTGCCCGGCGAACCCTTCAACCCGCCGCTTGCGGTTGCCGAGTCAGCGACTCCGGCGTCCCTTCGTCTGTCGGTAGTCGCGGTCGAACACTTCCTCGATGACGTGCGTGACGAACGCTTCGGTGTCCGCGTCGGTTTGCCGGGTGGGGGCTTTCATCGGAACGAGTTCGAACCCGCGGCCGCGAATCGTGGTGGCGTGTTCCGCGTCGATATCGAAACTGTCCCGCGAGCGAGTCGTGTAATCGAACGCGAGCGCCTCCAGTGCGGCCTGTCCCACGGGGACGATGATGTGCGGATTTATCATCCGAATCTCGGCGTTCAAAAACGGCTCGCAGGTCGTGATTTCGTTCTCGGTCGGCCCACGCTCGGGGTGCCGACACCGGGTCAAGTAGGTGAGATAGACGTTCTGGAGGTCCGGTTCGTCCGCGTCCGGGTCGGACCGGGAAAAGCCCAGTTCTCCGAGGATACGCTGGACTCGCTGCCCCGCGTCGTCGCCGGTGAAGGGGACGCCGGTTCGTTCTGCCCCCGCACTCGGCGACTCGCCGACGAACAGAAATTCCGCGCCTACGTCGCCGTAGCCGTGGACGACCTGCTCGCGCACCTCACAGAGCGCATCGCAGTTGGTGCACTCGGCGTCCATCGAGAAGGGGTTCCGAAACTGGCGTTGATTGGCGTCCACACGCGTGCTTGCGCCTCCGGAACCAAAACCGGCGCGGTCGAGTCAGAACGTGTTCAACGCTGTGTTTCCTCCTCTGATACTGTCTCTAACGCGCCGACAGAGAACGTCATAGAGTGAGACCCACGGGTGCAGAGTGAAAGTAAAAACACACGACACGACACCTTGCGTCCTTGGTGGTGACGTATTCGTACGAATCATCTCCCTCCTGCGGGTGAAAGTAAAAGCCGAACAACGCGGGGTATGGGGTCTCAAAAATCAGCCAGTGATAGGGGGGTTGGCTGCGACCGCGACTTAGCGGTCGAGTCCGCCCTGCGCCTTGATATCCATGATGTGGCGGACGTTGAGGTAGATTTCTTCGGGCGACGTATCGCCTTCGGGGTCGTAGAGGTCGCTCACGCGGTAGAGGATGGCCGACACCTGTCGGCTCTCGGAGGACTCGCCGTAGATGTCCTCGGCGATTTCGCGGATGAACTCGACCTTCTCGGGGTCGTTCGGGAACTCGGCGTCCGAGTCGGGGGCCATCTCCCAGTCCACGTCGTCTGCGGGCGTCTCGTCGCCTGCGTCCGTCCCATTTTCTGCGGGTGTTTCCTCACTCATTGCTTGCTAATCGGACGGCGCTGTACCACGCCGACCATGTCGGCGACGTTCTCGGTCATCACGCGGAAGGCGTCGGCCGTCTCGTTCTCGTCTTCGAGGACGATTGGTCGGCCGCCGTCGCCGCCCTCACGAACCGCGGGGTCGAGCGGGAGCGCACCGAGGAACGGCAGGTCGTTCGAAGCGGCGAAGTCGCGGCCGCCGCCCGCGCCGAAGATGTCGTGGCTGTTGCCACAGTCCGGACAGCGGAACGTGCTCATGTTCTCGACGATGCCGAGGACGTTCGTGTCGTGCTTGCCGAACATTCGAAGTCCTTTGTTCGCGTCGTCGAGCGCGACGTCCTGCGGGGTCGTGACGACGACTGCACCGGTAAGCGGGAGCGTCTGGAGAATCGTCAGTTGCGTGTCGCCCGTTCCCGGCGGAAGGTCGAGCACGAGGTAGTCGAGACTGCCCCACTCTACGTCCTCGACGAGTTGCGTGAGGAGTTGGTGGACCATCGGACCGCGCCAGATGACGGGGTCGTCCTCGCCGACGAGGAACGCCATCGACATGAGCTTCATCCCGTAGCGTTCCGGCGGGACGATAGTCTGGTCTTGCGTCGCCTGCGGGGCTTCCTCGGCGGCGACCATCCGCGGGACGTTCGGGCCGTAGATGTCGGCGTCGAACAGACCGACGCGCGCGCCGAGTTTCGACAGTCCGGCCGCGAGGTTGACCGCGACGGTCGATTTGCCGACGCCGCCCTTTCCGGACGCGACGGCGATGATGTTCTTGACGCCCGGAAGGACTTCCTCGTCGGGGTCGCGGTCGGTCGGAATCTTGGCGGTGAGGTCGGCCTCCAACCCTTCGTCCGAAAGCACTTCGCGGATGCGACGACCGATTTTCGTCTCCGACGGGGAGTACGGTGCCCCGAGCGCGAGCGAGATGCGGGCGGTGTCGCCATCGACTTCGACGGCGTTCACCAGTCCGAGCGAGACGATGTCGTCTCCGAGGTCAGGGTCCTCGACCGCACGCAGGAGGTCGCGTACGTCGGCTTCGTCCATGCCCGTTCATCCGGCGGTGTGGCCGATAAGGGTTTTGTAAGCCGGTGTCGGAGAGTGCCCGTGATTCCCTGCTGCTGTCACCGCTTCCGAAGGAGAAAGAATTTGAGATAGTGTTGAAATAATAACATTAATGCCCTCCTCGAACGCTGACGGTTCTGGCCCCGATAGTTCTCGGCGGAAATTCCTCACCACGGTTGGTGCGGTCTCACTCGCCGGGATAGCCGGCTGTTCGGAAACGAATCGGTTCACGACAATCACTGGGTCGTGGCCGACCCGCGGTTACGACGCTGCCCGCACGGGTGCGCCCGAAGACGTATCTGGTCCGAAACCACCGCTCGACCGACGGTGGAAAGCGGCTTTCCCCGGCGACTGGAACAAGACGTCCCCGGTGGTCGTCGGTGACACGGTGTATCTCGGGACGATGGTCGGGGGGCTAAGCGGCGAGGTAGCTGAGACGTTTCTCAGCGCCTACGACGCCAGTACCGGCGAGAAGCACTGGTCCCGGTCGATAGAGCGCTACACGCCCGAACAAAACCGTCGGTACGGTGATTCGCTCACGGCGACGGAGGATGCGCTCTATCTCCAAACGTTCCGCGGCCTCCGGGCACTCGATTTCGACGGACGCGAACAGTGGGTCTTCGAAAACACAGGTCCTGACTTCGGAGGGACCTGCCACCCCGCAGTCGTCGATGGTGTGGCGTACACCGGTGCCTATGGGTCTACTACCGGCGACGACGAAGGTGAATCCGCTGGCTCGGCAGGAGTCTTTGCAGTCGATACCGAGGACGGAAGCTCAGTGTGGCGGTTTACACCGGAGGCGTACGCTCCCGGCGAGACGTTTAGTCCGACAGCAGCAGATGGGACGGTCTTCGTCTCGTTTTGGCAGAGCACAGTCGTCGCTCTCGATGCCACTGACGGGTCGGTGCTGTGGAAACGGGAGATACCCGCAGACACACCGGTGACGGTACGGAATGGGGTCGCCTTTGTCGCCACCGATGCTGAATCGGACGACTACCGGCTGTACGCGCTCGACGCCACGACGGGCGAAACGGTGTGGAATCGGGCGATTGGAGGGGCGTGGCCCAGCCGTGGTATCTCTCACGACGGTGACGAACTCTATCTCTCCAGTGACTGGTATCTCCTTTCTATCGATGCTGAAACCGGCGACGAGCGGTGGCGCGCATTCAGAGATGCAAGCGATGGGGCGTCGAAAATCGACTGGGTTGACGACGAACAGGGCTTGATTGCCGGATGGGGTGTCCCTGTTGTGGTCGGCGATATCGTCTACACCAGTGACGGAGGGTACGGGACGCTCGTCGCACTCGACAGAGAGACGGGAACACTGCTTGATGCAGCACCCAAACGTCGGCTAGGGGCGATTGGGTCCAGATGCTCGCCTGCAGTCGCCGATGGAGTCGTTTACTATACGACCCCTCACTGGCTGCACGCGGTGGACGCGAACACCGTGGAGTTCTGGCGAAGGTAACTACAAGCGATTACATCCGGCGCACGACCGACAGCGAATTTATCAACGTACACTCCCAGTGTTCGACACATGGTCCTGGCAGACGACTTCGGGAGAGAGGTAACCGGTGTTCGTGTCTCACTGACAGACCGGTGTAACTTCGACTGCGTCTACTGCCACAACGAGGGGTTAGGCGACACGCGCGGGCCGATGGACCCCTCGGATTCGGAGATGAGTGCCGACGACGTGGTTCGGTTTCTCGAAGTCGTCGAGGAGTACGGCGTCGAGAAAGTGAAGTTCACCGGCGGCGAGCCGATGCTCCGCGCCGACCTCGAAGAGATACTCCGCCGGACGCCCGACTCCATGGAGACGTCGCTGACGACCAACGGGACGTTTCTCCCCGGTCGCGCCGAAGACCTCGTCGACGCCGGTCTCTCTCGGGTGAACGTCTCGCAGGACGCTCTCGACCCCGAGGCGTTCGCCGAGATTACGAAATCCGGCGCGTACGACAAGGTGATGGACGGCGTGCGAGCGGCCGTCGATGCTGGGCTCACGCCGGTCAAACTCAACATGGTCGTGTTCACTCACACCGCCGGATACGTCGAGGAGATGGTCGAGTACGTCGCCGAAAACGATGGCCTCCAACTCCAACTCATCCAGTACATGCCCGAACTCACCGGGCGACCCGAGTGGAATATCGACATCGAGCGCGTCCACGGGTGGCTCGACGACATCGCCGACGAGACTGAGCGCCGGGACATGCACCATCGCCGGCGGTACCACGTCGGAGAGGGGATGGTCGAAATCGTCGACCCCGTCGAGAATCCCGAATTCTGCGCGAACTGCCATCGCGTGCGCGTCACGCACGAAGGATACCTTAAGGGGTGTCTGAACCGGAACGACGACCTGCGCTCGATGGGCGAGATGACCCGCGAGGAGATTCGCACGACCTTCGAAGCAGTCGTCGCTAACAGGGTGCCGTACTACGGCGAGTACCTCGTCCGCGACGACGACGGCGACTGGGTCGTCAACGAAGAGTACATCGGAGCCTGACCGACGAGCGTTCGCGACCCTCGTTAATTCGCGTTCTCAAGGTTGCTATCCACAGTCTGTGTGCACCTGTGTCGTCGTTACCTCGAAGGAATAAATCCTGAATAGATTTTTTGAAGTTTCGTTCAATTTATATGACCCCAGTCCACAGTATCCGATGTTGATTGTACGTTCAGTCAACTGGGTCGATGACCCAGTTCGAGCGTGTATCAACGCCCCCCGAATCCCCCCTCAACCACCATACATTCCCGTTGAACGCTACGAACCTCCCCACACCTCTCAGTCCCACACCCCATGAAATTTTCACGAACACTCGTTGTCTTGCTGGTCGTCCTGGTCGCGATTCCGAGTCCAGCGATGGCCGGTATCGTCGGCGAACCGAATCTCCAAGGATACGCTCCAAGTAACAAGCTCGTCCCCGGCCAGGAGACGTCACTCGACGTCGTCGTCACGAACTATGGCGGCGACACCGAGTACCGAAAGTTCTCCTCGTCAGAGAGTTCTGCCTCGCTGAGCGACCAACAACGCAATAAACTCGAAGCGAAGGTTCGTTCCGCGCGCAACGTCAGGCTCACTCTCGAAGACGGTGAGGCACCGCTCGAAGTGAACACGGCGACGCTCCCCGTCGGCGACATCCCGCACGCGACCCAGCGTGACGCGACGTTCTCCGTCTCAGTCAACGAGAACGCGACGCCCGGGACCTACGAGATGACGATGGTCGCCGAGTACGAGTACGACGAATCAGTCCGTGACAACGGCGACGTGAAGAACGAAGAGGAGACGACGACCAAGATTCCGGTCACTGTCGTCATCGAGGAAGCGCCTCGGTTCGAAGTCGTCTCCGTGAATACCACCGCGCAGGTCGGTGGCAGCGGAACGACCACCGTCACCATGCGCAACGTCGGTAGCCAGACGGCCTTCGATTCGTCCGTCTCGCTGACCTCGCAGAACGCCGAAGTCACCTTCGGGCAGGCGTCCACCGCCAGCCGGTACGCCGGTGAATGGGCCGTCAACGAGACGCGCAGCCTCGAATTCGAGACCGGCGTCGCCCCATCTGCGGCAGTCCAGCAGTACTCGCTTTCGGCGGTCGTCAACTACGAGAACGAAGAGGGTATCCCGAAGAAATCGAAGAACCTCGCGACCGGTGTAACCCCGCTGGCCGAGCAGTCGTTCTCGCTCGAAGCGACCGATTCGACCCTTCGTGTCGGCCGCGAAACCACCGTCTCCGGGACCATCACCAACGACGGTCCGCAGACGGCCAGTGACGCGGTCGTCGTCGTTTCCTCGAAGTCTCCGAACACGAACATCAAAGAGACCGAGTACGCCCTCGGCACGCTCGAAGCGGGCGAGTCGAGCGACTTCTCGTTCTCTATCGAAGTGACTGACTCGGCAGACGCCGGGCAGCGTCAACTGAGTTACACCGTCGAGTACCGCAACGTCGACGGCGACACCCAGCGCTCCGACGCGCTCTTGATGAACGCCGAGGTGAAGCCCAAGCAGGACCTCTTCGACGTCTCCGTCAAGAACGGCTCGCTCGAAGCGGGTAACTCGGAGACGGTGACGCTCGTCGTGACCAACAACGGCGACGAGACGTTCCGCAACATCGACGCCAAGGCGTTCGCCGACAGTCCGCTGTCGCTTACGGACGAGACAGCCTTCATCGAAGAACTCGGCCCCGGCGACTCCACGGAGATTACGCTCGGACTGAGCGCCAGTTCGTCTGCGAACCCGAAGACCTACTCGTTCGACATCGACTTCGAGTACGAAAACGAAGACGGTGAGCGCAAACTCTCCGACTCGTACCCTGTGGCCATGACGGTCACTGAATCGACGCGCGGCGGCGGTCTTTCGATGCCGCTCGTCGGTGGTCTCGTCGTCGTCGGCCTCGGCGTCGTTGGCTTCCTCTGGTACCGGCGGTAATCGACCCTCCACTCCCCCACCATGATTGATTACGAAGTGTACGTCGACCGCCTCGGCGAGTACATCGTCACGAACCCCGGCAGGGTTGTCGCCCTGTTCCTCGTGGCGACGCTCATCTTCGGGGCCGGCCTCGGGAACATCTCGACCGACGCCGGGACCTCGCAGTTCACCGACAACTCGCCCGCACAGGAGGCACTCGACGACGTCGACCGCGAGTTCTCGCCCCCGTTCGAAACCAGCAGCGGGAGTACACAGCTCATCCAACAGGACTCGAACGTCCTCTCGAAGCCGGCGATGCTCGACATGTTGCGCTTACAAGAGCGCATCATGGACCGGTCACATCTCCGTGCTACCTCGGCGTCGAGCGTCGCCTCGACGGTCGCACAGACGCTCGACCCCTCCGCGAAGACGCTCGACCAGCAGATAGACGCGCTCGAATCGGCGTCACCGTCTGAGGTTCGCGCCGCAGCGAAGAAAGCGACGGCGAACCCGCAGGTCGCGTCGCTCCTGAGCGACGACTTCAACCGCGAGTCGGTCCGTGCCTCGTCGACTATCGGCGTCGTCAGCCACGAGGTCCCCGGTATCTCGTCGAGTGCAGGAACGTCCGGGACGAGTCCGATGACCGGGATTCAGACCGAGATTCAGTCGATGACTACGACTGCCGACAGCGATATCCGCGTGTTCGGTAGCGGTATCATCTCCAGCGAACTGAGCAACGTCATCTCCGACTCGCTGTTGCTCGTCGTTCCGGCGGCGGTGCTTCTCATCTTCGGCTTCCTCGTCGTCGCCTACCGCGACCCTATCGACCTGCTCTTGGGCGTCGTCTCGCTCGTGATGGCTGTCATCTGGACGTTCGGGTTCATGGGTCTCGCAGACATCCCGTTCAGCCAGATGCTCATCGCGGTGCCGCCGCTCCTCTTGGCGGTCGGTATCGACTTCGGCCTCCACGCGGTGAATCGCTACCGCGAAGAGCGGGTGAAAGACGTCGATCCGGTGCCCTCGATGGCGACGACCGTCCGACAGCTCTCAGTCGCGTTCTTCATCGTCACCGGGACGACAGTGCTCGGGTTCCTCGCGAACGTCACGAGCGACCTCGCACCCATCCGCGACTTCGGTCTCGTCGCGGCGGTCGGTATCCTGTTTACGTTCTTCGTCTTCGGTGTGTTCCTCCCCGCGGCCAAGCTCTACGTCGACCAACTCCGCACCACGTACGGCGTTCCGTCGTTCGGGTCTACACCACTCGGCAGTGAGGGCGGTGCCCTCGCTCGCGTGCTCTCGGTCGGTGTCACTATCGGCCGGACCGCACCGCGTGCCTTCCTCGTTGTCGTGCTCCTCTCGACTGTCGCTGCCGGTGCGTACGGGACCGGCGTCGACACGTCGTTCTCACAGGAGGACTTCCTCCCACCCGAAGAACAAGCAGACTACCTGCAGCAACTTCCTGAACCGTTCAAGCCCGGCGTGTACACGGTCACGCGCGACATCAACTACCTCGAAGACAACTTCGAGAGTACGCAAGGTGACAGCGTCACACTGTACGTCGAAGGGCAACTCAGGGAAGACTCGTCGCTGGAGATGATTCATCGCGCGGGCGAGGACCCGCCTGAGACCTTCGTCGAGGAGGACCGCCGCGCCGAGACGACGAGTATCGTCACGGTCATTCAGGACTACGCGGCTCAGGACCCTGAGTTCGCGGCCCTGGTCGACCGGAACGACGCCGACGGAAACGGCGTTCCAGACGACAATCTCGAAACGATATACGACGAGCTGATGGCCTCTCCCGTCTCGGGACAGGCATCGTCGTACCTCACCGAGGACTACCGCGCGACGCGCATCGTCTACACTGTCGAAGGTGACGCAGAGCAGAAGGCAATCGTCGCAGACGGGAAAGTCGTCGCCGACCGACTCCGCATGGACGCGACGGCGACGGGGAACACGGTCGTGTTCAAGGCTGTCTCGGACACCATCTTCATGTCCGCTATCGAGAGCCTCACGGTCGCCCTCATCGCGACGGCAGTCTTCCTCGTGTTCATCTACCAGGTCCTCGAAGGCCAGTGGACCCTCGGCGTGGTCAACCTCGTCCCAATCGGGGTGTCACTCGGGTTCCTCGCGGGGTCGATGCGGTACCTCGGTATCCCTCTGAACGCCCTGACAGCGACCATCCTGTCTATCGCTATCGGGTTGGGTATCGACTACTCTGCCCACGTCGTCCACCGATTCGCCGACGAGTACAACACCGGACAGGACCTCGACGAGGCGCTTCGACTGACCGTCAGCGGGACTGGTGGCGCACTCACCGGGAGTATGCTCACCACCACGACCGGACTGGGTGTGTTGGCTATCGCTATCACGCCCGTTCTCGGTCAGTTCGGTGTCGTGACCGCGATGAGTATCTTCTACTCGTACCTCGCGGCGCTGGTCGTCACTCCCCCGACAATCGTCGTCTGGGAGCAACTCACCAGTCCAGAATCGACCGCCTCGGCGGCCACCGCAGACTAATGCCCACCGACCGAATCGCCATCCGAACAGCCCACGTTCGCCGCGTCGTACCGACTCGGCGAACACCCCACGCATGCCGCCCTGTCTCACAGGTCGGTTGCCCCCTGCCCTGCCCCCCACGCACGAATCGCACGCTAACCAGCCCACCACACAGACACTCCCCGATGCACGAACGGAACGCTCATGACCCAGAACCAACCGAATGCAACCATGTCTGAACTGACGAAGGTTCGCCCGTGGCTCGCCGCGATACTCGGTCTCGCGATTACTGGCCTCGGCCATCTCTATCTGCGGCGTTGGCGACGTGCCCTGCTTTGGGTCGCGCTGTCGTTTGCCGTCTTGATGCTGTTCGTCCCGACAGAATCGGTCACTGCCCTGTCGAACGCGGCGAACGGAAGCGGCACGCTCCCTCCGCTAACCGACATCCTTCCCGTGCTCTCGGTGAGCCTGATGAGCGTCGTCGACGCGTTTTTCCTCGGCCTGAAGCAGGTCTCCGAGCCGTCCGGCGTGCTGACCGACGACGATGCCGAATCGGTGGCGTGCCCGCAGTGCGGCCGCGAGGTCGACGCCGACCTCGACTTCTGTCACTGGTGTACGACTCGCCTCGACGAACCGACTGACGACTGAACACACAGGATACACACTATGCACGAAGACCGAATCGACACTGGACGAAGCGAGACGGAGCAGGCGATTATGGACGCCACGCTCAACGCGCTCGCCAAACACGGCTACGCCGACCTTTCGATACAGAACATCGGTACGGAGTTCGACAAGAGTACGTCACTTCTGTACTACCACTACGAGAACAAGGACGAACTGCTCTTGGCGTTTCTCGACTACGTTATCGACCTCAACATCGCCACAATAGACCCGGACGCCGACGACCCCGACGCAGAGATACGGAAGTTCGTCGGCTACGTACTTCCGCCGAAGGACCAGCCCTGTGAGCATTCGACCCCACCCGGACTCGACGAACTGGACACGTTCCGTCGAGTCATCTTCGAACTCAGAACGCAGGCCCTCCACAACGAAGACTACCGCGAGAAGTTCAGCGAGATGGAGACGTACATGATAGAAACCGTCTCGACTCTCATCGAACGAGAGATAGAGGCTGGGAACTACCGCGAGATGGATGCAGAGATGATGGCCGAGAATCTGATGGCGTTCCTGCTTCGCACGCTCGACATGCGCGTCACGCAGACGCGTCCCGAGTCCGCAGAGGCCATGCGGAAGTCAGTGTACTTCCTGCTCGACCACGTGATGCCCATCGACGGCCAACCGGGCGACGTGGCGACCTCGGACGTCGACCTCGACCTCTAAGGCGTTCTCTTCTCACGCGCTTCCTACTCTGCGTCGGTTTCGACGAAGTCGATGATTGCTTGCGCACCCTGAAACCCGTCGTCGAGTCGCCCGACTAACTCGCCGTCGTCGAAGCGCAGGAGCGTCGGAACACTCCGAATCGTGTAGCGCTCAGCAATCGTCATGTCGGTCTGCGGGTTTATCATCGCGACCACCACGTCGGTCGCTTTGGCGACCGTTCCGAGCACCGGTTCGATGCTCTGACAGAGCGTACACCCCTTGGTGTAGATGTCGAGCAGCACACGGTCGTGGTCGGCGACGAGCGCGTCCAACTCGTCGGCGGTCTCGATGCGGATGGGCTTTGTCGGCGTGGCAGTCGAATCTGAGGAACTCATTGTACCGAATACGTAATCGGTTGTGTTATGATTTTGGTGAGCAATCATAGCACACCGCAAAACCGGCGCGAGCGGGGCGGTCTCCGGCAGTCCCACGACAGCTCCCTTTCGTGATGTTTAAGTAATGCCCACGTCTCGTATCGCATGCAATCGCTGTAGGGGCGTCGGCCCCGAGTCCGAATGGGCGAAAATAACACGAACGCAGTGTTGCGGTAGCCAAGCCTGGCCCAAGGCGCTGGGTTGCTAACTCAGTGGCGTCAAGCCCCCGGGGTTCGAATCCCCGCCGCAACGCTCACAACACGACTTTCCAAGTCATGAGTGCAGAAGAACCACAGGATAGCTCTCCGGAGGAGGGTGAGGACCTCCGTTACTTCATCCGAATTGGTCAGACCGACCTTGACGGGACGAAGACGGTAGAGCGAAGCCTGACAGACATGAAGGGTATCGGCAAGCGCACAGCGCGCATTATCGCCGACGCCGCGGATGTTGACCGAACGGCACTGTTCGGTAAACTTCCCGAAGACGAGATCGACTCCGTCGTCGATGTCGTCCAGAACTTCGAGGACCACGTCCCAGAGTGGATGGTCAACCGACAGCGTGACTTCTACTCCGGCGAGACGGCCCACATCACCGGGTCGGACCTCGAAGAAAAGCGGCGTCACGACATCAACCGCATGAAGATGGTCAGCTCCTACAAGGGCGTTCGACACCAGCGCGGCCAGAAGGTTCGCGGCCAGCGGACGAAGTCCACTGGACGTACCGAAGGCACCATCGGTGTCAACGTCGAGGAGATCAAGGAGGCGCAGGCTGAAGAATGACGACCGGTAACAACACTAAGTTCTACGAGACGCCCAACCATCCGTTCCAGGGCGAGCGTATCGCTCAGGAGGCCGACCTCCTGTCTCGCTACGGTCTCTCGACCAAGGAAGAACTCTGGCGTGCGCAGTCCGAACTGCGTAACATCCGCCGTGAGGCACGTCGCCTCCTCGGTGAGGCCCAGGGTGACGTCGAAGAGGCAGAGGCGCTCGGTGACGAGTTCATCACGCGCCTGCGCCGCTACGGCATCCTGTCTGCGGAAGACGACATTTCCCAGACGCTGCGTCTCGACGTGACGGACATTCTCGAACGCCGCTTCCAGACGGTCGCCTACCGCAAGGGTCTCGCACAGACCCCGCAGCAGGCCCGTCAGTTCATCGTTCACGGACACGTGACGATTGACGGCGCTCGTATCACCGTCCCGTCCCGCAAGGTCGAAGTCGACGAAGAAGACGCCGTGAGCTTCGACGAGACGTCGCCGCTCTCGGACGAACTGCACCCTGAGCGCGCGGAGGCCCAAGAATGAGCGAAGCAGAATCCGGTGACAAGTGGGGCATCGCCCACGTACACGCATCGTTCAACAACACGCTCATCACGGTCACTGACATCACGGGCGCCGAGACGATTGTCAAGTCGTCCGGTGGCTCCGTCGTCAAGCAGAACCGTGACGAGGCATCCCCGTACGCGGCCATGCAGATGGCCGAGAGCGTCGCCGACCAGATCAAGGCGGCCGGCATCTCGGGCCTGCACGTTCGCGTCCGTGGTCCCGGTGGCAACCGAAACAAGAGCCCCGGCCCCGGCGCACAGGCAACGATTCGCGCCCTCGCCCGTGCCGGTCTCGAAATCGGTCGCATCGAGGACGTGACGCCGATCCCGCACGACGGGACTCGCGCGCCGAAAAACAGCCGACTCTAACACACAATGGCAGACGACTTCGAGGTCGAGTTCATCGAACGCGAAGACCGACGCGCCCGCTTCGTCGCGCGCGGTCTGACCCCGGCGCTAGCCAACGGTATCCGTCGGGCGATGATCGCCGACGTGCCGACGTTCTCCATCGAGACCGTTCGGTTCGTGGAGAACACGTCGGTGATGTTCGACGAGATGATCGGGCTTCGCCTCGGTCTGGTTCCGCTGACCACGCCCCTCGACGAGTTCGAGCCTGGTGACTCTGTCACCGTCGCGCTCGAAGTCGACGGGCCCGCGACCGCGTACTCCGGAGACATCGAGTCTGCGGACGACATGGTCGTCCCAGCGGACGAAAACGTCCCAATCATCGAGCTGAAGGAAGGCCAGCGCCTCGAATTCGAGGCTGACGCAGTCCTCGGCTACGGGAAGGACCACGCCCGAAATCAGGGCGGGGTCTCCGTCGGCTACCGACACCTCCAACGCGTGGAGGTCGTCGGCGACGCTGGCGAGTTCGATGAGCAGGAACCGAACATCCTTCGCGGCGTCATCGAAGAGGCCGCGGCGGAACACGCAGCCGACGAGGACGCCGAAGACGGTGACCTCGTCGTCACCGATGAGTTCGGGAACGACCTGACGAAGCGGTACCCCGGCAAAGACGTCGAAGTGCACGACGTGCCGGGTGCTTTCGTCTTCAGCGTGGAGACGGACGGTTCCTTCACCGTCGACGAGCTGGTTACGCGCGCCGTCGCCTCGATTGGCGACCGCGCTGCCGAGCTCGAAGAGAAGGTCGCACTATAAGCATGAATACTGCCCCGTACACACACCGACGTTCGCCCCGCCCGGGAGCGGCCGCACTCGCCACACACACGGCGTGCGACCGCACCACGGCACCGGGTCGGACCGAAGGTGTTTTTACGGGGCATGAAGTAGAGCGGAATGCGTGCAGGGATAGCCAAGTCTGGCCAACGGCGCAGCGTTCAGGGCGCTGTCTCATAGGAGTCCGCAGGTTCAAATCCTGCTCCCTGCACTCCGCTTTCTCTCTGGAGGTAGACAATGAGTAAGACGAACCCGAGACTCAACAGTCTCATCGCCGAGCTGAAGGCGGTCTCGCGTGAGTCCGGTGCCAACGTCTGGCAGGATGTCGCGGACCGTCTCGAAAAGCCACGGCGCACCCACGCGGAAGTCAACCTTGGTCGTATCGAACGATACGCTCAGGAAGACGAAACCGTCGTCGTGCCCGGCAAAGTGCTGGGTAGCGGTGTGCTGCAAAAGAACGTCACAGTCGCGGCCGTGGACTTCTCGTCCACCGCTCGAAAGAAGATCGAGCAGGTCGGCGACACCGTGACACTGGAACAACTCGCTGAACAGAACCCCGAAGGGTCCAACGTACGGGTGATCCGATGAGCCTCGCAGAATTCGACGCCGACGTCGTCGTCGACGCACGAAACTGCATCATGGGCCGCGTCGCTTCCGAGGTTGCACAGCGCTCCCTCGCAGGCGAGAAGGTCGCCGTCATCAACGCGGAAGACGCCGTCATCACTGGGTCGGAAGACGACGTGATGGGCGTCTACCGCAAGCGGGCCGAAATCGGTTCGGACCAGGGTCCGTACTACCCGAAGCGTCCCGACCGCATCTTCAAGCGTGCCATCCGCGGGATGGTTCCGTACAAGAAGCCCCGCGGGCGCGAGGCGTTCTCGAACATCCGCGTCTACGTCGGCAATCCGTTCGACGAAGACGGCGAGATGCTCGACGACACCTCGCTGGACCGCCTGTCGAACATCAAGTTCATCTCTCTCGGAGAGGTCTCCGAGAAGCTGGGTGCTAACGTCACATGGTAACGAACACGTCAGGGAAGAAGAAGACCGCCATCGCCCGCGCCACCGTGCGCGAGGGCGAAGGTCGAGTCCGTATCAACTCCCAGCCGGTCGAGCTGGTCGAACCGGAGATGGCCCGCCTGAAGATGCTGGAACCGTTCCGCATCGCAGGTGAGGACCTCCGCTCGAAGGTCGACATCGACGTGCGTGTCAGCGGCGGCGGCGTGGCCGGTCAGGCCGACGCAGTCCGAACCGCGCTCGCGCGTGGGCTGGTGCAGCATCTCAACGACGCGGAGCTTCGCGACGCGTACATGGACTTCGACCGCTCGCTGCTGGTTAACGACGTCCGCCAGTCCGAACCCAAGAAGTGGGGCGGACCGGGCGCGCGCGCTCGCTACCAGAAGTCTTACCGCTGAGGTGATCAACCCATGATGATTCCCGTCCGGTGTTTCACCTGCGGCAAAGTGATCGGCGAACACTGGGACGAATTCAAGGCCCGTGCTCGCGAGGGCGACGAGGACCCCGCAGACGTCCTCGACGACCTTGGAGTCACTCGTGCCTGCTGCCGGCGGATGATGGTATCGCACAAGGACCTCGTCGACGTCGTGTCACCCTACCAATGATGCAACGGTACAACCGATACGAGAAGGCCCGAATCCTCGGTGCACGCGCGCTGCAGGTCTCCTACGGCGCGCCTGTGCTCGTCGAGAGCGAGCAGACCGAACCGATATTAATCGCGGCTGAGGAGTACGACGCAGGAGTCCTTCCGTTCACCGTAAAACGAGAGGGTCAGTAAGAACATGACTCGAATCACATCCGTATCCCTACGCCGTGTGCTCGATTCCCGTGGAAACCCGACCGTCGAAGCCGACGTGCTCACCGAATCCGGTGGGTTCGGTCGCGCTGCGGCACCGAGTGGGGCGTCCACCGGCGAGTACGAAGCGATCGAACTTCCCCCGACGGAAGCGATTGCGGCTGCACGCCGTCACGCCGTCCCCCGACTCGTAGACGAGGTCTACGCCGGGAACCAGCGTGAGGTCGACGCCGCACTTCGTGGTGCCGACGGAACCGAGAACTTCTCGGAAATCGGCGCCAACAGCGCCGTCGCGATTTCGATGGCTGCCGCAAAGGCCGGAGCCGACGTGCTCGGTGCGCCGTTGTACCAGCACCTCGGCGGTGCCTTCCGCGGTGAGAACTTCCCGACACCGCTCGGGAACGTCATCGGTGGCGGTGAACACGCGAAGGAAGCGACGAACATCCAGGAGTTCCTCGCCGCGCCGGTCGGCGCGCCGAGTGTCTCCGAGGCAGTCTTCGCCAACGCACAGGTTCACGCCCGTGCGTCCGAGATTCTCGACGAACGCGGCATTCCCGCCGCGAAGGGTGACGAAGGTGCATGGGCACCTGCCGTCTCCGACGAAGAGGCGTTCGAGATTATGGACGAAGCGGTCTCCGACGTCGAGGACGACCTCGGCTTCGAGATTCGCTTTGGACTCGACATCGCAGCCTCCGAGATGTTCGAAGATGGCGTCTACCACTACGGAGACGAGACGAAGACGCCGGACGAGCAAATCGACTACGTGGCCGAGATGGTCGACGAGTACGACCTCGTCTACGTCGAAGACCCCCTCGACGAGAACGACTACGAGGGCTTCGCGGAACTCACAGACCGTGTGGGCGACCGCACACTCATCTGTGGTGACGACCTCTTCGTAACCAACGTCGACCGCCTCTCCGAGGGAATCGACGTGGGCGCTGCGAACTCCATCCTCATCAAGCCGAATCAGATTGGGCCGCTTTCGGACGCGTTCGACGCCGTCGAACTGGCGTCTCGAAACGGGATGGACGCCGTCATCTCGCACCGTTCTGGTGAGACCGAAGACACGACCATCGCACACCTCGCCGTTGCGACCGACGCTCCGTTCATCAAGACGGGGACGGTCCAGGGCGAGCGAACTGCAAAGCTGAACGAACTCATCCGCATCGCGGACGACGCAGCATGAGCGACAACGACAACGACGCGGTGGAGGTCGTCGACGAGGAAACCGAGACGGAGGCCGAAGAGGTCGCCGAGACGGTCACCGACGAGGCCGCCACCGAAGACGAGACAGCAGAGACCGCCGAGGCGGCCGACGAGGCTGCCGAGGCTGAAGAAGCAGCGCAGGAACCGGCCTTCGACGAGGACGTTATGCCCGACGAAGATGCCGACCTGCTCATCCCGGTCGAAGACTACCTGGCCGCCGGTGTCCACATCGGTACCCAGCAGAAGACCCAGGACATGGAGCGGTTCATCCACCGCGTCCGTGACGACGGTCTGTACGTCCTCGACGTGAGCCAGACGGACTCGCGAATCCGCACCGCCGCGGATTTCCTCGCGAACTACAGTCCCGAGCAGATTCTGGTCACGTCCTCCCGCCAGTACGGTCGGTTCCCGGCAGAGAAGTTCGCCGACGCAGTCGGCGCCCGTGCCCGCACGGGTCGCTTCATCCCCGGAACACTGACGAACCCGGACTACGCCGGTTACATCGAACCCGACGTGGTCGTCGTCACCGACCCCATCGGAGACGCACAAGCGGTCAAGGAGGCCATCACGGTCGGCATCCCCGTCATCGCGATGTGTGACTCCAACAACCAGACCTCGAACGTTGACCTCGTCGTTCCGACGAACAACAAGGGTCGCCGCGCACTGTCGGTCGTCTACTGGCTTCTCGCCAACGAGACGCTCGACCGCCGCGGTACCGACACCGTCTACGCCCTCGAAGACTTCGAGGCCGAACTGTAAGACGGGTCGCCCGTTTCAGACCGAACTTTTCTGACCACTCACGCGCCGAGCGACGGCGTCGGCTCGCGATAGCGACCTTTCGGAGACTCGCCGCTGCAAACGGTTTTGGGTGATGTTCACATACGTCAACCCATGGGAAAACTCCTCCATCAGCTCACGGTTCAGGAACTCGCGGCCGACCTCGACGCCGGGAAATCGTTCACCGTGGTCGACACCCGGCCGTCGGAGAGCTTCGATGCGTGGCACATCGAGGGAGCGGTAAACGTCCCCTATCACCCTATCGACGGGCTCGGCGACGGGTGGGACTGGGAGCAAGTCGAAGCACTCGCCGCCGAGGGTCCACTCGTCACTATCTGTGGGAAAGGGCTGTCCTCGACATCGTTGGGGTTCGAACTCAGTCGTCGCGGATACGACGATGTTTCGGTCGTCAAGGGCGGAATGGAAGACTGGAGCAAGCTCTACGAGGTGGTCGAAGTCAAGACAGACGACGACGAACTGTTCATTGCGCAGGTCCAGCGTCGCGCGAAGGGGTGTCTCGGATACGTCGTGGGGTCGCGGTCGGCTGGCGAGGCTGTCGTCGTAGACGCGACGCGACAGCACCACGAGTTCGAACTCGTCGCTGCGGACGAGCAACTGACCATCGCTGGCGTCCTCGACACGCACGTCCACGCGGACCACGTCTCTGGTGGGCGGGCGCTGGCCGACAGGCTCGGCGTCCCGTATTATCTCGGAAGCCACGCAGCAGACAGAGACGTCGCCTCCGACTTCGTCCCGCTCGACGAGGGCGACACGATTACACTCGACGACGTGGACGTCGAGGCGCGATACGCGCCGGGACACACCTCGGATATGATGAACTACCTCGTGAACGGTCGCTACCTCCTGACTGGGGATACGCTCTTCGTCGAATCGGTCGGTCGAACCGAACTCCAGTTCGGGGACGTTGCCGAGACTCCTTCGGTAGGTCACCAGACACAGTCCGGTGACGCGGACGCGGCGACAGGGGCAGCACTCCTCTACGAGACGCTCCACGAGTCGATTCTCACCTTGTCCGACGACACGCGAATCCTCCCCGGTCACGTCTCGGTCGATTCCGAGGGTGTCTACGGCGTCGCCAGCCCGGGCGAACTCGTGAGTGCGACGCTCGGTGAACTCCGCCGCGACCTCGACGTACTGTCGATGGATGAAGAGACGTTCGTCCACCGAATCGTCGACGACACGCCGGAGAAACCGCCGAACTACGAGCGCGTCATCGACATCAACACCGGCCGAGAGACGGTGACGGGCGAGGAGGAAGCGACAGAACTCGAACTCGGACCGAACAATTGTGCAGCGTGACTAAAAGCGCACTCCAGCGGCGTTAGGCCAGTTCGACGACCCCCAACCGACCGTCGAACAACTCGTGGTCGAACCACGCCATCCGCCGGTCGCTGTAGCGTTGCTCGCCGCCGAGCGAGAGCGACTGGCGCGCTCTATCGAGGTCGGTGACGCCGACGAGGAACGCACACGGCCCCTCGCCGACCTCTTCGATTCGCTTGGCGAGGACGCCATCGCCGGGTTCGCAGAGGGCGACGGGCGACCCCGGAAGTACAGCGAAGTTCGAAAACGGGCCGTTAATCTCGACCGGCGAAGCGTATCGGTGCCGGCGGGCGAACAACTCCGCAGTCGCGTCGCGGTCGCGAGTTGCGACGATGACTGTCTGTAGCCCGCGAACCGGTGTGTTCGGTGCGGCGCTCGGAACGCGGTACTCCCGCGGTGTTCGGTCTCGAATGGTAAACGGAAGCCGCCAATCGTCGCCTTCGAAGCACATGTCCCACTCGACCAGCCGACCGTCCGGCCGTTCGCGGGCGGCTTCGTGCGGTCCGTCGACGGGAAGTCCGGCGTCGATAGCTGCCTTCGACGTTTCTCTCACGTCGTCGACGTCCACACACCACGCGGTCGGGCCGGCGGACGTAGCGAGGTGCGTCGGCCAGAAGTCTGCGTTCTCCGCGTCGGTACCGAGTGTGGGTGCGATGAGTTCGAGATACGAGCCATCCGGAAAGGGAACGACAGCCATGTGTGTCGTCCCAGTGCTGTGTTCGCCGCCGTAGGTCGGTGTGAGGCCCACGTCGTTGGCGGCGGTCCGAAGGTCGTAGAGTTCGAGACCACCGAACACACAGTGGTCGATGGTTCGGTCCATACAGACCTAACGCGAGAGAGCGTCTAATCTTTAGCGGGCACGCCGCGCCGTACGTTCGTCTCTTCTGACTGTTCTGTAGCTCGTCCGAAGCGTTTTGGCCGGTGGCGCCCACGTTCCCGTATGAACTTCTTCCGGAGCGTCAGAGCGGTTGCCGACGCCTCGGCGACTGGGACAGGCACCATCGACTGGGACGCCGTCGGAGAGGCCGCGAAAGCCTCAGTCGACCGGGGGTCGATAGACCTGTCGGGCGACGAGCGCGACGGTTACGCGACCGACGTTCGCGACGCCCGCGACAGACTCCGGCGCGTCGCCGCCGTCGACTTCGAGGTTCCCGCGGTCGTCGAGGTTCAGAACCGTCACCACTGGATCGACGCGAACGTCGAAACGTTCCGTCGAGTCATGGTTCCGTTCGAGGAACACGGTCCAGTGTTCCTGCCAGGGCTGACTCGCGCGGTCAACACTGGCACGTTCGCATTCGTTCTCTCGTTCCTCGGAAACAACGTCCTCGGGCAGTACGACCCGCTGCTTCTCGCCGACAACGACGACCACGGCCTCTACTTCGTCCACCCGAACATCCGCCGGGTCGCCGACTCACTCGACGTCGACTATCCGCGATTCCGTCGCTGGATTGCGTTCCACGAAGTCTCGCACGCCGCGGAGTTCGGCGCTGCGCCGTGGCTCTCGACTCACCTCGAATCGCGGATGGAACGCGGTATCGACGCGCTCGTCGAAGGTGACCTCGACCGAGAGGCGTTCCGGGAGCTCGATACGGCGATGACGGCTGTCGAAGGCTACGCGGAGCTTCTGATGGACCGCGCGTTCGACGACGAGTACGAAGACCTGCGCCGAAAGCTCGACGAACGCCGTCGCGGTGGCGGCCCCGTCGCAAAACTGGCCCGCAGATTCCTCGGGCTCGGACTCAAGCGACGACAGTACGAACGCGGCGCTCGATTCTTCGAGGCAGTCGCTGACGAGCGCGGCCTCGCGGCCGCCTCGCGTGTGTGGGACCATCCGGAGAACCTGCCGACAGACGCAGAATTGGACGCGCCCGAGCGATGGATCGCACGGGTGTCGCCCTGAGGAGACTGCAACTCCATCAGAAATGCGCACCCGAGGACCGAACGTCGTTCGGTTCGCGCACGCACCTTGGGTAGGGCCCCGTGTTGTTCCGGGAGCCCAATCCTGGAACCCCACGAGGCATCCGGTGTAAAACCAGGTCGTTGCCCCTGCCCTGGTTACCGGCGAAAAATTGTCCTCTTGGGAGTGATATATAGCCTGCGATTCTTTGGCACACGTTTTGTTTCGTTTACGATTCTGTGTATGAATTGCGCAATTGACATGATTTTTGAATGTCAAAACTGGGGAATCACCGACGACGATTGACGTCTGTGAACTCGCGCCCCCACTGCGCCATGTATCGCGTCAGGAGCCACCCGACGACGAGCCCGGCGATGGTGGCGAGGCCCGCTTGCACGAGTGTCGCATCTGCAGTCACGGCGATGAGGCCGGAAGAGACGCCAACGAGCGCGATGAGCCCCAGCTTGAGTCGATTGTTCGCGAGACGGGTCTCGTCGTCGCTCAGGCTCGGTCCGACCATTGGTCCTCCGGGTCGTCCAACGGGGAGTCCGACGGCGTGTCTGTGGACGAATCGTACATGTTGAAAACGTAGGCTCCCGGACGATTTGAAACCGCTGGCTCGCCGGAAAGAGTTGTCGCGAGGCGAACGCCGAATCGAGGTTCGTCAGTGGAACCCGCGGCCGACCTCGTCGGTCTCGATGAGGTCGTCGAGTTCAGACGAGAGCAGGTCGTCCGCGTCGGTGAATTCCGAAGAGAGGTCGTCGAGGCGGTCGGGTCGGTCGTCGAACTCGTAGTCCATCGGCCCGAACGCGGGGCTATCGAGCGCCTCCATCACGTCGGTGAAGAAGTCGTCTGGCGTCGTCGGTGCCTCCGCGTGCACCTTCACCGTCTCTTCGAGGCGGGTCGCCATCGACTTCGCCTGCGACTCGTCTTCCGGCGGGCGCTGGACACCGAACCGGCCGGCGTCCTCGTCACGCTCGCGGTGGGGGAACAGCGAGTCGAGGCCGTCGTCGATACGACGGGCGACGCGCGCTCCGACCCCGCGAACGTCGTAGGGATTCTTCGCGTAGGTCTTGAGGTGGTAGACACCGACGCTCGGATGGCCGAGATAGAGGTCCTCGCCGATTCCGTCGCGTCGCTCCCCGGCCACGGCCCGCCAGTCGTCCGGGTCGCGGCCGTCGTCGACGACGTCCGAAAGGATGTCTTGCCAATCTCTAACCCGCATATGTGGTCATATCGGTGCGGAGAGAAAGAACGTGACGGTTGCGGCGGTGTCGAACGACAGGTCGGCAATGTCGAACGACAAATCGACAACGTCGAACGACAAATCGGCAACGTCGAACGACAGGCCGTCGAGCGGGAAGCCAAACGACCGACGCCTATTTGCCCGCGCCTCACCGAGCAATTCGACGTGAACCTTCGCGGTCCGGTCGTCGAGGTCGGCGAGCCACGGGAGGTCGAAACGCGCTACGGAGAGCGGTCGCTGGCGGAAGTGACGCTTCGCCCAGAGCGCGGAACGGCCGACCCACTGACCGTCACGCTCTGGGGGAAGTGGACCCACGCCGCCGAGCACGCCGAACCGGGCATGGACATACTCGTCACGGACGTGGAGGAATCTGAGTATCAAGGCGAGACGACCTACGCCACCTCCGGCGACTCCTTCGTCGTCGTCGAACCCGACTTCCTCGTCGACGTGACCGACATTCGCTCGTGGGTGCAGTGCTCGCGGATGTACTACCTGAACAAACTCTCGGGCATCCCGCTGAACTACCCCGTCGTCAAAGGGACCATCGTCCACGAGGTGTTCGGCGACCTGCTCCGCGGCCGCGACCTCGACTCGTCTATCGACGAACGCATCGAAGAACGCGGGCTGGAACTCGGCCTCCTCGGCCGCGAGGTCGAGGAAGTCGCAGACGAAGTCCGGCGCAACGCCGCCGCTATCGAAGGGTGGCTCTCACAGGGCGTCCTCACGGACGAAGACGAGTGGCGCTCGGAGTACACCCTCATCTCGCCGACGTTCGGCATCAAAGGACGCGCTGACGCCCTCCGCCGCGGGGCACCTGTCGAACTCAAGACGGGCAAGAACCTCAACCGCGACCCGCGGTTTCAGGACAAGATTCAGGCGGCGGCGTACGCCCTCATCCTCGAAGAACGGGGGGTCCCAGTCGATACGGGGACGCTCCTCTACACCAAGAACACGACGCTGGACCGGACCGAAGAATCGGGCGACCTCTCGCCCGCCAAGGACTTCTCTATCGGTCGCGGCCTCCTCGAATTCGTCGTCCGCACCCGCAACGAAATCGCGGCGATGGAACACGACGTGTCGGTGCCGACGGGCTACGAATCGAACTCGAAGTGCGAGTACTGCTTCGAGAAAGACACCTGCATGGTCGTCTCTGGCCGTCTCGGACAGGAGTCGAAAGCCGGGGCCGTCGGCACACCCGTCCCGGAGGACGAACGCGAGTACTTCGACCGCTTCTACCGCGCCATCGAAGAAGAGCGCCGGGCGGTCCACGACGAGTACCGCAAACTCTGGGAACAGTCCGCCGAGGAACGCGCCGACGACGACCGGGCGGTTATCGGTCTCGAACCCCTCGGCCGCGAGGAGCGCCCCGACGGAACGTGGGAACTCCGCGCGAAGAAGACCGACGACGCGGTGTCGAAACTCCGGTCGGGCGACGTTGCGCTCGCCAGCGACGGCGACCCGGTTGAGGGCCACGCCGAACTCGCGCGCATCGTCGAACTCGGCGAGGAAGTTGTCGTCACCACCGACGAACCGGTCCCGCTGCGCCGTCTCGACGTGTACCCCTCGGAACTCACCGTCGACCGCCTCCTTACGGCACTCCACGACGCCGTTCTCAAGGGGTCGCCCGACAGCAAAGACGTGCTGTTCGGCCGCCGTGACCCCGAGTTTTCGGACCGCTCGGCGGACACGACCTACATCGACAACAACGAGAAGCAAGACGAGGCAGTCAGTCTCGCGGTGGACGCCGAAGACGTGGCACTCATCCACGGGCCGCCGGGGACTGGTAAGACCTACACCATCGCCCGGACCATCCGCGCTCTCGTCGAAGACGGCAACCGCGTTCTCCTGTCGGCCTTCACGAACCGCGCCGTGGACAACGCGCTGGAAGCCCTGCGCGACCAAGGGTTCGAAGACATCGTCCGCGTCGGAACCGAGACGGGCGTCCGTGAGGACATGCAGGACGTTCGACTCTCTCGAAGTGGCGACCCGAACACCCTCGCGGGCGCGCTCCACGACGCCCCAGTCGTCGCCGCGACGACCGCCACCTGCGGGTCGCGCGTGATGCGCGAGCAGTCCTTCGACGTGGCGCTCGTAGACGAAGCGTCGCAACTGACCGAACCCGGCACGCTCGCCGCCGTAAACCTCGCAGACCGGTTCGTCCTCGTCGGCGACCACAAACAACTGCCGCCGGTCGTCCGCGCCGAAAACGACCTCCAGACCTCGCTGTTCCAGCGACTCATCGAGACCTACCCGGAGGCGTCGGTGATGCTGGACCGCCAGTACCGGATGTCCCAGCGCATTCAGGCGTTCGCCTCCGCGGAGTTCTATGACGGTGCACTCCGCCCAGCGACCGGCCCCGTCGCGGCCCAGCACCTCCGTGACCTCGACGTGGACGCCGCCGACCTGCCCGACGCTCTCGCCGACCCGGTCTCGTTCGTCGACCCCGGCGGGCGTCGCGTCGGCAACACGAACCCAACCGAAGCGGACCGCGTGGCAGAGATAGTCGCCGCCTACGAAGCCGCGGGCGTCGCGCCCGAGGACATCGGCGTCATCGCGCCCTTCCGCGCGCAGGTGGCCGAAATCTCCCGTCGAACCGACGTGACTGTCGATACGGTGGACCGCTTCCAAGGGTCGTCGAAGGAGGTCATCATCGTCTCGTTCGTCGCCACCGGCGACTTAGACGGGCCGCTGTTCGAGGACCACCGTCGCATCAACGTGGCGCTCACCCGGGCGAAGAAGGCGCTCTGTCTCGTCGGCGACGCGGACGCGCTCGAATCCGACCCGTTCTACGACCGGATGTTGCAGTGGGCGCGGCGATAGTTACTGCCCGCCACTTCCGGACATCGACTCGCCGACAGATTCACCTTTCCGCTGCCGAACTCCGAGGCATGGACCTCCCCCTCGGAGACGGGACCATCTCGCTTTCGCTCCCGTCGTGCGACGTGGACGTTGCTCGCCCGCCCGGTGGCGACCCGGTCGACCCCCGGACAGCCGCCGAGGCAGCGATGGAGACGACCCACGGCCCGCCGCTTGCCTCACTCGTCGATTCGACCGACGACGTGGCAATCGTCGTCACCGACGTGACCCGCGACACGCCCGACGACGTGCTCTTGGACGTCCTCTTCGACCACCTGCCGGTCCCACGCGAGAACGTCACGGTCGTCGTTGGCCTCGGACTGCATCGCCCGATGACCGACGAGGAACTCCGCGACGGACTCGGCGAGTACGCCGACCTCGCGGTGAACCACGACCCCGGTTCGGTAGTCACACTCGGCGCTGTCGATGGCTGTCCAGTCGCAGTGCACCCCGCCGTCGCGTCAGCCGACATCGTTCTCTCGACCGGGATGGTCGAACCACACCAGTACGCGGGCTTCTCCGGCGGCGCGAAGACCGTCGTCATCGGTGCCGGGTCGGAGTCGATTATCCGCTATACTCACGGTCCGGCGATGCTCTCCCGTGACGGTGTCCGACTGGGTCGCGTCCGCGGCAACCCCTTCCGCGAGACGCTGGACCGGGCCGGACTCGTCGGCGGCCCGGACTTCTGTCTCAACGTGACGAAGGGACCGAGCGGGTTTCTCGGCGCGGCCGCAGGTGACCCAGTCTCGGTCGTCCGGTCCTTGGCTGAGGCCGCGCGCGAAGCACTGTCTGTCGCCATCGACGACGAGTACGACGCGGTCGTCTGCGGCGTCGGCGCGCCGAAAGACGCGAATCTCTACCAGGCGACTCGCGCCGCAACCTACGTCGCCCTCGGCGACCGCAACCCGCTTCGGGAGGGCGGGCGACTCGTCGTCCCCGCGGCACTTCCCGAGGGTGCGGGCGAGGGGACCGGCGAGCAGCGGTTTTACGACGCCCTCTCGACCGCAGCGGACGCAGCATCGCTCTACGAGTCGATGCGCGAGGGGTACGAACCGGGCGCGCAACGGGCCTTCGTCGTCGCGCGCGTCCTCCGCGACTACGACGTGTTCGTGACGAACTCGGCGTCGCCCGATGTCGTCGACGACTGTCTCATGCACGCCCGCGAGTCGGTCGCAGACGCAATCGAAGACGGGAGCCGTGTTCTCGTGGTTCCGGACGCGCTGAACACGCTTCTCGTGTGACGAGGGCGGTGGCGACGCTCGCAACCCCGCCGGTCAGGACACGTCGAGCTCGACGTCGTCTTCGCCGATTTCGTCGAGCACGCGGTCGTGGAACGCCCGGAGCGCCGCGCTCTCGTCTTCGGCGAGAACCACGTCACTCGCCATGAGCGTCGCGAGGCCGAACGCCCGGGGTGTCGGCGTCGAGACCTGCTTATCGACGACGTCCATCTCGCCCGCGGCGATGGCGGAGACAGCGTCCTCGATGGCCGCGAGATTGAGCTTGTCTTCGAGAATCTCGCGGTAGGTCTCTTCTATCACGGCGAAGTCGTCTAAGTCCTGTGCGAACGACAAGAGCATCTCCGAGGAGACCTGTTGCTGGGCGGCGGACTTCTCGTAGCCCTTGTAGCGTTTCAGAATCATCAGCGAGCGCGTGGCGTTGATGCGGAAGTAGCGCTTCAGGAGGTCGGTCCCGCCGAGTGCGGCCCGCAGGTCTTCGACCACGGTGTCGGGGTCGAGGTCGCGGAGGATGCCCGCGAGGTCGATTTTTCGGTTCAGCGGCATCGACAGCGAAAAGCCGTTGTCGGCGACGGCGACCTGCACGTTCGCGTTGGTTCGTCGGGCCGCGTGGTACGCGAGGAGGCGCGAGAGGCCGTCGTTGAACCGCCTGCCGAAAGTGCAATGGACGTAGAAGTGTCGGCGGTACGTCTCGCGGTCGAGTTCCGCTTCGACGACGAGACGGTCCGGTGTCGAGACGCTTTCTACCCCGGCGTAGCGGAGTTGCTCGTCGAACATGCGCGTGATGGCTCGGACGCTGTTTTCGTCGAGCGGGAAGTCCCGAAGCCACGCGCGAACCGCTGGCTGGCCGCCCGACTGGAGACGCGCCGCGATTTCGGCTTGGAACGACGCAATCTCTCGCCCGAGGTCGTACGAGAGGGGCAGACGCTCGGAGAACCACGAGGGGACGGTCGGCCGCTGGGCGGTCCTGTCCACGTACACCTTCGACCCGCGGCGGTATCGATAAGCGAAGTTGTCGCCGCCGAGGACGAACACGTCGCCTTTCTCCAGCGTGTCGAGGTAGCCCTCGTCGAGGGTGCCGACCCACTCGTTCGACCCGCGAGTGACCACGTCGCAGGTAAAGGAGTCGGGAATCGTCCCGATGTTGGTCATGTAGATGACGCGCGCCATTCGCCCGCGCTTGCCGACGAGGGGTTCGCCGACGGGGTACTCCGGGTAGTGGTGCTCGCCGTCCGGCGGGTCGTTGGTGTCTCGCCAGACTTTCGCGTAGACGTTCTTGTCTTCGAGGCCGTCGTAGTCGGCCGTCAGGTAGCGAAACAGGTGCTCGAAGTCCTCGTCGGAGAAGTTCCGATAAGGGTACGCGCGGCGGAGCGTCTCCCGAATCTCGGACTCCGGGCGAATCTCGTTGATGGCCATGCCGTAGACGTGCTGGGCGGCCACGTCGAAGGTGTTCTCGGGGACGAACACGCGGTCGACGAACCCTTCTTCGGCCTTCTTGAGCATCACAGCGCACTCGACGAGTTCGTCCCTGTCGAGGGCGATGACCCGACCTTCGACGGTCTGTCCGAGTTGGTGGCCGGCGCGGCCGACGCGCTGGAGGAGCGAGGCGACCGACTTCGGCGACCCGACCTGCACCACGAGGTCGATGTGCGGCATGTCGATGCCGAGTTCGAGGCTCGTCGAGGTGGTGACGACCTGCAACTCGCCGGCTTTCAGTTTCGACTCGATTTCCTGTCTGCGCTCTTTCGAGAGGCTGCCGTGGTGACACCCGGAATTCGTCTCGTCGATGTCGTCGAAGTCCTCGCGGAGGTTGTGGAGGACGCGCTCGGCCCCGGAGCGCGTGTTCGTGAACACGAGCGTGTTCGTATGTGTGGAGACGAGTTCGTGGAGGCGGTCGTAGAACCGCGATTGAACCTCGCTTCGCGGCGTTCGAATCAGGTCGTCGGTCGGACATTCAAGTTCGAGGTCGAAGTCGCGGACGAAGCGCGTGTCAACGATTTCGTAGTCTCGCGGCTCGCCGCCGTCACAGCCGACGAGATACTCCGCGACGGTATCGAGGGGTTCGACGGTGGCAGAACACCCGATGCGCGTCGGCGACGACTCGGCGAGGTCTTCTAACCGCTCTAAGGAGACCGAGAGGTGCGTCCCGCGTTTGTTCTCGGCGAGGCTGTGAATCTCGTCGACGACGACGTACTCGACGGTTCGGAGTTTCTCTTTGAACTTCGGCGAGTTCAGCAGGATGGCGAGCGTCTCCGGCGTCGTATTCAGGATGTGCGGCGTCTCGTCGAGCATCTTCTGGCGGTCTGCCGACGAGGTGTCGCCGTGGCGGATGGCGTGGCGAATGTCGATTGTCTCGCCGCGCTCGGCAGCGATGTCGGCGATTCCGTCCAGTGGCTCGGTCAGGTTGCGGTGGATGTCGTTAGCGAGAGATTTGAGAGGCGAGACGTACAGACAGTACACCGAGTTGTCGAGACCGTCGGGCGACTCGCGGTCCCGGTGGAACAACTCGTTGATGATGGCCGTAAACGAGGCGAGTGTCTTGCCGGACCCGGTCGGGGCACAGATGAGGGAATTTTGCCCCTCGTGGATGAGGGGAATCGCACCGCGTTGTGGCGGGGTGAAAAAGCCGCCGTTGCCGGGGACGAACTCGCCGAACTGGTCGACCCACCACTCCTGAACGGCGGGTTCCAAGAGGCCGAGTACGTCCTCGTCGGCGACAGCGACGGCTTCGGGGTCGAAGTCGTACTCGTCGGCCCGCGACGCGAGAAGGGACCGGCCGCGCTGGCTCATTGCGTGGGGGTTAGCCTGCGTAGGTATGAGGGTTGTGCCCTCGGTCAGCCCCAAATACACTTGTGGTCGTCCGACCTACTCTTCTCACATGCGCGTCACGTTTCTCGGCACTGGGAGTGCGATGCCCGTCTCTGGACGGGGACAGACCGGGTTGTTGCTCGAATCTGAGACGAACGCGATTCTCGTCGACTGCGGGTCGGGCGTCCTCGAACGACTCGCCGAAACCACGGTCGGGTACGAAGGAATCTCGTCGGTTCTCCTCACGCATCACCACCTCGACCACGTCTCGGACCTCATGCCCCTCATCAAGGCCCGCTGGCTGGTCGGCGAAGACGACCTCGAAATCGTCGGTCCCGAGGGGACCGAGGCACTCGTCGAAGGGCTGCTCGATGTCCACGACTACATGCAGGGTAAACTCGACCTCCAGATTCGAGAGGTCGGCCCGCACGAGTTCGGTATCGCCGGATTCGACGTCATGGGCTACGAGGTTCGCCACTCGATGCCGACGCTCGCATACCGGTTTACGCACGAACGAGGAGAGAACGACTTCGTCTTCTCCGGCGACACCGAGGCGTTCGACGGCCTCGTGGAGTTCGCCGACGGCGCGAGCGTCCTCGTTCACGACTGCTCGTTCCCGGACGACATCGAGGTGTCGAACCACCCGACGCCGAGTGCACTCGGCGAAGTTCTCTCCGGGAGCGACATCGAATCGGTGTACCTCACGCACCTCTATCCGCACGCCGACCGCGTGACAGACGAACTCGTCGAGAGCGTCGAGAGTCACTTCGACGGCGACGTCGCGGTCGCAGAAGACGGGATGGTGCTGGAATTCTAGCTGAAGGCTGACGGCGACCCGAACACGTCGGTTCTGCGCCTACTCGCCGCGAACGCTTCCCTCACCGCAACTACTCGCCGTGAACGCCTACTCGCCGCGCACGACAGTCCCCGGCGACTCGCCAGCGACGAACGCAGACAGTCCGTCCGGACCGAAGATGTGCGCGGGCGCACCGAGTGCGAGCAACTTCTGTACCTTGGCGGCCATGCCGCCGGTCACGTCCGTCGAGTCCGACCCGCCGAGCGCGTCAGCCGCGTCCTCGAACGCCGTGATTTCGGGAATCACGTCACCGTCGGTGTCGAGCACGCCGGGGACGGTCGAACACAGGCCGACGCGGTCGGCGTCGAGTCCGCTTGCCAGCGACACCACGAGGTCGTCCCCGCTGACGATGGTCGCGCCCTTCTCGGCGTGAGCAATCACGTCGCCGTGGAGAACTGGAACGAACCCTTCGTCGAGCATCGCGTCGGTGGCCGAAAGCGACAGCGAGAGCGACCCGTCTTTCTCGCGGGCACCGGCAGAAAGCGGGTGAACCGGCAGCGCGGCCACGTCGCGGTCGGCGAGGGCGTCGAGGACGGCGTCGTTCAGGTCCTTCATCGCGTCGTGGATTGCGCGGATGCCACGGACGTTGTCGGTCCCAGACTCCGAGGAGACACCGTGTTCGGCCGCGTGGTGGTGACCGAAGCTCCCGCCGCCGTGGACGACGACGACCTGTCCGGCTTCGGCGAGCGAGGCGACTGCGTCGGCAGCTGCCGCGAGACCGGCTTCGTCCACCGTCTCTGGCTCGTCTTTGTCGGTGACGACGCTCCCGCCGAGTTTGAGGACGACGAGACTCACGCCGACTCCTCCGTGAACGAGTCGTCGCTTCCCGCCGATTCGGCAGCCTCTGGCGGTTCTTCGACGCGCACGCCCTCGGTCGCAAGCTCGGCGCGGAAGGCGTCTTCGCATCCGGGTGTAAACCGGAGCGCCGTCATCGTCTCCGGGGTCGGGTCGATGGCGACGATACAGCCGCCGCCGCCCGCACCAGTCAACTTCGCCCCGTGTGCGCCCGCCTCACGGGCCGACCAGACCATCGAATCGAGCGAGCGCGAGGAGACGCCGAGCGCTTCCAAGAGACCGTGGTTGAAGTTCATGAAGCCGCCGAGTTCGGAGAGGAACTCGTCGGATGGGTCCTCGTCCGGGTCGGCCTCGGCCAGCAGCGTCTCGCCGCGACGGACGATATCGCCGATGGTCGAGACGGTGTCGGCGGCGAAGTCGTACTGCTCGCGGAGGTCGCGGACGCCGGCGACGAGCGCGCCGGTGTCGCCCGCGCCGCCGTCGAAGCCGATGACGAACGGGAGGGCGGGCGCGTCGATGGTTCGGCAGTCGTCGCCCTCGACGCGGACGGCACCGCCCATCGCGGAGCAGAACGTGTCCGCGCGCGAGGCCTGTCCGTCTTGGACTTCGTACTCCGCCTGATAGGCCCGGTCGGCAATCTCGCGCGGCGAGAGTTCGACGCCGAGTTCGCGGGTCGCGGCGTCGATTCCGGCGACGACGACGGCCGCGGACGAACCGAGGCCAGCGCCGAGCGGGATGTCACTTTGGACCGTGATGTCGAAGCCAGCGTCGGGCGCGTCGGCGGCGTCTCTCGCTTGCTCGACGGCCGCGTCGATGTAGCCGACCGCCGCCTCGACGAGCGGGGCGGGAACATCGACGTCTGGTCGGTCGCTGGTCGAACCGCTGTACTCGACGGTAAAGCCGTTGAGACTCAGGTCTTCGGCACGGACGCGAACGTGGTCGTCGTCCCGGGCGGTCACGGAGACAGTCGCGCGTCGCTCTACAGCGCACGGAACGGCGGGTTCCCCGTAGACGACGGCGTGCTCCCCGAAGAGATACACCTTGCCGGGGGCGCTCGAAACGGTCATGTTCCGGGCTTTCTGTGGGACTCGCTTAAGCGTATCCGACCGGTGTCGCCACTGTGTTACGACATCGCCCGCCGAACAAAATGAGGGTGTACTGCGCGCTCAGGCACCAAGTTCGACTTCCTCGCGCTCGTCGAGGTCGGCGAGTTCGTCGAGGTCGTCGCCGCCACGGAGGTAGCGGACGCCGGCGGCGATGCCGATGAGCAGGACGAGACCGAACAGGAGGCCCATCTTGGACCCGCTCCCGGACGCCGATTCGTATTCGGCTTCGTAGTCGACTTCGGCGTCGTCTTCGAACTCCACGTCGTAGTCGTCATCTGATTCGTCTTGGGCGCCCATGAGTGGTGCGCGGTTGGTCGGGCTGAACTCGAATCCGTCGTGCAGGTGCACCTCGAAGAGGGTAAAATCGGCCATACTCATACTACGCTCACAAACGAGATAGTCGTTGCGGCGAACGCGTCGGTGCGGCACACTTTCGCTGTGTTCTTCACGGACGACCAATGAGGTCTCTCTATGGACGAAGACCGCCGTGCCTTCCTCGACGATTTGCTGACGACTCCCAGCCCGTCTGGTTACGAAATCGACGGCCAGCGCGTGTGGGTCGACTACGTTTCGCAGTTCGCCGACGACGTGACGGTCGACGCCTACGGAAACGCCGTCGCCGTCCACGAAGGGTCCGGGACCGGCCCCGAAATCGCCTTTACCGGCCACGCCGACCAGATTGGCTACATCGTCCGCGACATCGACGACAACGGATTCATCCGCATCGACGCGATTGGCGGCGCTGACCGCACCGTCTCGAAAGGCCAGCACGTCACGGTCCACACCGACGACGGCGACGTCTCCGGCGTCATCGGCCAGACCGCGATTCACCTCCGGGACACCGGCAGCGAAGAGTACGACGACCTCGAAGAGCAGTTCGTCGACATCGGCGCGACCACCAAGGGCGAGGCCAAAGACTACGTCGAAGTCGGCGACCCCGTGACGGTCGAAGCCCGAGTGCGCGACCTCGCGGGCGACCGCGTCGCGGCCAACGGAATGGACAACCGCGTCGGCACGTGGTCGGCCGCCGAAGGGCTTCGCGCCGCCGTCGAAAACGACGTGGACGCGACGGTTTACGCCGTCAGTACGGTCCAAGAGGAAGTCGGCGTACAGGGTGCGAAGATGGTCGGCTACGACCTCGACCCCGACGCGATGGTCGCGGTCGACGTGACCCACGCGACGGACAACCCGGACGTGCCGGGCAAGGCGAAAGGTCCAATCGAACTCGGTGAGGGACCGGTCGTCTCCCGCGGCAGCGCCAACCATCCGAACGTCGTCTCGCTCGCCCGCGACGCTGCGACCGAGGCAGACATCGACGTCCAACTGCAGGCTGCCGGGAGCTACACCGGCACCGACGCCGACGCCTTCTACACGAGTCGCTCCGGCATTCCGTCGCTCAACATCGGCATTCCGAACCGCTACATGCACACGCCCGTCGAAGTCGTCTCGACCGACGACCTCGACGACGTGGCGGCACTCCTCGGCGCGATGGCGGAACTC
The DNA here is from genome assembly GCF_000336955.1 of Haloferax larsenii JCM 13917. GTDB lineage: Archaea > Halobacteriota > Halobacteria > Halobacteriales > Haloferacaceae > Haloferax > Haloferax larsenii. The sequence goes on along the minus strand of NZ_AOLI01000019.1, from coordinate 640,635 downwards.
GCTGGCGACGTGGACTCCTTCGGCGTCGACCTGTAACCCCCCGGCGTCATCCTGTACCGCGAGCGGCCCCCGACCCGAGCCAGCTGGTGCATAGCCGACCAAATCGCGCGCGACGGGGTTGCTGCCGCCGCCGTGCGTAGTCTTCTCATACATCTCCGGGCGAAAGAAAACCGTTAAAAGTCGCCACACGGTGTTTCCACGTATGGCTGGAACTATCGAAGTACTCGTTCCCGGCGGGAAGGCGAACCCCGGCCCGCCGCTCGGCCCGGAACTCGGCCCGACCCCCGTCGACGTGCAGGACGTCGTCAACCAGATTAACGACCAGACGGCAGCGTTCGACGGCATGGAAGTGCCCGTTACCGTCGAGTACGAGGACGACGGCTCGTTCTCTATCGAAGTCGGTGTCCCACCGACGGCTGCACTCGTCAAGGACGAAGTCGGATTCGACACCGGCAGCGGCGAACCCCAGAAGGACTTCGTCGCCGACATGTCCATCGAACAGCTGAAGAAGGTCGCCGAGCAGAAGTCCTCTGACCTGCTCGCGTACGACCTCAAGAACGCCTCGAAGGAAGTCGCCGGGACGTGTGCGTCTCTCGGCGTCACCATCGAGGGCGAGGACGCTCGTGAATTCAAGGAGCGTATCGACGGCGGCGAGTTCGACGACCAGTTCGACGACGAATAATCGTCTCGACCGCGTCGAATCGCCCTTTCCGTCGGGTCGGTTCTCTCGACCCGTTTTCTCCTCTCCACCACGTCGCGGCCAGCGGCTGCGCAGTCCGCGTGTGGTCTCTTGCCACGCGAAACGCCCGAATTCGGGCGTTTCGACGCCCTTTCTTCGACGGACTTAAGTCGAGCCTACTCGTCCTGCCGGACGAGGCAGGCAGCAGCCTGTTTCACTGACCCGTAGGAGCAATCCTGCGTACTACGGAGGTGAATAATGGCAGATACAATAGTTGACGCAGTCTCTCGCGCACTCGACGAGGCACCCGGGCGGAACTTCCGCGAAACGGTTGACCTCGCCGTGAACCTGCGCGATTTGGATCTTAACGACCCGTCAAAGCGTGTTGACGAGAGCATCGTGCTCCCGTCTGGCACCGGCCAAGACACCCAGATTGTGGTGTTCGCGACCGGTGAGACCGCGCTCCAAGCTGAGAGTGTCGCCGACGAGGTTCTCGGGCCCGACGAGCTCGAAGACCTCGGTGACGACACCGATGCGGCGAAGGACCTTGCCGACGAGACCGACTTCTTCGTTGCCGAGGCAGCACTGATGCAGGACATCGGTCGCTACCTTGGTACCGTCCTCGGTCCCCGCGGTAAGATGCCGACCCCGCTTCAGCCTGATGACGACGTCGCCGAGACGGTGAATCGGATGAAGAACACGGTGCAACTCCGCTCCCGCGACCGACGCACGTTCCACACGCGTGTCGGCGCGGACGACATGGATCCTGACTCGATTGCGGAGAACATCGACGTCATCATCCGTCGTCTCGAGGCGACCCTCGAAAAGGGTCCCCTGAACATCGACTCGGTCTTCGTGAAGACCACGATGGGCCCATCCGTGGAGGTGCCCGCATGAGCGAGTCCGGTGTCCGACAGACGGAAGAGATCCCTCAGTGGAAGCGTGAAGAAGTCGACGAACTCGTCGACTTCATCGAAGGCTACGAATCCGTCGGCGTCGTGGGCGTCGCGGGCATCCCGAGCCGACAGCTCCAGGCCATGCGCCGCGAGCTGCACGGCTCGGCCCAGGTGCGCATGAGCCGTAACACGCTCGTGAACCGCGCGCTCGACGAAGTCGACGACGGATTCGAGGAACTCAAAGAGTACGTCGCCGGACAGGTGGCGCTCATCGGCACGAACGACAATCCGTTCGCGCTGTTCAAGGAGCTCGAAGCGTCGAAGACGCCCGCGCCCATCAACGCTGGTGAGGTCGCTCCGAACGACATCGTCATCCCCGAGGGTGACACGGGTGTGGACCCGGGTCCGTTCGTTGGCGAACTCCAGCAGGTCGGTGCGTCCGCGCGCATTATGGACGGCTCCATCAAGGTGACCGAAGACTCCCAGGTCCTCGACGAGGGCGAGGAAGTCTCCGAGGAACTCTCCAACGTTCTCGCCGAACTCGGTATCGAACCCAAGGAGGTCGGTCTCGACCTTCGTGGCGTCTTCTCCGAAGGCGTCCTGTTCGAACCCGACGAACTCGAAATCGACGTGGACGAGTACCGCGCCGACATCCAGTCGGCCGTCGCCGCCGCGACGAACCTCTCGGTCAACGCGGTCTACCCGACCGCCCAGACCGCGCCGACGCTCATCGCGAAGGCGACTGGCGAAGCCAAATCCGTCGGTCTGTTCGCGAACATCGAGAGTCCGGACTTCATGCCGGAACTCGTCTCGAAGGCAGACGCCCAGCTTCGGGCGCTCGCCGCACAGATCGACGACGAAGAGGCGCTTCCCGAGGAACTCCGCGGCGTCTCCGCGCCTAGCGCGCCCGCCGCAGAGGAAGAAGAATCGACTGACGAAGAACCCGCAGAGACCGAAGCGGACGCCGATGCTGACGAGGACGCCGACGATGACGACGGCGACGAAGACGCAGGCGACGCGCTCGGCTCTCTGTTCTAACAACACACTACGAGGAACACAACAATGGAATACGTCTACGCTGCTCTCATCCTGAACGAGACGGACGAAGAGATCAACGAAGAGAACATCACCGCAGTGCTCGACGCTGCCGGTGTCGATGTCGAAGAGTCCCGTGTCAAGGCGCTCGTCGCCGCGCTCGAGGACGTCGACATCGAAGAGGCCATCGAGACGGCCGCCGCTGCCCCCGCTCCCGCTGCGGGCGGCGCTGGTGGCGAAGTCGAGACGGCTGACGACGACGACGAAGCCGACGCAGCCGAAGAAGAGGCTGCCGACGAAGACGAAGGCGACGACGAAGACGAAGAGGCAGACGGCGAAGGCCTCGGCGCGCTCTTCGGTTAAACGCCACGAGTCTTCCGCCGCACACGCGGCGTAACTCGTCGAACAACTCTGATTTCTTTCGACACTGCGCGCAGAGCGACAGCGCTCGCTCCAGTTTGTGTCGACCGACGGCGTAGCTTCATATCCCAAGCCGGGGCCATCGCGGTCCGATGTGGGAGATGCTCGGTTCGGACGTATCCGTCTTCGCGGGCGTCGCCGTGGGTATCCTCCTCGGCACGTGTTCCGGGCTCGTGCCGGGGCTTCACGCGAACGCCTTCGCACTCCTCGTGGCGAGTGTCGCGGCTCGCGTTCCGGGCCCACCGACGGCCGTCGCAGCAGCAGTCCTCGCGGCCGCGACCGTCCACACCTTCCTCGATATCGTTCCGTCGCTCGCGCTCGGCGTCCCCGACGCAGGACTCGCAGCCGGGTCGCTGCCGGGACACCGGCTCGTCCTCGGCGGGCGCGGACGCGAGGCGCTCCGTCTCTCGGCTGTCGGAAGCGGCGTCGCGCTGTGTCTCGCCGTTCCGATTGCAGTCCCGTTCACGGCGGCGGCGACGCAGGTCTACCCGGTAATTCGTGAGTACCTCTGGGCAGTCTTACTCGCAGTCGTGGTCGCGCTCGTGTGGACCGAAGCGTCGACGCGAGCGCGCGTGGCCGCGGTCGTCACCGTCGTCGCCGCATCGGCACTGGGGCTTGCTGTCCTCGATTGGCCCACGAATGGGCCGCTTCCAGTCGGCGGACTGTTGAGCCCGCTGTTCGCCGGATTGTTCGGCGTTCCCGTCCTCCTCGACGCGAAAGACGGGGCGGGAGTGCCACCACAGGGGAATGCCGCGCTTGCGATATCCCCGGCCACGCTCGCGCGGAGCATCTTCGCCGGAAGCGGCGGCGGTGCGTTCGTCGGGTACCTGCCGGGTGTCTCCGCCGGCGTGGCGGGGACGCTCGCGTTGGCTGCACTGCCGAGTGCCGACCAAGATACAGCCGCGCGGTCGTACGTCGTGGCCACGAGCGCCGCGACAACAGCGACGTCAGTGTTCGCGCTCTTCGCGTTGGCCGGGTTGGGGACGCCGCGAACTGGTGCGCTCGTGGCCCTCGTGGCGGCCGACCTCCCGTCGCGACTCTCGATTGCACTCCCCGTCACCCTCGTCGCGGGCGTCTGCGGGGCGCTCCTCGTCCCAACGCTCGGCGACCGCGTGTTGGCACTCGTCGGGCGACTCGACCAACGGCGACTCGTCGCGGTGGTCTGTGTCTTCCTCGTCGCCTTGTCGTGGGCGTTCGCGGGCGCCGTTGGCGTCGTGGTGCTCGTCGTCGCCGCCGCCGTCGGACACCTTCCGCCGCGGCTCGGATGTCGGCGCGTCCACCTGATGTGCGTGCTCGTGACACCGCTCGCACTCGGATGAGGACATCCCTGCCGGGAAGCGTGTGACCGCGACACACCATCTGGAACCCGGAAAGACAACGGTTAAAAGTCGCGCCTCGGTTAGTCATCGTATGAGCGAGGCAGAACAGCGACACGCTCACCAGTGCGTGTCCTGTGGCATCAACATTGCCGGCATGAGCGCCGCGACGTTCAAGTGTCCGGATTGTGGCAAGGAGATTTCGCGTTGTTCCAAGTGCCGCAAGCAGAGTAACCTCTACGAGTGCCCCGACTGCAGTTTCCTGGGTCCATAACGATGGGAAAAGTAGCTGCTAAAATCAAGGTCATGCCGAACAGCCCCGAGCTGGACCTCGACGACCTCGAGGACAAGCTCGAAGATTCCCTCCCCGAGGGAGCCAAGATCAAGGGCTTCGAGCGCGACGACGTCGCGTTCGGTCTCGTCGCCCTCCTGCCGACGGTCATCGTCCCCGACGATGCCGGTGGCACCGAAGCTGTCGAAGAGGCGTTCACCGAAGTCGACGGTGTCGAAAGCGTCTCTGTCGAAAACGTCGGCCGTATCTGAACTGACGTCCGACCTTTTCAAAAACTCCATGCCGCAGAGCGGCTGCGCCGGGCAGCTTTTCGTTCGACTCGATGCCCGCCGTGGGTCGCGACGGTCGGTCAGCGGCGCTCCATCATGTAGAGACCGAGCACGACGCCAAGCGAGAGCCCGAGCAGTATCGCCACCGGGAACGACCCGACGGCGACGCCACTGATGCCGCCGAGAAGGAACCCAATCGAGAGGCCGACGCCGAACTGTTCGGCCTTGTGACTCGACTCCGCGTGTTCGTCGGAGTCCACGTCGACGTGCTCGGTCGGCTCCGTAGACTGTTGACTCTGTAGTACCTCTCCACTCACGGACACGGACTCTTGAGACATAGCTAGTGATTGTCCGTCACACTCAATAACCCTTACTCGGGTTCCCACGACGCGAAAATAACCGAATACGAGACTTACAGGACTTCTAGACCGCGTCTAAACAATTCAAAAAGAGGGTCGTGTCCCTCAGAATGCGGCGTCGAACGCCTGTTCGAGGTCGGCTTTCATGTCATCGACGTGTTCGATACCGACAGAGACTCGGATGAGGCCGTCGGTCAGGCCAGCTTCGAGGCGCTCCTCACGGGGAATAGCCGCGTGCGTCATCGCAGCGGGCTGTTCGATGAGGCTCTCGACGCCACCGAGACTCTCGGCGAGGGTGAACACCTCCGTCTCCTCGACGACGGTGGACGCTTGGTCGAGCGTGCCGTCGAGTTCGAACGAGAGCATGCCGCCGAAGTCGTCCATCTGTTCGGCCGCGAGGTCGTGCTGCGGGTGCGAGTCGAGACCGGGATAGAAAACTTCAGAGACGGCCTCGTGGTCGTCGAGCCACGCAGCGAGTTCGCGGGCGTTGTCGCAGTGACGGTCCATTCGAACGGGGAGCGTCTTCGTCCCGCGGAGAACGAGGAAGCAGTCGAACGGCGAGGGCGTCGCGCCGACCGAGTTCTGGTAGAACGCGATTTCCTCGTCGAGTTCCTCGTCGTCGGTGACGAGCGCGCCGCCGACGATGTCGGAGTGGCCGCCGAGGTACTTCGTCAGCGAGTGCGAGACGATGTCGGCACCGTGTTCGAGTGGGCGCTGGAGGTACGGCGTCGCGAAGGTGTTGTCGACGGCGCAGAGCGCGTCGACCTCGTGGGCGATGTCGGCCAGCGCTTTGATGTCGTTGACGCGCATGAGGGGGTTCGTCGGCGTCTCGACCCACACGAGCTCGGTCTCCTCCCGCACTGCGTCGCGGACGGCGTCGTGGTCGGTCGTCTCGACGAAGTCGAATTCGAGGTCGTACTTCTCGTAGACCTGCGTGAAGATGCGGTGGGTCCCGCCGTAGACGTCGTTGCCAGCGACGACGTGGTCGCCCGCTTCGAGCAGGTTGAGTACGGTGTTGATTGCGCCCATCCCCGAGGAGAAGGCGCGGCCGTACTCGCCGCCTTCGAGGGCTGCGAGATTCGATTCGAGGTCGGTCCGCGTCGGGTTGCCAGTGCGCGAGTACTCGTAGCCGCGGTGGTCGCCGGGGCCGTCCTGTGCGTACGTCGAGTTCGCGTAGATGGGCGTCATGAGCGCCCCTGTCTCCTCGTCCGGTTCCTGTCCGGCGTGGATAGCGCGCGTCTCGATGCGTCGCTCGTCTTCAGCCATACGCGAACGGCCGCACCGACTCGGGTTAAGTCCGTCCCTCTCACTGCGCCGTCGACCCGCCGACCCGCCGACTACGGCCTGCCGACCGCCGACCACGGTGTGACACGACCACGCGCCTCGCCCACACGCGCGGTTCGTAACGTGCAATTTATAACGGCGACGCAAGTACTCGTTCTCACGACTATGCCGAGCTCCAACGGTCCGATGAAGGGGACGCGAGGAAAGCTTTCGAACAAACCACGCGAACGCGGTACCTCCCCGCCGCAGCGCTCTATCGCCGAATTCGACGAGGGTCAGAAGGTCCACCTCAACCTCGACCCGAGCGTGCGCGAAGGCCGCTTCCACCCGCGCTTCAACGGTCTCACCGGTGAGGTCGTCGGTAAGCAGGGTCGCGCATTCAAGGTCCAGATCAACGATGGCGGCAAAGAAAAGACCGTCATCGTCCGGCCTGCCCACCTGCGCGCCCAACAGTAAGCGATGACCATCTTCAAAGAGAAGCTCGACGAGGAGTATCTGACCATCTCAGAGGTCAAAGAACTCCTCGCCGAGGTCGAGGCCGACCGCGCTGCCGACGAAGAGCGCGAAATGCGCTACGAGCTGGCGCGTGCAATCGAGCACGTCAACCGGTTTGCCCACCTCGACCCCGAGGAATCTCGTGAACTCGTCGAGGAGCTCGCCGAGTTAGAGAAGGTCGACGCACCGACGGCGATCAAAATCGCGGACCTCCTCCCGGAGAACCGCGACGAACTCCGTGCGGTCTACGCTCAGCAGCGCTACGCGCTGTCGGGCGACGAACTCGACGAGATTCTCAACGTCGTCGCGAAGTACGTCTGACCGCGCGACGGCGCGGCCAACTATTTAAATATCGGCTCACCGTAGTTACTTGCATGACAGCTTCGGAGAGCGGTGACGCCGATGCGACGGTTGAGTACGCTGTCTTGCTGGACGTACTCAGACATGGGCGTCGGAATGACGACCGGCGATTCGATTCGGCTCCGATAGCGTACGCACTCGGTGAGACGAACTTTCGGCTCTTGGAGTTGACACTCGAAGAGGACGCCGACGTGAGCATCGGTGACCGCGTCGCCATCGCACCGACCGCAGACCGCGAGTTGGTGCAGCGCGTCGAGGAGTCGTCGTTCGGCGACCTTTCTAATACGGCCTCCTCCGAGGTGGAGTACGTCGTCGAGGACATCGTCGACGCCGACGAGAAGCGGTTCGTCGACTTCTACAACGACGCCCAACCTATCACGCTCCGACTCCACCAGTTGAATCTCCTCCCCGGAATCGGGAAGAAGCTCCGAGACAAGATTCTCGAAGAGCGCAAGCGCTACGGCCCGTTCGAGTCGTTCGAAGACCTCGAAGAGCGTGTCTCTGGACTCCACCACCCGAAAGAAGTCATCGTCGAACGGATTATCGACGAACTCCACGACGACGACGTGAAGTACAAGACGTTCGTGCGAAACGACCAATAACCGGAACGGGACTTTTACCCGCGCCCGCCTGTTACTGCTGGCAATGACGAGCGACGGACGTGGCCAGACCCACGGAGACGCCGCGCGCGACCCGGACGCGCTCATCCGACGTGCAGGGGCCAGCGGTGACCCCGACCGCGACCAGCACTTTCTCGTCGACGACCGCGTCGTCGACCGAATCCCGACGTACCTCCCCGAGGACACAGACCTGTCTCACGTCCTCGAAATCGGAGGCGGGCCGGGCGTCCTCACGGACCGTCTGCTCGACGTGGCAGACCGCGTCACCGTCGTCGAACAGGACCGAACGTTCGCCGACCACCTGCGCCGTGAGTTCGCCGAGGAAGTCGAGGCCGGACGTCTCACAGTGCTCGAAGGCGACGCCCTCGAAATCGACCTCCCCGACTTTTCGGCGTGCGTCTCGAACCTCCCGTACGGTATCTCCTCGGAGATTTCGTTCCGCCTCCTTCCGGAGGGTAAGCCGCTCGTACTCATGTTCCAGAAGGAGTTCGGCGAACGGATGGCCGCCGAGTCCGGCACCTCGGAGTACGGCCGCCTCTCGGTGAGCGCACAGCACTACGGCGACGTCGACGTCTGCGAAATCGTGCCGCGCGAGGCGTTCGACCCGCAACCCGCTGTGCAGAGCGCTATCGTACGTATCGAACCGCGCGCGCCCGACTACGAGGTCGACGACGAGGAGTTCTTCCTCGACTTCGTGAAGGCGCTGTTTACCCAGCGTCGGAAGACCATCCGAAACGGGATTCGAAACACGCCACACATCTCCGGACTCTCGGACCCGGACGCGGTCGTCGAGGCCGCGGACGAGGACGTCCTTCGAAAGCGCGCCGGAAACATGGCGCCCGCGGAGTTCGCCGAACTCGCGCAACTCGCCGCCGACGTCGGCCTGTAGGTTATGTTCACTTCCTTGTTCGCCGCCTGGTCCACCGTGTTCGTATCGTCGCTCCTCCAGGGCGAGGCACCTCTCTCCACCATTCTCTCGTCGTTCGAAGCCAGAGCCGCTGCTAGCGTCGTTCTCACCATCACTGTGGCGGTTATCTGGCGACTCCTCGCGCGCCTCCACGACCGCGACATCGACGCGATTTCGTCGCCGGTGTGGCACCTCGGAGTCACGCTCTTACGACTCGTCGTGGCTATCGGTGGCGGCAGCCTTCTTGTCGTCATCTGGCCAACGAGCGCCGAGTTCAGTGCGATATCCGAGCAGTACGGCCTCGGCACGGAGACGCTCGCTCGGTTGGCGCTCTCGATGATACTCGCCGTCGGCGCGTACGTGTTGACGACGGTCATCGGCCGGTTCATCAGGGAGATTGCGAGTACTCGCCCGGAGATATCTGACCACCAGCGGGAGATTATCTATCGACTGACGCAGGTCACGACGTATCTCGTCGCACTCGTCGGTATCCTCGGCGTCTGGAATGCGAACCTCGGTGGCATCCTCGTCGGTGCCGGATTCCTCGGCATCGTGGTCGGGATGGCTGCCCGACAGACGCTCGGTGCCCTGCTCGCAGGCTTCGTCCTCATGTTCTCGCGCCCGTTCGAAATCGGCGACTGGGTCGAAGTCGGAAACCACGAGGGTATCGTCACCGAAATCACGGTCGTGAACACTCGCATCCAGACGTTCGACGGCGAGTACGTCATGATTCCCAACGACGTGGTGAGTTCCGAGAGCCTCGTCAACCGGAGTCGAAAGGGGCGTCTCCGCCTCGACGTCGAGGTCGGCGTCGACTACGGCACCGACTTGGAACGGGCCGCGACGGTGGCACAGGAGGCAGTCGAAGACCTCGACGAAGTACTCTCGGTGCCGAAGCCACAGGTCGTCGCGAAGCGATTCGCCGACTCCGCAGTCGTTCTCGGGGTGCGCCCGTGGATAGACCGGCCGAGCGCACGCCGGAAGTGGCGCGCACAGACGGCGGTCATCAGCACGATTCACGAGGAGTTCCAATCGGAGGGTATCACGATACCGTTCCCGCAGCGCGAACTCTCGTCGCGTGAGCGGACCGGCCCAGTTCGGCTCACGGAACCGGCGGAGTCGCCCGCAGAGAGAAACGGCCAGCAGTCAGACGGTCAGAAAGCAGATGAGAGGAAAGCAGATGACCAGAAACCCGACACCAGTGCGGAGCAGGCCGATGCGAACCCGGAGGACAGCCGATGACTGACCTCGCAGACCGCCGCGGTGTGAACACCACCGTCTACCAGCCCGCGGAGGATTCTGGACTGCTCGCGAAGGCTGCGGTCGGTCGCGTGTCGGGACGCGTCCTCGAAGTCGGAACAGGGTCGGGATGGGTCTCGGAACAACTCGTCCGAAAGACCGACGCCGACGTCGTCGCGAGCGACCTGAACCCTCACGCGTGCCGACAGGCAGCAGAACGGGCCGCCGCGCTCCGTGCGGAGGGCGAACGCGGCTTTCAGGTCGTTCGCGGAAACCTCGTCAGTCCATTCCGAGACGGCTCGTTCGACGCTGTCGCGTTCAATCCGCCGTATCTCCCGGCCGACCCGGACGCCGAGCGCGACGACTGGATGGAGACGGCGCTCACCGGCGGCGAAGACGGACGCGCCGTCATCGACCCCTTCCTCGACGCGGTCGGACGCGTTCTTAAGCCGGACGGGGAGGCGCTGCTTCTCGTCAGTAGTCTTTCGGGCTACGACGACGTGCTGGACCGCGCCGAGGCAAACGGCTTTTCGCACGAAGTCGTCGTCCAGGAGTCGTACCCGTTCGAGACGCTGACCGTCCTCGCACTAAAATAACTCTGGCGCATTTGTTGATACAGGAAATATTATAGCCCGTCATTTCGAAACGAGGAGTGATGACCGAACTCGTCTCGACCACACCGGGACTGTATCCGCTCCCGGATTGGGCGAAACAGGAGCTCTCCGACCTGAAAGGCCACCAGAAACACGACCTTATCTCCGGCAACGAAGGGTCCGATATCGTCGCGGCGTACGACCGCGCTCGCGAGGAAGTCGTCTCCGAGCAAGTCGACGCGGGTCTCGACCGCGTCGTCGAGGGGCAACTTCGCTGGGACGACATGCTCGCGCACCCGCTGACGGTCCACGAGAACGTCGATACCGGCGGTATCGTTCGCTACTACGACAACAACAACTTCTACCGCGACCCGCAGGTCCGCGGCGAACTCACTTTCTCGGGCGACGTCGCGGCCGAACTGGACGCCACCGCCGACCTCCTCGGCGACGACGACTCGCTGCAGGCCGTCCTCCCCGGCCCGTACACGCTGGCCGAACTCGCGACCGACGAGTACTACGGCGACGAAGCCGAGTTCCTCGACGCCGTCGGCGACTTCCTCGCCGACGAGGTGGACGCGTTCCCCACCCACGAGACGCTGTTCCTCCTCGAACCGTCCTTGGTGTTCTCGCCACCGGGTGAGGACGTCGACGCGCAGGTCCCGGAGGCCATCTCCGCCATCTCCGACGCGACCGACGCGGACGTGGTCGTCCACACGTACTGGGGCGCACTCGAAGAGAAAGTGTACGCCCACCTGATGGACGCCGACGTGGACGCACTCGGCTTCGACTTCGTCGCCGGCGACCGCAACCAGACGCTCTACAACATCAACGAGTACGGTACGAAAGACGACATCGCGCTCGGCCTCGTCGATGGACAGAACACGCTCGTCGAGAGCCCCGAGACGGTTCGCGAGCGCGTCGATTGGACCCTCGACCAGGTGCAGAGCCAGACGTTCGACACCGCCTACGTGACTTCCAACACCGAACTGTTCTACCTGCCGGAGAACCGCGCGACCGAGAAACTCAGTGCGCTCGCCGCTGTCGCCGACGCGGAAGTGGAGGTGGAAGCATGAGCCGCGACGTCGAAAACCGCGAGCAGTTCCGCCCCGAGAACCACGACAACGAGCACTTCCTGCTCACGACCGTCGTCGGGTCGTACCCGAAGCCCAAGTGGCTCAACCGCGCGACCGACCTCGCGGAGGACCCCGACTCGAAGTTCACCGAAGAACACCTCCACGAGGCGCACGACGACGCCTGTCGCGTCATCACGCACGAACACGAACGCGCCGGCCTCGACACCGTCGTCGACGGCGAGATGCGCCGCAACGAGATGGTCGAGTTCTTCGCCCATCGGATTCCGGGCTACGAGTTCAACGGTCCGGTGAAGGTGTGGGGCCACAACTACTTCGACAAGCCCTCGGTAATCGACAAAGTCGAGTACGACGAACCGTGGCTCGTCGACGAGTTCGAATTCACCAGCGACGTGGCATCTAAGCCCGTCAAGGTGCCCATCACGGGACCGTACACCCTCGCGAGCTGGTCGTTCAACGAACACTACGACAGCGAGGAAGAACTCGCGTACGCGCTTGCTGACCTCGTCAACGAGGAAATCGAGCAACTCGTCGAGGCGGGCGCACGCTACATCCAAATCGACGAACCCGCGCTGGCGACGACGCCCGACGACCACGCTATCGTCGGTGAGTGTCTCGAACGCATCGTCTCGGGCGTCCCGGACGAGGTGCGCGTCGGTCTCCACGTCTGTTACGGCGACTACTCGCGCATCTACCCCGAACTCAACGACTACCCCATCGACGAGTTCGACGTCGAACTGTGCAACGGCGGCTACGAGCAAATCGACGTGTTCACCGAACCCGAGTTCGAACCGGACCTCGCGCTCGGCGTCGTCGACGTCCACACCGCCGACGTCGAGACCGTCGAGGAAATCAAGGAGAACATCAAGCAAGGGCTGAAGGTCGTCCCACCGGAAAAACTCACCATCTCGCCCGACTGCGGTGTGAAACTGCTTCCCCGTGAAGTGGCGTACCAGAAGATGGAGAACATGGTCACGGCCGCCCGCGAAGTCGAAGCCGAACTCGACGCCGGCGAAATCGACCTCGCTGCGCCCGTCCCGCAGGCTGACTAACTGTCGGAACCAGCCGGCCGGTTGACTGATTTTTTGAACGGTGCCAACTCGCGCAGCGCGGTACTCTCGTTTTACAGAATATTTGTGAGTTGTTAACACGAAACACTGCGTATTGGGTGCTATGGCATCCGAATCAGTCGCGCCGACCACCGAAAACGTCGAACTCTGTCGTCGGTACGTAGAGGACTTCATCAACACCGGAGACCGCGCAGTCGCCGCGGACACGCTTCACACAGACGTGGTTTCACACCAGTTAGGCGTCGACGTGGTCCGAGAGGGACGCGACCCGCTCGTCGACCAGTTACTCGCCTTCCGCGATGCGGTACCGAACTGGCACCTGACGATAGACGACACCATCGCACAGGACGACCGCGTCATGTTTCGGATAACCGCTCGCGGAACGCCGCAGAAGGCGTGGGGGAACCTCGTGCCGACGGGGAAGTCGTTCGAGCAACCGGCGTTCTTCCTCTTCCGCGTCGAGGACGGCCGCATCGTCGAGCAGTGGAACATGGTGAATCTGATGGGTGTTGCTCGCGACCTCGGGATGATGCCACCGGGCCCACGCGTCATCGCGAAGATAGTTGCCCATCGAATTCGCTCGCGACTCGGCACAACGTAGGTGAGGCTCAATCGACTCAGTTACCCGTATTTTTCTGGGTATCATATTTGTGAATATCAGAGAAACATTCATTCTCATTGATGGAATTATTAAGCTGACATGACTAGAGATGGCTCTTCACCGACCGCTCTTCGACACCTCGTCGATGGCAAAGCGTTGCTCGCGGCGCTCGACGTCGACAGAGACGAAATAGAGTGGCGGAAGTCGTTTACGGGGTTCAGTGCAACTGACCAACGGCGACTTTCGTCACTTGACCCGACATTGAAGGCGGTCAGTCCCGACCTCGTCGAAGAGTTCTACGACCACTTACACCAGTATCCCGAGACGCGCGCCATCCTTGGACGGTCGACGCGAACCGTCGACCAACTGAAAACGACACAGACCGAGTATCTCTTGTCGCTTTCAAACGGACACTACGGGCCGTCGTACTTCCAAGAGCGCGCCCGTATCGGGAAGATTCACGACATGCTCGACCTCGGTCCGAAGGTGTACCTCGGAGCGTTCACCATCTACTACGAGGGGTTAATTCGCGCACTCGCCGACGACTCGCTCGAATCGAACCCCAACGACGCCTCGGCGGCCGTCGAAACGCTCTGTGAGAACCTCTTGTCGGTGTTTCGACTACTCAGCCTCGACCAGCAAATTGCGATGGATACGTACATCCACTCGTACGCCGAGCAGACCGAGCAGGCACTCGACAGACAACTCGAACTCACGACGCGCATGGAAGTCGACGTCGGACAGTCTCTCGATACACTCGAACAGTCGTCTCGGTCGGTCGCCAACGATGCGAGTAACATCGAGTCCATCGCGACCCAGCAAACCAAGGACATGGACACGATTACGACGGAGATGTCGAACCTTTCGGCGACTATCGAAGAGATTGCGGCGACGACCGACGAGGTGTGTTCGACCTCGCGCGAAGCGGCGACACTGGCAGACGACGGACAGGCGTCGGCGGAGACTGCACTCGACGCCATGTCGGATATGAGCGTCGCAGCCGAGGAACTGGCGTCTGATATGGAGTCCCTTCGCGACCAAACCGAACGCATCACCTCGCTCGTCGAGATTATCGACTCTATCGCCGACCGAACCAACCTCCTTTCTCTGAACGCCTCTATCGAAGCCGCCCGCGCCGGTGACGCAGGTCGGGGATTCGCTGTCGTCGCAGACGAAGTCAAGCACTTGGCTGGTTCGGCGAAAGAGCAGGCCGAAGAAATCGACGCACTCGTCGAGGATATCACCGACAACAGCGACGCGATGGCCGAGAGCTTCGACCACACGACGACGCAGATGTCCCACACGTCGGCCGAGGTCGAGTCCGCGATGACGACACTCGACAAGATTTCGACCGCCGTTCGTGACATCGACGCCTCCTTGGCAGAGGTAAACGACGCGACCGATTCGCAGGCCACGTCGAGTGAGGAAGTCACCAGTATGGTCTCGGAACTCGCCGACCAAGCCGCGGAAGTCGCAGACCGTATCAGTGACGTCGCATCGGAGTGCGACGACCAGAACGAACAGGTTCGCTCGATTCGAGCGGCGGTTGACGCTCTGACTCAACTCACCGACGAGACGGTTCACGAGCGGGACTCTCCGCCGTTCGCAACCGGTCACTCCCCTGAGACGCCCGTGAATTCAGACGTGACGTACGTCGACGAGCCCTTCTCGCTCGATTCGCGCCCGCCCCACTCCAGGACCGACGAGTCCAGTTCCTGACGGGGGTATCGATTCGGCTGCGTCTACTGTGGCCGATTCACACACTTCGACGGAGTGTCGCCAATAGGTGATCGAGAGCGCGGACGAGAGGATGCCGAACAGACGTGGCGGCCGCTCCTCTCGGGGAAAGAAAATCGAAAAACCGCGACCCGACTTACTCGTAGAGCCAGGTTTCGTCGATGCGCTCGTAGTCGACCAGTTCGTCGTCGTCGAAGAACAGGTCGATTTCGCGCTCGTTCGCGCCCTCGTCCTCGTGGTCGGAGCCGTGGATGACGTTCCGACCGAGGTCGAGACCGTAGTCACCGCGGATGGTACCGGGAGCGGACTCGGCGGGGTCGGTCTCGCCCATCATGCGGCGGACCTGTCGCGTCGCGTCCTGACCTTCCCAGACCATCGCGAAGACGGGACCGGAGGTGATGAAGTCGACGAGACCCTCGAAGAACGGCTTGCCCTCGTGCTCGCCGTAGTGTTCGTGGGCGAGTTCCTCGTCGATTTGCATGAACTTGCCGGCGACCATCTTCAGACCGCGGTCTTCGAAGCGAGAGACGATGTCGCCGATGAGACCGCGCTGGACGCCGTCAGGCTTGACCATCACGAAGGTGCGCTCTGCGTCGGACATTTAGTTGTCCTCCCCTCGTGCGCGCTGACCGGCTTCCGTCCACTCCAGGTCACGGGCCTCGCGACCGAGGAAGTAGTTCTTCTCGGCCTTCGAGTCCTTGAAGTGGAGGATGGTACCGTCGTTCTTGACGTACATCGTGCCCGTGCCGGGCTCGATGTCTTCACCACTGTAGTCGCAGGTTCGCTTCTCAACCATGTTCACTGACCTCCGATGGAGTCGGCGTCACGCTGGGTCTCGCGCAGCTGGAGAATGTCGCCCTCACGGACGGGACCCAGCACGTTTCGCGTGATGATGCGCCCTTTGTTGGAGCCCTCTTGGATGCGGCACTTGACCTGCATGGCCTCGCCGTGCATCCCTGTCTTTCCAACGACTTCGATGACTTCAGCAGAGGTCGAGTCGCTGGCTTGTTCGTCCGCGCTCATGGTCAGTTATCGAAGGTCCTCGACCTTGGTCGCGATGTCCTCGACATCGTCCGACGCCTCACCGGCGTCGACGATTGCCGCGGCCGCACTGCCGACTTCGAGGCCGGCGGCGTGGCCGATGTCGTCTTGCGTCTCGACGAAGAGGAACGGGATGCCCTTCTCGTCTGCGAGTTCGGGCAGGTGCATGACGATTTCCTCGGGGGAGACGTCTTCGGCGATGAGGACGAGCTGAGCGTTGCCACGCTCGATTGCCTTGGTCGTTTCGTTGGTTCCTTTCTTCACGATACCAGTATCTCGGGCGACCTCGAGCGCCTCGACGGCGCTGTCAGCGAGGTCGGCCGGTACGTCGAATTCTACGTAGACAGCCATTGTTGTTCACCTATATCCTGCTCGCGGGCTCGACTCCCTCGCCGGCGCACCGGTCGGTCGAAACTGACCGGCAGGCACAATCCCTACGGCGAGGAGGTTCATCAACCCCGGACAGGCTGTACACATCCCTTGCTTTGGCCCCCATAAAAGCGCTTTCAAAATCTCGACGGCGTGTGACGAGTCCGCACGCGCTGAGAACTCCGACTCGTGTCGCACCCACATAATCTGACAACGCATCACCCCGTGACCGACTTGCGTCACCCCCGTAACCGACTTGCGTCACCCCCGTGACCGACGGTGGACGCGTCGTGACCGACGAAAGGAGAGACACCATGGTTCGACCGAAGGAAGTGAATACGTTCGTGGACTATCCATTCGTATGACTCGTTCCGGCGACCCGTCCGTCTCCGACTCGCCCGCCGGTACACCCGACATTGAGAGGCTCGCCGCCGCCCGGCGCGACGAGGCGCTGGCGACCAACCAGCGCCGGTTGGTCGTCCTCTCGGGCGACCGCGACAGCGGCATCGACGCTGCCTTCGACGTGGTTCGCGGTGCCGACGTGCCGGACGACGAGGTGACGTTCGTCACGACCCGCGAGGGGTTCCGGTTCGAACGCATCGAGCCGCGACACGCAGCAAACCTCCTCGGGACCACCCGAACCGTCGTCGTCCTCGACGCCCACGACGACTTCGCTCCGAACGCGCTCGGTCGTGTCGCGGGCGCTATCGACGGCGGCGGTCTGCTCGTACTTCTCACGCCCTCGCTCGACGAGTGGGCGAGTGACCGAAACTCGTTCGACGAGCGACTCGCTGTCCCGCCAGCGACCGTCGAAGACGTGTCGGGGCGCTTCCGCACGCGACTCGTCTCGACACTCCGCGACCACCCGGGTGTCGCGCTCGTGAACCTCGACACCGGTACTGTCGAGCGAGACGGCGCGTACGAACAGGGAATCACGTTCGACACCCCGCTGCCGCCGGTTCCGCGCGACAGGCTCTTCCCGCGACGCGCCTACGAAGATTGCCTCACTGCCGACCAGTCCGACGCGCTCGCGGCCCTCGAAGCCCTCCACGGAGACGACGCCGCAGTCGTCGTCGAAGCGGACCGCGGCCGTGGCAAGTCCAGTGCTGCCGGGCTCGCCGCCGGCTCTCTCGCGGCCGAGGGACGGGACGTCGTCGTAACCGCCCCCGGAAAACGGAACGCAGCCGAAGTGTTCGTCCGGGCCGAGCGACTGCTGGACGACCTCGGCGCACTGTCCAGCGGAAGCGCCGACGCGTTCGACCTCTCGGCGCGCGGCAGCGGTCGGGTTCGGTACGTCCCGCCGACAGAGGCTGGGGCCGAAGCGGGCCACGAGACCGTCCTCATCGTCGACGAAGCCGCTGCACTCCCCGTCAGACTCCTCTCGTCGTATCTCGACGCGCCCGCGGTCGCGTTCTGTACGACCGTCAGGGGCTACGAAGGCGCAGGGCGCGGCTTTTCCGTCCGGTTCCGCGACCGACTCGACGAGTCGTCACACGAGGTGACTGACGTGCGTCTCGACCACCCGATTCGATACGCTGTCGGCGACCCCGTCGAATCGTGGACCTTCCGCGCGCTCCTCTTAGATGCGCGGCCGCCGGTCGAGGAGTTAATCGAGGACGCGGCCCACAGCACCGTCGCGTACCGCCGACTCACGCCAGACGACCTGCTCGCCGACGAGCACCTGCTTCGGGAAGCGTTCGGCCTGCTCGTGCTCGCGCATTACCGAACCGAGCCCGACGACCTCGCGCGCCTCCTCGACGCGCCGAATCTGACGCTCCGGGCGCTCACCTTCGACGACCGAGTTGTCTCGGTTGCGCTCCTCGCGCGAGAAGGCGGCTTGGACGCCGAGACGCGCCAGCACATGTACGAAGGCGGTCGCATCCGCGGGAACATGCTTCCCGACGTGTTCACGAGTCAACTCCGAGACGAGCAGGCAGGTGTCCCCGTGGGTTATCGCGTAATGCGCATCGCCACCCACCACGCGGTTCGCTCGCGCGGGCTTGGCTCGCACCTGCTTTCGTCCATCCGAAATGAGTTCGAAGACGACGCGGACTATCTCGGGGTTGGCTTCGGTGCGACACCCGAACTCCTCTCGTTTTGGCGCGACAACGGGTATCGAACCGTCCACCTCTCGACGACCCGCAACGACACCAGTGGCGAGTACTCCGCGCTGATGATGCACCCGCTGTCAGAAGCCGGTGAGACGCTCCACGACCGGCACGCACGCTGGTTCCTCGGCCGCATCGGCGACGTGCTGACTGACGCGCTCTCAGACCTCGACCCCGACGTCGCGCGGGCGGCGCTCGCTGCGGTCGACCCCGAGTTCGCACCGTCGCTGTCTCCCTACGAATGGCGAGTCGTCGTCGGAGCCTCGTACGGCCCGGGGCAGTACACGTCTGCACCGGGGGCGTTTCGAGAACTCGCGCTCGCCCACCTCACGGCACCAAAAAACGTCTCGCTCACGAAGCTGGAAGAACGACTCCTCGTCAGGAAGGTGTTGCAGGCGCGGCCGTGGACACCTGTCGCCGATGAACTCGGCTTCCATTCGACCGCGCAGTGCATGCGCGCCCTCGGCGACGCGTTCGAACCGCTCGTGGACTACTACGGTAGCGACGTTGCAGTCGCCGAACGGGGGCGATACGAGTAATCATGTCCGAATGCACCGAACCCGACTGCGACAACGTCGCGGCGGTCAGACTCCACATTCCGTGGGCTGCCGATAGAGACGTCTGTCCGGGACATGCTCGGGCGCTCGCGCAGCAGGATGGCGTCGTCGCGATTCCGCTCGACGATGCAGAAGAAAACTGGTCGTAGGGATGGCTGGCTTCACCGGAGACTGAAGGCCATCATCACTTCGTCGACGTACTCACCGTTTATCTTGTAGTGGTTCTCGCGGACCGCCTCGGTCTCCCACCCGTGTTCTTCGAGGAACGTGATTGCGCCCTCGTTGGTGGCGGGAACGCTGTTGTACAGTTTTTCGAAGCCGTGTTCGCGCGCCCAGCGGACGCCGCGGTCGAGGAGCTTGCTCCCGATACCGTGGCCGCGGAACTTGGAGCGCGTTCCGACCGTCAGAACGGCCGTGTGACTCAGTTTCTCGGCTTCCGGCAGGTCGAGGTGGACCCACCCGGCGAGGTGGTCGTCGGTCGTCGCGACGAACACCATGCGAGAACTGAGTTCGTTGTGTCGCAGGACGACCTCCTCGTGGTCGATGATGTCCGCGACCGTCTCGGCTTCGATGTAGGTCCCCTCGTCGGCGACTTCGTGGATGGCGTCGACGAGACTTTCGAGGTCCACGTCTTGGGCCATCCGAATGGTCACGCCGAGGTCGCCGAGCGTGTGTACTTCCTCTTCGCCGGGCGCGTAGGCGACCTGGACGTGGTTGCCGACCTTTCGGATGTAGCCGTCTCGTCGCAGAATCGTCAGATGTGTCCCCAGCGCCGCCGGGTCGAAGTTGAGCGCACGGCGTACCTCGTCCTCGCGGACGGTCCCGTGGCGCTCGATGTACTCGTAGATGTCCTTGCGGTCCTTGTGGTCGAAGTTGAGACTGTCTGTGACTTCCATGGTACACAATAACACCCATGGTTAATAATTGTTGTTCGTGATAGTTGCCGCGTGGGAATCGGTTTCGGTGCCGGATTCAGGAGAGTTTTTCCGCCGCCGCGCTCACCGTCGCGCTGGAACGCACGTCAACAGTTGCGCCGTGTCGCGGACGTTGTGCGTCTTCAGCAGTATCTCCGCGGCCTCGCGGATGGTGAAGTCGGCGTCGAGTTCGACGCCGTAACACCGGGCATACAGCGAGAGCCAATCGTTGAGGGCGCGGTGGAGGAGCCGAAACTCGTCTTCTGTGAACGCGACCATCCTGCCGCCAGTCCGCGCCTCGATGTAGAGGGAGACGACCGGGCCGACGCCCTCGCGGGCGTACGATATCGCCCGCTCGTCTGCGCGTTCGTCGTCCGGCGGCTCGAACGACTCGCGAGCTTCACGCGCCTCGGCAGCGAGGTCGCGGGCGCGCTGGCCGAACCGGACGTGTTCCGGGTCCCGGTCAGTGTCGGCATCGGTCGGTGGGCGCGGCGTGGTGTCTCCCGGCATCGACTCACCCCTGATTGAACTCGACGCCTTTCCCGCCGCGCGGGTGGGTCCACTCCGTGTCGGCGACGACGGCGCAGGTGCCGCACTCGACGCAGGGCTGCGTGTCGAGGCTGACGACGCGTTCTTCGGAGCCGTTGGTTCGGACGAACTCCTCGCGGTAGCAGCCGCCGCCGAAGTCGACCGCACTCACGGGGCAGGCCGACACAGCAGCCCCACTCGCCTCGAAGGAGTTGTCGAGGAGCGTGATGTGAGGATTTCCGATGTCGGTGTCGTAGGTGAGGTTCTCGATGCGGGCTTCGAGGTCCGGCGGTGACACGTCGTTCGTCTCCCGAATTTTCGTGCCGAGTTCCTCGGCGATGACCGTCGGGAGCGTGACGTACGGCGTCCGCGTGTCGGGAATCATCGACGAGAGCGCAGGCGTGTTGTAGAGGCGTTCGAGTTGCCCCGAGAGCGCCCGAATCCCGAACCGGCCGACCGACGAGGTGAGGACGCCGTCGACGAGGTCAGTGACCGAGTCGCGCTCGGTGATGCCGCGCATCAGCTCGTATCCCTGCGGGCGGAGTTTCTGCATCACGCCTTCGCGCTTGAGCTTTTTCGCGTAGAGTGTCCCGGCGTCTTCCGGGCTGTTTCGGGACTTCGCCTGCGCGTACGCCTCTGCTGCGAGCGCCCCCGCGCTGACAGCGTGGTTCATCCCCTTGATGATGGGGCCTTGCGCCTGCATCTGCCCGGCCGCGTCGCCGACGACCATGAGCCGACCGAAGTGCGGTTCGCGGAGTGCGACCTTCTTCGAGTCGGGGACGAGTTTGGCGCTGTACTCGACTTCGACGTAGTCTTCGTCTAACCACTGCCCGAGAAGCGGGTGGGTCAGCATGGCGTCGAGCAGTTCGTGCGGTTCGGCCCGCTCCGCGACGAGGCTGTCGAGGTGGAAGACGGTGCCCAGCGACAGCGACTCGCGGTTCGTGTAGAGGAACCCGCCGCCGCGGACGCCCGAAAACAGGTCGCCAGAGAAGAGGTGGGCCGCGCCCTCGTCTTCGCCCACGTCGAACCGGTCGGCGATGACGTCGGCGGGCATATCGACGACGGCTTTGACGCCCTGGAACCACTCTTCGGGTTCGTCCCAGTCCATCAGCCCCGCGTCGCGGGCGAGTTCCGAGTTCACCCCGTCGGCGGCGACGATGACATCCGCCGTAATCGGGTCGAGTTCGTCCGTCGTGACGCCGACTATCTTCCCGTCTTCGCGGAGGAGGCCGTTCACGTGAACGTCGGTCAAGAGGCCGCCGCCGGTCTCGCGCGTTCGCTCGTGGACGCGCTCGGCCAGCCACGAGTCCATCTTCCGGCGGAGGACGGCGTCGGACCACTCGGTGTCGTGTTCGTGTAGTCGCGTCAGGTCGAACGACTCCACCTTCGAACCCGCGATGTTGTGGATTCGGTAGGTGGTGATTGGTCGCTCTGCCGCCTCCTCCCGAAAGCCGGGAAAGAGGTCGTCGATGGTGTACGGGGCCGACTCCTCGGCGTAGATGAGTCCGCCGGAGACGTTCTTCGACCCCGCTTCGACCCCGCGTTCGAGGACGAGCGTCTCGATTCCGTAGTTGGCGAACGTCGCTGCTGCCGCGGCACCGCCGGGGCCTGCCCCGACGACGAGTGCTTCGTAGTGTTCGTATTCAGTCATCGCGTGTCACCTCCCTCAGCCGCCGTGTCTCCCCCGTCGCTGGCGATTGCCTCCCCTAACTGCCCTTCTTTCAGCGCCTCGGTCAGACGCGGGAGCACCTCGAAGAGGTCGCCCTCGATGAAGTAATCAGAGAAGTCCCTGATTCGGGCGTCCGGGTCGGTGTTGATAGAGACGATGGTGTCCGACTCGTCCATGCCGACCTTGTGCTGGACGGCACCCGAGATGCCCGCCGCGATGTACAGTTTGGGCGCGACTATCTGGCCCGTCTCACCGATTTGTCTGTCTTCGTGGGTGTACTGCTCGACGTGGCCGTCGAATTGGTACGAGCCAGTGACGATACCGCGTGTGACGCCGATTTCGGCGTCGTCGAACTGCCCCGCGAGTTCTTGGGCGAGTTCGATGCCGCGCGTCGGGTCGTCGCCGATACCACGGCCGACCGCGACGATAACGTCGTGGCCGGTCAGGTCGATTCCCTCGTCTAACTGGTCGAAGTCGGTAACTGTGACGGGGAACCAGTCGTCGTCGAGCGGCGCGTCGTGTTCGACGACGAGTCCCTCACGCGCGGGGTCGGGGTCCGGAACGTCGAAACTTCCGGGGATGACCGACGCACCCTGCGGGTGGAATTCTCTGGTCGGGTTGTCGATACAGAGAATCGTCGAGTACTCGAACCCGGAGAAGTCCGGGCGCTTCATGTGGAGGATGCGCTCGAACTCCTTTTTCTCCCCGGCGACGCCGGTCTTGACGGGGTTCGAGATGACTTCTTCTGTGATGTAGAGCCCGGAGCAGTCGCTCGCGAGACCCGAGTCGAGTTCGCCCTGCACGAGCGCCGAGAGGTCGCGGCCGTTGTTCGTCGCCGGGAAGAGGACGTATCGTGGCTTGTCGTAGTCGCGCCAGTCTTCGTCGCGGCCACCGGTCACCTCGCCGCCGTCGTGGCTCGCGCCGGCCCGCGCCATGTCGCAGAATATCTCCGTGTAGGCCTTGTGTTGGAACCGGCCGAGTCGGTCGTCCTCGCGGACGACGACCACGTCTGCGCCGTACGCGACGACGTCTTCGACGTGTTTCGACACGTCGTCGCCGATGAGGACCGCGACGACTCGTTCCTGTTCGTCGTAGTCGTCGTTGTACTGGTCCATCAGTTGGCGGGCCTTGCCGAGCATCTCCTTGGACACGTCGATGAGTTCGCCCGCCTGCGTCTCGCAGTAGACCCACATGTCGCGGTAGACACCGCCGCGAAGCGCCCGAACGTGGCGTTTGTCCCGCGTCGGGTGGTCGAGGTCCGGGTGTCGCTCCTCGGGCGGGCGCTCGTCGATTTCGGCCTCCGCAGCCTCCTCGTCGCTTCCCTGTACCGAGTCGATACGGTTCTGAATGAGACGCTTGACCGACCCACGGTCCTCACCCGACTCCTCGCGTTCGAGGAGTGATTCGAGGTCCGAGATGTCGTCGATGCCTTGGAGCGCGTTTCCGACGTCGGCCGCGCTCATCTCCGAGAGGTCGAGACCGTCGGCGTCGGCCGGTTCCTCGTCGTCCTCGGAGAACTTCTCGATACGACTCTCGATGAGTGCGATGGCTCCGGCGCGGTTCTCGCCGCGGTGTTCCTTCTGGAGAATCTCCTCTAACTCGGCGACGTTATCGATGTCCTTGATAGCTGGCCCGAGTTCCGCAATCTCGTAGTCTCCCGGGTCGAAGTCGGTCACGGTCAGTCACCTCCTGCGGCGGCCGCGTCACCGGCAAGTGCAGACTGCATCGCTTCCAGCACGTCGTCCATCGCCTCCGAGTCGTCGGGGTCGACCATCGTCGCCTCGCGCTCGGCAGGTGCCTTCGGTATCGGGTCCACGGAGGAGACGATAGTCGGCGACCCATCGAGACCGATGTAGTCCGGGTCAAGGTTGACGTCGGTGTGGTCCCAGACCGTCAGGTGGTCTTCGTAGTGTTCGGCGCGTTCTTTCGTCTCTTTGCGGAGGTCCTTCAGTGTGAGTCGGTGGCCCGCCGAGCGATACGACGGGACGAACTCCGGGTCGGTGACGACGAACGCCGGAAGCGACGTCTCGACCGTCTCTATCTCTTCGATATCGCCCTCGACGAGACGTTTCGCTCGCAGGATACCCTCCTCTTCGTCGACATCCAGCGAGATGACGTGGGTGACAAGCGGCATGTCGAGACACCAATTTGCCTGTGGTCCGGTGTGGCCTGTCTCCCCGTCAGCCGTCTTGAATCCAGCAAATACGATGTCGGGTTCGCCGAGTTTCTCGATGCCCGCGCTGAGTGTAATCGCCGTCGCCCACGTGTCGGCAGCGGCCATCTCACGGTCGGAGACGAGAAAGAGGTCGTCGGCGTACACCGATGCCATCGCCTCCTGTAGCACCTCCTTGTATCCCGGCGGTCCCATGCTCATCACGCTGACCCGACCCCCGTGTCGAACCCGTGTTTGCAGCGCGGCCTCCAGAGCGAACTGGTCGTTCGGGTTCATCACTGTGGGCGTCTTCCCCCGTTCGAGGTGCCCATCCTCGTCGAACGATACCTGGCCTTCCCGGAAGTCAGGAACGCCTTTCGTGAGTACGACTGTGTGCATTGAGAACTTCCCTCACATTAGTGTGACCTCAGATTCATAATAATCTTTTGTGCAACCCGTGCGGAAATTCAGCGAAGGCAGCGGCTCAACGGCCGCGAAACATCGAAATAGTGGGCGTACCGTGTCAGGACAGCGCGCTCAGATGCGCCCTGCGCGCCCCGGGTCGACGTCGATAGCGTCCACCGGACAGACGTCGACACAGAGCATACAGTCGATACACTGGTCTTCGTGTGTCGGTTCGGCCTTCAACTCTGACTCGGGATGTCCCGGGGTATCGACCCAGGTAAACACGTCGACGGGGCAGTCTTCGAGACAGGCACCGTCGGCGAGACAGATGTCGAAGTCGACGGCGACGTGTGTTCCGTGGATGCCGAGTTTCTCCGGCGGGTCGACCGGTCCCCACACGGCGACGCCGTTCTCTTCGCCGACCTTCTCTCGGTTCTGCTCGAAGTTAGGGTCGATAGCCATGTTAGTAAGTACCATTCATCGACGAGACAATAAATCATACCCCGAATAACCGTCGGTACCCCAGGAAGTGTGTTCGTTCACCACCGGTCGAATACGTGATTACCCTCCCGCTCGAACCGACTCGGCATGGACCTGTTCTTCTGGATTGCTATCGCCCTCCTCGTCCTCGGAATCGTCGGGAGTGTGCTCCCGTTGCTCCCGGGTGCGCTCTTCTCGGTCGTCGCCGTCCTCCTCTACTGGTGGTCGACCGGCTTCAGCGACCCCAGTCTGCTCGGCGTCGTCGGCCTCTTGTTGGTCGGTGTCGTGGCTCTCGCGGCCGATTACGGGGCTGGCTTCGTCGCGGCCCGCGTCGGCGGTGCGTCGAACCGAACCTCGCTGCTCGCGGCGGTCGTCGGGTTCGTCCTCATGTTCGTCCTCGGCCCGCTCGGCATCTTTGTCGGCGTCGCCGGGACCGTCTTCGTCGTCGAGTATCTCGAACACGAAGACGCCGAACAGAGCGGTCTTCGGGCACTCTACGCGACCGTGGGCGTCCTCGCCTCGTCGGCAGTGCAGGTGTTCCTGACCTTCTCGATGCTGGTCGGGTTCGTCCTCGCTGTCGTGTTCTGACTCGCACTTCACCCTGCCCCCGACTCACACTTCCGCGACGACTCGCGCAGGCGCTCCGTCGGCGTCGACCCGAAGCGGCATCACGAAGAGGTCGAACTCGCGGTCCACTGGAAGCGCCTCCAACCCACATAGATTCTCGACGATGAGCAGTTCTGCCCCCAAGACCGCGTGATGAACTGGAACGCCGTCGCCACCGGTCGGGTCGGGACTGAGCGCGTCGATACCGACCGAAACTCCGTGGTCCGCGCACCACTGCCCGGTCTCGGGTGCCAGTGCCGGATGGTCGGTCATTCGCTCGGTTCCCCACTCGCGTTCCCAGCCAGTTCGGAAGACGAGGAAGTCCACGTCGTCGACCGCCCCATCGGGAACCGCGTCGCGTCCGACGAGTTCTCCCACGCCGACGCCACGGCAGTCGACTACTCGCGCGGTAAAGCGCAGGTCTTCGACCGCGTAGGTGTCGAGTGTTCGCCCGTCCGGTTCGGTGTGAGATGGTGCATCGACGTGCGTCCCGGCGTGTGTTCCGAGTTCGAGATGCGATACACGATAGCCGTCGGTGTCGAAGTCGGCGTGCGATTCGACGGCGACTGGCGGGTCGCCGGGATAGGTCGGCATCCCCGATTCGACGAGGCGAGTGAGGTCGACGAGTGTCACGAGTGGTGGTACGATGGCGTCGTCGGTAAAACGAGTGTTCGCTATCTGTGTTTGCATAGGTGGACGCGATTTGATTGCCCACGGTGAATGCTCGGGCGTTGATGTCTTCACAAGCTTTCAGCAGTCGAACTAGCCAATCGGTCCCCGAGATACCGGAGGATAAATTCGCCGAGGGTCAGGCCTTGGTTTGTACGGTTTTGTTAGCGGGCTCGTGTTCGTAGGCACCTTCGGGTGTGTTCTCTACGTACCACGTGTCAATCTCGGCGTTGGGGTCGAAGTATTCATCGTAGATGTCGTAGCTGGCGTATAGCCCCGTAGCCTCGTGGCGACCGTGGCCGAGAATACGGAACTGCTCAGGTGGCGCGATTCCCATCGTGAGATAGCAATCCCGAATCTGGCACAGCAGGTGTCTGGCGACTTGGGCCTGCAGTTCGGTAATCGACTCCGGCTCGAAGGGGAAGATTTCGATGCGGGCGGCCGGGTCACGATTAAGGTCGGGTTGGTCTCCCCATTGGGTATGGTACTCTCCCGGCGGGTCATCCCAGTGTACGTGAATGCCCGAGGTAGCTTCCAGTAGGAGACCCTCGCTGAGGCTTGGGAGTGAGTCAGGGTCTCGGTCGGATGCCTCTGCGATTAGCTCTTTGAAGGTCGGAACGAACTCTGCTCCGACCGGAGTTTCTCCGCCAACACCGACGGACTTGCTGACCAGTTCCATCAGTTTGGGGTCAGCAAGGATATCGGCCGCGATTGTCCCCAGAGTCTCATCTTCGAGCCCAACGTAGATGTCTTTCTGGTAGACTGTTCCACCACCCTGTTCGGGGACGCCCTCGGGCATCTCGACGGGCGAGTCAGCAGTTCCATTGATACTCTGGAAGTGCTGATAAAAGTCGCCTAAATGGGTTTCTGCTGTTTCGGGTTCCAGTGGTGTCAGAGCAATTGCGGCTGCTATGATCCGATCTGGGTTCTCCGTGGGGGGAACCGTGTCGTATCCCCGCTTGCGATACACCCAGTACTTCGCAAAGCGGCGAGCCTGATTGACGTGGATGTTTTCGGCTCTTGTCCGCTCACTCGGGTCGTCCGGGTAGCCGTCTTGCTGATGTCCTGTTATTTGCCCATCCCTCTTTCTTACGTCAAGGATGTGTTCAGCACCAGCATTATCTCGCAGGTTGACGCCAACCAATTTGTCATTCTCTCCAGTAATTACGGCTTTCATTTCTAGACATTTCCTCCTTCACCGAGCACAGTTTCCGACCCAGTCCCATCAGACACCTCTTGGGCAACTCGTCTGGCTTCGTCGAGCCATGTTTCTGGTGGGTCCATCTCACCGAGTTGCTTCATCCACGATTCCGGGAAGCTGGCCTCGGCGAGCCGGTCTTGGAAGCTGATATCTTTTAACTGCTGTTGCGCGTTGTTTTTCGCGGCGCGCACGCCTTTGACGCCCGGGATGATGTTTGCGTAAGCCGCCATTTGAGCTTTGAATCCTTCATAGGCAACTTCGTGGCCGTCGATATCATCCCAGTTTTCCTTGATCTCCTGCAACTGCTCGCCTTCCTCCAGCATCTTCGGAATCATCATCTGACTGGCCACCAGTGCAGTTGCACCGCCAAGAACGGTTTCTGCGCCAGTCATCCGTTGAACGGGCGCTAATTCGTCGCCATTCCGTACTATCCCTCACTCGTCGCGGTGTTCGGACGGTTCGAGTGCACCCCAGTCAATGTCGACTCGTGGGTCGTGGTAGCGCTGGTAGAAGTCATAGTGTTCGTACCACGTCGCTGTTTTGTGTTTCCCGAGTCCCTGAATGCGAACTGTTTCCGGTGGTGTCACGCCCATCTCGACGTAACAATCCCGAACCTGACAGACGAGATTGCGAACGAGTTGGAACTGGAAGTCCTGGATGCTCTCTGGTCCGAATGGGAGGATGTCGATGCGTGCATCTGGCGTTCGGTCGAGGTTCGGGCTCTCGTTACACTCGTGGTGGTAGGTGCCGCTGGCGTCATCCCACCGCACGTGGACGCCTGAGACGGCTTCGACTACCAAGTCGGAAGAGTCCATCTCCGATTGTGCGGTCTCAAGAAGCTCCGCAACGACATCTTCGAGAGGTCCGTCATTGTCCGGAAGCCCCTCGGGACCGAGTTCTGAGCCGCGTTCGACTAGCGAGACGAGCGCTTGGTCGCCGAGGCCGAGATAAACGTCCTGTTGGTAGACGATGTGACCCAGTTCAGCACCGTTCGGAAGCGAGACTGGCTGGTCAGTGTCTGTAACGTGGCTTCGGAGTTGGTCGTAGAGGGTACCGAAGTACTTGCGAACCTCATCTACGTCCAACTCGGCAATGGCGAGTGCTACGGCAAGTGTTCGATCTGGGTCTTGTCGCCAATCAATGGTCTCGTAGCCCCGCTCACGGTTGACGTGATACTGTGCGTAGCGGACGGCTTGATTGATCGGTTCTACCTCGTCGATCATCGACCGCTTCGACGGGTCGTCTGGGTAGCCGTCTTGTTGGTGTGCAGTGATTTTTCCATCTACCTTTCGAACGTCCACGACGTGCTCTGAACCATTATTGTCGCGCAGATTAACACCGACTAATTCTTCAGTTTCTCCGGTTACAACAGCTTTCATTTTTTAAACGTGACCTCCTTCACCGGCAATTGGTTCTGCACCCGTAGCCCGATTTTGCACGATATCGGCTGCCTGTTGGGCAATAGTTTTCACCCAATTTTGAGGCGGGTCACGTTGTTCTAACTGCGCGATGAGGCTGTCTTCGGTAACAGAGTCATCGCGAAGTTGTGAATCAAGCTCGTCGGCCGCAGTGAGTGTAGCCTTCGCCGCTGGGTTCGTCTTCGCTGCCGCGAGTCCAGCCTTCTTGAACACGCTCACCCAGTCGATATCTTTTGCTTGGGACACTATCCCTTCAAGCAGCCGCTGCGGATCGGTTGCATCGTCCACTGCCTCTGCAGTTTCTGATGCACTCGCCTCTCCGGTGAAGAACTCGCGTCTAGTATACTTCTTCGACCGCTGAACGTGCACATCAGACTGCTGCATCCGATGAACGCCGATTTTACCGCCACGCATCACACGCTGGGCGGTTTCTTCGGCTTCGCGCTCCAATCGCTCGTCGGGGTCAATCTCTAACTCTCCCTTCTGCGGGAGCATCGACACCGCACCACCGGTCTGCTGGCGAACGTGTGCAAGCTCGTGTGCGAGGACGTGCTGTCCCTCTGCCGAACTCGGGTCGTACTCGCCGTGGTTGAACGCGATGTGATTGCCGACGGTAAAGGCACGAGCGTTGATGTCCTCACAGGCTTTCGCGGCCTGAGGACTCGGGTGGATACTCACAGATACTGATCGAGTTGCATCGGTATCGGTGGCGTGTAGCCGGGGATATCTGCTTCGTGGTCGAAGTACTCCGGATAGAAGTCGAAGTGATAGTACTTGCCGGTGTACTTGTCTTTCCCTGGTCCGAGAATGCGATACTGTGCCGGTGGCTCGACGCCCATCCCGATGTAGCAATCTCGAATCTGGCAGATGAGGTTGTTTACGATGTAGAGACCATAGAACTCGGGCGTCAACTCGGTTGGGAACAGTTCAATGCAGGCGTCGGGTTCGCGGTCGAACGGGTCGCTACTTTCGATGATTCGGTCTTCGTTCGTGTCTTCGAAGTATCGAGTGTGAACACCCGAGACGCCCTCGATAGTGAGGTCGGTCAGCGACCGATCACCAAGCAGTGAAGACGCCTTCGAGAAGAAATTCTGGCTGTCAGTTGCGACCAGTTCTTGGATCGTCTGCTCAGTGAGGACCTCTGATCCAGCCTGCCGGATCTCTTGTTGAATCGTTTCAAGGTCTTGGTTCAGATAGACGTGCTGATGGTAGACGATGAACTGCTCGTTGTAGACTTCCTGTGGAAGGTCTAACGGCGGTTCAACGTCGGGGAGGTCACGGCTGCCGACCTGCCGGCACAGCGTCCCGAAATACTCCTCAAACTCCGCTTGGTCGAGGTCGAGGATAGCTAACAGAACTCCCGCAATGCGGTCTGGGTTTTCTGAGGCTGGTACCGTGTCGTAACCCTTCTCGCGGTAGACGTGCCAGCGGGCGAACCGGCGGGTCTGGGAAAAGACATCATCCTCCTTGTTTGTCCTCTTACTCGGTTCTGGGTAAGCATCTGCCGTGTGGTACTCTATCTCTCCAGTTTCTGTGTTAACCTCGATATTATGAGTATTCTCTAGGGTATCTGTCACCACAATTCCAATACGATCTTGCTTTTCTCCGACTATGTTAGCATCCATGAATTTTCCTCCTAGAAGATGAGTCCACCATCACCATCTTCTGCTTCTTCCTCACGCTGTTCATCAGTCTCATCATCACGACCAAGGAGAGAATTAATTCCCTTGTCGAAGAGAGACTTCCCGCCACTAAGAAGGCTTTTGACACCCGTTTCAGTGGCCGTCCCCACGACACCAGTGAATACCAGCGCACTGAGCCCAGCGGCTGTTAGTTCTGGGCTAGACATCATCACATCTCCAAGCGGACCCAGCATATCGACAGCTGTGTGCCCCTCTTGGATGCCCTGTTTCATCGTCTCTTGAGTTGCGGCCCGTCCTGTGGACCCAACGCCAGTGCCAACCAACCCTGCTGCCATCGTCTGTGCCTTCTCGCCGAGCCCTGAATGTACTTCGTCATGGAGACTGCTCAGGCGGTCGGTGGCATCGTCAAGCTGTGTTTCGTGGGCGTCCAACGTGGCGGTATTCTCCTCGATTTTTGAATTGAGGTCCTGTTGGACGTTAGATAGCCCTTCGTTGTTCTGTTTGGTGCGCTGCTTGTTTGCGTGGACTTGCTGTTCAAGTTCAGCGACCCGCTTCGAGAGCTCGTCGGCAGACAGCGTCTCGTGTGTTGGCTCGCTTGACCCTGGTGTCTGCCAGTCGTCTTTGCTGGCGCGTCGAGTCCCATGATACCCTTTCGCAGCCCGCTGAACGTGGACATCAGACTGCTGCATCCGATGAACGCCGATTTTACCGCCACGCATCACACGCTGGGCGGTTTCTTCGGCTTCACGCTCCAATCGCTCGTCGGGGTCAATCTCTAACTCACCCTTCTGCGGGAGCATCGACACCGCACCACCGGTCTGCTGGCGAACGTGCGCTAACTCGTGCGCGAGGACGTGCTGTCCCTCCGCCGAACTCGGGTCGTACTCGCCGTGGTTGAACGCGATGTGATTGCCGACGGTAAAGGCACGAGCGTTGATGTCCTCACAGGCTTTCGCAGCACTCGGGCCGGTGTGAATCCGAACGTCACCCAGATTGTCACCCATGCGCTCTTCCATCGCGCGCTGGATGCTCGTATCGAGTTGCTGGCCGGGCGAGGAAATCACGTCTCGAACCGAGTCGGGAACCTGCGCGTCACCGGCTTTCGACGCTTCGTGATGCGCATTCCGACTGCGCTGAACCGACTTCGCGTTCCGGCGCTCGATATCCTTCGGAACCTCAGCAGGGCGTTCCTGCTGGCGGTCGCGGAACTGGCGCATGTCCCGCGGCTTGCCCATCGTGTCCACAGTCATTCCCTCGTCGGCCCATTGTCGCACTTGGCTTGCGCCGTGGCTCTGGACGAGGCGTTGAACCTGGACCTCCATTCCGGGACGATACATCTCCAAGCCGAACTGAGCTGTGGAGTCCTGTGCCGTCGGTGACCCACCGCCGCGCTGACTACGGTCGGACCCACCTGTCAACTCCTGAATCGACGGGACGACCGAGGACTGTTGGCCCTCGCTCGTCTTCTCACTCGCAGAGCGAAATCCCATCTTACCACTGACTTGATAGCCATCCTATATATTGTTTGTTGCTTGAATGAAACCTTAAAATATATCTCAGTGGGCAACTGGTTCTGGGGTTTTGCGGCGCTCGAAAGAACTGCTGCGGGAAGACAGTGAGAAACACCCGGTCGAGGCTCTGCACCTGACCCGAGTGAGACCGCGTTACTTGTGCGCGAAGTAGACGACAGTCTCGTCGTCGCCGCGGTCGTCCACGCGGACGAAGCCGACGCGCTCGAACTGGACGAGTTCGTCGACAGGGACGTCGGCGAAGTCGGGTTCCGCGACGCCCGTCACGTCACCATCCATCGTGCGCATCCGAACCGAGACACCGTCGGCGGGTGCCCAGTGAATCACGTCGACGTCGCCCTCGCGGACCACGTCGAGGTCGTCGCCAGTAGCGACGAGCGTGTCGTCTTCGCGGCGGACGGCACCGAAGCCCTTGAGCCAGACGCGGTCGCCTTCGGCGGGTACGTCGCCCGATTCGAGGAGGACGCTGTCGCCGACGGGGATGTCGCGGGTGCCGCGGTCTTCGAAACTCGGGTGGAGTGGCGGGTGGGCGGTGTCCGTGCCGCCCTCGACGGCGAATTCTTCCCCGTCCCGGACGAGGAAGTAGCGGTCCGTCTCGTCGTCCACGAGGTCGCGGTTGTTCGAGTAGATGGAACTCATCGAGAGGTCCACGTTCGAGGTGGACGTGCCGAGCGCGACCATCGCATCGACGATGGCCTGTCCGCGGATGCCGCGGCGGCGGAGGCTCTTGAGCGTCGGCGCGCGCGGGTCGTCCCAGCCGTCGAGTTCGCCGTCGCCGATGAGTTGCTTGAGCGTCGAGGTGGACATCTTCACGCCGTAGGCGTCCACCTGCACGTGGCCCCAGTGGATGACCTCGGGGTACTCCCAGTCGAAGTAGTCGTAGACGAACTGCTGGCGCTTGGCGGAGTCCTGCAGGTCGATGCCGCGGATGATGTGGGTGACGCCCGTGAGGTGGTCGTCGACGCCGGACTGGAAGTCGAGCATCGGCCACGCGCGGTAGTCTGCGGCTTCCTCGCGTGGGTGCGGCGTGTCAATCATGCGGAAGGCGACCCAGTCGCGAAGCGCGGGGTTCTTGTGCTCGATGTCGGTCTTGACGCGGAGAACCATCTCGCCAGACGCGTACTCGCCTGCGACCATGTCCTCGAACTCGTCGCGGGTCGTCTCGGCGTCCTTGTCGCGGTGTGGACACGGCTTCCCGTCGTTTTTGAGGTTCGAGAAGTCCTCACCCGAGCACGAACACGTGTACGCGCCGCCCATCTCGATGAGTTCGCGGGCGTGGTCGTAGTAGGTCTCGACACGGTCCGACGCGCGAATCACGTCGTCGGGTTCGAAGCCGAGGAAGTCGATGTCGTCGAGGATGGCGTCGTAGGCGTCGAGGTCGGGGCGCTTCGTCTCCGGGTCGGTGTCGTCGAACCGGACGATGAAGGAGCCGTCGTACATCTCCTTGTAGGTCCCGATGACGGCCGGCATGCGGGCGTGACCGATGTGCCACGGGCCGTTGGGGTTCGGCGCGGCGCGCATGCGAACCTCGTCGTACTCGTCGGCGTTCGGCAGATCCGGAAGCAGCGAGTCGTCTTCTTCGTCTTCCGCTTCCATCTCGGCGAGTTCCTCGGGCGCGAGATCTTCCAGTCGGTCGCGCTTTTCGGTGTTCGAGAGGCTGTTGACCTCCGAGACGACCGGGCCGATGACGCCCGGAATCTCACCGCCGTGCTGACGGAAGTCGGGGTTCTCGCCCATCAGTGGGCCCATGATGGCACCCACGTCGGCGTCGCTGTCGTGTTTGACCGCGTTGAGGAGGGCGTGTTTCTCCGCTTCTCGCTCTACGCGCTCTCGAAGCTCGTCGTCCATTATCGTCCGATTCCGCGGCGCGCGTAAAAACAGGCCCGGATTGCGGGAAGGGTAATTCTCGCGCGGGCAGGGGTACGGCACATGTTAGCATTTGTGAATAGATATGTGTTGCGACGACAGCGTTACAACTCGTTTTCAGTTACTGCACGAGTCGCGTGGTAGCAACTGCACGGCTCACTTGGCACGTTCAAGAGAGAAACGGCGAGTGCGACGCTTCCCACCGAGCCGGACTCGGTGGTCGCCGCGGGCTGCGTCCTCAGTAGCCGCGCGTGATGAGGTAGTCCGCGATATCGCGGAGCAGGTCACGGGCCTCGTTGTCCGGGAGGACGTCGAGGTGGGCCTTGGCCTGGTCGGTCAGGTCTTGGGCCATGTCGCGCGCGAAGTCGATGCTACCGGCCGCTTCGAGGTCGGTGACGGCGGATTCGACCTCGCTTTCGGTGAGTTCTTCGGCCGTCTCGGCCTCGACGAGGTCGTCCACGTCGACGCCCTGCTGGCGCGCGTGGAGGGAGATGATGGTCTCCTTGCTTTCGACGAGGTCAGAACCGCGCTGCTTGCCGAGTTTCTCCGACGGGACCGTCAAGTCGAGCACGTCGTCCTGAATCTGGAACGCGCTGCCCGACTTGAGACCGTACTGGTAGAGTGCCTCGACCACGTCGTCGTCGGCACCCATGAGGACCGCCGGGATGGCGGCCGCAGTGCCGTAGAGCACTGCCGTCTTGAGTTCGACCATCTGGAGGTACTCGTCGGGGAGCACCTCGGTCCGGCGTTCGAACTCGATGTCGAGCGCTTGCCCTTCGCAGATTTGCGTACACGTGGTCGCGAGTCGACGAACGGCTTCGAGGCCGTCTGCCGGGTCCGACCCAGTCTTCGTCAGCAGTTCGAAGGCTTTCGCGTACAGCGTGTCACCCGCGAGGATGGCGGTCTCGGTGTCGTACTCCTTGTGGACCGCCGGAACGCCGCGACGAAGGGCGTCGTCGTCCATGATGTCGTCGTGAATGAGCGTGAACGACTGGATGACTTCGATGCCGACGGCGGCGACCATCACGTCGATGGCGTCGCCCGAGAGCGTCGGGAACGCGCGGTAGTCTTCCGACATCGGTTCGACGTCGGCGAGGGACTCGGCCGTCAAGAGCGAGACTGTCGGGCGAAGGCGCTTGCCGCCAGCCTTCAGGAGGTACCGAGAGGCTTCGTAGAGCCGCTCCGGCTCCGCCATCGGCACGTCCTCGTCGAGTGCCTCGTTCACGAGTTCGCGTCGCTCGCGAATCGCTTCGAGCACTCGCTGTTCCGTCGCGTCAGGGCTCATCAGTCCACCAGTTGAATCATGTTGCCGTTCCGCGTCACGTGGAGGTCGCGGCCGAGGGCGTAGCCCTGACTCTCCGCGAGGTCCACGTACGGAGCGAAGCCTTTCAGGTTCTGGTGAGCCGGGATGAGGTGTTTGGGCTGGAGTGCCTGCAGCATCTCGTAGTGGCCTTCCTCACGAAGGTGGCCAGAGACGTGGATGTCGTCGTAGATGCGAGCTCCCTGCATGCGCAGGAGGCGCTCGGACTGGTAGCGCTGGCCCTCGTTGGTCGGCTCCGGGATGACCCGTGCCGAGAAGATGACCTTGTCGCCGTCTTCAATCTCGTACGGCGTCTCGCCGCGGCCCATACGGGTGAGCATCGCGCGCGGCTCACCCTGGTGGCCCGTGACGATTGGCAGGAAGTTCTCCTTGCCTTCCTTCATGATTCGCTTGAAGGTGCGGTCGACGGACTTCCGGTGACCGTACATGCCGAGGTCGTCCGGCAGGTCGACGAAGCCGAGGCGCTCGGCCGTGCCGGAGTACTTCTCCATCGAGCGGCCGAGGAGGACCGGCTGACGACCGATGTCCTTGGCGAACTCGACGAGCGAGGAGACACGCGAGATGTGCGACGAGAACGTCGTCGCGACGATACCGCCGTCGTAGTCCTCGACGGAGGTCATGACGTCCTTGAGGTGGCGACGAGCGACGGACTCAGAGGGCGTGCGGCCCTTTCGACCGGCGTTCGTACAGTCCTCGATGTAGGCGAGGACGCCGTTGCCCTCGCGGCCGATTTCGCGGAAGCGCTTCATGTCGATTGGGTCTTCGAGGACCGGCGAGTGGTCCATACGCTTGTCGAGACCGTAGACGACGGCACCCTCCGGCGTGTGGAGGACCGGGTTGATGGCGTCGATGATGGAGTGGGTGACGTGGACGAACTCGAGTTCGACCTGTCCGGAGTCGCCGATGGACATCATCTCGCCCGCTTCCATCTTGACGAGGTCGTTGTTGACGTTGAACTTGTTCTCGCCCTCGATTTGCTGTTTCACCAGTTCGATGGTGAACGGTGTCGCGACGATGGGCGCATCGTAGCGGTGTGCCAGCTTGGAGATGGCACCGATGTGGTCGAGGTGGCCGTGCGTCGGCACGATTGCCTGCACGTCACCTTCGAGGTCGCTCATGACACGGTCGTCCGGGATGGCGCCCATGTCGATGAGGTCGAGGCTGTGCATCTTTTCGGTCTCAACGTTGTCGTGGATCAGAACCTGCGACAGGTTGAGGCCCATGTCGAAGACGACGACGTCGTCGCCCGCACGGACTGCCGTCATCTGACGGCCAACTTCTTCGTATCCGCCTATGGTTGCAATTTCAATTTCCATGGTTTATCTCTCGATATT
This sequence comes from Haloferax larsenii JCM 13917, assembly GCF_000336955.1. Lineage (GTDB taxonomy): Archaea > Halobacteriota > Halobacteria > Halobacteriales > Haloferacaceae > Haloferax > Haloferax larsenii. Next base: position 603,562 of record NZ_AOLI01000019.1, on the reverse strand, counting down.
CCGAGCATCGAAAGCCACGATGTGGCGAAGGTGCTCACGGAAAGACGGGTGTCTGGGGGCCACCGGCCCCGGCGTCTTGCAGCTCGTCGGTCGAATGACCCCGCGTGCGAGGCGGCCCGCATCTGGTTCGAATCGGGCACACCCGCACTTACCCGCGGGTTTGTGGTACTCCCAACTACTCACGGGGGTACTAAAAACTACGTGGGTTCACTGCGCCCGCCTGCTCGCCCGACGACGCCGGAATATGTTCGTGAATTGGTGTGAACTGCTGCTGGACGATAATGTAGTCCCACCCGGACACATGATTGTGAATCGCAAGCAACGTTGTCTCGAACTAAGTTTTCAAGCAACACATCGAGAGGCCGATACGGACAAACTGCGAGACGGAGGTCGTCACTAACTGGGATTATCACCTACCAAATGGGCGTGAACGTGGGGTGACGTGACCTTCGGTCCGGCACCTTTAAGATAACCACGAGACGGAGTTCAAACATGAGCGGTCGACCTCTCGACGTCCTCGAAGAGTCACTGGACGAACCGGTGACCGTTACTCTCAAGGACGGCAGCGCATACTACGGCGTCCTCGCTGGCTACGACCAGCACATGAACGTCGTTCTCGAAGAGTCACTCGACGACACCATGCCCGGGGATATCGAACTCGAGCAAGTCGAAGACACAACCATTATACGCGGCGATAACGTCGTGACCATCAAAGCATGACGGGTGCAGGAACCCCTAGCCAAGGAAAGAAGAACAAGACGACGCACGTCAAGTGCCGTCGCTGTGGCGAGAAGTCCTACCACGTGAAGAAGAAGGTCTGCTCGTCCTGTGGCTTCGGCAAGTCGAAGAAGCGTCGCAGCTACGCCTGGCAGTCGAAGTCCGGCGACAACTAACGAACACACTGACGGTCGATTCGACCGTTTCTGTCTTTTGTCTCGCCGCTTTCGGCGGGCACCGACAGCAACTTTCCTGACACCCGGTTCGTTCTGCAACTGTGTTACCAGTTACCACTAGCCGGGCTACTACCTCTCCTTCGGGAAGCGTCGCACACCTGTTCCAACGGAACGTCCTCTCGACGCGGCAATTTTGCCACGTGTTTTTGTCACTTGGATAGCACGCAGGCCGTCGAGGGAGTGCTCCGTCCGGGAAATGTTCGCCGCACAGATTTGTCGCTCCCGAGCAATAATATACAAGAACTTGGATAATTCAGGGTTAGAAAACCCGTGGTTACTGCATAAGGACGGGTTTTTTACCCCATGGATTCCCTACCATCTGGTATGGCAACTGGGCGGGACGACTCCCACCACATCGGCGGACTGACTGAGAAGTGTGGCGTCGTCGGCGTCGCACTCGACAGTCGAGACGCCGCACGACCCCTGTACTACTCCCTATACGCCCTCCAACATCGGGGACAGGAGTCGGCAGGCATCGTCACCCACGACGGGTTTCAACAGCACAGCCACGTCCAGATGGGCCTCGTCGGCGACGCGTTCGGCCCTGACGACCTCGATGGGCTGAAGGGGACGACTGGCATCGGTCACGTTCGGTACCCAACCGCCGGCGACGTGACGAAGTCCTGTGCGCAGCCGTTCGCCGTCTCGTTCAAGTCCGGGTCGCTCGGGCTCGCACACAACGGGAACCTCGTCAACGCGGACGAACTGCGCGACGAGTTGGAGAATCACGGGCACGCGTTCACGTCGACGGGCGACACCGAAGTCATCGCTCACGACCTCGCGCGCAACCTCCTCGAAGAAGACCTCGTCCGTGCTGTCAAGCGAACGATGGAGCGTATCCACGGTTCCTACGCGCTGACCATCATGCACGACGAGACAGTCCTCGGCGTGCGCGACCCCGAGGGTAATCGCCCGCTCTGTATCGGCAAAGTCGACGACGGCTACATTCTCGCCTCCGAATCTGCGGCCATCGACACACTCGATGGAGAACTCGTCCGCGACGTTCGACCGGGCGAACTCGTCGTTCTGTCTCCCGACGGCTCCGGATTCGACTCGTATCAACTCGTCGAACGCGAGAACACGGCCCACTGCTTCTTCGAACACGTCTACTTCGCGCGCCCCGACTCCGTGATGAACGACACGCTGGTCTACGAAGTCCGTCGCGGACTCGGTCGCAAACTCTGGGAGGAAGCGGGTGTAGATTCAGACGTCGTCATGCCCGTCCCCGACTCCGGGCGGGCGTTCGCCTCCGGTTACGCCGACGCTGCACAGGAAGACGGTGCAGGCGTCGAGTTCGCCGAGGGCCTGATGAAAAACCGCTACGTCGGCCGGACGTTCATCATGCCGACACAGGACGAACGCGAGCGTGCCGTGCGCCTGAAGCTCAACCCCATCAAGAGCACCGTCAAAGGAAAGTCGGTCACGCTCATCGACGACAGCATCGTCCGCGGGACGACTTCGACCCAACTCGTCGAACTTCTCTACGAGGCGGGTGCAGAGGAAGTTCACATGCGTATCGGTGCCCCGCCTATCGTCGCGCCGTGTTACATGGGAATCAACATGGCCACCCGCGAGGAGCTCATCGCCTCGGACAAGTCCGTCGAGGACGTCCGCGACACCATCGCCGCCGACAGCCTCAGTTATCTCTCTATCGACGCCATCTCGGAGGTGCTCGGGAAGTCCCGCGCAGACCTGTGTCTCGGCTGTGTCACCGGCGAGTACCCGTACGACATCGACGGCGAAACGACCGACCGCGACGTTACCCGCCCTGCTGTCGGTGTCGACGTACCGGTCAGCGACTGACGCGATTCACGGCCCCGAGTCGCTCCCGCTACGACATTCTATCACCCATCGAGACGGTCACGAATTCGACGATAGCATAGTCAACGCGGCGTTTCTTGACCTATGCGTCCGTCTGTGGAATCGTACTTCAGCCCATCCAGACCGGGTTTTGGGATGGAGTACGGAGTGCGACACCGACGAGGCGCTCGTCTCTCTTACGTTTGCTCGAGCGCCTTCGTCTTAGTGACCTGCCGGTCGCGTCCACGTACCACTCCCGCCTGCTCACCGCGTGCGGTGACGGACACTCCGCCAGCGCCACGGTGCAGACGGGACTCTCCCTACACACAGCTCAGTAGAGGACGTAGAGGAGGAGGTAGACGACGTTGCCGAGGACGAACGACACGAGCCACAGTGACGCCGCCAGACGTCCAAACCGAGCGTGGTTCGTTCCAAACACCTCGGAGATGGGGCGCGTCATCGCCAAGAGCAGGACGTAGTAGACGACGGGGACACAGACGATTGCGAGAAGCATGTGAATCGCCAGCGTCGGAAGGTAGACGAATTGGTAGATAGTCTCTGGACCGGGGAACTCCGTCGTCCCCTGGACGACGACCTTGTAGAGATAGAGGACGAGAAACGTCGCAAACAGGGCGAACGAAGCGAGCATCATCTGGCGGTGGCGCGCTATCTCGCCGCGTCGGACGAACCGAATCCCGGCGAGAATCGTCACGATAGCGGTGGTGCTGATGACGGCGTTCACGTGCGGAATCGCGCGCAGCACCTCATCGGATGCGTGCGGGATGGCTGCGCGTGGAATCGCCCCGAGAACTGCACCGAAGACGAGCGCGAGCGAGACGACCGAAAGCGCGGCAGTCAGGCCGCCGACGTGGTTGCGGGCACGGAACTCCATACCCGTACTGGAGGCCTGCGTACGCAAAATCGTTCTGTCCGAACGCAGTCCCACGGCGTCTGCAAACGCCCGACATTGCCGCGTCGAAAGGAAAGTCATTTAAATTACCGCGGGGTAACGAAGAGTGCAGCAAGACACAGCGAGCGTGGGTAGCCAAGCCAGGCCAACGGCGCAGCGTTGAGGGCGCTGTCCTGTAGAGGTCCGCCGGTTCAAATCCGGTCCCACGCATCGCATGTGCGGACTGAAAGTCCGCAATGAGGCGGCGTAGCCGCCGAATGATGCAGGTGATTTCCTACACGGACATCACCCACGCACAATCCTTCCGAACACTACACCCCTGAGAGACACCTCTCGGTGGGCCTTTCTGTAATTCACCAGTAGCGTTGAGGGCGCTGTCCTGTAGCGGTCCGCCGGTGAGCAGTCGGTATACCGACTGCGAACGTCGAGACGAGTGAAACGAGTCTCGGAAGTTCAAATCCGGTCCCACGCATCGCATGTGCGGACTGAAAGTCCGCAATGAGGCGGCGTAGCCGCCGAATGATGCAGGTGACGTCCCTACACGGACATCACCCACGCACAATCCTTCCGAACACTACTCTCCTGAGAGACGCCTCTCGGTGGGTCATCTCCGACACAGTACCACGACAACAGACAGTGATGACGCTGTCCTGTAGCCGCCTACTGATGAGCAGCCTCCATGTCGAGTGCTCACAGTGCCCGACCGTCTGCCCCGACCGGGGCCGCGAGTTTAAAAGGGTCGAACGAGTAACACGCCCCATGGCGAAGTACTCGACGAATCGGGGTGGAGGCGGCTCCGACGGCGATAGTTGCGAACTCTGCGGCCGAACGACGGGGAAACTCCGGCGCGCGAACGTCGCTGGTGCCGACCTACTCGTCTGTTCTGACTGTGCACCGCACGGCGACAACCGCCACGCCGACAAGAAGCGCGAGGAGTCGTCGTCATCCCGCGACTACTCCGAGCAGAACCGCCGCAAGCGCGCCGCCCAACGGACGGCGAAGATGTACGACAGCGCGAAGGGCGACTCGAAACACTGGGAAGAAGAAGGGACGAACTACGAGAAAGACCGGCTTCCGTACCTCGTCTCCGGCTACGGCGGCGTGGTCGAGTCGGCTCGGCAGGATGCCGGCCTCCAACTCGCCGAACTCGCCGACGAACTCGAACTCGACGAGAAGCAACTGCTCGCAATCGAACAGGGACGGGCGACGCGAGCCAACATCGGTGGGTCAGTGATTCGCGCGCTCGAAGAACGCCTCGACGTGTCACTCGTCGACGAGTAGCACGACTTTTCTTTCTCGGGCGTCTCGACGCTCCCATGCCACTCTCTCTCGCACCGTCGAACCCGGAGGTCCGGGCATTCGAGGCAACGGTCACGAGCGTCGACGAGCGGTCTGTCGTCCTCGACGAGACGTACTTCTATCCCGAAGGCGGCGGACAACCCGCCGACCGGGGTGTCCTCGGCGGTGTCGAACTCGCCCACGTCTACGCGGAAGACGGCGTTGTGGTCCACGAACTCGCGGAGACTCCCACCTTCGATGTTGGGGACGACGTCACTGGCGTCGTCGACGACGACTACCGAACCTACTGCATGCGGGCGCACACCGCGAGTCACGTCCTCTATGGCGCGGCGCGGCACATCTTCGACGACCTCGGATACGGTGGCTTCGACATCACCGAGGAGAAAGTCCGCGTCGACTTCGAGACGAGTACGGACGTCGACGACGCAGCACTGGTCGAACTGGAGCGACTGGTCAACCGCGCAGTCTGGGACTCTCGCAAGGTGTCGTGGGAGGAGATTCCGGTCGCGGAAGCGCGAGAGCGCGAGGAAATCGCGTTCAACGTGAAGACCGAAGAAGGAGTCTTCGCCGACGCCGACGAGGTTCGAGTCGTCACCGTCGAGGGATGGGACTGGGGTGCCTGCGGCGGAACTCACGTCTCGAACACTATCGAAATCGGTCCCGTGGAGGTCCTCGGTCGCTCGAACCCCGGCGAAGGACTCACGCGCGTCGAACTCGCCGTTGGCCCGTCGGCCATCGACCACCGCGCGGAACTCCAGACGGCCGCCTACGACGCGGCGCGGGCGCTCGGTACGAACCTCGAAGCCCTTGGCGACGTCGCTGCCGAGACAGTCGAGTCGCGCGCCGCGCTCGAAGACGAACTTGCCGATTTGAAAGCAGAGACACTCGGGACGCGCCTCGCGAACTTCGAGACGCTCGAACGCGACGACGGAATGTGGAAAGTCGGGTCGGTCGCAGGATTCGAAGCGAACGATGTCGGCGAGGCCGCGAAGGACGCCCGCGGCGAGGCAGACGTCCTCGTCGCCGTCGGTGGCTCGAACGCCCCATTCGTCGTCGTCGCCAGCGCGGGTGACGTTTCGGCGGGCGATATCGTCGACGACGTGACAGACGAGTTCGGTGGCGGCGGTGGTGGCGGCCCGACGTTCGCACAGGGCGGTGGGCTCGGCGCGACCGCCGACGAGGTACTCGCGTTCCTCCACGAGTACTGATAGCGCCCATCACTGTCGGATTTTGAACCCGTCGCGGGACAATTCACTCATCTTTTTCAATTATGGTTCGTAGAAGAGACCATGGTAACAGTAGGGTCCGACATCGCGCTGACCGACGAGCAGCGGGCCATCCGCGACCTCGTCCGCGAGTTTGCGGTCGAGGAGATTCGCCCGACCGCCAGCGAGGCGGACGAGACGGAGACGTTCCCCGAAGAGGTGTGGGACGGTCTCGCCGAACTCGACCTGACCGGACTGACCGTCCCCGAGGAGTACGGTGGATTCGGTGCCGACCGAATGACGTACTCCGTCGTCAACGAGGAGGTCGCCTACGGCCAACTCGCCGTCGCGACCGCTCTCTCGGTCCACTGTCTCGCGACCGAGTGTATCGCCGAGTTCGCGACTGACGAGCAGAAAGAAGAGTGGCTCCCGAAGATGGCCGACGGCCGACCAGTCGGGATGTTCGCACTCTCGGAACCCGAAGCAGGGTCGAATCCGGCGGAGATGTCCACTGTCGCGCGCCGCGAGGGTGACGAGTTCGTCATCAACGGCAAGAAACAGTGGATTACGAACGGCCAGCGCGGTGGCGTCTGTATCCTCTTCGCGAAGACGGACCCCGAAGACCCCGGCTCTGTCACGCAGTTCCTCGTCCCCGAGGACGCCGGCTACGAAGTCGGCAAGAAAGAAGAGAAGATGGGGCTTCGCGCCTCCGACACGACGGCGCTTCTCTTCGACGACGTGCGCATCCCGGCAGAAAATCAGCTCACCGAGGAAGGTCGCGGTCTCTCTGCCGCGTTCCACATCCTCACCGGTGGCCGCATCGGCATCGCTTCGCAGGCGACCGGTCTCGCGCAGGCCGCGCTCGACGAGGCGGTCGAGTACGCACAGGAACGCGAGCAGTTCGACAAGCCGATTTCGAAGATTCAGGCCATCCGCCACAAGATTGCGGAGATGGGAACGCAGGTCCACACCGCGCGGACGCTGGTCCGTGAGGCCGCCCGCGTCGCGGACGCTGGCGAGGACCCGCGCACGCCCGCCGCGATGGCGAAGTACTACGCGAGCGAGGCCGCTGTCGACGTGACCAACGAGGCCGTGCAGGTCCACGGTGGCTACGGTTACACGACCGACTTCGACGTGGAACGCTACTACCGCGACGCCAAGATTACGACCATCTACGAGGGCACGAGCGAGATTCAAAAGGAGATTATCGCGCGGTCGCTCCTGGACTGAGTCGGCGACTCGCCCGAAGCGCCTTTTTTCTCCGCTGTCTTAGACCGGGCAATGACGCTCCCGGACCTCTCCGGTTTCGACGCCGTCGTCTACGACCTCGACGGTACGCTCGTCAATCTCCGTGTCGATTGGGACGAGGCGGCCCGAGACGCCGCGCTCGTTCTCCGCGAGGTTGGCGTCGAGGCAGACGCGATGGACCTCTGGGGCATGCTCGACGTGGCCGACGAGGAGGGCGTTCGCGACGACCTCGAACGCGAACTCGCAGCACACGAACGACAGGGCGCGTGGACATCAGACCGCCTGCCGCTTGCGGACCACCTCCCCGAAGACGGTGTTCCCTCTGGCGTCTGCTCGCTCAACGCAGAGGATGCTTGCCGTGTCGCGCTCGACGTGCACGAACTCGAACCCCACGTCGATGCCGTCGTCGGCCGCGACTCCGTGGCAACCGAGAAACCGGACCCTGAACCGCTGCTCGCTACGCTGGAGGAGATGGGTGTTAGCCCCGACTCGGCGGTGTTCGTCGGTGATTCCGCTCGCGACGAGGTGACTGCCGAACGCGCCGGTGTCGCGTTCAGGTACGTCGGCGACGGCCCGTCTGGTGTCTGAATCGACGTCTCTGCAGGTGGCATCGAGGGCGAACAGGCGGCACGACTGCTCCGCGAAGCGGTGTGCCGCACACCCGCAGTCCGCCCCGCGGCGATGGTCAACGCACGAGGTGGCTGGCCGCGGACTCGAATATAAACCTCAGGAGAATTGGGATTCGACCCGCCGTGTGGGTTAAGCCCGCTGCCTCCTACCACCCGAATATGGGATATCCGGTCTCGTACTACTGCCCGCACTGCGGCGCGGTGGTCGAAGTCGAACGCGACGGCTACCTCGCAGACAAGTCGGTGACGCCGTATCCGCTGTCCGGGTGGGCGTACGTCGACCCGGACGACGACTTCGAGGCGGACGACGCCGACGGCGTCCACTTCGTCTGCGGCGAGAGCGATGCGCCCGGTCTGACGTGGACAGACGTAGTCAGCGAGGCCGACGACGTGGAGAATCCCGGGTTGGCGTCGCCGTGCGGTCGCGACTTCTATCTCTCGTTCGTACGGTACGAAAACGGGCGGGAGGTGGAGTCAGTTCCCGAGAGCGACTACGTCGTCATCGGCGGGCAGGGTCCGACAGGACCACGGGGGCCGGATACTGGGCCGCGCGGCCCCGGCGGATTCTCCCCGAGATAGCGACTGTCACTGGTAATTCAAGACGTCACGTAGCGATAGTCTGGTATGGTCCCACTTCAGACCGCCTCCGGTATCGGTGACACGCTGTTCTTCGCACCGTTCGTCCTCCTCGGAATCGCAATCCTCGGATTCGGCGCTGTGGCCGTCTACCTCGACCACAAAAAAGAGATGGCGCTCATCGAGAGCGGCCAGTACGCCGACGCCGACCGCGACTCGCGGGCGTGGATTCTCGGCGGCGGACTGCTGTTGCTCGCACTCGGTCTCGGGAGCGTCGTCTCGTCGTTCCTCTCCGGCGGTAGCGGTGCCGTCGGCGAGGGCGTCACTGCCGTCTTCGTCGGCCTCGCGGCGCTCGCGTACTACTTTTACAAGCGCCGGGCGGCGGCCGCGACGGCGGCGGTCTGAGAACCGCCGAACCGGGGGCGTTCGAACTCAGCCTTTGATGTTGCAGACGGGGAAGGTCCGAACGACCTTGTCACCGATGCCTAACTCGTCGGAGACGCGGACGACTTCGTCGACGTCCTTGTAGACGCCGGGTGCCTCTTCGGCCACCGTCGCGCCCGACTGCGCCTTGACGTAGATTTTCTGTTGCTCGCGGAGTTCCTCTTGTACCGTCTCGCCCCAGTACTCCTGTTTCGCCTTGGTTCGGCTCATCAGCCGACCCGCGCCGTGGGCCGTCGAACCGAACGTGAGGTCGAGCGAGGAGTCGCCGCCGCGGAGGACGTAGCTTCCGGCACCCATGCTGCCGGGGATGATGACAGGCTGGCCGACGTCGGCGTACGCTGGTGGGAGTTCGGGTCGCCCCGCGGGGAACGCTCTGGTCGCCCCTTTGCGGTGGACGTAGAGTTCTCTGTCTTCGCCGTCAACCTCGTGGACTTCCTTCTTCGCGATGTTGTGCGCCACGTCGTAGAGGAGGCGCATGTCCATCTCGCGCCAGTCGCGGTCGAACACGTCGGCGAACACCTCGCGCGTGCGGTGCATGATGAGCTGTCGGTTTACCCACGCGAAGTTGATGGCGGCGCACATCGCGCCGTAGTACTCCTCGGCGAGTTCCGACCCGGCGGGCGCGGCGGCGAGTTCCTTGTCCGGCAGGTCGTCGAGCAGGTCGGCGTGTTCCTTCTCGATGCGCCGGAGGTAGTCCGTACAGGTCTGGTGGCCGAGGCCGCGAGAGCCACAGTGGATGAGGACGACGATTTGGTCGGCTTCGAGCCCGAACGACTCGGCAACGTCCTCGCGGTACACGTCGGTGACGCGCTGGACTTCGAGGAAGTGGTTGCCGGAGCCGAGACTGCCAATCTGATTGCGCCCGCGGTCTTTGGCCTTCTGCGAGACGAACTCGGGGCGCGCGTCGTCGCGGAAGCCTTCGTCTTCGCAGTGTGCGAGGTCGTCTTCGGTGGCGTAGCCCGCATCGACCGCCCACTCCATCCCGCGCGCGAGAATGTCGTCGATAGTCTCCGCGTCGCCGGTCACGACACCGCCGCCGCCGAGACCGCTCGGGATGGCGTCGAACAGCGCCTCGACGAGTTCCGCTTCCTTCCCTTGGAGGTCCTCGTAGGTGAGGTTCGTCGTCATCATGCGGACGCCGCAGTTGATGTCGTAGCCGACCGCGCCCGGCGAGATACACCCGTCTGTCGTGTCCGTCGCACCGACGCCGCCGACGGGGAAGCCGTACCCCTGATGGCCGTCGGGCATGCAGATGGCGTGGTTCGTGATGCCCGGCAGGTGCGTCGCGTTTCGCAACTGTTCGAGCGTCTTGTCCTGGCCAATCTGTTCGAGCAGCGCCTCGGAGGCAAGCACCCGCGCCGGGGCGTTCATCTCGCCCTCCTGCGGAATCTCCCAGACGTGCTCGCGAACTCGTCGCAGTTCGATGTCTCCGAACTCGCGTGTGGTCATATCCGAACGTTCGAGACGGCGATTCAATAGGATTCCGTCACGAGTCGGGTGGGTCGAGGGCCAGAAAACAAGCGGGTTGCGGGCGGGCCGTACTCACACGTCGAAGACGACGTACGCGTCCCACCCGTCGTCGCCTTCTTCCAGTCGCATCTCGGAGTACGTGACTGCCTTCACGTCGCGGGCGGTCACGTCTGCGAACGGGACGCCGCGCGCCGAGGCGTCGACGACCCACTCGGCTCCCTCTTGTCGGACCGTCGCGTCGTGGTCGGCGGGGAGGACGCCGCGCACGTCGCGCTCGTAGATGAGTTCGTCGAGGTAGTCGAACAGCGCCGCTTCTCTGCTCTCGGCGCGGACGGAAAGCGAGAATCGGTCGCCGGTGGCCGCAACCTCGTCGCACATCGCGGCCGTGAGACCGTTTGCGACCGCGGCGAAGACGTCGCCGAGGCTGTCCCCCGCCGCCTCGACGGCCACGTCGGCAGTGTGTTCCCGGAGTGTGAAGCTCATACCGACTCGTCGGTGACAGGCACCCCTCGTCTTTTCGGTCGGCGGGAGGCAGCGTAAACAGACATCGTGTGCGCCGTTCACACGGACGGTGGAGTTATATTCTCCCTCCGGCTACCTCGATTTGTGAGCGTCAACGTGAAGATACGGGTCGACGGACCCGGCGAGACAGCGTACGCCGAGGAGGCGTGGGACCTCAAGGAGGTCATCCGGGTCGACGAGGGACTCCTAAAACAACGCCGCGGGTTCTTTATGGACGCCTATCGCCGCTCGACCACGTATCTTCTCTTCGAAAACGACACGCTCGTCGCGTTCGCCTCCACACGACGCGACGGCTACATTCTCTTTCTCGCTGTCTCTCCCGAGGCACGAGGCGAAGGCCACGGGAAACGACTCGTCGCCAAAGTCGCCAACAATCATCCGGTCGTCACCTGTCACGCCCGCACGACGAACACGAACGCGCTCGAATTCTACAAAAATCTCGGCTTTACCGTCCGTCGACGCATCGACGGCTACTACGAAGACGGCGGCGCGGCGTACTATCTCCGACTCGGTGAAGAGGCTGGGCTCCGGGAACGCCTCTCGGAGTTCCTCCGACGCTAGAAACGAGAGACCGTACCCGACGCGCCACGCTCTCGGAGTGCAGCACCGACTTTGCTCGTATCCTTAATTTTTATTCGCTTCGTAGTAGTATGTCTGTGTATGTACATCGGAGTGCTCACTGTCCCGCTCGGGAACGAATCCCTCGACGACGCGCTCGACTACCTGTCGAGTATCGGCGTCGAAGGTGTCGAACTCGGTGTCGGTGGCTGGCCCGGCGAAGACCACGTCGACCGCACAGCAGTCCTCGGCGACGAAGACGCACAGGCCGACCTGCTCGCGGCCGTCGAAGGCCGAGACATGCAGATTAGCGCGCTGGCGACCCACAACAACCCGCTTCACCCGGACGAGGAGACGGCGGCCGAGGCGGACACGGAACTCCGCGAGGCTATCGAACTCGCCGACGCGCTCGACGTGAACACCGTCACCTGTTTCTCCGGCCTGCCCGCGGGCGGCCCGAACGACGAAGTCCCGAACTGGATTACGGCCCCGTGGCCGACCGAGCACGCCGACGCCCACGAGTACCAGTGGGACGTCGCCATCGACTACTGGTCCGACCTCGCCGAATACGCCGACGACCACGGCGTCGACATGGCAATCGAGATGCACCCCAACATGCTCGTTTACGAGCCGACGGGGATGCTGAAACTCCGCGAGGCGACAAACGAGCGCATCGGCGCGAACTTCGACCCCTCGCACCTCTACTGGCAGGATATCTCCATCACCGACGCGATTCGATTCCTCGGCGAACACGACGCCATCCACCACTTCCACGCGAAGGACACGAAGGTGTACGAGTCCGAATCGCGCGTCAAGGGCGTCCTCGATACCACTTCCTACGCCGACACCGCCGACCGCTCGTGGCTCTTCCGGTCTATCGGCTACGGCCACGGCGAAGAACACTGGAAAGACGTCGTCTCGACGCTCCGGATGGTCGGCTACGAGGGTGCGCTCTCTATCGAACACGAAGACGCGCTCACGTCCTCGAACGAGGGGCTGGAAAAGGCCGTCGACGTGCTCGACCGCGCCGTCTTCGAGACGCAACCCGGCGATGCCTACTGGGCGGAGTGATTCTGCATGTCTGAACCCCTCACAGTCGGCGTCTTAGGCTACCGCTTTATGGGCAAAGCGCACTCCAACGCGCTCGCTCGCCTCCCGATGTTCTTCCCCGACGCGCCGGACGTCGAGCGCTCGGTCATCATCGGCCGCGACGAGGAGGCGCTCGCCGACGCCGCCGACCGATTCGGCTTCGAATCGACGGCGACCGACTGGCGCGACGTCGTCGACGACGTGGACGTGTTCTACAACCTCGGGCCGAACCACCTCCACGCCGAACCCTCGATTGCGGCGCTCGAAGCAGGGGCGCACGTCTTCTGCGAGAAACCCCTCGCGCCGACGCTGGATGAAGCCGAAGCGATGCGCGACGCCGCCCGCGACACCGACGGCGTGGCCGGGTGCGCGTTCAACTACCGTTTCGTCCCGGCCATCCAGTACGCGAAAGACCTCATCGAAGACGGTGAACTCGGTGAGATTCACCACGTCCGCGGCCGCTACCTGCAAGACTGGCTGGTCGACCCCGAGGCACCGTGGGCGTGGCGCATGGAGAAGGAGTACGCCGGGTCCGGGGCGCTCGGCGACCTCGGCGCGCACACCGTGGACCTCGTGCGCTTCCTCGTCGGCGAGGTTGCGGGCGATATCGAACGCGTCTCTGGACACCTCCAGACGTTCGTCGACGAGCGCCCGGTTCCGGGCACGGACGAGTACAAGCCCGTCACCGTCGACGACGCCTACACCGCGCAGGCCGAGTTCGAAAACGGCGCGGTCGGGTCGTTCGAGGCCTCGCGCTTCGCCAACGGCCACAAGAACGACCACACCATCGAGATTCAGGGCTCGGACGGGAGTCTGAAGTTCTCGCTCGAACGCCTCAACGAACTGGAGGTCATGACGGGTGATTCGCGCGGCTACGAAACCGTGCTCGTCACCGACGAAACCGACCCCTACGTGGACCACTGGTGGCCGCCGGGCCACGTCATCGGCTGGGAGCACACTTTCGTCCACGAGAACTACGAGTTCCTGTCGGCGGCCGCCGAGGGAAGTGAGTTCTCTCCCTCGTTCGAGGAAGCCTACGAAGTACAGGAGATTCTCGACGCAATCGAGCGCTCCGACGACAGCGGCGAGTGGGTCAGTCTGGACTAGGTGAGAAACAACGCGTCGCCAGCAGTATCTGTTCCCGCGCCGCCAACGCGCGATGGGATTCCTCTGTCTACCGATTTTTCAAGAGAGGCTGTTGCCCTCGTCGAGAAGTTGCTGGACATCACCGGCGTCGAGCGCTTTGTTCGATGTTAGATACTCCTCTATCCGCTGTAGCGACGATATCACGGTCGCCTGCTTGAGAGCTCTCTCCGCCAACTCGTCGAACCGAACGAGGTCTCGCTGGCGGTACTTGTGTTTGTCTACGTAAAACAGATGTAAGATGTTGTACTCCTTGTTGTCCTTGGGTACGCCGAGAACGAGTTTGCCGTAGATTCGGAGGATGTTCCCTTCGCGAAAAATCTCTAGCGTGTCACACCCGGTCGGAATCTCGTAGACGTGCCGAGATGGAGTATCGCTCTCCAACACACGACGGATTTTCTTGAGTACGCGTCGCTGTTCCGTTGCATCGAGACCACCAAGTGATTTCGTGAACTGGTCTGCGAATATCGCGACCGTCTCTTCACTATTGAGGGGAACGGAACTCACTCAACACGTGCCGACGATAACAAATTAAAAAATACTCCCGAATTCAGAATTTCAGGACACTGGCAATGTCTTCTTTCGAGGACACGCGTCCCTCTACGAAGTCTTCGATCCCGTCGAGAACCTCTTGAGGGACGAACTCTTCGTGACCCTCATCGTCGTGGTTCTCTTTCCGGGGTTTGTGTGCCATCGTATCTGAATAAGATACGCCGAGGCATTTAGTTGTTCACCAATTGCTTCACGGGAACCACGCCAGGTTTCAACGGAAGCTACCCACCTGTGAAGTCAACTTCAGGGGTAACTGGTTGCTACCAGAGACTCCTGAAAAACAGACCCCGAATAGCGACCTCGGTTAGTACTCCACGACGCCTTCGTCGGTGATGACCTCGTCGATGAGGTCGACAGGCGTAGCGTCGTAGGCGGGGTTCTCTAATTCGATGCCCTCGACGGGTTCGAGCATGACCTCGCTGGGCGACCGAATCTCGTTTTCGAAGCGGAAGCCGCCATCGACGAGCTTTGCGCTCGACCCGACGACAGTCACGGGCACGCCAACTTCGTTCGCGGCGGCGACGAGCGGGAAGGTACCGACGCGGTTGTAGAGCGTCTCGTCGACGATACAGTCCATGCCGATGACGACGCGGTCACACTTTGGGAGGAAGAGTCCCGAGGCACCGTCGACCATCAGGTGCGGTTCGACGCCGTCGATGGCGGCGAGTTCGCGGGCGAACTTGCGACCGAGGAAGCGCGGCCGCGCCTCGGTGACGTACGCGTGTAAGTCAGCCCCGTCTTCGACGGCGAGTTCGACGGCCTCCATGACCGTCGAGGAGTAGTCGTGCGTGAGGAACGTCGTGCCGTCTTCGAACGTCTCGGCGGCGTTCTTCGCAGCGCGGTGTTTGCCCGTCTCGACTTTTTCGACGACGCGGTCGATAGTCGAAAGCGTTCGTTCGCGCGCCTCGTCGATGTCGTCGGCCTCGCCCTGCACGTCGTTGAGGACTTCCTGTAAGGCGTTGTAGAGAGAGGCGTGCGATGGGTTCGCACGCTTGAGTGCGCTGACGTTCCGTTCGAGGTCGCGTTCGAACTCCTCGACGGTGACGTAGTCGCGCTCGGTTAACTCCGCGAGCGACTGCGCTGCCTTGACGGCGACGACCGAGGAGCTGTGCGTCTGCATCTCGCGAATCTCCTCGATGGTCTCGTCTATCATACGCGAACGTCGCCGTATCGTGTGAAAGAGTTTCCGGGAGTCGCCAGCCGATGGGAGAGAACAGCCTCGGGAAGCGGGTCGCCTTGACGTACCGTCAGGCGTCCGCCTTCGCGTCCGATTCGGACTCGCTGGTGGTCGGGGTACTGTCCGGATTACTGGCCTTCTCTGGGTTGATGTCGTCGTCCGGCTTGGTGCCGCCGTCGCCTGCATCGGTTCGCTTCGCGTAGACGTACACGGCGATTGCGGTAAGGAACCAGATGACAGCACCGACACGGATGGCGAACTCGGCTTTGTCGCCCCACGTCGGGAGCGTCGCGTTCAACGAGAGGAGGGCGACGATTGGGGAGCCGACGAGAATCGTCGTGACGAAGGTCGTCTGCATGACCCAGCCGTAGTCGACACCGTCGGGATTCGAGCGCTCGACAGGTTGCACGGGTAGTGGTATCACGGTGGGGGCTAATGCGTGCCGATTCCCGTCGCCCGCGGCGGTCCGTCGTCAACAGTTGCTGCTGGTCGATGTCGGGTCGGACGGAATCTCGTAGTCGACGAGTATCTGTGACGAGCCGTCTTCGTACTCGATGATGACACGGTAGTGCTGTCCAGCGGTGCAGATTGGATTCAGCACGCTGTCTGACCCCTCGCCATCGATGTGGGCGTACTCTCCAGCCGGCCCGACCTGTGGGCCGCCGGTCCAGACGTCCTCCCACGCGAGTCGGTTGCCGCTGTCGTCGACGACGAACACGCTATCGCCGTCTTCGAAACTGCCGCGGTCGTGGGAGATATTGATGTACGCCCCATTTCCGCTGTTTCCCTCCCCGTCAGGATGGTACGCCACGTCGAACGCGACGTGCGGTCGTGGTTCGCGAAGCGTGTCGCCGAATCCTGTGACCATGAGACCGACGATAGCCGCGAGGAGGACGACGACGACCAGCATGAGTGCGACGCCGATGACTGGAGAGACCCCACGGCGCGCAGGTGTCAGGGAGGGCATACGTGCCTCAATGGAGTGTCTGCAGTCGGTATAATCCTATCTTACTCGTCTACCCCAAGCTTGCACGCTTCGGACCTCTTACCACAGTTTGCGTGCTTCGATTCCACTACTGCCCGGCGTCGCGTCGACAAAGGGAGATACTCATAACCCGGACGGATAAATGGCAACTATGGCCACGGTACGTTCCCTTCGGGCGAAGGCTGGAGACGAGCCAATCACGATGCTCACGGCGTACGACGCGCCGACGGCACGCATCGTCGACGAGGCCGGAATCGACATCATCCTCGTCGGCGACAGTATGGGCAACGCGTCGCTCGGACACGACTCGACGCTGCCAGTCACGGTCGAAGAGATGCACAGCCGGACCGCGGCAGTCGCCCGCGCGACCGACGACGCGCTCGTCGTCGCCGATATGCCGTTTCTCTCGTTCGGCGTAGACGAAGCTGCGAGCATCGAGAACTGCGGCCGCATGCTCAAGGAGGCGGACGCCGACGCGGTCAAATTAGAGAGCGGCCCCCACACCGTCGAACTGACCGAGCGCCTCGTCCAACTCGGTATCCCCGTGATGGCGCATCTCGGTCTCACGCCGCAGCGCGTGAAGGAACTCGGACTCAGCAGACAAGGGACCGACCGCGACGACGCCCGCGAAATCATGGACCTCGCGAAGGCACACGCCGAGGCCGGCGCGTTCTCGCTCGTCCTCGAACACGTCCCCGCGAACCTCGCACGGCAGGTCACGGAGGCAATCGACATCCCGACAATCGGTATCGGTGCCGGACCCGACTGCGACGGGCAGGTGCTCGTCATCAACGACGTCGTCGGCATGGGCGACAGTGTCCCGCCGTTCGCGGCGCAGTTCGGCGACGTGAAATCGGAGATGGAGTCCGCAGTCGATTCCTACCGCGACGCCGTCGAGTCCGGCGACTTCCCAGCCGAAGAACACAGCCACGTCGAAGACGACCTCGACGAGTTGTACTGAGGGTATCGTCGAAATCGAGCGTCGAGAGCGCGTTCAGACTCGCCGGTCGAGGAAGTCCTGTACGGCCGCGTTGAACGCGCGGGGCTGTTCGAGCATCGCGAGGTGCGCAGCGTCTTCTATCGTCGCGAGTTCGCAGTCCGGTATCTCGTCGGCGAGGTACTGGTGATAGCTCAGTGGCGTCAACTTATCGTGTTCTCCGACGAGCGCGAGCGTCGGCACGTCGATACGGTCGATTTCGTCGCGGATATCGAAGGTGTGGCACGACCGGAAGTCGCGACTGGTGACTGCTTGTCCCGCGTCGTACATCGCCTGCTTCGAGCCTTCGATGAACCGCTCGTCGGTCGTGTGAAACAGGTGGTCGTCGCCGTGGAGGAACTCGACCGCCCTGTCGAAGTCGTCGTCGAGCCATTCGAGCAGGTCTTGGAGGACCGAAAGCTTCGCCCCGGTTCCTGCGAGGACGAGCGCGTCGAGGTCGATGTCGCGTTCCAGAGCGAACGTCATCGCGACGGCACCGCCGAGTGAGTTTCCGACGAGGACGCTCGCACCCGTCTCCTCGACGACGGCGACCACGTCGTCGACGTAGGCCGAAAGCGCTTCGTACCCCGCATCGGCGTCCACGTCGTCGCTCTCTCCGTGGCCGCTGAGGTCGAGTGCGGCGACAGGATAGTCGCTCGCCAATCGGAACTGTCCGCGCCACGCGCCCAATGCGCCGCCGCTGCCGTGAATACACAGAATCGTCGGGCCGTCACCGCCAGCATCACGGAGACGATAGTTCGTCGTCCGGCCGTGGTGGTCTACCGTCGCTGTCTCCATATGTATGAACGTGTGGCCGCTGTGTGAATAAACCCCTACGACGTGGTGAGTTCTCCCCACCAATCGAGCGATACGGTGAGTTACGTCCTCGTTCGACTGGGAGTGGGCGCTTCTGGGATTGTGGTCGTCTTTCTCGGCGCTGTGCGCTCTCGCCACGGACCTGTCTATGTCGAGCCACTAGTTTGACATGACCCCATCACGAACTACGAATTGAGGTGAATCTGGTGTGAACCGCAATACAACTGAAATTAGGGATTCCCCACCCCGTCACCCGATTCATCGGCGAAAGATATTAATACTATAAACACTAACCTTGGGTTAGAGATATTATGAGCATGCAACAGTTCGCCGGCGGCAACGAGCGGTTCCTTCGCCGGTACGAATACGACGACAGTTGGGTCATCGCCGCCGACATCGGTCTCTCGGAGGACGAGGTCGACGTCGATATCGTCGGCTCGACGGCCATCGTCGTCGCCGACACCGGAGCCCGCGTGACCGAGACGGAGTTCGAACTCCCCGCCGGCGACGCCGAGGTCGGCGTGCAAAACGGCGTGCTCACCATCACCATCCAGAAATAAATGAAACTCATCGTCAAACCCCTGAAGCAGAAAGACGCCGGTCGTGGACTCGCTGCTATCGACCGGGCCGCCGCGAATAAGCTCGACCTCGAAGGCGGAGATTTCATCCGCATCGAAGGTCCCGACGGCGGTACCGCCATCGCGCGTGTCTGGCCGGGCTACCCCGAAGACCAGAACACGGGCGTCATCCGTATCGACGGTCGGCTCCGGCAAGAGGCCGGCGTCGGCATCGACGACCGCGTCGACGTGGCGAAAGCCGACGTCAAGCCCGCACAGAAGGTGACGATTGCGCTCCCGCAGAACCTCCGTATCGGCGGGAACGTCGGCACCTACATCCGCGACAAACTCTCCGGACAGCCCGTCACGAAGGGCCAGAACGTCCAGCTTCCGCTCGGATTCGGCTTCATGAGCGCGTCGAACCAGTCGGTGCCAATCAAAATCGCCTCGACGCAACCGTCCGGAACGGTCGTCGTCAACGACAACACCGAGTTCCAAGTCAGCCAGAAGCCGGCCGAGCAAATCGCCGACACCTCCTCCGGTACGAGTGACGGTCCCTCCGTGACCTACGAGGACATCGGCGGTCTCGACAAGGAACTCGAACAGGTCCGCGAGATGATCGAACTGCCGATGCGTCACCCGGAACTGTTCAAGCGCCTCGGCATCGAACCGCCGAAAGGCGTCCTCCTGCACGGCCCGCCGGGGACCGGAAAGACGCTCATCGCCAAGGCCGTCGCCAACGAAATCGACGCCTCCTTCCACACGATTTCCGGCCCGGAAATCATGTCGAAGTACTACGGCGAGTCCGAAGAGCAACTCCGTGAAATCTTCGAGGAGGCCACGGAGAACTCGCCCGCTATCGTCTTCATCGACGAAATCGACTCCATCGCGCCCAAGCGCGGCGAGGCTGGCGGTGACGTCGAACGCCGCGTCGTCGCACAACTGCTGTCGCTGATGGACGGCCTCGACGAGCGCGGCGAAGTCGTCGTCATCGGCGCGACCAACCGTGTCGACGCCATCGACACCGCACTCCGGCGGGGCGGTCGCTTCGACCGTGAAATCGAAATCGGCGTCCCGGACCGCGAGGGCCGCAAGGAGATTCTGCAGGTCCACACGCGGAACATGCCGCTGACCGACGAGGTCGACCTCGACTCCTACGCCGACAACACCCACGGGTTCGTCGGTGCCGACCTCGAATCGCTGGCGAAGGAGTCGGCGATGCACGCGCTGCGTCGCATCCGCCCGGAACTCGACCTCGAAGCCGAGGAAATCGACGCCGAAGTCCTCGAAAGTCTGCGCGTCACTGAAGACGACTTCAAGGAGGCGCTCAAGAGCACCGAACCCTCCGCGCTCCGCGAAGTGTTCGTCGAAGTGCCGGACGTTACCTGGGAGGACGTCGGCGGCCTCGGAGACACCAAAGAACGCCTCCGTGAGACCATCCAGTGGCCCCTCGAATACCCCGAGGTCTTCGAGAAGATGGACATGGCCGCCGCCAAAGGCGTCCTGATGTACGGCCCACCGGGGACGGGGAAGACCCTCCTCGCCAAGGCCGTCGCCAACGAGGCGGAGTCGAACTTCATCTCTATCAAGGGCCCCGAACTGCTCAACAAGTTCGTCGGCGAGTCCGAGAAGGGCGTCCGCGAAGTGTTCAAGAAAGCCCGCGAAAACGCCCCGACTGTGGTGTTCTTCGACGAAATCGACTCCATCGCCGCAGAACGCGGGAGCGACTCCACGAGTTCCGGCGTCACAGAGCGCGTCGTCTCGCAACTCTTGACCGAGTTGGACGGCCTCGAATCGCTCGAAGACGTGGTCGTCATCGCGACCACGAACCGCCCGGACCTCATCGACGCGGCGCTCTTGCGCCCCGGTCGCCTCGACCGCCACGTCCACGTTCCCGTGCCGGACGAGGACGCTCGCCGCGCCATCCTCGACGTCCACACGGAGCACAAGCCGCTGGCCGACGACGTCGACCTCGACAAAATCGCGTCGAGAACCGACGGCTACGTCGGTGCCGACATCGAAGCGCTCTGCCGCGAGGCGTCGATGAACGCCAGCCGTGAGTTCATCACGAGCGTAGAGAAAGACGAAATCGACGAGAGCATCGGCAACGTGCGCGTCACGATGGACCACTTCGTCGACGCGCTCGACGAGGTCGGACCGAGCGTCACCGACGAGGTCCGCCGCCGCTACGACGAAATCGAAGAGCGCTTCCACCAGAGCGAAGTCCAACACGAAGACGAAGCGGGCCGGACCTTCTACTAGGTCCACTTCCGTTCGGCGAGTCGGCTGTCGCCCCGGGCTGAATCGGGGGGACTCCGGCGGACCGACATGTTCTTATTACTCCTGTCTGCTATGTAGTGGTACCCACTGCTAGGGATACTAAATTTTCAACGAGCTTCGCGTTTGTTTCACCGGAAATGAGGTGTGTCTCACTGCGATTGTAAAGAAGGTACTCGAAGCAGAGTTGCAACGGGAGTGTCGGTCGCCGTCGGAGACTGAGAGGGGTAGTTAGTCGTCGAGGTCGGCGAGAATTTCTTCGGCGTGGCCGTCGGGTGAGACGCCTTCGTAGACTTGCTCTATCGTTCCGTCCGGTCCGACGAGATACGTGTTCCTGAACACGCCGTCGAAGGTCTTTCCGAACATGTTCTTTTCGCCGTAGGAGTCGTACGCGCTTGAGACGCTGCCGTCTTCGTCGGACAGAAGCGAGAACGGCAGGTCGTACTTGTCGGCGAAGGAGTCGAGGTCCGAGACTGGGTCGTCGCTGATGCCGAGGACCGCCACGTCGCGCTCGCCGAACTCGTCCCACGAATCGCGGAAACCGCACGCCTCTGTGGTACACCCCGGCGTGTCCGCTCGGGGATAGAAGTACACCACGACGCGCTGGCCGCGGTACTCGGACAGCGAAACGGTGTCGCCGTGCTGGTCTGGAAGTTCGAAATCGGGTGCTGCGTCACCTACTGAGAGCATGGCTGTGTCTTCACACGGACCGGAGAAGGGTCTTTCTCACTCGAGTTTCTCGGCCGCACCGCGCTCGACGAGTGGGTCGGCGTTCGCCGCAGGAAGCGTCACCACGTCCTCGCGAGCGAGGTCGTACTCCCGGTCGTCGATACCGAGAATCGTCCCCACGTCGGCGGTGATTCGAACCGTCTCGCGGTCGTCGACGAGTCCCGCGAGTGGGTCGTCGTCAGCCTCCGCCTTCGGGGGTGTGGTCGGGTCAGCGTCCGAGTCCCCGTCTGCCACGTTTGCCCCGTCGTCGCCGAGGACCGCGTCGGCCTCGCTCGGGGGACGGGGAGCGTCGTCGTCTGCCGCGGGCGACTCGGAAGCTCCCTCCATCGACTCGTCAGCATCGTCGCCGTCGCCCATCGCGTTGGCGAGTACGTCGCCAGCACTCTCAGATGGCGTGTCGAACGTGGGCGCAGAATCAGCGGTCTCGGGGTCCGGTTCGTCCGGTGGAATCGTGGGGTCAGACGCAGGTGCCTCGGCTGTGTCGGGGTCGGCGGCCACGTCGTGGGACGCGCCCGTTCCGTGGTCGCCTGCTGGCCCGTGGCTCCCTGCCGACTCGTGGCCGCCCGCCGGTGCGTCGGCGGCCGCGACGTCTTCGAGCGACGAGAGGACCGTCGACCTGTTTTCTTCGATTCGGGAGACGAGGTCCTCGAAGAGACGCTTTTCTTCGGTCGTCAGCCCCTCGGTCGTACTGGACATCCCGGCGGCCGAGAAACTCGCAGCCTTGACGACCTTGCCGACACGGCGTTCGTAAATCGACGTGACGACCTCTTCTGCGGTCTCGATTTCGTCGGTAATCTGTCGAATATCGGGCGAGTAGTGGGTGCCGAGCTCCTCCGCTTTCTGTTCTCTCGTCGCCTTTCGCTCGGCGATGTAGTCGGAGACGTCTTCGTAGAACGACTCGCGTAGCTGCTGCAGGCTGTCTTTCTGCCGTTCGGTCCGCAGCACACTCCTGAGTTCGTCTACGTTCATTGTTGCACCTTCTCGGCTCGCCCGCGGGTCATGAGGAAAATCCCGAGACTCTCGCGTACTGATTGGACGCCAGACTGGAGTGTAAATGTATCGCCATCGAACGTCACCGGTCCGGCGTCGGTGACTTTCACTGTCGTCTCTTCGTCGCGGAAGCGGTCGGGAACGGCGTCGGCGAGCGGGTCGAAGTCGTCGATTTCGTCGCGGTCGAGCGGCTGGACGACGAGCCCCGACCCGCCGTGGAGACTCTTCGGGAGTCGAATCAGGCGCTTCGTGTCGGTCGTCACCGGTTCGTCGATGGGCGACGTTTCGTCCTCGACCGTCTCGTTCGCGAGTGCTTCGACGAGCGTTCGGACGCCCGGGCCGCCCGCTTCGACGTTTCCGTCACGGATTGCCTCGGGGTTGTTGCGGAACGTCCCGAGGATGGTCTCCGCGCGACCCTCGCCGATACCGTCGAGTTCCATCAGTCGTTCGAGCGCGGCGTCTTCTTCCATCTCCATCAGGCCGTCGGCGAAATCGAGGAGGCGCTGGTGCGTCCGGCGGCCCCACCCGCCTTCGGTTCGAAGGACGCGCCGTGTCGTCGTTCCGTACTGGCGCGTCTCGATGAGTCCCTCCACGTCGAGGTCGATAGCGCGGATGTAATCGACGATTTCGCGTCGCGCGTCGCTGTCGAGTTGCCGGACGGAGTCGTCTCTGACGTGGACGTGGTAGCCGCGGCCGCCGGAGAAGACGACCTGCATCTCGTCGAAGTCGAAGTCGCGTTCGAGGAGGTCGACGAGGTCCAACAGCGCCTCTTTTCCGAATTCGAGCATGTCCGCGTAGTTCGTCTCGTCGGGGTCGACGCCCGGGAGGTGGTCGGCGTCGATGTCGAAGACGAGGTCCGCGCCGCGCCAGCCCTTCTCGTCCATGGAGGACGCACCGGGGTCCGAAAAGCGGGCCGACGAGAAGTAGACGTGTCTGGGCGCGCTGCGCGTGAGGTAGTCGTCGAGGTCACCGAGGTCCAAAAGCGACTGGTGACGGTGCATCCGTGTGCCGCCCGCAGACCAGGGGATGACGCCCCACTCTCGCTCGCCCGGCGCGGGCGGGAGAGGGACGGCGGCGCTTCGGTAGTAGTCACCGAAGCGCCCTTCGAGGTACTCGCGTGTGCGCCCGTCCATACACTCCGGATTCCCGAGGGGTGGGTAAAGCGATTACGTCTCAGGGCGTCGCTCGTGATTCACCTCACCGTACGCACATTTTTCTCCGTGGTATGTGTATGTGTCACTATGACAGAGATGGAGTACACGTATCTGGGGAACACCGGTCTGGAAGTCTCGCGCTTCTGTCTCGGGTGTATGAACTTCGGGTCCGGTGCGGAGTGGATGATGAACGACAGAGAGGCGAGTCTCGAACTCCTCGACCACGCGCTCGACGCCGGCATCAACTTCCTCGACACGGCCAACGCCTACTCTCGCGGTGAATCGGAGCGAATCGTCGGCGACGCAATCGCCGGGCGCGACCGCGACGAACTGGTCGTCGCGACGAAGGTGTTCTTCCCGATGGGTGACGGGCCAAACAAATCCGGACTCTCGCGCAAGCACATTCTCGACCAAGCGCAGGCGAGTCTCGACAGACTCGGCACCGATTACATCGACCTCTATCAGATTCACCGGTGGGACGAGCAGGTCCCAATCGAAGAGACGCTTTCGGCGCTCGACCACCTCGTCGAGGAGGGTCTCGTCCGGTACATCGGCGCGAGTACGATGTCGGCGTACAAGTTCACCAAAGCGCTGTACACCGCGGACGTCGAGAACGTCGAACGCTTCGCGTGTATGCAACCCGAGTACAACGCGGTCGATAGACACGAGGAAGCGAATCTCCTCCCCGTCTGTGAGGGAGAAGGTGTCGGTGTCATCCCGTGGTCGCCGCTCGCCGGCGGCTTTCTCACCGGAAAGTACGAACGAGATAGCGAGGTTCCCGCGGACACGCGCGCGGACACGGACGACTACACGTCCGACCGATTTACGGACGAAAACTGGGCCGTCCTCGACGAGATTCGTGCCATCGCTGATGAAAAGGATGCGTCGCCTGCACAGGTGTCACTTTCGTGGTTATTACACAAACCAGTCGTCGACGCGCCAATCATCGGGCCACGCCGACTCGACCACCTCGACGAGAATATCGGTGCTCTCGACGTCGACCTATCGAGTGCGGATATCGAGCGCATTGAGGCCCCAAAGACGCCTCGATGGCCTGCTCCGGGAAAAGACTAAGGTGTGACAACCCGTATCTAGGTATCGATTCTCACAAATATCGAATAGATTGGAATTCGGACTGCAGTGAATATTGACAAGTAGTTTACTACAACAGCGGTAGTAACTCCCACCAAAAGTATAAATAATCACTAAACTTAGAGTACAAACTGTAATGGTTGATACTGACTCACACAGGGGCAAGCGCAATGGCGTCTCTCGACGCAGTTTCGTGAAGGCTGCCGGCGCATCGGGCGCTGCAGTCGGACTCGCGGGCTGCATTAGCACAGGGGGCGGAGGCGGCAACGGTGGTGGCAACGGTGGCGGTGGTGGCAACGGAGACGACGACACACCGATTAACACCGAAGAACCAACCGAGGAGATTACCGTCAAGTGGGCGGCGGACACCCGCGTCGCCGACAACGAAGACGCGATTTTCGAGGCACTTCGGAACGCTGGATTGCCAGACAATATCACGGTGGAAATCGTCGCCGGGTCGCAGGTGACTGACAACCGTCAAGCGCAGTACCAGCAGTGGCTCAGTGGTGGTCGGCAAGAACCGACACTGCTGATGATGGACAGCGGGTGGACGATTCCGTTCATCGCGCGGAACCAACTGCAGAACCTATCGAAGTCGCTGCCGAGCGAGATGACGTCGGCCATCGAAGACGAGTACTTCGATGCCAGCGTCTCGACGGCGAAGGGAACAGACGGTGACCTATACGGACAGCCGCTTTTCCCCGACTTCCCGACGATGCAGTACCGAAAAGACCTGCTTCGAAACGCGGGCTATACCGACGACGACTTCGACACGTGGGCGACCGAGTCCATGTCCTGGGAGGAGTTCTCGAAGGTCACGAAAGAGGCCATGGAAGCCAACTCCGACGTCCAGTACGGGTACACCTTCCAAGCGAACGTCTACGAAGGCCTGTCGTGCTGTGACTTCAACGAGTTCATGACCTCGTACGGTGGCGCGTACTTCGGTGGTCGAGACAACCTCTTCGGCCCAGTCGGTGACCGTCCGGTCACAGTCGACGAAGAGCCTGTTCTCGACTCCATCCGAATGGTTCGTACCCTCATTCACGGTGAGGACGACGAACACTCGCTGGAGGGTATCACGGGCAAGGTTGCGCCCGAGGCCGTTCTCCAGTGGACCGAAGAACCGTCTCGGAAGCCGTTCACCGGCGGCGACGCCATCATGCACCGCAACTGGCCGTACTCCATCGTCATCAACGGTGCCGAGCCGACCGAAGACAACGACCAGACCGGCTTCGGCGAAGACCTCGGTGTCATGCCGATTCCGTACGGTGTCACGCCCGACGAAGCGAAGTACGAGGGAACTGGTGGTCCCGTCGCCGCGCTCGGTGGGTGGCACCTGACGATGAACCCGAACGCGACGGACGCCAAAAAGCAGGCGGCCGTGCAGGTCTTCAAGGCCATGCAAGACGAGCAGTTCCAGCTCGATATGTTCGAAATCATCGGCTGGATTCCGCCACGCCCGTCGCTGCTCGACTCCGAGCGTGCACAGCAGGTGCCCGTCATCGGTCGCTACCTCGACGCGCTGAAGGTCGCTGGCAACAACGCCATCCCCCGTCCGGTCACTGTCGTGTGGCCACAGCAGTCCGGGAAAATCTCCCAAGAAGTCAACAACGCGATGGCACGGGAGAAGACCCCGGAGAAGGCGATGTCCGACCTCAAGTCGCAACTCGAACAGATCGAGCAGAGCGCCGCATAAACTCCGTCACGGGATAAGACGTAACTTATCCCACACAAACGTTATCAATTGTCATGGCTACAGAACAACAATCGGGGGAGGCAGTTTCTGATTCCCGGCGCACCGGCCCGTACGCGTCGGCCGTAAACTGGATGGAAACGCTCACGGAGACGCAGTTCGCGTACCTGCTTCTCGCACCCGCACTCATCCTTTTGGGGGTAATCGCGGTCTACCCACTGGTCCAGACGTTCAGCATGTCGCTGTTCGCCGACCAGCTAACGGGGTCCGCACGCCTGGGTGAGTTCGTCGGGTTGCAGAACTACATCGACCTGTTCACCGGAGCACGAGACTTCGCACTTCCGTCCGCGTTCCTCCCGACGTTCACGACACAGTTCCCGTTCGTAACGGACATTTACTCGAGCGCGCTGATGGTGACGCTCATCTTCACCCTGTTCAGCGTGCTCTTCGAAACGCTCATCGGCTTCGGTCAGGCGCTCATCCTCGACCAGGACTTCCGTGGTCGGCGGTGGGTCCGCGTCGCTATCATCATCCCGTGGGCCGTGCCCATCGTCATTCAGGGGATGATTTTCTTCCTGATGTTCCAGCCGAACATCGGCTTCCTCATCGGGACGAGCGACAATCCGGCGCTGTTGAACCAACTCGGACTCATCGGAACGACGCCGCTGCGTGACACCGCAGACGCGCTGTTCCTCATCATCGTGGCCGACGTGTGGAAGACGTCAGCGTTCATGGCGCTTCTCATCCTCGCCGGGATGCAGAGCATCGACCGGTCGCTGTACGACGTGGCGAAGGTTGCCGGCGCGTCGCGCTGGCAGCAGTTCAAGCTGATTACCTTCCCGCTCATCCTGCCGACGGTGCTGGTCGCGATGCTGTTCCGCACCATCGACGCGATGCGGGTCTACGGTATCATCGAGACGATGGCCGGGTGCCAGACGGTCCCGTCCCTCTCGTGTCTCGTCGTCACCACGTTCAACGCACCGCTGTACGGAACCTCGGCGACGGTGGCGTTCGTCACCGCGGGCATCATCGCCGTCGTGGTCTCCGTATACATCGTCAACTTCGCCAGCGAGGGTATCTAACATGTCCAGCGAAACGTCCGGTGTCGGTGTCGGAGCCGACGACGCAGAGATGAAACGCGGTCCGCTCGGCCGGTGGGTGGACAAAGCAATCAAGAACCCGGACAGAGTCTACCGCGCGATGTTCTACGTCGCGACGGTGTTCTTCCTGGTCACGACGCTGTTCCCGTTCTACTGGCTGTTGGTGCTGGCGCTCACGCCGAACCGCCTCATCACCAACATGGGACTGCTGCCGAAGGGCTTCCAGCCCGAGGTGTTCATCACGATGTTCGAACGGGTGCCGTTCCACCTGTTCATGTTCAACAGCTTCGTGCTCGGTATCACGACGACTGTCATCGTGTTGCTCATCGCGAGCCTCGCGGGGTACGTCTTCGGGCGACTTCGGTTCCCCGGAAAGGGCATCCTGATGCTCGGTATCCTCGCCATCTCGTACTTCCCACCGGCAGCGTTCCTCATCCCGCTGTTCGAACTGTTCACCGGGAACACCGCGCTGAGCATCGGCGCTGTCACCATCTCGTCGCCGGACCTGTTCAACACGCCGGCACCGATGGTGCTGCCCTTTAGCGCACTGTTCCTTCCCCTGTCTATCTTCATCCTCACGACCTTCTACGGACAGATTCCGGACGGGTTGGAGGATGCAGCACGGGTCGAAGGAACCACGCGTCTCGGGGCGCTGTTCCGCGTCATCGTGCCGCTTTCGGCACCCGGCGTGGCGACAGCGGGCGTCCTCACGTTCATCGCAGTGTACAACGAGTTCTTCTTCTCGTTCCTGATGAACAACGGTGAGGCCTCCTCGTGGGCACCCATCGTCGCCGGCATCCTGAAATACCAGGGCCAGTTCGACACGCCGTTTAACCTGATGGCCGCCGCTTCCATCGTGGGAGTCTTACCTGTGGCGGTCCTTGTTATCATAGCACAAGAGCGTATCGTCAGTGGACTGACTGCAGGAGCACTGAAGGAGTAACCATGGGAGACGTTAAACTCGAACACGTAAGCAAGCACTACGACGACGTAACGGCGGTCGACGACATGAATCTCGAAATCAACGACGGCGAATTTATCTGCCTCGTCGGTCCATCGGGATGCGGCAAGTCGACGACCATGGAGATGATTGCGGGGCTGACCATCCCCTCAGAGGGGAAGGTCTTCATCGGCGACCGCGAGGTCACGAACCTTCCACCGAAGGACCGCGGGGTGGCGATGGTGTTCCAGAACATCGCGCTGTTCCCGCACATGGACGTGTACGACAACATCTCGTTCGGTCTCCGCCTCCGCAACTACGACAAGGAGGAAATCGACCGTCGCGTCGAGCGCGCCTCCGAGATTGTGCAACTCGGCGGGATGCTCGAACGCATGCCCGACGAGATGTCCGGTGGGCAGCGACAGCGCGTCGCCATCGCCCGTGCAATCGTCCGCAACCCCGGCGTGTTCCTGATGGACGAGCCGCTTGCGAACCTCGACGCGAAGCTCCGCGTCCACATGCGCACGGAACTCCAGCGTCTGCACAAAGAGCTGGATACGACTATCGTCTACGTCACCCACGACCAGGCGGAGGCGATGACGATGTCCGACCGCATCGCGGTCATCGACTCCGGCCAACTCCAGCAAATCGACCCGCCGCTCGTCTGCTACAACGAGCCTGCGAACCTCTTCGTCGCCGGGTTCATCGGGTCGCCCTCGATGAACTTCCTCGACGGGGAGATTACCGAAAACGGGTTCGTCTCGACCAACATCGACGTCGAGTTCGACCCTGCCGACGTCGGCATCGAGACGGGCAGAGACGTGACGATGGGCATCCGGCCCGAGGACGTCTACCTCGTCCAGAACGAGCGACAGGTGGCGAACCCGACCCACCGCATCGAGGCGACGACGGACGTGTTGGAGCCGATGGGCGACGAGATATTCGTCTACCTGAAGCTCGCCGAAGAAGCACACGCGGACCTCGAAGAGGCGTCGGTCGCCGCCAACGACCAACTCCTGATGAGCGTCTCGCCGGACTCCGACATCGAGGAAGACAGAGACGTCGAAGTCGTCCTCGACCGAACCAGAGTCCACCTCTTCGACACGGAGACGGGTATCGCACTCAGTCACGGCATCGAAAGCACCATCACGGCCAGCGGGCCTGCTGATGCGGAGGCCGAAAGCGACGACTGAGTCGTCACACCCACACAACGCTTATCCACAACACACGGTATCACGTACCCATGGTCAACGAACTCGGAATACTCTACCTCGGCGGGATGACTGTCCTGTTCTTCTTTTGGGCGTACGGCATCGTCTCGTTCGTCCTCGACGTGAAGAACAAATTCATCCCGAAGGGTCGACAGTACCTTCGAGGCCGTCGAAAACTCAAGGAAAAAGAGCGCCGCGAAGAAGAGCGCAAGGAGCGCGAGGAACAACTCTACTGACGCCCAGTCGAGTCACCCCGCGACCGGCGCGCTTGCAGGCGTTCGACGCCGATTCTGGCAATACAGACCGTAGAACGTGAAACTTAACACCAGTAGTAGTTAATAATTGAATCATGAATACAGTGTCATCAGTCCGGGTCGGTATCGTCGGACTTGGAAACATCGGGCACCACCACGCAGACCGATTGGTCGACCTCGGTGCCGACCTCGTCGGCGGCCTCGACATCCAGGCTGACGCCCGACGACGGTTCGCAGAGAAGTACGACGTAAACACCTACGAAGAGAAAGCAGAGCTGTTCGCAGAGGTCGATGCCGTCGTCATCACGACCCCGAACCGCTTCCACGAGGAGTACGCCGTCGCGGCCCTCGACGCCGGGCTCGACGTGCTTCTCGAAAAGCCGCTCGCGCACTCGCTCGAATCCGCCGAGCGCATCGCCGACGCGGCGAAGCAGGCCGATGGCTTCTGTATGGTCGGTTTCAACAACCGCTTTGCGAACCCGGTCGAGGTCGTTCGCCACTACTACGAAGACGGCCGGTTCGGCGACATGTCTCACATCGAAGCCAACTACGTGCGCCGACGCGGCATCCCCGGCCGCGGTTCGTGGTTCACCTCGAAGGACATCTCCGGCGGTGGCTCGCTCATCGACATCGGCGTTCACGCTATCGACCTCGCACTCTACTTCCTCGACTTCCCCGAGGTCGTCGAAGTCTCGGGCGTCACTCGCTCGCAGTTCGGCGACAAAGACGACTACACGTTCGTCGAGATGTGGGGCGACGACGTCGGTCCCGAAGGGTTCGACGTCGACGACTCCGCGAGTGCGTTCATCCGAACCGCCGAGGGGACGACCATCTCGCTCGAAGTCGCGTGGGCGACGAACCGCCCGACCAACGACGAGTTCTTCCTCCGCGGCACCGAGGGCGGCGCTCGCTTCGACCGCGCCAGCCACGAACTCGAAGTGTACGAGGGCGGCACCGGCGGCGGCAACCACCTCAGCACGGCCAACATCGAGACCCAGCCCAACGACACCCACAAGTCCGAACAGAAGCTCTTCCTCGAAGCAGTCGCGGCGGGCGAACACCCCGGCCGCAACACGGTCGAACAGGGCCTCGCGGTCCAGCGCGTCATCGACGCCATCTATCGCTCGTCCGAAGAAGGCCGCTCGGTCCGCCTCGACCCCGTCGAAGCCCCACCAGTGAACTGAACAGACTCCGATAGCAAGACGCGCACACTCCTTCCGCCTCGTATCATGACACACCTCGACGCACTCAAACGACCAGAATACACCGGTGAGAACCGCTGTCTCCCCTGTACCGTCGTCAACGCCGTCGTCGTCGCGGCCGCGGCACTCGCGCTCGGATTCCTCTGGATTCCGGCCGGGGTCGTCGCCCTCGCACTCGGCGCGCTCGCCGTCTACCTCCGAGGCTACGTCGTCCCCGGCACGCCGTCGTTCGCGCCGCGACTCGTCGCGGCCGTCGGTCTCGCTGGCGTCTTCGGCCACGACGAAGACGAACCGCGGAAGTCCGAATCGCTCGACGCCAACGTCGACCCCGAGGTCATGCTCTCGACGCTCCTCGACGCCGGTGTTCTGGTCGAAGAACCGGACGGCCTGTTTCTCGCCGACGCCGCCCGAGCAGCGTGGGAAGACACGATGGCGACGCTCCGAAAGGGAAGCGACGACGAACTGGCCGACGCGGTCGAGACCGCCGTTCCGTTCGAAGCCGAGGCGTCACCCGAGTACGACGGCATCGGACTCCACGGCCCCGACCTGTCGGTCTGGCTCTCGCGCACGCAGGCTATCGCCGACGTTGCGACGCTCTACACGGTTATCGAACGCGGTGTCGACCCGATGGTCGCTCTCGCGGCGACAGAGCCGCTTCGCATGTTCGCGGAGGTCTGTCCGTCCTGCGGCGGCGCGCTCGAAGAGACGACGACGCGCGACTGCTGCGGTGGCACGGCGAGCATCTACGACTCGCCGGAACAGGACGTCCTCGCCTGCGAGGACTGTGGGTCGGTCGTCTACGAGTTCGACGAGGAGTAAAAACGCGGAAACCGCTGCGGTGTCAGTTCAGGCGAACTGGTCGCGGTCCGGCACTTCGTCGCGGCCGAGCAGAATCTCTTGTCCTTCGACGTCTTCGAGCGCGGCGACGAGACCGCCGACTTCGACGATTCCTTCGTCGGTCTCGATGTGGAGCGACGCGACTTCCTCGGTGTCTTCGAAGGCCGTCTCGATGACGCGCCCCTCGACGACGATGGCGTCGCCCGTCTCGATGTCGCGGCCGGAGACGGAAGCGTAGAAGTCGCCTTCGATTTCGCGGATATCCTTGACTGCGCGGCGGATAGAGGCGTAACGGCGCGGGAAGGGTCGCTTCTTGCCGTCGGCGACGATGGTTTCGGCGGTGCTCCAGAGGACGGTCCCGAAGAACCCGCTCACGAGGAAGCCGAGCGCGGAGCGGTTGAAAATGACGCCGTAGCGGTCGCGGTCGTCGCGCAGGGCGTCCTGCGTGGCGTAGATGGAGTACTCGCCGTCGGCGACTGCGAGGACCGGCGTGGTGATGCCGCGGCGCGCGCGGGCGATGGTCGCCACGTCGAGGTAGTTGAACTCGCTCGGGTCGGGAGCGCGAGAGGCGGGCGTGATGAGTAGGTCGATACTCACGCCGCTGTCGATGGCGGCGGCGAGGTCGTCGCGGAAGCGACGAAGCAGGTCGGGCGTCAGCGAGAGGACGAGTTCGTACTCTGCGGCCTCGATAATCTCTTCGACGTAGCGCAGGATGGTCGACCGCGACTTCACGAGCGAGACGGCCTCGGTGTCGCGGGCGGGTGCGGTGTACCGCGCTTCGAGTTCCTCGATGAGTTCTTCGAGCGAGGTCTTGACGTTCGAGAAGGCGTCGTCGGGGTCGACGGCGACGATTTTCATCGGCCGCGACTCCCGAAGTTCGACCAGACCGCGGTCCGAGAGGCTTCGGACCGTGTCGTACACCCGCGGTTGCGGGATGCTCGTTCGGTCGGCGATTTCGCTCGCCGTCAGTTGTCCGTGTTCGAGAACAGCGAGATACGCGTCGATTTCGTATTCGCCGAGATTGAACCGCTCGCCAACGCGCTCCATCGTGAGGCGCAGTTCGTCAGCCATGGTCGTGTCCTCTACGGCATCACGTAAACCATTTACTAAAATTCGAGTAGCACCCCGTTCCGTAACCGGGTGTATAACGAGGTACCGATTCCTCACATATACATCCTATCATCGGGCAGGTCGAGTTCGCTTTCGCGGCACTGTTCTCCCAACTCTCACACGCATCCACGACAGTGACAACCCTTTTTTCGTCGCTCCCCGTTGCGATTGCTATGCGCGGAGTCGAGCGGAACGCCGGCGATGTGGGTCGATTAGCGGGTGGGTCGCGGTGACAGCCGCGAATCCCGCCCTCGTCGCGCTCCAGACGGGTGGCGTAACTCCGCCGGATTTCATCCCCGAATCGCTGATTTTCCCGGGATGGAACATCGTCACCGCGGTCCTCGTCGTCGCGCTCAGTATCGTCGTCTCGAAGTACGTCGTTCGCCTGATTGGTCGCCCTGTCGCTCGCCAGTTCCACCGCCAGAGCGTCGCACAGACCATCCTCCGCATCGTCCGTCTGTCGATTGTCTTGACCGGGGCCGCGGCCGCCGCGAGTCTAATCGGCCTTCGGCTCGGCGACATCGTCCTCTCGGTGACGGTGTTCTCGGCCGTCCTCGGTATTGTGCTCGCGCCCATCGTCGGGAGCATCATCAACGGGGTGTTCATCCTCGCCGACCAGCCCTACGAAATCGGCGACATGATAGAACTCGACGACGGCACGCGCGGCTTCGTCGACGAGATAAACCTCCGCTACACGAAGGTGTTCACCCTCGACAACACCTTCCTCGTGATGCCGAACTCGACCATCCGCGAGCGCGACGTCATCAACTACTCTGCCGAGGACGAGCGCACGCGCCTGTCGCTCGACATCCTCGTCACCTACGAGTCGGACCTCGACGCCGCCCGCAACCTCATCGAACGCGCCGCCCGCGACTGTGACCAAGTCATCGAAGGCGGGCCGGACATCCGCATCGGGAGCGCCCGCTACCCGGCGAAACCGACCGCGTACATCCAGTCGTACGCCGACAACGGCGTCCTCTTTCGCCTCCGGTACTGGTCGCTCAAACCGTACAAACTGCTCCGAATTCAGTCGGAGGTCCAGACGCGCCTCTGGGACCTCCTCGAAGAGTCCGACGCCAACATCGAGTTCGCGTACCCGCACACTCACCTCGTCTTCGACGAGACGAGCGGTGCGGTCCGCGTCACTGGCGACAGCGCAAACGGCGCGACACAGGTCGCCGGAAACGCCGCCGAATCGGACGCTCGGCACGTGGTTGCGTCACCGCCGCCGGATGCTGAGTCGGTGGCTGACGCGCGACTCGACGTGGAAAACGGTAGCGACGAGAAGGGCGACGACGACGACAGCGCCGCCGAAGCGTGACAGTTCGGTCGGTGGTTAGCTGTCTGCGCGGACCGTAATCACCGTACAATCCAGTTTCTCCCGGAGGTACATGTCGATGTCAGGGTCGTCGAGGAAGCGCCGGAGCATCCGCCGCCAGCGACTCGCCTGCTTCGACCCGATGACGACGATGTCGGCTTCCTCGGCGGCCACCTCTTCGAGAATCGTCTCCTCGACGAGGAAGCCGCGACGGACGACGTAGCGGGCGCGAACGAGGGGGCCGAACTCGCGTTCGACCGCCCGTTTGAGTTCGGTTCGCGTCACCCCGCGGTTCGACTGGTAGAGGTCGACGTGGAGGACTGTCAACTCGGCGTCGCGCTCGCGGGCGATTCGGACGGCCTCTTCGAGCGTCGCCCGCGAGTGTTTCGAAAGCGGGTACCGAACCGGGACCACGACGCGTGTCATACTCGGAACCCACTTGCCGGGCGTGCCTGAACCTTTCCCTCGCGGACGGACTCGCCGACGAGGGCGCGGGCTGTCACCACGGGTCAGTCCTCTGCCGGGCGTGCGGACCGGCGTTCGATGCGTCCTTCGACCGCCGCGTCGAAGCCGACCTCGCGGGCGTACTCGGCCAGCACCTCGTGTTGGATACCGTACTCGCCAGCGCGGTGGGACTGCGTGACCGCCGGGAACTCCTGTGTCGTGTGGAGGATGTAGTCGCTCGTCGCGAGCGTGTAGTACGCGTCGGGGTCGATTGCCTCGCCGCCGACGGTCGCCTCGATGACCTCGTTTTGCTCGTCGTCCCAGACGATTCGCGCACCGCTAATCTGGGCGTGCCACCAGTCGGGTTCGCCGAACCCCATCGTCGCGCCACGGGCGGCGTTGAACACCGCGAGGAGTTCCGTCCCCGTCACTTCGGCGACCACGAGCTGTTCTTCGAACGGGACCAGACTCACGAGGTCGGCGTGGGTCACGTCGGGACCGATTGGCGGGCCGGACCGGACGCCGCCGCTGTTTTGCAGTCCCACGTCGGCACCAGTCGCCCACCGGTAGGCGTCGGCGATGGCGTTGCCGACGCGGCACTCGCCCGCGGCGACCGTCTCCTCTGAGCGGTCCATCGGGCGGTCGATTCGACACAGCACCTCGTCGAGTCCCGCGGCATCGACGCGACCGTTGAGCGCCCTGACGAACGCTTCGTCGGGTCGGTACTCGCCGGTCTTGTGCCGAACCGTCTCCACGCGGTCGTCGTCGATGCGAACCTCCCAGACGACGTGGCCGTTCGCGCCGGGGCGGACGATGGGCACGCCCTCGACCACGTCGTCGCGTTCGGCGTGGACGTGACCGCCGAGGATGAGGTCAACGTCGCAGCGGCGGGCGAGTTCGTCGTCGCCGCTGCCGAGATGTGAGAGGGCGACGACGTAGTCGGCTCCGTCGTCTCGAAGGGCTGTCGCGGCCGCTGTCGCTTCGACGTAGGGGTCGTCGAACGTCACGTCGACTGCTTCGGGATTGATAGAGCCGGTCGCAGGGTCGGTGACGCCGAAGAAGCCCAGTGTGATGCCGTCGACGTCCCGGGTCGTCCACGGGACGGTTCCTTCGTCGGCGGCGAACCGTTCGCCGTCCTCGTCGCGGGTGTTACACGAGACCCACGTCGGGCGGCTCTCGGAGACGAGTTCCCGGAGTCGAACCGGGCCGTAGTCGAAATCGTGGTTGCCGAACGTCTCCAAGTCGGCGTCGACGGTGCGGTAGAAGTCGAGGACTTGCCCGCCGCGTTCGACCAGCGAGAGGACGCCCGGCGCGCTGTTGTCGCCCGTGCCGACGACGAGCGTGTCGTCGCCGTCGAGCGCCGTGACGCACCCGGCGAGGCGGCCGGCGCGCTCGGGGTCGTCGTAGACGTTTTCGAGGTCGGAGTAGTGGAGGAGCCGTGGCATTCGCTTCTCGTCAGTGACGTTTCGGGTGAACAAGAAGCCGTCGGGACGGTGTGGCCGACGAGGCCGACCGGGAGTGTTCGGGTTCGGGACCGGGTCGCCCCGACGGTCGTCGGACGGTTCGTCGCGTCAGTGCGGCGGTGCTACTACTCGCCTTGTTGCAGTTCGAAGGCGACGGTGACTTCTGCTTGGTACTCTCGCGTGTCGACAGACGCGATTTCGACGCCGAGCTCGTCTACCTCGACCCAGTGGACGCCCGCGAGCGTCTCTTCTGCGCGGTCGATGGCATCGTCCACGGCAGCGTCGAAACTCTCGTTACTCCGACCGATGAGGGTGATTTTCTTGAACACCATCTCTCGTGACTCTTCGTTTTACTATCACAAATAATCATTCCCGACTACTGTTCATCGCGGGGTCCGTTCGAGCCGCGTCTGAATCGCCCCAACGACATCCGAGAGATGCGCCGTGCCCCAGAGCGCGACGATGAGGCCGCCGATGGCGTCGAAGACGAGGTCCAAGAGCGTGTCGTCGAGTCCGTACTGGGTCAGCACCGACCCGGTGCCCGCGAGCGCGGCGACCCCGGAGACGGCGAACTCGATGACCTCCCAGAAGACGCCGAACGCGAGGACGAAAAGCAGGATGAAGACGAACATGAACCGCGGCGGGAGGTAGATGGCGTCGGTGTGTTCGTCGAGCGCGCGAACGGTCGCGTAGCCCGCGGCCGCGACGACCGACGACGACAAGGCGTGCGTGAGGTGGTCCCACCACCAGATACCGGCGTAGAAGTTCGTCTCTGACCCGGGGAGTCCGACGGTCCCGAGGGCGTGGAGAAACGCCGCCGAGGAAATCCAGAGGGTCAGTCCGGCGTCCATCGGAATCCGGTAGTCGCGTTCGAGAACCGCGGGGAGGTACGTCACGCCGAGACCGACCGAGGCGTTGACGACGATGCCGATGTCACCTCTGTCGAGACCGATGAAGACGAGACCGATGAGGGTGACCTGCATCGCCCGCGAGAGTTGTTGCTGGCGACGTGGGCTGATGTGGAGGTGTTCGCGGATTCTCATCGCGTCTCACCCCCGTCGCGGCCGACACGACCGCTCGCGTCAGGGGCGGTGCTCCCGGTAGCAGCGTCGCTCGACTCGCCCACGTCGGCGAGGTCAGTCGGAAGTCGCTCTTTCGACCCTGACCGGCGGCGGAAGTAGTACTCGAAGAGCAACCCTGCGAAGAGTCCGGCGACGGTCGCGGCGACGAAGTCCCACATCATCGCCTCCTCGATGACCGGGTCTGGGCGGCCGTTCAATAGCAGTTGCGTCCCGAGATAGAGGTCCGAGAGCCACTGGACGACAGCCCAGACGCCCGCGGCGGCCATCGTCGCGATGACGACGAAGAAGACGGCGAACGTGCGGTTCATCCGAACCGGCGTGAACACGTCCAACTCGACGGCGACGATGAGCGCGACTGCTGCGACCGCGAGATACGTCGAGAGGCGGCCGGTGAAGGCGAAGCCACCGATAGTCTGCCCGCTGACGAGGACGCGAGACACGAGCGGCAGCGACGCGAGCGCGACCACCTCCCACGGGAGCATCGCGCTCGGTTCCCGGAAGGAGACGGCCGGAACGACCACGAGCACGGCGACGGCCGCAGCGAATCCGCCCCAGACGAGGCTGCCGCCGGTCACGACACTGCCGATAGCGACTGCGACGAGGAAGCCTGCGAACAGCCACGCCAGTACTGCGTTGAGGCGTCGACTACGAACGAATCGACGGAGCCCAGTCTGCGCGGGTTGCGACATATCGGCACTATGTATTGGGCTGAGAAAACGTTTCGGCGGAAGGCGCTATGCGTTCACACCGTGGACGACTTGGTAGTCGTCTCCCCCCATGTTCGATACCCCGATAATGGCCCACTCGTACGGGAGGTCCACGCCACGGAGACGTTTTCGCAACGTCTCAGCGTGGTCGCTCCACGTCACGAAACAGCGAAGGCGATACTCTGTCTCCTCGCCTCCGTCCGGAAGTGCCGGTCGGCACTGAGACGCTTCACGCGAACCCATTGCGGTCACCTGGACCGTACGCCACTTGCGCTCGGCAAGCATGTCGGGGCCATCGCCTTTGATGGTGTACCCCAGCTTGCCGAATATCGACCGAGCCTCCTGAACAGGAGGCATCGAAGCCTGGGCCATGCACGTCATCGTACCACGCCACGTGACATAAAGATTGTCACGGTATACCATACCAAAAGTTGAGAGGTGGCTGTTCCCCTCGCCACTTTTGTCCTATTCGAAACCTCACAACTCTCGCTCACCGTCGTTGAGGGTGACCAGTGTGACGAGAGAGATGAGCGTAACCAGAGAAAGACAAAAAGCCAGTTTGTCGGGTTCGAGTCGCGGTCGTCAGTCACTCATTCGTGGGCAGCGTCCCACTCTTCGGGCTTTCGGACGTTACTGCAGACGTTACACTCGACGCGGCCCATGGTGTCCATCGCCGTGTCGAACGACTCGCAGTTCCCGCATCGGTATCCCCAGCGACGTTCGGCTTCTTCCGTCGAGTAGACGATGAAAAACGGCCCTTTCGCCCCGCGTTCGACCTCGTCGCGGGCGACGAAGACAGTCTTCCCACTGGATACCGTATGCGCTTCGAGTTCGGCCATGAACCCCGGTTTGTCCTCGGGTGGCTTAAGGAGTCGGGGCCTACGTTCGGAAGGATTCACCGCACCCGCAACTGCTCGTCGCGTTGGGGTTCTCGACGTGGAAGCCCGCACCCTGCAGGCCGCCTTCGTAGTCCAGCGTCGCACCGCTGACGTAGTTGAGACTCGCGGGGTCGACGAAGACGCGCAGGCCGTGTCGTTCCACCACGGTGTCGTCGTCCTCGGGTTCGTTGTCGAACCGCATCCCGTACGAGAGTCCGGCACAGCCGCCCTGTTGGACGAACAAGCGAAGCCCAGCGACGTCTGTGTCCATCGACTCACCTTCGAGGAGGGAAATCGCCTCCTCCGCCGCGTCGGGCGTGACCACGACAGCCTTGTCCTCTGTTCCGGTCGTGGATTCCGTGCTCATACATCCCGTTATACTGTGGGAACGGTTAACTGTGGCGCCGGTCCAACACGACTCGCCTTCTGGTGTCTCGCTTCACTCCTGTCGCAACTCGCGTTCGAGCGCGTCGGCCGCTTTCAGCGACAGTGCGGCGATGGTGAGCGTCGGATTGGCGGCCCCGCCGGTGGTAAAGGCCGCGCTCGACGCCACGAACAGATTGTCCACGTCGTGAGTTCGCAACTCCGCATCGACGACGCTCGTCTCGGGGTCGTCGCCCATCCGTGCGGTTCCCATGTGGTGCGCGCCGAGGCCGAACGTGTTACTCGACGAGATGTCTGCGGTCGGGACCGGAAGCGCCCGCAGAATCTCCCGCTGTTTTTCCGTGGCAAACTCACCGGTGGTTCGGGCGTGAGCGTCCGGCGAGAGGCGGACGTTCGGCACGGGGTCGCCGAAGGCGTCGGTCGTGCTCCTGTCGAGCGTGATGCGATTGTCGGGGTCGGGAAGCATCTCAACGGCACCGTAAATCGCGAGTTCTCCCGGCGTACTGTTGATGCGCGACTGGAGTGAATCGAGCAGTTCGTCGCCCCACCGATTGCCCATGATAGTGTCGTCGAGATCCTCACGAAGCACGGCGTCGCCGCCGCGGAGCGCGACTTCGATAGGCTTCACCGACTGGATGTTTCCGAAGGTGAGCATGACGCTCCCCGGCGTCGGGTCGTCGTGGTCGTAGAACTCCTGTGACTGACTCGTGACGTAGCCGATTGGCTCCTGTTGAAGCGGTTCGGTGAGCGTCGCAAACGAGTTCACGTAGAGGTGGTCCATGAAGTTCCGACCGACTGCACCGGACGAGTTTGCGAGTCCGTCTGGATGGGCGTCGGACGCCGAGAGCAACAGGAGGCGAGCGGTCTCGACACCCCCCGCGGCGAGGACGAACGAACGCGCTTCTTGGCGATACTGCGACCCATCGGGCGTCGCGTACACCGCCGCTTCGAGCGTCTTCCCGTCAGCGCCGTGTTCGAGGCGTCGAACGGTCGCCCTGTCGATGACCCGTGCTCCCGCTTTCTCGGCCTTGCGGATGTGGACGAAGCCAGTGTACTTCGCCCCTGAGGGACAGACCGGCGTACACGTACTGTAGCCGACACACGGGCTTCTGCCGTCGTACGGCTCAGAGCAGATTGCCTTCGGCAACGAGTGGAACGCGATTCCCAGCTCCTCGCAGGCGTCCCTGAACAGCGTGTCCGTGTAGCTCGGCGGGAACGCTGGCATCTGGAAGGGTGAACTACGCTCGACGAACGGGTTGTCGTCGTCTCCGGCGACACCGAGTTCCGCCTCGGCGCGGGCGTAGTACGGTTCGAGGTCGTCGTAGGAGATGGGCCAATCGCTCGCGAGACCGTACCGAGACTGCATCTCGAAGTCTTTCTCGTGGAGTCGAGGCGTGTATCCACCCCACGCGAGCGTCGTCCCGCCGACGCCCTTGACTCGCAGGTCGTTGAGCGGGTAGGCCACTTCACCAGCAGTCGTGTACCGGTCGCGAGGGCCGCCCATCTCCCAGACGTCGCCGAGCGAGTGAACCGGTCGAAGTCCCGTCTCCATGCGGGCGAGGTTGTCGCTGCGGTCGAATCGGGGGCCTGCGTCGAGGACGACGACGTCGAAGCCCGCGGTTGCGAGTTGGGCGGCGACGAGGCCGCCAGCGACACCAGCACCGACGATACACACGTCGGCGCGGGGGCTGGGCGTCCGGTCTGCGGTCGTGTCTGTTGTGCGGTTGGGGATGGGCATTACTCGGGGCTCCGTTGGTAGTCGTCGTATCCGCCGGGGTATCCGGAAGGGTTCTCGATGCCGAGAAGCGTCGAGCCTTTCGGCGAACTGTACAGCGCGTAGAGAAGCGCGTCGACGATGTAGTAGCGAAGTCGCGCGGCGGTGTCACCGGTCGGGTCCGACGGGACACGGTCGACAGCGAGGTCTTTCAGGTACTCGTCTCGGGTCTCCACCGAGAGGTCGGCGAAGTGCCGACCGAACTCGCGTCGCGACTCGCGGTCGAGTTCGGCGAGCGCCCGCTTGAGTTCTCGCGCTCGGTCCTCGCCCGTTCGGCTGAAATAGGTCGTGACGAACCCAGTTTCGACCGTGACGACCGACGGCAGAACGACTTCGGCGACGGCCAACATCGTCTGCACGTCACGGTCTGCGAGCGTCTCCGAGTCGTTGGGTTGCAGTGGTCGTTGCGCGCCCACGACGCCGACGGCGACGGCACCGGCGGCCGCGAAGGTGATGAGCGCGTCGCGCCGGGTGAGGACGATAGCCTCCTGGCGCGAGTCCGGGCGGTGGCGCTCGGCGACCAGAATCGCGGCGAGAACCGAGAGCGCGGCGACGCCGAGGGCGATTTGAAGATGTCGCGCGCCGGGTCCGAAAAGCGGCGTGTCGAGTTGCAGCAGGAAGCCGAGGCCGCGGTCGGTGAACTGTTTCGGACTGCTGGTCGCGACGATTTCGAACGTCCGATAGCCGATGCTGCCGACGACGCCGAGACCGAACCAGGCGAGGACGGTGACGGTGAGCACAGTGCCGCCGTAGGTCCCTCGAAGCGGGAGTATCGGCGATGCGCGTTTTGCGACGTCGAGGTCGATGCCGCGGCGCGTTCCGATGCCGAACACGAATGCGACGGCCACGAGCGGGCCGACGACCTGCGGGAAGAACAGCCGCGGCGCGACGAGAAACGGGACGGTCCCGAGCAGTTCGCCACCCCACGCGAGGGTCGCGACGCCGCCGAGAACGCCGACTACGACGGCAAATTCGAGGGCAACGAAGTCACGAAGTGAGGAGAGTCGAACGTCGTCGCCGACCGCGAGGCGACGGAGTGCGAAGGGAACAATCGCAGTCACGCACGCCGAAAGGGCCCGAATCGGCGTCTCCCACCCGAGCGTCCCGCGAGAGATGTCGATGAACACGGCGCCGACTGCCGACCCGAGTGCACCCGGCGCACCCCCGAGGAGACCCGCGACGACCCACACGCTCGTCGCGACGTCGACTGTGCTGCCGACGATGCCCGCGACGAGAGAGAGCACCACCCCGATGAGGGACGTCGCAATCACGACGGCCGTCACCTCACTTCTGGTCATCAGTCTCTAGTCGTCGTCTGACAAGATAAAAAGACGGGGCGACAGTATTTCACTAATATCCGAATTTCGAGGGTTATAGGCCATCTAACCTCGTTTGAAAGGTCGTAACTAAGTGTCAGGAAGTAAACCGAACGGTTCCGACTCGCCGAAAGCGGTCGGCAGTTACAGTTACTCGCCGAGACGCTCGCGGACGCTCTCTGCGTGCGCGTCGAGGCCCTCTGCCTCTGCGAGCGTCGTAATCGTCTCCGAGAGGTCTGCTAACGCGGCCTCGTCGAGTCGCTGGACGGTCGTCGAGCGAACGAAGTGGTCTACGGAGAGACCGCCTTGTCGCTTTGCGCCCGCACCGGTCGGGAGGACGTGGTTCGTCCCGGAAGCGTAGTCACCCGCCGCGACGGGGGTGTACGGCCCGAGGAAGACGCTTCCCGCCGAGTCGATGCGGTCCAAGAGGGCTTCGTCGTCGTCGGCCTGAATCGACAGGTGCTCGGCGGCGTACTCCTCGGCGAAGAGCACTGCTTCCGACATCGACCGCGCGAGGAGGACGCCAGAGGCGTCGTTCTCCAAGGCGGCCTCGATGGTCTCGGTCCGGTCTCTCTCGGCGGCTTGGGTCTCGACTTCCGCGACGATGGCGTCTGCAACCTCCTCGTCGTCGGTGACGGCGACGACCGAGGCGTTGGGGTCGTGTTCGGCCTGCGCGACGAGGTCGGACGCGACGAACCGCGGGTCTGCGGTCTCGTCGGCGACGACGAGAATCTCGGATGGGCCGGCGAGGAAGTCGATGTCCACGTCGCCCCGGACTTCGGCCTTGGCGGCGGTGACCCACTTGTTACCCGGCCCGACGACTTTCTGGACCGCGTTCACCGTCTCGGTCCCGTATGCGAGCGCGGCGATGCCCTGCGCCCCACCGACCGAGTAGACGGCATCGACATCCGCGACGTGCATCGCGGCCAGCGTGACCGGGTTCATCGTCTCGGCCGGGGGGGTTGCGACAGCCACGTGTTCGACGCCAGCGACTTTCGCCGGGATGACCCCCATCAGGACGCTCGACGGGTACGCGGCGGTCCCGCCGGGGGCGTAGACGCCGACGCGTTCGAGCGGGCGGTAGCGCCGACCCAATTCGCGTGTCCCAGAGTCGTCACCACTGAAGTCCTCGCGCCAGTCCTCGGGGACCTGTCGCTCGTGGAACTCGCGGATGTTCGCCGCGGCCGTCTCGATAGCCTCGCGCACGTCGTCGTCGATTTCGTCGTAGGCGCGTTCTGCGGCGTCCGTCACGTCGATGTTTCCCACTTCGACGTCGTCGAACTCGCGGGAAAAGTCGCGGAGTGCGACGTCGCCTTCGGTTCTGACGCGCTCGACGATGTCGCGGA
The DNA here is from genome assembly GCF_000336955.1 of Haloferax larsenii JCM 13917. Taxonomy (GTDB): domain Archaea; phylum Halobacteriota; class Halobacteria; order Halobacteriales; family Haloferacaceae; genus Haloferax; species Haloferax larsenii. Next base: position 559,352 of record NZ_AOLI01000019.1, on the reverse strand, counting down.
CGTCCGCCCGGACTTCGGCGACACCGGCGTCTCGCTCGAAGAAGGCGCGGCGAGCGTCGGGGCCGAGACCGGCCAGTTCGCGAACCTCGATGTTCATACCCGGCGTTGGCAGGCGGCGCGAAAAGTCGTTGCGGAACCGATGGGGGTTGACGGCGCGATGTGCGCCCGACACCCGCGGGGCGGTTCAGACGACGTCCCGACGCTCGGTGTAGGTCAGCGTCTGCTCGTCGCTTTGAATCGTCGTCTGAATGGTTATCCACCCGTCGGCTTGCTGGACCGCGAACGCCTCCGTGAACGAAAGTTCGACGCGACGCGTCGCGGTGTAGGACTCGCCGCTTTCGAGGCCGCCAATCGCCTCTTTTCCTTGCCAGATGACGTCGTCCTCGGCGGTGCTGTTGCCGACGTAGATGCGACTGTAGACCGTGACGCCGGTCGCGGAGTCGTCCTGCTGGTTCGTCACGGTGCTCGTCACGTCGCGGCACGTCTGGCCACACTCCTCGATGTCTTCGATGGTGAAGCTAAACGGCGGCGTCGAGGTCTCGTCAGACGAAGAGCCGTCGGAGTCGCCGCCGCTACTGTCACCGCCGTCGCCACTGCCGGACGAGTCGTCTCCGGAGCTTGGTGTCGCCGTCTGTGTCGGGAACTCACCGTCTAGCTCGTCGTCGTCGCTGGCGAACGGGCCGACACCGGTCACAAACGCGGTCGCAACACCGCCGCCGACGAGTGCGACGAGTGCGAGGACAACCAGTGTAGATTGCTTCATTTCGGGCTAGGGGCCTTGTTGAAATCCTCAATCAGCGACAGGTTTCAGCGGGAGTGCTGAATACAGCGCGCGAATCGGTCGTGACAGCCAGTTCGATTTACCAATTCCTGATAAAGCATTTACCAATCAGGCATTAATCAATTAGCATGTGCCGCAAAGCGGTCATGGTAGCTCTCCTTACTCTTCTCGCTGTTCTTGGCGGGTGTCTCGGAGCAACGTCATCTGCTCTTAGTCAAGAATGCAATATCAATTCGCTCGGGTTCTACAAGCCCCCACCAGAGGACTTGAGCAGGGACGAATACTACGGTTGGGGAGCTGACAAACTTCGAGTTGGCTACGAACTCGGGAGCGGAGCAGACATTCTATTAGTCGCCTACGAGGACGACACTGTGCTTGGAGTGAAACACGTGACGAGCAACCGAGCGGTTGCGTCCGATGGGGAGATACTCAATCTTGACCAGCCGTTGAAGGGGAGCCACACGGTTCGAGTTCTTGCCTATGGAGACACAAACGGTGACAGTCAATTCGACCCAGAGACTGATACGCGGTGTTCCGTACAAACAAACCCACTCACACTCAATTTTTCGCAGCTCAATACAACCACAATTTCGGATTGATAAATTGGTAGTCGAAGAATGGGTGGTTTAAAATTCAACCATCGAATGGCCACTGGTGGATTACTGAACTCACCCTCTGAGCCTTGTTTATACGCTCCTGAAGACGTCAGATGGTGGTTCTATTGGATGAGTAGAGTCCGTCCATGAGTGCCTCCCTCTCCGATCTCGTTGTATGGGCAAAGGTCTTCTCGGACAATCTGCACCGCGTCTAAACAAGGCCCACCCTCTGTATTCAGCAGTCCCTTCCTCTCGGAATCACGGACAGTCGCTCTCCTCATTTGAAATAGCGAGGTTTCGCTCCAGATTGTGAACAATGCACTTGATGACGAGTTCGCGGAACTGCTTCCACCAGTCTCGTGAGCGGACGAATGCGCCATATTTCCGTTTGAGGCGAGAATTTACGGTCTCGTTCTGACTGCGCTGACCGTAGAGATTAGTATCCAGCCGAGCGTTCCATGCCTTGTGGAGCGACGAAAACTCGCGGTGCTTGATGAGCGGTCGAACACCAGTCTCACGGGCCAACGCGCGAATCTTCTGGTCGTCGTATCCCTTGTCGCCAAGGAGAATATCGACTTCCTCGATATTTCGCATGATGAGTGACGGCGCGATCTTCGAGTCGTGTTTTCTGGTCGTCGTCACGTGTACGTCGAGAATCGCGTTCGACCTCGTATCCACGAGAAGGGTAACTTTCAACTGCTGAATCGTCAGCTTCGTTCGTTTCGTGTAGTGCTTCGAGGCGTGACTCCGGTCAAAACCGGAGGCGTCGATTCCGACGACACCGTTGGTCGGGAGGAGTGTGACCGAGAGGTTGAGCAGAACGCGCCAAACCGCCATATCAAGCCGATTGAACGCTTTACATAGCGTTGATGGTGTCGGGAGTCCCTCAAGATTGAGGGCGCTCCGAATCCGAGGCATCTCGATGAGTTCGTCAAGAAGCGTCCGGTACGTCGTATTCTTCCGCACCTTGAGACATAGCAAGACGATGTGTTGATGGAGCGTGTACCGCCGTTTCGAGAACTTCGACGAGTAGCGAGCGACAGCTCGACGAGCCAAGTGGTATGCTTGTTCCACGAACTGGAGCAACCGCGACTTTGGGAGGGCTTCCATCCGGTCAGACTACCGGTCGAATTTGTAACTCCCCGAGGATTTCAACAGAGCCGGGCTAGGTAGTTTGCTCGGGCTAGTTCGGGATGTATGCTTGGGCCGATGCGTATCACGCATCGCCGGTCTCTGAGACGGTGTCTTCGGTCGCGTCACTGACTACGGGGCCGAGCGCACCGTCAAGCATGCCGTTGAGGAAGTCGGTAATCGCGCTGTGGATGTCAGAGACGAAGTCCGGAACCGGTCCCGGCAACTCACTCGGCGGTCCCTGTGCGCCAGCGACACCGGACTCGTCGGCGTTCGGTTCTACGGGGGCGTTTCCGGGGGTTGCGGCGGCGACACCCGCAGTCGAGAGGAGGACTGCGAGCACGACGCCGATGATAGCGTGTCGGTTCATGTTCGGCGATGACAACTGCGGGGTCAACCACCATGAAGGGGTGAAACTGCCCCGGCCGATTTACTCTGGTTCGCCTGACTGTCACCGCGAATCAACGCCGATTATCGCCGAGCTGACGCCACTTTCGCGGTCGAAGAGCAGGATTGGGTGGATACCCACCTAGTGCAGTCGCTCTCGCATCGCCGCGAATCCGGCGTCCACGTCAACGTCTGCATCCTGCGCCTCCAGCGCCTCACCCAGTGCAGTCATGAGGAACGCGACGTTCTCGGGCTGTGCGGAGTAGCCCATACACCCGATACGGAAGATGTCGCCCGCGAGCGCGCCGAGGCCGCCCGCGATTTCGAGGTCGTAGTGGTCGAGGACGTAGTCGATTGCCGCGCCGGCATCGACGCCGTCGGGGACGAGCACCGCGTTGAGGCTCGGCAGCCAGTAGTCGTCTTCGGGGTTGAGGCCGAGACCCATCGCTTCGACACCGGCTTTGAGCGCGCCAGCGACGCGGCGGTGGCGCTCCCACCTATCTTCGATGCCTTCCTCGGCGACGAGGCGGAGCGCCTCCCGAATCGCGTAGACGTTGGTGATAGGTGCGGTGTGGTGGTACGAGCGGTCATCGCCCCAGTAGCCTTCGAGAAGCGAGAGGTCGAGATACCACGACCGGGGTGCTTCCTCACGTGAGAGCACCTTGTCCATCGCGCGGTCGGTGAGCGTCAGCGGACTCGCACCCGGCGGACAGGAGAGGCACTTCTGCGGCCCGGAGTAGGCCACGTCGATGCCCCAGTCGTCGACTTCGAGTTCGACGCCGCCCAGAGAGGTCACGCAGTCGGCGACGACGTAGGCGTCGTGGTCGTGGGCGATGCTCGTCAGTTCGGGGACGTTCGGTTGCTTCACGCCGGTCGAGGTCTCGGCGTGGACGAACCCGAACACGTCCGGTTGGTGTTCGTCGAACGCGTCCTGTACGTCGGCGGGGTCGAGCGGCTTGCCCCACGGGGCGTCGACGTGGACGACGCTCCCACCGGCGCGTTCGGCCATCGACTCCATGCGACCGCCGAAATAGCCGTTCGTCGGCACGAGGACGGTGTCACCCGGTTCGACGAGGTTGCCGATGGCCGCCTCCATCGACGCCGACCCGGTGCCCGAGACGGGAATCGTCCACTGGTTGTCGGTCCGGAACGTGTAGCGCATGAGTTCCTGTACTTCGTCCATAATTTCGATGAACGAGGGGTCGAGGTGCCCGACGAGCGGTGTTGACATCGCGCGGAGGACCCGCGGGTGAACGTCGCTCGGACCCGGCCCCATCAGCGTTCGATTCGGCGGATTGAGTTCGCCGACATCGGGTGCATCTGACATGGTGTGTGCTGTGATGCCCCACCGTAGTGTAAAAGGTGTGTTTGCGGAACCGGCACCCGGCTTCGGTGTCGAGTCGCTGAACGCCCCTGACTGTACCGCCCAGCCCGGTCGTAGCTCACTCCCGAAGCAACTCGGCGACCTTCTCAATCGGGTGCGGTGGCCGGTGTGCGGCCTCGTTTCGGTCTGTGAGTTGCGTCCGGCACGACGCCCCCGGCGCGACCACGGTGTCTCCGCTGCTCTCGTCCACCTGCTCGAACAGAATTCGGCCGATGGCTTTCGAGAGGTCGTAGTGTTCGGACTCGTAGCCGAAGCTCCCGGCCATCCCGCAGCACCCCGAATCGAGTGGGTCCACGTCGTAGCCGACGCGCCGGAGCACGCCGACTGCGTGGTGGTCCTTGTTGAGCGCCTTCTGGTTGCAGTGGCCGTGGTATGTCAGTGACTCGGGTGAGTTGCGGCCGCCGTCTGCCGCGGCTTGCGGGGCCGCGGCCGAACTCCCCTCTCGTCCTCGAACGTCGAGTTGTTCGTCGAGTCGGAACACGTCGACGAACTCCATGATGCCGTAGGCGGCCGCGCCGACGTCCAATGCGGCCTGTCCGTCGAGCAGGTCGGCGTACTCGTCTTGGAACATCACCGCGTCGGACGGCTCGGTGAACACGACCGACCAGCCGTCTTCGACGAATGGCCGCAATCGCCGGACGTTGTGATGTGCCCGCTGGCGAGCCACGTCGAGGAAGCCGCCGGAGAAGGCTGCTCGACCGCTCGGAGCGACGTTTTCGGCGAGTGTGACGTGGACGCCCGCCGCTTCGAGGGTTCGAACTGCGGCCTTCCCGACTTCGGGAGACACGTAGTTCGTGTACGTATCCGGGAACAGGAGCACCCGGTGAGTCGCCTCGGACGGGGAGACCGCGGACCGTCGGCCGTTCACCCAGCGTTCGAGCGTGTTCCGGGTGAACGTCGGAAGACTCCTGTCGGCAGCGATGCCGAAATAGCGGTCCATCACGGTCCGCGCTCCGGGAATCGCTGTGAGCCAGTTCGAGACCGGTGCGAGTTTGCTCCCCAACTTCGCCGCGGCGTCGATTTGCGCGAAGAGTCGCTCTCTGACCGACGACCCCTCTTCGGCGTGGTACTGGTGTTTGACCTCGGCTTTCAACTTGGCGAGGTCCACGCCGGTCGGACAGTCGTTTTTGCAGCCCTTACACCCGATACAGAGGTCGAGAACCTCTTTTTGGAATCGCTCGGCGTACAGCTCCGACTCTGGCAGGTCGCCGCTGATGGCCGCACGAAGCATGTTCGCCCGGCCGCGGGTCGTCTCCATCTCGTCCCGCGAAGCGCGGTAGGTTGGACACATCGTCTCGGACCCAGTCTGTCGGCAGGTCCCACACCCGTTGCACAGTTCGACGAGGTGCGAAAATCCGCCTTCGTCGTCGAAGTCGAGTGCCGTGGTGGGTTCGAGCGACGAGTACTCCGGGCCGTACCGAAGGTGCTCGCGCATATCGGTCGGGTCGTCGTCGCGGTAGACGACCTTTCCCGGATTCATTCGCCACTCGGGGTCGAACACGGACTTGAGGTCCTTGAACGCCTCCCAGAGGTCCGGGCCGTACATCTTCGGGTTCCACTCGGTTCGCGCGAGTCCGTCGCCGTGCTCGCCCGAGAACGCGCCGTGGTGTTCCAATACGAGGTCGGTCACGTCGTCGGTAATCGAGTGCATCGTCTCGATGCCGTCGGCGTCTTTCAGGTTCAGGATGGGTCGAATGTGGAGCGTGCCGACCCCAGCGTGGGCGAAGTAGGCGGCCGACGTGTCGTGGTCGGCCAGCACCGCCTCGAACGACTGGACGTACTCGGCGAGTTCCTCGGGCGGCACGCTCGCGTCCTCGATGAACGGGTAGGGCTTCGGGTCGCCCGGAAGCGACATGAGAAGCGGAATCGCCGCCTTTCGGAGCTTCCAGATGTCACCCTGCGCCTCGTCGGAGTAGGCTTCGATGGCGTCGAAGGCGGTGCCGCCGCCGTCCCCATCGGCGTGGGCGTCGCCCGATTCGAGGAAGTGCTCGTTCGCCCGCCGAATCGTCGCCTCGAAGTCGTCGTGCAACTCGGAGTCGAACTCCAGCATCAGCGTCGCGGCGGTCCCGTCCGGAATCTGCTCGACGTACTGCGCGTACTCGCTGGATTCGCGGGCCATCCGAAACACCTCGTCGTCCATGAGTTCGACCGCGCTGGCGTCGAAGTCGAGGGCGTCGGGAACCGCGGCCATCGCATCGACGAGGTCGTCGTAGGCGTAGAGGACGAGCGCGGTGTCTTCGGGGACGGTCACAAGCGAGACGGTCGCTTCGACGACGACACCGAGTGTCCCCTCGGCACCGACGAACAGTTTCGAGAGGTTGATGACGCGCTCGCCGTCGTCGTTCTCGAAGACGACTTTGTGGAGGTTGTAGCCCGACACGCAGCGTTTGAGTTCGGGATACCGGCGCTCGATTTCGGCTTCGTTGTCTTCGACCAGCGCCCGGACAGTCCGGTAAATCTCGGCCTCGCGGTCGTCTTTCGAGACGATGTCGTCCCATTCGTCGCTGTCGAGGACGACGTCGCGGGTGTGAATCTCCGACCCGTCGGCGAGGACGACGCGCAACTCCTCGGTGTAGGCGTCGGTGATACCGTACCGAACCGAGTGCGCGCCGGTCGAGTTGTTGCCGATGCCGCCGCCGAGTGTCGCCCGATTCGACGACGCCGGGTCGGGCGCGAACTGGAGGCCGAACTGCGCGAGGTGGTCGTCGAGGTCGTCTTGCACCACGCCGGGTTGGACCGTCGCCCGGCGGTTCTCGGGGTCGACCACGACGATGTCGTCCATATACTTCGAGAAGTCGAGGACGACACACCCGGGACCGACAGACTGCCCGGCGAGCGACGACCCGGCACCGCGCGGAAGAATCGGCACGTCGTGCTCGGCGGCCGTTTCGACCGCTGCACGAACGTCCGCGACAGTCTTCGGGATGACGACGCCCGCCGGTCGCGCCCCGTAAATCGACCCGTCGGTCGCGTACAACACCTGCGTGTACTCGTCGAATCGGACCTCACCAGCGACGACCTCACGCAGGGCTGCTGCCAGCGCGGCGTACTCGGCCACGTCCGCTACGTCGTAGGCCTGCGACTCCTGAAACGCCTGCAGGTCACTCAGGTCGCGGCTGTCTGTCGTCGCGGGTGGTCGAGTCGCCCGCGTCTGGTCGTCGTCAGCCATTATCATGTATAATCATGTAAAAGTGAAAAGTGTGTGTGCAGGCCGTCACATTTGCCGGACTCGGCGACTGTCACGGTTGCTGGAACGTGATGCAGTGGTTGAGGTAATACGGTGGTCGAGAGGACTCACTGTGGCGGATTTCGGGGATAGTTCCCGACACCAGTCTCGGCGGCCCCCCCGACGACGACCCATCCGCGCTGGTCGGCCGGCAGGTCGTAGACGTACACGCGGTCGGTGTACTCGTTGTAGTTCCATCCGCCGACCCACCACGAGTTGGTGCCGCGGAGTTCGACGGTCACGGACAGTTCGGTCGTCTCCGGGCCGTCGTACGAGACGAATATCCGCGTGTCGTAGCTGTAACACCGCACGTCGTCGTCCTCGTGGGGCCACTCACAGGGAACTGCGGTCACGTTCGACCGCGGTTCGAACAGCGGTTCCGTCCCTTCGGGGGCCCGCGTTTCGATGGAGCGGTTCACCGTCCGGTCGGCGGTCAACTCGATTGCATCGTGGTCGATTCTGACGACGTCGGTGTCGTTTCGGTCGTACTCGTCGGCCGAGACTCGCTCCCACCGGACGAGTCGGTCGTTTTCGATGACTGGGCGGTGATACGTCGGGTCGGCCGGGAGTTCGTCGGCTTGGAGTCTGAGCATCGGACCGTACTCCGTTTCGACCACGTCGTACGACCACGTCTCGGGGAGCAGGTACTCCCGCGTCTCGATGACGCCCGCGACGGGCGAGTCGCCGTCGACGACCGGCAACGGGGCGAAGATGGTCACGTTCGAAATCGGCTCGTTCGCCGAGACGCGGACTTCGTAGTAGTACTCGCTCCCGTAGGAGTCGAGAAACGAGAGTCGGCCGAGCGCCCAGAGTCCGCCACCGACTGCTGCGACCACGACGAGCACGGCGACGACCAAAATACCGAGCGTGCGGGTCTTCATGCTTTACACGGACGTTTCTTCGGGCTCGCCACCAGCCGCCACGTCGTCGTTGACCGCCACGTCACCCGCCTCGACGAGAGCGGCGAAGTCGGCGGCGAACGTCTCGACTTCGTCCCAGTCGGTGTACTCGTAGTCCCGGGAGGTGTCCGTCTCGCCGATGGTCTCCCGCGTGATGCGCTTCATTATCACCCGCGTGAAGAACCCGTATTTCGAGTAGCGGAGCGCACCCCCGAAGGCCCCGATTCGGTCGGGTTCCCACCCAGTGTTCTCGACGAACTCCTCGATGTACTCGGCGACGTGGGCGTCGCTCTCCTCGCTCGGGAACGCCGACGACAGCGACACTTGGAAGAACGCGTTCGGCCGCGTCTCGATTGCCTCGCGGTGCTCCCTGACGAAGCGGAGTATCTTCTTTCCGTGTTTGCCCATGTGGATGGACGACCCGACGAGCACCGCGTCGAAGTCGGCGACCGACAGGTCCGCCGGAACGTCCGCGACTGAGACCGCGGTCGCTTCGTGGCCCCGGCCGTCGAGCACTGCGACGATTCGCTCGGCTATCTTCTCGGTCTGTCCCTCTTTGGTTCCGTATGCAACGAGGAATGACATCATCACCACTCACCACGTGTCGATTCGCTGTCCACCGAGATAATCCCGATAGCAGCCTCTCAATCGCCGAGAACCGGCCGCTTCGGAAATTCGCCGAATGGTAACGACTTTGCCGCCACAGTCGACTACCAACAGATACAACCAATGAATATCTCCATGGACACGTATCTCGTCACCCAGTCGGACCTGTCGGGCGACAGGTCGACGACCGAGGTCGTCGAGGCCGCGGTCGACGGCGGCGTGGACTTCGTGCAACTTCGCGAGAAGCACGCGACTGCTCGCGAGCGCTACGTCCTCGCCAGCGACGTGCGCGAACTGACGGCCGAGGCAGGCGTCCCGTTCGTCGTCAACGACCGCGTCGATATCGCCGCGGCAGTCGGTGCCGACGGCGTCCACCTCGGCGACGACGACCTGCCGATAGCGGCTGCCCGTGACCAGTTGGGTCGAGACGCCATCGTCGGCCGGTCGGTCTCGACGGTCGAGGCTGCGCTGGCGGCCGAAGACGCCGGTGCCGACTACCTCGGCGTCGGTGCCGTCTTCGCCACCGACTCGAAAGACATCGACGACGACGAGTACGAAATCGGCGTCGAGCGCGTCGAGGCCGTCGCGGACGCCGTCTCGATTCCCATCGTCGGCATCGGGGGTATCACTGCCTCGAACGCGGCTGACGTGGTCGCCGCCGGAGCCGACGGCGTCGCGGTCATCACCGAAATCACCGGCGCGGACGACCCCGAAGCGGCGACGCGCCAGCTTGCGACCGCGGTCGAAGACGGGAGGGACCGCCGATGACGCACTCGTCGGGCGGTCTCGACCGCGACTTCGACCTCCAGCGCGCGCTCTCGGCCGTCACGTCGGCCGAACCCCTCGTCAACTCGGTCACTAACGACGTGACCGTCAACGACGTGGCGAACATCACGCTCCACTGGGGCGGCCTGCCGGTCATGTCCGACGACGAGCGCGAGGTCGGCGACATGGTCTCCATCGCGAGCGGCTGTCTCCTGAACATGGGGACAGTCAGCGAGACGGGCGAAGAGACGATGCTGACCGCGGGCCGCGCCGCGAGCGAGAACGACGTGCCGCTCGTCGTCGACCCCGTCGGCGTCGGTGCGACTCCGACTCGCTCTCGCGTCGCCGACAGACTCGTCACGGAACTCGACGTGGACGTACTCAACGGCAACTACGGCGAAATCTCCGCGCTCGCCGGTGCCGACGCGGAAGTTCGCGGTGTCGAATCGGTCGGCGAGTACGCCGAAATCGCGGCGACGGCGGTCGCGTGCGCCCGCGAAACGGGGTCTGTCGTCGTCGCATCCGGCGAGACGGACATCGTCGCGACCGACGAAGTCGCCTACGAGGTCCACGCGGGCCACGAGATGATGGGCACCGTCGTCGGAACCGGGTGTATGCTCGGCGTGACGCTGGCGACGTTCGCCGCCGCCATCGACGACCCGCTCGAAGCCGCGCTGGCGGGGACGATGGCCTACGGGCTGGCTGGCGAACTGGCCGCAAACGGCGTCTTCGGCGAGTATCACGGCCCGGCGAGTTACCGCGTCGCGTTCCTCGATGCGGTTGCCGGCCTCGCAAACGGAACGGCCAAAGAGCGGTCCGACGACCCCCTTCCCGACCTCGCGGACCGCGCCGAGCGAATCGAAATCGAGGTGCACCCATGAGCGACGGCACGCTCTCGCCGACGCCCGAAACCCCGCCGTACGCGCTCACTATCGCCTCCACCGACTCCGGCGGCGGTGCGGGGATTCAGGCCGACCTGAAGACCATGACGCGTCTCGGCGTCTACGGCGGTTCGGTCATCATCGGTGTGACCTCGCAGAACACCCGCGGCGTCGCCGACACCCACGTCCTCCCGACGGAAACCGTGCGAACTCAGTTCGACGCCGTCGCCGACGACTTCGACATCGGCGCGATAAAACTCGGGATGCTCGCCACGGCCGAGGCAGTCGAGACGGTCGCGGAGTGCCTCTCCGAATACGACGCTCCCACCGTCGTGGACCCCGTGATGGTCGCGACCTCGGGTGACCGATTGCTCGACGACGACGCCATCGACGCCTACGACGACATCTTCGCGCAGGCGACGCTCGTGACGCCGAACGCAGACGAGGCCGCAGAACTCACCGGCCACGTGCCGGACAGTCCCGAAGCAATCCGCGAGGTCGCCGACTGGTTCTTCGAACGCGGTGCCGACGCGGTCCTCCTGAAGGGCGGCCACGTGGAAACCGGCGACGGAACGGTCGTCGACACGCTCGTCACCCGCGAGGAGACGACGACGTTCACCAACCCGCGAGTCGATACCGACCGGACGCACGGCTCCGGATGCACGCTGTCGAGCGCAATCGCGGCCGGTCTCGCCCGCGGCGACGACCTCGAAACCGCCGTCGAGCGCGGCATCGAGTTCACGCAATCGGCGCTCGCCGCACCCGCAGACGTCGGTCAGGGCGCGGGAAGCGTGAACCATCTCGCCGACTTCGGCGACGACTAAGCCCGAAATCGCTACCGGGTGGCTCTACGCGACCGGCGACTCGTCCGCCTCGGTTCGGTAGTCGATGCCGAACTCGCCTTCGAGGAGGTCGTCCCACTCCGCCGCTTCAATCTCGCGCTCGCTCGACTCGCTTCCCACGTACCGCGTCAGCGACTCGGGAGTGAGTTTTCGATGCCCGTCCTCGGTCGGCCGGATGACGACGGGGTCGCCGGTAAACGACGACTCGGGGGCGCTCTGGAGGTAGTCGCACGTCGCCTCGAAGTATGTCAGCATGCGCGGTGTGTCGGAAAACAGGTAGCGGTCTTGCCACTCGCCGTCGGGTTCGTAGCGGTACTGCGTCAGATGCGTCTCGTCCGGGCGGTCGCTCTCGACGACGCGCCACGAGACGCCCGCCTCGTCGGTTCTGACCTCGCCGTCGAGCGGAGTCGGCCGTCGCATCGAGGGGACGCCCATGCCGACGTCGACGACGTATCTCTGGTCGAGTTCGACGACGTTCGAGTGGTGGTTTGCCGGTGGGCGACCGACGCCGTCGTCGTCGAGGACGCGTGCAGCCACTCTGTCGGCGTCGAATCCGAGGTCGGAGAGCAGCCAGTTGAACAGGCCGTTGAGTTCGAAACAGAAGCCGCCGCGCTCGCGCTCGACGACTTTCTCGAAGAGGTGCGGCAGTTCGAGGCGGACGCCCTCGCCGTCGTCTGCCTCGTCGAAGGGGTGGCCAGTGACGGCGAGCGTCTCGAAGGGAATCGTCGTCACGTGGGCGTGCTGGAGGCGACGGAGGGACGAAAGCGACGACTCGCCGAGTGAGTCGGGGTCGATACCGATTCGGGAGAGATACGTGTCGGAGTTCATAGGAGACTGGAAGCCGTCCGAGTCAGTTCACTGCCGTCTCGACGGCGGAGGGCCGAGTGGGGGATACCTACCTCACTGCATCTACACGTACTCGCTCGTCCCTCAAAGGCGCTCCCTGAAGGAGAATTTAGTAAGGAATCCGAGTGGTCGTATCGCGCCGACGCTCACCGACTCCACTGTCCCAGCGAGTGTTCCATCCACGCGCCGATATCGGACGCTGCGACTTGCTCGTACATGCGCTGGAATCGCCCGGCTCGCTCCGTTTTCGGAGCGTCCAGCGCGGCTTCGATTTGCGCCGCGAACCCGGCGGTGTCGTGTGGGTTGATGGTGAACGCGTCGTCGCCGATGAGCGTGTGGACGCCCGCGAACTTGCTGAGGACGAGTGCCCCCGAAGCCGACTGGTTCGCGGCGACGTACTCCTGTGCGACGAGGTTGTAGCCGTCTGCGAGCGGACTCACGATGCACACGTCGGCGTTTCGATAGAGACTGCTGATTTCGGCGCGCGTGTAGCGACCGTCGAGATAGACGACTGGCTGCCACTCCTCGGTTCCGAACCGGTCGTTGAGGTGGCGTATCTTCTCGAATATATCCCGCTGATAGCGCTCGTACTCCGGAATCTGCTCGCGCGTCGGCGACCCTTTCTGGAGCAGTCGAAACGACCCGCGCAGGGAGCCGTCGCGTTCGAGCAGGTGTTCCACGGCGTCGAGTCGCTGGAGGATGCCTTTCGTGTAATCCAGTCGGTCCACGCTGACGGCGATTCGCTCGTCGGAGGCGATTCCCTCCCGTTCGCTGAGGTCGCGCCAGAACCGTTCGGCTTCGGGACTCTCTGCGAGGTCATCGACCGTCTGGGTGTCGATGCCGACGGGCGCGACGTACACTTCGACGGTTCGGCCGTCGTGAGTCACCTGAAGCGCGTCGGAGTCGACTTCAGCATCTGGAAGCGTTCGCTCGACTGTCGCGAGGAACTCCTGTGCGTAGCCGTGGGTGTGGAACCCGATGCGGTCGTTGCCGAGCAACCCGGTCAACAGAGCCGCCGCGTGGGGACTCCGGTCGAACAACTGCGCAGGCGGCCACGGAATGTGCCAGAAGTGCTGAATTGTCACGTCGCCGTCGGTCTGACGGCGGACGAGTTCGGGGACCAACGCGAGGTGGTAGTCGTGAACCCACAGCAGTGTCGACTCGGCTGTCTGCCGGGCGAGTGCGTCGAGAGCGGCACTGGCGAACTGCTCGTTCACCGCGGTGTAGGCGGTCCAATCGTCCGGTGAGGCCCGAATCCGGTCGACGTGTTCGTGACAGAGCGGCCAGAGTACTTGGTTGCTGTAGCCGTAGTAGTAGCCCTCGTAGGGCTGGTCCGGGATATCGAGTCGCTTGAGCGAGTACTGCCCGGCCTCCGGCGGGACGGTGACGTACCCATCGCTATCTGTCACGTCGAAGTCGGCGCGGCCGTGGCCGTGTGCGACCCACGTGCCGCCGACTTCGCGCATCACGTCGTCCATCGCGGCGGTCAGTCCCCCGACCGGTTTGGTCACGTCGTTCGGCGCGTCGTGGACGTACGGCTCGCGGTTGGTGAGCACGACGAGTCCGGCGTCGGTGTCGTTTTCTGTCACAGCTCTGGGGTGGGTGGTCTCGACTCCATCTCGATTGGTGTCCTCCCGCGCTCGCCACGTCGCTCGGCACGGTACTGACAACTCATGTGGGTGTACGGTTGCTCGCGTAAAACAGTCTCTATCGCCCCGGCCGTTCTCCGCACTTTCCGTGTTGACTACGTGCTGTCTTCCAGAGCATCGACGAGTTCGTCGACGAACGCCTCGACCGTCTCGTAGGGATAGCCATCGGGCGAAACCGCGAGTTGGAGGTCGGCGGGCGTCAACTCGGAGTCCGCAATCTCGAAGCTCGTGTTGTCTCCCGACCGGAACGCCGCTGAGAGGTCGTGCGGCCCGGTTATCGGGAGGTTCACCTCCGAAAACGCCTGTTCGAGCTGTGTTCGAACTTCGTCGGAGTCGGCGTCAGTCATCGCTCCCACCTCGGACAACAGCGAGTTAAGTCTGTCTCAGCGACCCTCTCCTCCTCTCAGCGGTTGATAGACCGCGTGAGCGTGAACACGAACAGCGCGATGAGGAACGCGCCGAGGAACGCCTCGACCTGACTGAGGAAGTTAATCAGCGGTATCGACACCTTCGACGCCTGTCCGAGCAGGAGCGTCACGAACGAGCCGATACTCAGTATCCCATAGTTCAGCAGATTCTCGTAGAGGCCGGGCGCGAGGACGTAGTAGAGGACCGCGAACAGGGCGACAGCAAGCATCGACGTGCAGACGACGTTCGACGGGCGCTCACCGTAGCCGGTCACCCAGTCGAGAACGAGGTTGCTCGCCCAGCGACGCCGGTAGCTAACCCACTCGATTCGCGAATCGGCGTCCCCCGCCAACTCGGCGTAGCGGTCCCGCCGGTGGCTCATTTCGAGACGGAAGAACTCGGCTGCCGATTGGTTGTCGTTGATTTTGCTCGCGCCGTTCTTCGCGTAGAGGTAGGTCGATTCGAGCCCCTTCGCGTCCGGCTCGTCCCAGAGCGCCCCGTCGTGATAGCGGTCTGGGTCGCGGGCGAGCCTCTCGGCCGCCCGGTCCCGCAACTCCCCGTACCCACTCGATTCGAATACGTGCCCGAATTCCGACTCTTCGTCGCGGCGCGCCTCCGTGAGCGCAAGCCCGTAACTCGCCAGCGACGACGCCCGTTCTCCGAGGTCGTCGGGGTTGCGGTGTATCTCGAACTGGTTCGCCGCGAGGTCGATGTCGTCGTCGCGGTAGTCGAACGCGTCGAATCGCGTCCGGTAGAACCGGATTCGAGAGAGCACGTCCACCTCGTCTGGCGCGGCGAACTCGACGGTGCCGAGTGTCGCACCTGCAACGTCGTAAATCGCGGTCCCATCTGTGGGTTGTTCGAGACAGCCACCGGCAATCGTGCTCCCCTGAAGACAGACGTACGAGTCGTTCGGGGCGCGAGTCACGTCCGGTCGCACCCGGAGGCGACGCTCGACAGTCGTCTCTTTGAGGTTCAACGCGCCCGCCGGGTCGACCCCGCGGAAGTCCGCCTCCTCGAAGGTCGCGCCTCGGAACACGGCCTGTTCGAGGACTGCACCCGAAAAATCGGCGGCGTCGAACGTGCAGTCCTGAAAACTGGCCCAGCCGAGGTGGGTGTCCGAGAAGTCAGCTTCGAACTCGAAGGTAGACTCGTAGAACGAGGCTTCGCCCAGTGACGCGCCGGAGAAGTGCGCCCGCGAGATGCTGGTGTGGATGAAGTTCGCGAGCGCGAACGACACGTCGTTGAAGTACGCGCCGTCGAACGTCGTGTCTTTGAACACCGCCCGGTCTATCGTCGCACCGCGGAAGTCCGCCTCCTCGAACGACGCGAAGTAGAAGTTTCCGACACCGAACGTCACGTCGTCGAAGTCGCACAGTCGGATGTCGGCGAAGGAAAACCGAGCCGTGTCGATAGTCGCCTCGTCGAAGGACGCCCGCCGAATCGAGGCGCGGTCGAACGCCACGCGCTCGGCGTCGATATCGCGGAAATCGACGCGCTCGATGGTCGCATCTTCGAACGAGACCGTGCCACAGTCGGCCGACGCGAACACGGCGTCGTCCAGTCTCGACACGTCGAGTGTGAGGTCGTCGACCGTCGTTCCGAAACACCGAACCGACTCGAACGTCCCGTGAAGTCGACTCTCCCCGCCGACGGTTGCCCCGCTCAAATCCAGTTCGTGAGTGACCGTCGCGTTCGTACAGTCGAGCGAGCCGATAGTCGCGTGTCGAAGGTCGATTGGGTAGTTGTCGTCGGCGTCTATCACGACCGAATCGAGACGGAGCGTGTCGAACGCCGCGCCGACGAACTGCTTTTTCCGGCGGCGCTCGGTCCGGTCGTCGCACTCGGCGACTTCCTTCAGGACGCGCAGGAGTGCCTCGCTCTGGTCGATGCCGTCAGGGCGCTCCGCTGGCGGGAGGTGCGGTAAGTGAAACGGACAGTGGTCTGACCCGGAGACCGGGTCGTGCGGGCACTCCCACTTGCCGTCGTCCGTCAGGGAGTCGTCGCCGCGGAGCGGACTCTCCAATTCGCGGTCGGTCTTCCATCCATCCGGGTCGAAGACGAACGTGCAGGTGGGCTGTTCAGTCGCCACGTCGTTCACCCGGTCTCTCGACGCAACTGTATCTCCCCTCACTCGTCCTCTCACTCGTCGCCTCGCTCGCACCAGTCGATTCGGTCATTCGAGGTGTCAGCCAGCCCGACACACCACACCCACATCAACATTTGGTTGGCCGGCCTCGTCGGGGAGTCGTCGGCCAGTTTCGCTGCAATCCGTCCCCACTCGACCGATGTGCTTTTTGTTCGGCAACCGTCCTACGCACATATGAGAACGGTCGAACTCGGCGACTTCACCGTCGGTGACGGGTACCGCCCGCGAATCATGGGTGTGCTGAACATGAGCCCAAGTTCGGGGTGGAAACCGAGCATGCACGCCGAAGTCGAAGACGCCGCGCGGTTCGCCGAAGACGAACTCATCGGCGAGGGTGCCGACATCGTCGATATCGGCCTCCAGTCGGCGAACATCAAGTACGACGTCCTCCCGGCCGAGAAGGAACTCGAACGGTTGGACAAGGCCGTCGCCGTCATCGACGAAATCGGCGACGACGCCGTCTTCTCCATCGAAACCCGGTACGCAGACGTCGCCGAAGAGGCACTCACCCGCGGGTTCGACATCGTCAACGACGTGGCTGGCTTCGCCGACCCGCGGATGCGCGAGGTCTGTGAGGACTACGACGTGCCGAACATCAAGATGGCAAGCCCGCCGGACCCCCAGAACCCCGGTGCGGTCATCTCGATGGAAGAGACCTTCGCCGCGCTCGAACGCGGCGGCTTCACCGACAAGACGATTCTCGACCCCTCCTTCGGGAAGTGGACGCCCGAAAAGACGTTCGCGGACGACCGCGAGCGATTCCGCCGACTCCGTGAGTTCCGCGCGTTCAACCGCCCGATTCTGACGGCGACGAACCGCGAGGACTTCCTCGGCGACATCGCCGGGCGGATGGAGAACGAAGACCAACTACCGGTCAGCCTCGCCGCGGCGACGATGGAAGTCGAACGCGGCGCGCACATCATCAGAACCCACGACGTGGCCGAGACGCGCGACGTGGCGCTCGTCGCTCACGCCCTCGGCAGTGACCGACTCGTCGACGACGACACCGTCCGAGTCGTCGAATACACCGATATCTCGCGCCGCGAGGCGGAGAAACAACTGGCCATGCGCGGCGGTGACGACGCGAGCGCCGCGACCGGCGTGTCGCTCTCGTTCGTCGCCGAAGGCCTCGAACAGCGCGACATCGACGCCCTCGAATCGGTCTGTGTGGAGTACGACGTGCCACTCGCCCCGAGCGAGAGCGCGGGCGTGTTCCTGAGTGGAAGCGTCGCGGTCCTCACACAGGTCGCAGACGAGATTTCCGGGACGAGCGACAACCTGACCGAACTGGCCGGGAGCATCCGCCGAGCGGCCACGAAGTACGCGGACCGATAATTCGGTCACGCCGCTTCGAAGCGTCCGGACTCGCGCTTCGAACTGCCAAACCGAACGCGCCCCGAACTGTCAAAACCAAAATACCTATTTTCGCACCGCGTACTGGTGTCGGTCGTGACACGATACGACGCGGTGCTGTTCGACAGCGACGGAATTCTCGTCGAACCACCGGCACCGGAGACACAACGCGAGGCGACTCGTGAGGCGTTCCGCGCTGTCGGTGTCGAGGACATCCGACCGGAGCACCTCGACGCCGTCGTGGGCGGGAAGAGCGCTGACGCCCTCTTCGAGGTCTGTTCGGTGTACGACCTCGACGTGAGCGAGTTCTGGGACGCCTTCGAACACCACGACGAGCAGTCGCAGTTCGACGCCTTCGAGGCAGGCGCTCGGGAACGCTACGACGACGTCTCCGCCATCGCCGACCTCTCGGTCGCCCGCGGTATCGTGAGCAACAACCACCACAGCACTATCGAGTACAAACTGGACTTCTTCGACTTGCGCTCGCTGTTCGACACCTACTACGGCCGCGAGAAGACACTGGAGAGCCTCACGCTCAAGAAACCGAACACGCACTACATCGACCGAGCGATGGCCGACCTCGGCGCGGAGTCGGCGCTCTACGTCGGCGACAGCAACAGCGACGTGGTCGCAGCGGAGCGTGCCGGACTCGACTCCGTGTTCGTCCGACGCGCGCACACCCGAGATATCGACCTCTCGGTCGCGCCGACCTACGAGGTGGAGTCACTCCACGATGTCGTCCCGCTAGCCGAGTAGGAACGGACCCCCGACTACCACGTTCGCGTCGGCAGCAAGTCGATTGCATCGACGACCCGATTGTCGCCGTCGATGGGGACGATAACCCGCATCGCGTCGTTGTAGTCGGCGAGCAGTTCGCGGCAGGGGCCACACGGCGGGACGACTCGGACCTCAGTCGCGTCGTGGCTGTCCATCGGATACGCGACCGCGACGCAGGTCTGTATCTCGTCGTGGGTGTACCCGTCGGCGATAGCCGAACCGACGGCGACGGGTTCGGCGCACATCGAGGCGCGGCCGATACTCGCCGGGAGGCTCACGCCCTCGTATATCTCGCCGTCGGCCATCCGAATTCCTGCCGTAACGATGTGTGCGCCGTCGAAGAAACCGGGTTCGAAGGTGTCCAGATTCGTCTCGGTGACGGTGTCGATGAGGGCCGTGTCTTCGTCAGTCAGCGGAGCCGACTCCATGCAGGTCGGTGAGTCTTCGGACTGTTATCAGTTCTGACGGGCACTTGGAATCGGTGGTTGCATTGTGCTAACCCGACGCGAACACTTTACCCACTTCCACTCGACCGTGTTCGTATCATGACGACTTCCCAACGTCTCGGCATCGTCACCGGCACCGACGCCCCGGAGTTGACCGCCGACGGGAAGGCACTTCGAGAGGCGTTTCGGAGTCGGGGCTTCGACGCCGAGGGAGTTCGCTGGATGGACTCGTCGGTGGACTGGTCCGACTTCGACGTCGCCCTCCTTCGGTCCTGCTGGACGTACTACACGCGACCGGACGACTTCCGCGACTGGATTTCGACCGTCGAAGACGCGGGTGTGACGCTTCTCAACCCGCCGGACGTGGTTCGGTGGAACGTGAACAAATCCTATCTGAGCGCTCTCGACGCCGCGGGCGTTCCCATCATCCCGACCGCGTGGGTCGAACCCGGAGAGCGACCGAATCTGGAGACGATACTCCGAGAGCGCGGCTGGGAGGAAGCGGTCGTCAAACCGGCAATCGGGACGAGTTCGGCAGGCGCGTGGAAAACGTCGCTCGAAACGGCGGCGCGGGACCAACCGCGATTCGAAGAGCCGTTTTCGGCGGCACGGCAAACAGGGTCGACCGCGGGAGGCGGAGCGGACCGTGAGACGCTCTCGTCGCGCGGCGCGCTCGTACAGGAGTTCGCCCCCGAGATAGCCGATGGCGAGCGCTCGCTCGTGTTCTTCTGCGGAGCGTACAGCTACGCGTGGCAGAGTTTCCGCGCGCCAGACGAGTTCGGTGTCGAACCGAATTTCGAGACAGAAAATCGGACGTACGAACCGGACGAGGAAATCGTCGTGCAGGCGACTGAGGCCTTGGAGACAGCGGCCGAACTCGTCGGCGTCGATGCGGCACACCTCCCCTACGCCCGCGTCGATGGAATCGAGCGCGACGGCGAGTTTCGACTCATGGAACTCGAACTCATCGAGCCGTATCTCGACCTCGGTGGCCACGACGCGGTCGACGACCTCGCGGACGCTGTCGTCTCGGTACTCGATTGACTGCCGAACCCCTTAGTCGGTCGAACTGTTGTCTCTCACGACTGATTTCGGGACCGACTAGATTTTATATCGAGGTCCCGCACCCGACACTCGTACAGCATGGATGGTGACGACGGTTTCGACGACCCCATCGCGTCGGCGCTGCTGGGACAGTCTGCCTACGAACGGGTTCGAGTGCGCCGACGCAGTCTCTTCAAGCAGCACCTCGCATACAAACTCGCGTTACAGAGTGCAATCTTCGGCGCACTCGCGTTGGTGTTGCCACTGGCGATGACGCTCCCGGCGTCGACACAGCGCCTCTTCCCCGGCGGTGACCCGCTGTTGTCCGCCCCGAAAATCCTCGTCCTTGGGGCGTACGCGGGTGCCATCGAGGCGGTCGCAGCGCTCGGGTTGGTGTACGTCGGCTATCAGCGCGTCCAGCGCGGCGACGTGATGAGCGAGGCCGAGGCCGCACACCTGTTGAACGTCGAAGATGCTGCGACGATGATTAGCCTCGTTACCGGTGCGGCGGCCGTCGTCACCCTCGATGGATTCTTCCTCCTCGGTCACGCCGGACAAGAGTTGTTGGCGGGCTATCTCGCCGCCGGGGGCGGAAATCCCTTCGCTGGCACGGAGATTCCCGTGAGCGTCCCTGCGGTCGCCATCCCGGCCGCCGTTCTCGCGGTGGTGTTGTTCGCTCTGAGCCGGTTCTTCCGGCGTGAATTATAGGCCTGAACTGCGCGCCTGGACTGCAGGCCAGAACTGCGCGCCTGAACTGCAGGCCTGAATAGAGCGAGAGGTTTTTCTTCGACTACTCGCCAGTTCTGCCAATGAACCTTCCTGACGATTGGGAAACAGATTCTATCCACGTCGACGGCGTCTCGTTGCAGTACTACCGAACCGGCGAGGGACCGCCGCTGGTGATGGCACACGGCTTTACCGACAACGGGCGGTGCTGGGAACCACTCGTCGAGGACCTCGCAGCCGACTACGACGTCGTGACCTACGACGCCCGCGCTCACGGCCTTTCGGACGCGCCCGAAACCGGGTACGGACCCCGCGACAGAGTCGCCGACCTCGTGGGGTTGCTCGACGCCCTCGACCTCTCGAACCCAATTTTGCTCGGCCACTCGATGGGTGGGTCGACTGTCGCGTTGGCCGCCGCGATGCACCCTGACCTCCCGCGTGCAGTCGTGCTCGAAGACCCCGCTTGCATGCTCGATATCCCGGAGAGTGGCCCCGACGAGCGGGCGAATGAGGTCCGAAACGCGGTTCGAGAGTGGTCCGAGAAGGGTGTGGACACCATCGCCGACGAGTATCGAGACGAGCGACCGGACCTCGCCCGACGCCTCGCCGTCGCCCGAACTGAGTGTCGTCCGGCGATTGCGGAGATTACGCGGGCAGGGTTCGGGGCCGCGGCCGAGATATTTCCCGACATCACCGCCCCGGCGCTCGTGTTGAAAGCCGACGCCGACCCGGAGACGAGAGCGGACCACCTCGACACGGCTTCGACGTTAGCCGATGGCCGACTCGTCCACGTCCCCGGCGCGGGCCACTGCATCTTCCGCGACCAGTACGATGCCGGACTTGCGGAGTTGCGGGCGTTCCTTCGGCGGGTATAGACGACTCTATCGGGCAGAACACGGCTACGACGAGGGGGCCACGTTCTGGTTCATCCGGAACAGGTTCGTCGGGTCGTACTCGTCTTTCAGCGCGACCAGTCGCTCGTAGGTCGGGCCGAACGTGGTCTGCATCATGTCGTCGCCCTCCTCCAGAAAACCGGGGAAGTTGAGGTAGACCGACCCGTCGGAGAACTGCCGCATGTCGTCGAGGCAGTCGCGGGCCCACGCGACGTTCTCGTCGTCCGTTTCGGGGGCTTCCCAGTTGGCTTCGACGCCGAGGAGATACGGCGCGTGTCGTCCGGCGAACGCGTTCTCGTCGTCGTCCACGTCGCTTATCGCCCCACCCAGATGCCAGATGTCTACCGTCGAAAGCGGAGATGGCGCGGCGTCGACCCAGTACGCCAGTCGGTCGAGAACGCTATCCGAGAGCCCATCGAGGTACAGCGACTTCCAGTAGTAGCGCATTCCGTCGGGGTAGTCTTCGTCGAGGAGTTGCTGGAGTTCGACGTAGGGCAGCACGCCGCTGAAGTCGGCCACCGGCTCGGCGAGCGTTCGAAGCGGTTCGAGCGCGGCCGCGCCCTCCGCCGGAGGTCCGGCGTAGCACCCGAGCACCCCGATTTTCTGCTCGTCGAGCGCGTCATCCGAGAAGAGTTCTTCGTCGGGCATCACGCCCGAGAACGTCAGGGAACTCACTTTGTCGGGGGCTGACGCGCAGTATTCGCGGTAGGAACCCATCGTCGATTCGAACTCGTCTGCCGAGTAGAAGACGAGGCACATCGCGACGTCCGGGCCGACGGGGAAGAGGTCGAATTCGAACGCCGTGACGACGCCGAAGTTGCCGCCTCCGCCTCGGATACCCCAGAACAACTCGGCGTGTTCGTCCTCGCTCGCGGTCACGAACTCGCCGGCTGCGGTGACGAGTTCGACCGACCGCAGCGCGTCACAACTGAGTCCGTACTTCCGGCGGAGGTGGCCGATACCGCCGCCGAGAGTCAGCCCCGCGACGCCGGTGTCCGAGACGACGCCGCCGGGTGCTGCGAGGCCGAACGCCTGCGTCTCGTGGTCCACGTCGGCCCACGTCGCACCGGCTTCGACCCACGCGGTTCGCGCGTCCGGGTCGACGCGGACGCTCGTCATCTCCGAGAGGTCGATGACGAGTCCGTCGTCGCAGACGGCGCTTCCCGCGACGTTGTGGCCACCGCCTCTAACCGAGACGAGGAGGTCGTTCTCGCGGCCGAAGGTCACCGCACTGACAACGTCCGCGACGCCCGCACACCGGGCGATGAGGCCCGGCTGCCTGTCTATCATCCCGTTCCACACCGCCCGTGCGTCGTCGTACTCGTCGGCGTCGGGGCGAATTACGCTCCCGTGGAAGCCCTCGATAAACTCCTCTCGCGCCGTGTCGTCGATGTCGGTTATAGACATGTGCTAACATACGATTCTTTCTCGGTTAGCCTCACTCGCTGCCCCACGTTTCAGGGACTGAACCGTGTTTCACGCGACGAAACGCCGGGAATCGGAGTTCGAGGAACGACTGGCTGAGTTGCGGTTCGAAGTGCACTCACTGAGTCGAGACTCGAAGCGCACTCACGGAGTTTGAACGGGGTAACGTTACTATCGCCCGTCTCGTCTATTGCTAGCAAGAGTCATGGCTTCGGACGAGCACAGTCGCGATACGAGTCACGATACCAGCCGCGATACGAGCTACGACACCAGTCGTGAGGGCTCTCCGGAACCGGGAACACCGCTCTTAGAGGCCATCTTAGAGAACGCGCGCAACCGCCGGTATCTCGGCCGGAGACTCGAACGGGCGAACGAGCGCATCGAGACGGACGTGCTCGGCGACATCGTCCGTCACGGGCCGGTCCTCGAAGCGCTGCTCGACGGCCCGCTCGACAGGAGAGAAATCGAATCTCGCCTCGACGTGTCGAAGGCGACGAGCCACCGGTTCACCCAGTGGCTCGACCAGCAGGGATTCGTCGAGAAAGTCGACGGTCGCTTCCGACTGACCGGACTCGGTCAGATTATCGCAGAGGAAGTGCTTCGATTCGAGGCCAACGTCGGAACTGCACGGCGACTCACACCGCTCTTGGAAGCCGTCTGCGAGGACCACCAGGAGTTCGTCGTCGAACCGTTCGTCGACGCGACAGTCACTGTCGCAGAGCCTGACGACCCCTACCGCCCGGTCGAGCGCTTTATTTCGCTCGTCCGCTCCTCCGAGACGTTCCGGGGGTTCAATACGACGCACATGGCCCCGCTCGCCCTCGGCGGGTTCCACCAACACGTCTTCGAGACCACCGAGACGGAGATTATCTACCTCCCGCACATCGCGGACAAACTCTTCGAGACGTACCCCGAGCAGGCGCGGGAAGCAGTCGAAAGCGGCCACCTGACGCTTCGGACGCGCGACGACCTGCCGTACGGTCTCGCCCTCTTCGACGAGCGAGTCGGCATCGGTGGCTACGACGAGACGACCGGACTCATGCGAGTGTTCGTCGATACCGAGTCACCTGTCGCCCGCGAGTGGGCCGAACGCGTCTACGAATCTGTCAGGGCGGATTCCGAACTACTTGCAGACGGGTGACTCCTTGTCCGAACTCGTATCGAGAGACATCGTTTTCTCCACAGTGAGCGTATCTCTCGCATGATTCGTGGTGAGGGTGGGGAATCAACGACCGGCGGGCCGTCGGCCGGAGACGATACGACAACCGGCACGGTCCGGACCGGAGATATCGAGACGTACTACGAACGGCGCGGCGACGGCCCGCCAATCGTGTTCATCCACGGGATGTTCATGAGCACGACCGAGTGGGGGCCGCAGGTGGATGCGCTCAGTGACGAATTCACGACCATCACCTACGACGTGCGCGGTCACGGACACACCGGCGGTTCCGACCGCGACCCGTACTCGATGGACCTGTACGCCGCAGACCTCGACGCCCTCCTGTCGGCACTGGACGTCGAAAACCCGATTCTCTGCGGGCTTTCGATGGGGGGCTGTATCGCGCAGGTGTACGCGGCCGCCCATCCCGACGAAGTCGCCGGACTCGTCCTCTCAGACACGTTCACCGCCGCCCCGCTTCCCCTGTCCGGGCGACTCATCTTCTCGAACCTGCGGTTCTTCGCCCTGCTCGACCGCGTGATTCGGTATCCGACGCTGAACAAAATCCAACTCCGGGTCGGCAACCTCCTCTCGCCGGGTGTTGCGACCGACGCCGACACGATTCAGCGACTCGTCGAAGACGCGCCGCGGATTTCACACGCCGAATTCGCCAAGATTACCAGGGCGATGGCGCGATTCCCAGAGAGCGACTTCGACGGGTCTGAAATCGACGTGCCGGTGTTGCTGCTGTACGGCGAACACGCGCCGAAGGCATTTCGGACCATGCACACGCGTCTCGCCGAGTCACTCACGAACGCCGACGTGGAGGTGACTGTCGTCCCCGACGCGGGCCACGCTTCGAACATCGACAACCCGGCGTTCTTCACCGCGGCGGTGCGGGAGTTCGCGCACGAGGTGAAGGGCGCGACGGGAGATGCAACCGCGGCGGGAGACACAACTGCGACGGGAGAATCTCACTGACGCGAGGAATACGATGCCAGTCAATCCAAACTTCCTCGAACGATTGCTGTTGCTCCGGCTCGACAAGGGGCCTGCACCCATCTTGGACCTCTTCGGTGCGTCGACGTTCGAAGCAGTAGTGCTCGCACTCGATATCGGCCTCTTCGAAAAACTCGCGTCAGCTGGGGAGCCACTGTCTGCGACCGAACTCGCCGACCGGCTCGATGCGGACGCAAACGCCATCGAGGTGCTATCGACGTTCCTCGACGCGCAGGGGTACGTCACCATGGACGGCGGTCGGTACCGGAACACGCGAATGACGACGAAGTGGCTGCTCGCGGAGTCGGAGACCAACATGGCCCCGTGGCTCACGTTCTGGGACGAACTCGTCTTCCCGTTTTGGGAGGACAACTTCGAGACGGTCGTCCGCGAGGGCCATCCACCGCAGACGATTTACGAGTGGTTCGACGAAGAGCCGACGCGCTGGGAGACTGCGCAAAAGGGGTTCCGCGCGGCAGCGAGCGTCGTCGTCGACGAGGTTGCCGACGCCGTCGGCGTTCCTGACGGTGCGACACGCGTGCTCGACGTTGGCGGCGGGCACGGTCTGTACGCGATTGAACTGTGTCGGAGGCACCCGAACCTCTCCGCCGTCGTCTTCGACTACCCCGAAGCGCTGGACGTCGCCCGAGAAGAGATTGCAGCGGCGGGCCTCGAAGCCCGCGTCGAGGTCACCGGCGGCGACTACTGGGAAGACGACCTCGGCGCTGAACACGACGTTGCGCTCATGTTCAACGTCATCCACGCCCACGACGATGTGGCAAACAGGCGGCTGTTCGAACGCGTCGCCGAGTGGCTTCGTCCCGGTGGCCAACTCGTCGTGCTCGACCAACTGGCGGACACCGCACGAATGCCGGTCGGAAAGACGGGTCAGGGGTTCGTCGGGTTGACGTATCTGGTCACGCTGGACGCGACGATCCACCCGTACGAAGCGGTCCGCGAGTGGCTCCGCGACGCAGGCTTCGAAGACGTACGCCAAACAGCAATTCGGCGTGCTGGACCTGGGCAGACGGTCGTCCAGGCGACGAAACGGTAGCTTGCTGAGACAGTATCGCTGACAGCAGGAATTTGTATGTCGTATGGTATTATCTATCAATTGGTGAATTTCCGTGAAGCGAAGACTGGAGGTAAGGGTGCACCGCATGTGTCACTTTCCCGACTCGGGTGAGAGGGTCCGATGACATCGCTGAACATCCCGGGCATCAGTTCCGAAATCGAACAGCAAGTCTCAGATATCGACGCCGAGACGCTGACTCCGATAGTGAGGGCGGTGCTCGGTGACGACACTGCGACCGTCGACGAGTGGGAGTACTCGCCGATGCGCGTCGGGGCCGGAGGGGGCTATTTTGGGACAGCCCTCTTCCGGTTCGAAGGAACGGCAACGGTGTCGGCGACGACGACGACGTGGTCGGTCGTTCTCAAGGTCCTCGCAAAACGCCCCGGTGAGGACCCATCGGGCCACCCCTACTGGAAGCGAGAGGCGGAAGCGTACCGCTCGAACATCGCCGACCAGACGTCCGTTGGGTTGGTTCCAGCGACCACGTACCGCATCGACGAGTATCCCGGTGAAGCGGTCTGGTTGTGGCTCGAAGACCTCTCGGACGACTATGGTGGGTCAGAGTCGTGGACCCTCGACCAGTACCGACAGGTCGCCCGCCACCTCGGGCAGTTCAACGGTGCGTTCCTCACGGGCAGTGATATCCCGTCCGGGGACTGGGTCATAGAGCGGACGTTCGACTTTAGCCGGACCGTCAGCGTCGTGGCTCTCGTCGATACGCTTCCGCAGGAACCCATCGTTCGCCGTCACTTCCCGACCGAGGAGAGTCGAAACCGACTCTTTTCGGCGTGGCAGAACCGCGACCGGTTCGTTGCCGCCCGCGACGACCTGCCGAAGACGTTCTGCCACTTCGACGCCTTCGGTCGCAACCTCTTTGCGACCACGACCGAGGACGGAACGCCTCAAACAGTTGCCATCGACTGGGACCAGTGCGGTATCGCCAGACTCGGAGACGACGCTGGGGCGTTGGTGATTCTCACGCTGATGTTCCTCGATTGGCCCGTCTCCCGTGCGGCGGACCTCGAACGGGCAGTGCTCGATGGCTATCGCGAGGGACTGAGGTCGGTCGGTTGGGATGGCCCCGACGAACTCGTCGAGCGCGGCTACCGACTGCACGTCGCCGCCCGCTGGTTGGAGTGGGTCGGCATCGCGGTCAAATTGACGCTCGACGAGCGGAACCACGAGTGGATTGCCGAGATGGTCGGAGACCCTATCGAGGATGTCTTCGACGGTAACTGCGAACTACATCAGTTCGCCCTCGACACCATCGGCGAACTCGACGTGTCGCAGTCGGCCGCTGGCGACACCACCGACGAGTCGAATCTCGGGAAAGCGTGAGTCGGCGGTTCGGTGGAGACTAAGTGACATCCTCGCCCGACCCGTCACGAGAGCGCCGGTCTCGGAGCGTCGCCACCCGATACTACCTGTATCGCTCGCTCGACCCGCGCGGATTCGCCTTTCCGATATTCGTGTTGTTCCTGCTCTCGCGGGGGCTGTCGTTCACGGAAATCGTCTCGCTGAGCGCACTTCAGGCCGTGTTGACGGTCGCCGGAGAGATTCCGACTGGCTACGTCGGCGACCGAATCGGCCGGCGAAACAGTATCATCGTGAGTCGCGCGCTCGCGTTCGTCCACTTACTCGGGATGGTCGTCGCACAGAGCTATCCCGAGTTTCTGGCTGTGTGGTCGCTCTGGGCGCTCTCGTTGGCCTTCGCGTCGGGAAGTGAAGACGCATGGCTGTACGACGCACTGGGTGGGACGCTCGCCGCCGAGCGATTCACGGGTATCAGCGGCCGGGGCACCGCAATCGGACAGTGGTCGATGGCTCTGACGATGGTCGTCGGTGCCGGGTTGTACATCCTCGACCCACGATACCCGTTTCTCGCGAGCGCGGTCTTCGCACTGGTCGGCATCGTCGTGGTCGCGTCGCTCCCCGGTCCGCGGGTCGCCGAGGAGACGACACCCGATATCAGGGTTGTCCTACAGGTCGTTAGAGACGCATTCGCCGGTCAGTCGCTCCGCTCCTTTGTCATCTACGCCGGATTCTTTTTGGGCGTCACCAGTGCGATGGAGGAGTTCATCCAACCGGTCGCAGTCGACGCGTTCGAAGCCAGCCTCACGACACTGCCCTTCGGACTGCCCCCGGAAATCGGGTTGGGAGTGCTCTACGCCACGTTCGCGGGCGTGGGTGCGTTCGGGAGTTTCTACGCGGGCGACCTCGTCGACCGATTCGGACTCAGGCGAACGGTGTTCGTCATTCCGATTCTGACGGGGGTGGTACTGGCTGCGCCCGCAGTCGTCGCGGTCATCGCAGTCCCGTCGTTCTTCGTGATGAAGGGAACGCGCGCGGCGATGAAACCAATCATCAGCGGCCACCTCAACGACCACATCCCGTCCGCCGGACGGGCCACCGTCCTGAGCGCGGCCGCGATGGTATTTGCGTTGCTTCGGACGCCACTGCATCTGTTCGGCGGCGTGGTCGCTGACGCGTGGAGTCCACTCACCGCAGTTATCGGGTTCGGTGTGCTCTTCCTCCTTGTTTCGGGCGTGCTCTACCTTACCGAACCTCCGGTTTCGAAAGAGAGTCGTTCCACCTCCGTCCGGAGTTCGGGGAGCCCGAAGTAACGAAACGCAGCGTCCGAGGCCGCTCAGTCGCCACCGAGGAGTTTGGCTTCGACCTTCCGGAGATGCTCGTGGAGCGTCGTCTTCGAGATGCCGAGTTCGTCGGCGAGGTCACTTCCCGAGGCCTCCCGCGGAATCGCGTAGTAGCCGCGCTCTCTGGCGAGTTCGAACACCTCGCGTTGGCGGTCCGAGAGGAGTTCGACGTTCACGTCGGGTGCGTCAGGCCGGCGTCGACTCGAAATTTTTCGAATCTCGATAATCGCGTCTTTCTCCTCGCAGACCACGTCCAGTCGCTCTTGAATCTTCGAGCGTGGCTCGTCGACCGCGACCGTCCAGTACTCCCAGCCGTCTCTGATTCGAACCGGTTCCTGCGGCAGGAACCCCCGCGAGGCGAGCGCGTCGTGGATGCTGTCTTCCGGTTCGTACTCGACGAGCAGGCTCCTGCGCGCTTTGTTCGAAAGGAGCGGGTCGCTTCCGAACTCGCGTTGGCTGTACATCTCGGTCACCGAGATGGTGTGGTCGGACTCCCTTGTCACTCGGACGAGGTCGTCGAGCGCGGCGGTCGATTCGGCGTACGCGACGACGTGCGTCTTCACCTGTCCCTCGACGAGATACGTCGCGTTGACCAGCAACCGCGCGTCCGTCTCGGCGGTCACTTCGTTCATCCAGCAGTTCGGGTGCGTGAGTTCAAGTACGAGCTGATACCCGTCTTGCCTGCGCTCTGCGGGTGGCTCTGACGACTCATCGTCTGGTGCAGACGGCATCACGTATCTTTCCTCCGTTCAGTCTCGACTACTCTGGTAGTTCTGCCTGCGTCGGTTGACTGTTTCGACGTCGCGTACGTCCCAAAGCGAGCCGTGGTCGAATACCTCCCCCCCACCGGATATGTACGGTTCTGGTACTTTACCCGAATCCGGGTGTCTTCCTGTATGAACCTCTCCGAGGCGTTCGACCCCCAGACACCAGTTATCGTCCTCGCCGAAGGCGAGTTTGGCAACTCCGGTGGAAAGACCGCAAACGGCGTCGTGATACACAGCGACATCTTCGACGCCCGTGCCGTCATCGACTCGACCTGTGCGGCATCGGAGGCAGGTACAGCCCTCGACAGGGACGATGTCTCGGACGTGCCTGTGGTCGAGAGCATAGACGCCGCCCTCGAAACAGCACCCGAGGCCGAAGCACTCGTCATCGGGGTTGCACCGGCTGGCGGCGACCTCCCGGACGCATGGGTCGAAGACATCGAGCAGGCGATGCGAGCGGGCTGTGACGTCGTTTCGGGGCTCCACGTCTTCTTGACCGACCACGCCGAGTGGCGTGACCTCGCCGACGACTGCGGCGTCGAGCTGTTCGACGTTCGGAAGCCGCCAGCGACAGCGGACCTTCGACTGGCGGACGGCCGCTCGCTGGACGTGGATGCGACCGTCGTGTTGACGATGGGGACCGACTGCGCCGTCGGGAAGCGAACCACGACGTTCGAACTGTACCGGGCCGCGCGTCGCGCCGGACTCGACGCCGGATGGGTCGCGACCGGACAGACCGGCCTGATGATTGGAGCCGACCGCGGGGTCGTCATCGACCGTGTCCCCGCAGACTTCGCCTCTGGTGTCGTCGAAGACCTCGTTTGCGCCGTCGCGGAGGACCACGACTACGTCTTCGTCGAGGGGCAGGCGGCGCTCAGGCACCACGCGTACGCGGGAGTGACGCTATCACTCCTGCACGGTGCCGCGCCGGACGCGGTCGTCCTCGTCGACCACCCGAGCAGGGAGACGCGAACGCACTTCGACCGCCTGTCGGTCGCAGGGGCGGCCGCCGAAAAGCGGGCTATCGAAGCGCTCTCGGATACCACGGTCGCCGCGGTCTCGACGTGGGCCGACGAGGCCGACGCGCCGGACCTGTACGACCTGCCGGCGGCGAACGTCTACGCCGACGACGGCCCGGAGAAACTGCTCGACGCCGTTCAGGACGCGCTATGACTGTCATTACGAATCTCTCTGCGAAAGCGCACGACCTGCCGCTCGAACACCCGTTCGAAATCAGCCTCGGAACGCGCGAGCAGGCCCGAAACGTGCTCGTGACCGTCGAGACGGAGTCGGGCGTTCGCGGGTACGGCGAAGGGTCGCCGATGCCGCCAGTCACCGGCGAGACACAGCAGAGCGCGCTCGCAACCGCTCGTGCCGCCGCGAACATCGTCGAGGGACGCGATAGCAGAAACTACCGGGCGCTCGTCCGCGACCTTCGGTGCTCGTTCCCGGGGATGGTGTCGGCGCTGTTCGCCATCGAGACGGCCATCCTCGACGCGTACTGTCGTCACCGGGGACTCCCGCTCGCGGAGCTGTTCGGTGGACGGCCCGAACCGGTGCAGACCGACGTGACGATACCAATCCTTCCACCGGAGACAGCGGATCAGCGGGCTGAAGATGCCGCGAACGCGGGGTTCGACCACATCAAAATCAAGACGGGGAACGCGGTCGCAGCAGACCTCGAACGGGTCGCCGCGGTTCACGAAGCCGCGCCGGACGCGGCCCTCAAAGTGGACGCGAATCAGGGGTGGACGCCGGTCGAAGCCGAACGATTCGTAGACGGGGTTGC
This sequence comes from Haloferax larsenii JCM 13917, assembly GCF_000336955.1. GTDB lineage: Archaea > Halobacteriota > Halobacteria > Halobacteriales > Haloferacaceae > Haloferax > Haloferax larsenii. Next base: position 527,695 of record NZ_AOLI01000019.1, on the reverse strand, counting down.
GTCGCGCGGCATCGACCTCGCGCTCCTCGAACAACCGGTGTCGAAAGACGACATCGCGGGTCTCGCCCGGGTTCGGGACAGCGTTCCCGTCCCTGTCGCGGCCGACGAGACGGTTTTCTCGCCCGCCGACGCGATGCGCGTCGTCCGGGAAGACGCGGCGGACATCATCAACGTCAAACTCGGCAAGTCGGGGCTTCTGAACGCGGTGGCCATCGCCGAAATCGCCGAGGCGGCGAATCTGGAACTGATGGTCGGCTGTATGCTGGAGAGTGCGGTTGGTATCCACGCCAGCGCGCACCTCGTTTCCGGCGTCGGGTCGTTCGATTACATCGACCTCGATGGGAACTTACTCCTCGCCGAGGATGTCGTCGAGACTGATTTCAGCCCGCAGATTATTCCGTCGGGGCCTGGACACGGCATCTCGATTTCGGACTGACTGCCGGGTGCCGATTCCGGAGGACTGCACGTACTGACTGCACGGGACTCCACGTACCGACTGTACGGGACTCCACGTACCGACTGCGGACGGCTCGGAAAGACAAACGGCAGTGACTCACACCGCCACACGAGCCGACTATCCGCGCTGTCACCCAGTAACCCTCACGTCAGCAGAGACTCAAGTCGCTTCGGCCCCTACTCTGGACGATGACAGACACCACCCCAAGTCCCGGTATTCACCACGTGACGTGCATCGCGGGCGACCCACAGCAGAACCTCGACTTCTGGGTCGAGACCCTCGGCCTCCGACTCGCCAAGCGCTCTATCAACCAGGACGACCCCAGCGCGTACCACTTCTTCTTCACGGACGCCGAGGGGACGCCCGGAACGAGTATGACGTTCTTCCCGTGGGCAGACCTCCCACGTGGGACGGTCGGCACCGGACAGGTCTCGCGGACCGCGTTCCGCGTCCCCGACGGAAGTCTCGACTACTGGGAAGACCGATTCGACGACTACGGCGTCGAGTACGACGACCGAATCGAGCGATTCGGCGAGACCGTCCTTCCCTTCCGCGACCCTGACGGCCTCCCGGTCGAACTCGTCGAAGTCGAGATTCCCGACGACGACCCGACCGTTCCGTGGACCGAATTCGTCCCCGAGGAATCGGCGATTCGTGGATTCCACTCGGTGACGCTCTGGGAAGCGGACCCCGAGCCGACCACGAACCTGCTCGAAACGATGGGTTTCGAGGAAGTGGCCAGCGAGCAGTCGGAAGGCGATGCCTCGGGCGACGAGCGACGGAGATTCGCCGCGCAGGGGCCGGTCGGGAAGTACGTCGACGTGCTGCCGACCATCGAGAGCAGTCGGCAGGGCCGCGGAACCGTTCACCACGTCGCGTTCCAGACGCCGACGGACGAGGACCAAGCAGCGATGCGGAACGCCGTGCAGTCGATGGGACTGCGACCGACCACTCAGATAAACCGCCACTGGTTCCGTTCGGTCTACTTCCGTGAGTTCGGCGGTGTGCTGTTCGAACTCGCCACGAACGGACCGGGATACGCGAGCGACGAACCGCTGGACGACCTCGGCGGGCGCCTCGTCCTTCCCGGTGAGTTCGAAGACCGGCGCGACGAAATCGAGGCCGGTCTCCCGGACGTGACGATACCGCGAGCAGAGTCGGCGGAGGCCGACGACTGAGACGGCGTCGAGTACGAGTCCACACCCGATTTGGATACAAATACCGCCGGATGAGTCCGGCACCAGTCACTCCCTTCGGCGACGAGAACTCTCAGTGAATGGTGACACGGATTCCGGAGTCGGTTCGGGAGCGAACGAATCGGGACGACTCGCACGTCGAAACCGTCTCAGTCGGTGACGACCGGCAGGTGGCCTACACCGAATACGGGTGCTCTGAGGGCGTCCCGGTCGTGTTCTTCCACGGGACTCCCGGTTCGCGATTGGTAGCTGCGCTGTTCGACACCGCCGCGACGGAACACGGCGTGCGACTGCTCGCGTTCGAGCGGCCCGGATACGGGAACTCGACGCCGTGGGACTGTTCGATACGAGTCGCCGGAGCCCTCGTTCATGCCGTCCTCGACGACGCTGGCGTCGAATCCGCCGGCCTCGTCGCCTTCTCCGGCGGTGCGCCGTACGCGCTTTCGACCGCAGCGACGCACCCCGAACGAGTCTCTCGCGTCGATGTCGTCGCCGGAGCGACGCCCCCTGAAGTCGGCTCGGAGACGCCCGCCCCGCTGCGAGTGCTCAGGGGACTGGCGACGACCGCACCGTCGATTCTCCGCGGTCTCTTTCGCGGACAGGCGTGGCTTGCAGACCGACTCGACCCGTCGTTCGTCGTCTCGCAGTACACCACGAGTGAGACTGCTGAGACGGCAGGCCCGATTTCGGATGCTGTCGCGGCGGTCGTCAAGGAAGATTTCGTAGAGGCGTTCCGCGCCTCCAGACGCGGTGCTGTCACCGAGTTCCGAGCGACTGCGACAGACTGGGATATCGACTTCGACGACATCGAGACCGAGGTGTGCTTCTGGCACGGTGACGACGATGCGAACGTCCCGATAGCGGGGGTTCGAGAATTCCGCGAGCGCGTGCCGACTGCGCAGTTGACGGTCGTCGACGACGCCGACCACTTGCGAACGCTCCTCCAGAGTGTGCCGGAAGTCCTCGCTACCTACGGAGACGGAGGCGGAGACGGAGAATCCGACCGACGCCGCTCCGAGGCGAGCGTACATCGGACCGATTGATACCATGAGAGGCAGAACGATGTCCACCCTCGGTATGAAACACATCCAGTTTTCGGTCACGTATCCCGAGCGATTCGTCCACCCGCTGCACGACCAACTGATGGACGTGACGGGAGCCTCTCGGGCTGAACTCCTGATGTGGAGCCCGACGGCGGACGCGACGACGTTGTTCTGGTGCGACGGCGACCGGGCCGCAACCGAGCGAACCGTCGCCAGTATCGACTCGCTCCGTTCGAGTCACTTCGTCGAGGACGTCGACGGGACGTACGTGTTCCTCCAACAGGACGGCTACGAGTTTGCTCCGGCCCTGCTGGAGACAATCGCGGAGTCGCACGTCATCTTCCTCCCGCCGGTCGTCTTCCGTGCGGACGGGACGGTCCGGTTCGAAGCGGTCGGCGAAGCCACGGCTCTCAGTGCATTCCACGACGACCTTTCCGAACTCGGCGACGTGACTATCGAACGCGTCCACGAGTTCGCGCGTCGAACGTCGCCCTCACAGCTCACCCCTCGGCAGCGAGAGGCCCTCGAAGTCGCGGTCGCTGTCGGCTATTACGAACGCCCCCGAGACGGGTCAGTTGCAGATGTCGCGGAGGCTCTCGACTGTTCGACGAGTACGGCGGGAGAACTGATACGAAAAGCCGAGGCCGCTGTTCTCAAATCCTACGTCGAAACGTTGTGACGGGAATCGTGGGAGGCGGAAGTGAGTGGTTCTATCAGGTGTTCGTCGACGAAGACGGGATCCCGCTTGACTCCTACGAACCGGTGGATGACGATGACTGTGCGACCGGACTGGTCGGGCATGTCTGCGACGGTCCACTCGTTCGCTGTTGCCATTACCGAACTGAACTCACCCCGACGTGGTGAGTGAAATGATAACCTACAAGCGTGTTTAAATACCCGACCGTCGCTGCTGGCGACAGCGTTCCGGGTCGCGGCGTGTTCCCGATGTCGGCCAACCCGTATATGGTCGGAATCAAAACTACCATGCCACCCCGCTACACAGTACTCGGTACTTAGGTGGTTCATGTGACCGAGAAACGCGAGTACACGGGCGACTATCCCGAAAAGAAGCTGTATATTCCGGGTCCGACAGGGGTGCGCGACGACGTCATCGAGGCGATGTCCGAACCGATGTTCGGCCACCGAATGGACCGGATGACGGACCTCTATACGACTATCGTCGAGGACACGAAGGAGTTCCTCGGCACCGACAACGACGTCATCATCCTCACCGGCTCTGGGACGGAATTCTGGGAGGCTTCGACGCTCAACCTCGTCGACGAGAACATCCTCGTCCCGACGTGTGGGAGTTTCAGCGAGCGCCACGCCAACGTGGCCGAGCGACTGGGCAAGAACGTCGACCGTCTCGAATACGAGTGGGGACAGGCAATCAAGCCCGAAGACATCCGCGAGACACTGGAGTCGAGCGACAAGCACTACGACGTGGTCGCGACGGTGATGAACGAGAGTTCGACCGGCGTCCGCAACCCCGTCGAGGAAATCGGTGACGTCGTCGCGGAGTACCCGGACACGTACTTCGTCGTCGACGCCGTCTCCTCGCTCGGTGGCGACTACGTCGACATCGACGAGCACAACATCGATGTGCTCTTCGCGTCGTCGCAGAAGGCGTTCGCGATGCCGCCGGGACTGGCGATTTGTACCGTCAGCGAGGACGCCTACCAGCGCGAAGTCGAGAAGGATTCGGCGTCGTGGTACGGCGGCTTCCAGCGCTGCATCGACTACTACGACCGGAAGGGCCAGACGCACTCCACGCCGGCGATTCCCATCATGCTGGCCTACCGGAAGCAGATGAAATACATGCTCGAAGAGGGCCACGAGGGGCGCAGCGAACGCCACCGGGAGATGGCCGAGTACACCCGCGACTGGGCGTACGAACACTTCGACATGTTCCCCGAGGAGGGCTACGAGTCCCAGACGGTGGCCTGCATCGAGAACACGCAGGGCATCGACGTGGCTGGCACCATCGAAGAAGTCTCCGAGAAGTACGACATGGTCTTCTCGAACGGCTACGGTTCGACGCTCGGCGAGAAGACGTTCCGCATCGGTCACATGGGCGAACACACCGTCGAGTCCATCAAGGAACTCACCGACGCTATCGAAGACGTCGCGGACCTGTAGCTGACCGTTCGGACACCCTTCGGGAAGCGACGAAGTACCGGGGAGATTCGGTCGTCAACCTACTGCTGCTGCCACTCGTCGCGAAGTAAACCGTAACAAAGCACGTCGTGATATTCGCCGCGGTACCACGCCGCCTGCCGTAACGTCCCCTCGTGCTCGAACCCGAGTGACTCCAGGAGGGCGGCCGAGGCTTCGTTGAAGCTCCCGATTTGGGCGTACACTCGTCGCAGATTTCGGTCTTCGAACGCGTACTGCACCATCTGCCGGGCGGCATCCGACCCGTATCCCCGCCCGTGGTGTTCGGGTGCGAGCCAGTACGCCAATTCGATAGACCGCGCTCGACTCGTCTCGTCGGGTCCGTACTGCGACTCGGTCAGCGAGACGACGCCGACTGGCTCCTCGTCGGCGCACACGAGACAGTGTCCCCCGTCAGTGCCAGAGAGTACGTTTTCGTAGAACTCCTCGATTTGTGCGTCGTTCGTGGGGTCGATATCCAGCGCCGGTCGCCAGACCGCGGGGTCGTTCATGACGCGCTGGATAAATTCGAGGTCGTCACGTTCGATTGGTCTGAGCGTTACGACCTCACCTCGTAAAAAGACGGGACCGGGCATGAGGAACCGTACAGAACCACGCTGCAAGTGTCTTCTGTCTAACCGAAATGGGGAGTCTATGCGGGTTAATCGCCCGGAAACGGCGGTTCTATTCTCAGAATCGAATATCGGGGGCGAGAGGTTATAATGGAGAACCCGACACACCATATCTATGTCGCGCGACGACTCGCTCTCTATTCTCATCGTCGATGACAGTGCCTTCTTCGTCTCTCTTCTCGCCGACAAACTGGAGTCGAATTACGGGATGACGACAACGATGGCGACGAACGCTGGCGAGGCGATGTTGGAGTTGAATCGTAAACCGGTCGATTGTATTGTGAGCGATTTCCGGATGCCCGAGACGGACGGGTTAGAGCTCTACGAGATGGTCGACGAGCAGTACGACATCCCGTTTATCCTCCTTACCGGGGAAGGCGGCGAGGAGATTGCGAGTCGCGCCATCAGGATGGGTATCGACGAGTACCTGATGAAACAGGCCGTGCGGGAGGACGAACCGCTCGAACTCCTCGTCAATCGCATCCGAAACGTCGTCGAGCAACGCCGGACGCAACGAAAGTACGAACGATTGGTCGACAACTCCCCGGACGAAATCGGCCAAATTAGCGTCACGGGTGAGATTCTCGCTGCAAACGAGACGATGGCGACGGCCTTCGGTGTCTCTCAAGACGAACTCGTCGGCAAGCAGTTGTCGGAGTTCATCCCAGACGACGTTGCGGCCACGAGGCTCAAACAGAGCAAGCGTGCGATTACCGCCGGGAGTGCAGTCACCTTTCAGGATAGCATCGGCGTACGACACTTCCACAACATCGCGGTTCCACTCTCGACGGCGGGTGAGGTCGATTCGGTACAGCTCGTGACCCGGGAGATAACGCTCCAAAAACGCAACGAGCAGGAGTTAGAGCAGAAGACCGAGAAGCTCACGATGATTAATCGAATCGTCCGCCACGACATCAACAACGACGTCCAGTTACTGATGGGGTGGGCCGACATCATCAAAGACCACGTCGACGAGGCGGGGATGGCGACTGTGGACCGCATCGACGACACGAGTAGCCACATCGCCGAACTCACGGCTATCGCCCGCGACTTCGTCGAGTCGCTGGAAGACGACACCGAAATCGACCTCGAATTCGTCAACCTCGGTCGGACCATCAAATCCGAGGTAGACAAGAAACGGACGGCGTACGAAGACGCGACCTTCGTCGTCGACGAACTTCCGGTGATGCGTGTCCGAGCCAACGAGTTGTTGACGTCCGTGTTCGGCAACATCCTGAGCAACGCAATCCGGCACAACGACTCGGCGGAGCCCGAGGTTCACGTCGATTTCCACGAAACTGAGTCGGACGTCGTCGTAGAGGTCGCAGACAACGGCCCGGGTGTTCCTGACGACCGCAAAGAAGAAATCTTCGGGAAGGGACGGATGGGCCCGAAAAGCCCCGGGACAGGGGTCGGACTCCACCTCGTCTACACGCTGGTCGACCAGTACGGCGGGGACGTATGGGTCGAAGACAACGAACCACGCGGTTCCATTTTCGTGGTCAAGCTTCCGAAGCCGGCCAATTAGTCCAGCAGTCCCAAATCCCTAGCCAGGACGCTTTCTTACGACCGTTTCGTCTGTTGTCGCCGCCATACCGCACAGTTCGGTCGGTGCCGCTGTTTGGGAGAAGTCAGTCTACTGGGTATCTATAAGTGTTCACAAGTAGCATACTATGTACATGAGCACGCAAAAGAACGTTCGTCAAGAAGCGGGCACAGTCGGGGAGAACCCGCTTCGTCTCGAAGAGGAGAAGGCCGAGCAGATTATCGACGCGCTGAACACGGACCTCGCGGACGCGTACGTCCTCTATCACCAGTTACACAAGCACCACTGGAACGTCGAGGGGGCGGAACACCTCGGTATCCACCGCTTCCTGCAGGAGGCGTACGAGGAAGTCGAGGAGGCGGCCGACGAAATTGCCGAGCGCGTGCAAGCACTCGGCGGTGTTCCGAACGCCAGCATGGCCACGCTGTCGGACGTCGCTACCGTCGAGCCCGAAGACGAAGACGTGAACGACATTCGGACGTCACTCGCGAACGACCTCGATATGTACGGCGACATCATCGAGAGCTACCGCGACCACATCGAACTCGCGGAGGGGCTCGGTGACCACGGGACCGCGCACATGCTCCGCGAGCAAATCATCGAAGTCGAAGAGCACGCGCACGTCATCGACCACTACCTCGAAGACGACACGCTCGTCCTCGACTCGGCGACGAAGTAACGAGAGCCTGCCGACAGGCTATCGAACGTCCGGTCCTTTTTCGTCGGTTCGTCCCGGCAGTTCGAGTTCGATTTCGAGTTCGGGGTCGCCGACGCCGTCGAAGTCAATTTCGAGTTCGATTGGCTCACCGAACGCGAACGGCAGTTCCCACTTTTCGTCCACGATACGGAGTTCGTCGTCGTCGCGGAGTTGTTCACCCAATCGAATCAGGAACTCCCCCGCCTCGGTCGCATCGAGCCGATACTCTTGTTCGAACTCACGGCCGCTTCTGATGATGGTTCGTTCGGTCTCTTCCGCTTCTTCGGTGGTGTCTTGATTGTCTGTCATTGTACGGTAATTATTCTCGAACGTCGACGGTCACGTCACTCGAAATCCATCCATCGGTGTTCCCCGATTCGAGAAACACCGTCTTTCCAGGGCTGCTTTCACAAGTCGCTATCTCCGGCCGCTGGGTGGGTTCTGTCTCGGCTGGTTGCCCGCGGCGCGACTGCGTACCAGTGCTCATTGGAATGCTTTAGGCAAACCTAAAACATAAAGGAAACGGTTTCTGTGGGCGCGTCTGGCTTTGTATCGTTCGATTTGAACTATCTAGTCTTCGATGAGAACTGTGGGATACCATCGCCGTCCGGCCATCCAAACATGTCAATCTATTTGTCAACCAAAGGATGGTTTCTTCGGCGGCAACGTCGCCGAACGCGTCGTCTCGGACCTCGCCGAATGGGTCTTCGAGGTCGCTTCGAACACACCGAACTCGGCGTCCTGAACGTCTGATTCGAGAGAATCACGTCCGATATTCTCGGCTGAACCCACCCCTGATTGGGGATTCCACACTCGGAACCCATTTGGGCATCCTGATTTTAGGCTCACCTAAATGAGCAGGCATACGGAACAACTTGTCGGCGCACTCTTCAACGTCCTCAAGACAGAGGGTCACACGGAGGCGCAAGAGCGCTTTATCGAGTCGTATCAGTCCCATGCTCCGACACAGCGCGAGGAGTTAGTTGCGACTCTCGTCTCTGATTTTGTCTCTATCATTCAGGAGTATCTGACGCCCCAAGAGCGGGCGGACGTCTTCACTGCGACAGTCGAGTATCTTCGAGAGCAGTTTCTCTCCGTCATCGAAGTCGCGCCCGTCGCAATCATCGTCGTCGCCGAAGACGGGTCCGTTCAGTTGTGGAACACCGGTGCCGAACGCATATTTGGGTGGACAGAATCCGAGTTTCTGACCGAGTCGTACGCTCGACTGCTCGCCGAACTCCCCGACACGTTCGAAACGTACTTCTCGCAACTCCAGCGTGGAGAGCGGCTAACCGGCATCGAAACTCGCCACCGGCACAAGAACGGTTCGACCCTCGACGTTCGACTGTGGGCTGCCCCAGTGTACACAACCGGTGACACGCCCACCGGTGCGACGTTCGTAATCAGCGACATCACCGCACAGAAACAGCGCGAGCAGCGTCTCACCATTCTCAATCGCGTGCTTCGCCACAACATTCGAAACGATATCACCGTGCTTCGCGGGCATCTCGACCTGCTCGCCGACCAGGTTTCGGACGGAAACAAACACGTCGAGGCGATGGAAAAACGGCTGGTGAACATCGAGAGTCTGAGCGAGAGCGCTCGGCACATCGAACAGCTTCAGGCGAGAGACGACGAAGAGAGCCTCACGACGTTCGAACTCGGGGCGGAGTTACAGAACCACCTCGACCGCCTCGAGTTAGATTGGCCAGCGGCCGAGATACAGTCGAATATCCGAGCGGGGACGACCATCGAGGCCCACGAACTGTTTCCGTATGCACTCGACAACCTCATCGAAAACGCCGTCGAGCACAACGATTCGGAGACACCTCGGGTGTTCGTCGGGACGTCCTTGGAATCCGAATCGTCTCAGTACGTCGACCTCGTCATCGAAGACGACGGTCCCGGCCTGCCGAAAGTTGAACGGGAGGTACTGACACGAGAGACAGAGACGGACTTGATGCACAGCGCCGGGATGGGCCTGTGGCTCACTCGGTGGATTATTCGCAGTTCTGGCGGGGAACTCGTCGTCGAACCCAGCCAGTGGGGCGGCACGCGAGTCGTACTCAAATTACGCACGGCGCGTCCGTCGCCGGACGATGAGTGAGTCGCGGGAATCAGTCGGAGACAGCGCGCTGGTCGAGCGGGTCTTCGAGTTCGCCCATCACCGCTTCGAGCGCGTCGGTCGCGGTGAGGAGTCCAACCACGTTGCCGTCTTCGATGACGAGCGCCAACTCTTGGTCTTCTGCTTGGAACTGGTCGAACGCGTCGCTGACGTTCGTCTCTGCCGCCAGCGTCATCGTCGGCGCTGCAATCTCGGCGAACGAGAGCGTCCCGTCCTGTAACTCTTCGTAGTTGTCGATAATCGACGGCGCATACACGACGCCACGGAAGTCAGTCAACTCCTCGCCAACGAGTGGGAACCGAGTGTGTGGCGTGTTGCGAATCTCATCGAAGTTCTCTTCCGGAGTGGCCGTCGTCGAGACGGCGATGATATCGTCGGCCGGGACCATGATTTCACTGACCGCGAGTTCGTCTACGTCGAGCGCACGGAGAACTTCTTCCCGGCGTTCCTCTGGCAGTTCGCCTTCTTCGAGGAGGGAGTGGAGTCGGTTCCGAAGCTGTGCCCGAGATTCGAGCACCTCTTCTTCGGTTTCGAGCCACGCACCCGTCATCTCGATGCCGAACAGCTTGAGCGTCGCCTTGGCAATCCAGTCACCGAGCGTGATGAGCGGAGAGATGAGCCAGTTGAACCAGTACAGCGGGGTCGCACCGTATCGACAGACCATCCGCGAGCGTTCGACACCGAGGTACGTCGGCGTCTGCTCGCCGTGAGTGAGGTGCAGGAGGTTGATGATACCGAACGCGATGAGTGCACCTGCGCCGACCGACGCGAGTGGCGTATTGGCGAAGTACGGTCTGAACAGCGCGGCCAACGCCGGTTCTGCGACGATACCGACTGCAATGCTCGATGCCGTGATGCCGACCTGGCAGGTCGTCAAGTAAATCTCCAGGTTCTGCGTCATCTCCCACGCTCGCTCCAGCGCGGGCGTGTCACCGATGAACTCCTGTTTGCTGAACTGACGAGCCCGCGTCAACGCGAACTCGATAGCGACGAAAAAGCCGTTTGTCAAGATGAGGGCGAGACCCGCCACTAAGCGGAGGGTAATCTCAAGTGGAGGTATCTGGCTCGGCGTACTCATTTGGGTGGGATATTGCACTGTGGACTGAAATAAGCAGGGAAGACGGTACCTGGCTGCGTACGCGACTCTCGCGGCCTCTCACGGAGACTATCGCCCGAAACGCGACCGCCACCGAGGGTGATAACTCACCCTGTCGACTACGGCGACTCAGCTAGCGAGGTCAGTCGGAGAGACGTCGAACCGCTTGAGGAACTTCTGTACAGCTTCGTCGCGTCCGACGATCGTAAGCCGTTCGTCGCCGGTGAATCGCCGCTGTGGGTCGATATCTACAGTCTGTCCGTCGGCGTCTTGAATAGCGATGACGCGACAGCCAGTCTGCTCGTAAATACGGGAGTTTGCGAGTGTCTTCCCGGCGAACTCAGCGGCTGGTACTCGGACGAGGCGAATCTGGCTCGCCGGGGCGAGGATGTCTTCGCCCCGAAGCTCTTTTGCGACCATCCTCGCGCTCACCCTCGGGACCGACAGGACGTAATCTGCACCGGCGGTAAACGCCTTCTGTGTCGTCTCTGCGTCCCCCACACGGACGAGTATCTCTATCTCGAGGGAGAGAGACTGCGCCATCGCGGTCGTCAAGAGCGCAACCGAGTCGTCAGGGACGCCGACGACGATGGCTCCCGCGGTCTCGACACCTGCTTCGAGCAAGGCCTCTCGGGACCCGCCATCGCCGACGACGTCGACCCCGTCTCGCTCTTCGAGGTCGATTCCCACGACTTCACCACCAGCCTCCTGAATGACCGACTTGGCGGCCTGTCCGACTTCGCCCAACCCGACGAGAACGAAGCGCTCGTGTTCGGTGAACGACCGGGGTGGCCGAGTGAACTCGTTTAGCTCTTCGAGCGCAGCCTCCTCACCAGACACCAGAAGGACGGTATTTGGACTGACGACGGCGTCCGGGCTGGGTGGCAACTGCAACTCGCCGTCGAACCAGGCACCGACGATGGTGGCCCCGGTTCGCTCCCTGACCTTCGTGTCCCGGATTTTGCGACCGACCAGTTCGCTCGACTCGGACACGGGGAGTTCCATCAACTTCGTCGTCCCGCCGATTTCGATGGTGTCTCGCAACTCAGAACTGAACGAGGCGACAGCCTTCTCTGCGAGGCGGTGTCCCAAGACCGCGTGCGGAGACAACACGGTGTCCGCGCCGACGGTGCGCAGTACCCCTTCCATGTCGCTGTCGTCGGTCAGCGCGATGACGTCGATGTCTGAACGGAGCGTCCGCACGGTGAGTATCGTATTGACGTTCGCGTTGCCGGCGTCGGTAATCACCGCTCGCGCGGTGCGGATGCTAGCCCGTTCGAACGTGGCTGCCGACTGCGGAGAGCCGTGAATAGCGGCGTAGCCGCGGTTCGAGAGCGACTCGGCGTCTTCCCGTGAAGACGAAATAAGCACGTAATCGATGCCAAGTTGCTTGAGTTCGTCCAGCAGAATCGCGGAGTCTCGGCGGTACTCACAGATGATGACGTGGTCGGACTTCGGGCTGAGTCGGTCGTCGAGGTTGACCTGAGCGCTCGTAAACAGCGGAATGATGATGAGACGGAGGGTGAAAAATCCGATTGCGATACCGGATATCTGAATCGAGGCGACGAACAGGAACATCAGCGGGTGGCTCCAGATATCCGAGTCCTGACCGTATCCCGTGGTGGTCATCGTCTGGATGACGAACTCGAACGAGGCGAAAATCGACTGGTCGACGCCTTCGAGCCGCGCCAGCGCGTAGTTGTACGCCACCGCGTAGAAGACCACGAGTGACACGAGCCCGATGATGTAATAGATGACGTGTCGGATTCGACGGCTCGGGCCGAACCGCCGAATCGACTCGGGGAGTGAGGTCATTTTGGGACACGTATGGTAGTACGGAAACAGACAAAACAGTGTGTGCTCACATCGAGATTTCACTCTTCGGTGTGTGAGATGTCGCCCAGAACACTAACGGCCGGTATCATCCCGAGGCGGCGTGCCGCGTCAACCGGGAAACCCTCGTGCCAGGCGGTCCGTCTTTCGGGCGCGGACGTTCCGAAGTACACCGGCGTTTGCCGGTCAGTAGAGCAGCGTACACGCTGCGTTTGATGTCGCGTACCTGGGTTCGCCGTTCTGTCATCGCTCCCGAAGTGGGACCACTCGGACGGGGACTTGTGGTACGCACCCGCTCTAGTTCGGCAGGGGTAAAACGAGTTACGACCGAACCCGCTCGTCGCCCTCGAAGAAGACGGCGCGGACGCGGACGACCTGTCCATCGATTCGAACGTAGTACAGGCGGTCGTTCGGCCCGCCGGCTTCGGGCAGTCGTTCGAGATTGTTTCGAAGCGACTCGTAGTCGGTGAGACAGTCGGAGATACTCGACTCGCGGGGGTGCCCGCTGGCGGCCCCTTCGACGACCTGCTTAATCCACGGACTCTCCGCGATTCGTGGGTCTTCTGCGCTCACGACGGTGGCGTTCGGCGGTGCATTCCCGACCAACTCCGCGCGCAGGAATATCTCGTCGTTCGAACACCCGCGAAAGGACGAACACCCCGCGAGCGATGCCACCACGCCGGCACTCGCGACTGCGAGACCGATACGAAGGAGGCGGCGGCGTGACGGCGGTGCTCTCATCGTACGTCAAATTATCTGAATCTGAAATAAAACTTCTGTCGCCTACAGCGTGTACTCAGATTCCGTCAACTGGACGTACTTGCCGTTCCGGAACTTGACCTTCGTCCGTTTGTACTTCGTCGCGAGCTTTGCGGCACTGAACCCGGCGGTAAGCTTCGCTCGGTCGAACGCCTTGTACCCCTTATCAGAGTCGAGAAGCTTCCGGGCGGCCTTGAACGTCCGGTCCCAGTCGCTCGGTCCGTAGTCGTGGACGATGTCGGCCATCGCGACGTTCCGGAGAATCTCGTCGCCGATAGCGTCTTTCCAGCGAGTGTTGTACTCACTCAGGTCGCCTTCGGCGGCGAGTTCGCCCGCGATAGCACCGGTTCTGACCGCAACGTGGTCGCCGCCCTCGTGGAAGGCGGAGGTCGAACCCATCGCACCGCCGGTGACGGCGATACCGGCTTTCGTCGGCGAGTCGATGGGGCGGGTCGAGGAGATGGAGTAGGTCTCGGTCCCCTTGTTCTTCCCGCGGTCTTCGACGAGCGGGAAGTCCTCGTCGACGTCGTACTCGTCGCCGTACTCCTGTTCGAGGAGTCGGCGAACGTACTCGCGCCCTTGCGGGATTTTCTCGTCGTCCTCGCGAAGGAGTGTGTAGTCCTCGCGGTCGTCCACCTCGTCGATGTCGAGTCCGATGGGCATCGTCAGCCCGACGCGGCAGACGTTGTTGTCGTTCGGGAAGACCCACGGATACGCCGTGTGTCCGGGCATGTAGCCCCACCAGAACTTGATGCCTCCATCGACTTCCTCGAACAACTCGGGCGGGAACTCCCGGTGTTCCTGGTAGGCGATGTGGTTCACCTTCGGCGAGGCGAGGCGCTCTGTGATGTCGAACGGGAGGAAGTCGTTGAGCACCTTGTTCGTGACCGTCCGCTGGGGTCCGTCGGCGAGGATGAGGAAGTCCGCACCAACGTTTTCGCCGTTGGCCAGTCGGACGACGTGTCGCGGGTCGTCCTCGCCGCCAGTCGCGTCGAGGTCGGTTTCCACGTCGCGGACGGAGGCTTTCAGGCGATACTCGGCACCCGCCTCTTCGGCGCGGCTTCGCATCCAGTCGTCGAACTTCGCGCGGTGGAAGGTGTATCCGAACTCGTCGTACGACGAGTCGATGCCGGTACTTCGAAGCGTCACGGTCTCGTTCGGGCCGATGAACTCGGCTCGGTCGAGAATGTCGAGGACGACGTCGTCCGGCATCTCGTCGGGGTGGATGTCCATGATGTCCACCCAGTAGTCGAGAATCCCGGCCGCATCCGTCGAATCCGGGCCGAGACCCTGTCGGTCGGCGCGGGGGACGCCCTTCTCCAGGACTACGGCAGAAGCACCGGCTGATGCGGCGGCGTGTGCCGCCGAGGTTCCAGCCGGGCCGCCACCGACGATAGCGACGTCTACGCGTTCCATACCGCTACAGGTCTTGGCCTCGTGTATTAAACCCCTTGAACCGACTCGGTGGGGCCTCGCCGGCTGTCGGTCGTGGGGGGAGTTAGCCTTCGGCAATTCCTAGATACCGACTCTGATAACTAGGGACGGAGATTTATCACTCCTGTCATTGGAGTTCACAGATGATGAGCGGAGACGAGGCAAGATGTGACCGTACGCCCGTGGTCTTTCGAGATGAAAGGGGCGACCTCGTCTTCGTAGACGGGGGCCCTGCTCCCCAGGGATATGCACCAGTCGCATGGAAACTCGGCGAAGATGGGTCTCGGTACGTGGTCGACCCGACCGTAGACGCCGTCGCCGTCACACGAACGATTTCGAAACGCCGCCGAAGCACTCGCAGTCAACTCGGCTGATTCTCGCGTCGACTTGTCCGAATCGAACAGATTCATCACCATCTCCGAGAATCATCGTCCATGCGCGACCCAGACATCGCCGTCCTTCGCCAGAAGATTCACGGACTGTCCGCCGAGGAGTACGCCGAGACGCTGCGCGAGCGACTCCCCGACCGAGAGGTCGCCCTCGCACGAACGCCCGAAGAGGAACGTGACCTCCTCTCTCGCGTCCAGGTCGCGACTGGCTTCTCCATCGACGAATCGGTCCTCGAAGACGCCGAGAATCTCGACCTCTTCGCGTGCGTCTTCGCCGGAACTGGCCACCTCCCTATCGAGGCACTCGCCGACCACGACGTCGCCGTGACGAACGCGTCGGGTGTCCACGGCCCCAATATCGCCGAGCAGGTCCTCGGGAGCATCCTCTATTTCACTCGGCGGTTCCACGTCGCCGAGACCCAGAAGCGAGACGGCGTCTGGCAGTCGTATCCGACGTTCGAGCTTCAAGGGTCGACAGTCACCATCGTCGGACTGGGCGCAATCGGACGCACCGTCGTCAACCGTCTCGAACCGTTCGGCGTCGAGACTATCGGCGTCCGCTACTCCCCGGAGAAAGGCGGCCCGACCGACGAAGTCGTCGGCTTCGACGACGTGCAGGGTCTCCACGACGCCTACGCTCGCTCCGACTACGTCGTCATCGCGTGCCCTCTGACGGAGACGACGCGCGGCCTCATCGACGCGAACGCGTTCAAATCGATGGCCCCCGAGACCGTCCTCGTGAACATCGGCCGCGGGCCGGTCGTCGATACCGACGCCCTGCTGGACGCGATTCGGAGCAACGGCATCCGGGGTGCCGCGCTCGACGTGACCGACCCCGAACCGCTCCCGTCGGACCACGACCTCTGGCAGTTCGACAACGTCCTCATCACGCCCCACAACGCGGGACACACGCCGAAGTACTGGGAGCGAATGTCCGACATCATCGCCGCGAACCTCTCGAAGTTAGACGAGGGTGACGACGACCTGGAGAATCGCGTGGTCTGAAAACAGAGTCGGAGCGTTTCAGCGAACAGTCGCTTACTCGTCGCGCTTGACGGCCGGGTTCGTCACGGCACCGTTCGCCGCAGAACCGAAGTCACGCGCGTACTTCGCCAGCACGCCGGAGGTGTAGGCAGGCTGCTTCGGTTCCCAGTCTTCCTTTCGGGCCGCGAACTCCTCGTCCGAGAGGTCGACCGAGAGTTCGCGGTTCGGGATGTCCACGGTCACTTCGTCGCCGTCTTCGAGGAGCGCGATAGGACCGCCTTCGACCGCCTCGGGTGCGACGTGGCCGACCATCGGACCGCGGGTCGCGCCGGAGAACCGCCCGTCGGTGAGCAGCGCCACGTCGTCTTCGTGACCCTGTCCGACGACGGCGGCGGTGACGCCGAGCATCTCGCGCATGCCGGGGCCGCCGCGGGGACCCTCGTTGCGGATGGCGATAACGTCGCCCGATTCGATGTGTCCCTCCTGCACGTAGCGCATGGCGTCTTCTTCGTTCTCGAAGATGCGTGCCGGGCCTGTGTGGTGGAATTTGTCGTCCCCGGTGACCTTGAGGACCGCGCCGTCGGGTGCGAGGTTGCCGGTGAGAATCTTGATGGCCCCTTCGTCCTGATACGGCTCGTCGACGGTGTAGAGGAAGTCCTCGTCGATGGCCTCGTCGTCGGGCAGGTCGAGTTGGGCGAGTTCCTCCTCGATGGTGCGACCCGTGACGGTCATCGCGTCGCCGTGGAAGAGGTCTGCTTCGAGAAGGCGGCGGATGACGACCGGAACGCCGCCGACTTCGTGCAGGTCGTTCATGACGCGAGTGCCACCGGGTTGGAGGTTGGCAATCTTCGGCGTGCGGTCGGAAATCGTGTTGAACTCCTCGATGTCGAGGTCGACGCCGGCCTCGGCGGCGAGCGCGAGGAGGTGCAGGACCGCGTTGGTCGAGCCACCGATAGCGACCTGCAGCGCGATGGCGTTCTCGAAGGACTTCTTCGAGAGGACGTCGGAGGGGCGGAGGTCGTTTTCGACGCACTGGAGGACGGCCTCGCCAGCGCGGCGGGCGACCTCGTAGCGCGCTTCGGACTCGGCGGGCGCGGAGGCAGAGCCGAGCGGGGCCATGCCGAGCGCCTCGGAGATGGAGGCCATCGTGTTGGCGGTGAACATCCCACCGCACGACCCAGCGCCGGGACAGGCGTTCCGTTCGAGGTCGTCGAGTTCGTCGGCGCTCATGTCGCCTTCCGCGTAAGTGCCGACGCCCTCGAAGACGTTCTGGACCGTCACTTCGCGCCCCTCGTGCTGGCCGGGCATGATAGACCCACCGTAGAGGAAGACAGACGGGAGGTCGGTTCGGATGGAGGCCATCATCATTCCGGGGAGGTTCTTGTCGCACCCGGCGACGGTGACGAGGGCGTCCATGCGCTCGCCGAAGGAGACGAGTTCGACGGAGTCGGCGATTATCTCGCGGGAGATGAGCGAGGCTTTCATCCCCTCTGTCCCCATCGAGATGGCGTCGGAGATGGTGATGGTGCCGAATTCGATGGGCATCCCACCGGCCTCGTCGACACCCTCGATGGCGGCGTCGGCGACGTCGTCGAGATGGACGTTACAGGGGGTGATGTCCGCCGCAGGGTTGGCGACGCCGACCATCGGCGAACCGAGGTCTTCGTCGTCGAACCCCATCGCTCGGAACATCGCGCGGTGGGGGGCTTTGTCCGGCCCCTCTGTGACCTCCGAACTTCGGAGGTTCGGGTCCTTGCCGCTGGAGAACGTGTCGTCGTCCTCCTCGCGTGCAGGCTGTTGGCTCATACCTGAGCGGACCCGTCGAGCAAACTTAAATGGCAGCGACTGGGCAGACGTTGCAGTCTGGTCGCGGGAAACGCGAACAGGTTCGGGTGAACGCTACTCGGTGTCGCGTCGAGCGAGTCCAGTGAGGTGCGGCATCTCGGGGACGAGTATCTCTTCGGCCCCGAGTCGAGCGGCGTTCTCGCTGCCCGGCAGGCAGAACGTCGGCATGTCGTCGACGGTGCCAGCAGTCGCTCGCGTGCCGACGACGCGCGTTCCAATCTCGTCGTAGGAGAGTCGGCGGAACAGTTCGCCGAACCCCGGAAGTGTCTTTCCGAACAGTTGCTGGACGGCTTCGACCGTCTCGTCGTCGGGTGTGACGCCCGTCCCGCCAGTTGTGATGGTCACGTCCACGTCGCCGCGGTCGGCCATCCGAGCGACGACGCCCTGAATCTCGTCGTAGTCGTCGTCGACGACGCGCCGAACAGCGATAGTGTGGCCGGCGTCGTGAAGCGCCGACTCGATGGCGTCGCCCGCCGGGTCCTCGTCGACGGTTCGCGTCGAGGAGATGGTGAGAACGGCGACTGCGAGTTCTTCGATGTCGTGGTGGTGATGGTCGTGGTGGTGGCTGTTGCTATGGTCGTGGTGGTCGTCGTGATTGTGGCCGTCGCTGTGGTCGTGGTAGTCGCCGTCGCCGTGGTGGTTGCCGTCGCTGTGACCGTGGTGGTCATGGCTGTGTTCGTCGCTGTGGTGGTGGTCGCTCACGATGCTGACCTTCGCTTGCGTGTGTAAAAGAGCCAACGTCCACTCGTCTCCGACATGTACTCGCCTGCGACTCGTCGGTCACTCTGCGTCGTCGGGCGTGAGTTCCCCGAGCGACGAGAGCGTCACCTCGGTCGCGTCCGCACGGAGCGACTCGAAGAGGTCTGTCGCCCACGCGAGCGCTCCGTCGTGGTCGTTGCGAGCGATACCGCCGACACCCGTGTCGGTGTAGACGACGATACCTGCATCGCGTTCTGTCACCCAGAGTCCGAATCCAAACGGAACGGGTGTCCGATAGATGTCCACCGCGTCGTTTTCCAGTTGCTCGGCGATGACCGCTCGCGAGTCCGGTGTCGCGAGCAGTCGGTCGAACAGTTCGGTGTCGATTACCATCTCGACCGTGGTTCCCCCGGCGGTCGCTGCCTCGTAGTACGGGCGGAGTTGCCCGGCGAGCGCGACCGGAGCGACACCACAGAGATGGCCGGCGTTCTCGATGCTCTCGAAGAGTCGCTGCAGGACGCTGTCCGGCAGTTCGGGGGTCGAGGTGTACACGTCCGCACCGCTCAGAAACACCGGGTCGAGGGGTGCGTCGGCCGGGAGCATCGCGAGCAGGTCGTGTGCGTCCTCGACGCCCCGAGTGGCTCGTTCGAACCGGTCGAACACCGCCAGCGCACACTGTCCCGTGAGGGTCAGTTCGTAGATACCACCGTCCTGCTCGACGATACCCGCGTTTACGCATTCGCGGACGACGCGGTCGACCGTCGACCGAGAGGTGTCGAGGTCGGCAGCCAGGGTGCGTTTGTCACGAGGCTGGGCCGCGAGCGCTCTGATGAACGTCTCACGGCGCACGAGCAACTGAGAAAGCGAGTTTCCGTTGGGGTGTCCCGTCATCTTGCGGTAGCGAGGAAACCCCGTCGTTTAGGACGGGGAGGAATCGCGTTCGTACACAGTACCCCTTGACCTACAGTGGCCCTTCGGTGTCTAGTGCTTTCGCACCCTGAATGACGAGTCCTCGCCATGTCAGGCCGTGTGCTTCCTTTACTTCGCTCAGTTTCTCGTATTCTTCGTCGCTCACTTCGATGTTCAGGTTCGGCATCTATGCTACAACTTAGTGATTCGTTAGTTTTAACTTTCATGATTTCGAGTGTTCTACTGTGACCGCTACTGCCACCAAGACGTTGCAGGCCACGCTCGCGCCCCCAACGGCGCACAAAGAGCGTCGGCTTCAACGAACTGTGGCTACCTACCGTCGCGCCCTTTCCGAATCGTTCGAGAGTGGTGCGACGACACAGACAGCGGTCAATGATGTTGTGACGCCGTACACGCTCACGTCCTACGCGAAAGATGCTCTCAAGAACTATGTCCCGAAACTGCGGGACACGTACAACGCTTCGGAGTTGAAAGACGACCATCCCGTTCGGTTCACGAACCGTGGCTGGCGTCTCGACCATTCCGACGAGCGACGACACGAGTTCTGCTGGCGCGTCCCACAGGCAGGACGTGGCAACGCCTTCTGGATTCCGCTCCGTATCAATCCCGCACAGCGAGAGTTGTGGGGCGACCTCCTCGACGGCGACGTGACAGTCGGCGAGTTTCGACTCCAAGAACACCGCACCAACTGGGTGCTTCACGTCACTGTCGAGTACGAGGTCGCGGAGCCAACTGAACCGGACGAGCCGATGTACATCGGCTTCGATATTGGCGAATCCAAACTCCTGACGGGCTGTGCCCTTCGGGACGGTACTCCAACCCAACCGTACATCTATGACGGCAGTCGTGCCCGACACCTCCGCAAGGAGATGTTCACGACGCTCCGTCGTCTCCAAGAGCGAGACGCCGAGTGGCGTATTCAAGAACGATTCGACCACTACCAAAACGCCCTCACGGATATTGTCGAGAAGGCGTCTCGTGAAGCTGTCGAGTACGCTCAACAGTTCGAGAACCCCGTTATCGTTCTCGAAGACCTGTCGTACATCCGTGAACATCTGGACTACGGCAAGTGGATGAACCGCCGTCTCCACAACTGGGCGTTCGCACGACTCACTGGTCGAATCGAGGACAAGGCCCGTGACGCGGGCATCTGTGTCCGATTCGTGAATCCTGCGTACACGAGTCAGACGTGCCATGAGTGTGGACACATCGGTTCTCGTAGTTCTCAAGCCATGTTCCGCTGTACGAACGACGAGTGTTGGGTGACGGAGTACCAAGCAGACATTAACGCGAGTGTGAACATCGCACGTCGCGTCAACCCGTGGGGAGAGAGGTGCGCGTTGAAACCGTACACCGATGACTCGCCACAGGATGGGAGTGCTTGTGACAGCACCACAGGACACTGCGAGCAGAGTCGGCAATCCCGACAGACGACGCTCGGAGACTTCAGTTCTGAAACCTCCGACGACGAGGCTTCCCTTGTAGGAAGCCCCGCCCTTTAGGGCGGGCGAGGATGTCACATAGCGAAATATTGGGGGCGAGTCGTCGAACGGAGAGTATAATTGGAGGAACACTAGAGAACGACGATTGTCGAACAAGAAGAAAGACAATCGGCGTGAACTTAGACTTTTATTTCTTCCCTTCGTCGGTCGGACCGAGATGAAAGCGGTCCAATTTAGCGAACACGGCGACCGAGACGTCCTCGAATACGGCGACTTCCCCGACCCAGAAGCCGGTCCCGAAGAAGTCCTCGTCGACGTGAAAGCAGCGTCACTCAACCATCTGGACGTCTGGACGCGACGCGGTCTCCCGGGCGTCGAACTGGAGATGCCGCACATCCCCGGCAGCGACATGGCCGGTGTCGTGACCGAGGTTGGCGAGCGCGTGACGCGATTCGAAGAAGGCGACCACGTCGCACTCCTCGCGGGTGTTTCAGACGGCGGCGACGAATTCTCCCGGAAGGGCGACCCGACGCTCGCACCCGACTATCGGCTCATCGGCGAGCACATGCGCGGCGTCCACGCGGAGTACGCAGCAGTCCCCGAGGAGAACCTCGTTCCCGTCCCCGAGGATGTTCCGTGGGAAGTCGCGGGGTCGGCGTCGCTCGTCTTCCAGACGGCGTGGCGGATGCTCATCCACCGCGGCGAACTCCGCCCCGGTGAGAGCGTGCTCGTCCTCGGTGCGTCCGGCGGTGTCGGCCACGCGGCTGTCCAAATCGCCGACTACGCGGGTGCCGAGGTGTACGCGACGGCCTCGACCGAAGAGAAACTGGAGTACGCCCGCGACTGCGGCGCAGACCACGTCATCAACTACGAAGACGAAGACTTCTCGCGGAAAATCTACGAGATGACCGACGGCCGCGGCGTGGACATGGTCGTCGACCACATCGGCGAAGAGACGTACAAGCAGTCGCTCAAGAGCCTCACCAAGGGCGGACGGGTCGTCACCTGCGGCGCGACCACCGGCCCCGACCCGGGTGCGGGTCTCAACTACATCTTCTGGAACCAACTGTCGGTCATCGGCTCGACGATGGCGACGCCCGGAGAGGCCGACGAAGCCCTCGACCTCGTCTGGGACGGCACCTTCGAACCGCGCATCAGAGAGACGCTGCCGATGAGCGAAATCGAACGTGCGCACGAACTCCTCGAAGAGCGACAGGGCTTTGGTAAGGTGGTCGTTATCCCAGATAGTGAGCTCTGACACCACGACTCGGGACGATACCTACGTCCACCGACCGGGTGAGTCCGACACCGGCGATACCGCCGGAACCGGGGGCTCCGACCGCGACATCACTGTCGGAGCCAACGAACCTGAGCCGGAGGGCTTCGGACGCCGTGGATGGATTCTCGTCGGCGTCGTCGGCCTCTGTTTCCTCGTGATTCCGGGTGCAGTGTACCTCGTCCCGTCGCTTCCGGCGATGGCAGGCCTCCCGTACATCGCCGCCATGCTGGCGCTGCCGATGCTACCCGCGCTCCTGCTCGGCCTCGTCGCCGTCTGGTCGATGACGGCGGCGACTCGCGGCGATTCGTAAGTCTCCGACCCTCTTTTGACACGGCCGTTTGCCGCCCGACGAAACGCAGTTGGAATCGCTGAGTTTGCGCTTCGATATAAAAAGTATCGACAAGGCTTATCTACCACCGTGGTTGAGATTCACTTGCACAGATGTTCGAACGATTCTCCAGCGGATACTACCTCGGCCGACTGTACGTCGAGCCGTACGACGGAGCTGAGGCTGCGATACAGCGGACAGACCACGAGCGACTGAACGAGCACGTCTACACCACGGGTCGCGGGGTCGAGCGAATCGACCATCCGCTCGTGATGAAGCTCGACAGTACACACTTCCCCGTCGTGGCCGACGACGGTGTTCCCGCGGGGACACTCGCCCTCCCACGTCAGACCGTCGATTCGGCGGCACTCCCGGACGACAGGCCGGTTCTCCTCGCCGACGCGAACCGGGCGGAAGAACTCCTTCGCTACGCGGGCTACGACATCAACTCGGTCTCGACACGCCAGGACCTCTCTGCCTGATACCACACCCCACGATTTTCGCCGGACGACCGAAACCTCAAGTGGTCGGCCCGCACGCTTCCGCGTATGCTGGACGAGTTGTTGGGGCGAGCCGAACTCAAAGCGCGAATCGCCGAGTTAGAAGACGAGCGTGACGCGCTGGAGGGTCGGCTCTCCGGTGAGTCAGACCGCCGAAAAGAAGCAGTCCGGGCGAGACAAGAGGCCGAAGCCGAGGTCAACCGACTCGAAGACCGCATCGAAGAGTTAGAAGACCGCGTCGAGCGCCTCTCCGGCGACGACGACGCCCTCGACTACCGCGGCACGGAAGACCTCCGCGGGGACCGCCTCCACGAGATTCTCCACCGACTGGACTCTGTTTCGACCGGGGCAGAAGGCGCACTCACGGCCGTCGTTCCCGACGACCGGTCGCTCCCAGCCGCGGTCGAAGACGCCTTCGACGAGCGCGCCCCGCTCGTCCGCCGGGCCGCACCGTGTCTCGCGCTCACCGACGATGCCGGTCTCGTGAGCGTCGCGCTCTCCCCGCCGCGTCTCCCCGACGCCTTCGACGACTGGGGCGAAAGCTTCTCGCTCGACGAAACGTGGTTCGCGCCGACCGCCGAGACTGTGGTCGCGCTCGTCCGGGCAGACCTCTTCGCTCTCGGCCGCTACGACGACGGCGAGCTGGTCTACGAGACAGGATTCGAAAGCGACGTGAAATCCGCCCACTCGAAGGGCGGGTTCTCGCAGTCGCGCTTCGAGCGCATCCGCGAGGGACAAATCGACGACCACCTCGACGAGTGCCACGAGACGCTGGACGAGTACGTCGCGGGCGACGCCGAAGGTGCGAGCGACCTCGTCGTCCTCGGTGAGCGGGCAGTCCTCGGCGAGTTCCGCGAGCGAGCGTCGCAGACGGCCACAGTCGACGCCACGGGCGACCCCGAAGCGGCGCTTCGAACGGCCTCACGAGAGTTCTGGATGACGCGACTGTATCGCCTCTGAGTTCGGCTCGAACCCCCCGACCCGCTCTCCATTCTTTCCGAAGTGGTCGTCCTTTTAGGTTGCCACGCCGTGGCATTCAGTATGAGCGACCCACAGCGAGTCGTCGTCCTCGCACACGAGAAGTTCCCGGACCGCGCGAAGACAGCCACCGGCGTGCTGAAGTACGCCGATTACGACGTGGTCGCCGTCCTCGACCGCGACAACCCCGGGACGTCCGCGAGCGACCACCGCCGCGACCTCCCCGACGTACCCATCGTCTCCTCGATGGCCGACGCGCCCGACGCAGACGCGCTCCTCGTCGGCATCGCCCCCATCGGCGGCGGCTTCGACGAGACGTGGCGCGACGACGTTCGCACCGCACTCGAACACGGCTGTGACATCATCGCGGGACTCCACTACTTCCTCAACGACGACGAGGAGTTCGCCGCCCTCGCTGACGAGTACGGCTGTGACATCAACGACGTGCGCAAGCCCCACGACGACATCGGGGTCGCACAGGGCACCGCTGCCGACGTCGACGCCGAAGTCGTCCTCACCGTCGGCACCGACTGCTCGGTCGGCAAGATGACCGCGACGCTCGAACTCGTCGAGGCCGCCCGCGAGCGGGGTATCGACGCGGGGTTCATC
This sequence comes from Haloferax larsenii JCM 13917, assembly GCF_000336955.1. Classification (GTDB taxonomy): domain Archaea; phylum Halobacteriota; class Halobacteria; order Halobacteriales; family Haloferacaceae; genus Haloferax; species Haloferax larsenii. The sequence continues at coordinate 502,740 of NZ_AOLI01000019.1, read as the reverse complement.
CCGACCGGCCAGACCGGCATCATGATTGCTGGCTGGGGCAACCCGGTCGACCGCGTCGTCAGCGACTTCACCGCCGGGTCGGTCGAGGAGATGATTCTCGAAAAGGGCGACGAGTACGACGTGCTCTTCGTCGAGGGACAGGGCAGCATCACACACCCCGCGTACTCCGCGGTCACCTGCGGTATTCTCCACGGCGCGATGGCCGACAAACTGATTCTCTGTCACGAGTCCTCCCGTGACGCGATTCACGGCTACGAGGACTTCGCGCTCCCCGAACTCTCGGAGTACGTCTCGCTCTACGAGAACCTCGCAGCCCCGGTCCACGAGACCGACGTCGTCGGTGGCGCGCTCAACACCTCGAAAATCGACGACGACGACGAGGCCGCTGCCGCAGTCGAAGCGTTCGCAGACGAACTCGGCGCGCCCGCCGTCGACCCGGTTCGGTTCGACACGGGGGCGTTTATCGACGAGGTGTTCTGAATGCTCTCGACCGAGTTCGAGCGAATCTCGATGTCGCTCGCCGACCCGTTCGGCATCTCCCGCGGGACTCAGACCGAAGCCGAGAACGTCGTCGTCAGAATCGAGGACGAAGGCGGCATGACGGGCGTCGGCGCGGCCGCCCCGTCGTCTCACTACGGCGAGACCGCAGACACCGTCGAAGCGGTGCTTCCGGACCTCCTCGCGGTCGTCGAAGAGGTCGGCGACCCCCACGCTATCGACCGCATCGAACGCCGGATGAAAGAGACGGTCCGCCACAACCCCGCGGCGCGAACCGCCGTCAGCATCGCGCTGCACGACCTCGCGGCCAAGCGCCTCGGTATCCCACTGTACCGGATGTGGGGTCTCGACCCCGACCGCACGCCGTCGTCGTCGTTCACCATCGGTCTCGACGACCTCCAGACGATGCGCGAGAAGACGACAGACGCCTACGAGTCTGGGTACGACGTCCTCAAAGTCAAACTCGGCACCGACCGCGACAAAGCCATCGTCGAAGCCGTCCGTGACGAGGCACCCGGCGTGACCATCCGAGTCGATGCCAACGAGGCGTGGACGCCCCGCGAAGCGGTCGAGATGTCCGAGTTCCTCGCCGACTACGGCGTCGAGTTTATCGAGCAACCGGTCCCGGCAGAGGACCACGAGGGCCTGAAGTTCGTCTACGAGAACGCCGCACTCCCCATCGCCGCCGACGAGTCCTGCGTCACCGTCGACGACATCCCGAAGATTGCCGACTGCGTCGACATCGCGAACCTGAAACTGATGAAGTGCGGCGGTCTCACCGAGGCGAAGCGCATGATTCACACCGCGCGCGCTCACGGTCTCGAAGTCATGCTCGGATGCATGATTGAGACGAACGCCGCTATCGCCGCTGGCTGTCACCTCGCGCCGCTTCTCGACTACGCCGACCTCGACGGGTCGCTCCTTCTCGCCGACGACCCCTACGAGGGCGTGCCGATGCCGCACGGTGCAATCGACCTCGACTCGCTCGACCGCTCTGGAACCGGCGCACAACTCCTGTAACCGGCGTCAGGATTCCCAGTCGAGGTTTTCGTCTCGCGTCTCCGACCGCAACACGAACGGGCCGATAGAGAGGGTTCGCTTGGCGACCGTGGCGATACGGAGCACGTACGCCGCGAGGACGGTAAACGGCGACAACGAGACGGCGGTGACGAACGCGACCACGAGAAGCAGGTTCGAGATGCCGAACGTCGCACCCGCGACGCTGCCGGGATTGTCGAGAAACAATATCGCTGCGATACTCGCCACGAGCGCGGGCACCGCCGCGTAGAACATCGCCCGCGAGAGGTCGACGAGTTCCCACCGGAAGTAGAGCGTCTTGACGTGTTCGCGTGCCGGTCCGAACAGTTCGAGTGCGTCTTCGAGGTCGTCAAGCGCCGCCTCCGTCTCCGACGAGAGGTCCTCAGAGGCTCGTCGCAGCCGCGTCGCCTGGTAAACTTTCCACGAGTAGTTGAGGTCCAGCGCCGCCGACAACACCTCGAACGTCCCGAACTGCTTGCCGTCGAGTCGGGCAGCAACGTCGTCGGCGTTCTCCGCCACTTCTGTCGCGAACTCGTGGACGCGTGCGCTCACGTCGTCTGTCGAGGGCTGTCTATCGGTGTCGGCGTCTCCGTCGCCGTCAGGTGAGACCGTTTCGTCGACTGCTCGCGCTCGCGCCGCGATACTCTCGGCTAACGCCCGCATGAACGCCGAGGGTTCGGGCGGGGAGACAGGGACGTCGAGAAGGTCAGCGACGTCGTCACGGAACCGCATCGACCCTTCCATCCGCTCGCGCTGGTCGCCGAGCGGGCCGAGTTCGCGCGACAACACGAGTTGGTTGATGCTGACGACCAGCGTGACGCCCGTGACGATAGCGGTCAAAAGCCCCTGTGCGAGCGTCTCGACTGGGTCCGAGGAGGCGACGGCGTCTCGAAGTGGCGTCGGGGCAAGAACGCCGATAGCGACGATAGCGACGAAGATGACGACGAGCGGAGTCGCGGCGACGACTCGGCGGTCGGTCCGAAGGTAGACGCCGAGTTTCGCCCGACTCGTCGTGCCGCGTTCACGCATTTTGTCGCCCGGCTCGCCGGACGACGACCCGTCGCTGTTCGACATACGCTACGGTCTCCGGGCAGGCAGAAAGGAATAGTGGCGGTCGGTCGGAAAAACGGCTCTCTCAGCGTGTGCGGCCAGTCGAGTTACGACGAATCGTCGTCGTTCTTGAGTTCCTCCAGTTCGGCTTCGACTTCCTCGTTTGCGACGCTCTCGTCGAGGTCGACGTCGGCGTCCGCCTCGGACTCCTCTGCCGGAGCGGACGACTTGCCCATCTCGGCTTTCAGCGTCTCTAATTCGGTGTCGACTTCCGCGTTCGACCGACCCGCTTCGAGTTCGCGCTCGATGGCATCTTTGTCCGAAAGCTGGTCTTCGAACGCGCCCGAATCCATGAGTTCGTCCATCGCGGCCGACCGCGCTTCCATCTCGTCGGTCTGCTCTTCGGCGCGTTCGAGCGCGCGACCCACGTCGGCCATCTCGTCGCCGACGCCGGACATGGCCTCGGAGACGCGACTCGACGCTTCGGCGGCCTCGTAGCGGGCCTTCATCGTCTCCTTCTTCGTGCGGAACTCTTCGATGCGGTTCTGCAGGTCGTTTTTCTTCTCGACGAGGTTGTCCTGTGTGTCCTGCAGGCCCGCAATCTGCGCGTCGAGTTCCTCGATTTGGTTCATCTTGGCCTGCTTCTTTTCGAGGGCCTTCCGCGCCAGGTCTTCGCGGTCCTGTTGGACGGCCTCGCGGGCCTGCTCGTTGTGCTTTTCGACGTTCTCTTCGAGGCGGCGCTTCTGAATCTCCAGCCGTTTTTTCTGCGTCGTCAGGTCGGCGATACCCTGTTTGACCTGCTGGAGTTCGTCACGCATCTTCTCGTACGAGTAGTCGAGCGTCTCGGTCGGGTCCTCCGCACGGTTGAGGAGGGCGTTTATCTTCGACCGAATGACGTACGACGTGCGAGAGAGGATTCCCATACCCACTATCTTAGTGACGCTCGGCTTAAAACCTCACCAGAGCAAGATGTCCTCATGAGCGACCCACTCCTCGTCCCCGGCGGCAGAGACGTTCGGGCGACACTCGACCGCGCGGGCGACACCGCGGCAGACGCAATCGCCGTCGCGTGCCCCCCGCATCCGCAACACAGTGGCAACCGAAGCGACGCACGTCTCACGGCCGTCAGCGACGCGCTCTCCGAGCACGGCATCGACTGCCTGCGGTTCGATTACGGCGAGTGGGACCACGGATACGGGGAACAAGCCGACACTCGCCACGCCGTCGAGTGGGCACGCGAGCGCTACGACCGCGTCGGGCTCTTCGGATTCAGCTTCGGCGGGGCGATGGCGCTTCTTTCGACCGCCGAGGGTGCGGACGTAGACGCCGTCTCGGCACTGGCCCCCGCGCCACGTCTCGAATCCGACCTCGACGTGGTCGCGGTGTTCGACCAGATTCACGTCCCGGTGCAAATCATCTACGGCACGCGAGACACTATCGTGGACGCGACGCCCATCGTGGACTGCGCACGCGAGTATCACCAATCGGTCGTCGAACTCGCCGCCGACCACTTCTTCGTCGGACAGACGGAGAAAGTCGCAGAGGCAGTCGCCGACTTCCTCGTCCCGGCGCTTCGGCCGGACGAGTCGTGAGAACCGGTTCGGCGACCGCTTGAAATGGGTCAGGCTGACGACTCACGATACCCAGCGTAGAACTGCGCGATAACCGCGAGTGCGGCGGCCGAGACGGCAAACGACCAGAACGCTGCCCACGCTGCTGCGCCGACCGACGCGTCGTAGACGTACGTCACGGCACCAGTCGCGATGCCGATTGTGAACGGGGCGAGAAACGGCCCGTCGGTCCACCTTCCCCCCGCGTTAGCGTACTCGACGATGTACGCCCACACGCTACCGACGGTGAACTGGAAGACGACAGCGCCGAGCAACCCGCCCGTGACGGCGATGAGAATCGACGACAGTCCGAGTGGCTGCCCGCGGAGGGACCATGCGGTCCCGGCCACGAAGACCGCGAAGACGAGCGCGTACCACGGACGGAACCACTCCCGAAGTCGGTGCTGGAGGGACATACGCCAAATATCGTCTCCTGCTGACAAAAACGCCGTGGTGGTGTCGTCTCTGCCGACGCGGACGAATTCGACCGCGATGTGGTTGGCGCGCTCTCGGCAGACGACCTGCAAACGGGGTAGCAGATGGCCCCGATTAGGTGTCACTCGTCGCAGCGACGGTGAGAGGCGTGACGGTGAACTGAATCCCCCAGATGTCGAACGAAATCTTGACTGTCGTCGCTCTGGTGTCACCGACGAGTGCGTGCAGTGAGTCCACGTCCAGTACGTCTTGCAGGCGCGTGGATTCTTGCGTCGGGTCGACGCCGAGTTCGGTCGCCACAGTGACCAGTGCCTCTGTCAGTGAGTCCGTTTCGTCTATCCACCGAACCTCAAGGTCCGGTTTAGGGGGGTCAGGTGGTGGTGTCATGGATGCCCAGGGTGAGAGTGCAGTTGCTCTCTTGGTGAACTAAGTTACGCAGCAACGTGGCGTGCGCGATGACTCTCGAACACAGGGAATGGTACGATGGCATAAGATGGGGTCGCTACGCTGCTCACGTCTCTTCTCGCCGTCGGTGCCACACCACCTCGACGAGTATCGTGGCGATTGCGATTTCGAGTGCCTTCGTGAGGACGCCGCCAACCCAGCCGAATGCGGGCACCAGCAGGGGCACCAGCCACTCTGCGGTCGAATACGCGACGGGGAGGTATACCCAAACGAGAGGATACCGGGTAGAGAGCCAGAAAAGCGCGAATACGACCCGGAGTTTGGGAAGCTTTTTACATGCGGCGTCCAGCCAGCTTCGACCGCGTTCCCTGCTCAGGGACGCCCATGCCGGGGATGTTCATCACACCCGACATGGGACGCTCTCGAACGACTCGTGGCTGGAACTGTTTGCACTAGTCTATACGGACAGCGCAACGACAATAATAGCTCGGGCTAGGTTGCTCCTGACGAGGCTCGTCTCATTTGCTCACGTCGAAACGTCGGGGGCGCGTACTCGCGTCAGTTGTACTCCCGCCATCTGTATCCGCATTCTTGGCACTTGAAAAACCGCGTCGGCGGTTCGTCCGCGGACGCCGTCTGCTTGATGGTGTACCACGCTTCGGTGTGGCCACACTCGTCGCAGACGACGTCCTTCGCAGTGGGTTTGCCCTCGAAGTCCGCGCCCTCTTCGGTCTCGATGAGTTCGTCGCCGGACTGCACCTCGGTCGAGACGAACTGTTCTGCGAGGTCCTCGTCCCGGTCGGCGGTCCCCTCGCACTCGTCGTTCGTACACGCCATCGTGCCGTCCTGTGAGACCATCATCGAACCGCACTCGTCGCAAAACTGCATACCAAAACTAGCCGGTTGCGACACTAAGAATCTGTCACTTCCGTAGTCGACGCGCGCCGTCTCACTCGTCGTCGACCATCGGACAGTTTCGCACGCAGAAGTGGTCGCTGTCGGGCATCTCGACGATTGTCGTCCCTTCGTGGGTACACGCGAGTTCCGGCGGGTCGGAGAAGTACTCACAGCGCTGGCAGAACTCGTTTTTCGGGATGACGTGCTCGGGGTCGGACACGTCGCCGTGGTCGTCGACCGGTTCTGCGGAGGCACCGACGCCGACACCGACAGCGACCTCCTCGTCGTCGTCGCCATCGACCAACGAGGTCCACACGTCCTCGTCGTCGAGGTCGCCGACGCTCATGGATTCGAACAACTCGTCTTCGCTGTCGTCTCTGACGCTCGCTTGGGCGCGGCGTTCGGCGACTCGACTCGCGATATCCGAAAGCGGCTCAGAGCGGTCACTGTCGCCGTCGGAAACGACGTCTGCGCCGTCTTCGGAGGCGGTTTCGTGGTCGGCGTCGTGTCCCTGTCGGGCGTCGCCTCCGAGGAAGTCGTCTACCGTCTCGGTCGTATCGCCCCCGTCGTCACTGGACTCGTGGGCGTCGTCGGAATCAGTCATCGCTGTGTTCGCCGCTGGCGGTTACCTCGGTGTTGCCTGTGTCCTCTACGGGGCCCGGTTGCTCGACATCTGCGTCTGTCTCAGTCGCTTCGTCGAGGATATCCTCCACGCCGCCTGTCGTCTCCTCGCCGTCGGTCTCCGCCGCTTCGAGTTCGGGCGGGGTTCCGGTGTGGAGCGTTGCAGACCCGAAGAAGCCACGCGATGCCGATAATTCCTGGAACGGGGATTGACACGCGGGGCACCGCGGCTCGGTGAGTAAGTCCAGATGGACCGTCTCGCGACACGCCTCGCACTTCGCTTTGCGCTCGTTCGCGTCGTTGGCGACGCGGAGCAAGTCGGCGAGTGCCTTTCGTTCGAGTTCCGCAGCCTGGATGTCCGAAGTTCGGGCGCGAACGTTCAACAGCGCCTGGACGACCGACCGAAGCTTTCCATCGAGGTCGGCGGTCGTCTCGTCGAGATACGAGAGCACGTCTTCGAAGTTGTCGAAGCCGGTGTCGACGCGGTCGTCCAGTTCGTCGAGACGGTCGCGAACGGCCTCGACACCTGCGGTGGCGCGGTCGATACCGACCTGAAGGTCGGGGTGGTCGTGGTCTCTCGGCGCTTTCCCGTCGGTCTCGCGTTTGACCTGCACGACGCGCATCCGCACGTCGTCTATCTTCTCGTCGACGTCGTCTTCGAGGCCCCCAACGTCGTCTTCGAGGGTATCGACGTCGTCTCCGAGACTATCGAGTTGCCCTTCGAGGTCGTCGAGTCGCTCTGGAAGTGACTCCAAGGCGTCGACGGACTCGCCCGAGTCGGTGACAGCAAGTCGGTAGACGCTGAGTGCCCGTGTGAGTATCGTCGACCGGTCGACGCCCTCTGCTTCGGCGCGTTCGTCGACCCAGTCGCGGAGGTCTTCCGGGAGCGAACCTCCGTCGTCCCCTGCCATGCTGGTAGCAATTCGGCTGCTCCACCTTAAGAACTGGCTCCGCGCTACGTTGCGTGAGAATTGGATGACACGACAGTGTTTCGAGCCGAAATCGCCGGTCTCTCAGCGAATCTTTCTGACGTCGCTCACGTCGAGCCCGCTTTCGTTTATCTCGGTCTCGAACTGGACGATGTTCTCGCTTTCGAGCTGCGAGAGGACGCCTCTGAACTCCTGGACGACCATCGTCCGCGCTCGTTTCGACCCCCCGGACTCCCACGAGAACTGGAGCGTCCCGTCGGCCGCGCCCTTGAGGAGGCCGAGTTGTGTGTCTGTCAGCGCCTCGGTGCTCACGAGAACGAGAATGAGGCCACCCCACCGGTGGGAGGCCGTCGCGAGACCCTTCATCACCATCGCGATGTCGGACCACGTCATCTCGTCGGAGATACCAGCGAGAAGGTCGGTTACGGAGTCGATGACGACGAGGTTCCCGGGTGCGTGTTCGCTCAGTGTCGTTCCGAGCGCGTTCAACACGGATTCGCGGTTGTGACGGCTTCCGAGGTCGTCGAGCGTCGTCGTCTGCCCGAGGTACCACTCGCGGGGAATCGCGCTGAGTTGGAAGTACTCAGACGAGAGGTCGTGGAACTCGATGTGTTCGGTGGCGGCGTCGACGATTTCGTCGTCCATCGTATACCCCATCTCGCGGTGGAGATACGACCCACCGGAAGTGAACGAGACGTAGTGAATCTCCGGCGGCGGGCTGGCCGACTCGTCGAGGGTGCCGTAGTGAAGGTCGAATAGCTCTTCGTCGGCGTGTGCGAGACCGTTCATCGTGACGCTCGTGTAGAGGAACTCACGTGCGCCGGCACCGGACTCACCCGCGAGGAGGACGACGTTTCCCGGCGGTGCGCCCCCGCCGATGATGCCGTCGAGTCGGGGGACCCCGAAGGGGATGTACTCCATGTCGCCACCGACTCGGTCAGGTCGGTTAGTCGTTTCGGGGCGGTCGACGCCGCCTTCGAGCGCAGTGTCGCCCCCTCACTCGACTCGCGCGCCGCGGTTCCGGCCACGGCAGAGCGAGACGCTTCCCGCGACGCCGGCGTCGTCGAGCGCGGCCCGTCCTGCCGCCACCGCCTCGTCGGCGTGCTCGGCGTCGGTCACGCCGTACACCGACGGTCCCCACGAGGACTGTCCGGCACCGAACACCGCCGGCGACTCGTCGAGCGAGGAGACGATAGCGCCGACCGGCGGCCGGTAGACGCCACCCTGTTCGTCGGCGTACCACGTACCGTTGAGTCGGCCGAGCGACTCGACCGCGTCGCCGAAGCGTTCTGCCGACCCCTCTGCGAGCGCAGGAAGAAGCCGTCTGGTGACGATACCGGCGATTCGGTCGCTCGTCGTCGGGTCGGCGCGCTCGACGACCGTGCGCATGCTCGCCTCCTCCGCCGCGCCGTTTCTTCCGGGGTCGACGTCCGGCGTGACCAGCAGGAAGCGCCAGTCGTCAGGAACCGAGTGCCGGGCGACCACCGGCGGGACGGTCCACTCGCCGTCGTCGGGTCTGTCGGTAGTAAAGCGCGCTGTCGGGTGGCCCGCGTCGATGACGGCACCGCCCGCTTCGAACGTCGCCACGCCGACACCGGAGCGCCCGCCGCGCCCCATCTCGGGTGCGAGCTTCCGAACGTCGGCGTCAGTGTTCGTCGCCTCGGCGACCGCCCGGAGGACTGCGAGCGCGAGTTGCGTCCCGCTTCCGAGACCTGTGTGTCGGGGAAGCGACCGCTCGATTACCACGTCGACGCCGCCGATGTCGAGGAGGTCTGCGGCCCGCTGGACGTATTCGGTTGCGACGGGGTGGCGACACCGGACTTCTGCGGCGGGTTCGGCGGAGACGACTACCCGTGGCTCGTCGAGTGCCACGCCCAACCCGCCGTAGAGGCGGTCGCGCGCGAGGCTCAAGTTGAGGAAGCCGAAGTGGATTCGTGCACCGACCGAGACCCGTGCCATGTACCCGTCTGTCAGGGTCCACTGATAAAGGGAGTTGCGACCATGGCAACGCGGGCCGCCATTACCCGACGCTGTCTGTCGATTAGGGAGTTCGATAGACGGGGAACAGACGGGAACTAGGCGGGTACTAAGAGGAGGGCCGAAGGGAGACCACGTCATCGGAGACCTGTGAGAGAGTCGTGAGAGAGTGGGTCGGTGTTGACGAGCGAGAGTGAGATGAAGTCTATTCGCTCGTCGTCGTGTTCGTGGCCGTGGTCGTCTCGTCGGACTCGTAGACGACCGTCACCTCGTCAGCGACGGGCTGAAGGACGTATTTTCCGGAGTTCCCGGCTTTCACAGGCGTGAAATCCGCCGTGAAGGTCGTCGTCTGGTCGGCGCGTATCTCGAACGACGTGTCGAATTTCAGCGGGGCGGAGCCGGGGACTTCGACAGTCGCCTCGGAGCCATCGGTGAGGGTGGCGTCGGTTTCGCCGACGTCGACCTGAAGATACTCGTAGGTCCCCGTCTCGACTTCGAAGTCGTCGACGAGCGCGGAGGCATCGCCCTGTAGTTCGACTAAGTCGACTTCGGTATCGCCCGCGTCCATGGACTTCTCGTCGCCATCTGTCGGCTGTACGCGAATCGTCGAGATGGTGACGAAGCAGGATTCGAAGTCCGAGATGTCGCCGGGGTTGTCGCTCACGCGCGTCGAGAGCGTTCCGGTCGTCGCGGACGCGGTACCCATGCAGCCGGCGAGACCGGCGGTACTTGCAGCGGCGATTCCAACGGCGCTCGTGACGAATGTTCGTCGGTTGAGTGTCATCGTGTCATGTGTGCTATCGGTGTGTCTGTCGAACTGTACTGTGAAGGTCACCCGGGCAGGTGACCGAAGTGCTCATGAAGCGGCCACACGCTGGCCGAATCTCTTCACGCGCCGTGCCTACAGACCGGGCGAGGTGCAGGCGGCGTCCGGCGCGATTCCGCATCCTCGGCTGTGGCCCGGTCGGTATTGAAGGGTGGAAATCGCTGTACCGGGTTGCGGTCGTTCGACGAAAATTACGGACGGTTGGGCCCGGTTTTCGCCGAGTTTGGCTGAAAAACAGGCGACGACGGCTGTCGATTTCGCCGACTGTGTTCTGGTCGGGTGGATCACCCGGATGCAATGCTGACGCGCCACCCGAACGCGACACTGGTGCGCCACCGAACGCGACACGAGACACGCGCGTCGCGACTCACTGAGTAGCCGTGCGTCGGTACGTAGCGAAAAATACGAACCGCAAAGCTCGGTCAGCGTGACCGACGGGCAGCGTTCAGAGCAGTTCTTCGGCGACCACGTCGGCCGCGAGGAGGTCGGGGTCGACCGCGAGGTCGGCCTGTCCCTTCGCGAACTCGGGGAGCGAGTCTCGCGAGTAGGTCACGACGCGAACGTCGGGGTTCAGTTCCTTGGCCACCGAGATGGCCGTCGCGTCGTCCATGTCGGTGAGGACGAGGAGGTCAGCCTCCTCGATACCGGCCTCGCCGAGCGATTCTGCCGAGGCAATGCCGGTGATACGGACGATGGTTGCGCCTTCCGATTCGAGCGCTTCGCCGAGCCCTTCCGGGTCGGTTCCGGCGACGAGTGCAGTCGTCATTCGTATTCGATGGTCGCGGGTGGTTTGTGGGTCACGTCGTAGACGACGCGGGCGACGTTTTCGTTCGTGCCGGTGATACGCGATTGGATGCGCTGGAGGGTGTCCCACGGGAGTTCCTGTGCGCGGGCGGTCATGCCGTCGCGCGACTCCACGGAGCGAACCGAGACAATCCAGCCGTGGACGCGGTTGTCACCCTTGACACCGGTCCCCTTGCCGATGACGGCGGCGAACGCCTGCCACGGGTCGTGCTTTTCCGTCTCGTCTTCGACGATGTGACACGCGTCGCGGGCGACGTCGACCTTTTCGGGCGTCACTTCGCCGAGGACGCGGACCGCGAGGCCCGGGCCCGGGAAGGGCATACGCTCTGCGATGATGGATTCGAGACCGAGGGCGCGAGCGACTTCGCGAACTTCGTCCTTGTAGAGGTCACGGACGGGTTCGACGATACCCTCGAAGTCGACGACGTCCGGCAGGCCGCCGACGTTGTGGTGGGACTTGATGTTGCCTTCGGACTCGATGCGGTCGGGGTAGATAGTCCCTTGGACGAGGTACTGCGCGTCGGTCTCTTTCGCCTCGCGCTCGAACTCGCGGATGAACTGCTCGCCGATGACCTTGCGCTTTTCCTCGGGGTCGACGACGCCTTCGAGGGCGTCGAAGAACCGCTCTTCGGCGTCGACGACGCGGAGGCTCTCCATGAAGGAGAAGGTGTCCGCAATCTGTTCGGTCTCGCCTTTGCGCATCAGGCCGGTGTCGACGTAGACAGGGGTGAGCTGCTCGCCGACGGCCTCGTACGCGAGGGTCGCTGCGACGGAGGAGTCCACACCGCCCGAGAGGGCGATGATGGCGTGTTCGTCGCCGATTTGGTCGCGAATCGATGCTGTTGCGTCTTCGATGAATTCGTCTACGTTTACCATTATGCTGTCACCTCTTCGTTGTCGAGTTCACGCGCGTCGAGTTCGCCGAGGACGCCACGGAGGAAGCCGAGGAACGGCGGGCTCGCGCGGTCGGGTCGGGAACGGAATTCGGGGTGGAACTGCGTCCCGAAGAAGAACGGGTGGTCGTCCAGTTCCAGAATCTCCATGCGGTTCTCTGCGCGGCCGGAGAACCGCAGGTCTTCGGATTCGAGTTCGTCGATGAGTTCGGGGTTCACCTCGTAGCGGTGGCGGTGGCGCTCCGTACAGGACGTGCCGCCGTAGACCACTTCTGCGAGGGTGCCTTGGTCGATGTCCGTCTCGTGGGCACCGAGACGCATCGTGCCGCCCATCTCGTCGACTTCGTACTGCTCGGGGAGCAGGTCGATAACCGGGTACGACGTGTCTTCGTCGAGTTCGGTCGAGTGCGCGTCTTCGTAGCCGAGGACGTTGCGCGCTTGCTCGACGACGGCCATCTGGAAGCCGAGACAGAGACCGAGGAACGGAACGTCGTTCTCACGGGCGTAGCGGATGGCCTCGATTTTGCCGTCCGTCCCGCGGGAGCCGAATCCGCCGGGAACGACGACGCCGTCTGCGCCCTTCAGGCGCTCTTCGTGCTTGTCGTGCATCTCGTCGGCGTCGACCCACAGGATGTTCACGTCGACGCCGCACTCGATACCGGCGTGCTTGAGCGCCTCGTGGATGGACATGTAGGCGTCTTCGAGCGCGTACTTGCCGACGAGCGCGATGTCGACGGAACCGGTGCGCTCGGCCGTGACGAGTTCGCGCCAGCGGTTGTCGCGGTCGGCCTTCGGGAGCGCCTCGTCGTCGATTTCGAGGCGTTCCATCACGTACTCGTCGAGCCCTTCTTCTTCGACCATCAGGGGGACGTGGTAGATGTCCGGAACGTCGGGGTTCGAGAAGACGGCGGCGTCCGGCACGTCACAGAACTGCGCAATCTTGGTCTTCGTCTCCGGTTCGAGTTTGTCGTCCGCGCGCCCGACGAGGATGTCGGGCTGGAGACCGATACTCCGGAGTTCCTTGACGGAGTGCTGTGTGGGCTTGGTCTTCTGCTCGCCGTTCTTCGAGTAGGGGACGAGCGTGACGTGGGTAAAGAGCACGTCGCCGTCTTCCTCCTCGGAGGCGAACTGGCGGAGGGCTTCGAGGAACGGCATCGACTCGATGTCGCCCACCGTGCCACCGACTTCGACGATACACACGTCGGTCCCCTCGGCCGCCTCGCGGATGCGGCGCTTGATGTCTTCTGTGACGTGCGGGATAATCTGGACCGTCTTCCCGAGGTAGTCGCCAGCGCGCTCCTTCTGGATGACGTGCTGGTAGGTCTTGCCCGTCGTGATGTTGTGGTCGGCGGTCATGTCGATGCCCAGGAACCGTTCGTAGTTCCCGAGGTCGAGGTCGACTTCCGCGCCGTCTTTCAGCACGTACACTTCGCCGTGCTCGTAGGGGTTCATGGTCCCCGCGTCGACGTTCAGATACGGGTCGATTTTGACCGCGGTGACGTCGAACCCGGCGTTCTTCAGGAGTCGGCCTGTGCTGGCGGCCGTGATACCCTTCCCGAGGCCGGACATGACACCCCCGGTTACGAAAATGAACTTGCGCCCCATATCGGGGTCGTATTCGTCCGTCGGCATACTGACCGTGTGCGAGCGTACTTCAAAACGATTTCGGAGCCAACACTGTGTGCCAGACGCCCGCACATGCCCGAAAACTGAAGAATCCGCAGACGGCGAACACCCAGTCAGTTACTCCAGTTCTTTGACGACGCGGGCCGGATTCCCACCGACAACCACCGAGTCCGGCACGTCTTCCGTCACGACGGCTCCGGAAGCGACCACCACGTCGTCGCCGATGGTGACGCCGGGGTTGATGACCGCGCGCCCGCCGAGCCACGCGTTGTCTCCAATCGTCACCGGGTCGCCCGACTCGGGGCCCTTGATGCGCTCGGCCGCGTCGAGTGGGTGGGTCGCGGTGTAGATGTGGACGCCCGGTGCGATTTGGCAGTTGTCGCCGATGGTGATGGGACACACGTCGAGAAAGACGCAGTCGAAGTTGGCGAAGAAGTTCTCGCCGACGCGGATGTTGTACCCGTAGTCACACCGGAACGGGGGTTCGATTTCGAACGATTCGCTGACCGCACCAAAGAGGTCGCGGACGAGTTCCTCGCGGCGCTCCGTCTCGGTTTCGTCGGTGTCGTTGAACAGGCGGGTGAGGCGGCGCGCGCGCTTTCGCTCCGCGACGAGCTCCGGGTCGCTCGCGTCGTACAACTCACCCGCGAGCATCTTTTCTTTCTCGGAGGGCATGCTGGTGCATTCACGAGGGGATGTGTTGTATGTGTCCCCGAATCGGCGGCGAAGGGCGAGGCGAGAGCGTTACTCTTCGTTCTCAGCCGACACTGTCACCCCGAATGCCTCGGGAGTGGCGTCGGCGACTGCGGGAAGCCGTCGGAGTCGCGGACGCGCGAGAAGGTACAATCCCGTAAACCCGAAGCCGAACGCGGCGACTGCCATGGTCGTGGTGGTGCCGAGTCCTTCCGCGACGACACCGCCGATAAGCGACCCGAGCGGGAGCGTCGCGCCGGATGCAGTGCCCTTGATAGTGGACAGACGCCCGAGGAGGTCGTTCGGGAACACGGTCTGGTTCAGGGTCGACGAGAGCACCCCGGAGATACCAATCGGAACCCACGCGAGGCCGAATAGGACGACCGTAAGTGCTGCCGTCGGCACGTAGACGGAGACAAACCAGCAGCAGGCACCGACCGCGTTGCCGACGAATAGCAGTCGGCCGTACGACACGTGTTCGAGGCGGGGAGCGACGAGCGACCCGAGGAGCCGACCGATACCGAGCGCACCGAGCAACAGGCCGTAGACGGCAGGCCCGCCGAGGCTGTCGCCGAACGCCGGAAGGATTGCGAGCGTCACGCCGGTTGCGAGGTTGGCCACCGCCGTCGTGAGCATGAACTCGACGAAGACGGTCCCGCGGAGCGTCGAGACACCCACGCGGAGGTCTGAGACGTACGACTCGAATATCGAGTCGCCATCCGTCTCGTCGGACTCCGTCGTCGTCGAGTCAGTGGCCTGCTCGGAGTCGCTGGGGCCACTCGTGTTCGACAGCGAAATCCCGGCGAACAGCAGGCCCGCGAGAGCGAACGTGACCGAGTCGAACAGGAACAGCGCCGTCGCACCGAAGACGGCGATGAACGCGCCGCCGAGTGCATCGAACACCATGTCCAGCCCGAGCGTGACGGTTGCGAGGGCGGAGTTCGCTTTGGATAACCGCTCGTCGCTCACGAGACGCGGGACGAGAGCGGCCTCCATCGGCGTCATCAGCAGTGCGGCGAGCATCAACACGGGGACGACAGCGAGCAGAAGTTCGACGCTCAGATGCCCCGCCACCGCGGCCAGTGGGAGCACGAGGACGACGACACCCTGAGCGACCTGCGAGCCGACGAGGACGAGCCTGAACGGGAGTCGGTCGACGATTGGCCCGGCGAATATCTGCAAGAGCCACGGGAGGAGGAGTATCGAATTTGCGATGCCCGTGAGGACGGTCGAGCCGCTGAGGTCGAAGACGAGCCACAGCACGGCGACGGTGTAGAGGCTGTCTCCGGCGTTCGTCACGAACTGTCCGGCGAAGAACCGCCGGAAATCACGGTTCCGCCACAGCGACGAGTGGCCAGTGGGAGAACCGGCTGTTTCGGCTATCTCGGCCCCAGTCATCGGCGACCACCTTCGGCAGTCGGCGCGAGGTGGTCACTCGGCCTGCACGAGTGCGAGCGAGACGGCTGGTGTTTGGAAGGCGAACGACTATCGAACGAGCCCCGGCTCTCCGCCGGTGGCTCAGCGAATATCTGCATTGACGTGTGTGTTCGGTCAGTGTACTTCGGCTACAGAACGTAGCGGCGCGAACCCGAGTGCTGCGGCTATCGGGTCCCTCACGCGGCAGTGCGCGTGAGCGGGTCGTACACTGAGCGAATCGCACGCCAGCAGGTCATAGAACGGTTCAGGCGCACAATCTACGAACTCTCACTTAGTGGTTTTGGTGGGTTGACACGTCCTCCCCACTCAGCGACGAACCGCCAGCCTCTCCCTCCTAAGTTCGTCGCCAGCGACGCTGCGTGGATTCCAGCAGAGCGGCGGAGACCTGTTCCGCAATCGCAGGCTTTGAAGCGTCCCATCGAGTGTACTCGCGTATGAAGGAATTCCCGCAACTCGGCTTCGGGACGTACAAACTCGAAGACAGAGACGAGTGCATCGAGGCCGTCACGACGGCCCTCGACGTGGGCTATCGCCACATCGACACGGCCCAGATGTACGACAACGAGGAGTTCGTCGGCGAGGCCCTCGCGGAATCTGACGTCGATATCGACGATATCTTCGTGGCGACGAAACTGGACACCGACAACCTCGGCTTCGACGACGTGCTGAAGACGGCCCGCGAATCGGCCGAGAAGCTCGGCGTCGAGACTATCGACCTCTTGTACGTCCACTGGCCGCTGGACTCCTACGACCCCGACGAGACGCTCGCGGCGCTCGACGAACTCGTCGAGGAGGGCATCGTCGCCAACGTCGGCCTCAGTAACTTCCGACCCGACCAACTCGAAGAGGCACTGGACCGACTCGAAACGCCGCTTTTCGCCCATCAGGTCGAGATGCACCCGCTGCTTCAGCAGGAGGAACTGCTCGGGATGGCCGAGGAAGACGGCCACCATCTGGTCGCGTACTCGCCAATCGCGCGCAACGAAGTCGCCGACAACGACACGCTCGTCGACATCGCCGAGAAGCACGAGGCCTCGCCCGCGCAGGTGTCGCTGGCGTGGCTCGTCGAGAAGGGTGCCACCCCGATTCCGAAGGCCGCCTCGCCCGAACACATCCGTGACAACCTCGCCGCGCTCGATATCGAACTCTCCGCCGACGATATCGCTGCTATCGACGCGCTCGACGAACACCACCGCATCGTCGACTTCGACGAAGCGCCGTGGAATCAGAGCTAACGCTCAGGCGAGATTCTTTCAGAATGTGGGGGGCTGGGCGAATCGTTCACCCCCTTATGCGAGCCTTTCGCAATCCGGGTTAACGTATATGAGAGATACTCTCGTAGGGTCTCGTATGGCGACAGTGGTGGTGGCCTGTCCGCACTGTGGACAGCACGTCGAACCGAGTTACGAGGGTGACGCCGATTTCGATGGAGTCAGACAGGGCGTCAAACCAGAGTATCGCCTCACGCGCGAAACGTGCCCTGTCTGTTCGAATCCGTACGACCTCCGGCGCGCCTGACCTGACGCGGTTGAAAGCTGGCAAGTGAGGTGGCGATTCCGGTGGGTGGCCGGGACCGCACCGCGGCCCGTGAGTGACTGCTGAAGTCAGCCTCGCGTGTCTCGGTCCCTGCGTCCCGAGAGGCTCGCCTCGCCGAATCTGGGTGTCGCTCAGCCGGTGTTCTTCATCCCGGCGGCGATGCCTTTGACGGTGAGCCGCAGGGTTCGTTCTTCTTCGTCGGTGCGATGGTTCTGCGCGAGCAGGTGCGTCTGCAAGAGGTTCAGCGGGTCGACGTAGGGGTTGCGACGCCGAAGGCTGTCTTCGAGCCACTCCCGCTTCAGCAGTCCGTCGCGGCCGATGATATCGAGCATGAGTCCCTCTGCGGACTCGTACTCGGCTTGGAGACGCGGGAAGAACGTCTCTCGAAGCTCTTCGTCGGCGAGGTCCGCGTAGTCCGACGCGATTTCGAGGTCGGTGCGGGCGATAGCCATCGCGGCGTTGTCGAGCGTGCTTCGGAAGAACGGCCACTCGTCGTACATCTCGCGGAGGGTGTCGAGGTCGCCGCCGTCGTCGAGATAGGCTTCGACACCCGCGGCAAGCGAGTACCACCCGGGGAGGATACACCGCGACTGCGTCCACGAGAACACCCACGGGATGGCGCGGAGGTCTTCGACACTGCGTTCGTCCGACCGCGAGGCCGGGCGCGACCCGAGGTTGAGTTCCTCGATGACGGTGATGGGCGTCGCCTGCTCGAAGTAGGAGACGAAGCCCTCGGATTCGAGGAGGTCACGGTACTCCGCGCGGGCGGTCGTGGCCATCGTGTCCATGGCGTCGACCCACTCTTCCGGGACGTGCTCTTCGGGTTGGCGAATCGCGTTCAGGCGCGCCCGAATCTGCGCGTTGAGCATCTGTTCGAGGTTGCGCTCGGCGATTCGCGGGTTGGCGTACTTCTCGGCGATAGCCTCGCCCTGCTCGGTGAACTTGATTTGGCCGGTGATGGTCTCGTTCGGGAGCGCCAGCATGGCCTCGTTCATCGGGCCGCCGCCGCGCGAGATGGACCCGCCGCGACCGTGGAACAACCGCATCGTGACGTCGAAGTCGTCGCAGATGTCGGCGAGGCGGCGCTGGTTCTTGTAGAGGTCCCAGTTGGCCGCGAGGAAGCCGTTTTCCTTGTTCGAGTCGGAGTACCCGAGCATAATCTCCTGGACGTTGTTCCGGGCGGCCAGCGCCTTCCCGTAGGCCTCGTTTTCGAACAGCGTTCCCATGATGCGCCGCGCGCCGTTCAGCGCCGATTCGGTTTCGAGGAGGGGAACCACGTCGAGACCGCAGTGGTCCGGCAGGGAGACGACGCCCGCTTGGTCCGCGAGGAAGAGGACTTCGAGCACGTGCGACGGCTCTTCGGTCATCGAGATACAGTAGGTGTCGATGGCGCTGACGCCGTACTCGCGCTGCCACTCGCCGAGTTTCCGGAAGCGGCGGAGGACGCGCTGTGCCGTCTCGGATACGTCGCCCGGTTCGTCGAGGTCGACGATGGGCTCTTCTTGGAGCATCGCGTCGGTGAGGAGTTCGACGCGCTCTTCTTCGGGACGACTCTGATAGTCGATTCCCTCGTGAGCCAGTGCCTCGTGGACCGCCTCGGTGTGGTTCTCCTGGTGGTCGCGAAGGTCGAGGCTGGCGAGCGTGAAGCCGAACGTATCGACCTGTCGCATCAGGGGTTCGACGTACACGTCCGCGACCTGTTCGGCTCCGGTTCCGCGGAGGCTGGCGTCGATGACCGCGAGGTCGTCCATCAGTTCCTGCGGCTCGCGGTAGCCGTTCGGGCGAACGTCCTCGATGCGGCGCAGGCGCTCGCGCATCAACTTCAGCTTCTGGCGGTACGGCTCGTCGGGGTACCGTTCGTCGACTTCGTCGGCGACGACCGGGAGCAGTTCGCGGTCGGCTTTCAGCGACCGCTCCAGTTCGGGACCGAGGTCGATTCGTGTGGCGTCCTGACTGAGCACACCAGAGAGTCGTTTCAGGGCGTCACTGTATTTCTCTAAGACGACGCTTCGCTGCCGTTCGAGCGTCTCTTCTGTCACTTCGGGCGTGACGAAGGGGTTGCCGTCGCGGTCGGACCCGGCCCACGACCGGAACTCGAAGAGCTTCGGGACGTCGAGGTCGGGGTACTCGTCGTGGAACTCCTCTTCGAGTTCCTCGTACACTTCGCCGACCACGTCGAACAGGATGTTCTCCAGATACCACTGGACGTTCCGCGCCTCGTCGGTCGGCTCGGGGCGGCGATTGCGGACCTGCGAGGTCTGCCAGAGACTCGTTACTTCGGCGATGATGTGTCGCCACTCTTGGTCGTGTTCGAGGTCCGTGAGGCGTCGTTCGTCGATGCCTTCCAGTCGGTTGGCGATGGAGCGAAGCTTTGCTTTCACCGTCTTGCGACGTGCCTCGGTCGGGTGTGCGGTGAACGTCGGCTCGATGAGCACGTCTTCGAGCACGCGCCCGAGGAGGTCCTCGTCGACATCTTCGTCGCGGAGGGCGTCGAGTGTATCTAAGATGCCGTCTTCGAGCGTTCCTTCCTGCGAGGCTTCTCTGATGACACGGACGCGCTCGCGCTCCTCAGCGAGGTTGATGAGTTCGAAGTAGGTCGTAAAGGCGCGGGCGACGACGCTTTCGGTCTCCGGGTCGAGGTCGGCGACGACGTCGTAGAGTGCTTCGCGTGACCCCGCCTCGCCTTTTCGATAGGCGATGGCGGACTGTCGAAGTTCTTCTACCGTCTCGAACGACGCCGTGGAGGTTTGGGCTTCCAGAACGTCCCCGAGCAGCGCCCCCAGCTCGCGAACGTCCTGTCTGACGTCTCTGGTGTGCAGTTGCATCTCGTACTCAAATACGAGTACCACATTGTAAAAGGGCAGGCGTAGCGCCGAAAAATTGCCCGAAATGCCCATCCAAACAAACGTTAGTAAACGACTGGTGGATTCCACCAAAAACCGAGAATCATAGTATTTAGTGGCCCAAAGTATTGAGGACGGCGGTTT
Source organism: Haloferax larsenii JCM 13917 (assembly GCF_000336955.1). GTDB lineage: Archaea > Halobacteriota > Halobacteria > Halobacteriales > Haloferacaceae > Haloferax > Haloferax larsenii. The sequence continues at coordinate 482,478 of NZ_AOLI01000019.1, read as the reverse complement.
CGTGCGTCCCACTCACACGGGGGATTCGTCACGCTTTTACTGGACGGGGCGAAGTTCCTGATATGAGCGATAGCGACAAGTACCCCGACGACTCGGGTCGCCGTCGGTTCGTCAAAGGCGTCGTTGGGGGAGCGGCGCTCGCGGGCGTGGGAACGACTGGTGCGGCCGCCATCAATTCCGCCACTACCTCCCCAGGTGCGGGTGGCGGTCCGACGCAGGCGTACGCCATCGAGAACACCGCAGGACCGGCACCGCGCGGGATGCCCCAGATTCCTATCGAAATCGACAGCGATGGGTTCATCAAGGGTGTCTGGCCGGAAGTCAAGACGGTTACACAGAACGGTATCGACATCAAAATCGCCGAGACTGACGACTACAAAGGGTCCGGCGTCACCTACTCCTCGGCGTGGTTCCAGTACTGCGGTGTGCAGTCCTACGGCGGTCTCGCACCGGACTACGAGTCTGACAACTACTTCCGCGCCGACTCCGGCGGCTACGATTGGCAGAAGGACGCCTACAGCGCCGGCGACAAGCTGAACATCGAAGACTTCGGCGACTACAAAGAGTGGGGCAACGGTATCGGACGAGACGGCCTCGGGAAGCCCGCCACCGGAACGTGGCGCTCGCAGGACGCCGAAGACACGATGCCGATTCAGATCCTCCGCTCTGAGCGCATCGAAGAGGCGGCCCAGGACAACGACTGGCTCGCCGCTTCGACGGACCAGGGTGTCATCGCATGGCTCAACAAGTGTACGCACTTCTGCTGTGTCCCTGGCTACAAGCAGGCTGCCGACGCCGCCAAGTTCAACGCAGAAGACGGCGTCTACTGCCAGTGCCACCAGTCCGTCTACGACCCGTTCTCTATCGTCCAGACTCTCTTTACCGCACTGCCGCGGCCCGACTAGTAAGGCCCCGAAATCAGCTCTCCGTTCTCTGTTTCGTCCCACGCTGGTTAGTAGCCTCGCGCCCAATGGGGTGTGTATGGCCGACGCCCCTTCCTCCCCGGTCGCCCGCGAGCGGTTCGACGCGCTCGCAGGTCTCGCTGCACCCCCAGCTAACCGCGATTCGCTCCCAGTTCGCGCACCGTACGACGACAGCGTCGTCGGCGACGTCCCCATAGCGACGCCCGACGACGCTCGAACTGCCGTCGAAGACGCCCGAGCGGCCGCAGACGAGTGGGCGTCGTGGCCGGTCGAAGACCGCGTCGCCGTGATTCGCCGGTTCCACGACGCACTGCTCGACCGCCGCGAGTCGATTCTCGACATCATCCAGACCGAAACTGGAAAGGCTCGCGTGGACGCGCTCGAAGAAGTTCTCGACGCCGCGAGCGCTGCACGGTATTACGGAAACCACGCCGAGCAGGTGCTCACTCCCACCCGTCGCGGCGGTGCGATTCCGCTCTTGACCAAGACCGTCGAACACCACCACCCCGTCGGCGTCGTCGGCATCATCTCACCGTGGAACTACCCGCTGTCGCTGTCTCTCTCCGAAGCGATTCCCGCGCTGCTCGCCGGAAACAGCGTCGTCATCAAGCCAGACGAGGGAACGCCGTTTACGCCGCTGTGGGGGCTCGAACTCCTCCACGAGTGCGGTCTTCCGGAAGGCGTCCTGCAAGTCGTCACCGGCGAGGGACCGACACTCGGCGACCCGCTCGTCGAGGCGGTCGACCACGTGAGTTTCACCGGCAGCACCGAAGTCGGTCGCATCGTCGCCGAGGCGGCGGGCCGTCACCTCACGGAGTGTTCGCTCGAACTCGGCGGAAAGAACGCGCTTCTCGTCCTCGACGACGCTGACGTGGAAAAAGCGGCTCGCGGCGCTGTCAAAGGCTGTTTCGCTAACGCCGGACAGCTCTGTATCTCCATCGAGCGAATCTACGTCCACGAGTCCGTCGCCGACGACTTCCGCGACGCCTTCCTCCGCGAGACACGCGCGCTCGCGCTCGACGCGGGCTACGATTACGACCACGACGTGGGCTCATTGCTCGACGGTGAGTTGCTCGCGAAGGTCGAAGCCCACGTCGAAGACGCGGTCGAGCAGGGTGCGACAGTTCTCACGGGCGGGCGCGCTCGACCCGACCTCGGGCCATACTTCTACGAACCGACGGTTCTCACCGACGTGACGCCCGAGATGACACTCGCCGACGAGGAGACGTTCGGCCCGGTCGTTTCGCTGTACGAAGTCGAGAGCGTCTCGGAAGCAATCGAGCGAACGAACGACTCGGCCTACGGGTTGAACGCGAGCGTCTGGACGGAGAACAAAGACAGAGGCGAGCAAGTCGCGACGCGACTGGAAGCCGGGACCGTCAACGTCAACGACGCCTATATCGCGGCGTGGGGGTCGTTCGACGCCCCGATGGGCGGAATGAAAGACTCGGGAATCGGTCGCCGTCACGGCCGGCGTGGCATGCGAAAGTACACGGAGTCACAGACAGTCGCGACCCAGCGAGTCGTGTCGCTCTCGCCGCCCAAGCGCGGAAAGCGACTCTGGGCGGAGGCCGCGACAGTCGGCGCTCGACTCTGGAAACGCGTCTCGGAGTTGGGGCCGTGAGCGTCTTCCTCACTGGCTTCCCGGGATTCCTCGGGAGCGCGCTGGTCGGCCGACTCGGCGACCGAACCGACGAAGTCGTCTGTCTCGTGCAACCGCGGTACTACGACCGTGCTGTGTCGCGGGCGACGGACATTTTCGGACCGGGTTGGTGCGAGTCCCTCACGCTCGTCGAAGGCGACATCACCGACCCGGAACTCGGCCTCGACGCCGAGACGTACTCGGCGCTCGAAGCACGGACCACGACGGTGTACCACCTCGCTGCAGTCTACGACCTCGGCGTCAGTCCCGAAGTCGGACAAGCGGTCAACGTCGACGGAACGCGCCACGTCCTCGACTTCGCCGAGTCAGCCAGCGTCGACAGACTGCACTACGTCAGCACCTGTTACGTCAGCGGTCGGTACGACGGCGTCTTCACCGAGTCCGACCTCGACGTCGGACAGACGTTCAACAACCACTACGAGGAGACGAAGTTCCGCGCGGAAGTGCTGGTCCGCGAGCGAATGGACGCGGTTCCCGCGACGGTGTACCGACCGGCAATCGTCGTCGGCGACAGCAGAACCGGCGAGACCCAGAAGTACGACGGGCCGTACTACCTCGTTCGCTGGCTCCTTCGACAACCGTCCATCGCGGTCGTCCCGCGACTCGGCGACCCGGACGCGGCCGAGTTGAACGTCGTCCCGCGCGACTACGTCGTCGAGGCTATCGACTACCTCTCTCGACTCGACCGCGCCGAGAACACCACCTACCAGTTGTGCGACCCGAATCCACCGACGATTCGCCAGTTCGTGTCGGCGCTCCTCGACGCGGCGGACAGGGCCGGTCTCGCGCTCCCACTCCCCCGTCGCGTCGCGCAGTCCGCACTCGAACGGTGGGACACACTCGAATCGCTCGTCGGTATCGAACCGGAGACGCTCGCGTACTTCACGCACCCGACGCAGTACGTCGGCGCGAACGCCCGAGCACACTTGGCGGGGTCCGGTATCGCCCCGCCAGCGTTCGAGTCCTACGCCGACCAACTGGTTCAGTTCGTCCGTGAGAACCCGAACCTTCGGTCTGACGCGATGACCTGAAGCCCGCGACTAGCCACCGCTGACCGGCGGGAAGAGGGCGAGTTCGTCACCGACTTCGACTGCCGCGTCGAGCGCCGCGGGCTCGCCGTTTCGAAGGACGTTGATGTGCTCGTAGAGCCCGCCGTCGTCGGCGAACACGCGGGATTCGAGCGGCGGGTGGCTCCCGACGAGCGCGTCGAGGGCGTCGCCGACGGTCGCGTCGCGTTCGACCTCGACTTCGACCGTTCGGGACCCGGCGACCTCCGCGAGGTCGGCGAATAACTTCCACTCCATACCCCCGTCTCCACGCTCGGGGCTCATGAGGGTTGCGCCGACGGGTCTGTGTCGTCCCTTGCTGCCGACTCGTCCGACGTGTCACTGGTATCTCCGTCATCTCCCCCATCAGTCTCCGTACCCTCGTCGCCTCCACCGTCTGTCTCCGTCCCCTCGGTTGCCTGTCGTTCGACCTGTCGCAGGAGTTCCGGTCTGCCCACGACGTACAGCATCTCGCCGGGCGCGACCTCGCGGCCGCGGGCAGGGATAGCCTCGACCGGTCTGTTCGGGGTGCGAATCGCGACGACGGTCGTCTCGACATCGGCGACCGTCCCGCCATCGAGTTCCGAGCCCTCGCCGACCGTGACGACGGCCATCGTCTCGTCTGCGGTCCGAAGCAGCGACGCGAACTCACGGTCGACGTGGGGACTCGCTGGGAGCGTGACGAGGTGGTACGAGTCGGCCCCAGAGAGCCGTTCGGCGTCGACCTCGTCGAGCGCGACCGTCGAAACACCGTCTGTAACACCGCGGAGTTCGCCGAACGCGACGCGATTCGGTCCTGCAGGTTCGGCATCGGCAGTCTCCGAGTCGGCCGAGGCGGACACAGCAGGTGACTCACCAGCGCCGTCGGTGGCACTCTCCGCCTCAGTCACCGCTTCGTCGTCGTCCGAATCGGGGACTGCCCACACTTGAACTGGGTCGCCAGCGGCCGCACCTGGACCGGGGTCGCCACGGATTGCAATCGCGACGGTTCCGGGACCGAGTGTCGGCCCGAGTCCAGCGGCTCGACTGCCGAGCGCGAGGTACGAGACTGTCCCGTCGTCTGCGATTTCCACGTCCACGTGGCCAACGCCGTGGTCGTCTTTGATTCGGCTGACGAGTCGGTCCCGGAGTTCGGGGACCGAGAGCCGACGCGGGAACAAGAGCGTCTTCTCGCGCAGTTGCGCTTTGACCGTCTCGGGGACGGGGTCGTACGCCTCGATGTCGTCGATATCTTCGGGGAGCGTGACGGTCGTCACGCGGCCGACCGTTCGAACCAACCGGCTCACGTCGGCGTCGAGTTCCTTCGCCCCGGCCACGGCGAACACGTCCGTGGCGATTCTGTCGCCGACGATGCGGCCGACCGGGGAGACGAGCGCACCACCGGCCAGCGCGCCGCCGTTGTACAGCACCGTCTCCGGTTCGAAGACGGCCGGGTTGGTTCCGGCGGCGAACTCTCCGAACAGGCCGATAGTGTTGAGATAGAGCGCGACGAGCGCCGCTCCGAAGAGCACCGCGAGCGAGCGCGGGATGACCTCGCGGGTGTACCACCGATAGAGGATGGCGGCGACGCTGGAGGCGACGAACGCACCCACGACGAGGCCGACGAACCGGAGGGCCGACCGCACGAGCGGGTCGCCAGCGGACGGAATCGAGACCTGCCCGACGAACAGGAACAGTTCGCTCATGCGACCGCCTCCTCGAACGCGGTGAGGTCAGAGCGAGCGCCGACAGCGAACACCGTATCCCCCGCGCTCACCAGTTGGTCGCCGCGCGGAGCCATCGTCCACGCCCCACCGTGGCGAACGGCGAGGACGGCGACGTTGTAGGTGTCGCGGACGGCAGCATCACTGAGTGTCACCCCATCGAGAGGCGCATCCGCGCCGACCGAGAGCCGAGAGAATCGCTTGCCTGCGCGCCGAAGCAACGACACGAGTTCGAACTCTCGCCGGACACCGCGCGAGACCACGACGAGTCGGTCGGGGGTCGTTCCGACGAGCGTATCGACGGCTTGCCGAGAGACGGCGAGCGTCACGCTTCCGTCACCACCCGCAGCCGTGGGAGCGCGCGGCGCTGGTTTCGTCGCGTCCGACTCGTCGTCCTCGTCGCTCTCGACGATGGGTGCCTCGACCGGGTTGTCGATGCCGACGACCGTCGCGGGGACCGTCTCGTTGCCAGCGACGACCGAGACTTCGTCGCCCACCGCGAGGCCAGTCGGGACCAGCGCGTCGATGGAAACGGCGCGTTTTCCGGGTGGGAGGCGCTTCGAGAGCCCGCCAAAGGGTGCGGCAGCGGCGACAGTCGCCCGAGCGCGCTCGTCGAGCGTCACCTCGACCGCCGCGAGGTCGAATTCGGTCTGGAGGCGGTCGGCGAACCGAGATTCGAGTTCGATGAGCGGGATGTCGGCCGGAAACGTCCACTCCCCGTCGCGGATGGCCGCCCGAATGTCGTGTGGCACCGGCGGGTAGCCTTCTACGTCAGCGACGTCCCCAGAGACGGAGATACTGACCTGTCCGCGTCCGCCGACGAGTTCGACCACGTCGGTCGAGAGCGTTCGCTCGGTCAACTTCCGAAGCGACACCTTCCGTGGAATCTCGTTGGCGAAGGCGTCGCCGCGGTTGTGGGCGTACAGCGACGCCATCAACACGACCAGGAGCGCGACCGTGAGCCGAACCTGATTGTCAGACTGCGTAATCGTCGGGTCGGCGAGGGCCATGAGGCCCCCGCTCGCTCCGGCGATGGCGACGCCGAGGACGACGACGGCGAGTCCGGGAACCGTCACGCCGGTGAGATACCGAAATCCGAAGCCCAAGAGCCAAGCGACGGCGGCGGGGACGAGACCCGTCAAGATGCCGAAGTAGAGTCCGTAGACGACTTCGACGGGGAGTGAAGCCATAGCCCAGTCAAGTCGCCGGCGAAATAAATGCGTGCCGGGGGGACACCGCCGCCATCGACCGGGAAATACCCAATTCCTTATCTACGATTGGGCCACAGTTTCGGGAGACATGGTGTCGGTACGCGACTGGTTCGGTGCTCGGACGACGATAGCCGTGGTGTTCGTCGTCGCCGTCCTCTCGGCCGTGACCGGGTTGGTCAACATCAGCCTGCCAGCGACCGGTGGTCTGCTCGGTCCGTACATTCCGGACACGATTCGGACCGCTGCCGGGTTCACCGGTACCTTGACCGGCTTTCTGCTCCTCGCGAGCGCCTTCGGTCTCCGTCGCCGCCTTCGCGCCGCGTGGTACACGACGATAATTTTGCTCCCGGTGTCCGCCGCGCAGGGACTCGTCCAGTCGCCCGACCGAATCGAGCCACTCGTCGCGCTCACGCTCCTCGTCAGCCTCTCGGTCGTCGGCCTCGGACTCCTCTTGTTCAATCGTCGGGCGTTCGACCGCGACCTCGACCTGACGGTGACGCAACTCTCGGCACTCCTCGCCATCGCCGGCGCACAGACCTACGCGACCGCCGGCGCGTACGCGCTCAGAGAAGATTTCAACGGCGTCGAGACGCTGTTCGACGCGTTCTACTTCGCGCTCGTCACCGGAAGCACCGTCGGGTACGGCGACATCACGCCGCGGACGCCCGTCGCCAAACTGTTCGGGATGTCGGCGCTGCTCGTGACCGTCGCGAGTTTCGCGGTGGCGCTCGGTGTCCTGCTCACGCCCGCAATCGAAGCACGACTCACCAAAGCACTCGGACGCATGACCGAATCACAACTCGACATTCTGGAGAATCACGTCCTCGTCCTCGGCCACGGGGAACTGACCGAACCGATACTCGAAGAACTCGACGGGCGGGCAGACGTGCTCATCATCACGCCCAACGCGGAGCGCGCCCAGCGCCTCACGGAACGCGGCTACGACGTGCTCACCGCCGACCCGAGCGACGAAGAATCACTCGAACGCGGCCGCGTCGACACGGCGCGGTCTGTCGTCGTCGCCACCAGCAACGACGCCGAAGACGCACTCGCCATCCTCACCGCGCGGCAACTCAACCCCGACGTGCACATCGTCGCCTCGGCGAGCCAGCGCGAGAACGAACGAAAACTGCGGCGTGCCGGGGCGAATACGGTCATCAGCCCCGCCGCGCTCGGCGGCCACTTCCTCGCCGAGTCCGCCATCGGTGGCGGCGGACTGGAGTCTATCGAAGACCGGCTTCTCGACGAAGAGCCGGACGCTCCGCCAGCGGAGAGCGATGACGGTGTGGACGGTAGCGATGGTGAGGCCGAGAGCAACAGCAGCGACTAGCTCCACACGGCCGACTGCGACTCACGTCATTCAGCTGACCGCGAGTCACGTCGTTTAGCCGACCGCGACTCACAGCCTGCAGCGAACCGCAACTCACAGCCCGCGGTCGAAGACAGCCACGTCGCAGTCGATTTCTCTGATTCGTTCGAACGTCGGCGGCGAGATGAATCGCGACGCTGCCGACCGGTCGCCACTCGACCCGAGGACGACGAGGTCGTAGCTCGCCGCGTTGGCGTCGATAAACGCCGTCACATCGGATTTCGACACTCGTGTCTCGACGTTTCCATCGACCGTCTCGACGAGGTTCGCGAGCTTCGTCTCTGCCGGTCGGCGTTCGACCTCCGTCGAGATGCAGGTCGTCACGCTCACGCTGCCGGTTTCGCCAGCGAGTCGGCTGGCGAAGTCTATCATCGCGTGTGCGGAATCTCCGGGCCGAGCCACGAGCACGAGGACGCGACGCCAGCAGTACTCGGTCCCGACTGACCGAAACGAGACGGTGTCGTACTCGCCGCCGAACAGCCCGCGAACGTAGTCCGAGAGGAAGCCGCGGTCTTCCTCGTACGGCGTCACGATGAGGTCGGAGTTGGTGTTCGCGGCCGCCTCCGTGGTCGCCGGGAGAGAGTCCCCGCTGGCGACGACGACTTCGACCGGGATGCCAACGTGGGTTCGAAGCTGATGGGCGGTGGATTCGAGACGTTCGACCGCCGCGTCGGCTGCCGGATTTCCGGTCGTCTCCGAGACGGGGAGGTTCAGTGTCGAGTCGGAGGGTGCGTTTTCAGCCTCGCTATCGACCACTTCGTCAGGCGGCAAGACGTCGAGGAGGACGACTTTTCCGGCGGCGTGCGCGGCAGCGAGGCGGGCGGCGAAGAACGCGGTTCGCGTCGCCATCTCGTCGTCGCCCCGCATCGGGACGAGAACGTGGTCGTCGCCGCGAACCGTCTCGTAGAGATATTCGGCGCGGCGCTCGTAGAACTCCTCGCGCCAGAGCGTGAACACCCCGGCGATGACGAGACTCGCGGCGAAGATGCTCACGACGTATTCGACGGGTTCTACGTCGCCAGTGACGAGCGTCAAGAGCGCCGTCGAAAACGCGGACGGGGCTTCCACGTCGAGTGCCCACGTCGCCCCGCCAGCCAGAAAGATAGCCAGCGCTGCCGACGAGGGATGGACGATTGCCACGTCGGTCGGGCCGTGCACCCACGCCGTGAAGCCGTAGGCGACGAGGCCGCAGAGGGCACCCACCGTGAGTGCGAGGATGAATCGATACGGCGAGGCGTAGCGTCCTTCCGGGTCCGAAAACAGCGTGTACGTCCCTGACGCGAGCGGCGGAAACAGGAGGAACGAGAGTGCGTCGATGGCGTTGGAGACGAACGTCACCGCCCCGATGAGAACCGGAATGAGAAGCAGGACGGTGAGATGCAGCAGATTACTCGTGTTTTCTATCCAGCGTCGGAACGCGACCATCTCGCGCCGCTCTCTGCGCCGAATCCGTCCCCAGAGCGTCCGGGTGCGTACGGCCAACCTGGCCGCGAAACGACGGAGGCGCATGCGAGTGCCTTACGCGAGTTCGGTGACGGCGTCGAGAGTGATGGAGATAGCGCGTTCGACGTTGTTCTTGGCCTTCTCCGGGAGTTCGTCGTCGGAGTCGGCACCCTTCTGAGTTCCGGCGACGAGGTTGCCGTCGACCGTACAGATTGCACCGGCGCGGAGGCCCTTGCGGCGTGCGAGCGAGAACACCGTCGCCGCCTCCATCTCGATAGCCAGCAGGCCAGCGTCGTTCCAGTCGTGGACATATTCGTCGGACTCGTTGTAGAACGCGTCGTCGGAGACGATGGGGCCGACGTGGACGTCTTCGTCGTTGGCCTCTGCGGCGTCGACGAGAGACGAGAGGACGTCGTAATCGGGGACGGCCGGGTAGACTTCAGATTCGTAGCGTTTGGAGGTGCCTTCTTCCTTGGCGGCACCGGTCGCGACAATCATGTCGCCGATTTCGATGTCTTCCTGCAGCGCGCCGATGGTGCCGACGCGGATGAACGTCTCGACGCCGACGCGCGACAGTTCCTCGATAGCGATTGCGGCCGACGGGCAGCCGATACCGGTCGAGGAGATGGTCAGCGGGACGCCCTCGTACTCCGCGTTGACGACCTTGTACTCTCGGTTCTGTGCGACCTCCTCGACGTTCTCACACTGCTTGGCGATGCGGTCGACGCGACCGGGGTCGCCGGGGATGAGTGCGATGTCGTTCACGTCGCCTTCTTCGACGAGGAGATGAGGCTGTTTCGCCATATCCGAACGTCTCACGTCGTGGTGAAAAACGACGCGGTTCGCCGGATTCGACCGCTCGATGAGAGCGTGGCCGTGGCCGTTGTGACCGCTTCACAAAACAATCTGGAATTTTGAACATTCTTTTGAATATGGACGTTAATGTGTATCTTCCCGCTTTTTGGCGGCCTAACTGGAATGTCATTGATGAGTAACTAACCGATTTACTCCCGTCTCTCTTGGCAATGGCAACTCGGCCGGGCTCGCACCTGTTTACGACCTCCTCGTCCACCACGCACGACGCACCGACCGAGACGTGGCGTTTTTGGGCCGGTACCGCAGCCACGAACCCACGGGTTCTCACGTTTGCCACGCTCGCTGTCGTGAGTCTGGGGCTCCTCCCGTTGTACGAGTCAATCTGGTGGTGGGACATCGCCATGCACGCCGCCTGTAGCGCCGCGCTCGTGGTGTGGTTGTATCGTATCGGGGTCAGCCCTGTCGCGGCGCTGGTGTTCCTCTTCAGTATCGGCATCGCTTGGGAGGTACTCGAAGCGGCGACACCGCACTTCGTCCTCATGGCCGGTGGATGGGAGGATACGGTCGGTGACGTCGTCTCCAACACGTCGGGGTGGGTGGTTGCCACTGTCGCCCAGCGCTGGATTAGTCGGGTCGACGATACGCTGGATTAGTCGGGCTGATGTGTGGGCTGGGGAAGTGTATTCGACGCACTAGCACCCACGAACGCCGTTCACTGAATGCCAGCGAACAGTGCGGGTCCGAGAACGAGCAGCGTCACTCCGAAGACGAGCGCCGAGCGGAGCCACTGCCCGCGGACGGCGGTCGCCCGTTCTTCGTAGATTGCTCGCCCGGCCCGCGGGAGGACGAAGTACGAAAACAGCGCGTAGATACTGGGCACGACGACGACGACGGCGACGACGTGCGGGAAGATGTCGAGCCCGAAGATGGGCACGTCGGGAACGACAACGTCGACGGCGAGGTGGACGAGCGCGTAGAGGACGCCGGCCAACGCGCCGGCGACGTGGTGGACGACGTTCGCGTCGATGAACGAAACCTCGTTCGGACTGGCCCGCCGGAGCACAGACGCGGCGACGTACGCGGGCGTGTAACCCTCCTCTTGTCGCCACATCGGGATGTCCATCACGACTGCCGCCGCGAGTCCGGCGAACGCCCCGAGTAGCAGCCGCCCGGAGAGGGGGCCGATACCCGTGGCCGCACCGACGGCGGCAACCACGGACAACACGTGCTGTAACATCGTCCCGAGCGATGCAAGGGAGGGATAAAATTGATTGGGTCGTCGACTGCGACCAGTTGCGTGGTTTACACCATGCGTTACAGTAGAGACTCAAATCGCCTCGACCAAATCGTCGAGTCGCCGCCACGATAGCTGTGTCCGCGCCCCCGGTTCGGCGGCCGTGAGCGCACCGCAGGCGTTGGCGATAGCCAAGGCGCGCTCGTACGTCTCGCCGTCGATTCGAGACGCGATGAACCCGGCCGCGAACGCGTCTCCCGCACCGGTCGTGTCGATGGCGTCGACCGGGTAGCCCGGATGGACGTGTGTGTCGTCGCCGTCCCGAACTTCTGCGCCCTTCGGCCCGTGTTTGAGGACGAGCGTCGCGTTGTCGAGGGCGTCGCCGACGGACCCACCGTTTCCAGAGTCACCCAGTGCCGTCGCCGCCTCGCGGTCGTTGAGAAAGACGAAATCGACCTGCCGAAGCGCCTCGGTGTAGCCGCGGTCGCCGATTCTCCGGCCGGGGTCGAAGCTGACTGTCGTTCCGACGGCGGAGGCTCGACGGGCGAGTTCGGCGGCTGTCGCCGGTGCTTGGCTCGTAAGGTGGAGATGGTCGGCCTCGGCGAGGGCAGATTTCGGGAGGGCTGACGCCTCGAACACTTCGTTCACGCCCGGAGAGCCGAGGACGAACACTTCGCCTTTCGCGTCGACGACGACGTACTTGACCGTCGTCGGGCCGTCGTCAGTGCTGACGACATGTCGGCAATCAACCCCTTTCGAGGCGAGTTCCGCGATAGCCGCGTGGCCGTGTTCGTCGTCGCCGACGCTTCCGAGGAGTGTCGCGGGGACATCCAATCCGACGAGACCGCTGGCCACGTTGGCGGCGCTACCGCCGCCCGCGCCGACGCGGGACTCGACGGTCGCCTCGCCGTCGGGGTCGGGGAGAGAATCGACCCGGAGTGTGACGTCCCAGTTGACGTGACCGGCGCAGATAACTCGGGACATACGTCCCCAAGACTCGGTCCGCCGATTAGATAACTCTCCCGGATATCCCATTCTTCTGAAAAATCAGACAGTTTGTGCGGTTCGAGTTAGTCGCCGGCTGGGTCGGCCACGCCCGCAGATGAGTTTCGGTCACCCGACCGGTCAGACGCCCGAGACGGCGAACAGCAGCAGATTGTGGACGCCCGGCCCGAGACCGACGGCCGCGACGAGACCCAAGAGCAGCGCCCCCTCGGTCGGTTCCTCACGGACGTAGTCTGCGAGGAGCGTCACGACGAATCCGGCGACGACGAGTTTGACGAGGACGAACAACCAGCCGACGCCGATAACCTCGGCGGTCGGGAGCGCGGCAGCGGCTTCGAGAATGACCTTCGAGAGCGGCGTCCGCTCGCCGAACCCGAGCACGTCGATACCGACGGCAGTCGAGATGGCGTCGAGCGCGTGGCCGAAGATGGTGAGCGCGCCTAATCGTCCCGCATCGGCCGCCTCCGGGGCGATGCGGGTGACGGCGACCCACGCGACCGGACCGACGAGAAGCGAGAGGACGAGCGCGATACCGGGCCACAGCGGGGCGAGCGTCCCGCCAGCGAGGCCGACGAAGAGCGCGAACCCGACGAGCAGGCCCGCGAGGGCGAGGCCCGGCACCGCAAGATTCCGCGGTGTGTCAACGTCGCCGACGTGGAGACCGAGCCACGTCGCGCCCGCGAGCACAGCCACCGTCGCGTAGACGGCGGGCGTCCCGGCGAGGGGGCGGAGCGCCGGGGGAAGAAAGTCGAGGACGTAGAAGACGTGTAGCGCAGACCCGGACACCATCCACGGAACGAGGGCGAGGATATGGCCCTCCGAGACCGGTGGCCGGGTTCGAACGAGTCCGACACCCACACCGACGAGTCCCGCGACGAGGACGGCGAGGTACGGCAGTGGGGGCAGCGCGAATCCTTCGGGGAGGATGGCCATGCAAGAAGCCCGACGGGGCGGCGTGAAAGCCTTACGTTCTTTAGGTCCCCGTCGCCACCTCGGGGTATGAACCGAGACGACCTCGCCGCCCGAATCGACCACACGGTACTCGGACCCGAGACGACGCTGGCCGACGTGAAATCCATCCTCGACGACGCCGACGAGTGGGGGATGAACGCCTGTATTCCGTCGTGCTACGTCGCCGAAGCCAGCGAGTACGCGCCCGACGTGCTCCTCGCGACGGTCGTCGGCTTCCCGCACGGTCAGAACACGACTGTCGCCAAGCGCGAAGAGGCAGTCGACGCGTGGCAGGCCGGTGCCGACGAACTGGACATGGTCATCAACGTCGGTCGCCTCAAGGCCGGTGACGACGAGGCCGTCACCGAAGACATCTCGGAAGTCGTCGCCGCCGTTCCCATCCCGGTGAAGGTCATCATCGAGACGGCGCTTCTCACTGACGACGAGAAGCACCGGGCCTGCGAGGCGGCCGCCGAGGCAGACGCCGCGTTCGTCAAGACCTCGACTGGCTTCGCCGATGGCGGTGCCACGGTCGAAGACGTCGAACTCATGGCCGAGTACCTGCCCGTCAAAGCATCCGGTGGCGTCGGCTCGTACGAAGAGGCGCTGGCGATGTTCGAAGCCGGTGCAGAGCGTATCGGTGCCTCTTCCGGCGTCGAAATCGTCTCCGGTGCACCCGAAACGTAGTTTTCTCTCGTCGGGTTCCTTCTCACTCGGCTCGCAACGCGACCAGCCTCGCGGAACCACTCTCGCCGCCCGACTCGACGACGAACACCGAGTCGTGGGCCGGAGTCGGCCCCGTCACCGCGCCGCCTGTGAGTGAGTACGTCCAGCGCCGATTTCCGAATCGAACGTCGCCGACGCCAATGCCACCCGAGCGGTCGTAGGCGACGACACCACCATCCTCGCTCGTATCGGACGCGAAGACGGTGTTTCCGGCACCTGATGGCGGCGCGAAGAAGTCGCCATTGGACTCCCACAACCGCGTCCCTTCTCGTTCGTCGTAGGCGTGGATGCCACTGCCGTCGGTCGAAAAGACACGGTCGGGACCGACGACGAGAGAGCGGTGCGGCGACGAGTCCGGGCGGTGCCAGTCGGTTTTTCCGGCTCGCAGGCTGCCACGGAGACGGGCGACGCCGCCGCCGAACATCCCGACGAAGACATCGTCGTTGGCGGTCGCGAGCGCCTGTATCCCGCCGGGAACCTTCGTCCGCCACAGTCCGGTTGGTTCGTGTCCGGCCCCGTTGTCCAGGAACACGACGACTTCGCCCCCTTCGGTTCCGACGACGGGCTTGTCGAACTGGGTGGCCAGCGCCCTGACGGGGCCGAACACCGTCGTCCGCCACTCGACGGTCCCGTCGTCGGTTCGGATTCGGAAGACGTAGCCGTCGGTATCGGCAGCGTAGACGTAGTCAGGGTTCTGCTCCGGTGCGACGATTGGCGCGCGGACACTCGATTCGGTCGGCGCGTGCCACGCCTCCTCGCCGTCGTGAGTGAACGCGAGAACACCTGTTCTTGTCCCTGTCTTCCCGACGTACACGTGGTTCGAATCGACCGTCACCGACGACCTGAAGCCGCTTTTGGGTTCGACTTCGACCGACCACCGTTCGGTACCGTCCTCGATGGCGAACGCCCGCAGTCGCTCGCCCGTCGCGTAGTAGACGGTGTCTTCGAAGACGACGGGGCGACCAAGAGCCAGTCCGCCGACTTCGACGCCCCACGCCTCGTTTGGCTTCGACTCGGGACCGGTCGCGCGGGGGTTGTAACTCGTTCCTTGGGGGGAGAAGTGCGGCTGCGGCCAGTCAGAGCGACCCTCGCCAGTCGAGCCGGTATCGTTGCCGAGGCATCCGGCGAGACTTGCAATCCCGATTGCGGAGCCTGCCCCTGCCGATTTCAGTACGTCGCGCCGCGTCAGTTTCACGCGTCACCACCACCTGCTGCCGCCGTCGTCCCCGATACGTTGGGGCCAGCAATCGACTCGTCGGCGACGACGGTCAGACTCATCAGGCCATCCTCGCGAGTCACGGGGCAGAACACGCGCTTGTCGGTGGCAGCGAGCGAGTGGCCGACGTAGTCGCCGAGCGGGACAGCCCAACGCTCTCGGCCTTCGAGCGGGGCGGTCCCACCGCGATTCAGTGCGACCAACTCGCCTTCGTCGGTGCCGACGTAGACGGTGTCACCGGCGACAGTCGGGGCCGAGTTGGCTGGCGAATAGGACCACTGCTCTTCGCCGGTGGCTGTGTCGAGCGCGCGAAGGTCTCCTTTCGAGCAGTACAATCGCTCGCCGTCGAAGGCCAGTCGTTCGTGGACGCCGTGGTCGTCCTCCCAGACGACGCTGCCGTTTCGCTTCTCCAGCGCGGCGATGCGGTCCCACCCGGCGACGTAGACGCGTTCGTCGCCGACGACGGGTGCGACGGGGTTGGCTGTTTTGAGCGACACCTGCCAGTAGCCGCTGCCGTCAGTCCCGAGGCAGTAGAGTCGCTGTCCTTCCGTGACGACGAAGACGAGGCCGAGGTTGACCGCGAGCGGGTTACGAACCGCACCGAAGAGGTCGCGAGTCCACCTCACTTCGCCGGAATCGAGGTCGACTGCGCAGATGCGTTCGTCCGTGAGGCCGACGAACATCGTCCGGCGCTGGTTGGAGAAGGCGGGGGCTGTGGTAGGGGAATCGGGAAGTTCGATACTTCGAACCTCGCTGCCACTGTCGGCATCGTAGACCAGCATCTCAGTGGGGCGCTGGACCGTTTGAGTGGGCGTATAGAGACTCCCATCGAGGACGGCCGGAGTCACCCAACTGTCGCCCAGGGTCTCCGCAACGACTTCACCACCGGCGACATCGACGATTTGGAGTGGGTCGTTAGTCGTGTAAGCCTGCGCTCCGATTGCTGCGGGTTCGGCCAGTGGCATCCCGAAGTCGGCTTCGTACTCGACGATGGGGTCCGAGACGGCTTCCCCCTCACGAAGGAAGGCGGTGTTGGCGTCGTCGTGGGCGTAGGTCGGCCAGTCGGTGTCGAATTGGACGCCTTCGGGGAAGTCGTCAGTGGCTGGTGAGTCGTCGCCGAGACAGCCAGCAGTACCGACTGTCGACAGCGCCGCGAGAGTCGTCCCGGCAGTCCCAGAGAGGAACTGCCGCCGAGTCGAACGCGGAGAGTCAGACGACGACCGGGGAGACATATGCTGGTTGTTCAATATAATCTGTCAAGGTTCTTGTGGGCAGTACCGGCTGAGACCGCGTCTCTTTTGCCCGCGGACCCAATATGTGGGATAACCGAATGGCCCGATACCACATCGAGACGTACGGCTGTACCTCGAACCGCGGCGAGAGCCGCGCCATCGAGTCAGCGCTCCGCGACGCCGGTCACTACCGCGTCGATGGTCCCGAGGAAGCCGACGTCGCCATCATGAACACCTGTACGGTCGTGGAGAAGACGGAGCGGAACATGCTCCGTCGGGCCAAAGAACTCGAACAGGAGACCGCCGACCTCATCGTCACCGGCTGTATGGCGCTCGCACAGGGCGACGACTTCCGCGACGAGGGCGTCGACGCCCAGATTCTCCACTGGGACGACGTGCCGACCGCCGTCACCAACGGCGAGTGCCCGACGCCCGGCCCCGGTGTCGAGCCTGTCTTAGACGGCATCGTCGGTATTCTCCCCATCGCCCGTGGGTGCATGTCGAACTGCTCGTACTGCATCACGAAGTTCGCGACCGGCCGCGTGGACTCGCCGTCGGTCCAAGAGAACGTCGAGAAAGCCCGCGCGCTCGTCCACGCCGGGGCGAAGGAACTCAGAATCACCGGCCAAGACACCGGCGTCTACGGCTGGGACAAAGGCGACCGAAAGCTCCCCGAACTGCTCGACCGCATCTGCTCGGAAATCGAGGGCGACTTCCGCGTCCGCGTCGGCATGGCCAACCCCGGCGGCGTCCACGGTATCCGCCAGGAACTCGCCGACGTGTTCGCGAAGCACGACAAGCTCTACAACTTCATCCACGCGCCCGTTCAATCTGGCTCGGACGAAGTGCTCGAACACATGCGCCGACAGCACCGCGTGGACAAGTTCCGCGATATCGTCGAGACGTTCGACGAGACGCTCGACTACTGGACGCTCTCGACGGACTTCATCGTCGGCTATCCGACCGAGACCGACGAGGACCACGAGCGGTCGATGGCCCTGCTCCGCGAGATTCGCCCGGAGAAGGTCAACGTCACGCGCTTCTCGAAGCGCCCCGGAACCGACGCGGCAGACCTGAAGGGACTCGGCGGGACCATCAAGAAGGAGCGCTCCAAGGAGATGTCCGAAGCGAAGATGGACATCGTCGCCGAGGCCTACGAAGAGATGGTCGGCACCGAACAGGAGGTGCTCGTCGTCCAAGAGGGGACCGGCGACTCCGTGAAGTGCCGCGACGCGGCGTACCGCCAGATTATCGTCCAGAACGCCTCCGAACACGGGCTCGAACCCGGCGACTTCACTCGCGTCGAGGTCACTGCACACCAGACGGTGTACGCCTTCGGCGAACCCGTCGAGAAGCGCGCCGAGCCGAAAGCCGCCTGAGCCGCGACTCTCTTAGGGCGTTATCGACCAGACGAGCTCGTCTTCGACCGATTGGACCGGCTCGCCGTCGAGGTTCGTGAGTCGCCACGACGACGCGCCGACGAGTCGCAACAGGAGTTCGAACTCGCGTTTCGTAATCGACGCGACGCGGTAGGTCTCTGAGACGACCACATCGTCGTGCTGGTCGAACAGGACTTTCTCGCCTTTGACGATGCCCTCGACTTCGTCCACGAAGTCGGCGCGGTGGAGCACTCGATAGCTCTCGTCGCCGATTTCGACCTGCTCGGTCTCTTCGATGCCGTAGTTCTCGACGATGAACTCGCAGTCGTGGGCGTAGAAGTTCACCACCAACTCTCCGTCGTCGGCAGTGGCGGCGAGAAGCGACTGGAGTGCAGCCAGTTGGTCGTCGATGGTCAGATTGTGGAGGAACGCCCGAAACGGGACGATAACGAGGTCGTAGGGGTCTTCGACGGTGAACTCACGCATGTCCGCACGACGGACGTCGGGGTCGAGTCCCTCGGCGTACGCTTTCGTCTTGAGTCGGTCGAGCATCCCCGACGAGAGGTCGATACCGGACGCCTCGATGCCTTTCCGCAGGAGTTCGAGATAGATGCGACCGGTCCCACAGCCGACCTCTAACACCCGCCCGTCGACGTCGCGGGCGCGGTCGAGATAGTACTGGACGTCGTCAGTCGGCGTCTGCTCCGCATCGTACACGGTGGCCCACGTGTCGTAGAACCCAGCGACGCCATCCGAATCCATAGACGTTTTGCGTCTGATTCGGGCATAAATCTTCGCTCGGTGTCACGAGGGGTTTGAAAACAGCGTGGGTGAGTGGATGGACGTTGCGACAGCACTCGATTACTCGTCGTAGTGGGTGCAGTCCGTTACTCGTCGCGGCCGGACACGCCATCACCACCGACTCGGAGGAACATCCCTTTCGAGGCCGGGGCGGTCGGTTCGAACCCCCACCGGTCGTAAAACCCGTCTACGTCGGCGAGGAGATTGACGAAGGCAGACGGCGGAGCCTCCCGGTCGAGATAATCGACGAGGGCGTCCATGATGCGAGTCCCGAGTCCCTGCCCCTGATGGTCGGGGTGAACCGCCACGTCGACGACCTGATAGACTGTGCCGCCGTCGCCGACGAGTCGGCCCATGCCGACAACATCTCTGTCCCCGACCGCTGACGGTGTTTCTTTTCCCCCAGCGACGACGCTCACACCGAACGTCGTGTTCGGGAGGCCACGCTTCGCTGCGTCCAGCGACCGAGGTGCCATATCGGCGGCATCGCGGAGGGCGACGTACGTTTCGGGGTCGGGAAATTCGGCGACGATATCGTACGAGAGAGCCACACGGGTACTGACACAACAGTCGGTCGTAACCGTTCTGTCCCTAAAATCAACAAACTATTGTCATTTGTCCCCGTCTATTCGCTGTGTCCTCCGACAGCCCGTCACTCTGGCGCATCTTCGCCGGGGACGTCTTCCAGACGCTCGCTGCAGTCGCTCTCGTCGCGTTCCTCCTCTTTGCCGTCACCGGTGTCTGGCCACCGATGGTCGCGATAGAAAGTCCGAGCATGGAACCACATCTCGAACGCGGGGACCTCGTCATCGTCTCCGAAGAGGGGCGATACGCCGGACCTGCGGCAGACGAACATGGAGTCGTCACGGCCAACGAGAGCAATGGATACGGTCGAATCGGAGAGGCGGGAGACGTGATTATCTTCTCGCAACCGACGAGAGAAGAGTCCCCGATTATTCACCGAGCCGTCTTCTTCGTCGAGAAAGGTGAAAACTGGTACGACGACGCGAACCGCTCGTACGTCGAGGGTGCCGACTCCTGTCGCGAGTTATCGAACTGTCCCGCGCCGCACGCGGGGTACATCACACGCGGCGACAACAACGAATACTACGACCAGGCGACGGATATCGCACCACCTGTTCGCCCGCAGTGGGTACAGTCGAAAGCGCAGTTCCACGTGCCATATCTCGGGACGCTCAGACTCGAACTCAGTCAGGCCATCTGACCGTCGTCGGTGGCGAGACGAGGGCCGAACGAGCTACCGCTTGTCGCCGCCGTCCGGGGAGAATGCAGTAAAGCGCTCCGTGTCAGTGTCGTCTTCTTTCCACTCGCCGAGTTCTCTTGGGTCGACGTGGACGAACACGTCGTCGACCTCGTCGATTTCTTGAATCGCACCGACGACCCACGACTCGATGTCGTGAGCCTCGGCGAGCGTCATATCGCCCTCGACTTCGATGTGGAGGCTGACGTCGATTTCCGGGCCGACGTAGTGGGCGACGACGTCGTGTGCCCCGTAGACATCAGGGTGTGAGAGCGCCGTCTGCACGATGAGCGCGCGGAGGTACTCCGGCGGCGCGGCACCGACGAGGTAGTTCACGTTGTCGCGGACGATTTCGAATCCCGTGTAGATGACACCGAGAGAGACGACCATCGCGGCGAGCGGGTCGAGGACGGGATAGCCCGCCTGACTGCCGAGCACGCCGACGAGCGCGGCGGCGGCGGTGAGGATGTCGTTTCGGTTGTCGAGGCCGGCGGCGACGAGGGCCGGCGAGTTCCGTTCGCGGCCGACACGGTCACAGTAGCGATAGAGACCGTATTTGAACACCGCGGCGGCGACGAGGACCAAGACTCCGAGTGTCCCTGCGGAGCCGCCGTAGGTGTCGTTGAGGATGCTCGTCGTACTCTGCCAGAGAATCGCGCCCCCCGCCGCGAAGACGCCCACGGCGACGAAAAGCGAGACGAACGGTTCGATTCGCTCGTGGCCGTGCGGGTGTTCGAAGTCCGGCGGCTTCGTCGTGAGATACAGCCCGGCGAGGATAATCGTACTGTAGACGGTGTCTGCAAGGCTGTTCACCGCCTCGGACCCGACCGCCAAGCTCCCCGTCGACCACCACACTGCCCCCTTTCCGAGGACGAGCAGCAGGTTCGCCACGAGGACGACGACACCGACCCGACGGATGGCCCGTTTCCGCTCCATTACCGTGGCTTTCGAACGGGGGGTTAAAATCAGCTTCGGGCTATTGAGGCCTTTTAGACGCGCTTCACGAGAGTTTTAGACTCAATCTAAATTAAGGAAGACAGCTTCGTCGTCGTCGCCGACGACCGCCTCGTCGAGGTCGGCGAAGGCGTCGTGGAGTTGGTCGTAGGAGTCGTCTAGCGCCTGCACGAGCACCTTCGTGTCCGAGATGACCGGCATGAAGTTGGTGTCGCCGTTCCAGCGCGGGACGACGTGGGTGTGGAGGTGGTCGTCGATAGACCCGCCCGCCGCGGACCCGCCGAGGTTCTCGCCAGTGTTGAATCCGTGGGGGTCGAACGCCGCGTCGAGCGCGGCGAGCGTGCGGGACTTGAGTCGGGCGTGGTCGAGGAGTTGTTCGTCGGAGAGGTCCGCGAAGTCGCCGGTGTGGTGGTACGGGATGACCATCACGTGACCGGGTGCGTAGGGGTAGTTGTTGAGGAGAACGAACGAGTGTTCCGAGCGGGCGACGATTTTGCTCTCGGCGTCGTCGTCGCGCTCGGGGAGTGCACAGAAGGGACAGTGGTCCTCGTCCGCAGCTTCGGCGTCTTGGTCGCCGTCACGCGTCACCCACTCGATGCGCCACGGTGCGAACAGTTGGTCCATGAGGGGGTGAAGGGACGGGGGGATGCAAGCGGTTTCGGTCCCCATCGAGTGGTTCGACTGTCGCGGACGGCACCCAAATCGACGGACGTGCCAGCGGATAAGAAGGTATTTCGCCCGTCTCGCGAATCGAACGAGAACATGTCTGAGACGGATTCGAAGCAGTTCGTCGTGCGCCTCGCAGAAAAGCAGGGGCAGGTACTCGACGAAGACCTCCTCGTGAGCCACGTCGAACACCTCCGCGACCTCGACGACCGTGGTATCCTGCGGTTCTGCGGGCCGTGTTCCGACGGCACCGCGCTGTTGATACTGGCCTGCGACTCGATAGAAGACGCCCGCGAAATCGTCGAGCGCGACCCCTTCGCGGTCGCTAATTACTACCGAGACCGCGAGGTCGTCGAAGTCGAGGAAGCCACCGCGGAGAATAACTTCCTTCTCGGCGACGCCTAGGTCGTCCCCTCCCACAACACTCCGGTTACAAGAACGACATCGTCGCTTCGATGATGTCCGCTTCCGAATGCAGGAACGAATGGTCCTCTCCCGGTAGTTCGACTACTTCTCCGTTTGGCAGGTTCTCGGAGAGTGCGACCGCGTTTTCGATATCTACAACGTCGTCTTCGTCGCCCTGTAAAATCCGAACTGGGAGTTCGATATCCGCCAGCTCGTCGGCTGTAATCGACGGGGTATCGCTCTGCGCTCCGAACAGGATTGCGGGTGCCCACAATACGAGCCGGTCAACTGCTTCCGGGAGATGGGTGAGCGCGAGCCGTCCGCCGAAACTCTTTGCGACAATCGAAATTGTCGAACAGCCCTGCGACCGAAGGAACTCGACGCCAGCGCGGATTTCGGCCTCGAAGTCCGCTTCAGTCTTCTCCGAGAGGTCGTCTGGATTCGTCCACGTCTCGAACCGGGCAACCACGTGGCCGTCGTTCGCCCCGGCCTCGGTGAGGCGGTCGAATACGTCGCCGAACGGTCCGTGACTCGCCCCCGGAATCACCAAGATTCCTCGGTCGCTGGTTTCGTCGGGGACAACCATCTCTCCTGTGTAGCTGTTTTCACCGATGTTGAGGGTCACTTCACTGACATTCATGGGTGAGCGTGACTGCCACAAATTGTAAATTTTCCTATGTATATTCCCGAATATATTTCGGTGAACTCTGGACTGCAGTGCGTGCCATCAATCTGCGTAGGCGTGGCGAGAAAAACGGACGGAAAAATAACCGAACGGAGGGAGGATTCGTTATTTGGTGATGTTCTCGTAGCCGTCTTCGGTGACGATGACGGTGTGTTCGGCCTGCCCGACCAGCGCGCCGTCTTCTTCCTTCAGGACGGGGTAGCCGCGGAAGACGCCCTGCTGTTCGAGACGGCGAATCGCCATCTCGGAGCGGCCGCCGTCGAACCAGCGGGCCGCGAAGGGCAGCAGTTTGTAGTCCTCGCGAACTTCGTCGAGGAGTTTGCGCGACATTCGGTCGCGGACCGAACGGTCGTTGACGAGGCTGTAAATCTCGTTTTTCGAGCCTTCGGTGACTTTGCCGGAACCGTCGGTGGCGAACGGCTCGATTGCGATAACGTCGCCGACTTCGAGTTCCGTGCCGCGTTCTGCGCCGCGGTTCGGGATGGTCGGGTCGGTGTGGGCGTCCCATCGCTCGACACCGTGTCCGGAGAGGTTGAGAACCGGCGTGTAGCCGTAGCCGCGGATGACGTCCTCGATTTCGGCACCGATGTGGGCCGTGTCTGCGCCAGCTTCGACCATGTCGAGGGCGGCGTCGAGCGCCTCTTCGGCTGCCTCGGGGATTTCCGGGTTTCCGGAGAGGTCGATGGTCACTGCCGCGTCGGCGATGTAGCCGTCGATGTGGACGCCGAGGTCGAGACAGACCATGTCCTCGCCGAAGACGGTGTCGTCGTCCCGGCCGGGGCTCGCGTGCGACGCCTCTTCGTTGACGCTGATGTTGGCGGGGAACGCACAGCCGTCTGCGAGTTCGCGGATGCGCCCTTCGGCGTACTCCGCGACTTCGAGGTGGGTGACCCCGGGTTCGACCATCTCGGCCGACTCGTCCATCACCGTGCGGAGTACCTCCCCCGCTTCCTGATACTTTTCGACCGTCTCGTCGTCGAGGGGTCCGATACTCATGCCCGCGACTTCGGGACGCCGTGGGAAAGCGATTGCGGGACGAAATCAGTGGGTGTCACACAGTGACGCATGACTATATAGCTCAAATTTCCACAACTAGCAAGCCTTTCTTAACCACAGAGCATCCGTATCGGAAGACAGACCGACATGAGCGCACTTTCCTTCCATCCCGACGTCGCCGAGCAGCACCTTCGAGTCGATATCGACGACTGGGACGACGTGTACGTCGTCGGCGACGTTCACGGGTGCCTGCCCGCGCTTGAACGCCTCGTCGACCGCCTCGACCCCTCCGACGACGACCTCGTCGTCTTCGTCGGCGACCTCGTTCGGAAAGGTCCCGACAGCAAGGGCGTCGTCGACTACGTTCGCGAGCGCGACAACTTCCTCACCGTCCGCGGGAACAACGAAGAGAAACTCATCCGCGGAACGAAGGAAATCGACGCGCTCACCGACGAAGACCTCGACTGGATAGAGTCACTGCCGGTCGCAATTTCGTGGGAAGACACGCTCGTCGTCCACGGCGGCGTCCACCCCGAGGTCCCGCTGGAGGAACACGACATAGACAAGTTGCAGAACACGCGGGCGATGAACCCCGGCGACAGCTACGACGGCCCGTTCTGGTTCGAACACTACGACGGCCCCGAGCGCGTCTTCTTCGGCCACACCGTCATGGCTCACCCGGCAGTCTTCCAGCACGCGATGGGTCTCGACACCGGCGCGGTCTACGGCGGCACGCTCACCGCCTACGACTTCCACGCCGACGACCTCGTCAGCATCGACGTGGACGTGACTCACGAGTCGCGCAAGGACTCGAAGATTCTCGAACCCCGGCAGCCCGCGCTGGTCTGAGGACGCTCCAACAACGTGGCAAAAGAATAGTGCCGCCGAATCGAATAGTGCCGCCGAGTCAGGGCTGGCCTCCCCGACTCCCCCTCACGCGCTCGGTCGAATCCGAGCGAGCACGTCGCCGCGGTCGAAGTCAACACCTTCGCCGACGACGATTTCGGTGACGGTGCCCGACACGGGCGCGGTCACGTCGATACTCACTTTCTCGACTTGCATCTCACAGAGCGTCTCCCCCTGGTCGACCGCCGAGCCCTCGCGGACGAACCAGTTGGCGAGGTACGCCTCGGTGACGTCGTCCGCGTCTTCGGGCCAGACCGTCGCCGAGTCCACGTCGACCGTCTCAGCCATGAGCGGCCCCCACTCGTCGGTCGCGCTGGCTCATTCGTGGAGTTCGCGGATTGTCTCGGCGATGCCTTCGGTGCCGGGGATGACTTCGTCTTCCAACGGCCGGGCGTAGGGAATCGGCACGTCCGGGATTGCGAGGCGCTTGACCGCCGAGAGGTCGTCGAGCGCGCCTTCTGCGGCCCGCGCGATAATCTCGCCCGTCACGCCGAACGACTGGTAGTCCTCGTCGACGACGAGGAGTTTCCCCGTCTTGCGCACCGAGTCGAGGATGGTGTCGGTGTCGAGCGGGACGAGGGTTCGCAGGTCCACGACTTCGGCGTCGATGCCGTCGTCTTCGAGCCTGCTCGCGGCGTCGAGTGCCCGGTGGACGTGCAGGCCGAGCGTGACGACCGTCACGTCGTCGCCGGGGCGTTTGATGTCCGCTTCACCGAACGGAATCGTGTAGTCCTCTTTCGGGACGGCCGTCTTCGGGCCGGACGGTGACGGCATCCAACCGAGACCCATCAGACGCTTGTGGAACATGTACACCACGGGGTCGTCGTCGCGAATGGCGCTGTGCATCAGCCCTTTCGCGTCGTAGGCGGTGCTCGGAACGACGACTTTCATCCCCGGCAGGTGGGCGAAGGTTCCGTAGAGCGTCTGGGAGTGTTGCCCCGCGTCGTTGTAGGTGCCGCCGACTGCCGTGGTCAGCACCATCGGGACAGAGAATGACCCCCCGCTCATGTAGGTGTTCTTCGCCATGTTGTTGTAGATTTGGTCCATGGCGACGCCGAAGAAGTCGACGAACATGAGTTCGGCAATCGGGCGCATTCCGGCCTGTGCCGCGCCGACGGCCGCGCCGAGATACGCCGTCTCGCTGATGGGAACGTCCATCACGCGGTCCCGACCGAACTCGTCGAGGAGGCCGGTCGTACTGGAGAAGATACCGCCGTAGTCGGCGACGTCCTCGCCCATGAGGAACACGTCCTCGTCGTTTCGCATCTCCCACGCGATGGCTTCGACCATCGCCCTGCTCATCGTCAGTTCCCGCTCTGTCTCGGTCGCTTCGGTAACGTCTCGTGATTCAGTCGCCATGCTCAGTCACCTCCCTCGTTGCCGCCGTCGGTCGCCGCTGTCGCCGGCGGGTTGGTAAACACGTTCTCGTACGCCTCTTCTGGAGACGGCTCCGGCTGTTCTTTCGCCCACGAGATTGCGTCGTCGACGCGCTCGTGTGCGCGCTCGCGAATCTCGTCGAGTTCGTCGTCCTCGACGCCGTGGGAGCGCAGGTCGTCCGCGATGCGCTCGATGGAATCGAGTTGTTTCGCCCGCTCGATGTCGGCTTCGGGGCGGTAGGCCTCCGCGTCGCCCATGAAGTGACCCATCCGGCGGTGGACCTGTACTTCGAGGAGCGTCGGGCCGTTCCCGTCGCGGGCGCGAGCGATTGCCTTCCCGGCTGCCTCGGCGACGGCGACGGCGTCGTCCGAATCGACTCGCTCGCCGGGGAGGTCGAAGCCCCACGCGCGCCGAGAGCCGTCTTCGACGTCGGTCACGCGGTCTTTGGGCATGCTAATCGCCCAGTCGTTGTCCTCGATGACGAACACGACCGGCAGGTCGTGGACGCTCGCGAGGTTGAGCGATTCGAGGAATCCACCCTGGTCGATGGCCCCGTCACCGAGGAACGCGACGGCGACCGAGTCCGTGTTTCGTTTCTTTGCGGCCATCGCCGCGCCGACAGCGGGCGGACAGCCCTGCGCGATGATGCCCGAACACGCGAAGTTTACGTCCGGGTCGAACAGGTGCATGTGACCGCCTTTCCCGCGGCACAGCCCCGTCTTTCGGCCGAAAATCTCGGCTGTCATCTTCTTCAGGTCGACGCCTTTCGCGATAGCGACGTGGTGCGGTCGGTGCGGCGCTGTGACCGTGTCGTCGTCACGAAGATGGAGACACACACCCGCCCCGGATGCTTCGTGGCCGGCAGCGAGGTGTAACTCGCCCGGAATCGGCCCCGCCGAGATGTCGAACGCGGGTTGCTTGCCGACGAGATACTCTTCCTGTAGCTGTTCTTCGTAGTACCGAGCAGTCACCATCTGCTCGTACATCGTTCGAAGTTCGTTGACACTCACCATACCCAGTCAGTGTACATTCGAAAATCTATTAACATTAATTATGTAAAAACAGACCGTCAGGCTCCGTGAACTTCGAAATCCACACAGAAACTGACTGAGTGCGTGCATTACTAACCCCGACGGCGACAATCCATGTGTATGAGTGGCACGAAACCGACCCCGGTGACGATACCCGCCGACGGCGTCGAACTCGAAGGAGACCTCGCGGTCCCACCGGGTGCGTCAGGTCTCGTCGTCTTCGCGCACGGAAGCGGCAGCAGTCGCAAGAGTCCTCGAAACAACTTCGTCGCGGACGTCATCCGCGAGCGCGGTCTCGGAACGCTGCTTTTCGACCTCTTGACCGAGGAAGAAGACCGAACTTACGAGACGCGCTTCGACATCTCGCTTCTGACACAGCGCCTCCTCGCGGCGACCGAGTGGCTCCGCAACCGAGACGACACCGCCGACCTCGATATCGGCTACTTCGGGTCGAGTACGGGAGCCGCAGCAGCCCTCCGCGGAGCCGCTGAACTATACGACCAGACCGGTGCGGTGGTCTCCCGCGGCGGCCGCGTCGACCTCGCGGAAGAACGCCTCGACGAAGTGGGTGCCCCGACGCTGTTCATCGTCGGCGGCGCGGACGACACTGTCCTCGAACTCAACCGCGACGCGTTCACCGAACTCAACTG
This sequence comes from Haloferax larsenii JCM 13917, assembly GCF_000336955.1. Lineage (GTDB taxonomy): Archaea > Halobacteriota > Halobacteria > Halobacteriales > Haloferacaceae > Haloferax > Haloferax larsenii. Next base: position 454,829 of record NZ_AOLI01000019.1, on the reverse strand, counting down.
CGAGAAATCACTCGAAGTCGTCGAGGGCGCGGGCCACCTGTTCGAAGGCCCCGGCGAGCTGGAGGAAGTCGCCGACCTCGCGGCCGACTGGTTCGAGACGCATCTCGGATAGAAGTCCGAAGCGCACCTAAAGATATATGTATACGGTTGGACACAAACACGGATATACGTCTTTCAACACAGTCTCGTGGCTGAACGTAAGTGGATACTCCGAACGCTGTTTGTCGTCTCGATAGCGGTATCGGCATTTATTTCGATATATTATCCACTCGTCAAAGAGACACACATCGTCGTTGCGCTCGTTTCGATAGGTGTCGTCGTCCTCTTAACCGAGCGATTTCTGCCGGAGGACTGAACTCTGGCCAATCGAGTGTTCTCACTATATTTCATTGACGCTTCTCGCATCCAACCATTTTTGTAATCAAGTTCAAAACAAATACTATGACCAACGACGAAGCCGGTCGAATCACCATCTACTCCGACTACGTCTGTCCGTTTTGCTATCTCGGTCGCCAGTCGCTCTCACAGTATCAAGCGACCCGAGACGAGGACCTCGACATCGACTGGCACCCCTTCGACTTGCGAAGCCACAAGCGACGCCCGGATGGCAGCATCGACTCGTCAGTCGAGGACGGGAAAGACGACGAGTACTACGAGCAGGCCAAAGAGGGCGTTCGCCGCCTCCAAGAGAAGTACGGTGTCGAAATGACGCTCGACATCTCGATGGATATCGACTCGCTTCCAGCCCAAGTGGTATCGTACTATCTGAAGGAGCAGTACGACTACGAGACGTGGCTTGCCTTCGACGAATCCGTTTTCGAGGCGCTCTGGCAGGACGGCAAGGACATCGGCGACGAAACACTGCTCGTCGACCTCGCCGAATCTGTCGGTGTCGATGGCGACGAAGTCGAGTCGGCACTGGACGACGAGGCGCTTCGGGCTGAGGTACGAGAGAAGTTCACCGAGGCGCAGCGCCACGGGGTGACGGGCGTGCCGACGTTCGCGTACGATGGGTACGCTGCTCGGGGTGCGGTTCCGCCGGAGCAGTTAGAACGACTCGTCGAGGGCGTCGAGTAGTTGGCTCCGCATCGCTACGAACCACTACCTAGACTGCCGTTCAGAACCGACTGGACGTCCAGTTGAGCACGATAGTCGTACCGGGGTCGACGCGCTCGGTCGGCGTCACCTGAATTACTCGTGCCCACGTCCCACCACGAGGGGCCGTGTAGGTCATTCCGCCGCAGTAGCAGTCGACTTTCACCGCGGGGTTGTCATCGTTGTGGCCGTCGTACGGGTAGCCGGTTCGCGACCAAGCGCTCCAGTCCAGTGTTTCGCCGTCGTGGCGTGCGACAAGCGTGACGGGAAGCGGCTCGCCGACAGTGGTCGTTGCATAGTGAATGTCCTCTCGGTCGGTTTCGACGGTGTCGAGCGCTTCCGGTGTCTCTGGAACGAGGTCGACGTTCGAGAGGTCCTGTGTATCGTAGGTCTTCGTGGCTTGGACCTCGGCGTCGTCCGGTGCCTGATACACTTCGGTGGTAAACGGAAGCGACGAGTCTTCGAGTCGAAATCCGATGAGAATCTCATCTGAAGAGACCGTCGTCTCCTCGACGAGTGTTGGATGAATCTCTTCGGGATTTTCGGCGAACTTGACAGACTCCAGTGCCTCGGCGGCACCATTCTTTGTGGGTGGAATATGCAGCGCGCCAGTCGAATTACAGCCAGCGAGACCAGCGATGCCGACGCCACAAATCGACTGAAGTACTCTTCGTCGGGTTCGATTTGGTTCCTCGCTCACAGTTGGACGTGTCAGATCGACCTCTTATATTCCCACGACTGTTTACACGAGGAAAGCAGCTTATCACCCGTCTAAATGTCCTTATTTCTGCGTTTTCGTGGTTCGGAGACGCCGGATTCGGTTTTCACACACTTACCCCGTCTCTAAGGCCGTCTCTCGGTTCTACCATCCGTCCGAAGGGTCCGAACGTAGCGTGATGGCCAGAAGACTAATACCACCGAACAGCTCCCCGAAGTCACTGGCCGGGGGNGGCCGTCTCTCGGTTCTACCATCCGTCCGAAGGGTCCGAACGTAGCGTGATGGCCAGAAGACTAATACCACCGAACAGCTCCCCGAAGTCACTGGCCGGGGGTGCGCGAGGATTCATCGAAGTATAGCACCACTCCAAACATGCGCTATCAAATGACGTACTACTGTTTTCCGGAAAGAAACTTCATATATGGCAACATATATATCAAAATGAGTTTTGTATAAGGTCTATGCCCTTCAAAACCAGTTGTCTCTCCGGTTGCGGCGCGACTATCACGGCAGGTTCGCCAGAAGAAGTCGGCGTGCTGTTGATGGAACACATGGACGACCAACACGACACCCCTGTCGACCCAGCCGAAGTGAGTAAATTTGCGATTCAAACGCGGAGCGAAGTCCTCGCGGCCGGACCGTCGTCGTAGCCAGCTATTCCGACGAAGAATAGACGACCCTATCGGTCGTCCTGTTTCGGATTGACACCGCGTGGTTCGTTTTGTCTTGATGCTTGTCCGCAGTCCACTGTGCGAAATCGTCGCCAATCATCACTTTCTCGAAGTCACAGTCGTGGCACTCGACGAGGTACGACGAAGACATGTTGTCTAATTCACAATATGGGATAATAATGTTAATTGATTGATTAGAATGTCGCTGACAGAGAGAAACGTGGCGACCTCTCGGAACCTCGCTGAGGGTTATGCTTCCCAGTTAGCTTCGAGTATTCGGCCGAGGGCGACTTCCATCTCTTCGAATTCACTCAGTTCGAGTTCGTCGGTCGTGACGATGACGCCGTGGTCGCCGACGACGACGCGGCCGATGAAGCCCTCCGAGAACACGCGGAGCGTGAACTCGTACTCACCGAATTCGGGGGTCGATTCTCCGTGGGTCTCTCGTCCGTACGCTTCTTGGGGGCCGAAACCCGTTCGTTCGCTTTCGACGAGTCCAGCCTTCACTGCACGAGCCTTCTCTTCGTCACCACCGTAGAGGTCCTGTCGAACGTAGAGCAGGTCGAAGTCTTCCCGCGTGAAGTAGATGACACTCCGGAGTGCGTCTCCGAGCGTGGGTCGGCAGGTCGAGACGATGCTGTCGGCGAACGAGACGGACGAGTCACTGGGCGTTTGTGTCATGACTCCCTATAGCACTCGCTAGTATATCTCTATCTCGGCGGGAGCGCTTCTATCCCCGCCGAATGCGGCGTATTCGGAATCGGTACGCCGCTATCGAGAGGCCGTACTCGTCTGCATGTCTTCGGAGTTGAACGCGGAGCCAACTCCCTCGTCGTCGAGGAGGATGACGCCCGCAGACGACCCGGTGAGTTCGCCGAACTCTTCGATGGCGAGGTCGGCAGCCGTCTGCGCGTCGCAGCCGCGTTCGAGATGCCCGACTGCTCGCCGAGCGAGCGTCACACGGGCGATGTCCTCGCCAGCGCCAGTGGTCGACGCACCGCCTGCGGGAGACGCGTAGAACCCGGAGCCGAGTTGTGGAACGTCGCCGACGCGCCCGGCGAGGGCGAACCACCGGCCACCTGTCGAGGTCGCGGACGCGAACGTCTCACCGTCGGTTGCGACTGCGCCGACCGTGTCGTGTCCTGGGAGGTCGGCGTTGCTGGCGGCGAGTTGACCGTCGCTCACCTGTGCGGTCGGGTCGCTCGTACTCCCACCGAAGCGTTCGGTGAGCCACGTGAGGTGCTCCGACGGCGACCCCTCGGGTGCATCAGCCGCTTCCCAGCGCTCGCGTGTTTCCTCGGTAAATAAGTCGACACCCGTCTCGACACCGATGTCTGCCGCGAAGTCGACCGCCGGGTCGCCAGCGAGACAGATGTGTGGCGTCTCTTCGAGAATCCCTCGGGCGACCGAGACGGCGTGTTCGACGCCTTCCATTCCGGTCGCTGCGCCAGCACGGCGGTCGCTCAGCATCACGCCGGCGTCGGTTCGGACGACGCCATCAGACTGCACCGCGCCACCGACACCAGCGTTGAATCGGCGGTCCGATTCGAGGATTCGAACTGCCGTCTCGACCGCCGAAAGCGGGTCTGACTCCGCGACTCCTTCTGCAGCCGCTTCGTCGAGAACTTCCTGCCGTGGTTCTGGTTCGTCGGGAGCGTCACCTGCACCGCCGTGAAGGACGATTCGCATATCAGAGTGCAGTTGGAGGGGTCCGGTAAACGTATCGACAGCGACCGACTTGCGGAGATATTTACGAATACACGGGGAGAACGGCAGGACTTTTACAACGCACTCAAAACCCCTGATTGTTCATGAGTTACGACCAGATTGAGGTTCCTGCAGACGGCGAGAAGATCACGGTCGACGAGGAGACGGGCGAACTCTCTGTTCCCGACAACCCGATTATCCCGATTATCCACGGCGACGGTATCGGAACCGACGTCGGTCCTGCCGCACAGAAGGTTCTCGACGCAGCCGCAGAGGCGACAGGGCGCTCTGTATCTTGGATGCGCGTCTACGCCGGTGCATCCGCCCGCGACAAATACGACGAGAACCTCCCCGTCGACACCGTCAGCGCCATTCGTGACCACCGCGTCGCCATCAAAGGTCCGCTCACGACGCCTGTCGGTGCCGGCTTCCGCTCGCTGAACGTCGCGCTCCGCAAGAAGCTCGACCTCTACGCGAACGTCCGCCCGACCTACCACCTCGACGGTGTCCCGTCGCCCGTCAAGAACCCCGCGGCGATGGACATGGTCACGTTCCGTGAGAACACCGAAGACGTCTACGCCGGTATCGAGTGGGAAGCCGGTACCGACGAAGTCCAGAAGGTCAAGGAGTTCGTCGAAGCGGAGATGGGTCACGACGACGTCATCCACGACGGCCCCGTCGGCATCGGCATCAAGCCCATCACCGAGTTCGGTACGAAGCGTCTCGTCCGCGAGGCAATCGAATACGCCATCGAGAACGACCGCGACTCCGTCACCCTCGTCCACAAGGGTAACATCATGAAGTTCACCGAGGGTGCCTTCCGTGACTGGGGCTACGAACTCGCAGAAGAGGAGTTCGGCGACGTCACCATCACCGAGGACGAACTCTGGGAAGAATACGACGGCGAGAAGCCCGAGGACAAGATTGTCGTCAAGGACCGCATCGCCGACAACATGCTCCAGCAGCTTCTCACCCGCACCGCCGACTACGACGTCATCGCCACGATGAACCTCAACGGCGACTACATGTCCGACGCCGCCGGCGCACAGATTGGCGGTCTCGGCATCGCACCCGGTGCGAACTTCGGTGAAGGTCTCTGTCTCGCAGAGCCGGTCCACGGCTCCGCGCCCAAGTACGCAGGCGAGGACAAGGTCAACCCGACCGCGATGATTCTCTCCGGCCGTCTCATGTTCGAGTACATGGGCTGGAAGGACGCCGGCAAGCTCATCCGCGACGCCGTCGAGAAGACCATCTCCGAGGGCGACGTCACGTACGACCTCCACCGCCAGATCGAAGGCGGAAACAAGCTCGCCACCAGCGAGTACGCCGAGAAGGTCGTCGAGAACATTCACGAATTAGCATAAGCTAATTCGTGGGTCTGCCGAGCTTTGCTCGGCATCATCAACAAGCTCTTTGAGCAGCCAGAAATCTTCGATTTCTGGATACATTCACGAACTCGCGTAAGCGAACCTCTCACAACGTCTTTTTATTGACACTGCCTCCGCGAGCCGTGTGGCCGTCGCGAGAGGCTGAGAAATTAGGACCGTATTACAGTCGGTTGGGGTCCCGTCGCAACGTCGAAACTCGGTCCCACAGCGGCCGCACGATACCGAAGACGACCGCCCCGGCGGTGTCGGCGACGATATCGACGGCCGTGTCTTCCAGATAGTACGCGAGCGACCAGTTGACCCAGAAGTCCGTGAAGAGTCGCTCGTACACCTCGAACCACGTGCCGATAGCAGCGACGGCCATCGGGAGGACGAGGAACAACGCGACGGGCGAACGCAACAGCCGCGGCTTGAGGACGAAGAGTATCGCGGCGACGCCGAATCCGGAGGCTGCGTGGACGAAGATGTCCCACCACCAGATGCGCGAGTAGAGAAACAGCGCCATACTGGTGAAGTGAGTCACGGTGACGGCTGCTCCCCAGACTCCGACGGCCGCCATCTCGCCCGGGCGTTCCTGCCATCGGGGGAGCAACAACTGCTCCCACGCTCGTTTCAGCATTCGTATCGGGAGTGACGCGCTACGTCGAAGGATTCGGACGGCTGACGTGGTGCGTCGATGGGTGTGTCTCTCGGCTGTTCGAAAAGCGGGGGTCCCCGTGGTCGCATGGGGGATACAATGGGAATCGGCGATATGTACGTTTTCCCGACGGCGTGACACCTCCCGAGTTAATTTAACTGGATTTAGGCGCTATGTCCCCTTCCTCAAGGAGCAACGCAGGGAGCGGAGCGACCGAGTAGCGCAGTAGGGAGGGGATACAGCGTTCACGAGAGCAAAGCTCTCGTGCGCAAACGAGACGCGAGGCGTCTCGTCAACGCCGCACGATTCTCAAACACGTTCACCACCCGGCCCACAGGCCCACTGCCACCTTTATATCTATACATAGTATATACATCGGTGATGGATAGGTTTGAAATCGAAGGTGAAGAAGTCCTTGACGGAACGGCAAAGCCGTCGGGGAACAGTGCCCACGTCATCGTTCCCAAACGCTGGCGTGGAGCCGACGTGAAAGTCGTTCGTGTCTCCGAACCCGACTCAGACGAATAGATGCACTACAACTACAAGTATCGACTCAACCCGACAGAAGCCCTCACAGAGACGCTTCTGCACCACGTCGATACTTGTAGGCAACTGTACAATCACGTCCTCTACAAACTCAACGAGGAAGACGGCATTCCTGCTCGCTACGAGGTTCAGGGGAAACTTCCCGACCTCAAAACGTGGTGGGACGACCTCGGAGACGTTCACTCGAAAGTTCTCCAAATGGTCGTCAAGCGCGTCTACGACAATCTCTCCACGCTCAAAGCGCAGAAGGAGAATGGGCACGCCGTGGGAATGCTCAAGTGGAAACCGCCCCGGGAGTATCGGTCGCTCACCTACAACCAGTCCGGCTTCAAACTCAAGAATACGAGTGGTCGGCCTGTCTTGTGGTTGAGTAAAATCGGTGAGATTTCCATTCACCTTCACCGAGACATTCCCGAGAACGCGACCATCAAACAGGTCACGGTCAAACAAGAACCCACGGGCGAGTGGTACGCCACGTTCGGTATCGACGTGGACGAAGCCACGCCGGAAAAACCTGAGAAGCCAGAGCAAGTCGTTGGTATCGACGTGGGGATTCTCAAGTACGCCCACGATACTGACGGGTACGCCATCGAAAGCCCCGACTTCAGCGAGGAACGTGGGCGACTCGAACGCGCACAACGCGACCTTTCGCGGAAGGAACACGGCTCTGCGAATTGGGAAAAACAACGTCGGGTTGTTGCCGAATACCACGCCGACCTGAAGCGCAAGCGGCGAGACTTCTTGCACAAGTTGTCGAACTACTACGCGACCGAGTACGACTTGGTGGCCGTTGAGGATTTGGACGCGAAGGGATTGGTCGAACTCCCGGGCAACTCTCGTAATCGAGCGGGAGCGGCGTGGGGGACGTTCCTGCGGATGCTCGAATACAAGTGCGAACGCGAAGGCACGCACTTCGTCGCGGTTGACCCGAAAGATACGACGAAAGAGTGCGCGGCCTGTGGAGCCAAAACGGATAAGCCGCTGTGGGTGCGCGAACATTCCTGTCCCTCGTGTGGGTTCGAGGCGGACAGGGACGCGAACTCGGCGTGGAACATTCTTTCTCGCGGTCTCGAAGATGTAGGAGTGGGATACTCCGAATCAACGTCCTCAGAATCGCTCTGCGATTCTGATGTGCGAACGAGAGATTTGCTCTCGTTAACGCCTGTGGAGACTGCGCTCCCTGTGGACACCGTTGTGTCTGCAAAGCGCGTCGTGGAAACAGGAAGCCCCACCCTCAAGGAGCGAACCGCGTCAGCGGTGAGCGAGTAGGGTGGGGTAGTTCACTGGCTGCTTACTGGGTGTGAGATGGGGGTTACTGTGACGTTTCGTCACGAGATGAACCGGAGGACTGTCCGGCGTCGGCCGGTCTGCGGTTGTCATCGGCGGACGTCCGGTCGCCACCGTCAGAGCGGAGGGTCGCAGGGTGCTGCCGGTGGTCAGTTTCCGAGGAGGACGTCGTGGAAGGCGGTCCACGCCGACTCAGCACGTTCACGAGGGCGACGAACCCGAGCGCACCGACCGCGTCGACGACGAGGTCGACGATTGTGTCTTCGACGTAGTAGGCCGTCGACCACCCGTACCAGAAGTCCTTGAACAGGTACTCGTACACTTCGAATCCGGCACCGATAGCGAGGACGATGCCAGCGACGACCACGGGCGCGCGCTGGCGGACGAACGTCTTCGGAAAGACGAGGAACAACACGCCTGCGACGCCGAATCCCGAAAGCGAGTGGGTGAGCAGGTCCCACCACCAGATTTTCGTGTAGATGTTGTACGCGAGCCCACCGAAGTGGAGCGCGCTGACGAACACCGCCCACACGCCGACGAACACCCAAAGCCACGGCTGGCGGGCGAGAGCGACTCGTCGCATTACTGACTCTGACCCGTCTGTGGGTGTGGTGTTCGATGCGGGCGGTGCGCTTTCCATGGTGGAAGTACGCGAGGGGAGGGCATAGTTAGGGACAACTGTATCGTGATACTCGATTGATAAATGCTTTCTCCCCTGTCGCGGCGTGCTGATTAACGAGACAAAAACGGCCAGACCGAACGCGAGTGGATTAGTCTCGCCAGGGGGCGTCGTCCCGGGGCGGTGAGAACACGTCGATGCCGACGACGGGGTCGTCACCGCGATTCTCCGCGCCGTGTGCTTCACCGCCGGCGAGCGAGTAGGAGTCGCCGGGTCCGACCACGACCTCGTCGCCGTCGCCGAGAACGAACGTCAGTTCGCCGGCCACGATGTAGCCGACCTGTTCGTGCGGGTGCTCGTGAACCGGCACCGTCGCGCCGGGTTCGATGCGGAAGTGCTGTACGTTCATCTCCTCTCCCCCGGCGAGGACAGCCAGGTGAACGTCTTCGACCGCTTCGGTCGGGGACACGTCGTCGATGGAAACTCGGTCCATGATACCATGCCTCGTCCAAAGGGAATAAACCCGCCGTCCGTCCGAAGGTTCAAATCGGAATACGAGGAAGTGACGACTATGTACGCGGTCGTGGGCTGTACGGACTGTGCGAACATGTGGTTGCTTTCGGACCCCGACAGGTCGAAGACGGCGACGTGTTCGCGGTGCGGTCGGCGTCATCAGACGAAGAAGTTGCGGCGGTTCTTCGAGTCCGAAGACCGCGACGCCGCGAGACAAGCGCGGGCGGCGCTCTTGGCGAAGAAACACGGCGACAGCGAGGCGTTCTCGCAGGTCGCACACGTCTCCGAACTCGACAGGCAGGTCGAAGAGTCGGGTGTCGAGGACCGGGAATACCTCGAAGGGTCCGGTCTCGACGCCGACGAGGTGTTCGACGCGGGGGAGCGTGCCGAACGGGGGCGTGCGTCGTCGTCCGGTTCTCCCGACCGAGTGACCGCGATTAAGAACGCCATCCGAGCGGGAGACCGGCCGACAGAAGACGAAATCGTCGCGGCCGCGACCGAGCACGGTGTCCCGGCGGACAAGGCCCGCAACCTCCTCGAAAAACTTCGCCGGCGAGGCGAGGTTTCGGAGTCCGGCGGTCGATACCGACTTCTCTAACTCGCAGTCGGAGAGTCGCCCGCGACTCAGAGGAAGCCTAAGAGCTTCGTGATAGTGAGTGCGGATGCGACGACACCGAGTGCCAACTTCAGGAGTCGCAACGCCACCGCGACGCGCCGGACCTCGTCGTGGTCGTCGTTCGATTCGGGGTCGAAACTGGCTGGAGGGTCGAACATGGGAAGCGATGGGAGTGTGGATACGCCCGCCGGTGCTCGCCGGGCGGGCGCGTTTGAATCCTACCGGCGAGCAGAGAATAAAATCGAGCCACGGAAGCGGAGTGAAAGTGAAGGACGATGCCAATTTGCCTGTTGGTTCGTTAGTGGTGTCTGACGGCGGAATGGCGACAAAATAGGATATTCGAATGAAGTGAAAGTGAAACCGAATTTCTGTCTCACTGTGAACGCCGCGTTCAGCGCTCTGCTGCCGACTATCCGGTCTTAGGGGGACGCTCGGGTGACGTGAGAACCGACAAAATTCGCGTCCGCCTGGCTCCCGCGACCAGTGTCGCCAATACGAGACACCCACCGGTCCCGAACGCGACGGCGAAGAACACGGTTCCGACGACTGCCGAGAACGCGGTGAGCAGGTCGCCTCCGAGGAGGAGGTCGAAGACGACGATGTGGGCCATCTCTGAAAACCCCGCGAGTAGTCGCCGGGTGAATGCGACAAGTCCACTCACAGCCGACACCCGTCTTCGCCTTCGCACGTCGTGTCGATGCCGAGCAACCAATTGCAACCGCAGAACCCACTGACGGTGTTTTGAAGCAGTCCGAGGCCCGCGATTCCGGCCGTCGCCGCCGTCGTTCGTCGCCCATCTCGGAGGGCGGAGACGGCAGCGACGACCAGCCAGATTCCGAGCACACCTCGGAGAATTCGGTCAGATTGTCCAACGTTCTGTTTCATACATCGTCACCGGTGCTCTGTGGAGAAGTCGATTCGGCCGAATCTGTACGAGGGATTTAACCCAACGCCGGTCGCCACCCGTGTCTCCCGAGCCGTTTTGTGTCCACGTGTCGAGTGGTGTTCGTATGAAGCGGGTCAGAATCACGCTCTCTCCGCCCGAGGCGTATCTCCCCCCGGTTTACCGCCTTCTCACCCAAGAGGCGACCTACCTCTCGGAGGTCGCTATCGTCAACTGGAACGTCACGGAGCCGCCGGTTGGGTTCCTCCTTCTGGTCCGCGGAGACTACCACCGCCTCGCCGGTGCGCTGGAGACGGCCGAGAACGTCCGCGACTTCGAACTCTTCCCAAATGGCGATGGGGAAGCGTACTGCTTTCTCGCCGCTGCGGGCGTCACGGCTGGGCGCGTGTTGTTCGAGAACTTCACCCGAGAAGACATCCTCACCGTCCCGCCAATCGAGTGTCACGACGACGGCAGCAGCACGTTCACGCTCGTCGGGACAGACAGCGCGATTCAAGCCGCAGTCGATGGGGTTCCAGAGGACGTGACGGTGACTGTCGACGCGGTTGGGTCGGGACCGGTCGCCGCGGACGACCCCGGCAGGTCACTCTCGCCGCGACAGCGAGAGACCGTACAGACGGCGTTCAGACTCGGGTATTACGACGTTCCCCGCGCCGTGACCACAGCCGACGTCGCCGACGAACTCGGATGTTCGACTGCGACGGCCTCGGAACACTTGCGACGGGCGGAGTTGCGAATCGTCTCGTCGCTCTTCGGCGAGTAACGAAATCGAGAAAACGGGTGTATTGGGTGTCTATCGGCCGAGGTCGGCGTGCGCGCTAGAGAGATTCCGAGAGGCGAGCGCCGACAGGAGCGAGAGTTCGCCCGCGAGCGAGCCGACGGCGATTGCCTCCGCGAGAGCGTCAGCGTTCGAGCCTGCGGGGTCGCCACCGCCGCGGACGCCGAGGATGTCGAGGCCTTCGGCCTGCGTCGGAAGCTTGGTGCCGCCGCCGACAGTGCCGACTTCCAGTGAGGCAATCGAGACGGAGACGTAGAGGTCCCCATCCTGCACTTCGGCGGTGGTGATGGCGTTCGAGCCCTCGACGACCTGCGCTTCGTCCTGCCCGGTCGCGAGGAACATCGCGGCGACGACGTTCGCGACGTGGGCGTTGAACCCGAAGCTGGCAGCTTTCGCCGACCCGATGAGGTTCTTTCGAGTGTTGAGTTCAGCGATGGCCTCCGGCGTCGTGTGAAGACGCTCTTCGACGACATCTCGCGGGATGCGCACGTCGGCCGTGACGCTCCGGCCGCGGCCTTCGACGGCGTTGATGGCGGCGGGCTTCTTGTCGGTACAGAGGTTGCCCGAGAGGGCGACGAGGGAAGCCGTCGTCTCCTCCTCGACGACGTCACAGGCCGCTTCGGTTGCGATGGTAACCATGTTCATCCCCATCGCGTCTTTGGTGTCGTAGCGGAAGCGCAGGAAGACCGAGTTGCCGACGACGTAGGGAGTCACGTCCAGCAGTTCGCCGTGGTTGGTCGTCTCCTCGGCGGCGTCTTTGAGCGTCTCGAAGTTGTCGCGGGTCCACGAGACGAGCGCCTCGGCCTCGGCGACGTCGGCGACGCGGAACACGGGGGCGCGGGTCATCCCCGACTTGAGGACGCGAGCAGTCGCACCGCCTGCGCTGTTGATGACCGAACACCCGCGGTTGACCGACGCGAGGAGTGCGCCTTCGGTGGTCGCAAGCGGGAGGTACGTCTCGCTGTCGACGGAGCCACCGTCGATTTCGACGGGACCGGCGACGCCCATCGGCACCTGGATGGCACCGACCATGTTCTCGATTGCCGTCTCGGCGGCTTCGGCGGGGAAGCCGTAGTTACCGACCGAATCGAGCGACGCGCCCGACTGGGATTCGACGAGGAGGCGACGTGCCTCGGCGGCGGTGTCGGCGTCGGCGTGTGCTTCGAGTTCGTGGAGGCGAAGTTCACCCTCCCGAACGCGGTCGGCGAGGGACGCGGCGTCTGTCATGCTCCGACGTTTTCGGTCCCGGCCCAAACGGGTTCCGGTTTTCCCACTCTCGGTGGGGGCGCGAACGCCCGAACGACTTTGCCTTCCCGCCTCGGGGTCACACGTATGACTGCGGCAGCGGACCTCGTCCTCACGAACGCCGAGGTACACACCCTCGAATCGCCCGACGAGACCCACGAGGCGGTGGCTATCCGAGACGGCCGAATCGTCCGCGTGGGTCGCGCGTACGATATCGAACTCCTCGCTGGCGTCGAGACACGTGTCGTCGACTGCGGCGGGAAGGTCGTCCTCCCTGGGTTTATCGACGCTCACACGCACCTCCCGATGGTCGGACGGTCACTCGTCCACGCCGACCTCTCGGAGGCCGATTCAGTCGCTGACGCACTCGACGCGCTCCGCGAGCGGGCGGCCGACGTAGACGACGGCGACTGGGTTCTCGGCTTCGGCTACGACGAGAGCACGTGGGACGAGGTTCGCTATCTCACCCGCGACGACCTCGACGCCGTCTCCGACGCCGCCCCTGTCGTCGCCTTCCGCGAAGACATGCACACCGCCGGCGTCAACTCGGTCGTGCTCGACCGCTTCGGCGACGAGATGCCCGACGACTGCATCCAGACGCCGGGGACCGACGACAGGCCAACCGGCGTCATCGTCGAGGAGGCCATCGACGTGCTCTGGGACGTGACCGAACCCGACCGCGAGGAGATGGCCAAACTCGTCCGTGCCGCACAGGACTACGCGACTGCCCACGGCGTCACCGGCGTTCACGACATGGTTCGCGGGTCGCGCGCGCCGGAGGTCTACCGCGACCTCGACCTCGCGGGCGGGTTGGACCTGCGCGTCCGCATCAACTACTGGTCGGACCACCTCGACGCCCTCCGCGAGGTCGGCCTGCGGTCGAATCACGGTGGGGGTCTCGTCACCACGGGTGCAATCAAGACGTTCACCGACGGGAGTTTCGGCGGGCGGACCGCGAAGCTCTCGACTCCGTACACTGACGCCCCCGAGGAGACGGGACAGTGGGTCGTCGAACCCGACGAGATACACGACCTCGTCGCCGACGCGGCCGCGGCAGGGTATCAACTCTCTGCCCACGCAATCGGCGACGTCGCAATCGACACCGTCCTCGACGCCTACGAGGCGACCGACGACCCGCGGGCAGCTCGCCATCGTGTCGAGCACGTCGAACTCGCATCCGACGAGGCAATCGAGCGATTCGCCGACCTCGGTGTCGTCGCCTCGGTGCAACCGAACTTCCTGAAGTGGGCCGACGAAGACGGCCTCTACGCCGACCGATTGGGCGAGCGCCGCCTCAAGACCAACCGCTACCGCGACCTCCTCGACGCCGGTGTCGACCTCGCGTTCGGAAGCGACTGCATGCCACTGGACCCGCTTCTCGGCGTCGACCTCGCGACGAACCACCCCAACCCCGAACAGTCGCTCACCATCACCGAGGCGCTCCGGGCCTACACGTCCGGGAGTGCCTACGCCGGGTTCGACGAGAACCGACTGGGGACGATTACACCGTGGAAAGAAGCCGACGTGGTCGTTCTCGACGAGTCACCGTGGGAGGCAAAATCGATTCGCGACATCGACGTAGCGATGACCATCGTCGCCGGTCAAGTCGTCTTCGAGCGCGACGCCTGAGACCGCTCCGAACGACAGCACCGACGTACTCTCCGAACGACAGCACCGACGTACTCTCGGAACGACAGAACCGCCGTACTGCGCCTTCTTCGAACAAAAATCAACCCGAACGCGGTCAGAGGAACGATTCCCCGAGCGTTCGCCGATAGCGAGTATTTCGTCAACAGGTAAGGCAGAAGCATCACCGATTGTCCATGCGTCTGTAGTCAGTAGCAATTTTGCAGTATTGAACCCCCATAACAGAATTTTTCGTCGAAATGAGCGCAATTAGTGGCAACTATTCTCTGGTTGTATCCCGCGAGATAGAGTAATCACACCATCACAGGCGACATTGAAGAAATATATTTTTCAATGATGCGCTCTGACGTGTATCGTATCGAACTATAATCATGGTCACTTTGGAATCGGTCGGCTTCGAGTCCGACCTGAGCCTGTTCAAGTACGACACGTTCGAGCAGCTCCCCGAGAGCCACCGCGAACTCGACGAAGAAGAGCGGTCCCGACGCATCGAGGCTGCTCGCGAGGCCCTCGGCGACGACGTCATCGTCCTGGGCCACAACTACCAGCGCCGAGAAATCGTCGAGCACGCCGACTTCATCGGCGACTCGTACGAGCTCTCGAAGCGCGCGGCCGAGTCTGACGCGGAGTACGTGGTCTTCGCCGGCGTGACGTTCATGGCCGAGAGCGCCGACATCATCACCGACGACGACCAGACGGTCATCCTCCCGTCGATGGAGGCGTCGTGTCCGATGGCCGGGATGGCCGAGGCGGTGCAGGTCGATTCCGCGTGGGAGGACCTCGTCGCCGGAACCGGCGGGAAAGACGTGATTCCCGTGACGTACATGAACTCCTACGCCGACCTGAAGGCCTTCTGTGCCTCTCACGGCGGCCTCATCTGTACCTCCTCGAACGCCGCCGACGCCTTCGAGTGGGCCTTCGAGCGCGGCGACGTGGTGCTTTTCCTCCCCGACAAGCACCTCGGCCGCAACACGGCGAACGACCTCGGCATCGACGACGTGGTCGAGTGGGACCCGTGGGCCGGCGGCGTCGCCGAGGGAGAAGACACCTCGGAACTCGAAGACGCAGAAGTCGTCCTCTGGGACGGCTACTGCCAGGTTCACGAGCGGTTCCGCGTCAGCCACGTCGAGGAAGCACAGGAAGACGGCGCGCAGGTCGTCGTCCACCCCGAGTGCCGCCCGGAAGTCGTCGCGGCCGCCGACGAAGTCGGCTCGACGAGCCACATCTGCGACGTTATCGAGAACGCGGAGCCGGGCGAACACTGGGCCATCGGAACCGAAGTCCACCTCGCGCGCCACCTCGCGCGCTGGCATCCCGAGGTCAACGTCGACCCACTCTGCGGTGACGCCTGTATGGACTGCAACGCCATGCGGCAAATCGACCCGAACTACCTGACGTGGGTCCTCGAAGAACTGGCCGACGGGCGCGAACCGAATATCGTCTCCGTCGCGCCCGAGGAGAAGGAACTGGCCGAAGTCGCCCTCGAACGCATGTTAGAGCTATGAAGACGGACGTACTCGTCGTCGGGTCAGGAATCGCCGGGTGCGCCGCCGCGCTCACCGCTGCACGCGAGGGTGCCGACGTGCTCGTGGTGACGAAAGCGAGCGAACCCGAGGACGCGAACACCGACTGGGCGCAGGGCGGCATCGCCGTCACGCAGTCCGACCCCGAGTCGTTCGCGGCCGACGTGCGCCGCGCCAGCGACGACACCGCCGACCCCGACGCGGTCGACGTACTCGTCTCCGAGGCCGCGGACGTTGTGGACGACATCCTCGTGGACACCCTCGAAGTAGACTTCGACAGAGCAGGCACATCGAGTTCCGAGGGCGACGACTTCGCACTCGCCCGCGAGGCGGGTCACTCCGAACGCCGAATCCTCCACGTGGACGCCAGCACGGGCGAACACATCCTCCGGCCGTTCCTCGCGTACCTCTCGGACCACGAGGGCGTCACCATCCGCGACGACACCGCCGCGCTCTCGCTCTTGACCGAGGAGGGCGTCGTCCGCGGGGCGGTCACGCTCCGCGACGGCGAGGTCGAACCGGTCTTCGCCGGAACGACGATTCTCGCGACGGGCGGCATCGGTGCCTGTTACGAGACATCGACCAACCCGCCGGGTGCGACCGGCGACGGCATCGCGATGGCCGCGCTCGCCGGAGCAGACGTCTCGGACATGCAGTACGTGCAGTTCCACCCGACTGCCTACGACCCGCGCTCGGACCCGAACGTCGCCGACGCCGACGCTGACGACGCGCCCGAACCCTTCCTCGTGAGCGAGGCGGTCCGCGGCGAGGGTGCTGTCCTCAGAAACGCCGACGGCGAGCGATTCATGCCCGACGTCCACGAGGACGCCGAACTCGCACCCCGCGACGTGGTCGCCCGCGCTGTCGCCCGCGAGCGGGCGGAAACGGGGCGCGTCGTGCTCGACGTGTCGCCAGTCGACTTCCGCGACGAGTTCCCCGACCTCGCCGAACTCTGCGACGACCGGGGTGTAGACCCCGACGAGGGGATTCCTGTCGCACCCAGCGAGCACTTCCTCTGCGGCGGCGTCGACGTAGACGACCGCGGACGAACCACACTGGACCGTCTCTTCGCGGTCGGCGAGTGCGCCCGAACCGGCGTCCACGGAGCCAACCGCCTCGCCTCGACGAGCCTCCTCGAAGGACTGGTTTGGGGGACTCGCGCTGGCGAGACGGCCGCCGAACAGGGCCGGAATGCAGCGCAGGAAATCGAATACGTCGCGCCCGACGACCGCGACCCCGCGCTTCCGAAGGCGTTCACCGAAAAGAAGTTCGACCGCCTCGGCGAGACGATGGACCAGTACGTGGGCGTCGAACGAACCCCGGACGGCCTGCGTTCCGCCCGAGCGCGCATCCGCCGACTGAAGGGCGAAGCCGACGCCTACGCCCGAACGCGGGTGTCGCGGTCGCTGTTCGAACTCCGAAACGCGTGCATCTGCTCGCTCCTCGTCGCCCGTGCCGCCGCCGAGTCGCCGTCCGCCGGATGCCACCGCCTGACCCAGTCTGAAGAGGCCATCCATGCTGACGACTGAGACGATAGAACGCTGGCTCGAAGAGGACGTGGGGCACCACGACGTGACGAACCACGTTCCCGGCGAGACGACCGGGCGACTCGTCGCCCGCGAGTCTGGCGTCGCTGCCGGTCTCGACGCCGCTGTCGCCGTCTTCGACTACCTCGACGTGGCGGCGGAGGCGACGGTCGAAGAGGGCGCTCGGGTCGAGCCTGACGACGTGGTGCTCCGCGTCGAGGGACCCGCACAGGACGTGCTTCGCGGCGAGCGCGTCGCGGTGAACGTGGCCGGCCACGCTTCGGGAATTGCCACCGTGACGCGCGATGCGGTCGACCGCGCCCGCGCCGTCGACGACTCGGTTCGAGTTGCAGCGACGCGAAAGACCACACCTGGGCTTCGGGGGGTCGAAAAGCGCGCAGTCGTCGCTGGCGGCGGCGATACCCACCGACTCACCCTCTCGGGGATGGTGATGGTCAAGGACAACCACATCGCCGAACTCGGAATCGAGGACGCAGTCTCCCGCTTCAGGGAACGCGCCTCGTTCGCGACGAAGATAGAAGTCGAAGCCGAGTCGCCCGAGATGGGCGCACGCGCTGCCGAGGCCGGTGCCGACATCGTCATGTTCGACAACCTTCCGCCGGAGCGTGTGGCCGAAGGCGTCGAACTCCTCCCCGAAGGAACCCTCTCGGAAGCCAGCGGCGGCATCACGCTCGAAACGCTTCCCGACTACGCCGCGACCGGCGTCGATGTGGTCTCGATGGGATGGCTGACGCACAGCGCGCCGAGTCTGGACTTCTCCTTCCGGACAGGGTGAGCAGTAGACCGACTGGGTGAGCGAGGCACGCGCGGAAACGGCCCCCGATTGCCCGCCGCGGTCACACGCTGTCGCTCACCCGCCGCAGTCCGGCAGTTTCATTCCTTCGGCGGGCGCGGTGAAGGCAATGGACGTGCTCCGGCGAGGACGGCTTGCGACACCAATCGCGAAATACTACGCCTACAAATCGACCGAGTACGTTTCCTTTACCGCCGCTATCTGGATTCTGTTCGTTCGCTCGAACGGACTCTCGTTCGCCGAAGTCGGCGCGCTCAACAGTATCTGGTGGCTCGCCCTCGTCGGCGGCGAGATTCCGACGGGGTATCTCGGCGATAGGCTCGGCCGCCGGAACGCGATGGCACTCGGCACGGGGATTATCGCCGTTTCGACGGTCGCGATGGGTCTCTCGGAGACGTTCTTCCAGTTCGCCACCGTCTACGCCGCGTGGGCGGTCGGCCAGACGTTTCGCTCCGGGAGTGGCGACGCCTGGCTCTACGACCTGCTCGACGAGACGCAGGAAACGCACGAGTTCGCAAACGTGCGTGGCCGTGCGACCGGTATCGGCCTCGCAATCGGGGCCGTGACGACCCTCGCGGGAGGCGTCGTCGCCGACGCGACGAACTACTCGGTTCCGTTCTTCGCCACCGCGGCGGTGACGGCACTCGGGATTCCGATTCTCCTCTCGGTCCCGGAATCGGGCGACAGCGACGATGGGTTCACCCCCCGGACGGCGCTCCGCGTCATCCGAGAGAAACTGACCCGCCCGCCACTTCGGGGCTTCGTGGTCTACTTCGCACTCCTGTTCGGCGTCGTCAACATGGTCTACATCTTCGACCAGCCGATTCTCCGCGACGTGGCGCTCGACCTTGGTGTCCCGTCCTCGGCGACGAACACCGCCGTCAGCGCCTCCTACGCCGTCTTCGCGCTCGTCGCGGCCGCGGCGACCTACCGCGCTGGTTGGATTGGCGACCGACTCGGCGTCCGTCGGTGGTTCCTCCTTGCACCGGTCGTCGTGGCTGTCTCGTACGCCGCATTGCCGGTTTTCGGCCCGCTCGCGTTCCCCGCGTTCGCACTCGCTCGCGGCGTGACCAACGTCTCCGGTGTCCTCGGGAATCAATACGTGAACGACCGCGTCGATTCGGTCGGCCGGGCGACCGTCCTCTCGGCGGCCGGGATGCTCTACTCGCTCGCGGTCGTTCCCTTCGAACTCGCGGGCGGCGTCGTCGCCGACATCGTCTCGCCGACCGGCGCGCTCGCAGCCTTCGGCGGGGTGCTGGTCGTCGGTGCGGGGATTCTGTGGGTCGTGGACCGGCCAGTCTGAGCGACCCGCCCCATTGCCGACCTCGAAGGGAAAACCCCTTACTCCCCGTCGTCGCACTCGGTTTCAATGGGCTTCTTCGACGACCTTCGGTCCCGAATCGAGCAGGTAGACAGCGTCGTCTCCGTCGGCCTCGACGCCGACATCGACCGCATCCCCGAACACCTCCTGGACAAGGACCTCCCGCGGTGGGCGTTCAACCGCCGCATCATCGACGCGACGCACGAACACGCGGCGGCGTACAAGCCGAACGCGGCGTTCTACGAGGACGCCGACGGCTGGCGCGCCCTCCGAGAGACGATTGCCTACGCACACGGCAAGGGCGTGCCCGTCCTCCTCGACGCCAAGCGCGCCGACATCGGCAATACCACGCGCAAGTACGCGAACCTGCTGGACGAGGCGGACGCCATCACCGTCAACCCCTACATGGGCCGCGACTCGATTCAGCCGTTCCTCGCCCGCGAGGACAAGGGCGTGTTCGTCCTCTGTCGCACCTCGAACCCCGGCGGCGCGGACCTCCAATCGCTCGAACTCGAATCCGGCGAACCCCTCTACGAGCGCGTCGCCGCGCTCTGTGACCTCTGGAACGAGAACGGAAACGTCGGCCTCGTCGTCGGTGCGACCGGCCCCGACGAACTCGAACACATCCGCGAGCAGGTTCCCGACCTCCCGTTCCTCGTCCCCGGCGTGGGTGCACAGGGCGGCGACGCCGAGGCAGCCGTCGAATTCGGTCTGGCCGACGGCGTCGGTCTGGTCAACTCCTCGCGCGGTATCATCTTCGCCGGTGAAGACCAGGGCGAGGACTTCGACAAAGCCGCCGGACAGGCGGCGAAGCGTCTCAAGGACCGACTGAACCAGTACCGATAAACTGACGTCTCGGCCGACGCCGACGTCGTTGGTCGCGTGGCTGTCGCCGAACCGCTGCCGACACTGACCTCGTCAGTCGACCAGTCCCTCCGACCGGAGGTGCGCCTCTCGTTCTGCGGCCGTCTCGAACGCCCGCCCGCACACGTCACAGACGAATTCGTCGTCTGTGTCGGATTCGACCTTGCTCATAGTTCACACACGAGGGCGAGCCCTATGACTGTACCCCGAACTCATCCCATCCCGGCGAGACGTTTACCAGCGTGCGCCACCAACTGCGGTCGTGGACCGGGAACGACTCGTCTTGGGCCTCGCGGCGGTGTTCGCGGGCCTCACGATGCTGCTCGTGGTGTTGGCCTTCGTCTACCAACCGGTCTTGCTCCTCGTCGCCCTCCCGTTCGGCGCGACGACGTACTTCATGTACTCACACGCAAGCGGCCGCCTCAAAGAGCGCTACCGCGGGAAGCGCGTCCGCGCCGACGCCGCCGGGTTCGGGTTCCGCTCCGCGAGCGGACGACAGCAGCGAGCGACGGGAGGGTTCGGCGCTGGACCCCGTGGCGACCCGCAGGAGGGCCCCCGAGCAGGTCGATTCAGTGGGGCTGACGGGAGACGAAACGGGAGACAGGGAGGCCCGCGCGTTCGGCCACCTCGGTCGGGACTGAGCCGAAGCGAGGCACTTCGAACGCTCGGTCTCGACGAAGACGCCTCACAGGCCGAGGTCAAGGAGGCGTATCGAGAGCGCGTAAAGGAGACACATCCAGACGCAAAATCGGGAGACGAGAAGGCGTTCAAGCGCGTCACACGAGCATACGAACGACTCTCCGAGTGATGTCACTGGTCGATGTCAAACCGCTGGCCGGAGCTTCGAAAATCAATAGACCACTTGGTTGCTAAATTGTCTCACGGTAAGTGATACCGCGGAAAGGGTTTTCACGGTCGGTTTCCTACGGCTCTCCATGAGCGCGGATCGGGCCCCCCTCGAAGCGGCCCTCGAACGCGGTGAGGAAGAAGGCGGAAACGTCGAATTCAAAGAACGCCTCACTCGCGCCGTTCACCTGTCTGATGGTCGGATGGAGTCGCTTGCTGCCCAGCTCCGTCACAGAGTGCTCTCCGGCGATGGCGTCGCCACCTACGTCGTTGGAGTCACCGACGACGGCGGTATCGCCGGCATCTCGCCGGACGACTTCTCCGAAACAATGGACGTACTCTCCCTTCTCGCCGAAGAGGCGGGTGCGCACATCGAAGACGTGGAGACGTGGGGCGTCGGCGAGAACGCCGAGCGCGGCCTCGTCGGCGTCGCCACCATCCGCGAAGGCGCGATGCTCGACGTGGACGACGACCACATCGTCGTCGGCACCGCCGGCCACGTCGACCACGGGAAGTCGACGCTCGTCGGCTCGCTCGTCACCGGCCAGTCGGACGACGGCGACGGCGGGACGCGTTCGTTCCTCGACGTGCAACCGCACGAGGTCGAACGCGGCCTCTCGGCGGACCTCTCGTACGCCGTCTACGGCTTCTCCGACGACGGCCCGGTCCACATGCGAAACCCCCACCGGAAGTCCGACCGCGCGCAGGTCGTCCAAGAGGCCGACAGACTCGTCTCTTTCGTCGACACCGTCGGTCACGAGCCGTGGCTTCGAACGACGATTCGCGGTCTCGTCGGCCAGCGACTCGACTACGGCCTGCTCGTCGTCGCCGCCGACGACGGCCCGACCCGAACGACTCGCGAACACCTCGGCATCCTCCTCGCGATGGAACTGCCGACCGTCGTCGCCATCACCAAGGTCGACGCGGTCTCAGACGCCCGAAGCGCAGAAGTCGAACGCGAGGTCGAACGGCTGCTTCGGGACGTCGGTCGAACCCCACTCCGGGTCGAGCGCCACGGTGTCGACGCCGCCGTCGACGAAATCAGCGAGTCTGTCGTCCCCATCGTGATGACGAGTGCAGTGACGATGGACGGACTCGACAAACTCGACCACCTCTTCGAGTCGTTGCCGAAGCGAAGCGCCGCCGAAGGTGACTTCCGGATGTACATCGACCGCACCTACTCGGTGACGGGCGTCGGAGCAGTCGCGTCGGGGACTGTCAACTCCGGCGCGGTCGAGGCTGGCGACGAACTCCTCCTCGGGCCGATGTCGGACGGGTCGTTCCGCGAGGTCGAAGTCCGGTCTATCGAGATGCACTACCACCGCGTCGACAGGGCGAACGCCGGCCGAATCGTCGGCATCGCGCTCAAAGGCGTCGACGAATCCGAAATCAAGCGCGGGATGGTCCTCCTGCCCATCCATTCGGACCCCACCGCTGTCCGCGAGTTCGAAGCCGAGGTGATGGTCCTCAATCACCCGACGCGAATCCAAGACGGCTACGAACCCGTCGTCCACCTCGAAACCGCCTCCGAAGCGGCTATCTTCCACCCCGAAGGGGGCCGTCTTCTGCCGGGCGACACGGGGACGACTCGCGTCGAGTTCAAATTCCGGCCGTACTTCGTCGAGGAGGGCCAGCGGTTCGTCTTCCGCGAAGGGCGGTCGAAAGGCGTCGGGACCGTGACCAAGGTCGGATAATCAGGTCTCGACCGCGACGTACCTGTCTTCTTCCCGCGCTGCTGCTCCGAACAGCACCGCCCAGTCGAGCAGGCGCTCGACGCGAGTCTGCCAGCGCGACTCCCACCCTTCGGGGTCGCGGTGGCGCTCCCAGTTCGGAACGGTCGGTTCGAAGGCGTCGAAGACGGCTGTTGGAGACTGCGGGTCGTCGCCGAGGGCGTCGAGCACTTCTCGCGCGCCGAAGACGTGGTCGACGAATTCGTCTCTGAGTTCGCCTGTGGTCCAGTCACCGCGGATGCGCTCGAAGCCGCGACTCGTCTCGCGGGCGAGGCCGAGCGACTGACAGAACACCAGCCAGTCGCGTCCCTCGTCGGGTGTCACGTCCAGCCGCTTCGCAAGGCGACCGCAGCAGTCGTCTTCCGACCCCGGAATCAGCGGGACGGCGCGGTGGGCCTCCCACAGTCGGTCGAGCGAGTCCGGGGCGGGCGGGACCGGCTTTCGCCTCACAGCCCGAACGACTCGGCGAGCACGTCTTCGTCCGTCTCACCCAGCGTGTACGTCGGGCCGTCGACCACGTCGATAGTGACCTGTGCGGGGCCGAAGATGCCCGGGTCGACCTCGTTGAAGTCCCAGCCGGCGTCTTCGAACACCTGCTCGAACGGCACGCCGTACTCCTCGCCGGCGGTCGAGATGACGCTGTCGAAGTCGTCGAAGTCCTCGTGGACGGTCATGTGGACGCGCCCACCGTAGGCGACGGCGTCGTTGGTTCGGCCCATCGCGACGCTCTCGTCGTAGCTGACGGGCGCGAGGGGTGCGCTCCCGGAGACGGAAATGACGTTGTTCGGGTCGTATCCGGCTTCGAAGAGGTTGAACATCGCCAGTTCGGGTGCGCGAGCCGAGCTCGTGACGCTCCCGACGACCGAGCCGGTGGCGTAGGTCGGCAGGAACACGGCGCTTGGTTCGAGGTCGGTCATGTCGGCGACGTGTTCGGCCACCTCGTCTGTCGGCAGTTCGATGCTCTCGACGGCGAGGACCGTCAGGTCGAACTCGTCGTAGTAGCCGAGGTGGTGGAACTCCTCTTCCTCGCCGACGAGGGCGCGGGCGGGACCCGAGCCGAGTCCGTCGAAGTCGTCGAAGACGAGTTCCCAGCCACCTTTCTGCGAGCAGAGAAGGGCGAGTGCGGGGCGGTCCGTCGAGAGTTCGACGTACTGGCGCGGGGTACCGGCGACCTCACCCATGCGCGTCTGCACGGTGGCGAGGCCGGCGGTCTGTATCTCGGTGAGAAGCATTCCCGCCTCGACCCCACCGTCGGCGTCGACGCCGAAGTCGATGACCGTCGTCCCGGAGTCGAGTTCGTAGCCCTCGATGCCGAGTTCACCGGCGAAGTCGAGCGCCTCGTCCACCAGTTCGATGGCCATTCGGTTGATGCTATCCATGGACGCCGATTGTGCGCCTTCCGCTAAAGGGTTTGTCAGTCGAATACCGAATTCGGGCCGCGGGCAGGCCTCGACCGACGCGAAAACTCACTCGCGTTCTTTCTTCGCTTCCCTCCCGAGGTGGTCTTCGACGGCGGCGACTTTGTCCGCGGCGCGCTGGTCGGAGGTGCGTTTGTCGTCTATCTTGAGGAACGTACTGATTCGGTCGCCGTCGACCGCTTTGTGGGCCGCGCCGACCGCCGCGAGCAGTTCGTCGATGTCGTCGGCCTCGATGACGGTGCCCATCGGATTCGTCTCGTAGGAGACGTCGAAGTCGTCGAGGGCGGCGACCGCCTTCGCGACCTCTCCGGACATGCTCTCTTCGATTACCGGTGCGACGCTCAGCATTGCGATGACTGTCATATCGGATGTCTCGTCGTACTGAACTGTAAAAACGGGTGTGCTACGCCACTGCACGACGATTTCGAACCGACGAGGCTATGCTGCAGAATGGCCTCCGACTTCGATATGGTTCGCTCCGGGCACACTCGTCGGCTTGCGGTTTTCGCTGTGAGCGTCGTCGTCTGCGTCGCCCTCGGTGCCGCTATCGGTTCCGTCGTGGGCTATGCGACCGAATGGACCGCAACGGGCGCCATCTTCGGCATCGCGCTTTCGCTGTTTTCTGACCAGCACTGACACTCGGCTGCGGCGTGCTTTTTCTCCTCTGCCGACGTATCGGATGGCATGAATTCACGCGTCGAGCGGGCGCTCACGCTCGGGCGAGCAATCGTCTACGAGGTGCGCACAGAACGCCTCACGTTCATGGCCGGAAGCATCGCGTACGGAGCGTTCGTCTCGCTCCTTCCGCTGTTTCTGCTCGTCCTCGCTGCGGTCTCCGCGACTGGGAACCAGAACCTCCGCGAGAGCGTCTTCGCAGTCATCGAATCCGTACTCACTCCGGGCGCGAGCGGCGTCATCGTCGCCGAATTAGAGGCGTCGAGCCAACTTGCCAGCCTGTCACTCATTGGGGTGCTCGTCCTCGTTTGGGGGACACTCCGAATCTTCCGCAGTCTCGACACAGCCTTCTCGGACATCTACGAGTCGGAGGCCGCCAACACGTTCGCCGACCAGCTCTCGGACGGTATCGTCGTCTTCGCTACCGTGGCGCTCGCCGTGGTCGTCGGGGCGCTCATCGAGACTGTGCTCCCGCCACTCGACGGGACGCTCGGGTGGGTCATCTACCGCGTCCTCCTCGTCGTCGTCCTGTTCGCGACGTTCTTCCCGATGTACTACATCTTCCCGGACGAGGACCTCGTCGCCCTCGAAGTCGTCCCCGGGACGCTCGTCGCGGCGGTCGGACTGACGACGTTCGAATCGCTCTTTCGGCTCTACGTCCAGTTCAGCAGTCGCTCTCCCGATTCCAGCGTCGTCGCCGGGATTTTGGTTCTCTTGACGTGGCTATACTTCAGCGGCCTCGTGATTCTGCTCGGTGCTGCGGTGAACGCCGTCCTCTCGAACCGCTCTCGCGACGTGAACGTCCGACCGCTCTTCGGCGGCGTCCCGCTCGATTCACAGTCCGGTGGGACGAACCGGCGTGAAGTCGTCGCTGCGCTCGAGCAGTTCGACCACCTGTTTTCGAACGCCCCCGACGACGTCGAGGTCCGCATCGGCGACGAGCGCGTCGTGATTCCCCGTCCAGAGAAAGTGGTTCTGGATACCGACACCAGTCGGTTCCTCCCTGAGGGGCCGGTCCGGTTCGAACTCAGATGGTCGTCGTGGCCGGACACTCTCGACGACTGACGACGAGCATTATGGTGTCCGCGAACCAACGTATGCGTATGGCAACCAAATCAACCAAGACACCTGCACAACCGGCGCGGCCGTTCGAGGGCGACCCCGCGATGTGGGAGACGATTGAACGACGTTCGACGACCGAGTCTCGGGCCGTGAACCCGCCGTCCGTCGTCGAAAACCGGTCGCTCGCACACAAGAACTTCGGCGAAGCGCACCTCGTCTGGCAGTGTGACGACTGTGGCGCAGTAGGGTCGCTCACAGCGTTCCCCTCGGTGTGCCCAGACTGCAATGCCGCGCGCGAAGCGCTGTACTACTACACCGAAGATTGAGGCTTCAACGCCCGGGCCAACTGCCCAGACGGGGCCGCCGCGGTCGACCGCGACTGTTTTTTCTCGGCACTACGGAGCAGTAGCCATGTATCTCTCTCACCCCGTTCGGCGGATGCGTGACGACCCCTTCGACGACGAACTGGCCGAACTCCGAATCGAACCCACGGACGACGAGGCCCGCACCAAACTCGACGAACGCGTCTCGGACCTCGGTGGGACGGTCGAACGGGAACTCCAGTTCGGTGGTGTGGTCGTCTCGATTCCGGAACCTGACGTCGCGTCCCTCTGCGAACTCGACGGTATCGAGCGAATCGAGACGGTGGACACGCTCGGGTATTAACTCTCGGTCGAATACAATTATCTCTTCTTCGCTTGCGCACGCGAGAGTGTGCGGCGCACGCGGGCAGAGATGTGGTGCACCCGACGGCTGAGATGTCAATTACTTAGTATCGGACGTTCAGACGTGGAGTATGGTCTCCGATTCCTCCCTCGGTGGGCGACTCGCCGGTGTCGTTGCCGCCATTATCGGCCTCTCTGTCGCCCTCTCTACCGGACAGTTCGATATCGGTGTCTCTCAGAGCGCCGGGCCAATCGACTTTCTCACGTCGGTGGCGTCCACGTCGCCACTCGTCTTCGTCGCCATCGTCGCAACCGTCGCGGGACTCGTCGTCGCAGTCGGTCCGTGGGACTGGTCATGATTCCCGAAATCGTCGATGAGTGGTTGCTCGTCGCGTACGCGACGCTTCTCGTATTTACGCTCGTCCAGTACTTCCGCGACGAGATGGCCTTCGAACGGACCGTGCTTCTCGTGTCGATGTGTCTCACGTGGCTCTCGTACGAACTGCTTCAGGTCACCGAGGACAGACTCGTTGTGAACGGGGCTCCGCTACACTACGCGCTCGAAGGGTTCGCACTGGTGTTACTCGCCGGCGGCCTGTACGGACTGTACTGGTACTGGCGTCACGGAAAAGACGGTCGCGACTCGGGTGTGGCACTCTCGGGAGAGTAACCGTGCGCCCCCTCCTGCGCTTGTGCGCTACTGTCTCCCAGCAGAGTCGGCTTTTGGTCGGGTGCGGTCCAAGTATGAAGAATGGACCGCCGGGACTACCTCGCCAGACTCGCCGGAGTTGCGGGCGTTGGACTCGCTGGGTGCGTCACCCTTCCGGGGAGTCGCGTCACCGGCGACGACCTGCCCTCCGTGAGAAACGCGACGACTTCCAACACGTCGTCCCCGCGACCCGATGGTCGCCTTCCACGGCGTGGCGAGGTCACGCTTCCAGTCTCCCGGCGCGAGATGCGTTCTCCCCTAACGCGCGACCATATCCCGGCGATTGTCGACCCAGTATTCGGGGACGACTGGGACGGCCTTTCCCTCCCAGATGACTCGCGTGCAGAATCGACCACGCTCCCGGGCGACGCACCCGTTATCGGCCTCACAGACGGGGACAGAGCGCGGGCGTACCCACTTCGAATACTCGATTGGCACGAGATTGTCAACGACACATTCGGTGGTCCAATCGCCGTCACCTACTGTGTACTCTGTGGGAGCAGTGTCGTCGTCGACCGGGTCGTCGGTGGGTCTACGACCACTTTCGGCGTCTCGGGCTATCTCTGGCGCTCGGACCTCGTTCTCTACGACCGGGCAACAGAGAGCCTGTGGTCGCAGTTGCTCGCGACAGCAATCAACGGCCCGCTAACTGGCACCGAACTCACGATTCGACCCTCGTCGCTCACGACGTGGGGAGCGTGGAGTGCTGAACATCCAGAAACGGACGTTCTCTTGCCACCACCGCAGTCGAACACCATCCGCGGACGTGAGGCGACGTTCGACTACTTCATCCCGAAGTATCGTCGAGACTCACCGTCAGTCATCGGATTCGGCACGGGTTCGGATGGCCTACATCCTCGGTCGCTGGTACTCGGAGTCGCTCACGGCGACGCTGCTCGCGCCTATCCGTTCGAAACTGTTCGGCGTGAGGGTGTCGTCAACGACGACGTGGGCGGGCTTCCGGTCGTCGTCACCGTGGC
Source organism: Haloferax larsenii JCM 13917 (assembly GCF_000336955.1). Taxonomy (GTDB): domain Archaea; phylum Halobacteriota; class Halobacteria; order Halobacteriales; family Haloferacaceae; genus Haloferax; species Haloferax larsenii. Next base: position 426,325 of record NZ_AOLI01000019.1, on the reverse strand, counting down.
ACCGGGGAATACGCTCGTCGCCTACGAGCGCCGGGGTGAGAGGCAGACGTTGCACTTCTCTGCAGACGGACCGAGTCGATTCTCGGCGGGTGCAACGAGGTGGCAGCGGTCGACCGGTGCGGGAGTCTCTGGTCCGCAGGCGACCCGTGACTTGACCCGGGCGAACGACCACCCACCGATGTTCTGGCTCGGCTGGTCCGGGTTCTATCCTGAAACGAGTGTGTATGGGGAAGATGCGAACTGACGTACTCGTCGGCTGGGATTGTGAACCTCAGTCGCTCTGCTCACTTCGTTCGCGTCGCTCCCTGATTCAAATCCCAGTTCTCGCATTCGCGACTCACAGTCCGAGCGACACGCACAGCGGTCGCTCGGAAGGTAGGCTCGTTGTAGAAGTGCGTCGGCTGGGATTGTGAACTTCACTCGCTCACTAGCGTTCGCTCGCTAGTTCAGAATCCCAGTGTCTCACATTTATCCTCACAGAACCAAGAGACACGGAGGTCTCTCGGAGGTTTGTGTTCCGAAGAAGTGCGTCGGCTGGGATTTGAACCCAGGTTGTGACCATGGCAAGGTCACGTGATACCACTACACTACCGACGCATGTGGTGGAAGTGCGCTGGCTGGGATTTGAACCCAGGTTGTGACCATGGCAAGGTCACGTGATACCACTACACTACCAGCGCATTCCGCGGGTATCGTTGCGTTCTGCTGCGTTTCTGGATAATGCCGGGTTCATAAATAAGACTTGCGAAACGGGGGAGAAATCGGGCGACAGCGCGGTACCTGCTACCACGTGAGATTCAGTGAAACGGACCTATCTGACACCGCGTGATTCAGTACCACGAGTCATTCGCCAATCCGCCACAAACGAAGGCGTGGGACGCCATATCACCCGAGAATGGATTCGCTACTCTTTTAGGTAACCCCCCGGTAGAAACGCCACAGTCTAGACGAGACGAGGATGAATCCGGCATGACACTCAGCGTACTCGTGCCGTCCTCACTCGTCCGGGAAGCCGAAGATCAACGCGAGGCAACTCGCAAACTCGGCTACGTCGCCCGCGCGGCGGCGGTCTTCCGGGCGGACGAACTCGTCATCTTCCCCGACGAAGATGGCGAGAACAAGTGGGGCGGCGAGTTCGTCGAAACCGTACTTCGGTACGCTGCGACGCCCCCATACCTTCGCAAAGAGGTCTGGGGCAAGCGTGACGAACTCCGGTACGCTGGTATCCTGCCGCCCGTTCTCGTCTCGTCTACGACCGCGGACGACTCTGACGAGTTGCCCGCGTTGCGAGAAGGAATCGTGACCGAGGTCGGACCTGACGACCGCGTTCGGGTCAATTGCGGAATGCAACACCCGATCTCCCTGTTCGTCCCTCCCGGGATGGACGCCACAGAGGGAGAGCGCGTCGCTGTCAGGATCTCTTCGCGAGAACCGGTCCGTGCGAGGATCGTCGACGAGCCCCTTCCGGGGTTCGACGTATCCCGCATGGACCTCACGGAAGCTCTCGGCAGACCGGATGCGGGCGTGCGAATCGCCACGTCTCGCTATGGTGAGCCGCTTTCGGTCCCCCGACTGGGGGAACTGACAGCCCGTATCGCCGACGCCGACGGTATGACCGTCGTGTTCGGTTCGCCGGGCCGTGGGCTTCCGGACATGCTGGGGATGACTCCCGAGGATGTCGCAGACGTCGAACCCTCCGTTGGTCCGGGGTTCGACCTCTGGCTCAATACGATTCCGCGACAGGGGAGCGACGTGGTGCGAACTGAAGAAGCGATGTTCGCCTCACTCGCCTCCCTGACACTCACGGAGTGAACATATGCCACAACCAAGCAGACCACGAAAAGGCTCGATGGGCTTCAGCCCGCGCAAGCGTGCGACCAAAGAGGTCCCACGCATCAAGTCGTGGCCAAGTGACGATGGGTCCCCTGCACTGCAGGGCTTCGCTGGCTACAAGGCCGGCATGACGCACGTCATGATGGTCAACGACGAGGCCGACTCCCCCCGAGAAGGGATGGAGGAAGCCGTTCCGGTGACCGTCGTCGAGACGCCACCGATGCGCGCTGTCGCCGTTCGAGCCTACGAACAGACGTCGTACGGTATGAAGCCGAAGACCGAGGTCTGGGCGAGTGAGTTCCACGACGAACTCGACCGCGTCCTCGACCTTCCGGCAGAAGACACGTTCGAGGAGGACGCCGAAGCCCTTCGCGAGGCCGTCGAGGCCGGCGAAGTCGACGACCTTCGCGTCATCACGCACACGGTCCCGGCTGGACTCAAGAACGTGCCGAAGAAGAAGCCCGACGTGATGGAGACGCGCGTCGGTGGCGGCTCCCTCGTGGAGCGCGCCGATTTCGCCCTCGAACTCGTTGGCGAGGGTGGCGAACACGAGATGTCCGACGTGTTCCGTGCTGGTGAGTACCTCGACGCAGCCGGCGTCACGAAAGGGAAAGGTACGCAAGGTCCCGTCAAGCGATGGGGCGTCCAGAAGCGGAAGGGCAAGCACGCCCGCCAGGGCTGGCGTCGCCGTATTGGCAACCTCGGCCCGTGGAACCCATCGCGCGTTCGCTCGACGGTTCCGCAGCTCGGTCAGACCGGCTACCACCAGCGCACCGAACTCAACAAGCGCCTCATCGACCTCGGTGAGGGTGACGAGCCGACCGTCGACGGCGGCTTCGTCAACTACGGTGAGGTCGACGGGCACTACGCGCTCGTCAAGGGCTCGCTTCCGGGCCCCAACAAGCGTCTTCTGCGGTTCCGCCCGGCCGTCCGGCCGAACGACCAGCCGCGCCTCGACCCCGAGGTGCGCTACGTCTCTACCGCATCGAACCAGGGATAAACCATGCAGGCAACTATCCGAAACCTGAACGGCGAGGACGCAGGCAGCGTCGAGCTGCCGGAGGTCTTCGAGACGGACTACCGTCCGGACCTCATCAAGCGTGCTGTCGTCGCCGCGCAGGCTAACCGAAAACAGCCGTACGGTTCCGACCCTTACGCCGGCATGCGAACGCCGGCAGAGTCCATGGGCAGCGGTCGCGGCATGTCCCACGACCCACGCCAGAACGGTGTGGCCCGACGTGTCCCGCACGCCGTCTCCGGTCGCCGCGCACACCCGCCGAAGGCCGAGAAGGACCAGGGCAAGGAAATCAACACAAAGGAGCGTAAGCTCGCCGTTCGCTCGGCACTCGCCGCCACGACGAACCCCGAACTCGTTCGTGAGCGCGGGCACGAGTTCGAGGACGACCTCGAACTCCCGCTCGTCGTCTCCGACGACTTCGATGACCTCGTCAAGACGAAGGAGGTCGTCGACCTCCTGCAGTCGCTTGGCGTCTACGGCGACATCGAGCGCTCCGAAGAGAACAAGAAGGTGAAGAGTGGCCAGGGTAAGCTCCGTGGCCGCAAGTACACGCGTCCGAAGTCCATTCTCTTCGTGACGGCCGAGGAGCCCTCGAAGGCTGCTCGCAACCTCGCCGGTGTCGACGTCGCCACCGCGGCGAACGTCTCCGCCGAGGACCTCGCGCCCGGTACGCACGCCGGTCGCCTCACCATCTTCACCGAGAGTGCACTCGAGGAGGTCGCAGAACGATGAGCATCATCGAACACCCGCTGGTCACAGAGAAGGCGATGAACGCGATGGACTTCGACAACAAGCTCCAGTTCATCGTTCACGTCGATGCGACCAAGTCTGACATCAAAGACGAAATCGAGTCGCGTTACGACGTGACCATCGACAAAGTCAACACGCAGGTTACGATGAAAGGAAAGAAGAAAGCAACCGTTCGTCTCACCGAAGACGACGACGCGCAGGAAGTCGCGTCGCGAATTGGGGTGTTCTAACCATGGGACGCCGCATTCAGGGCCAGCGTCGTGGTCGCGGTACGTCCACTTTCCGGGCGCCGTCGCACCGCTACAAGGCCGAACTCTCGCACAAGAAGTCCGAGGACGACGGCACCATCTCGGGCACGGTCGTCAGCATCGAGCACGACCCCGCCCGCAGTGCGCCTATCGCCCTCGTCGAGTTCGAGGACGAACAGCGCATGATTCTCGTCCCCGAGGGCGTCGCCGTCGGCGAAGAGCTTCAGATCGGCATCTCCGCCGAGATCAAGCCCGGCAACACGCTGCCACTCGCCGAGATTCCCGAGGGTGTTCCCGTCTGTAACGTCGAGCGTCAGCCCGGCGACGGTGGGAAGTTCGCCCGCGCATCCGGTGTCAGCGCGCAGCTTCTCTCGCACGACCGCGAGGTCGCTGTCGTGAAGCTGCCGTCGGGTGAGGTCAAGCGCCTCAACCCCACCTGCCGAGCCACCATCGGCGTCGTCGCCGGTGGCGGCCGCACGGAGAAGCCGTTCGTCAAGGCAGGGAAGAAGTACCACAAGATGAAAGCGCGCGGTATCAAGTGGCCGCGTGTCCGTGGTGTTGCCATGAACGCCGTCGACCACCCGTTCGGTGGCGGTGGCCGACAGCACCCAGGTCAGCCGAAGTCCGTCTCGCGGAACGCTCCGCCGGGCCGGAAGGTCGGTGACATCGCCTCCAAGCGCACCGGTCGCGGTGGAAAGGGAGGTAACTGAACATGAGCACGCAATACCGTACCGGCCGCGAAGGTGAGTTCACCTACCGTGGCTACACGCTCGAAGAGCTGCAGGATATGGAGCTCGAAGAAGTTGCGGAACTGCTCCCCGCTCGTCAGCGGCGAACCATCACCCGTGGCCTCTCGACCGAACAGCAGAAGCTGCTCGAGAAGGTCCGAGACAAGACGGAAGAGGAGACGGCAAACGCGCCTATCCGCACGCACCTGCGTGACATGCCGATTCTTCCTTCCTTCGTCGAGCTCACCTTCGCCGTCTACGACGGGAAAGAGTTCGAGCGCGTCAAGATTCAGCCCGAGATGATCGGACACTACCTTGGCGAGTTCCAGCTCACCCGCACGTCGGTCGAGCACGGTCAGGCCGGTATCGGCGCGACCCGGTCTTCGAAGTTCGTGCCGCTCAAATAAACCATGGGAATCAACTACAGCGTCGAGGCCGACCCGGAAACCACGGCCAAAGGTATGCTCCGGGACCGGCCCATCAGCATCAAGCACAGTAAGGCCATCTCCCGCGCCATCAAGGGGATGACCGTCGCCGACGCAGAGGAGTACCTCGAAGCCGTCATCGACGGCGAGCGGTCGGTTCCGTTCAAGCAGCACAACTCCGGTGTGGGTCACCGGAGCGACATCGAGGGCTGGGACGCAGGACGATACCCTGAGAAGGCGTCCAAGGCGTTCCTCGAGCTCCTGGAGAACGTTCGCAACAACGCGACCGAACAGGGCTTCGACGGACCTGCGATGGAGATCAAGCACGTCGCCGCCCACAAGGTCGGCGAACGTCCGGGTCGGAAGCCCCGCGCATTCGGCCGGGCAGACCCGTGGAACACCCCAATCTGTGACGTCGAACTCATCATCGAGGAGGTCGAGGAATAATGGCTGACGAACACCAATTCATCGAAGACGGACTGCAGAAGTCCCAAATCGACGAGTTCTTCGCAGAGGAACTCGGCCGCGCCGGCTACGGCGGCATGGACGTCGCCAAGACGCCGATGGGCACTCAGATCGTGCTCAAGGCCGAAAAGCCCGGGATGGTCATCGGGAAAGGCGGGAAGAACATCCGTAAGGTAACCCGCGAACTCGAAGAGCGATTCAACCTCGACGACCCCCAGATCGACGTGCAGGAAGTCGACGAGCCGGACCTCAACGCCCGAATCGTCGCCGACCGCCTCGCCAACGCACTCGAGCGTGGCTGGTACTTCCGCAAAGCGGGTCACACGACCATCGACCGCATCATGGACGCCGGCGCCCTCGGTGCCGAAATCGTCCTGTCCGGAAAGGTCACTGGTGCTCGCTCGCGCGTGGAGAAGTTCAACCGCGGCTACATCAAGCACAACGGCGAACCTGCTCAGGAGATCGTCGACGAAGGCCAGGGTGTCGCAGTCATGAAGCTCGGCACCATTGGCGTCACCGTCAAGATCATCCCGCCGGGAGCGCGCCTCCCCGACGACTTCGAAGTCGAGGAAGACGCAGACCCCGAAGCGGTCGAGCAGTTCGAAGAGCCCGAGAGCGTCGAGGACCTCCTCGAAGAGGAGCCGGAAGAAGTTCCGGACGTCTCCGAGGAAGCCGAACCCGAGACGGACGCCGTCGACGAAGAAGTCGTCGAGGAAGCCGTCGAGGAAGTTGTTGACGACGACGAGGAAGTCGTCGAAGACGACGCCGACGCCGACGACGAGGAAGCCGTCGAGGAAGAACTCGACGAAGACGTCGCCGAAGAGGCGGCCGACCTCGTCGCCGAGATGGAAGACGAAGACGAAACGGAGGAGGAATAAATGGCGATCCTCTACACTGACGAAATCCGCGACATGACGGCTGCAGAGCGCGAAGCCGAGCTCGAAGAGCTCGAGACCGAGCTGCTCAACACCAAGGCCGTGCAGGCCGCGGGTGGCGCACCGGACAACCCCGGTCGCGTTGCCGAACTGAAGCGCACTGTCGCGCGGATCAAGACGATCCAGCGCGAAGAAGGCGACTTCGACGAAGAATAACGATGCCACTCACACCCGAGACACTCACACGACACGAACTCAACGGCCTCGACGTCGAGGTCGTCGACGCAGCGAACCCCGACTTGGTCGGGATAGCTGGGCGTGTCGTCGTCGAGACCATGCAAACCATCATGGTCGACGACGGGTCTCGGGTGCGGCAGGTGCCAAAGCAAGGCGCAACATTCCAGTTCGAAATTCCGCGTACAGATGAAGCCGCCGACGCCGCGAAGGTGTCGGGGACCACGTCCAAACTTCGGTCGGAAACTGCTGGTAGATTTGAAACCAGTCAGTCTTACCGGCGTTCCGAGACACACTCGGACGCTTCTCGGAGTTCCTCCGAGAATTGCGAGGGCGTGGCCTACGTTACGGTGGATGGCGCACGACTGCTCTCACGACCCGCCCTGCGCACCGAAACTACAGGTGACTCGAAATGGCGATAGGACTAGACGTTCCAATGCCTCCGGAGCCAGAAGACTCCGAGGCGTACGACTATGAGAAGTGTCCGTTCTACGGCTCGCTCTCCGTCCGGGGTCAGACCCTGGAGGGGACGGTCGTCTCGACGGACATGGAAAAGACCGTCATCGTCGAGCGGGAGTACGACGTATTCGTTCCGAAGTACGACCGCTACATGAAGCGACGTTCCCGCATCCCGGCACACGTGCCGGGCGTGCTCGACGACGTCGCTGTCGGTGACGAAGTAACAATTGCGGAGACCCGACCTCTCTCGAAGACGAAATCCCACGTCGTCGTCGAGATTATGGGAGGTGACGAGTGATGGAAGCGCTCAAAGCAGACATCACCAAGGGAATCGCTCGCGGTTCGCTGGTCACATGTGCCGACAACACTGGCGCACGTGAACTCAAGATTATCAGCGTCGCGGGTTACTCCGGCACGAAGAACCGCCACCCCAAGGCAGGCATCGGGGACAAGGTGACCGTCTCGGTCACCAAGGGTACCCCCGAGATGCGCCGCCAGGTGCTCGAAGCCGTTGTCGTCCGCCAGCGGAAATCTATCCGCCGGCCGGACGGAACGCGCGTGAAGTTCGAGGACAACGCCGCCGTCATCATCGACGAGATGGAAGAGCCTCGCGGGACCGAAATCAAGGGTCCCATCGCGCGTGAAGTGGCCGAGCGCTTCGGGAGTATCGCATCGACGGCTACGATGATTGTATAGTATGACTCGACAACCGCGCAAACAGCGAATTCAGTCTCGCGACGCCCCGCTCCACGAGCGGCAAAAGCAGGTCCGCGCAACCCTGACGACCGACCTCCGCGAGGAGTACGGTCAGCGAAACGTCCGCGTCAACGCGGGCGACACCGTCGAGGTTCTCCGCGGCGACTTCGCCGGCGAAGAAGGCGAAGTCACCGAGGTCGACCTCACCGACGCCGTCATCTACGTCGACGGCGTCACCGTGGCCAAGGCCGACGGTGAAGAGGTTCCGCGTCCGCTTCAGGCCAGCAACGTCCGTGTGACCGAGCTGGACCTCGAAGACGACGTCCGCGAGGCCCGACTCAAGGAGGATAACGAATGACTCGACACCAGAAGCGACTGTCCGTACCGAAGTCCTGGCCGGTCGAGCGCAAGGAAGGCACGTTCACGGTCAAGGCCGGTGCAGGTCCGCACGGCGAAGCGGGGGTTCCCCTGCTCATCGTCCTGCGCGACGTGCTCGGCTACGTGGACTCGAAGAAGGAGGCGCAGTACGCCCTCAACCAGCAGAGTGTGCTGGTCAACGGCGACGCCGTCTCCGACGTTCGACGCCCCATCGGGATGTTCGACATCCTGGCGTTCACCGAGCGTGAGGAGTACTACCGCGTCTTCCCCGACGAGGGTGGCCGTCTGTCGCTCACTCTCATCGACGCCGACTCGGCGTCGAGCCGTCTCGGGAAGATTGTCCGCAAGTCGCAGGTCACTGGCGGCGACTTCCAGCTGACCCTGCACGACGGTTCCAACATCGTCGTCGAAGACGCCTCGGAGTACACCAACAAGGACTCCATCGTCGTCGACAACGAGTCGAAGGAAATCGTCGCACACTTCCCCTACGAGGAAGGTGCGCTCGTGACTGCCGTCGCCGGTTCCCACGCTGGCGACATCGGCGAGATCGACGAGATTATCGTCACGCCGGGCAGCGGAAACAACTCCGTTATCGTCGAGAACGAAGACGGCGGGTTCGAGACCATCGAACAGTACGTCGTCGTCATCGACGAGAACTTCACGGGTGATGACGAATGAGCGAGGCAGAATTCCACGAGATGCGCGAGCCGCGCATCGAGAAGGTCGTCGTCCACATGGGCGTCGGCGAAGGTGGTCGCGAACTCGCAAACGCCGAGGACATCCTCGAGGAGATTACGGGCCAAGAGAGCGTCCAGACGCTCTCGGGCCGTGCCTCGCAGGACTTCGGCGTCCGCCGCGGTGAGCCCGTCGGCGCGAAGGTCACCCTCCGCGGTGACAACGCCGTCGAGTTCCTCGAAACCGCACTCCCGATTTCGGACCTCGCCCGCTCGTCGTTCGACGAGACGGGGAACTTCGGCTTCGGCGTCGAAGAGCACACCGAGTTCCCGAGCCAGGAGTACGACCCGCAGATCGGTATCTACGGACTGGACGTGACGGTCAACCTCGTCCGCCCCGGCTACCGTGTGAAGAAGCGCGACAAGCGTTCTCGTCAGATTCCGTCGTCCCACCGGATGACCATCGACGACGCTGTCGCGTTCATCGAATCCACGTTCGACGTGGAGGTTGAAGAATGAGCGACAGCGAAACAGAACAGACGGGCGAGCACGCAAGCCGCCGCACCGGCCAGGAGAACGAGTGCCGGCGCTGCGGTCGTAAGCAGGGACTTGTCGGCAAGTACGACATCAACCTGTGCCGCCAGTGCTTCCGAGAGATCGCCCGCGAGATGGGATTCAAGAAGTACCGATAAGCCATGGCTGACAACGATCCACTCAGTAGCGCACTCTCCGGTGTGAACAACGCCGAAAGTGTCGGACACCTGTCCCACGAGATCCAGCCCGCCTCCAACATCATCGGCTCCGTCCTCGAGGTCTTCTACGACCGCGGGTACGTCGACGGCTTCGAGTTCGTCGACGACGGCAAGGCCGGTAAGTTCGAGGTTGAACTGAAAGGCGCCATCAACAAGTGTGGCGTCGTCAAGCCGCGATACTCCGCGGGCGCCGACGACTTCGAGAAGTGGGAGAAGCGATTCCTCCCCGCTCGTGACTACGGCGCGCTCATCGTCACGACGAGCCACGGCGTCATGAGCCACTACGAGGCCCGCGAACAGGGTATCGGTGGCCAGATAATCGCCTACGTCTACTAGAATCATGAGTCGAGTAGAAATCCAAATTCCAGACGACGTGTCCGCCGAGGTCGACAACCTCGAACTCACCGTCGAGGGTCCCGAAGGGAGCGTCACGCGACGCCTTTGGTACCCGAACGTCTCGGTCACCGTCGAAGACGGTGCCGTGGTCATCGAGACCGACGTCACGAACGCGAAGACGAACGCGACGGTCGGTACCTTCGAGAGCCACGTGAACAACATGATTCACGGCGTCACCGACGGCTGGGAGTACAAGATGGAAGTCCACTACGCTCACTTCCCGATGCAAGTGAACGTCGAAGGTGACGACGTCGTCATCAAGAACTTCCTTGGTGAGAAATCTCCCCGACGGACGACGGTCCGCGGCGACACCAACGTACAGGTCGACGGCGAAGAAGTCACCCTGACGGGTCCCTCCAAGGAGGACGTCGGGCAGACTGCCGCCGACATCGAACAGCTCACTCGCGTCAAGGACAAGGACACTCGCGTGTTCTCCGACGGCGTGTACATCACGCAGAAACCGAAGACTGGTGATGCCTAATGTCGGAAGAAATCACAGCACTCGAAGACATCAGCGGTGTCGGCCCGTCGAAGGCCGACGCGCTCCGCGAAGCTGGCTTCGAATCTGTCGACGACGTACAGGCCGCAAGCCAGTCTGAGCTGGCCGAAGTCGACGGCATCGGCAACGCGCTCGCCGCGCGTATCAAAGCCGACGTCGGTGGTCTCGAAGTCTCCGAAGAGGCCGAGGCCGAAGTCGAAGACGAGTCCGAAGCCGAAGAGGAAGAGCCAGAAGAAGACGTCGAGACGGAGCTTCAGCCCCGCGGTCACGCGGACAAGAAGCCCCAGCTCGACGACGAGACGGCTCGCGCGCTGGCGCAGAAGCGCCGCGAAGGCAAGCCGCAGTTCAACCGACAGGACTACCACAAGAAGAAGCGCACGCCCAAATCGTGGCGTCGCCCCCGTGGTACCCTGTCCAAGCAGCGTATCGGCATCAAGGGCAAGGGCCCGAAGGTGGAAGCGGGTTACCGCACGCCGAAGGCCGCCCGCGGACTGCACCCGTCCGGCTTCGAGGAAGTTCGCGTCCACAACGTGGACGACCTCGAAGGCATCGACGGCGACACGCAGGCCGTACGAATCGCCTCCTCGGTCGGCGCGCGCAAGCGCGAGCGCATCGAGGAAGTGTGTGAGGACCGCGAGATTCGCGTCCTCAACCCCACCTACATCGAAGTCGAGGTGGATAACTGATGACGGACCTGAAAGCACAGAAGCGAATGGCTGCCGACGTCCTCGACGTTGGCAAGGGTCGCGTTTGGTTCGACCCTGACGCACAGGCCGACATCGCGGAGGCCATCACGCGCGAAGACATCCGTGAACTCGTCGACGAGGGCACGATTCGCGCCAAGGACGCCAAGGGTAACTCCAAGGGTCGCGCACGCGAGCGCGCCGACAAGCGTTCCTACGGCCACCGCAAGGGTGCCGGGTCCCGCAAGGGCCGCTCCGGTGCTCGTCAGAACACGAAAGACGCATGGGTCAGCCGAATCCGCGCTCAGCGCCGTCGCCTCAAGGAGCTTCGCGACGAGGGAACGCTCGACAGTTCCCAGTACCGCGAAGTCTACAACAAGGCGTCCGGCGGTGAATTCGATAGCGTCGACCGGCTCGAAGCATACATCCAGAACAACTACCAGGTGGAGATTCAATAATGGCGACCGGACCACGATACAAGGTTCCGATGCGACGTCGCCGTGAAGTCCGGACGGACTACCATCAAAGGTTGCGCCTGCTGAAATCGGGTAAGCCCCGCCTCGTTGCTCGCGTGAGCAACAAGCACGTCAGGGCGCAGCTGGTCACTCCGGGCCCGAACGGTGACAACACCCACGCTGCAGCGGCCTCTGCGGACCTCGCCGAGTACGGCTGGGAAGCCCCCACGGGCAACCTCCCGAGCGCGTACCTCACGGGGTACCTCGCAGGAAAGCGAGCGCTGGCCGCCGGTCTCGAGGAAGCGGTCCTCGACATCGGCCTCAACACGGCCACGCCCGGCAACAAGGTCTTCGCAGTGCAAGAGGGTGCGATAGACGCTGGCCTCGAAATCCCCCACAACGACGACGTACTCGCTGACTGGGACCGCAACCGCGGTGTCCACATCGCCGAGTACGCAGAGCAGCTCGACGAGCCGCTCTACAGTGGAGACTTCGACGCCACGAACCTCCCCGACCACTTCGACGAAGTGCTCGGGAACCTTCAGGAGGACGAATGAGCAGAGATAACAACGGCTGGGAGCCGCGAACGCGGCTCGGCCGCATGGTGCAGAACGGCGACGTCACGTCGATGGACCACGCGCTCGAGACCGGGCTTCCGCTCAAGGAGCCCCAGATCGTCGACCAACTCCTTCCCGGACTGGACGACGAAGTGCTCGACATCAACATGGTCCAGCGCATGACCGACTCCGGCCGCCGGGTGAAGTTCCGGTGTGTCGTCGCAGTCGGGAACCGTGACGGCTACCTCGGCTACGCTGAAGCCCGCGACGACCAGGTCGGCGGCGCAATCCAGAAAGCCATCGAGGTGGCGAAACTGAACATTATCAAGGTTGACCGCGGCTCCGGTTCGTGGGAAGACCGCGCAGGCGGTCTGAACTCCCTCTCCCGCAAGGCAGAGGGCAAGGCCGGTTCCGTGACGGTCAAGGTCATCCCGGCACCGCAGGGCCTCGGCCTCGCGGCTGCTGAGACCGTCCGCAACATCCTCGAACTCGCAGGCGTCCAGGACGCTTGGACCAAGAGTGACGGGAACACGCGGACGACCGTCAACCTCGCCAAGGCAACGTACAACGCGCTGATGAACGCCTCGCAGTCCCGCACGCCCCGTCGTGCTCGCGAGATTCGACAGGAGGTACGCGAATAATGCAAGCCATCGTTCAGCTTCGCGGTGAAGTCAACATGGCACAGGACGTCCGTGACACGCTTACGATGCTCAACATCGGCAGCGTGAACCACGCGACGTTCGTCCCCGAGTCGGACACCTACCGTGGCATGATCACGAAGGTCAACGACTACGTCGCGCACGGCACGCCGAGCGCCGACGTCGTCGAGACGCTCGTCCGCACGCGCGCCGAGCCCGAAGAGGGCAGCGACGAGATTACCGACGAGTGGGTTTCCGAGAACACCGACTACGACGACGTCGCCGACCTCGCGTCGGCCGTCGTCGACGAGGAGACGACGCTGCGCGAGCAGGGTCTGTCTCCCGTGCTCCGACTGCACCCGCCGCGTGGCGGACACCGCGGTCAGAAGCACGTCACCAAGGAGGGTGGCCAACTCGGAAAGCATACCACCGAGGAGATTGACGAGCTTCTGGAGGCAATGCGATGACGTCCAAGAAGCGACGCCAACGTGGTTCCCGGACACACAGCGGCGGTACCCACAAGAACCGGCGTGGTGCCGGTCACCGTGGCGGCCGCGGCCGTGCCGGGCGCGACAAACACGAGTATCACAACTACGAACCGCTCGGCAAGCACGGCTTCAAGCGACCGGACGTCCTGCAGGACGACGTCGCCGAAGTCAAGGTCCAGAAGCTCGACGAGGACGCCGCGCTCCTCGCCGCCGACGGACTCGCCGAGAAAGACGGTGACGCGTACACCATCGACGCCCGCGACGTAGCCGAGGATGGCTGGGACGCGGACGTCGTGAAGGTGCTTGGTGGCGGGCAGGTCCGCAACGAACTGCACGTCGTCGCCGACGCGTTCACCGCCGGTGCCGTCGAACTCATCGAAGAGAGCGGTGGCAGCACCGAACTCTCCGAGCGCGCAGAGGAAGCAGCCGAGGAAGCCGAGGCTGCTGCCGACGACGAAGACGACGAGGAATAAATCATGGGATGGAAGGACACCGCCGAACCAGTGCTGGCGCGGATGCCCGCAGTCGCCCGACCGGAGGGACACGTACCGTTCCGCCGGAAGCTCGGGTGGACGGGCGGCATCCTCGTCTTGTACTTCTTCCTGACGAACGTGACGCTGTTCGGCGTCGACGCTGGGGCCGCGAACGACCTCTTCGGTCAGTTCCGGTCCATCTTGGCCGGCCAGCAGGGCTCGGTGCTCCAACTGGGTATCGGTCCAATCGTCACGGCGAGCATCGTCTTGCAACTGCTTGGCGGTGCTGACCTGCTCGGGCTCGACACCAACAACAACCCACGCGACCAGATTCTCTATCAGGGTCTGCAGAAGTTGCTCGTCGGTGTCATGATCGTCCTGACGGGCCTTCCGATGGTGTTCGCAGGCGGCTTCCTGCCTGCCGACCCTGCCGTTGCTCAGTCGCTGGGCATCGGTACGGGTGGCGTGAAGGCGCTCATCTTCGCGCAGATCGCCGTCGGTGGTGTCCTCATCCTGTTCATGGACGAAATCGTGAGCAAGTGGGGCGTCGGCTCCGGTGTCGGCCTGTTCATTATCGCCGGTGTCAGCCAGCAGCTCGTCGGTGGGCTGTTCAGCTGGCAGGGTCTCGGTGGCACGTCGGGCTTCTTCCCGACGTGGTTCGGGATTCTCACTGGTGCGGTCGACCTACCGACGTCGCCGACTGACTTGCTCTCGACCATCTTCCTGGGTCAGGGGCAACTGCTCGCGCTCGTCACGACGCTGCTCATCTTCGGCATCGTCGTGTACGCCGAGAGCGTCCGCGTCGAGATTCCCCTCTCGCACGCCCGTGTGAAGGGTGCCCGCGGTCGCTTCCCGGTGAAGCTCATCTACGCGAGCGTTCTGCCGATGATCCTCGTCCGCGCCCTGCAGGCGAACATCCAGTTCCTGGGGCGCATCCTGGACAGCCAGTGGGCGAGTATGCCCGCGTGGCTCGGCCAGTACACGAGCGGGCAGGTCACCGGTGGCCTGTTCTACTATCTCGCACCGGTCCAGTCGCGCTCCGACTGGATGTGGTTCCTCGGCCTCACGTCGGCCGACCCACTCGATATCGCGATTCGCGTCCTCATCGACCTCACGTTCATGATTGTCGGTGGCGCGGTGTTCGCTATCTTCTGGGTCGAGACGACGGGCATGGGCCCGGAATCCACCGCGCAACAGATTCAGAACTCCGGGATGCAGATTCCCGGTTTCCGCCGGAACCCACAGGTCATCGAGAAGGTCATGGAACGGTACATCCCGCAGGTGACCGTCATCGGTGGCGCACTCGTGGGTCTGCTCGCCGTCATGGCGAACATGCTGGGCACCATCGGTGCCGTCTCCGGGACGGGGCTGCTGCTTACGGTCTCCATCACGTACAAGCTGTACGAGGAGATCGCAGAAGAGCAGCTCATGGAGATGCACCCGATGATGCGCCAGATGTTCGGTTCGGAATAGCGGACACCTGAGGCTTCGCGCCTGAGGCCCGGCCGAACGTCGTCTTTTTCGAAACGCTCACACAACCAGAAAGCGGCAGCACTGTTCTCGCGGACACTGTACTGTATTCGCTACCAGTCAGTCTCAAAACGGAGGGCTGTCGCACCTGAGGCCTGGTGGGAGCGACGTGTAACCGGCAAAAAGTGGTGGTGTGGTGGGAGTGCCAGTGGGTTTCGTGACGGTATTGCCATGGCAGGCACCGCCATCGAGTGAGGCCTCACACCGTTACATGCACACAATCACCAATAGGATGATTAAATCGGAAACAATTGTCTCGGGGGAAAGTTGTGATATTCTCTGACGTCACCGAGACTGGTTGAAGTATTCTGTGAGGAATTATCTCACCGCTCATCGGTGTACTCACACCTTTGGAGAGAGGGCGACCCGTCCACTGTGTGAGTCACTCGGCGTGGCCGAGGGTGCAGGGCGCTCGTTTCCGGTCATTTTTCACAGCCCGCGGCGACCACCGAAGTATGAACGACGCCCGACTCGCACTCGATATCGAGACGGCGTGTCCCGACGGGCCGCCGAGTGACTTCCGAAACACAGACGAGTTCGAGTTGGTCGCCGTCGGACTCGGCGCGTCCCAGAACGACGAGACGGAAGTGACCGTGGCCCTTCGAGAGGGTGACTGGAGTGTCGAACACACCGCGGCCCTCCTCCGAGACGTCGTCGAGTGGTGCGAGACGCGCGGTGGAACAGTCCTCACGTACAACGGGCGGAACTTCGACGAACACCATCTCCGGGTGTGGGCCGAGCAGGTCGCCGACGCAGGCATGTGGGCCGACGCTCCGGAGCGAATCGAGTCTCTCTTTTCGAACCACGTGGACCTCGCCCTACTCGCCGCAGAGGCGTTCCCGCACGCCGTTCGGCAGAATCGAGAGATTCCAGCGCTCTGGAAGGCCTGCGAGGAGGCGGACGTCGACCAGCCGAGCGTCTGGTACGACGACTATGGTCTCTCGCGTGCGTATCTGGACGGTCTCGGAATCGACGACCCACACGTAACGGGAATGCACGTCGGCGAGGGCCTCGGCGCTGCCTACGTCGAAGGGGTCGCCGCCGGGCTCGACGAGACACGGACGCACGCGGAACTCGAACGTCTCCTCGTCGACTACGCCGCCGGTGACATCGAACCACTGTTTTCCCTACACGATTCGCTCCGTCGAGTGCTCGCCGAAGCCTGAGAGCAGATTCGCTCTCGAACACCTGAGAGCAGGCTGGCTCTCCGAACCTGCGAATCGCTTCACGGACGTGTCTCGCGGCAAACGTTTAGGCTGGCGGGTGGCGTATCGCATGCCATGAACGACCTCGAACCGGTGGCCACAGTCGAGGAAGCCCTCCGTGGCAACGGTATCAGCGTCGAGTCGATTTCGTCCGGCCCGCCGCTATCGCTGACGTATCTCACGGCGTTTCCGGGCGTCGAGCCGAACCGCGGCGAGGTAGGTCGTGCCGTCACCGCGTTCCTCGAACTCGCACGGGACGGCGAGTGGGAACCGACGAGCGTGGACGCGACGATACTCCGAAGCGACGACGACGTACAGGCGACGTGGCGACTCGAAGCCGACTGGGTTCGAGCGTACAACCGGTACGAACTGGACGACGTCGAGTTGTCGGAGCGTGTCCTCGACAATCTCGACAGGGAGGAAGAGCCATGAGCACGTGGCGTCACCGCGGCGACCCACCGAAGCCGCGTGGTCCACGGCGACCCTCACACTACGACTACTCGCGCGTCTCGTTGTCGTTCGAGAGCGAAGGGACGACGTGTGCAGGATGGCTCTACCGGCCGGACGACGTCGACTCCCCATCGGTCGTCGTCATGGCCGGAGAACTCGCCGCAGAGCGTCGATTCGGACTGCGGCGCTACGCCGAGCGACTGGCGGAAGCGGGATACGCCGCCTTCCTCTTCGACTATCGAAACACGGGTGACTCCGACGGCGAACCGCGGAACCTCGTCGACCCCGAGAGACAGGTCGCAGACTGGCACGCCGCTATCGCCGGGCTTCGAGAGCGACCCGAAGTTGACACCGGCGGAATCGTCCTCTGGGGGACCGGCCTCTCCGGCGGGTATGCACTCCGAGCGGCCGCCGAAGACGGTCGTGTCGCGGCCGTCGTTGCACAGAACCCGATGCTCGATGGGTCGGCCGTGACTGGTGGGCGAGGGGTGACTGGAACGTTCTCGGCACTCGCGGCGGGCGTTCGAGACAAACTCCAGTCGCGCCTTCTCGGCCCGTATCGCGTGCCCGTACTCGGTGATGGGAGCACCCGTTCTGTCTTCGACGACCCGGCGGTTCGAACCGCCTATCGGGACCTCCTCCCGCCAGGGAGCGCGTGGCGCGACGAGACTCCGGCACGACTCTTCCTCTCACTGTTCCGGTACACTGCCCTTTCGGACCCCGAATCACTCAGATGTCCGGCACTGCTCGTCTCCGGGACGCGCGACGACGTCGCACCGGCGGAGTCCGTCGCTGCACTCGCAGACGAGATTCCGAACGCGACGCTCGTCGAACTCCCCGCGGACCACTTCGACCACTACGACCGGACGTTCGAACAGACGTTCGGCCACCTGCGGTCGTTCCTGCAGGCCGTCCGTCCAGTCGAGTAATCACCGCGTCGGCAAAGTGAACTCTCGCGGGAACCGTTATGTTGTCTGCCAACGTATCTCGTTCATCATGTCACTATCCTTCAGACGCTTCCTCGCCGTGATTCTCGTCGTCGCGCTCACCATCCCAACCGGGAGCGTCGTCGCACAGGAATCCGAGACGCCGAGCGACGAGGAAGTTCTCAGGCTCCTCGAAAACGGTGTCGACCTCTACAACCAGAACGTCGACCAGTTCGACGTGATGTTCGCTCGCGACCTCATCGGTGGGAAGACGGTGAACGTCTACGTCGAAGACGAGTCCGAGACGCACGTCTACTCGGCTGTCGTCGCCGACGACATGCGAATCGAGGAGGTCGCACTCGGGCCGAACCCCGACGCTTCGACCCGAATCACGACAGAACGCGCAGTTCTCGAAGAGATTGCCGACTCGCCCGACCCGCTCGGAGAAGTTCGCCAAGCGCTCCGTGACGGCCGCATCAGGGTCGATGGCGAGAAGGGCCATCCCGTCGACCAGGCGGTCTGGACCGTCGCAAACCTGTTTAAGGAGTTCGTCCTCTGAGCTGACGACGGGGGGTTCGGCCGCCGCCTGAAACTCGTAAAAATGTGTCTCCCCGTAACCCATTTTACCCCCTCGGCCAATTCTCCCTCAATGACGAGCACGCGGACCGTTGAACTCGAAGGGCACATCATCGACTCGGGCATGATGCAGCAGGCGATGGGCATCGTGATGGACCTCGGTGGTGATTTCGATATCGAAGAGTTCGACGTCGGGCGACAGAAACACGACACGTCGTACTGTCGGATGACAGTCTCGGCCGACGACGACGATATCCAAGAGATTCTCCACGAACTCAACCAAATCGGTGCGAACCTCACGTCGACTGCCGACGCGCACGTCGAACGCGCGCCCGCAGACCAGGTCGTTCCGGTCGGATTCTACTCGACGACGAACCACCCAACAGACGTTCGATACGACGGCGAGTGGATTCCCGTTGAGGATATCGAGATGGACTGCGCAATCGTCGTCGAAGAGACCGACGACGGTGCGCGCGCCTACACGAAGGTCCTCAACTCAATCGACGAGGGCGACCTCGTCGTCACCGACGACACGGGAATCCGTGTCAAGCCGCCGGAACGCCCGCGGGACGCTTCCGGTCCCTTCGGCTTCATGCAGGGCGGTATCTCCTCTGAGCGCCCGTCCGAGTCGCTCATCGGCGACATCGCCGACGCCCTCAAAGAGACCAAAAAGGAAGGCGGAAACGTCCTCGTCGTCGCCGGTCCCGCGCTCATTCACTCCGGCGGTGGCGACGCCCTCGCCCGTCTCGTTCGCGAGGGCTACGTCGACATGATTTCCGCCGGGAACGGGTTTGCGACCCACGACATCGAACGCGGCCTCTACGGCACGTCGCTCGGGATGGACATGGAGACGATGGAACACCCGCGAAAGGGACACAAACACCACATCTACACCATCAGCGAAGTCATCCGCGCCGGTGGTATCGAGGAGGCCGTCGAAGAGGGCCTCATCACGGAGGGAATCATGTACGAGTGTGTCAAAAACGACGCGTCGTACGTCCTCGCGGGGTCGATTCGGGACGACGGCCCGCTTCCCGACACCATCACCGACGCCATCGAAGCCCAGAACGCCATCCGCGAGCAGGCGCATCGAGCCGACATGGTGCTCATGCTCTCGACGCTCCTGCACTCTGTCGCCGTCGGGAACTGCCTGTCGTCGACCACGAAGACCGTCTGTGTCGATATCAACCCGGCGACCGTCACGCAACTACTCGACCGCGGTTCGTCGCAGGCCATCGGGATGGTGACTGACATCGGCACGTTCGTGCCGACGCTCGCCGAGAAGGTACTCGACGAACCCGACGAATAGCGTTTCACTCCAACAATTTGTTCTGAATGACGTGACACTCAGTGTGACAACGAAGTTATTCCGGTCGCAGTCGTTCGACCGCATATGAGACAGTACACGCACGTCCTCGTAGTCGCGCTTCTCGTCCTCTTGGCAGGGTGTTCAGGCGGCCTCGGCGGTGACGGTGCGACGGCGACCGAAACGACGACAGACACCACCGACAGCGAGCGCGACACCTCGGCCACGCCCGCGACTGACGCCTCGGGAACGCCCACGACTGGCGACGAGAGTGCGAAGCTGACGACTGAGTTCGAGTTCAACGGCTCGTGGGACCAGCAGTACCGACCGGGACAGTACTACCGCTACGAGGTCGAGTCGCCGAACCTCGACGGCACGGCGACCTACGAGTGGGAAGTCGTCTCTGCGACAGGACAGAACGTCACGATTCGGGCGAAACTCGTCTCGGCCGAGACGACGACAGAGCAAACAGTGACCGCACCGGCCGACGAACTGTACGGTGAACTCTCCGGGAGTCCCACCGGGTCTGTCGCCACGCTCGGCTTCAACTCCCCGTACTACAGCGGCCTCGACGAGAAGTCGCTCGAAGTCGGAGACGGCTGGGAGACGTCCGGGACGAACGGGAACGTGAGCTTCAAGGTCGAGAGCACGTCCACGTACGCCGGGCTTCAGTGTGCAGACTTCGTGGTTCGGACGAACGGGAGCGTCTTCTGGGAGAGTTGCGTCGCTCCTGACAGTCCGCTTCCGGGATACATGGCCTTCTACGAAGACGAGGGTGACGAAGAACCTGCGTTCGAGATGACCCTCGTGGAGTACAGACCCGGAGCCTAACCGACAGGCTCGCTCAGGGAATCTTCTCTAACGGAACGACCGCCATCGGGATGTTCGACGTCAACAGCACGTCCTGTGCCGTGCTCCCGAAGACGATTTTCGAGGTAGGGTTCCGCTTTCTGACGCCGATGACGATTTCGTCGGCGTTCTGTTCTTCGGCACACTTGATGATGTCCTCGGCAGCCTCGTTGCCCCGGATGTACTGGTGTGTCTCGACGGCGACGTGGTCACCGAGTCGCGACTCGACCACGTTCATCGCGTCGTTTCCGTCCCGTGCGTCGTCGCTGTCTGTTCGTTCACCGCCGGGATGGGAGTTCACGACGTGGACGACGTCGCCGGTGTCGACCCGCTTCGAGAGGTAGTCACAGAGTGCAGCACTAGTGTGTACTGAGTTCGTCCCCATTACGTACGTTGCCATGGCACATATCGCTACGCGGGCGTATAAAAATCCACGCCCCACCAGTGTCGGTCAGGCCTCTTTCAGCATGCCGCGTACGTCTTTCACTGTCATTGCCTTGCCGTGTTTCCCGTCGGCGTGATTCTGAATGATTTCGACGATTTCGGTTTCGTCGTCCGAGACCACGCTGAATCCACACGAACACGTCGCTTGCTTCATCTCGCTCGACATAGCGCTCCTAGTAGGCGCGCTGAGCGCAAAAGACGTATTCACGGTCGGCCGGACACTCTTTGGTCTCGAACCATCTGGGACAAAACATTTACCGGCAGCTAGTTGTCAAACAACCATGGAAAAGAACGCCCTCCTCGCAGGCGGGGCCGTGGTCGTGGTCGTCGCGGCCGTCGCCACGGCACTCCTCGTCCCTGGGGTCCTCGCCGACCCGACGGACGAGGGGCCGGTCCGACCCGGTCCCGTCGACGTGGCCGACGTCTCCATCGCGGCCGGGCCCGCGACAGGTGAGACGGTCACGCTGGCAGTCGAAACACGCATCGACCACCGAGGGAACCCGACGAACAACGTGAGCGTGCTCGTTCGCGCCGTGGACGCCGAGTCGGGACTCCTCACGACGACGGAGCGTATCCCGGTCGGCAACGTCTCGCGTGACGGCGAAGTCACCGCCGGGACGAACGTTACGGTCCCGCGTGAGGGCGGCTACGACGTCGAAGTCGTCCTCTACCGCGACGCAGAGCGCGTCGACGAGCGGCGCAAGAGCGTCCGCGGCGTCTCGGCCATCAAACCGCCGTACCTGCACTCGACGACATCGTTCACCGAGAGCGAAGCGCTCCCGCCGGTGTCGTTCTCCATCACCGATGCCGGAGAAGACCGGACGACGATGAACCTGATGGCGACGCTCACGAACACCGGTGACGACCCGGCGGAGAACCTCGAAGTGACGTTCGTGCTTCGGCAGGCGGAGTCGAACATCGTCGCCTCTCGAACCACGGTCGACGCCGGGGCGATTCAGGCCGGGCGAACGGAGACGGTCGAGGCCTCGGCGACGGTACCGAACGACTACAACTACTACATCGACGCCGTGTTGCTCCGGGATGGTGTCGTCATCGACACCGCCCGCGGCGCGGCGAACCTGAACCCAACGAGGACGATTAGCGTGAATCAGACCACAGAAGACGTCGAACTGCGCGTAGAGGACTTCGAAGACGACGATGACGGGGCGAGACCGACAAACCAACCCGAGGCGACGTACACTGAGACGTCCCAACCCGGCTTCGGTGCACTCGCCGCGCTCGTGGCACTCGTGGCGAGTGCCCTCGTCGCTCGGAGGTGGACGAAATGAGCGACGAGACGGCGTCGGCATCGGCGACGAAGCAGGCCAACGAGCAGCCTGCACCCGACCCGGACGCCGACCTCGACTCGGCCGACCAAGAAAACGAGGAGTTCGCAGAGCGGATGCGACGCTACCTCGACTACGCCGTGCTCGCCGGACTGCTACTCCTCGCGCTCATCGCGGCGCTGCAGTTCTACCTGAACACCACGCGCGCGATTTCGACGTGGGTGAACCCCGAATACCGTGCGCCCTTCCAAGCCGCGTTCAACCTCGTGTTGCTCCTCGGGGCGGCGTTCGGGATTACGGTTCAGCTTCGGCGGCTGACGCGGGACTGACGACCGACCTCCGCCGTTTCCGTTTTCGTTTCACGACGCGAGATACGGACCGACAGCGTAGTACAGTCCCAGAGCGACGAAGAACAGTCCAAACAATTTCGTCAGCAACACGTTCCAGTCTGTCGGCTCGACCTCGTGCCAGCGAGTCTGACTCCCGATGGAGTCGAACTGTTCGCCGAGCTTCGTTAGCCGGTAGGCATACCGGTACGAGAGGAGTCCACCACTCACCGAGAGCACGCCGAAAAGCACCGATTGACCGTCCATTCTTGTCCAGATACTGTCGGAGGCGCGTAATGACGATTTTGGATACCAGCAGTTCGACGGCACACCCAAGAACGAAGCTGACTACCCGAGCAACAGCCACGCGGCGAAGACGACGCCGCCACCGACAATCGTACTCCCGGCGGCGTGCAGACGCAGGCGGTCCAAAATCGCGTGGGCGTGTTCGTCTTCGACCGACAGCAGGTCGTGAATCTCGCTCCCGATTTCACAGCGCGGCAGGAAGTCCATCGCGACGTGGAGGAAGACACCCGACGCGAATCCGAAGACGATACCGCGGAACGCGCCGGTGGCGGGCAGCGAGACGGCGCTGGAGATGATAGCCGCGATTCCGAGCCCCGCTGCGGGGAGCAACAGCGGGACGGAAGACTGGTTTCGCGACGAGAGGCGGCGAGCGGCCGCATATCCGGCGGGACCCTTGTGCGAGACGATGGCCAGTCCGAGACCGACACCGACGTCGATGTTCCCGTAGACGATGCCGATAATCGCACCGGCCGAGAGGGCGTGTGCCGAGAGTTCGGTCACGGTCCGGTCCACGGGAAGGTCCATATGGGCGAAGCGGTGGCCGACGGTGTGCGACGTAAAGCCTGCGAGGATACCGAACGCGATGCCGAAGCCGCCGAACTTCGGATGGTGATTGAGTGCCTGTGGGACGAGAAACATCGCCGCGCTGGTGACCATCGCACCGCTGGCGAGTCCGTATCCCCAGACGAGTCCCTCGGCGTGTTCGGTGCGCGCGCGGGCACCGAACGGTGCTGCCAGCGCCATCGACCCGAACGCCGCCCACGAGACGACGAGGAGTTTCCACGCCTGCGCGGTCACGGCGTAGCCCGAGAGTACAACGAGCGCCACGACGCTCCCGACGCCGATGGCTGTGGAACGATTCATGTTGTGAACAAAATTTCTCCGGTTAATAAGGGGACCGGTTCGAAAAGTGTGGGCGCGGCAGTGCCGCGCCGACTTGCGGCGTTGATCTGCTGCGTTGACCTACTGCGCTGACCTGCTGCGTTGACCTGCTACGTTGACCTACTGCGCCGCGCTGACCCACCGTGTTGGCCTCCCGTGATGAGAGACGGCGACGCTCAGCGAGTCGCCTGTTTCCACGCCTTCAGTTCGACGACGCCGCCGTCGAGTGAGTCGCTGTCGGCCTCGGTGGCCGCCCAGAGGAACAACTGAGCGACGTCTGCCGGGTCGCGACCCTGGCCACCCGTGAGGTCGGTATCGACGAGTCCGGGGTCGACTACGCCGACAGTCTGCGGGCAGTCGGCGGCGAACTGTCGGGTGAGGCCCTCCGCGGCCGCTTTCGAGACGGCGTACGCGCCCATTCCGGGCTTGGCGTCGCGGGCGATGCTTCCGGAGGGAACGAGCACGCGAGCGTCGTCCGACATGTGCGGCAGCGCCTCTTTGACGGCCGTGAAGACGCCGCGGACGTTCGTCCGAAGCGTGTCGTCGAAGGCGCTGTACGCCTCGTCCGTAATCGGCATCTCGCCCGGCGTTCCGTGGGAGATGGCGGCGTTGGCGACGAGAACGTCGATTTCCCCGCCGTTTCGGGCGGCGGTCTCCATCAGACGCTCCATGTCGAACTCGTCGCGCACGTCGGCTCGAAGGCCGGTCGCGTTTCCACCGGCGGCTTCGATGTCCGAGACAACCTCGTCGAGTGTGTCTTGGTCGCGTGCGCAGGCGACCACGGTCGCACCCGCCTCACCGAAGGCGCGGGCGACGGCCGCGCCGATACCCGTACTCGCGCCAGTGACCACCACTGTGGTGTCGTCCATGGGTGCCGTAAGGAGAGCGCCACCCTAAAGCTACCTGCCGGTTTTGCCCGATTTGGTCAGTCGATTTATGGTCTCAACGTTCCTAGGTCCGTGCATGAATTCTGTCTCGGACCTCGACTCTCTGGCCGGTGAGTCAATCGTCGTCATCGGCGGCGGCTTCGGCGGACTCTCGACGGCGTGCTATCTCGCCGACGCGGGTGCCGACGTCACTCTGTTGGAGAAAAACGAACAACTCGGAGGCCGAGCCAGCACCCTCGAACGCGACGGGTTCCGGTTCGATATGGGGCCCTCGTGGTACCTGATGCCCGACGTGTTCGAGCAGTTCTTCGCGTACTTCGGCAAGCGCCCCGACGAGTACTACGGCCTGACTCGACTCGACCCGCACTATCGCATCTTCTTCAAAGACGGCGACCGGGTCGATATGGTCCCGGACCTCCAAGCGAACAAGGAGGTGTTCGAGTCGTACGAACCCGGCGCGGGCGACAAACTCGACGACTACCTCCGCAAGTCCGAGCGCAACTACCGCATCGGGATGGAACACTTCGTCTACACCGACCGGACGAAACTGACCGACTTCATCGACCCCGTCGTCTTCAAGAACGCGTGGGGGCTGTCGCTCGTCGGGTCGATGCAAGACCACGTCGAGAAGTACTTCGACCACCCCAAACTCCAGCAAATCATGCAGTACACGCTGGTGTTCCTCGGCGGCGCGCCGAACAACACGCCGGCGCTCTACAACCTCATGAGCCACGTCGATTTCAACATGGGCGTGTACTACCCCGACGGCGGCCTCGCGGGCGTCGTCGACGGCATCGTCGAACTCGCCGAGGAACTCGGCGTGGAGTTCCACACGGACTCCCCAGTCGCCGAAATCGCGGGTCGCCGCGGCGGCTTCGCGGTCCGAACCGAAGACGGACGCGAGTTCCTCTGTGACCAGGTCGTCAGCGACGCCGACTACGCCCACACCGAGCAGGAACTGCTGCCCCCCGAGAAGCGCCAGTACGACGCCGACTACTGGGAGTCGCGGACGTACGCGCCCTCCGCGTTCCTCCTGTATCTCGGCGTCGAAGGCGACGTGGACGAACTCGCCCACCACACGCTGGTCTTGCCGACCGAGTGGGACGACCACTTCGAGACCATCTTCGAGAACCCCGCGTGGCCCGACGACCCGGCGTACTACCTCTGTGTTCCCTCGAAGACCGACGACACGGTCGCCCCCGAGGGCCACAGCAACCTCTTCGCGCTCGTCCCCATCGCGGCCGGACTCGACGACACGCCCGAACAGCGACGGCAGTACCGCGACCTCGTCCTCGACGACATCGCCGAACACACCGGCGTGGACCTCCGCGACCGCATCGTCGTCGAAGAGACCTTCTGCGTGAGCGACTTCGCCGAACGCTACAACAGCACGGAAGGCACTGCGCTCGGCCTCGCGCACACGCTCACACAGACCGCGCTCCTGCGCCCGCCGCACGCCTCGGAGAAGGTCGATGGGCTGTACTTCACCGGGTCGTTCACCACACCCGGTATCGGCGTGCCGATGTGTCTCATCAGTGGGCAACTCACCGCAGAAGAGATGGCCGACGACGCCGCGTGAAATCTGCCATGGCGACAAGCACCGCGGGACGCGGCGACGTGTGGGACCGACTCGCCTACCTGCTTGTCCTCTCGCGCCCCCGTTTTTGGCTCTATCTCGCCGGGCCGGTTCTCGTCGGGGCGGCCGCCGCCGCGACGACACTCAGCGACCTCTACGACCCCGCCGTCGTCGTCCTGTTCGCGTACTTCCTCGTCCCGGCGAACGTCTTCCTGTACGGCGTCAACGACATCTTCGACGCGGATATCGACGAGACGAACCCGAAGAAAGACGACCGCGAGGCACGCTGGCGCGACGACCCCGTCAACACCGCCGTCGTCATCGGTAGCGGCGTCCTCGGTGCGGTCGTCATCACACTCGTGCCCGCACTGGCGTGGCCGTGGATTGCCGCACACTTCTTCCTCGCCGTCGAGTACAGTGCGCCACCGTTTCGGTTCAAGACGACGCCGTTTCTCGACTCGGTGTCGAACGGCCTGTACATCCTCCCCGGTGTCGCCGCCTACGCCGCCGTCGCCGGTGTGAACCCACCGGCGCTCGCAGTCGCGGGGGCGTGGCTCTGGACGATGGCGATGCACACGTTCTCCGCGATTCCCGATATCGCCCCCGACCGCGAGGCGGGGATTCGAACGACTGCGACCGTCCTCGGCGAAGGACGAACCTACGCGTACTGCGCGGTCGTCTGGGCACTCGCAGCCGTCTCGTTCGCCACTGTCGACGTTCGACTCGGCTGTCTGCTCGCCATCTATCCGGTGTTCGTCATCGGCGTCGCGGCCTCGAACGTGGACGTGGCGCGAGCCTACTGGTGGTTCCCGATTCTCAACACCGTCGTCGGCATGCTCATCACCGTCGGGGCACTTTGGAGTACTATCTATGGGTGAGTATCGGTCGCGACTCCCCCGAACGCGCCGCGAGGTCGAACACGCGCTCGACCGTCTCGTTCGGGAGAATCGCTTTACTATCTCGGTGTTCTTCCCGCTGAACGGCGCGGTACTGCTGGTCGCCAGCGCGATGGGCTGGCTTCCCGAGCCGCTGGCGTTCAACGCATTTCTCATCCTCCTCGGAACGCTCGTGATGCGCTCGCCGCTCATCGTCGGCGTCCTCCCGCTCGTGACACGCCGGGCCGCGCTGGGTGTCGGCGCGCTCACCGCCTACGCCTACGCAATCGAGTACACCGGCATCACGACCGGGTGGCCCTACGGCTGGTTCGAATACGGCGTCGAGTTGGGGCCGACCGTCGCGGGCGTCCCCATCGGTCTCCCCGTGTTCTTCATCCCGCTCGTGATGAACGCGTATCTCCTGTGTCTGCTCCTCCTCGGCGACCGAGCCAGACACACGGCGACCCGTCTCGGCGTCGTTATCGCGACCGTCCTCGCGATGGACGTCGTTCTCGACCCGGGCGCTGTCGCACTCGGGTTCTGGGAGTACTACCGACTCGGACCCGACGCGCTCCTGTTTTACGGCGTCCCGCTGTCGAACTACGCCGGGTGGGTCGTCAGCGCCACGATTGCCGTGGTCCTCCTCGACTGGGGGTTCGACCGCGACGCACTCCTCGCCCGACTCGACCGCACCGAGTTCATGCTCGACGACCTGGTGAGCTTCGTCATCCTCTGGGGTGGTATCAACCTCTGGTTCGGAAACGGCGTCCCGGTGCTCGTCGCCGGACTCTTCGGTATCGGCTTACTCCGGACCGAGCGATTCGACTCGCAGTTGTTCAAGCTTCCGCGGTCGCTCCCGTGGCAGTCGTAGTCGGAGCGACGGAGCATACGACGACAAACGAGAGAAAACAGACCCCGCTCAGTCCGAGCCCCAGAGGGGAAGCGACCGAAGCCATCCCGAGAGGCGTCCCCGGGTTTGTGCCTTCGTCGTGGGAGTCGACCCGGGGCCGAAGTCGGCCTCCAGTTCGTCCTCGTCGTGGTACGGGACGACGCTCACGGCTTTGAACACCGCGACCGGGTCGCGCCAGACGGCCCAGTACGCCGCCGTCTTCACCAAGAGTGCGACCTTGCGGGCGGTCCCTAACTCGGGCGTCGTCGAGAGCGTGTCGTAGTCGAGGTTCCGAATCGACCGGTGGTGGTCGGCGTAGAGAACCGCCGAGAGGAGGACGGGGAACTGGCAGTCCTCGGGGAGGTACTCGATACCGGCGACACCGTCGCGGTAGAGCGCTTCCGTCCGGCGAAGTTCGTCTTGCATCGCCGCAGCGACGTGCTCGTCGAACTCGCGGTTCAGAATCTGTTCGGTCTCGACGCCGTGGCGAGCCAGCGTCTCTTCGGGGAGATAGACGCGGTCGCGTTCGACGACGTCCTCGCCGACGTCGCGCAGGAAGTTCGACATCTGGAACGCCTGCCCGAGTGCCGTCGCGTGCGGAAGCGCCGCCGCCGGGTCGTCGGGCTGCATCACGGCGGTCATCATCCGTCCGACGGCGGACGCCGACCCGTCCATGTACGTCTCTAACTCCTCGTAGGTCCTGTAGCGGTCCTTTTCGATGTCCGACTCCATCGCGTCGATGAAGACGTTCACGTCTTCAGGGTCGATATCGTACCGGCTGCGGAGCTCCGCGAACGCCGACAACACTGGGTCGTCAGTCTCGCGTTCACCGAGTGCTTCCGCCCGGAGTTGTTCCAGACGCTCGCGTTGTTGGGCGGGCGGGGCGGTCACTTCCGCATCGACGACTTCGTCGGCAACGCGGAAGAACGCGTACAGGACGTACGTCGCGTGGCGGACTCGCTGCGGGAGGAGTCGCGTCGCGAAGTAGAACGTCTTCCCCGTCCGTTGTTGGATTTCCTTTCCGGCTTCGACCTGTGATTCGTTTAGCATCGTTTCGTATACCGCGTGACCGAGTAAGCGGGACGTCGTGGTCGCGGGTGGTCTCGCTCGGTTATTGGCGTGGTACCAGCATAACACTTCGTGCTGCAGTGATGTTCTCCGCCGAAGTCAGCGACGAGGAAGGTATCATCCGGTGTTTCTTCCCTGTCAGCTCACGTCACCAGAACGTATCGCTGCAGTCGTAGACGACGCCGTGTTCCGGACAGACGTACTTGCAGTGGCGGTGACTCATCGACGCCCCGCAGAAGGGACACGGTCTACCCTTCGGAGCGTCGAGCGTACACGCGTCTCGACCGGACTCGTCGTTCATACGAAGTTTTCGTAGGACTGTACAGACATATGGTTTACTGTCATTTGGGTGGTCTATCCCGAACACCCGGGATAACTCCCCCCGAATTTGGTACTGATGTGGAACAATCCTCATGTAGTTCCCACCCGGACCCTCTCCTGTAAAGCGCCGAACGCACTCGTGTACCGTGTCTGACCGTACCCGTGGGAATATTACGTCCCCCAACGAATCAGTAAAGCGAACAGTCGATGGAGAAGGCGCTTTGGTACCTACTGACGGCGACGCGTGGCGGTGAGAACCGCGTCCGAATCATCCGCGCGCTGTCCGACCAGCCGATGAACGCAAACCGCCTCGCCGACGAACTCGACGTCGGCTACAAGACGATTAGACACCACCTCGACATGCTCGAATCACACGGCGTCGTCGAGGGCGGCGACAACAAGTACGGGCGACTGTACTTCCTGACTGACCAGTTCGAGCACAACCGCGACACGTTCGAACAAATCACGGAGCATATGGACTGAAATCATGGCTATGGGCACACAAATCGTTGCAGCGAGCGCCCTCTCGGGCGTGAACATCGTCTTCCTCGCGGCGCTGACAGTCGTGTGGGTTCGCAACTACCGGACGTTCCGGACGTCTCTCGTCTTGGGTCTCATCGCGTTCGCCGTCGTGATGCTCGTCGAGAACGCCTTCGCGCTGTACTTCTTCTTTACGATGCAGAGTCTCTACTCCGGCGACCCGCACGTCCAACAGGCGGTGTTGATTCTGCGCGGCCTCCAACTCGTCGCGCTCGCGTTCCTGACGTACGTCACGATGCGCTAGGAGGTCAGGGTGAGAGTCCCTCGAATTTGGTACTGATTCGACCCCAACTCGACACAGACTCGGTTCGAATCTCGAAAAATCGCCTTTAGCTCGTCTGTCGTCTCTCAGCCTGTGGTTTCTGACCACAGTGGAGTGCCCATGACCGATACGACACCGCGGACGACACGACGAACCGTACTAGGACTGACCGGCGCTGGCATCGCAACCGCGCTCGCCGGCTGCCTCGGCGAGACGGCGATTCCCGCACAGAGCAGCAATGGCAACGGCAACGGCGGCCAATCCGCACGCACCTACCGCGTCACCGTCGCGAACCTCACTCGCGGGCAACCGTTCACTCCGCCAGCCGTCGTCGCACACAAGGCCAGCATCGAACTGTTCGCCGTCGGCGACCCCGCCAGCGACGAAATCCGCGAAGTCGCCGAGAACGGAAACCTCGAACCACTGGGTGAACTCGCCGAAAGCGCGACCGACGTGCGCGGCGTCGCCATCGGTGCGACACCGCTCGTTCCGACCGAACTCTCCGCCAGTGAGATGTTCCCCGACTCGACCACGCTCGAACTGGAGACGGACGCGAGTGGCGCGTTCCTCTCCTTTGTCAGCATGCTCATCGGGACGAACGACGGCTTCACCGGTCTCGACACCGTGCCCCTCCCGGACCGGGTCAACGAGTCGCGGTCGTACTTCGCATCGAGCTTCGACGCCGGCACGGAGACGAACACCGAGATGTACGAAGACATGGTTCCCCCTGCGCAGGCCCTCTACGGAATCGACGGGGGAGTCGATGGAACCGGGATGAGTAACCCCGACCTCGCGGAAGACGGCGTCATCACGCCTCACAGCGGCATCGTCGGCGATGGCGACCTCGACCCGGCTATCTACGGCTGGGACGACCCCGCGGCGCTCGTCCAGGTCGAACGAATCGCGTAGGCACGCCTCGTCGCCTCCACGGTTCAACCTCGAAAGAAAACGAACGGCACGTCGGCCCGGCGGTCGGGCCGACCGAATCACTCAGTTTTCGTGCGTCGTACTGTTTGGCGCGCTTAGCACTCGGACCAGCCGCAGTTCTGGCAGGTCTTACAGCCCTCGGAGTAGTAGAGACTCATCTCTCCACACTCGGGACACTCGGGGCTCTCGCCCGCTGCCAGCAGGTCGGCGGTGGCGTCGGACTGCACGTCCGCGCCGTCTGCGTCGCCCGCGTCGATTGCGACGCCGCCGTCGGTGTTCCCCGACTCGGCGGCCTCGGCTTCGACTTCGGTCAGGTTCTTCTGCTGTGGGTAGCCCTTGTCGATGTCGCCGTCGAGGTAGCGGCGCATCGCGGTGCCGATGGCGTCCGGGATGGAGTTGATCTGCTCGCCTTTGTCCCAGGCGACCTTCGGGCTGCGGATGCCCTTCAGTTCGTTCGCAATCTCCTCGGGGTCGACGCCCGAACGGAGCGCGGTGGAGACGGTCTTTGCGAGCGCCTCCGTGAAGGAGGCGGTGAAGCCACCGGAGTTTCCGATGTTGGCGAACAGTTCGAACGGGTTGCCGTCTTCGTCTTCGTTGATGTTGACGTAGAGCTTCCCGTAGCCGGTGTCGATGCGCTGGGTGACGCCGTAGAGCACGTCCGGACGCGGACGCTTCTTGCCGACTTCGCTGGGCGAGTCGGCGAAGGCGAGTTCGAGTTCGTCGCCCACGAGGTCGGACACTTCCTCGGATTCGAGGAAGGCGTCCACGTCGCCGAAGACGTCGCGAATCTGCGAGACGATGGCCTCTGCGGCCTCTTCGTCGTCGGAGAACTCGGTGTTCTTCGCACGCGTGGTGAGGACCTGCTTCGAGCGCGTGCCGTCGCGGTAGACGGTGACGCCCTTGCCGCCGTGGTTGTAGATGTAGCGGTAGACCTCGTCCATGTCCTCCTTCGAGGCGGAGTTCGGGAAGTTACAGGTCTTGGAGATGGCGGAGTCGACGCCCTTCTGGAGGGCGCACTGGACGCCTGCGTGTTCGAGACCGGTGAGGTCGGACGTGACGACGAACAGTTCGCCGATGGCGTCCGGCACCGTCGAGAGACCTTCGACGCCGTCGAACTCGTTTGCGGCCATCTGCTCTTGGGCTTCGAGTTTGACTTCCTCGACGTCGACGTCGTTGGCCTCCAGCACGCGGAGGAAGTAGTCGTCGAACTCGACGAGCATCTCGTCGCCCTGCACGTCGTCGGAGACGTTCTTGTAGTAGGCGACGTTGTAAATCGGCTCACAGCCGCCGGTGGTGTTCGACACCATCGAGGTGGTGCCCGTCGGCGCGATGGTCGTCGTGTTGTGGTTGCGGATGGGGAAGCCGTCTTCCCAGTCGTCGGCGGACTCGCCGGTGTGGTGTTCGAACCACTCGCGGTACTCGGTCGGGTTCGCGTACTTGGAGTCGTCCCACGCCTCGAACGGACCGCGCTCTTCGGCGAGTTCGTGGGAGGCCCACTTGGACTGGTGGTTGATGTGGGTCATGAGCTGGCGCGCCATCTCGTTGCCCTCGTTGGAGCCGTAGCGGACGCCGAGTTGGATGTAGAGCTGCGCGAGGCCCATGATGCCGAGGCCAATCTTGCGGAGTTCGCGGACCTTCTGTTCGATTTTCTCGACCGGGAAGTCCGACATCGTGACGACGTTTTCGAGGAAGCGCGTGCCGTACTCGATGCGGTGGTCGAACTCCTCCCAGTCGATGGCGTCTTCGAGGAAGGCGTCGATTGCGTCCGAGACGTCGTCGAACTCGTCGCCGTGGGCGTCGTACCAGACACGCCAGTCGGGCGCGTCCATGTCGACGAGCGTCGAGAGGTTGATGTGGCCGAGGTTACACGCCTCGTACTCTTCGAGCGGCTGTTCGCCGCACGGGTTCGTCGCGAGGATGCGGTGGTCGGGGTGCTTCTCGACGTCGAACGAGTGCTGCTTGTTCGCGCGTTCGAGGTAGACGACGCCGGGTTCGCCGTTCTCCCAGGCACCGTCGATAATCTGTTCCCAGAGTTCGGCCGCCGGAATCGAGAGGACCTCGCCGACTTCGACGTGGTGGCCGAGGTCGAACATCTCGTAGATTTCCTTGGTCTGCGGCGTCGCGACGTGGGGTTCCTCCGTGCGCGGGTTGGTGAAGACGAACTCCTCGTCGTTGTACAGCGCCTCCATGAAGTCGTCGGTGACGCCGACGGAGATGTTGAAGTTCGAGAGGTGGCCTTCGACGGCGTTGCGGAGGTGCTTGGGGACGCGACCGTCCTCGTCGATGAGTTCGCGCGCCTCTTCGAGGGCGTCGGCGAACTTGGTGTGGGTGAAGTCGTCGGGGTCGTTCAGGCGGAGCGTGTGCGCGAGCGAGACGTCCTTGTTCTTCGCGTGGAGGAACTGGATGACGTCGGGGTGGCTGACGCGCATGACGCCCATCTGGGCACCGCGGCGGGCACCACCCTGCGCGATGGTCTCACACATCTGGTCGAACGTCCGCATGAAGGTGATGGGGCCGGAGGCGATACCGCCGGTCGAACCGACCGCGTCACCGTAGGGGCGGAGCTTCCAGAAGGCGTAGCCCATGCCACCGCCGGACTGGAAGACCTCTGCGGCCTCCTTCGCGGTCTGGTGGATGTCCGTGATGTCGTCTCCGGGCGAGTCAACGAAACACGCCGAAAGCTGCTGGAGTTCGTCGCCAGCGTTCATCAGCGTCGGCGAGTTCGGCATAAAGGAGAGCTGTTCCATCATGTCCTGGAACGTCTCGCGCTTGTCCACGACGGCCTCGCGAATCTCCTCAGGAAGTTCGGGGACGAGGGTGTCGTAGGAGAACTTGTTGACGTTGTAGACAGAAAGCGTCGTCTCGGCGTCCGTGTCGTCGGCGGAGACGCCTTTACCGAAGACTTCCGCGGCGAGTTCGTCGCGGCGCGGGTGGTCGGGCTTCAGCAGGTCCGGCGTGACGGTAATCTCGATGTCGCGCTGTTCGGCCTCAAAGACGGCCTCGGCGAGGGCGATGTTCTTCGCGACGCGTGGGAAGAGGTCTTCCTGCGTCTCGGTGAGGTCGCCGTCGGCGTTCTTTCGCAGATAGCGAGCGGGGAGAATATTGTCGTAGGCGTTGCCCGTCATCCGCTCGGCGAGCGTGTCACCTTCGGTCCGCTTGACCGGCAAGACGAGTTCGTCCGCAGAGAGTTCGGCGTTGCTCATCTACTGTCCCTCCCACCCGAAGCGTGTCCGGGTGTTTCGTCGTACGTGTGGAATAGTTCCGCGCATGGGTAACGATGTTGGTCTGTGTGATGTGGTCGGTTAAGGCTTCGGACTTTCTCCCCCGAACTATCATATTTAGTTCAATTGTGTCTCGGGGGAACGATGCGGTCCGAAGTGCACATTGTAGTTGGAGGGCGGCTGACCACATAACGGTAGCCAGAGCGGAGTGGAAGTGAAATATCGAACCGAAAAATCGACAGACGTAGCCGAGATATCCAGTAGAATGCGAGGGGGGAGCGACCGCCTCTGAAGATGTAACATGGTGGGATGTCCCGCATCAACGAGGTGGATATAAAGGAACCGACGACAGACGACAGTCCAAGAAGTATCAGATTTTGTATGTTGAATCGAGTCGGGGTGATTCGGGCGGTGTACGCGGTGATTTCGCGGTGGCGGCACACGCAGAATCGGCCCACCGTATCCCCCCACAAGCTTATCCTCGCTTCGGGTGTCATGTTCAGGTATGGTAGTCGAATCTCTTACCGCGGTGCCGCTCCAGCTTGGTGGTCTCCTCGGCAGTCAGCTCGGACAACTGCTCCTCGTGCTCGTGGCTATCGCGGTTGTCATCCTCGTGGGGCGACTGGTGCTGAAAATCGCGTGGCGGCTCGTCACCATCGCGGCCGTCATTATCGGCGCGCTGCTGTTGCTGTCGTTCTTCGGCCTCTCTCCCTTCTAACCATCCGAGGTCGCGGACGAGGAATCAAAGCACGCGGCCGGGATTGTGTGCCGGACAGAGCGCGTGCCGCTATGCGACCTCGAAGCCAGCGACCGCCGAGAGAAAGTTCCTGACGACGCCGTGTCCAGACCCCGTGAGCACACTCTCCGGGTGGAACTGGACGCACTCGATTGGATACTCGGTGTGCCTGACGCCCATCACCAGCGACTCTCCGTCGTGGTCGGTCGTCGCCGACACATCGAAGCAGTCCGGCACTTCGGTCGCGACGAGAGAATGGTAGCGTCCTGCGGGGAACCCGTCGTTCAGCGCGGTGAACACGCCCGCGCCATCGTGGTCGATTGGATAGGCCTTCCCGTGAATCGGTTCGGGCGCGTGGCCGATGGTTCCACCGTAAGCGTAGACCGCGGCTTCGAGACCGAGGCAGACACCGAGTGTCGGAATCTCGGTCGAAAGCTCGTGCAGTACCTCGGTCGTCACGCCCACGTCGCGGTCGTTCTTCGGGTGCCCCGGTCCCGGCGAGATGACGAGGGCGTCGGGGTCGAGGTTCCGAATCTCGTCCAATGAGGCAGTGTTCTTCCGCACCTCGATATCGAGCGGTTCGCCGTCGACCGTCTGCTCGGAGAAGTACTCCACGAGGTTGTAGGTGAACGAGTCGAAGTTGTCCACGATGACGACGCGTCTCATCGTGACACCTCCGGTGCGTTGTACTTCTCGGTGGTGTCGTACTCGATGTTCCGAAGCGCGTCGAGGACGCCGCCCATCTTCTGTTCGGTCTCGTCGTACTCCGACGCGGGGTCCGAGTCGGCGACGATACCCGCACCGGCGCGGACTGTCACCACGTCTTCGCTGCCGTCAGATTCGACCGTCGCAGTGCGGATGACGATTGCCATGTCGGCGTCGCCAGTCCACGAGTAGTAGCCGACGCCGCCGCCGTAGACGCCGCGTGGGTCGGCCTCCAACTCGTCGATAATCTCCATCGCGCGAACCTTCGGCGCACCGGTCAGCGTCCCGGCGGGGAAGGTCGCGCGCGTCGCGTCGAACGCGTCCGATTCGGCATCTAGCGTCCCCGAGACCGTCGATTCGATGTGCTGGACGTGGCTGTACTTGACGACGCTCATGAACTCCTCGACGCGGACGCTCCCGGGTTGGGAGACCCGGCGCACGTCGTTGCGACCGAGGTCGACGAGCATCGTGTGTTCTGCCCGTTCCTTGTCGTCCGCGAGGAGTTCGCCCGCGAGGCGGCGGTCTTCGACGGGACCGGAGCCACGCGGACACGTCCCCGCGATGGGGTTGACGACGACGCGGTCGCCGCGAACCGAAACGAGTGTCTCCGGACTCGCGCCGACGACGCGCCGCTCACCGTGGCGGAGGAGGTACATGTACGGCGACGGGTTCACGTCTCGAAGCGAGGCGTACAAGCCGACTGGGTCGACCTGCCCGTAGAGTCGCCGCGTGCGCGAGATGACGCCCTGATAGATGTCGCCGTCGCGGACGTGCTGTTTCGTCTCGCGGACGGCCGCTTCGTAGGACTCGCGAGATTCGGTCTCGTCGCCCGTGCGTTCGAATCCACCGGGGTTCGGGTCGGTGGCCGACGCGAGTTTGTCGGCGACGCGCTCGGCCTCGGCGACGACCGACTCGTACACGTCTTCGGGGTCGTCATCGGGCGTCACGACCGGCGTGCAGACGAGTTTCACCGTGTCTTCGACGTGGTCGAACGCGAGCGTCCGCGTGGTCAACACGAACTCCGCGTCGGGGTCGTCGGTTTCGGGGCGCTCGCGACCGACTTCGTCCAGCCAGAGGTCGTAAACGGCCTCGTAGGCGAGGAAGCCGACCAGTCCGCCAGTGAGCGTCTGGCGCTCGGTGTCGGGGAAGTTGACGCGCGGGAGGTCCGGAAGCGCGCCGCGAAGCGAGTCCAGTACGTCTCCGTCGGTCTCGCGGACGAATGCCGCGGCGGGGCCGCCGAGGTCGGTCACGTCGACGCCATCGGGTCCGACCGTCACGACCGCTTCGGGGTCGTAGCCGACGAACGAGTAGCGAGCGTGGGAGTCCGCGGTCGTCGCGGGCGACGAAAACGCGCCCTGCGGGTTACTCGATGCGACCTTCTCGGCGCTTTCGAGGAGGAATCCGTACTCGCTTCGCTCCGCGAGCGCCGTGTACGCGGCCAGTGGGTCTACGTCCACGTCGAGGTCGGTGACGAGGTGCGTGACGACCGGTTCGTCGTGGTCGGCGAGGCGGTCGGCAAACGTCTCGCGGTCGGTCTGCGGACGACTCACGCCGAAACCTCCTGACGATTCCGCGTCGCTTCCGCGACGAACGTGCGAACTGCATCGTGGTCCTTCACGCCGCCCGAGGCTTCGACGCCGCTTGCGACATCGACGCCGTCGGGCTGGACCGTCTGGACGGCTTCGGCGACGTTCGCGGGGGTCAGACCCCCAGCGAGAATCACCGGCGCGTCCACGGCTTCGACGAGGGTACGCGAGGCGTCCCAGTCGTGTGTTTCGCCGGTTCCGCCACCGCCAGATTCGGACGGCGTATCGACGAGAATCGCGTCCGCGGCTTGGGCGACAGTCTGCGCTCGTTCGAGGTCGGTCGCTTCGACCACCGGAACGACGCGGACGCCCTCCTCGCGGATGGATGCGAGTTCTTCTGGGGAGAAATCCGCGTGCAGTTGTAGCACGTCGGGACGGACCTCGCGGACGAGGTCGCGTGCGCGAGTGACGGATTCGGGCATCGTCACGAGTGTCGTGGTGAGAAACGGCGGTGCCGAGGCGACGAGGTCGCGTGCACGGGCGACGCTAACCTCACGAGGGGTGTCGACGGAGACGTCGGCGATGACACCGACCGCGTCCGCGCCCGCCGATTCGACTGCTTCGAGGTCGGCGTCGCGGGTGACGCCACAGACTTTCACGCGGACCATCTACGCCTCCCGGAGGGCGTCGAGTTTGGCTTCCGCCGCGCCGGTGTCGATGGCTTCGCGGGCGGTTTCGACGCCTGCTTCGAGAGAGTCCGCGAGGTCGGCGACGTAGATGGCCGCGCCCGCGTTGGCGAGGATGAGGTCGCGCTTGGGGCCGGTCACGTCGCCCGTCAGAATGCCTTCGAGGTCGCGGGCGTTCTCCTGCGGTGTTCCGCCCGCAACGTCCTCGATAGGAGCCTGTTCGAGTCCGAGGTCGCCCGGCGTGAGCGTGTACTCGGTGACTTCGTCGCCATCGACTTCGGCGACGGTCGTCGCGTCGTGGAGTGCGATTTCGTCCATTCCAGAGCCGTGGACGACGAGCGCACGTTCGACGGGCATGTGCGCGAGTGCGCGGGCGACCATCGGCACGAGGTCGGGGTCGTAGACGCCGAGGACCTGCGCGTCGGCTCCAGCGGGGTTCGTCAGCGGGCCGAGGACGTTGAAGATAGTCCGCATGCCGAGTTCCTTCCGCGGACCGATGACGGCCTTCATCGCCGGGTGGAACACGGGTGCGAGCATGAAGCCGACGCCGTTGTCTTCGATGCACTTCTCGACCGACGACGGTTCGGCTTCGACGTTCACGCCCGCGACTTCCAGCACGTCGGCACTCCCCGAAGAAGAAGAGACGGAGTAGTTGCCGTGCTTGGCGACCGCGGCACCCGCGCCCGCGGCGACGAGCGCGCTGGTCGTCGAGACGTTGATGGTGTCGTAGTCGTCGCCGCCGGTCCCGCACGTGTCCACGAGCGGTCCACGGTCGGGGTCGATGGTCAGCGCCGCATCGCGCATGCCCTGTGCGAACCCGGCTATCTCGGCTTCTGTCTCGCCTTTCGCCCGGAGTGCGGAGAGCAGCGCGCCGATTTGTGCCTCAGTTGCATCCTCGAAGACCGCGCTCGCGGCTTCGCGTGCCTCCTCGACCGTGAGGTCCGACCCTTCTGTAACGCGCCGAATATAGTCCTGCATTTGTAATCACCAGTGTACGTGTTCGGGTTACGATGTACAAATTCGTACACTCTCTTAAGCGTGTCGGGCTGGCGAGATTCGCCGCAACCGGCGGTCGAAGGGTGCATTTCGCCACGCCGGGACTGCAGTATACTACGGTGTGGACCGGCTCACCGGGCGAATCGCCCTACGTGGTTCGATTCGAAAGCTTAAATTGTAACCCCGGACAACGGAGAGATGCGTCCAAGCGGGCGTAGGAAGCACCGTAACCGGGTTGGTGGTCTAGTCTGGTTATGACACCTCCTTGACATGGAGGAGGCCGGCAGTTCAAATCTGCCCCAACCCACTACCTTCCTGCGCTTTGGTCTCTGGACGATGTTCGCAACACCAGGGTTGGTGGTCTAGTCTGGTTATGACACCTCCTTGACATGGAGGAGGCCGGCAGTTCAAATCTGCCCCAACCCATTTCTCTTCGACACTACCGACGAGCGAAGCGAGGAGCGTATGTCGAAGTGTATGGTTGCAAAAGATTTGAACCAGCGAGCACCGCGAAGCGGTGCGAGTGAGGTTCACGCGAGCAAAGCGAGCGTGAGTACGTGAGACAGCCGTCTCACGAAGTTCAAATCTGCCCCAACCCATTTCGCTTCTTCGAGAACCCGACGAACACCGAGGCGAAGCCTCGTGTCGAACAACGGTTTCAGGGCGTTCACCGACTGCAGCCTGCTCGTCCGCGGGAATCACCGTCGTCAACGATGACAACGACGCGGTGTTCGTGTACCGAACGACCACAGGGGTCGGACAACGTGACGTGGGGAGACGAGTTCAAGACGTACACCAATTGATACCCCAACGGCGACCTTACGAACGACGT
Source organism: Haloferax larsenii JCM 13917 (assembly GCF_000336955.1). GTDB lineage: Archaea > Halobacteriota > Halobacteria > Halobacteriales > Haloferacaceae > Haloferax > Haloferax larsenii. Next base: position 386,468 of record NZ_AOLI01000019.1, on the reverse strand, counting down.
TTCGATGTTCTATTGTCCGTTTACGACCGCTTGACCGCATATTTTATCCAGATAGTAAGTTGACTAGATCAATGTTGATGGTCCAGTGGCGAACCCTCCAAAACAGTCTAACGCGTGCCAACCTGACATTTCTGGTCGCCATCTTCCTTCCGGCAGCGGGCCTGACCATATTAGACTGGTCAGTCGTCACTCTCGGGACGTTCTTTTGGGCCGAGGGAGGTCTGGTCCTCGCGTGGTCCTCGGCAAAAAGTCTGTGTGCGTATCCCGTCTCGGACTTCCAGTTCCGCGGGTACGGTCAGTTTAGTTTCACTGGGTTCACCGAAAAGAAGGGTGGTATCCACGTCGTAAGCGGGGCCCCACCAGTGTACCCTCGAAATCTCCCGAATCTATTCGTGTACCTCTTCCTCGGTGCTGGATGGCTCCTATTTGCCGTCTTGTTCGTTATCGACTCACCGTTCGCACTCGTTGCGAACACGCAGCCACCGACTGATTCGGCGCTTGTCTGGCTCCTCGCGTTTTCGGCGGTCGCCTGTGTTCGGCACGTATTCGAGAGTACTGACGTGTACATCAGAAACGAACAGTACAAGACGTACACGAGCTACGCCCTGAATCACCGCGCCATCGAGTACTGCATCGTCCTCGCACCGCTGGTGTTCTTAACCCGTGCTGAGATACCGGCGACCGAGACGCTGGCTTGGAGTCTGTTCGGCATGAAAGCCGGGTACGAACTCCTGCGGCACCGTCCCGGGCAACTGGACCACTGGAACAACAGTGTGACACAGAGACTGGGTCTCGCACCGACCGAGACGCACCCAACCCACCTCGATGCAATAGATAGACAGTCCGAAATGAGTGTGCCGACAGATTCCCGTGCGACACTCTCGGCAGCGTGGCCGTTCGCGTTGACGAGTGGGCTGATACTCCCATATTGGTTATTCACTGGACTCTGTTTGCTCCCACTCGTAGTCACCGGCGGCGCACAACGACTCGTCCGGGTGTTCATCCCGGTTTGGCTTTTTGCCACCGCTATCGTCGCGATGCTGTTTCTTCCCCTCAAACTCGGAGAGTACGTCTTCCATTACCACTGGATGGAGTACTGCCTCGTAGACACCGAGATTGTTGGCTACGACAGACTTCTGGAACAGGTTCAATGGCGAATCGACCGTAGCGAAATCACCGAGGTCACAGAGGTATCATCACTCGCACACTACACTGACGAGGTTCACGACACACAGACCGTCCGCATCACGACCGACGATACGTCAGTCGTCCTCGCTCACCTGCCCACGGATGCCGATATTGATGAGTTATTGTCGACCGGTGCTTCCGAGACCTCGTCTAAAGACGATTACCCAGTAACCTCTCCTCGGACCTGAAACTTGACGATTCGTTTGAATCTCTGAAAACAGCGACTGAGTCACAAATGCCACTTTCTCTTACTAGAGGCGTACTAAGAGAGGCACGTCTTGGCGCAGGGTACCCTAGAAGGGTATTGGACTCCATGCTTGCTACCAGTCACTCGACTGCAGCCACGCAGAAGACATCGTAACCATCGGTCGTACACTCATTTTGACCGAATCACGCGAGGTTCCACGAGCGATTCAGACGACATCACGCTAGAAACCAACACACAGTTGTTACTTTACTATTACTTCCNACGCGAGGTTCCACGAGCGATTCAGACGACATCACGCTAGAAACCAACACACAGTTGTTACTTTACTATTACTTCCACCTAGTTGACAACAACTATTGTCAAATATACGGATATTAAACATGGTGTCCCTCGCGAAGGGGAGGTGAAACGAGCCGAGGAGACGGAACGGGAACACCACAGAAACGGAGGAAGGAAACCCAGCAATGAATCCGAACACGAGAGACGCAGAAGCGGTTCGAGGAAAGCCGGAACTAGTCATGGTCGCCAAGTCGGACGTCGAGTTACGGGCACGACCCGACGGGCTGACTTCGGCAGCGAACGCCGACCTCAGTCCATTGTCGGACGTTCTCGACGACGAAGGTGCGACTATCGAACCACTCTTTGGAACCACTGAAGAGCGCTTGCGCGCCGACGTCGAAGCCGTCGCTTCCGAGTCGGACATGGACGTCCCGGACCTGTCGCTGTATTACACCGTCGACGCGGACGAAGACCGGATGGAAGCGGTCGCCAAACGGTTGAACGAACTCGATGCAGTCGAAGCCGCGTACGTGAAACCACCGGCAGAACCAGCGGAGGCGGTCGGAGAGGCCGAAGTCGAGGCCCTCAACGACATGACTCCAGCCATGGAGTCGCCGCCGGTGAACACGCCGGACTTCACACCTCGTCAGGGATACCTCGATTCCGCACCCGACGGTATCGACGCCCGCTACGCGTGGCAATTCCCCGGCGGCAGAGGACAGGGGGTCGATGTAATCGACCTCGAATGGGGCTGGAACTTCAGCCACGAAGACCACCAGAACAACCAAGGTGGCGTTGTCGGAGGCAGCAACTCGCCGTACGACAACCACGGGACTGCCGTCATCGGTGAAATCGGTGGCGACCAGAACGGACTCGGAGTCACCGGTATCGCATCCGAGGCCAACGTCAGCGCGGTCGCCTTCTCGATGGCGACGGCACGAGCGATTCGACTCGCCGCGAATCGGTTACACCGCGGCGACATCATGCTGCTCGAAATTCACCGACCGGGCCCGCGAAACAACTTCCAGCAACGCGGTGACCAAGACGGGTACATCGCCATCGAATGGTGGCCCGACGATTGGGCGGCCATCCGATACGCCGTCGCGAAGGGAGTCATCGTCGTCGAAGCCGCGGGGAACGGTGACGAGAACCTCGACGACGCGATTTACGACAACAGGCCCTCGTGGTTCCCCTCCGACTGGAGTAATCCGTTCCGGCGGGGCGACCGCGACTCGGGTGCCATTGTCGTCGGTGCCGGTGCGCCACCGTCGGGCACTCACGGGAACGACTGGGGCCCCGACCGGTCGCGTCTCGGCTTCTCCAATTACGGGAGCATACTCGATACGCAGGGGTGGGGCCGAGAAGTCACCACCACCGGATACGGCGACCTCCAGGGCGGGTCGAACAAAAACGAGTGGTACACTGACCAGTTCAGCGGGACGTCGAGTGCGTCACCCATCGTCGTCGGCGCGTTGGCCTGCGTACAGGGAATCTTGCGGCGGGACAGCCAAGCCCAACTTAGCCCACTGCGAGCGCGTGAGCTACTTCGCTCGACAGGAACGCCCCAGCAGGACGCGCCCGGTCGTCCCAGTTCACAGCGAATCGGGAACCGACCGGACCTCCGGGAACTCATCCCCAATGCGTTGCAGACCAGTGACTGGACCGGCGTCCAGTTCCGCGGAACCGTCCCGGCAAACAGTACGCGACGCTGGTTCACGTGGGGATGGCCAGCACAGTGGCACGTCTTGTGGACTGTCGTCCCGACGTCGCCCGACCCCGGTGGACCCCAGATTAGCTGGAACGTCGAGGTCGAACGAGCCACCCACGAGAACATCACGTACTGGATTAGCATCACGAACAAGACCGGTTCGTCGGTGGACGTGGAGGCCCGCTACGCCGTCCTCGGGGAGACATAAGATGAACCGACTCACGAACGCGAGCAGCCGACACGACCGAACACACACGGAGACACGAAGATGAACACAGGAGTCCAATTCCGCGGCACCGTCCCGGCAAACAGCAGCCGACGCTGGTTCACGTGGGGCTGGCCCGAAAACTGGCACGTCACGTGGTACGTCGTCCCCACGTCGCCCGAGAAAGGCGGCCCACAAATCGACTGGGACGTAGAGGTAGAGCGCGCATCGAGCAACGACATCACGTACTGGATATCGATTCAGAACAACACGGGCGACAGCGTCCAGGTCGAAGCCAGATACGCGATACTGAACTAGAGGAACACAGCCATGCGCATCATCATCGAGACGGACGAAGAAACGGACGCTGAGACGATTCAGACCGCTGTTCGAGAGCAACTCGACGCTGCGAAGAAAGCACCCGAAGAAGCCACCGACGCAGGAAGAGCACCCAGTATTGGTTCCACTACCAGTCCGACACAGCCCGAAAGCACGCCGAAGTCGAATCCAACACCGAAACGAACACGGGGCGATTCGGAACAGACCGTCGATGGCGGTGCTGCGCCGCGCTCGCTAGACGCGTCCACGTCCAGAGATGGAAGATCCGGGTACACCACGGGGCAAGCGACCGACGCAGGAAAAGCACCCCAAACAGATCCAAGCCCAAGCCCGAGGCGAGAGCCGTCGAGGCAGGAAGGGAATCCATATGCTGGTCGGTCTCCCAGACAGGCCGCTGGGTCCACGTTCGAGGAAAAGGCCGACGCTGGCCGTCCTTCAGTCCCGACTAACGGGAGTCCAGCAGCCGCCCCCGTCGAGCAAACCGCGATGGACTACGAGGCCATCGTCTCGGGGACCGTAGCGGAGGTCAAAGACCGTGTCAGAGGCGGCCACTTGGACATCTCGAAGCTCATCGAAGCAGAGCGAGCCGGAGAGGCACGAAACACGCTCATCGACTGGTTAGAGAGGAAGCAATCGTAGCTGTCGCACGCTGAGAAACGCTCACCGAAGCGACAAGCCAACATCTGGTGACAACTCTGCCACCACCATTTTCTCCACGAGTGACCCACTCCACCGAGACTCACTAATCGTCCGCAGGGGCGACATCCGGCACGGCAAACTCCCGGCGGCGGTGAAGTTGCACCAGCGACAACGCCACGACGTACCCGAGTGCGGCGAGTGCGACGGCGAGAACACCGTTCCCGAGCAGTTGCCGAAGCACGATGTCGAATCCGGCGTCGAGAGACACGTCCGAAACTGACGCGCCGGGAACCGGGCCGAGGAGGAATGACCCGAGCCAGAAACTCGCACCGTAGACGGCCCACTTCACGGGGGGGTTGAAGACGACGAGCGACGCGACCAACGCGAGTTTGTTCGCCCGGTCGACGAAGTAGGCGACGAGTGCGAAGATGACAAATGCAGTGCCAGCGGTTGGCAGCGCCGTCACGAGAACGCCGAAGGCGAAGCTCAGGGCGATTTCGTGGGGAGTGTGGTCCTCCGCAATCGCTCGCTGGATACCCGACTGGACGCGCGTCGGCAGCGCCGTGATATTCGCTCGGACTGCCGCGACTCTCTCGCGCACTGTTGTGGGCTAGATGCGCGTGTTCGATATCAATTCTTCGTCGGCGACAGAGGGTGCACTACCGCCACAGAGTGACTATCTGAACCGTCGGTCGGACTCCCACTTCCGTTTGAGTCCCATCGACTCGGTCACGTCGCGGGCGATATCCGAGACGTGGTGTCCGATATCGCTCACGGTCACGATACCCACCATCTCCGACCCGTCGAGGACGACGAGCTTCTTGATTTCCTCGTCTTGCATCTTCTTCGCGGCGGCACGCAGTGTCGCAGTCGGGCGAATCCACGTAATCGGATGGGACATGACCTTCCGAACTGGAATCCCCGACAGGCAATCGTCTATCGAGACGCCAGCCCACAGGATGTCCGACTCGGTGATGATTCCGGCTGGCTCGTCGTCGACGGTGACGATGGCGCTTCCCGTCCCGTTCGTGAGCATGGTCCGCGCGCAGTCGGAGACCGTCGAGTGCTCGTCAACTGTCACAACGTCTTCGGTCATTATTTCGTCAACTTGCATGGGTACTGGTCCGCAGAGACTGGTTCAGTGAGCGATGCCATTCTGATGAGAAACTCGATGTATTCACTTGAGTGTTATTCACACGCATGATTCTGCGGTAGTGCGAGTGCGGGGATTTCAGCGGACGAGACGGGTGTCGCGGCCTCGGACCACCTCGTCAGTCGTCGCTCGGCGTCGGTGCGTCAGCCGGGTTCGCAGTCGAGGAGTGACTGTCCTCAGTCGGTGGGTCCGCGGGGTCGGGAGCGTGGTCGGAAGCCGATTCTTCGTGGCCGTCAGTACCGCTGGCGGCGTTGCCGTCGTGGGTGCCGCCCGACACAGCTCCGTCACCTGCAGAGACCTCGAACGCATCGAGCAGTTCGTCGAGGTGAGCGACGTGGGTCGAAAGCTCGCGGATGTCTTGGTTGACGTCCGTGAGCGCCGCGGTCTGCTGTTGGGCGGCCGCCGAGACGGTCTCCGCCTCTGCGGTCGTCTCTTCGGAGATACCCGCGATTTCGTCCGTCATGGCGAGAACCTCCTGCGAGGAGTTGGCTTGACTGCTCGTGGCGTCCGAAATCTCTCGAACGCTGTCGGTCGTCTCTTCGACGCGCTCGACGATACCGCCGAAGGAGGCGAGTGCATCGTCGACCGAGTCTGCACCTTCTTCGACCCGGTCGCGCATGCGCTCGATACGGGAGACGACGGCGTCGCGTTGGGTCTCTATCTCTTCGATGAGGTCCTCGATGTCGGCCGCAGAGGACTTCGTCTCCTGTGCGAGTTGCTTGACCTCGTTGGAGACGACGGCGAACCCTTCGCCGGCCTCGCCCGCCCGTGCGGCTTCGATGTTGGCGTTGAGCGCGAGGATGTCGGTCTGCTCGGCAATTTCGGTGATAACCTCGACGATGTTCCCGACTTCTTCGAGTTTCTCGTCCAGTGCTTGGACCTCCGTGACGGTCGCTTCCGTCTCGTCGCGAATCGTGTCGATGTCGTCGAGTGCTTCGCTGGCGGCGGCTTGCCCGTCGAGAGACCGGGTTTCCGCCTCTTCAGTGATTCGGACGAGTTCGTCGGCCGCAGACGCAATCTGCTGGATGGACGCCGAGAGGTCGTTCACCTCGTCGGAGACGGCCATGAGGTTGTCAGTCTGCTCGGTCGCCCCGTCAGAAATCTGCTGGACGGACTCGGAGACTTCCTCGCTCGCGGTGGAAACCTCGTCCGCCCGCGACGCGACCCGGTTGGCGAGCGTCGCAACCTCGTCGCCGAACGTGACGACGGTTCCGAGCGTCTGTTCGATGTCGTCCATCATCTCGTTGTACGACTCGGCGACGAGGCGCATGTCTTGGCTCTGCGAGTCGGTCGGGAGCCGGACGGTCAGGTCGCCGTCGGCGGCCTTCCCCATGGACTCGCTGTAGCGTCGGGCGTCAGCTCGCTGGTCGCGCAAGTCGTCGCGGAGGTTGTCGATACCGCGGACGACCTGTCCGAACTCGTCGTCCCGGTCTGTCTCCAGTTCCACGTCGAGGTCGCCGCTGCGGAGCGTCGAGACGGTGTCCGCGAGTTCGACGAGCGGTTTGGCGGTGTTCCCGCGGATGATGAGTGCGAACCCGACGAACCCGAGGATGCTCATGAACAGGAGTACCCCGAACTGGATGCCAATCGCCCGCGATTGTGCGAAGACGGCGCTGGTGGGTGCGTGCAAGAGGAGCACGCTGCCGCCGTGAATCGGAACGTGTGCGACCAGATGCGGCGAGGAGACGAACCCTTCGACCGGTGGGAGGCGGGACACGCCTGCTTTCCCGTCGAACGCCGTGTCGAGTGCCGCGGCGTCGGCGGCGGGGTATGCAACACCGGCTTGGCCACCGCCACCGTCGTAGACGATAGTTCCGTCTTGCGTGACGAGTTGAGTGAAGCTTCCTTTGGTACCACCGTCAAATGCAGCCCCGAGCGACGAGGCTTCGGCCACCAGAACGATAGCCTGCGGTTCGATAGAGGGCAGCGGCGCGACGAACGCCATGTAGGCGACGCCGTCTTTGACGTACACCGTCGTTCGCTCCACGCCGTCGTCAGAGAGGTCGGCGCTCTCGGGGAGCGGTATCTGCCCGTCTTCGTAGAGTTTCGTCCCGGCGACGCCGTCCTCAGACGAGCCGAGAACCTCCGTCGTCTCGGTGTTGACGAAGTGGAGCGCAGCCACGTCTTGCGGCATATCCTCTTTCGCCTGCGAGAGTGCTTGCGAAGACCGGTCTTCGGTCGTACTCCCCGCCGATGGGTCGGCAGCGACGATGCTGACGAGTCTCGACCGCTCTTCGATCCACGAGTTCACTTGCAGGCCCTCGCGTTCGGCCTCGGTGAGCAAGTTGGCGCGGGCGTCTTCGTTGATGCTTGCCGACGTCTGTTGGAACTGAATCACACCAACACCAGCAACGAGAACAGAGACAAGGAGCATCGCAGAGACGAGCCGTCGCACGTAGCTCTTCGTAATCGCATCAGGAAGCCGGGATTCGGCTTCCTCGACGATGTTTCCAGCCATTACCCAACACGAATAGAATTTCCCCGATAAATCCGCGCTCCTGAATATCAACATCGATAATCTTCTTGTGTGTTCGTTGGAAATATTGGATTCCACTAATCAAGCGTCACAGATAGGGCTGTTCAGTGCTATCGTCACCCATGGAAGCTGTCGTTCCCCTCCTCGTGGCGGGCTTTTGCATCGTGGCCCCGTCGCTCCTCTTCGTCGGGTTCGTCCGCCTCCTCGATAGCATGCGGGACGACGCGCTCGTCGAACGGGTCGTCGACCGACTCGACGAGGGTGTCGAAGGTGAGGGAACGACTGTCGACCCGACGCTGTTCCTCCAGACGGCACAGGAAAAGTCGCGCGAGCGAATGGTCGTCTGTCGGGAGTGCGGCGCGCCGAACGTGGTCGGAAGCAATCGCTGTGGGATGTGCGGAACGCGGCTAAAACGAAGATAGGTGCGGAAGACTTAGAGGAAGTCTTCGATGTGGTCGGCGACTTCGTTCGGGGTGTCGCCGACGGGGACGCCCGCGTCGTTGAGGGCGTTAATCTTGGACTCTGCGGTGCCCGTACCGGAACCGGAGACGATAGCGCCCGCGTGGCCCATGCGCTTGCCCGGCGGTGCCGTGCGGCCCGCGATGAAGCCAGCGACCGGCGTGTCCATGTTCTCGGCGATGAACTTCGCGGCCTGTTCTTCGTCTTCGCCGCCAATCTCACCGCACATGACGACGGCTTCCGTGTCGGGGTCGTTCTCGAACGCTTCGAGGGCGTCGATGAACGAGGTGCCGATGATGGGGTCGCCGCCGATACCGATGGCGGTGGTCTGGCCGATGCCGCGCTCGGTCAGGTTCGAGACGACCTGGTACGTGAGGGTGCCGGAGCGCGAGACGAGGCCGACGTTACCCTCCTCGAAGATGTTGCCGGGGAGGATGCCGAGTTTGGCCTCGCCGGGCGTGATGATACCCGGGCAGTTGGGGCCGATGAGACGCGTGTCGGTCTCTGACAGACGCTTGTTGACCTTGGCCATGTCCTGCGTCGGGACGCCTTCCGTGATGGCGACGACGAGGTCGAGGTCCGTGTCGAGCGCCTCGAAGATGGCGTCCGCGGCGAACGCCGGCGGGACGAACACGACGGAGGCGTTGGCGTCTTCCTCTTCGACGGCCTCGGAGACGGTGTCGTAGACGGGGATGCCGTCGACGTCCTGTCCACCCTTTCCGGGGGACGTTCCGGCGACGACGTTCGTGCCGTACTCCACCATCTGCCGGGTGTGGAACTTCCCTTCCCCACCAGTGATACCCTGTACAACTACACGCGTGTCGTCGTCGACGAAAATGCTCATTGGGACACCTCCTTGGCGTTCTCGACAGCACGCTGGACGGCGTCTTCCAGCGTCGCTTCGACCTGCACGAGGTCGGTGTTCAGAATCTCCATGCCTTCCTCGGCGTTCGTGCCCGCGAGGCGGACGACGACCGGTTTCGGAATCTCGTCGAACTGCTCCAGCGCCTCGTTGATACCCTTGGCGACCTCGTCACCGCGGGTGATGCCGCCGAAGATGTTGAAGACGACAGAGTCGACGTTCTCGTCGGAGAAGACCATGTCAAGCGCGTTGGCGACGCGTTCTGCCTTCGCACCGCCGCCGATGTCGAGGAAGTTGGCGGGTGTGCCGCCGTAGTAGTCGACGAGGTCGAGCGTCGTCATGACCAGCCCGGCACCGTTGCCGATGATGCCAGTGTTGCCCGACAGACGGACGTAGTCGAAGCCGTACTCGCCGGCCTTGGCTTCGAGTTCGTCCTCGTAGGAGTCTTCTTCCATCGCCGCGAGGTCGTCGTGACGGAAGAGCGCGTCGTCGTCGATGTTCATCACGGCGTCCGCGGCCACCACGTCGCGGTCCGAGGTAATCATCACGGGGTTGATTTCGATGTCAGACGCGTCGTTGGCCTCGTAGAGGTCGTAGAGCGTCGAGAGGAACGAGGCGACGTCGAAGGCGACGTCGCGGGGGATACCAGCCTCGAAGACGACCTTGCGGGCCTGGTACGGGTGCAGACCGAACGCGGGGTCGATGTGCTCGCGTGCGATGGCGTCGGGGTTCTCTTCGGCGACTTCCTCGATGTTGACGCCACCCTCGGTCGAGACCATCGCGACGGGCTTGCCCTCGCTGCGGTCCATCGTGATACCGACGTACAGTTCGTTCTCGAAGTCGACACCAGCCTCGACGAGAACTTTCTCGACGGTGTAGCCCTTCAGGTCCATCCCGAGAATGTCCTCGGCGGCCTGACGAGCTTCGTCTTCGTCCATGGCGATTTTGATACCGCCAGCCTTGCCACGCCCACCGACGTGTACCTGCGCCTTGATGGCAGCAGGGTAGCCGATGTCCTCGACCGCCTCCATAACCTCGTCTACCGACGATGCGAGACGGGACTCGGGCACCGGAATCCCGGCTTCGGCGAAGATGTCCTTCGCCTGATATTCGTGAAGCTTCATGCCATCCGTGGGAGGGGAAGGCACGCGCTTAAATCCCAATCATCTCCTCGTCGGAAGGCGGTGAAATTCGCCGACGGAGATTACTCGCGAACGAAATAATACGCGCCGAAGAGCCCGGATACGAGACCGAGCCCGGCGAGGACCGGACGCAGCAGATAGAGTTGGACGAGCGCACCCACGTCGATGCCGCCGCCTATCTGGTCGGCACGCAGTGAGTACACGTCTCCCTCGTATCTGACCGGGTACAGACCGTGGCCGACGTCGATGTGATCCGTCGCGTAGTGGAGGTCCGGTGCGGTCTGGTTCTCGTCGTCCACCACGTACGTGTTGTTCGACGCGGCTCGCGCCCGGTCGAAGGCACGCTGTGCCGCTGGCGAGAGGTCGTCGTAGGTAACGACGTCTGACTCGCTGTACGAGAGTCCGTCCACGGTCCCGTCGGTCGCGGGATGGACTTCGACGGCGTAGTCGATGTCTCGGGACGTGTCCACGATGGGCATCGCCGCCGCCCCCGCGAAAAAGACGACGGCGACCGCAACAAGCGTGAGAACGCGTCGGGAGGGCATCGGCGAGTGCTTCTCGATGCGCCGGTAAGTGTTTTCGGCCAGCCAATACGTCTTCGTGGGCTCTCCACACCATCTGCTCTCCCCACCAATCTCTCCGGTGACTCCGTTTTTATCAGGGACGGCGACGCACGCAGAGCCATGCGCGCCGTTCGATTCCACACCCACGGCGGACTCGACGTGTTGCAGGTAGACGACATCGACGTGCCCGAGCCACGGCCCGACGAGGTGCTCGTCGAGGTCGCCGCTGCCGGCGTCAACCCCGTCGATACCTACTTCCGAGACGGGTCGTACCAACCCTTCACCATGCCGATGATTCCGGGCGTCGATGTTGCTGGCGAGGTTGCAGCCGTCGGCTCCGGCGTCACCGACTTCGAAGTTGGCGACCCCGTCGTCGGCACCGGCATCGGAAAGGACCACTACGGCGGCTACGCCGAGTTCGCGGCGGTTCCGACCGACCGTCTCGCGGTCCTCCCCGACGACGCGGACCTCGTCGCGGCGGGCGGCGCGGGAGTTGCGGGCGTCACCGCGTGGCGGGCGCTCGTCGACCACGGCGGGATGCAACTCGGCGAGACAGTTCTGATTCACGGCGGCTCAGGCGGCGTCGGCCACGCGGCCGTCCAACTCGCCGACGCAGCAGGGGCACACGTCATCGCCACGGCGGCCCCGACCTACCACGACCGCGTGGCAGAACTCGGCGCTGACGTGGTCCTCGACTACACCCGCGACGACCTCGCCGAGGCAGTGAAAGACGCCGCGAAGGGTGACGGCGTGGACCTGACGCTCGACCACCGCCTCGACGACTACCTCCAGTTCGACGCCGACGTGGCAACCACAGGCGGTCGAGTCGTCGGTATCGGCGAGAACGACCCGCAGGTCGGGTTCGAACTGTCGTCCGCCGCTCGCGGGAAGGACCTCCAGATTACGATGATGAGCATGTTCAACACGCCGGAACTCGCGGCCCCGCTCCGGGAACTCGCCGGACTACTGGGCGCTGGCGACTTCGAAATCGACGTTGCGCGAACCTACGACCTCGAGGAGGCTGCAGACGCACACCGAGCCGTCATGGAAGACAGCGTCCTCGGAAAGCTGGTTATCACGCCCTGAGCGCTCTCCGGATACTGCGGCGTCTCGACTGGCCACCGCACCTTATGTCATTTGAGGGCAATTGTCACATCCATGAGCGTCGATTTCGACTTCGAAGGGACAGTCGCACTCGTCACCGGTGCCAGCGGGGTACTCGGTGGTGCAGTCGCCCGGGCCTTCCACGATGCGGGCGCGTCAGTTGCGGCCGCGGACGTCGTCGAACCGGACGACGAAGACGGCTTTTTCGACTCGGATGGCGTCCGTTTCTACGAGGGTGACTTCACGGACGAAGACGAGGTTGCCCGCGTCGTCGACGCCGTCGCCGACGACTTCGGCCGCATCGACCACCTCGCGAACATCGCGGGAACGTGGCGCGGCGGGACGCCCATCGACGAAACCGACGCCGAGACGTTCGACTTCCTCTTCGACGTGAACCTCAAGACGATGTTCCTCGCCTCGAAGCACGCGATTCCACACCTCCGCGAGACGGCGGGGACCATCGTGAGCGTCTCTGCTCGGTCGTCGCTCGAAGGCGGCGAAGGCGATGGCATCTACCGGGTGTCGAAAGCCGGTGTTCGACTCCTGACGGAGACGATTGCAGAAGAGAACCTCGGCGACGTGCGTGCGAACGCGGTGATGCCGAGTATCATCGACACGCCGATGAACCGGGAGATGATGCCCGACGCGGACTTCGAAACGTGGGTCACGCCAGCGGAGATTGCACAGACGATTCTGTTCCTCTGTTCGGACGCCTCCTTGGCGACGAGCGGGGCGGCGGTCCCGGTGTACGGCGAAGCGTGAGAAATAATTATTGACTTGACAATACTGGAGATGATTAGGCGTTACTACCACCGGGTTGCTTTGGGTGCGCGCGAATTTTTGCACCGAGCGCATGACATTCACGAACACGACAAGCGTTAGAAATCAGGGGTGAATAATCGCCAAGATTCGGACGAACGTGCCATCATATATAATCGTTTGGAGAAATGTGTAGGTTTTCCGCCCGATATGCGACGGCATACCGCGTCATTTATCACACCCTCGTCAGCAACACGGTGGTAGAACATGAACGAACGTGAAACCTGGGCGACGAGAGCAGGCTTCATCCTCGCTGCAGTCGGCAGTGCAGTCGGTCTCGGGAACATCTGGCAGTTCCCGTTCAAGACTGCGCAGTTCGGCGGGGCATCCTTCCTCATCGTCTACGTTATCGCCGCGCTCGGCATCGGCCTCCCGGCCATCCTCGCCGAGTTCGTCATCGGTCGGAGAAGCAACCTCAATACCATCAGCGCCTTCGAGAAACTCGGCCACAAGAACTGGCGCTTCGTCGGTGCTCTCGGCTTGTTCACCGGCTTTTGGATTCTGTCGTACTACAGCGTCGTCGGCGGGTGGGTCCTCCGCTACATCGGCGGCAGCCTGACGGGTGCGTACTTCGGTGCGCCTGCCAAGTACTTCGGACAGATTTCGGCCGGTATGGATGCGCTCGCGCTCCACGCCGTCTTCATGGCACTCGTGGTCGTCATCGTCGCCGCCGGTATCGAAGACGGTATCGAGAAGGCGACGAAGCTGATGGTCCCGAGTATCATCGTCATCCTCGGTGCGCTCGCAATCTTCGCCTTCACGCTCCCCGGAGCGTCCGAGGGCTACGCGTACTTCCTGTCGCCCGACTTCGACGCGCTCTTTGCGAACTTAGGCGACATCGTCCCCTTCGCCGTCGGGCAGGCGTTCTTCTCGCTGTCGCTCGGTATGGGTGCGATGATTACCTACGCCTCTTACATCGACGGCGACCAGAGCCTGTTCGGTGACGGTATCACCATCGTCTTCCTGAACAGCTTCGTCGGCATCCTCGCCGGTCTCGTCGTGCTTCCGCTCCTGTTCGCACAGGGTATCGACCCCAACACGAGCGGTGCCGGTGCGGTGTTCATCAGCGTCGCTGGCGCGTTCGCCAACATCCCCGGCGGGCAGGCAATCGGCCTCATCTTCTTCCTCGTTGTTCTCATCGCCGCACTCTCGTCGGCGATTAGCCTCCTCGAAGTCGTCGTTTCGTGGGCTATCGACAACTACGACGTGACGCGCCCGCAGATGGCCATCCTCCTCGGTGGCGTCATCTTCCTGCTCGGCGTCCCCTCGGCACTCGACACGGCGTGGCTCGGCTGGTTCGACACGCTGGCGTACAAGTTCTTCCTGCCGGTGGGCGTCCTCGGTATCCTCATCTTCGTCGCGTGGGTCTACGGCGCACCAGCCCTCGACGAAGTGATGAAGGGCAGCGGCCTCGGCGAAGGCGTCGGCCTGACGTGGCTCTGGCTCGCACGCACGCTCGTCATCGTGGCTGTCGTCGCCACGCTGGTCCTGGGCTTCCAGACCCTGTTCCTCGGCGAGAGTCCGGCTATCATCCCGCCTATCTGAGGCGGCGAATCGACACATTTTTGAGTAGTTACGATTCCTCGATAGCGGTGCATTTTCTCCGACAATCCGACGGAGAATTTTGCGTTTGAGGCGGGTAAAACCGTTAAATTTCTGTGGTGACGTATCTTCGGTCCGAAAGTCATTTTAGGGATGGGCTGTCAATGAGTGTCAATGGCACGAGAAACATGGGCGACGCGGCTCGGGTTCATCCTCGCCGCCGTCGGAAGCGCGGTCGGTCTCGGGAATATCTGGCGGTTCCCGTGGCAGACCGCAGAAAACGGTGGGAGCGCGTTCCTCGTCGTCTACCTCGGAATCGTCCTCCTCGTCGGCGTCCCCGGACTCCTCGGGGAGTTCGTCATCGGACGTCGCGCGAACAAATCACCTGTCGGCGCACTTCGGGAACTCTCCGGGCAACGCTCGTGGGGCTTCATCGGCATGTTCTCGGTCATCACCGGCATCTCGCTGTTGTCGTTCTACAGCGTCGTCGGCGGCTGGATTATGCGCTACCTCCTCGAAAGCGGCGTCTCTCTGGTCGGCTCTGACCCCGCGTACTTCACGAACCCCGGACAGTACTTCGGCGGTGTCTCCGCCGGCGCGGATGCTGCGCTCTACCACCTGCTGTTCCTCGGACTGACCGCACTCATCGTCTTCGCCGGCATCCGCAAGGGCATCGAACTCGGCACCAAAATCATGATGCCCGCTGTGCTCGTCCTCCTCGGCGGCCTCGCTGCGTGGGCCGCGACCCAACCGAACGCGGCCGCAGGCTACGCGTTCTTCCTCCGCTTCGACCCCTCGGTCATCTCGGAGAACTTCTTCGCTATCCTCGGTCCCGCCGCCGGACAGGCACTCTTTACGCTCTCTCTCGGCGCAGGGACGATGATTACCTACGCCTCCTACCTCGGCGAAGACCGCTCGCTCCCCTTCGACGGGAGCGCCATCGCCGTACTCAACACGAGCGTCGGCGTCATCACCGGACTCGTGGTCTTCCCGCTTCTGTTCTCGCAGGGTATCAACCCGACCGAGACGGGGACTGGCCCCGGCGCACTCTTCGTCGGCCTCGCGGGCGCGTTCTCGCAACTCCCCGCCGGAACGCTCATCGCAACCGCGTTCTTCGCCGTCGTGACGCTCGCGGCGCTGTCGAGTTCTATCAGCATGCTCGAAATCCCGGTCGCGTTCCTCGTCGACGAATACGATGTCTCCCGAAAGCGCGCAGTCGCCGGAATGGCCGGTCTCGTCGCGGTCACTGGCACCGTCTGCGCGTTCGAACCCTCCATCTTCGGCTTCGTCGCCGGAACGCTCGTCAACATCCTCCTGACTGCCGGACTCGCCGCGTTCCTCCTGTTCGTCGGCTGGGTCATGGGACGCGACGCTATCGAGGAGTTGGCGTCGGGCGCAGGGTCGCTCGGCCGCTCTCTCAGTACGCCGTGGCTCTTCGCCGTCGGCATCGTGCTCCCGCTGTTCCTCGTCTTCACGCTCCTGACGCACTTCGGTGTGGACGGTAGTATCGGCTTCTGGCGGACTGTGGGTATCGCAGTCGTCGCCAGTGCCGTCGCGTTCTTCGGTCTTCGCCGACCCGAATCGGTCGTCTGACGAAGCGAAGACCCGCACACTCCGCTCTTTTTTCGCGTTCGTGTGGTCGCTGTTCGACACCACCCCGTGCAGTCTGTCGATTCGCCACCTCAGTATGTGATGATTGTTACGTGTAGATTTCGACGACTGTCGAAGACTGGGTTGCCGGATTGCGGAACTCCTTTGACCCCGGGATACGCACCGATATTTCAATGAGCGAAGGTGGTCTGGCATGACGATGGAAGACCGGATCGACGAACTGCGGGAGAAGCGCGAGGAAGCGAAGAAAGGCGGCGGTGAGGACCGAATCGAGTCGCAACACGAGAAGGGCAAGATGACTGCGCGCGAGCGCATCGACTACTTCCTCGACGACGGCACGTTCCAGGAGTTCGACCAGTTCCGAACCCACCGTAACCACAAGTTCGGGATGGAGGAGACGAAACTCCCCGGCGACGGCGTCATCACGGGCTACGGAGAGGTAGACGGCCGAACCGTCTTCGTCTTCGCGCACGACTTCACCGTCTTCGGCGGGTCGCTCGGCGAGGTGTTCGCCGAGAAGGTCTGTAAGGTGATGGACAAGGCGATGGAAGTCGGTGCCCCCGTCGTCGGCCTGAACGACTCCGCGGGTGCGCGGATTCAGGAAGGCGTCCAGTCGCTCGGTGGCTTCGGTGAAATCTTCCGCCGCAACACCGAGGCGTCGGGCGTTATCCCCCAGATTTCCGCGATTATGGGGCCGTGTGCCGGCGGCGCGGTCTACTCCCCCGCCCTGACGGACTTCACGTTCATGGTCCGCGACACCAGCCACATGTTCATCACCGGGCCGGACGTCATCAAGACGGTCACGGGCGAGGAAGTCACCTTCGACGAACTCGGTGGCGCGACGACCCACACCGCGACGAGCGGGGTCGCTCACTTCGCGACCGACACCGAAGAACAGGCACTCGACGACATTCGTCATCTCCTCTCGTATCTCCCGCAGAACAACGTCGAAGACCCGCCACGCGTCGAGCCGTGGGACGACCCCGAGCGCGAGGACGAACACCTCGCCGAAGTCGTCCCCGACCAGCCGAAAAAGCCCTACGACATGCACGACGTCATCGGCGGCGTCCTCGACGAGGACTCCTTCTTCGAGGTCCAGAAGGACTTCGCGAAGAACATCGTCGTCGGCTTCGCGCGACTCGACGGCCACTCGGTCGGTATCGTCGCCAACCAGCCGCGTGTGAACGCCGGAACCCTCGACATCGAGGCCTCGGAGAAGGCCGCCCGGTTCATCCGGATGTGCGACTCGTTCAACGTCCCGATTCTCACGTTCGTGGACGTCCCCGGCTTCCTCCCCGGAACCGACCAGGAACACAACGGCATCATCCGCCACGGCGCGAAGCTGCTGTACGCCTACTCGGAGGCGACCGTGCCGCTCATGACGGTCATCACACGCAAGGCCTACGGCGGTGCCTACGACGTCATGGCTTCGAAGCACCTCGGCGCGGACGTGAACTACGCGTGGCCGACCGCCGAAATCGCAGTCATGGGTCCACAGGGCGCAGTCAACATCCTCTACCGGGAGGAACTGGCAGCCGCCGAAAACCCCGACGAGCGTCGTGACGAACTCATCGACGAGTACCGTCAGGAGTTCGCCAACCCGTACACCGCAGCCGACCGCGGCTACGTCGACGACGTTATCGAGCCGGCCGAGACGCGCAAACGACTCGTCTCCGACCTCAAGATGCTGAAGTCCAAGCGGAAGTCGCAACCGGACAAGAAGCACGGCAACATCCCGCTATGAGCGAGGACATCCTGTCGGGGCTGTCGATTCCAGACGACGCGGACCCGGAAGAGGCCGCAGCCATCGCCGCCGCGGTCGGCGCGCACATGCGCGACCAAGCCGCGGCCGCAGCAGCGGCAGCCGCGAACGGTGACGAAGAGACGTGGAACGAAAAGCGCTGGCAGTACGCCGGCCGACTCGAATCGGTCACCGGCTGCGGTCGTCGGGTTCCGTCGGGTGCGCCCACGAACGCGTGGGCCGCTTCGGGGCGCACGGACCGGTTCTAATCTACTCTCCCTGCTTTCAGTCTACTCTACTTTCTCCGCTCTCAGTTCTACTCTCCCCACTCTCAATTCTACTCTCTCCGCTCTCAGTTCATCTGCTCGGCGACGAGTGCCGGGTCGTCCACGATGACACCATTGACGCCCCACTCGCGTAGTCTCTCGACCGTCTCGCGGTCTGGAACCGTCCACGTGTTGACGTCGAACCCAGCATCCTGTGCCTCCTCGACGCGGGCCGCCGAGAGCAGTTCGTAGTACGGGTGGACGGCCGCGCAGTCGAGTTCCGCGGCGGTAGCGAGCGGGTCGGCCCAGTCGTCCGCGAAGAGGTACGCGACCGGGAGGGTAGACGCCTCCCGAACTTCGCGGAGCGCATCGGCCTCGAACGACGAGACGAGAACCTCGTTCGAAACGTCGGCGACGACGGCTGCGAGGTCGGTGGCGAGTCCCGATTCCTTCAGTTCGACGTTGACGAACGTCGAATCCGGAAGCGCGTCGAACACCGCCGCGAGCGTCGGAATCGACTCGTCTGAGTCGCCGACGCGAAGTTCCTGAAGCTCCGCGAGTGTCGCGTCGGCGACCGCTCCTGACCCGTCGGTCATGCGGTCTACCGTCTCGTCGTGGAAGACGACGAGTTCGCCACTCCCACAGCGGCGCACGTCGAGTTCGACGCAGGGGAGACGCGGCGTGGCGGCGCGGAATGCAGCGAGCGTGTTCTCGGGCGCGAGTACAGGACAGCCCCGGTGAGCGAAAGCGCGCATGGAGGTGTGTGAGATACCTCGGTTGAAAGCCATTTCTCAATTGACACACAGTGACAAAGGCAAAACATGATGTCTAGATAGACAATCATTATGACACTCAAATCTATTTTCTCTAATTTATTATCTGAAAGAAAGGCTTTTCATCGACGCTTGGTTCCCTCCGAGCGATGCACGGTCTCAACCGACGACGCTTCCTCAAAGGAGCAGGCACGGCAGGCGTTGCTGGACTCACTGGACTCTCCGGTTGTACAGGTAGTCTCGGCGGCGGCGGCACGACGACAATCAAATTCTGGCACGCGATGGGCGGTGACACGGCGAAGTTACTCGACGACATGGGTTCGGACTTCGAATCCCAGACCGAGGGCATCAAACTCGACGTGGCCTCGAAAGGGAGTTACCGCGAGACGCTGAACGCGACCACCTCCGCGGTGAAAGCCGGGAACCCGCCCGCAGTCGCCCAGATTTTCGAGGTCGGGACGCAACTCGCAATCGACAGTGGCGCGTTCGTCCCCGTCGAGGAAATCATCCCGTCGGACCGCATCGACTACGACCAGTATCTCGACTCGGTGATGAACTACTACCGCCTCGACGGGACGCTCAATTCGATGCCGTTCAACTCCTCGAACCCGGTTCTTTACTACAACAAAGACGCGTTCGAGGCGGCCGGACTCGACCCCGAGTCGCCGCCGAAGACGTTCGAGGAAGTCCGTGCGGCCTCTGAGGCGCTCGTCGCGAACGCGGACGTAGAGAAAGGAATCACGTTCGCCAACCACTCGTGGTTCGTCGAGCAGTGGTTCGCAGAGCAGGACGCACTGCTCGTCGGAAAGCAGAACGGCCGCGCTGGGACGCCGATGAAGGCGAATCTGACGACCGACGCCTCGCGGAACATCTTCGAGTGGTGGACCGACATGTACGACGAGGGCTACTACCTCAACCCCGGCGTCGAAGCGTGGAGCGCAGCGGACCAGGCGTTCCTCTCGGGGAAGACTGGCATGCACATCACCTCTACCTCGGGAATCACGTCGCTGACCACCGGTGGCAAGGAAAACGGCTTCGACGTCGGCGTCGACTACCTTCCCGTCCCGAACGGGTCTCGAAACGGTGTGGTCATCGGCGGGGCGTCGCTGTGGGTTCCCTCGGGCCTCACGGACGCCCAGCAGGAGGCCGCCGCCGAGTTCCTCCTGTGGCTGACCCAGCCCGAACAGCAGGTTCGCTGGCACAAGGGCACCGGCTACTTCCCAATCCACTCCGGAGCCGTCGATACCCTCGAAAACGACGGCTGGTTCGACGAGAACCCCAACTACGTCACGGCCTTCGAGCAACTCCAAGAGACGAAAGACAGCCCCGCCACCCGCGGGGCGGTCATGGGGCCGTTCCTGAAGACTCGGACCATCATCGAGGAGGGGTACGTCTCGATGATTCAGGGAACTCCGGTGGACGACGCGCTTTCGAACATGGACTCCAAGGTCGAGTCCGAACTCGAAGCGCACGCCGAGAAGACCAACTGAACGCCTCCACACTCGCATTTCTATGGTACGAGATATTCGCGCGTTCGACGACTCACGAGCGGCGGCGGTGTTTCTGGCACCGACGCTCGCCGTGTTGGTACTGTTCCTCTACTACCCATCGTTCGAGACGTTCCGGCTCAGTCTCTACGAGACGCTGCTGCTGGGTCAGCAGACGACCTTCGTCGGTCTCGACAACTTCGTCACGCTCGCCACGTCGCCGGAGTATCACAACAGCCTGTTCGTCTCCTTCGCCTTCGCGGCCGTCGTGGTCGTCGGGTCGCTGACGATTGCGCTGTTCGTCGCCTACCAGCTCTATCGCGTGGACAAGTGGCGGTCCATCTACCTAGTCGCGGCCATCTGGCCGTATGCACTCCCGCCGGCTGTCGCCGCGACGGTGCTTCTGTTCCTCTTGCACCCGAACCTCGGCGTTATCACCCACTACATCGAACTGATTCCCGGCGTCGAGTTCGACTGGTTCACGAACGGCCCGCTGGCCTTCGGCGTCCTCGCCGTCGTCGCCATCTGGAAGCAACTCGGCTACAACATCGTCTTCCTGCTCGCCGCGCTCCACAACGTCCCGGAGTCGCTGGCGGAGACCTCTCGTCTCGACGGCGTCGGGTCGCTGACGATGCTCCGCGAGGTGTACGTCCCGCTCATCTCGCCAACGCTCGGCTTCCTCGTCGTCATGGACACCATCTACGCGTTCTTCGCGACGTTCCCGCTCGTGGACTTGATGACCAGTGGCGGCCCCAACGGGGCGACGAACCTCCTCATCTTCAAACTCTACCGCGACGCGTTCGAGTTCAACAGCCTCGGTCTCGCCTCGGCGGAGTCCATCGTCCTCTTCGGCATCGTCTCGATACTGATGTTGGCACAACTGAAACTGACGGGCGAATACGCCCACTACGGGGCCTAACATGGCGGTCGAAGATTCCTCCATCACCTCGGAGTCGGCGACCGTCGGCCTCCCGGACACGCTGTGGGTTCACCTCTCGCTCGTCGTCTCCATCGTCCTCATGGGTGCGCCCTTGCTCCTCGCGTTGCTGATGAGCACGCAATCGACCGCCCAGATTTACGACGTGACGAACCTCGCTCCCGGCGGGTACGCCCTCGAAAACTACCAGAGCGCCCTCTTCGAGTACGACCTCGCGCGGTACATCGTCAACTCGTTCGTGATGTCGATTATCGTCGTCGTCGGGAAGGTGTCGCTGTCGCTTCTGGCGGCGCTAGCTATCGTCTACTACGACTTCCCGTACAAGGACGCCATCTTCGCGTTCGTCCTCTTGACGCTTCTCCTCCCGGTGCCGGTGCGAATCGTCCCGCTTTTCGAACTCATGGCTGACCTCGGCTGGGCGAACTCGATGCTCGCGATCACCGGGCCGTACATCGCCAGCGCGACGGCGGTGTTCCTGTTCCGACAGCACTTCCTGAGTATCCCCTCGTCGCTGGTCGAGACGGCCAGGCTCGACGGCGTCGGCCCCATCGAGTTCCTCGTGGACGTGCTCGTGCCGATGTCGCGCGGCATGATTGCCGGCGTCTCGGTCATCACGTTCGTCTACGCGTGGAACCAGTACCTCTGGCCGCTCATCGTCGTCTCCGACCAGCAAAAGCAGGTCGTCCAAGTCGGCATCAGCTACCTCCAGAGTGCCAGTCAGGCCGGCCAGACGCAGTGGGGACTCATCATGGCGGGGTCGATACTCGCGCTCAGCGTCCCGCTCGTCGTCCTCGTCGCCCTGCATCGACCGCTCCTCGAAACATTCGCGCTCCAACAGAAGTGACATGACTGCAATCGAACTCGACTCAGTGACGAAACGATTCGAAGACGTGACCGCCGTCGATGGCATCTCTCTCGCCGTCGAACCCGGCGAGTTCCTCGTACTCGTCGGGCCGTCCGGCTGCGGGAAATCGACGACGCTCCGAATGATTGCCGGATTAGAGACCGTCTCCGACGGCTCTCTCGAAATCGGCGGCGAGCGAGTCAACGGCGTCGAACCGAAGGACCGCGACGTGGCGATGGTCTTCCAGAACTACGCGCTGTTCCCGCATATGACCGCCGAGCGCAACATGACCTTCGGCGCGGACGCCGCCCGCGACATCTCCGAGTCGGAACTCTCGAAACGGGCGGCAGAGGTTGCCGAGATGCTCGGTATCGAAGACCTCTTGGACCGCAAACCGGCGGCCCTCTCCGGCGGCGAGCGCCAGCGCGTCGCTATCGGCCGCGCGCTCGTCCGCGAACCATCGGTCTTCCTGATGGACGAACCGCTGTCGAACCTCGACGCCAAACTCCGCATCCAGATGCGGACGGAACTCGCCTCGCTCCATCGCCGCCTCCAGACGACGACCGTCTACGTCACCCACGACCAGACGGAGGCGATGACCCTCGGCGACCGCGTCGCCGTGATGAACGACGGCCACGCCGAGCAGGTTGCCCCGCCGCAGGAACTCTACGACCGCCCCGCGACCCGGTTCGTCGCGGAGTTCATCGGTGAACCCGCGATGAACGTCTTCCCGGTGGAAGTCCACGGCGACTCCGTCGTCCACGACACCGGCCTCGAAGTCCCCGTCTCAGCGGACGAGATGGCCGCGCAGGACGGCATCGACGCGGCAGACCTCGGCGTCCGGCCCGAAGACATCGGTATCGCGCCTCTCGACGATGCGCCAGCAGGCACCTGTACCGCGACTGCCGAAGTGACGGTGACAGAACCCCTCGGCGACAGCCTCCTCGTTCACTGCCGGCTCGGCGACGAGACGGTGCAGGTCTCGACGACCCCGCGGGCGACGTTCGAACCCGGCGAACGGGTGGCGCTCACGGTCGATGCTGACCGCTCACACCTGTTCGACCGCGAGACTGGTGAGGCGGTGTATCACGCCCCGAAAACAGCAGTCGGGTCGTCCGAAGACCGGACGCAGCGCGCCGACGCAGTCGCTCCCGGAGCGGGCGGAGAAGAGATTCAGTAGAGAATCGTCTGTGTCGAGAATTACGCTGCCTGACCGCCCTTCTTGCGGGTGATGTAGCCCGCGATGCGGTTTCGAACGCTCTTCGATTCGACGGTGGTCAGTTGGTCGACGCTGTCCTTGTTGGTCTCGAAGTCCGTGTTGAACGCCTGCGGGTAGCGCTCCAGCAGGATGTTACCCAACTGCTTGACGTATTTGGGCTTGATTGCCATGTCCGAGATTTCCCCGGACGAACACTAAAACGATTCGTTCCGTCTTTCCGCGGCCAACTCTTGCCAGCCGGTGTGTTCGTCGATGCGTTCGAACGCCTCGCGCTCGGCCTGACCGCCGCACGCCTCGACCGTTTCTTCGAAGTACGCGAGCCGAGAGAGCAGTTCGTCGGCGTCGAACGCGGGCACGTCGAGTCGAGAGGCCGCGACCGTCGCGTCGACGACAGCCCCGAACGCCCGGTTGATTGTGAACGGACGAGTCGCTTCGACTGCCGCCTCCGTGGGTCGAAGCTCCCACGTCTCCCAGTGAGTTCCGCCATCGTCGCCTGAATCGACCATCTCCACCTCGACTTCGGCCCACGCGTCCGCCGAGTCGAGGACGGGTGTCTCCCCTTCCCAGATTGTCATCGCGGCGTCCACGAAGTCCCGCGGGTCGCTGACGAACTGGACGACGCCGCCGCCCTGACGATGGAAGTTGCGGCGGGTTCGGGTGTTTCCCCACGTGGTTGCGGTGACGACGCCATCGTCTTGGTCTTCGTCGGGCGCGTGAAGCCCGAGTGCAGCGAAGTTCCACAAGTCGTTTGGGCCGAGCGTGGCGACGACCGACTCGGTGACGCCGCGGAGTTCGACCGGCCACTCGACGGTGTCGGCAGAGGTGCTGTCCTCGGTCGCGTTCTCGTCGGTTTTTCGACTCACAGCGGCACCCCCCGCTCCAGCGCGACGAACGTCGCCGCGCAGGCGATATCGGCGGTCGTTCCGGGGTTGATTCCCTCGGCGACGAACTCCTCGGCCAGCATCTCGGCCTCGTCGAGGTCGGAGACGGCCGCCGCGCGGTCCATCACGTCGCGGGCGACGACCTCGCCGTGGTTCGTCACGACGAGCGTGTCCGGCTCTTCGGTGAGGAGGTTGACGAACGCCCGCGCGACGCGCTCTGTGACCGGCCCCTCGTCAGCAAGAATCGACTCGGCGGCGCGGAACGTCCGGGCGAAGTCGCCGGTCCACTCCCGCGCGTTCGCGTCTCGTTCGGCGCTCAGTTCCATGATGTCGGAGAGGGTCAGCCCCTCTGCTCGAAGCGTCGATTCAGCGTTCGACCCGCGCCGAACGTCGAGGTCCGATGCGTCTTCCGGCGGGTCGCCCACCGCGACGTCCACGTGTTCGAAGGCTCGATAGAACGACACTGCGTCGTCCACGGTCGTCGCTTCCGCGACGCGCGTCGCCCCCGCGGGAGAGAGGTCGCCTGCGGCCGCGGCCCGCACGAGCGGGACGAGAAGCAGGAGACAGCCGAACTGCGTGTTTCCGCCCCCCTGTTTGCTCATTCCCTCGACCGCGGTCTCGAACGCCTCGCCGACCGGTGCGCCGTCTTCAGCCAGTCGAAGCCCCGCCGCCGACCCGACAGCACCAGTCAGAAAGTGTTCGAAGTGGAGGTCCGAGAGGTCGCGTCGGCGGTCGACGTTCCCCGGTTTGGGTGTCCCGGCGACTTCGAGGAGCAGTGCGAGTTCGGCGTGTCGCGCCGGGGCGAAGCCGCGCTCTGCGACTGGGGTCGGCATCAGACGGTCGCCTCCTGCTCGTCGTCCGAGTCCGGGCGACTGGCCTGTTCCGTGAACCACTCGTCGGTCGCGGCGCGCACGCGCTGGAGCACCTCGGGGTTGTCACTCGGCCGCCCGACGCTCACGGCGTCAGCCCCGTAGTCGAGGTACTCGCGAACCGTCTCGCGGTCGCGGACGCCGTTGTTGGCGATGACGAACAGGTCCGGTGCGGCCGCGACCACATCCGCGACGACCGCCTCGGAGTCCATCGCATCGACGTGAATCCAGTCCGCGCCGGCGTCTGCGAGGGTCGCGGCGAGCTCCGGGAGGTCGACGCCATCGACTTCAGCGCGGACTTTCACACCAACCGCTGCGCCTGCTTCTCGCGCCGTTTCGACGTACGCCACGAGTCTGTCGGTGTCGCGGAGGAGTGCCTCCCCACAGCCGACCGCACAGAGTTCGTCTTGGCGGCAGTGTGCGTTGATTTCGAGACCTGCATCGTGGTCGGCGCAGACCGCGGCGGCGTCGCCAATCGGGTCGGCCGTCGTCGCCCGGACGTTGACCGCGGCGAAGATGTCGGGGGCGTCTGCGGCGTCCACTTCGGTCAGTTGCTCGTCGAGAAAGCCAATCGGGCCGTCGGTGAGGAACTCCGAGCGGTCGCGGGCGACGAGGGCTTCGGCGGCCTCCTGTGCAGCCTCGTCGATGGCGACGCCGCCGAGGAACGCCGCGCCGACGTGGGTGGCAGCAGCGCGCGCCCACTCGGCGTCAGATTCGCCGCTGAGGCTCGCCACGGCGACGCGAGGGGCGAACATCACGACACCTCTGCGAGCGCATCGCGTACGGCGCGAGCGACGCGAGCAGCGTCTTCGGGCGCGTCGATTCGCGTGTCGGTGCGGACGACTGGCCTGTCGAGGTCCGTCCCGTCCTCGTCGTCGAGGACGAACGCGTCCGCGAAGGGGTACGCCTCGGCGACGCCCGCAGTCGAGGGGTCGTAACCGATTCCAGCCATGAGGTCGGCGGCCGGTCCCGAAAAGACGGTATCCTCGACGAAGGGCGAGACGGCGACGACCGGCGTGTCGGCGAGCGCGTCGGCGAAGTCGTCGAGGGCGAGCATCGGGCCGATGCTCGTGACCGGATTCGAGGGACCGACGACCACGGGGTCCGAGAGCGCGTCTCTGACTTCGGGTGTGATTGTCGCCTCGTCGGCACCGCGGAACTCTACGTCCCGAACCGTGGGTTCGGCGCGGTGGTGAACCCAGTACTCCTGAAAGTGCATGACGCCCGACTCCTCGGTGTGGATGAGGGTCGCCACCGGGTCGTCGCTCATGGGCAGGAGCGACGCGTCGAGGTCGAAGGCGTCCGCGAGCGTCTGTGTGACCTCGGTCAGCGAGTTGCCGTCGTCGAGGAGCGAGGTTCGCGTGATGTGGACCGCGCGGTCCCGGTCGCCGATTTCCATGAACTCGGCGATGCCGGAGAAGCGTCGCCAGCGGGCGATGTCGCGTCCGGCAGTCTGGGCCTCCGGAGAGAGGTATCGCGGGCCGGGTTCGAGACCCGCCGCGTCGGCGAGGCGGTGGAGTTCGTCGTCCGTCTCGGTGGTGTCGCCCGCGATGCCCCACCAGCGGTCGGTGTCGAGGACGCCGCCACCCGAAAAGAGGACGGTGTCGAGGTCGGGACAGACGATGTGGCCACCGAGTTCGACGTCATCGCCGGTGTTCGCGACGACTGTCGTCTCGGCGGGGTCGAATACCTCGGCGGCCCCATCGAGGAGTTTGGGGGTGCCCGTGCCCCCGGCGAGGAACGTTACCATGCTCCGGCGTAGGGTGACCGGCGGTTTGAAAGTTCCTTCACCGGAGACGGCGACTGCCTCACAGACCAGACGTCTGCGGTCGCTCTGGCAACCGTGAATGGTCGGGTATTTGATGCCAGTCACACAACACCCGATATGACCGCCGTCAAGGACAGCGTCCACGACTACATCTCTCTGGACCCCGTGGCCGCCGACCTCGTCGATACCCCCGAGTTCCAACGTCTCCGCCATATCAAGCAACTCTCGACGGTTCGCCTCGTGTACCCCTCGGCGAGCCACACCCGATTCGAACACAGTCTCGGCGTCTATCACCTCGCCTCGCGCGCCCTCTCGCATCTCGGTATCGAAGGCGAGGAAGCCGCCCACGTCCGCGCCGCCGCGCTCCTCCACGACATCGGCCACGGACCGTACGGCCACCAGACCGAGGACCTCATCCGCCGTCGAACTGGCCGCGACCACGACGAGATTCACGGCCTGCTCGACGGCTCTGTCGTCGGTGAGACGCTCGAAGCACACGGCTTGGACCCGATGCGCGTCGCCGACATCGTCGACGGCGGCGGTGGCCTCGGCCAGCTCGTCTCGGGCGAACTCGACGTGGACCGGATGGACTACCTCGTCCGCGACGCTCACCACACGGGCGTCCCCTACGGAACCATCGACCACGGTCGGCTCGTCCGACAACTCCGCTACCGAGACGGACAGTTGGTCCTCGCCGAGGGGAACGTCCAGACCGCCGAATCGCTTCTTCTCGCTCGCGCCCTGATGAACGGGACGGTGTACCGCCATCACACGTCACGCATCGCGGGCGCGATGCTCGAACGCGCCTCCGAACGCCTCGTCGACGACGGCCTGCCAATCGAGGAGTTCGTTCGGATGGCCGACCACGACCTGCTCGTCGCACTGGGTGAGCGCGTCCCCGACCTCGGAAACCGCATCGAACGCCGGAACCTCTACAAACGAGCTATCTGGGCACCGCTCAGTACCGTCCCCACAGACGTGGTGGAACTCGACCACGACGAGACACGCGCCGCCGAGCGCGAGATTGCGGAACTCGCCAACATCACTCCCGAGAAAGTCATCATCGACGCGCCGCCGACGCCGCGAATCAAGGAGTCGCGGAGTCGCGTCGTCGTCGACGGCGTGGTTCAGCGACTCGAATCCGCCTCCGAACTCGTCGGCGCGCTCCGGGCGACCGAGCGCGCGCAGTGGCGACTCGGCGTGTACGCCCCTGAGGTCGCCCGCGACGAGGTGGCCGCGGCGGCGGTCGAGGTGCTCGACCTCCCGATGCACGTTGTCTCGCAGTAGACGGGTCATAACCGACGCGAGCAGCTCCGTGCTCCGTCAATCGGTGTATAACTAATCACGTTGCGAGGCAACGTTCCGCCGCGAATCCCGCGCGAGCCCCCGCAATGAACATCTCCCTATCCACGTCGAAACTCTTCGTCGCGAAGGTGGCGAACACCGTCCTGTCGTTCGCCGCCTTCGCGTACTTCGCGCGGGAACTCGGCGCGGGCGTCCTCGGGACGTTCTTCCTGTTTCAAGCCCTCCTCGGCGTCCTCTCTATCGTCGCCGACGCCGGAATCGGCACGGCCGTCGAGCAGCGAATCGGTCGCGGCGAGCGGGTCGGTGAGGTCGTCGCGGCCGCGGCAGCAATCACCGTCGCCGGTGCCGGACTCGTCGGCCTCGGCCTGTTCGTCTTCCGCGGCGACGTGGCGGCCTACGTCGGCGTCGACGCCGCACCGTTCATTCTCGCGGCGCTCGTCCTCTCCCGGGCGACGACGATTGCCGAAAGCGCCCTGCGCGGCGAACTTCGCGTCGGCGAGACGGCCGCACTCCAACTGGTCCAACAACTGGTGTTTATCGGACTCGCAACTGCGCTCGTCGTCGCCGGCGGGGGCGCACTCGAACTCGTGGGTGCCTACCTCGCCGGCCTCGGCGTCCGGTTCGCCTGGGCCGTCTGGAAGCTCCGCCCGTCGATTGCTCGACCTTCTCTCGCCCGCATTCGGTCGCTTCTGGCCTTCGGGAAGTACAACATCATCCCCACAATCGGCCTGCAGGTCCACAGCTGGATGGACGTGCTCATCATCGGGTTCATCCTCACGCAGGACGCCGTCGGAACCTACGAAATCGCGTGGCGCGTTGCGGGCGTCACGCTCCTTCTCACTCACGCGATTGGGCCGTCTATCCTCCCGCAGACCAGCGCGTGGGCCGAGGCGAACGCCGACCGCATCGGCCGCCTTCTCACTCGGGCGACGACGCCCGCCCTCGCGCTCATCATTCCCGCCGCAGTCGGTGCGTTTCTCATCGGCTCCGACCTCCTCGAAGCGGTCTTCGGCCCGCCGTTCGCCGGCGCGTGGCTCGTCCTCGTCGTCCTCATCCTGGGCAAAATCCCCGAAGCGATTCAGATACTCGTCGGACGGTGTCTGCTCGGCCTCGACCGCCCGGATTTGGTCGCTCGCGCGACGGTCGTCGGCATCTCGCTCAACCTCGTGTTGAACGTGGTGCTCATCTTCCAGTTCGGTCTCATCGGGGCGGCCGTGGCGACGACACTCGCGTACACCGCCGGGATGGTGATTCGGGTCGTGTACCTCTCTCGGCTCGTCACCTACCGGCTTCCCGTTGCCAACCTGCTTCGACTCACCGCCGCGGCCGCCGTGATGGGAGTCGCCGTCGCGGGACTGCTGCAGGTCGCCCCGCCGAGCGGCCTCGTCGCCGTCCTCGCGTACGTCGGCTTCGGCGGCGTCGTCTACGCCGTCTCGGCGCTCTGCTTCGAGTCGATTCGGTCGCTCGTGTTCGACTTCGCGCGAGCGGTCACCTCGGGCGGATAAGCGTGGACTCGAAGAGACGGCTGCGTGACGTTATCGCCTTCGTAACAGTAGTTCTCGAGAGACGTTACGACCGTTCTAACAGTCACTGGTTCGTGACTAACTAACCGCGTTTCTCGCCTCCTGTCAGGCATGGCAGGGTTATGTGGCATCGTCGGTCCGAGAGACTGTCCACTCGGACCACTTCTGACGGAACACACGAGGACCGGAGAGACACCCCAGTCGTACGACGGCGGCGACGTTCGCGTCGGCGTTTCGACGATGACAGACGCCAACCAACCGGTTTCGGCGACGCCGGACGTCCGCCTCTGGGTCTGGGGCGATGTCCACGGGGTACAGACGGCAGACGGCTACGAGAGTCGATACGCGGCGGACGACGTTCCATCGACACCCGCGTACTGCCGCGGCCTCTACGACCGCTTCGGTCTCGACTTCCTCTCGCGAGTGAACGGGACGTTCGCAGTCGCACTCTACGACCGACAGCGCGAGCGGTTTCACGTCGCGACCGACCGCCTCGGGACACACCCCATCTACCTCGCCGAGACTGCGGGCGGCGCGTTCGTCTTCGGCACGGACCTGCAGGCGCTCGCCGTCTATCCAGCTATCGACGCTCGCTTCGACGCCGACGCGCTCAGCGCGTTTTTCGCCACTGCGGCGGTCCCGGGGACGCAGACCGTCTTCGAGAACGTCACCGAACTCGAACCCGGGACGACGCTCTCGTACGACCTCACGGCGGGAGAGACGACCCGCGAGCAGTACTGGACGCTCTCGTACCGCCCGGTCGACCGACCGTTCGACGAGGTCGCCGACGAGTTCACCGAGACGGTTCGGACGGTCGTCAACGACCGTCTGAGAACCGACGAACGCGCTGGCGTCCTCTTGAGCGGCGGCAGCGACTCGCGACTCGTTCTCGCCGCCGCGGACGACTCCTCAGTCGTCACCTACCACATGAACGACTGGATGAACCGCGAGGCTCGCGCCGCGGAGCGTACCGCAGAGGCCGCCAACGTTCCGTTCTCTCTCCTTCAGCGAGACGACCGCTACCCGGCGCGAATCCTCGACGACAACGCGGCAGTGATGAACTTCTACGGCGACTTCAATCAGGGCCACGTCACGGGTTTTCTCGACGACATCCACGACGAGGTGGACCTGTTGGTCACCGGGCTCTACAGCGATTGGCTGTTCAAGGGCCTCTCGATACGTCGGTGGACGATTCCACTCGGCCCGCTGGGGACGTTCCAGCTCCCGTGGGAAGACGCGCCGGCAGACGCCGACGAGTACGTCCAGCGCTGTTCGACGGAACTGCCGCCGTATCTCTCGGCATCGGCCTCGAAGTCACTCGACGGGATACTCGCCGACGGTGTCGAAGCGGGACGAGACGGGCTCGAATACCACGGCGTCACGTACCCGTCGCTCCGCGAACTCGTCTCCTACGGCGAGTGCTACCCGATGTCCAACGACGCCGACCTCTTTTACTACGGGCTGACACAGACGAAGCGACACTGGACGCCGTTCCTCGACAACCGCCTCGTGGACCTCGCGCTGACCGTCCCCGTCAAGCATCTCATCGGCCCGAACCTTGTGAACGCCGCCGTGGCGAGACTCGACGCCGACCTCGCCGCGATTCCCCACGCGTCGACGGGAGTCCCGCTGTCGCGGCGGTATCCACTGGACTTCCTCCAGACGAAAGTGAACGCGTTCGACCACCTGTTCGTCCGCCCCGAACACGGAGAGAAGTCGTACCACGTCTCCGGCCCGTGGATGGAAGACGGCGAGTACATCAGAGACACTTCGTTCGTCCTCGACACGCTCGTCGAGAGTCGCGCGGTCATCGACGCGCTTCCCTTCCTCGACTGGGACGGCGTGGTCCGAACCTATCACGCGCACCTCGCCGGGGCGGACTACAGCCGCCAACTCTACACCCTCCTGTCGTTCGTCAGGATGCCCGCCGTGCGGCACCTCGCTGGTGTCGAGACCGTTGTCGATGAGGTAGAGACGGTCACCGAGGTGGGCGCAGTCGGCGAAGCGGGCATTGTCGACGAGGCGGACATGTCAGCCAGTCAATTCCAATCGACACCTGCCGGGACGAACGGCGAGTTGTACGAACACGGCACAGACGGCACGCACTCTATTGCCCGGTCCGACGGAGGTGACGACCGATGAGCGCCGACCGCCGAGTCCTCCTGGTCGGCCTCGACGCGGGGTGTCTTGACGTGATGCAGCCGATGTTCGACGACGGACTCCTGCCGAATCTTCAGGACATCTTCGACCGTGGGGCGTCGGCCCCGCTCGAATCGCAGGTCCCCCAGTGGACGCCGAGCGCGTGGCCCTCGCTGTACACTGGCGTCAACCCCGCCAAACACGGCGTGTTCGGGTTCCTCACGTACGACGGCTACGACTGGCGCATCTCCGACGCGACGGACATCGCGGAATCGACACTCTGGGAACTCCTCTCGGAGCGCGGACTGCGAAGCGTCGTCGTGAACGCCCCGGTGACACATCCGCCACGCGAGTTCGACGGCGCGTTGATACCGGGCTACATCGGTCCCGAAGACCCGGCGACACACCCGCCGGGACTCTTGGCAGACGTTCGCGAGGCAATCGGCGAGTACCGCGTCTACGGCGAAGACGAGTTCAATCGGACCACGTCGGACGCAGAGCGCGTGCCGGCCTCGGTCCGCGCCGACGAGTACAAACGTCTGATTCGCTCGCGCGGCGAGGCGTTCGTCTACCTGACAGAGCGGTTCGACCCCGACTTCGGCTTCGTCGAGTTCCAGCGGACCGACACCGCAGTCCACGACTTCCCCGGCGACCTCGACCTCTTGCGTGAAGTCTACCGCGCCACCGACGAACAGGTCGGCCACGCCATCGAGGCGTTCGACCCGGACGTCGTGCTCGTCGCCAGCGACCACGGCATCGGTCCCTACGAAGACGTGGAGTTCCGCGTCAACGAGTTCCTCAGCCGAGAAGGATACGTCGAGACAGTGCGCGACAAAGAGGGAAGTCCGTCGTGGATTCCACTCTGGAAACAAGACCTGAAGGCCCCCGGCGAGTCTGCGTCTGCCCCCGGGGACGAGCCCTCCGTGGTGGACCGGGTTCGGGACCGAACACTCACGACCGCGGCGAACACCGTCGAGAGACTCGGCTTGACCAGCGTCGTCAAGCGTCTCGTCCCGCAGCGGACTCTCAGAGCCGCCGACGTGCCCGCCCGTGTCGACTTCGAGAACTCCCGAGCCTACATGCGAACGTCGAACGAACTGGGTATCCGAATCAACCTCGCTGGCCGCGAACCGGCGGGCGTCGTCTCTCCCGACGAGTACGAGTCGCTTCGGCTGGAACTCATCGAGAAGCTCTCGACCGTTCGCACCCCGGACGGAGACCCAGTATTCGACGCCGTCGTCCCGCGCGAAGCGGTGTTCGAGGGACCGTTTATCGAAGCCGCACCAGATATCATGCTCCTCCCGCGCGACTTCGAGACGTTCCCGGAAGCCGAACTTCGCGGCGACCTGTTCGGGCCGATGTACGAACCGTGGAATCACAAGCCGTACGGCGTCGTCGCTATCGCGGGCGACGGATTCGACCCCACTGCATCGCTCGGCACGCCGCACCTCCTCGACATCGCTCCGACAGTCCTCTCGCTGCTCGGCCTGCCGCGAAGCGACCGGATGGAAGGGGCTGTCCTCCCCGGCGTCACGTCCACAGCGGAAGCCACCTACGAACGCCCCGTCGACCGCGACTCGGCCCGCGACGTCGGTGACGACGTCGAATCGCGGCTGCAAGGACTCGGCTACCTCTGACCATGGGACTCGAATTCGTCGACCTGACGGCCGACCCCGACGCGTGGAACCGATACGTGGACCACGACCACGTCACTGGCGCAACCCCCTTTCACCGGGCTGAGGCACTTCGCGTCCTCGAAGCGCACTCGAAGGGGACGCTCCACTGCCTCGTTGGACTTCACGGCGACGAACCGGTCGGTCTCCTTCCGGTCTTCGAGACGACCCGGTACGGGCGACCGGCGGTCGTCTCGCCCCCGCACATACTGGAGAGCTTTTCGCTCGGGCCCGTACTGAACACGGCCAACACCGGAAAGCGACGGCGACGCGAACAGACGCTCGACGAGTTCGTCTCCGGGTCGGTCCAGTGGCTTCACGACGCGTTCGACCCGGACTTTATTCACCTCCGCGGGACGACCGACCTCACCGACGTGCGGTGCTATCGCTGGGCAGATTTCGATGCGACGCCGGACTACACCTACCACGTCGACCTGACGGCCGACGAGGAGACCATCAAATCGCGCTTCAGTCGGAACATCCGGCGGAACATCAAAGACCTCGACGACCACCGTCTCACGTTCGAACTGGGCGACCGCGACGACATCGACATGGTGCTCGACCTCGTCCGCGACCGGCACGAACAACAGGACAAGTCCTACCGCGTCACGCCCGCGTTCGTCACGGACCTCGCCGACGCACTCCCGGACGGGACGGTCCGAACCCACGTCGCGGTCGTCGACGACGACCCCGAGACGGGCATCATCGCCATCCACGACGACGACCGAGTGTACCGCTGGCAGGGCGCTGTCGACCCCGGCGTCGGCTTCCCGGTCGTCAGCCTCCTCGATTGGCACATCATGCAGACGGCGAAAGCCGAGGGTGCGAGCGTCTACGACCTCGGCGGAGCGAACATGAAGCGGCTCACCGGATTCAAAGCCAAACTCGGCCCCGAACTCGCGGTGTACTACAATCTCCGCTGGCGGAGTACTCCCATGGCGCTCCGACAGATGGCTGCCGCCACCGTCGCACCCGCCGTACCGTTTTCGCTCCCCGGCCCGCTCGGCGGGTTCCTCACGGAGCGGTGACTCCGGACCACCGTCCTGCCGGTGACTTCGCGTTACCGTTCTCCCGGCGACTCCGCGTCGCCATCCTCCCGGCGGTTCTGCCTCGTCGTCCTGCGATTCCCTCGCGTCCGACCCTTTTTACCCGATGACGGCCGAAGCCTCACCATGACGACCATCAAGGACAGCGTCCACGACCACATCGAGGTCACGGGCGTCGCCGAAGCCCTTCTCGACACGCCGGAGATGCAGCGTCTCCGCCGTATCAAGCAGTTGGGGACGGTCCAACTGGTCTACCCCTCCGCGAATCACACCCGATTCGAACACAGCCTCGGCGTCTATCACCTCGCCTCGCGCGCCCTCTCTCACCTCGGCATCGAGGGCGACGCCGCCTCCCACGTCGAGGCCGCCGCGCTCCTCCACGACGTCGGTCACGGCCCCTACAGCCACAACGTCGAGGAGGTGACCCACCGCCACACCGGAAAGTACCACGACGACGTCGAGGAACTCGTCACGCGCGGGACCGTCGGGTCGGTCCTCGACGACCACGGACTCGACCCAAAGCGGGTCGCGCGACTCGTCTCCGGGGACGCGAAGTTCGGTCAACTCGTCTCGGGCGAACTCGACGTCGACCGGATGGACTACCTTGTCCGCGACGCCCACCACACGGGCGTCCCCTACGGGACTATCGACCACGAGCGCCTGATTCGGGAACTCACCTTCGTCGACGGCGAACTCGTCCTCGCAGAGGGGAACGTCCAGACCGCCGAATCGCTCCTCCTCGCTCGCGCCCTGATGAACCCCACCGTCTACGCCCACCACGTCGCCCGCATCTCGAAGGCGATGTTGCGCCGGGCGTCGGAACAGTTGCTCTCTGAACCCGACATCGACGCCCACGAACTCCGGCGGATGGACGACTACGACCTCTTGGTCGGTCTCCGTCTCAACCCCACGACCGCCGACTTCGCCGAGCGATTGGCAACCCGTGACCTGTACAAACGGGCCGTCTGGGCCGAACTCTCCGACGTTCCCGGGTCGCTTCTCGACGCCGACCACGAGACTATCGCCGGCTTCGAACGCGACATCGCCGACGCCGCGGACGTGTCTTCCGAGTCGGTCATCGTCGATATTCCGTCGCGCCCGTCGATGACTGAATCGTCGTCGCGGGTGATGGTCAACGGCGAGATTCGGCAGTTGGAACGCGAGTCTCCGCTCGTGCAGGCGCTTCGAACCGCCCAAGAACAGCAGTGGCGACTCGGCGTGTACGCCCCAGCGGACGTGACCGAAACGGTGGGCCGCGCCGCCGCTGACGTCCTCGGGTTAGACGTGAGCGGTGCGCTCGTCAACGAGGTTCGAGGCGGTCTGAACACGACGCTCGACGAGTTCGAGTGACGGCTCAAAAAGAGGCGAGGAGAGCCACGCCCACACCCACCTCGATGCGGGAGGTTCAAGCGGCGCGACGACCGAGTCGTGAGCGATGCAACTCGAGGGGACCGTACTTCGTGGCCGGGCGTTCGAACCGGTCGAAGGCCGGGTCGTCGTCGAAGACGGAACGATAACCGCCGTCGAGGAGACGACCACCGATTCGACCGATATCATCCTTCCCGCGTTCGTCAACGCGCACACCCACCTCGGCGATTCAATCGCGAAAGAGGCGGGTGGCGGACTCTCGCTCGACGAACTCGTCGCGCCGCCGGACGGACTGAAACACCGCCTCCTCCGGGCGGCCAGCACCGACGAGAAGGCGGCCGCGATGGCTCGCTCGCTCCGAATGATGGAACGAGGCGGGACCGCGGCGTGTCTCGAATTCCGTGAGGGTGGCGTCGAAGGTGTCGACGTCATCCGCCAGGCGCTCGACGGCCGCGACATCGAGGCAGTCGTCCTCGGCCGCGAGACGGCGGATGCGATGCGAGAAGCGGACGGATTCGGTGCGTCGGGGGCTCGAGACGCGGAGTTCGGGGAACTCAGAGCCGAAACCGCAGACGCCGGAAAACTGTTCGGTATCCACGCGGGCGAACGCGACTCACACGACATCACGCCCGCGTTGGACCTCGACCCCGACTTTCTCGTTCACATGGTCTACCCCGAACCCGCGCACCTCCAGCGAGTCGAAGACGAGGAGATTCCAATCGCCGTTTGTCCGCGGTCGAACCTCGTCACGGGCGTCGGCGTCCCGCCGATTCGCGACCTCGTCGAGCGAACGACGGTCGCACTCGGTACGGACAACGTCATGCTGAACAGTCCCTCGATGTTCCGCGAGATGGAGTTCACGTCGAAACTGGCCGACGTGCCCGCAGTCGAGATTCTCCGCATGGCGACCATCAATGGTGCGGACATCGCCGGTCTGAACTACGGTCTCGTCGAGGAGGGACGCGACGCGAAACTCCTCGTCCTCGACGGCGACTCGGACAACTTAGCCGGCGTGCAGGACGTGGTTCGCGCCGTCGTCCGCCGCGCCGGAATGGCGGACGTGAAAGACGTGTCTCTCTGAGCGTCCGAGAGTACGTTAGGCTGACTCCGCGTCAGCGTCGAGTTCCGCTGTCGCGTCGGAGTCGTCGCCCCCACTTTTGTGCGAGCGAATCGCGGACAGGAGGACCAGACCGCCGAACGACCGGGCGACCGCGATAAAGCGCCTGTTCCACTCGACAGTTTCCGACGACTGGTAGCTGAGCCAGCCACCGACGCCGAGATACTGCTTCGGTGCGGCGAGTGCGACAGCCCCGACAGCGCCGCTGAAGTCGAGCAGTCGTTGGTACGTCTTGCCTCCGAGCAGGCTAGCGACGAGGAAGACGACGCCCTCAACTCGAACGGCGGGGACGACCCACGACCGGCGCGTGCACTCGTCTCGATTCTCGATGGCGAGCCATTCGTACACCGTGAGCGTTTGCTTGGGGAACACTGCGACGACGGCACCGAGGATAGCGAACACAATTCGTGACATATGTGAACAAACGAATTCGAGACCAATTAGTTGAGTGGTGATTACAGTTCCGTGGGAACGCCGGGAGGAGAGATGTCGAGCTTGGCCGTTATTTTGCCTCTATTTGCCACTCGCAGAAGGAGAGCCGACGCCACAGCCACCACACATATTCTCGCAGTACTCCTGCCGTAGCAAAGCGTTATTACCGAACTCGATAATATGTTACCACGTGTCATAGAAATGTACGACCGAATCATCGTCCCAATCGACGGCTCAGACGGCTCAGACCGCGTCGCAGCCCATGCCGCCGCCCTCGCATCAGTCCACGGTGCAGAACTCCACGGCGTGTACGTAGTCAACGCCGGGAGTTTTGCGGGATTGCCGATGGAGTCCTCGTGGGAGGGGCTCGACGACCTGTTGCGGGAAGACGCCGAGGCAGCGGTCGAACTCGTCGAGCGCGCTGCGAGCGCGCGGGACATTCCGGTCGAGACGCACATCCTCGAAGGGACGCCGAGTCGCGAAATCGTCGAGTTCGCCGAGCGCGGCGAGTGCGACCTCATCGTGATGGGAACACACGGTCGCGGCGGTATCGACCGCCTGCTCCTCGGGTCGGTCGCGGAGAAGGTCGTCCGCGCGTCGAGCGTCCCCGTACTGACGGTCAGAATCGAGGGCGGACAGGAGTCTGACCCGCTGATAGATGTCACGTCTGCCGAATCAGAGGCGGGCGCGTCGGCCGATTCGGGGACCGACGCCGCGGCGACCGCCGACGAGTAACCTACGTTTCCGCCACTGGACGGAGGTGTTCGCAGTCGCCGGCGTGGACTCGCGTTTCGCCGTCGTCGGTTCGGACGACCAGCGTCCCGGGATGTTCGATGTCGATAGCTTCGCCTTCGACGACGCCGTTCGCCGTGTGAACGCGCACCCGTCGCCCGAGCGTGTCTGCTCGCTCGC
Source organism: Haloferax larsenii JCM 13917 (assembly GCF_000336955.1). Classification (GTDB taxonomy): domain Archaea; phylum Halobacteriota; class Halobacteria; order Halobacteriales; family Haloferacaceae; genus Haloferax; species Haloferax larsenii. Next base: position 347,871 of record NZ_AOLI01000019.1, on the reverse strand, counting down.
GCCACGCCGGAAGCACACTGTCGAGGTCGGCACGGAGTTCGTCGAAGCGTTCGAGCACTCGCTGGACGAAGATGCGGCGTTCGACCGGGGCCGCCTCTGCGGAGACACTGGTCGCTTCCTCGGGAAGTTCCTCTGGGGCGATGTTGACGTTGGTTCCTGGTCCGATGACTAACCACGAGACGCGGTCGGCCTCGCCCTCCATCTCGGTCAGGATGCCGCAGAGTTTTCGGTAGTCGTGGTCGGAGGCTTCTGTATCCGGCGAGTCATCGCTTGATTCGCTCACAATCACACCATCTGACTCGCCCGAGTCAGATGAGCCATCGCTCGCCGCCCGCTTTGACGGGCGACTCACGATGACATCGTTCGGCCACTTGATACTCGCGTCCACACCCGCTTCACGCGCTGCATCACAGACGGCGACGGCCATCGCCAAGGTGTACAGCGGGGCGAACGCGGGCGGCTCGTCGGGGCGAATGAGCACACTCATCCAGACGCCACCGTCGGGGGCGGTCCACGCGCGCTCTTTTCGGCCCTTGCTGGCTGACTGCTCGCGGGCGACGACCACGACGTCGCTCTCGCCCTCGGCGGCGAGTTCGCGGGCGGTGTCGTTCGTCGACCCCAGGACGTCGTGAAACGCCACGTCGTAGTCGGCTTCGAGTCCGTATTCGATTGCCGGGCCGCCGTACTCCGGGACCTCGGTGACGACGTAGCCGTCGCTCTCGCTCTCGACGACGAATCCCTCGTCGCGGAGCGACTCGACGTGCTTCCAGACGGCAGCGCGGGAGATGTCGAGACGGTCGGCGAGTTCGGGACCAGAGACGGGTCCGTCGGCGAGGGCGGACAAGAGGGCGCGTCGCGTGTCGCTCATGCGGGCGGCTACGACGGCGCGAAGAAAGAGGTTCGTGGTTCGGGTCTGGAAATCGCAGCGAGTCGTCTATTCGAGGACGAGAAGCACGTCGCCCATATCGACGCTGTCGCCCTCGCCGACGAGGACCTGCGAGACGGTGCCACCGCGCTCGGCGACCACGTCGTTTTCCATCTTCATCGCTTCGAGGACACAGACGGTGTCTCCGGGTTCGACCTCGTCGCCTTCGCCGACGTCGACAGAGAGAATCGTCCCCTGCATCTCGGCGGTGATGGACTCGCCGTCGCCCTCGATAATCTGCTGTTGGTCGCCACCGCTGTCCTCGCGGCGCTTGCGCGGGCCGGAAGACTGCGAGGCGCTGCCACCGCTGACGTCGCCAAGCGGGATGGCGGGTGCGCCGCGCTCTTCGAGGCTGACCTCGAAGCGCTTGCCGTTGACCTCGACGGTGAAGGTGCGCTCGGTCACGTCTTCCTCGTCGTTGTCGTTAGAGACAGCGTCGGGTGCCCAGCGCTCGACTGCCGCCTCGATACGGTCGGGGTCGAGGATGTTGTCGAGGTACTTCGTGGTGTGGCGTCCCTCGCGGAACGTCTCGTCGGTGAGCATCAGCCGGTGGAACGGGATGACCGTTCGAAGACCTTCGATTTCGAACTCGGCGAGCGCGCGCTCGGCGCGGGCGAGGACTTCCTCGCGGGTCGAGGCGGTGACGATGAGCTTCGCAATCATCGAGTCGTAGTCGCCGCCGATTTCGTCGCCCTGACGGACGGCGTCGTCCATGCGGACGCCGATGCCGCCCGGCGGGTCGTATGTCGTGAGTTCGCCGGTCGCAGGCGCGAAGTCCTTCTCGGGAGCCTCCGCGTTGATACGGAACTCCATGGAGTGGCCTTCGATTTCCACGTCCTCCTGCGAGAAGTCGAGTTCCTCGCCGGCGGCGACGCGAATCTGCCACTTCACCACGTCGAGACCTGTCACTTCCTCGGTGACGGTGTGTTCGACCTGAATCCGCGTGTTGACTTCCATGAAGTAGAACTCGCCGTCTTCGACGAGGAACTCGACCGTCCCGGCGTTGGTGTAGCCCGCTTCGCGGACTCCGCGACGTGCGGCTTCACCGATGCGCTCGCGCAGGTCGTCCGAGAGCGCCGGCGATGGAGCCTCCTCGATGACCTTCTGGTGGCGGCGCTGGAGCGAACAGTCGCGCTCGCCGAGGTGCCGAACGTTGCCGTGTTCGTCGGCGAGAATCTGCACCTCGATGTGGCGCGGCGCTTCGAGGTACTTCTCGACGTAGACGGAGGCGTTGTCGAAGTACGCCTCACCCTCGCGCTGTGCCGTCTCGAACTGGTCGTCGACTTCTTCTTCGGTGCGGACGACCTTCAGGCCGCGACCGCCACCGCCACCTTCGGCCTTGATGGCGACCGGATAGCCGTAGTCCTCGGCGACAGCCTTCACGTCCTCGGCGGACTCGGCGGGTTCGGTCGTGCCGGGGACGACGGGCACGTCGGCGTCCTGCATGAGCGAGCGCGCCTTCGTCTTCTCACCGAGTCGCTCCATCGCGTCGGCCGACGGGCCAATCCACTTGAACTCGGACGCTTCGACCTTGCGGGCGAACTCCGCGTTCTCCGCGAGGAACCCGTATCCGGGGTGGATAGCGTCGGCGTCGGCCTTCCGGGCGGCCTCGATGACCGACTCGTGGTCCAGATACGAATCTGCCGCGCGGGCGGGCCCGATGTTGTACGCTTCGTCCGCGTAGCGCACGTGACCACCGTGCTTGTCGGCCTCGCTGTAGACCGCGACGGTTCGGACACCCAGCTCTTCGCAGGCGCGCATGACGCGTACTGCGATTTCACCTCGGTTGGCGACGAGAACCTTGCTGAACATTTGCGGTAATCTTTCAGGGAACCACACGTTATTCTATCGGTTTCTCCAACGCACGTCGGTTCGTCCTTCGACAGACGACGATTTACCTGTTCGACCGTGAAGGAAATGCCCGAGAACGTGACGTACAAGCGGACTACCGCGAAAATCGGCCCAAATCCAAACGACCTTATGCGTGTGCCACGCTACGACACGGGTAATGGCAGTACAAGTCGGAATCCTCGGTGCAACCGGTGCGGTCGGACAGCGATTCATCCAACTCCTCGAAGACCACCCGACCTTCGAACTGGCGGCCGTGACCGCCAGCGAGTCGAGCGCGGGCAAGACCTACGGTGAGGCCGCCAAGTGGCGGGTCAATACCCCGATTCCGGACGACGTGGCGTCGATGGAAGTCACTCGAACCACGCCAGAGGCCGTGTCTGACGACGTCGACCTCCTATTTTCGTCTCTCCCCTCGTCTGTCGCCGCGGAGGTCGAACCCGACTTCCTCGATGCGGGCTACGTCGTCTCGTCGAACTCCTCGAACGACCGGATGGCTCCCGACGTGCCGCTTACCATCCCCGAAATCAACCCCGGCCACCTCGACCTCATCGAGGTCCAGCGCGACGAGCGCGGCTGGGACGGCGCGCTCGTGAAGAACCCAAATTGCTCGACTATCACGATGGTTCCGACGCTCGCCGCGCTCGACCAGTTCGGCCTCGACCGCGTCCACGTCACGACCCTCCAAGCGGTCTCCGGCGCGGGCTACGACGGCGTCACCTCGATGGAGATTATCGACAACGCCATCCCGCACATCGGCGGCGAAGAAGAGAAGATGGAGACCGAATCGCGCAAGCTGCTCGGCAGCTTCGACGGCGCAGAAGTCGCACTCCACGACGCCGAGGTCAACGCCTCCTGCAACCGGATTCCGACGCTCGACGGCCACCTCGAAAGCGTCTTCGCCGACCTCGAAGACGACGCCTCGCCCGAGGATGTCGCGGCCGCGATGCGCGAGTACCCCGGCGTCGACCTCCCGAGCGCTCCCGAGCAACTCATCCACGTCTTCGAGGATAACTACCGTCCACAGCCTCGTCTCGACCGCGACCGCGGCGACGGCATGCAAATCTCTGCCGGCGCGATTCAGGCGACCGAAGGCGGCGTGAAGTACAACTGCCTCGCCCACAACACGATTCGCGGCGCGGCCGGGGCGTCGGTCCTCAACGGCGAACTCCTCGTCGAAGAAGGCTGGATTTAAACTAAATCCAACTGTCGCGGTCGGTCTCGCGACCGGATTCATCCGCTGTGTGCTGCCACTCGTGAGCTAACAGCCCGTACCGGAGCACGTCCACGTGCTCGCCGCCGACGAACCCCTGGTCGCGGTGGACGCCCTCCTTTTCGAACCCGACGTTCTCTAAGACGCGACACGACGCCGGGTTGGTCTCGTAGGCGTTCGCGTACACTTTGTGCAGTCGGCGCTCTTCGAAGGCGTAGCCGCAAATCGTTCGCAGCGCGTCGGTCGCGTACCCGTTGTCCCAGTCGTCGGGTGCGACGATGTACCCGACTTCGGACGCGCCGGTCGTGATGTTCGGCGGCTTGAGGCCGATGGTTCCGACCGGGTCGCCATCGTCGCAGATGACGAAGTCGATGTCGTCGCCGTCGACCCGCGAATCGACCCACTCGCGCTCTTGGGCGTGTGTCACCGGGTCGACGGCGGCGATACCGCGTCGAACCCGCGGGTCGTTGACCAGTTGGTGGAGAAACTCCACGTCGGACTCGTCGACGGTTCGGAGTTCGACGAGGTCGCCTTCGAGAAAGACTGCACCGGGCATGTGCGTGTTGTTGCTATGTCAACACTTGAATCCGTCCGTCGCCGAGGGCTGGCTCGCGTCGCGACTCCAGTCAGACACTGTTTTCAGGGAGCACCTGCCGAGCTACCGGTATGAAACGCCGCGGACTCGAAACGGGGCTCACCGCCGGTCTGCTCTTTGCCACGCTCGGCGTCGTCGCGTGGGGGACCGGGTCGGCGTTTATCTTTCCGAGTCTCGGTCCGTCGGCGTTCGTTCTCGCCTTTGCGGCCGAATCCGAGCGACCGCGGGGCAAGCGCGTCGTCGGAGGGCACGCTATCGGCGCGGTCGCGGGGTTCTTCGCCTACACGCTCCTCGGGTCGGGTGCGACGCTCACGGCTGCTCCACCGGCGTTCTCGCTCGCCGGACTCGGACTCGTCGCCAGCGGTCTCTCGTCTGTCGTCGCGACGAGTTGGGGAATGGTCGCCACCGACACCGTTCACGCACCCGCCTGCGCGACGACGCTCATCGTCTCGCTCGGCTTGCTCTCGACGCCGAACGAGGTCGGCATCATCGTCGTGAGCGTCGTGCTCCTCGTTGCGGCGGACGCCGTCGTCAGGAAGGCAGCGATGTCGTCGGTGTTCGACTCAGAACCGACCGTACAGTGAGTACGCGATTGCGACCAGTCCGGCGAGTTCGGTCAGGTTCGTGACGATTACGACGGCCGAACCGGGAAGGGACGTAAACGTCGAGAGTCCGAACGAGAACACCGCCGGGACGGCGGTCAGAAGGACGATACCGATGGCGAGAAAGAGCATCGGTGAACTCTCGTTTCGGCGATAGCCCTGGTAGGCCTTTCGCGCGATAAACAGCCCGAGCAGTGCTGAGGCGACGAAACTGGCGAAAACGAGGGCGACCTGCGTGTCCGACCCCGTCTCGGTTACTTGAAGAACGATCTGAAGGGCAGGGGCATGTGGTGGGCTCATCGTAGGTCCTCGTAGAGGCGGGTAAAGCGGTCAGCAGGGGATTCCGGTTCGGACTCGCGGGCGACGTCGAGCGTCATCTCTCCGTCCTCGATAGTGACCGTGAACTGGCCGACGTTCGCGCTGTAGACCGCGAAATGGTGGCCGTCCTCGGCGTACTGTGTCTGTTCGGAGAGGAGGTCACACGCTTTCAGTGACTCCACGCGGCGATAGACGGTCGGTGGAGACATGTCGTAGGTCTCTGCGAGTTCGGTCGCGGACATGGGTTTCTCGCTGGTTGCGGTGAGAATGGTCCGAGCGTACTCGTCGTCGAGGAGGCTCAGTACCGTCGCGTCGTCGCAATCCTCACTCACGTTCTTCGATGCCACGAGGAGAGTATATAAGATAGTGCCGAGTTTCCACCCCGGAAAGTCGGAGGCAAGCTATTATTTCCTCTTGGCAGATTGACTATACGATGACGCAAACGGAGTCCCGTTCGTTCGACGTCCCCGCCATGCTCACGCAGGCTGTGGGCGCGCCGTTCCACGCACAGACGTACAAGAACCTCCTGTATCTCGTGGCCGCATTCCCGCTCGGTCTCGTGTACTTCGTGACGCTCATCACGACGGGAAGCATCGGCGGCGCGGGTATTCTCCTCCTATTCGGTGCCCCGCTCCTCGTACTGACACTTCTTCTCGGCACCGCGTTCATGCGCATCGAGACGGAGAGCGCCCGCCGACTCCTCGGATTCGACCTGACTCACCGAACAGGTGAAGCGACGCTCGACGACGGAATCGTTCCGTACGTTAAAGACCTCGCGACCGACTACGGCACGCACGTCAGTCTCGTCTTTACCTCTGCAAAGCTCTGGGTCGGTATCGGACTGTTCGCTGCCCTCACCACGTGGGTGTCGCTCACGGCCGCGTTCATCCTCCTCCCGGTGTACTACGACATGCCTGGCGTCACGTTCGGTATCACCGCCGACAACGTGCAGGTCCTTCCGGCAATCCAGTTCACCCAAGACCTCTGGACGTTCACCATCGCCGAGCCGATTCACCTCGTCAACGGTGAGGTGACGTCCTTCCAGGGCGCGCTTTTGGTTTCCGTCGTCGGTGTTGTCCTCCTGTTCGTCGGCCTCAATCTAGTGAATGCGACGGCGTGGCTGCTCGGCTACGTGACGAAACAGGTCGCACCCCACGCGCGGGTTCTCGTCCGCGACTGAGGGCCTTCCCAAAACAGGTCTCCTGAGTTATGCCTAGGAGACCTCAGACGTCGAACGTCTCGAACGCCCGTCCCGGTGGCCGGGGTTTCGCGTTCAACTCCCATTCGAGGCCGTATCTATCGGTGAACAGCCGATGGTGTGGCGCGGTGTGTTCGACCTCCACTCCGGCTGCCTCGGCGCGCTCGGAGATTGCCTCGAAGGAGTCGTCGTCGACGGCCAGCGCGACGTGGTCGACTCTCCCGTCTGCGAACGCCGCTGTCTCGGCTGCGACGGCGAGGGTGAAGTCGTCGCGACCGAGAAACGACATCGTCGGGGTGATGCCCGCTTCGCGAGCCTCGTCCCAGTCCATATCCTTGGGGAGTGTTCCCGGCTTGTCTCCGCGGACTCCTTCGCGGAAGAGCACCTCCATGTCGAACAAGTCCCGGTAGTACGCCTCACCGTCCGGAAGGTCGTCGACGAGGAGCACGAGGTGGTGGAGTCCGTGGATGGTCATACTACCTGTCGTTCGGCGAGGGTAATGAGAGTAGGTGGCGATTAGCCGTGGGCCTCCGGGAGGAGTGGCCCGATGCGCTGGCTCGTTGGTCGGTACTTCCACCTCGGTAGAGCCGACTCGAACTCACGAACCGAACGCCTCAATGGTAATCCTCCCGTTCGCTTGCATGCCGAACCAGAATTCACTGAGGAGTGTCGCAATCGGGATTTAGCAATCAGACTCTGTGGATACGGACCGCGAAAAATAACCAAACTACCGGTCGGATTACTCAGTCTCGGAGATGACGAGGACTTCGACGTTACCACCATAGGGGTCGTCGATGTGCCCGCTGGCGTCGCGGAAGAGCGCGTGCAGACTCACGTTGACCGTGTCGCCGTGCACGTCGGCGTCGGTCTGAATCTTCTCGGTCATGATGTGGTGGTCTTCGCCGTCGTAGCCGATGTCGAAGCTCTTGATGGCTGTCTCGGCGGAGATAATCCGTCCACGAACACCGACGTCTTTCGAGGCAGTGTACTCGTGTCCCGTGACGTCCGAGAACGAGAACTGGACTGTTTCTAATTCAGTTGGCATTGTGTAACACCGACTAGCAAATGTTTCTGAGACTACAAATACATTATTATATTCTAACTAATTGGTATTGGAATTTGATTCGTTGGCGGTGTGTCTTGCGGTTTTGTGTTGTGGACGGTGGTTTTTGATTTCGGGTTGTGGATGGTTGGGGTATGGGTTTGGGGGTGGAGAATTGAGATACAGGGGAGATCTGTTGTGAGGTGTTTTTCGGGATCGGATTTGGAGACAAATTGACGAGTTAATTCTGCTTGGCGCTATCTCTGATGTAGCTTGTTACGAGTATGTGGTTGTTATCGGGTCTAAATATTGAGCTGGCGGATAGCGCGTACTTCGACGGACCACTTCAGATACGAGCAGGGTAGGTGAGCTTCACGTTTCTCTGGGTGAAGAGACGATTCAGAATGTTGAGACTTGGTTCGATTTGTCTTCAACGGTTGTTTTCAAGTGCCTGAGTGAGTTTGCAGTCGTCAGGTTGTGCATCCCTCTAGAAACGTGAGGTGATTTGTTGATACTATTGTTTGCAATCTGATCTAAACTCTCGTCTCTGACTTCTTGTGATAGTTAGATTAGATAGAATAAATGCTATAATAGTGCTAATATTTTCAACTTATTCTCTGATATTGCGTTTGAAATAATAGAAAACAAATCCTCTGTTTTAGGCGAATCCCATGAAAACCGTCGGAACCGGATTAGTGGAAGTATAGTGTAACTCAAGAAGACCAGAGCCATTGCTAACGCAAAAACACCCAGCGCAGCGTAAAGTTCTGGAACAGTATTTGATGCAGAGTCAGAAAGTATACCTGTAAGGCTACTCAGCGCGGGAATCGCACCAACACTCACCATTACTACTGCTAATTTGATGAACTTACTGGAGCTCTCTTGTTCGTCAAATAAATCATTATACCAACGCACCTTCTTATGCGAATTCGTAATAATATCTTTTGCACTAGAATTACGATATGGTCTCTCAACTGTGCCATTAACTACTAAGTGTGTGTGAAGTGTATCGGAACCAACATTATCGCACTCGCAGATTAGTAGATGGTGTTTCTCGTCTTCGGATAANCTCAACTGTGCCATTAACTACTAAGTGTGTGTGAAGTGTATCGGAACCAACATTATCGCACTCGCAGATTAGTAGATGGTGTTTCTCGTCTTCGGATAACTCAACAGCAAAGTCTACTGATCCAATATCTATTTCTGAGTCTGCACGCTGAATGTTTTTTACTAGTTGAGGTTGTGTCTTTATTTTTGTACCATACATCTCACCAAAGATTTTGATATTATCCTTCACACCATCAAAATTCTCGGTCACTGCATGNAGTTGAGGTTGTGTCTTTATTTTTGTACCATACATCTCACCAAAGATTTTGATATTATCCTTCACACCATCAAAATTCTCGGTCACTGCATGTGAACTCATCTGACAGATGAGCTCATCTGGTGCCCTTTGGTTTTTGATGATTTGAGCGATTATTTCATCCCAGAACTCGTCATCACTTACTTTATGCCATCCAAAAACAGAATCACGGTTATCACCACTCTGTGGTTCAATGAACCAGACAGAGAATCTCGATTCTGATGGGTCTGGTGAACTTTTCAACAATTCTTCGGTGTCAAAGAACAGATTAAATTCAATTTCCCCTCTGTTGTTAGTATCAACAACCACTTGATATAAAGTGGAGTCTTTTGAGTTAGATGTAACCTCCAAAACATCGACTAGATACTTATTTTGAACCGTTGCACACCACGCGTTAACAATCGTGTCAACGTTGATTTTCCATGATTGACTATCTGTAGAGTTAAAATATGCTTTCCAGCTTCGATTTGTTGGACCGCAATTTAGAAGTTCGGTATACTTTTCGTGTTTTTCTTCCAACTCCCCCTGGGTGAATGAAAAATCGTCAACAGAACCCCCTGCTGGAATCTTCGAAAAACACCAGCGCAGCAGCTCAATATTAGCGCGCGAGATTCCATTATTTGGTAAGTCTCCTGAGACGGTCATATCCTATATCGTTGAGTTGCTTCTTCAATCAATTCAAGCGAAGATGAGTAATCACTCGAAAGCAGTGCGTATAGATGATCCCAGATATGCTCGAAGTCATAATGGGGTGAATCAATTTCGTACTCTGCAAAGTCGTTGAACAATCCCCTAAGTTCGTCTTTTTGACGTGGGTCTTTGTCAGCAGTGTCGACATCTGGCAGGTTGCCATTTATCTGTAACTCAATGAGTTTGCACCCGATATTGAATAATACCGCTTCATAGAGTTGGACTTCAACTATTTGATACTCATTGTCTTCAACAAATTCATTTACGTTAGCTCCTGTTGCCTGGTGTTTTTTACTTTTGTAATTTTTCACGCCTTTGATTAAAGAGCGAACCATTAACTCGTCAATGTACGATTCTATCTGTGAATTCAAAGTGTTCCAAAACTCACGATGTTTTCGTAGGCGAGTGAGTGCCGATACGATCTCGTCTATGAAATCTGGCTCAGTAGGTTTTGAAGCAGTTAGATGACCATCACGGTGAATTCTGACCAACACATCTCTTTCATGATTTCCAGAACCATATTGCCGATAAAATTGTAGTGCAACAATTCGTCCATCTTGCTTCGCAGGCTGAACAATCCTTGACCTCGAGAGAGCTAAGTTTCTCTCTCCTCGATATTTTGCCGTGGAGATACTGTCTTCATTGAAGTCACCGTAATCTATTCCACTATTCTCTCCGTTCAGGTAATTTTGTAGAGCAAGTAGTTCATTTTCCATTAAATCTGGACCAGAACTAATCGTGCCCCCCGTCCAATCTTGGACAGTTCTCCGAACCCTTAGTTTTTCGTCATCGTCAAGTTGTCGGTTTGATAGAACTACAATGTTTTTATCAGTATACACACGAGCTTCGACAAAGGAAGGCTGCGAGCGATAAACCTCATTCTCTTCACCATCATCGCTAACTATAGTAACTGAATAGTCCTCAGCCAAAACAAAACGGAGGTCTAGTACGTTAGAACCACGTTCTTCATATTGTATTAGTGACTTCTCGATTTTCTTGCCCACTAATTCATCAGGATCAAGACCTTGTTGTTTTTTCTTGGCGTTGGTAAGCAACTCATCGTAGTCCATCCCCGCACCAGTATATATTTGTAAATTAAATTTGTCTCCTTTTTCTCCACAATATTCGAATATATCTTTGATGAACCTTCGGTAGCCTTGGAACCCCAATTTTGATTGCAGTAGAGAATGCAATTCTTGCTCTTTTTTCTGCAGGTCTTGAGCACTAACTGGTGAATTTTCGATCACATGCTTCACTGGTTCACTTGTGGTATTTCGAATATCACCAACCGTAATTCGGCTAACCATTTCTTCGACATCATACTCATCCTCTTCTCGAAAAAAATACAATCTACTCGTCATCTTCAATATCAAATTCGAGGACGTTTGTCCTTGATGCCTCTTGTTTTAAATCAAATTCATATTCTCCCATAATTGTTATGAAATCATCAATTAGACTATATGGACGTAGAGCCTCATCGAATGCGGCTCTCACGTCTTGTTTTTCTAGCTGTCCCCCATCCCTTGCTTCCATCTTTTTTTCGGCTAGTTGGATTACGGCTCTAGATGTATTCTGCAGTTGTTGTTGCATCAACGACGTAGCGTCTTTTTTTACGCGAACACCATCCGATGTCATATCCTTATGGAATTCATGTAATTGATTGTGACTAATTGGGTCGTGTTCCTTGCCATCCTCGTTGTCGGACATTGTGTCACAATAAGATATCATAGATATATGTCTTCTGGATAGACAACTCACGACATCTCGGGTCTGTATTTCGCGCAGTGCTTCGCTCTCTACCTTTCGCGTGCATCAATTGCAGCCACACAGCGGTGGGGTTTTTTCCGCAGTTGTGACGTTAGTCACACTTACGAAGGCAGGTTTTTTAAGGAATGAATTCCAGACAGAAAAAGTAGAGTCGAACGTCGGAAGACGGTCCTCCTCGCTGCGCTCGTCGGCTGCGACTTCCGGGCTCGACGCTCAGCTCCGTGCATAATTCACCCGACGCAGAAGGTACTCGCCGGAGTCCTGACGGACTCACGGCTCGAAAGGTAGCGTCGGGAAAAGTATGGGACCGCTGAGAGTCGAACTCAGGTCCTACCGACCCCATCGGCAGAGGATACCACTACCCCACGGTCCCAGGGTGCATTCAAAGCGATGCGTGTCTCGCGGTTAAGCCCTTCGTTTCGTCGTCGGGGAGCGAGTGTCTGTCGTGCGAATACGTTGCAGTCATCGACCCGAATCGGGGAATACGACTTTACGCTCGCGCCGACCACTGACAACACAATGCCAAGTATCCTGGATGCGATTCCGTTCGACCTCCTCTACCTGGGTACGGCAGCCCTCCTCGTCGTCGCCTTCACGGTTGGCGGCCTGCGGTGGTGGTTCCTCCGGCGCGACGAGGACGCACACCCACCGGAGCGACAGCCCGAGGAGTCCCACGGCTACCCACTGGCGTCGTGGCGATACGTCTACGACCTCGACAAGCCGGATGCGAAGCGGGCGGTCGATTCCGTCAACGAGCAAGCCGAAACGCTCGCCGAAGCAGAGAAAAAGCGCCGATAGAACCACTGACGCGGGGGCGACCCCCGCGAAAACTCAGACTAGAACGCTCTCTAAGGAGACGACAGTTCCCGATTCCGCGTCGGCGTCGCCGGTGAGTTCGCCCAGACAGACGGCCGAGCCGTTTTCGGTGTAGCACGCCACCAAATCACCGCGAGAGGCATCGTTGTCCACGGCCAGCACGCCGGGGGCGTACACGGGCGCGCCGTTTGCAACCTCCCGGGCGGCGTTGTCGGCGATGGTGACAGACGGGAGGTGCGTCAGGGCGCGCTCGGCGGGCGAGACAACGTCGCGAATCCACGATTCGTCGCCCTCCTCGGCGAACGCGAGCGCGTCTTTCAGGTCGTGAATATCCACGAGCGTCGTGTCGTCGAAGGGGTCGGTCGCGGTGCGGCGCAGGTGACCCATGTGGCCGCCGGTGCCGAGCGCGAGCCCGATGTCGTGACACAGCTTGCGGATGTACGTCCCCGATTCACACCGGATACGGAGGAGCGCCTGTCGGTCTTTGACTTCGAGGAGGTCGAGGTCGTAGATTTCGCGGACGCGCAGGCGACGCGAGACGGCTGATTTGCGCGGCGGTTTCTGGTAGAGTTTGGACTCGAACTCCGCGACGGTCGATTCGATGTCGGCGGGCGCAGGGCCGTGCAGCTCCAGCACAGAGACGTACTCCTTCGAGCCTTCGAGGAACACCTGCGCCATCCGGGTGGCGTCGCCGAGAAGAATGGGGAGACAGCCGGTGACTTTGGGGTCGAGCGTCCCCGAGTGGGCCGCTCGGTCGAGGTCGGCCATATCGCGGACCCACCCGGTCACTTGGTGGGCCGACGGCCCCGGCGGCTTGTCGAGATTGACGACGCCAAACGAGAGCAGCGCGTCGAGACTTCGGTTTTCGGGCGGGTCGCGGAGCATAGTCAGAAGTCGTAGCGGACGCCTTCGACGGGGTACTTGCCTTCGTCGTCTTCGGGGTCGTACGCTTCGACGGCCGAGGTGATGATTTCAGAGACCTCGTTTTCTCCCCACCGGGCGGTGTTCAGCGAGATATCGTAGATAGAGAGGTCGGAGTAGTCGATGTTGTAGTACTCCATATAGCGTTTTGCCTCGCTGGCCTCGCGAGTAACAGTCTCTTCGCGCGCGACGTCCACGGGTTTGTCCTCGCGGTCGGCGATGCGCTCGGCGCGAACGTCAACAGGGGCGTCGAGCCAGAATCGAAGGTCGGCAGCGTCGCCAGCTAACCAGCCTGCGAGACGCGATTCGAGCAACACGTCGTCGCGTTCGAGTGCGATGTCGCGGAGGCGACGGTCGAGGTCGCGGTCGATTTGGTCGTCTTCTTCCGCGAGTTTGTTGAACTCGACGGCCGACATGTCGTGTTCGGCGGCGAGTTCGCGAAAGATGTCTCCACCGCTGATGTGTTCGAGGTCGAACGCCTCGGCGAGTGCGGCGGCGGTCGTACTCTTTCCGCTGCCCGGTGGACCGGAGACGGTCAGTAACATATCCATGCTCGGGTGGGTCGCCTAAAAGAGGTTATCGTTGGCGACGGCCCCTGTGGGGGCTTCTCACGCCCGAGTGGACAGTGGGCGAGAAGGTGTCGTCCTCAGGCGGACGACGGCGTCATGTCGATGTTGAGCGCCTTGCGGATAATCTGGGTGAAGCCCATCGAACACAGGAAGTACCAGACAATCCACGCCTGCATGGGACCGAGGACGCCCGCGGTCCAACTGACGGAGCCGACGAGGGGGAGCACGATGTTCTCGGTGATGATGTGTGGGTCTGCGTTTCCGCCGACGCCGATGGCCCAGTACATCCAGAGGAACACCGGGATGGTGAGGAACATAATCCAGACCATCGGGCGGAACTGCTCTTTGAACATCCCCATCTGGTCGCCCATGGCTTCCATCTGCTCTTCCTGGATTTTCTCCAGTGCGGCGTCGTCACCGCGTTCCTTGGCGTCCTTCTGTCGCTTTTGGATGTCCTTCATCCGCTCTTGGTACTTGCCCATCTTCTCCATGTCCATCAGGTTCGCCTGCAGGAGCGTGGAGTAGAGGCCAGTCGCGAGCGCGAGCACCATCACGACGGCGTAGAACGGGAGCATCTCGGCCAGCGGGCCGAGCGCGACGTCCATGACGCCACCGATGATGTTTCGGACTTCGGAGACCGAGTAGCCGAGGAACAGGCCGACGGTCACGACGGCCGCACCCTTATCGTACTTCGACCACGAGGAGTCGCCGGTGTCGATAGACGGCGTCGACGTCGACGACGACGAACTCGTCGCAGACGTGTTCTCTTCGAGACCGGCGCGTGCACCCTCGGGGTCAGCGAGTCGGAAGCCCTCCTCGCCGTCGACGAGGATTCCCTTCTCGATGAGACGACCCCACTGACCACTCGTGAGTTCGTCGCGGACGTCTGCCCACTCGACTTCGCCGCCGTCCGCCCGTTCGAGGACGACTTCGACGGCGGTGCGCATGTCGGCGTCTGTGCCGACGAGGTCGCGCACCTTCGATTCGATTCGTGCCATTACGGATTCGTTGGCAATCGGCCGTTATCAAGCTTTTACTCTGTGGGCGTGAGCGCGCACAAGTGAGACCCGCCGCTAGACGGGCGATAGCGCCGAAAAAGACGAAATGGAGGCTTACGCGTCGTCGACGACGTCGGCGACGTCCTCGAAGACCTCGTCCGGCGTCTGCTCGCCGTCGACCTCGACGAGGACGCCCTCGTCGCGGTAGTGTTCGATGACGGGTGCCGTGTTCTCGTCGAAGACCGACAGTCGCTCGCGGACGGTCTCTTCGGTGTCGTCGTCGCGCTGGATGAGTTCGCCGCCGCACTCGTCGCAGACGCCCGCTTCTTCGGGCTGGTTGAACTTCACGTGGAAGTTGGTGCCGCACTCCGAACAGACGCGGCGACCGGTGAGGCGCTCGACGAGTTCGTCTTCGGCGACGTTCAGGTAGATGACGGCGTCGAGGTTCGTAATCTCGGTGAGGTACTCCGCCTGCGAGAGGTTTCGCGGGTAGCCGTCGAGCACGTAGCCGTCGGCGTCCTCCAGAGCGGCCTTCACGATTTCGTTGACGACGGCGTCGGGGACGAGTTCACCCTTCTCCATGAACGACCGCGGCGTCCCGTACTCCGTCTCCATGTCCTTGTTCGCGCGGAGCGCGTCACCCGTGGTGACGTGTTCGACGTCGTACTCCTCGGCGAGTCGCTTCGACTGCGTGCCCTTCCCGGCGCCGGGGGCACCGAGCAGGAGGATGCGCTTTCCCATATCGTCCACCACCCGGCGAGAGCATATAGTGTTGAAGATACGCGCCCAGTTCTGCGACGAATCCCCCGTGGTACCGCTTTCGCACCCTCTCTATCCAGGGGGCCGCGACGGGCGAGCACCAGACGACACAGATACAAGACTATTTTGCTGGTTCCTCTGACGTAGAGCGACACGTTCAACGGGAACGACCACGTTGCCACGACTGATGCGTGGCTTACTGTCCAACACTGGTCCCTTCGCGCGTCTGATTGGCTGGTGGCACTCGCTCGACCGTGGGTGGCAGGCAACCACACTCGGTGTCGTGCTGGTGAGCGCCCTCTCCGTTGTCGGGCCGTGAGTGGGGAGACCCGGAAACCGCTCGACGCTATCCGTCGCCTCCTCCCCGGCTTCGGACTGCTCGTCGTCATCGCCACCACTGCTGTCCTCGTCGCGGACGCTGTGCCAGGCGTGAACGCCCTCCTGCTCGGCGTCGCACTCGGTGCACTTGTCGCAAATACTGCTGGTGTCCCCGACATCGCACAGCCGGGAATCCGAACACGGAAGCTCCTCCTAGAGACCGGAATCGTCCTCCTCGGTGCGCGAATCGCCATCGACGAACTCGTCGCGTCGGGGCCGATGCTCGTCGGCGCTGTCGTCGCAACCGTCGTCGCGAGCGTCGCGTTCGTCGAACTCATCTCTCGGCACGTGTTCGGACTCGCCGACGAGATGGGGTCGCTTCTCGCAGCGGGAGCGAGTGTCTGCGGCGTCTCCGCGGCGACGACCATCGCGGGGACCATCGACGCGGACGGCGAGTCGCTGACGCACGTCGTCGCGGCCGTCCTCCTGTTCGACGCACTCACGCTCGCTATATTTCCCGTCCTCGGTGGTCTCCTTCCGCTGTCTGGGCAGCAGTTCGGTATCTGGGCTGGCCTGAGCATGTTCAGCACCGGCCCCGTCACTGCCGCCGGATTCGCCCACTCGGACGTCGCCGGGCAGTGGGCGACCGTGACGAAACTGGCGCGCAACTCGATGCTCGGCGTCGTCGCGCTCTGGTACGCAGTGCACTACGCGGGCGGGCGCACGGACAGTCTCGCGTCGGCGGCAGAAGGCGTCCCACGGTTTCTCGTCGGATTCGGTCTCGTCGCTGCGGCCGCGAATCTCGGCCTCTTCGACCCGGAGACACTGTCGATAATCGATTCCGCGAGCGACGCGCTGTTCGCCCTCGCGTTCGTCGGGTTGGGGCTCGGCGTTCGGGTCGATTCGATGCGCCAGACCGGCGTGGCACCAGTCGTCGTCCTCGCGGCGCATCTCGTTGCGGTGAGCGTCGTCTCGTTGGGGCTGGTCCTCGCCATCTTTTGAAGCGTTGGTACGGCGCGCTAATCACTCCGGAATCGACACGACGCGGGCGGTTTTTGTACCGAGAGAGTAAACGACCGCCCATGACCCGATTCGAGGCCGACACGTCCCGCGAGCGCCGGAAACTCTTCGCTGACGCGGTCGTGGCGCACCGAAACCGCGGCAGCGCCTTCCTGACTATCGAAGCGGACCGCGACCCCGACCTCGACGGTGAGGACGCCCCCTGCCCGTGGGTGCAGTTCTCCGATAAGACGTTCAACATGGACGTGACCGACGAGGAACTCGACCGGCTGAAAGACCTGCTCTCGTCGTTTCCCGAGTTCCGTATCGACCAGTTAGAGAGTCCCGAGGAAGCCGAGGGAACCAACGTTCGTATTACCGCCCGTTCTGACGCGAACCGACTCGCCGGATTCGTCGACGAGGTGTTTCAGGCAGTCTACGGCCGTGCGGAAGACTATCGTGCGTGGGTCGTCGCTATTTGAGGGTCGAACTAAACGAACGTGATATTTCTGCGGCGAATATCACCTATTTCCGGACATGATTTGGGAACTTCTAAACCAGTTGGCTCCCAAGAAGGCGGTATGACTTCCCGACGGCCACGTTGTGGACCGGGTCACACGGCCCCGACACAACACCGCTCCGCCGGGTCGAATCGACTACTGTACACCCCGTATCAATGTGCACGAAACCATGACTGACGAGGTCGAGTCCCTGTTCTCACGTCCGCTTCTCCCGCTCGCGAACGAGGCGGACGCTGAGGCGAGTTGTGCCGCCGCGGCCCCCCGTATCGTGGCCGAAGACGGTCACGCGTACGTCGTCCACGTCATCGAGAAGGCTGGCGGTGCCCCCGACAAGGCCAGCGTCGAGCAGCGCGAAACGGTCGCGGAGGACATCTTCTCGCTCGCCCGCGGCGTCGCCACCGAGGCTGGCATCGAACTCGACACCGACCTCCGGTTCGGAACCGACGTCGGCGACGCGATTCTCGATGCCGCCGAGGATATCGACGCGACGGCCATCGTGTTTACGCCCCGCGGCGGCCGGTCGTGGTGGGACCTGTTTTCCGGTGACGTTCGGGACCGACTCGTCCGCGACAGCGACCGCCCAGTTGTCGTGTTGCCAGCACAGCACGCCGACCACTCCGAGACGACAGACGGTGAAACATGACTGACGAAGAACTCGCAAAAGACCTTGGCCCGCTCGCAGCGCTGACGATTGGTATCGGGACGATGATTGGTGCCGGTATCTTCGTTCTCCCCGGTGCCGCGGTCAAAGAGGCGGGGCCGCTCGCTGCCGGTGCGTTCGTCCTCGGTGGCATCATTGCCATCTTCACCGCTGCCTCCGCCAGTGAACTGGGGACTGCGATGCCGAAATCCGGTGGTGCGTACTACTACATCAACCACGCACTCGGCCCACTGTTCGGCAGCGTCGCTGGCTGGGGCAACTGGATGGGTCTCGCGTTCGCGTCCGCGTTCTACATGACTGGCTTCGGGCAGTACGTCGTCACGTTCCTTCCTGTCCCGAGCCTGTCTATCGCTGGGATAACCATCTCCGGCGTCAAGCTCGTCGCCCTCGCTGGCGGTGCACTGTTCGTGTTCATCAACTACGTCGGTGCGAAAGAGACCGGGAAACTACAGAACGCAATCGTTCTGATTCTCCTCGCAATCTTGGCCGTCTTCACGGTGTTCGGCCTCCTGAACGCCGACCTCGCCAAGCTTCGACCGTTCGTCCCGCCAGACAAGGGAATCAGCCCGCTGCTTCCCGTCACGGGCCTCGTCTTCGTCTCCTACCTCGGGTTCGTCCAGATTACCTCGGTCGCCGAGGAAATCAAAGACCCCGGCAAGAACCTGCCGCGTGCCGTGCTCGGGAGCGTTATCATCGTCACCGCAGTGTACGCACTCGTCCTCGTGACGGTGCTCGCCGCCGTCGATAACAGTCTCGTGGCCGGAAACGAGACCGCAGTCGTCGACGTGGCTCGGCACCTCATCGGCCCGGTTGGTGCGGGGGCGATGCTCTTCGGCGGACTTCTCGCCACGGCGTCGTCCGCGAACGCCTCCATCCTCGCGTCCTCGCGCATCAACTTCGCGATGGGACGCGACCAAATCGTCTCGTCGGAACTCAACGAGATTCACCCACGGTTCGGAACGCCGTACCGGTCGATTGGAATCACTGGCGGGTTCATCCTGCTTTTCATCCTCTTGGCCGACGTGGGAACGCTCGCGAACGCCGGGAGCGTGCTCCACCTGATTATCTACGGCCTGCTCAACGTCGCGCTCATCGTGATGCGCGTGTCCGACCCCGAAGATTACCAACCGGACTACCGGGTGCCGCTGTATCCGTTTACGCCAATCATTGGGGCGATTACGTCGTTCGCGCTCATCGCGTTCTTCGCCAACACAATCGTCCTGCTCGCGGTTGGGTTCGTCGTGTTTGCGATGATTTGGTACGCGGTCTACGCCCGCGGCAAGGCGACGAAGCAGGGCATCCTCGGGAAGTACATCCTCTCGCGGTCGGAGCAGATGCCCGACGCTGCCGTCTCGGCGACCACCTCGTTCCAACCTGACGGTGGCTACCGCGTCATGGTCCCGCTGGCGAACCCCGAAAGCGAGGCCGACCTCATCAAACTCGCCGGGTCGGTCGCGAAAGCGCGGAACGGAACGCTCGTGGGCGTCCACATCGAACAAGTGCCCGACCAGACGGCACTCGAATCTGCCCGCGAGGAGTTCGACTTCGCAGAGGCGGACGAGTTGCTCGAACAGGCCCGTATCGACGCCGACAAACTCGGCGTCCCAATCGAGACCCACACCGTTCTCTCACACCGGTCGTTCGAAGAGGTGTTCGACGCCGCAGAGACCTACAACGCCGACCTCATGGTGATGGGCTGGGGTCCCGACAGTCACGGTGCCCCCGGCCGCGCAGAGAGTGCCATCGAAGAGATGACCCACTCGCTGTCCTACGACGTGTTGGTCCTGAAAGACCGCGGCTTCGACCCATCTCGCGTGCTCGTCCCGACCGCCGGTGGTCCAGACTCCGACCTCTCGGCGTCCGTCGCCACCGTCATGCAGGAGTTCTACGACTCTGACGTGACGCTCTTGCACGTCGCCGACGACAAACAGGAGGGTGAAGCCTTCCTTCGCGAGTGGGCCGAAGAGCGGGACCTCGGCGATGCCAAACTGGTCGTCGAGACCGGCGACGTCGAGCGGGCAATCGAGTCGCACGCGGCCGATTGTTCGCTCCTGTTCATCGGTGCGACCGAACGCGGCCTGCTCTCACGACTCGTCAGAGGTGCGCTGGTGCTGAACGTCGTCGACGACGTCGAGTGTTCGGTTCTCCTCGCCGAACAATCCAGACAGCGGAGCCTCCGCGAGCGACTCTTCGGGTCGGACTGAGACGCACAACCGCTCCCGCGAATCGGAGTTCTGTGTTCCACGATTGGCCGTTTTCGACGCGTCCTCAACGCGACGAATCTCCAACGCAATTTAATTTGTGATAAGTTCACACCCACCACGGCATCTATAATCTCCCCTCTCCTACCGGACGGTATGTCGAGTACATCGGGCCTGTCGTTCGATGCGGTAGACACTCCGGTCGAGGCTGAGGGGAAGTACGTCGACGTCGGCGACGTGACCCTCTATACCGTCGAAGCAGGACCTGAAGACGGGGACTTGGTCGTCCTCCTCCACGGTTTCCCGGAGTGTTGGTACGCGTGGACCGACTACCTCCGCCCGTTGACGCAGGCCGGATACCGGGTCGTCGTCCCCGACCAACGGGGGTACAATCTGAGCGACCACCCGGAAACCGTCGACGCCTACCACATCGACGAACTCGCAAGCGACGTCGTCGGCCTCATTCGGGCGCTCGGCAAGGAACGCGCCCACGTCGTCGGCCACGACTGGGGCGGTGCCGTCGCGTGGTGGACCGCGCTTCACCACCCGGACCGAGTCCACTCGCTCACCGCGATGAACCTCCCGCACCCAACCGTCTTCGCACGGCATCTGCGACGTGACCCGGCACAACAGCTCAAGAGTTGGTACGTGCTGTTCTTCCAACTCCCGAAGGTTCCAGAGTTACTCGCACCACTCGGTGACTATGCCCTCCTCGAACGGACACTTCGGGATTCGGCACTTCCGGGAACGTTCTCACCGGCGGACCTCGAACACTACCGGAAGGCGTGGGCTGTCCCCGACGCCTACGGGTCGATGGTCAACTGGTATCGTGCTGTCGTGCGCAGTCGGCCGGAGCCGCGGGAGACACAGGTCGATGCGCCCACGCTCGTCGTCTGGGGGAAGCGCGACCGGTTCCTTCGCCAGAAGATGGCCAGAGAGAGCCTCACGTACTGCGCCGACAGCCACCTCAGGACGTTCGACGATGCGACACACTGGGTCCATCACGAAGAACCGGTGGCAGTCGCCCGGGCGCTTGTCGACCACTTCGACGACGCGTGGCGGACGCCGAACAACACGCCCGACGAAGCCGGCCACCGACCCATCTGAGATGGAGGTCGTGTAGGCGTCGTGGGCGCGCTGCAAACCGACTCACGTGTGAACGATATCGAAACCGTCAGGCAAAAGTAGGGGCTGTTTGGGTGTTCCTTGATTCCCCTATATAGGTCCACCGAGGGAACTTAGCGAGGTTCTTGTATCACCGGCCAAGAGACAGCAATGACGCGGGAGCAGTCCGGTGGTGGGAGTTTTCTATCCCTTCGTACCGCGCCGCGTCCTTCTTCATGAGCAGGGACGGGGGACCGTCCCACTTTCCTACCACCCAGAGACGGGATGAGTACGTTCTTACTCACGCGCCGCCGAGCGCGATTATGACCGACCTCGGAAAGGTCGACCGCGACTTCTTCACCGAGTACATCTACCCCCATCTCGGTGCCTCCCGAGACGACGTGACGCTCGGCCCGACACACGGCGTCGACTTCGGAGTGCTCGATATCGACGGCACCGCCGTCGCGCTCGCGACCGACCCACTCTCCGTCCTTCCGGAACTCGGCTTCGACCGCGCGGGTCGATTCGCACTCGACATCGTCCTGTCGGACGTCGCCGTCTCCGGCCTCGACCCATCACACCTCGCCATCTCCTTTACGCTCCCACCGGAGATGACAGACGACCAGTTCGCCGAACTCTGGACCGCGATGCACGACGAGGCCGACGACCTCGGTGTGAGCATCGCCACCGGTCACACCGCCCGGTATTCGGGCTGTTCGTATCCGTGGGTTGGCGGTGCGACCGCCCTCGCAGTCGGCGACCACGACGACCTGATTCGCCCGGACGGTGCCCGACCCGGCGACGACGTGCTCGTCACCAAAGGCCCGGGTGTCGAGACCACCGGCCTCTTGACGACGCTCTTTCCAGAAGGGTTCGCCGACCTCGACCCGACGGTCCTCGCCACCGCACAGGACAGGCTAGACGAGACTGACGCCGTCCGCGACGCCATGACCGTCTCGGCCGCTGGTGGTCGCAACGTCCACGCCATGCACGACGCGACCGAAGGCGGTCTCTACGGCGCACTCAACGAGGTTGCGAACAGTGCTGGCGTGCAACTGGAGATAGACACGTCGAGCATTCCATTCAGACCCGGCGTCCGGGAAGTCTGTGACTTCCTCGACATCGACCCGTGGCACTCGACGACCGCCGGAACGCTCGTCGTCGCAACCGACCCGACTGTCACCGACGACGTGCTCGCCGCACTCAGTTCGCGCGGGACGCCAGTCGGTGTCGCGGGAACTGTCGTCGACGGCGATGGTGTCGTCGTCGACGGCGAGCGCGTCGAACACCCAGACGTCGACCCGGCGTGGGACGCCTACGACCGACTGGCTGGCGGGGCCGTCGAATAAGTCTCACCCCACGACGCTTGGACTATCCACCCCGAGGAGTATGCCTTGCCGTATGGCCTGCGAACCTACTTCGCATGAAACGCCGTAGCAATGGGTATGAGTGACGGCGATTCAATCACCATCGCAGACGCACGGAAGATGGACACGGCGGACCCGCTTTCGGACCTTCGCGACCGTTTCTACATCCCCGATGGCGACCTGTACATGGACGGTAACTCGCTCGGCTTGCTCTCGAAAGACGCCGAAGCGGCCCTCGAACACGTCGTCGAGGAGTGGCGCGAACTCGCCATTCGCGGATGGACCGACGCCGACCCCGACTGGCACACCTACGGCGAGCGACTCGGCGCGCGTCTCGCCCCGCTCGTCGGCGCGAACCCCGAAGAGGTCGTCGTCGCTAACTCCACGACCGTCAACATCCACACGCTCGTCGGTACCTTCTACGACCCCGACCGCGGCGAGAAAATCGTCGTCGACGACCTCGACTTCCCGACCGACCACTACGCGATTCGGGCGCAACTCCGCCAGCACGGCCGCGACCCCGACGAAGCACTACGCGTGGTCGAAAGCCACGACGGCCGAACTATCGCCACCGAAGACGTGCTCGACGCCATCGACGACGACGTGGGAATGGTGTTTCTCCCTTCGGTCCTCTACCGGAGCGGCCAACTGTTCGACATCGAGACCATCACCGAGGCAGCCCACGACGCGGGCGCGCTGGCCGGGTTCGACCTCGCGCACTCGATTGGCGCGGTCCCCCACGACCTCTCCGACATCGGTGTCGATTTCGCCGTCTGGTGCAACTACAAGTACCTCAACGCTGGCCCCGGTGCGATTGCGGGCCTCTACGTCAACGAACGCCACTTCGGTGTGACGCCCGCGCTCGCCGGGTGGTGGGGCAACGACAAGGAGACGCAGTTCGACATGGCACTGACCTACGACCCCGAACACTCCGCCGCCGCGTTCCAGACCGGGACGATTCCGATTCTCTCGACTGCGCCCCTCGACGGCGCACTCGATATCGTCGAAGACGCCGGTGGCGTGGCCGCGCTCCGCGAAAAATCACTCGCGCTCACCGACTTCCTCATCGACCTCGTCGACGAGAAACTGCCCGACTGCGAGGTCGGTACCCCGCGTGACTCGGCGGCCCGCGGCGGCCACGTCGCGGTCGAGCACCCCGAAGCGTACCGCATCAGCCTCGCGCTCAAGGAGCGCGGCGTCGTCGTGGACTTCCGCCAACCGAACGTCATTCGCATCGCACCCATCCCGTCCTACGTCGGCTTCGAGGACGTGTTTCGGGCGGTTTCGAACCTGCGTGAGGTTCTGGACGAGAATGAGTACGAGGAGTTTGTGAAGCAAAGCGGCGGGGTGACGTAATTCGATGCA
Organism: Haloferax larsenii JCM 13917; assembly: GCF_000336955.1. Lineage (GTDB taxonomy): Archaea > Halobacteriota > Halobacteria > Halobacteriales > Haloferacaceae > Haloferax > Haloferax larsenii. Next base: position 323,711 of record NZ_AOLI01000019.1, on the reverse strand, counting down.
GTCAGAAATATAACAAGTTAGCAGAACACGTTCGTATGGACCCCGAGACGCAACTCCTGTCGATACAGCGGTGGCTCATGTTCATCTCGCTGCTTCTCATCGTTCAGACCTACTACATGGCTTCGAATAACTATTCGACTCTGCCCGGTGTGATGCCGCTTCTCGGCATGCTCGGTTTCTTCGTCGTCGTCTGGTTCGGGCTGACGTTCGACGAGTAGCTATCGTCGAGAGCAAGAGGAGAGCAGCGTTCCGGGTCTTGGACTCGCCCGTTTACCAGTCGAGAACTTCCTTGTCGCGCCAGAATTTTCCCGACGGACTGCCCGCTTCGAATCTCGCAAGCCACGTCGGTGTCTCGGCACCCTTCTCTACGGGGCGGTCGGCTTCCTCGCCGCCCATGTCGGTGCGGACCCACCCGGGACAGACCGAGTTGGCGATGAGTCCGTCGTCACCGTACTGGCCGTCGAGGTAGACGGTGAGGCCGTTGAGACCGGTTTTCGAGATTCGATAAGAGGGAAACCCGCCGGATTGGCCTTCTTCGAGCGCACCCATCCCGGAGGAGACGTTGACGACGCGACCTGCGTCGCTCTGGAGGAGAAGCGGCACGGCGTGTTTGCACATGAGCATCGGCCCGCGGAGGTTGACACCGAGGGTGCGGTCGATTTTGTCGGTCGGTTCGGCGACGATATCCTCGCCATCTCCGCCGATACCGGCGTTGTTGACGAGGATGTCGAGTTTCCCCTGGTCGGCGAAGAGGCCATCGACGACGTCCTCGATGTCGCCTTCTTGGGTCACGTCGAGGAGGACGCGCTCTGTCCCCTCGGGCGTCTCGTTCGTGACGCTTCGGGACCCGGCGTAGACTGTCGCGCCGAGGTCGCGGAGGTTTTCGGCGATTTGGCGGCCGATTCCCCGATTCGCGCCCGTGACGAGGGCGACCTGTCCGTCGAGGTCGTCGTAGATGTCGGGTTCCATGCGAGTCCGTGAGCACTCGCCCGGGTTATTCTCACCGAAAACGGCCGAACCGGAGGGCCGGAGTCACTCGATGGCGATATCGAGTTCGCGGAACTCGTCGCCGGTCCACTCGTGGGCGGTGAGTCGCCCGTCAGGAGTGCAGATGAGATAGACGTACCCCGGCCACGACGCCTGCTCGCGGTCGGCGGCGCTGGGAATCGGCGCTGACTCGGGGTGTGAGTGATAGAACCCGACGACTTCGTCGCCCGCAGCCTCGACCTCGTCGAAGGCACCGACTGTCTCCGCAGGGTCGAGTTCGTAGGCGACGCGTGGCTCGTCGGCCACGTTCGAAACGGGGAGTGAGTCGGAGATGGTAGTGGTGGTTCGGTCGCCGACGAGGACGCCACAGACTTCTGCTGGAGGGTCGCGGGCGGCCCCGTCGCGTGCGTGCGAACGAATCTCGTCGCGGACTGCGGCGGCGAGCGTGAGCTTACTCGAAGTCACGGCGCATCGCAATCTCGAACCACGGGCAGAGACGCAGTTGACGGTACCACTTGGGGTGGTCGTTGAGGTGCTCGTAGTCCACCCAGAGCATACCGGCAATCTCGTCTTCGTCGGGGTCGAGCGAGGTGTCTTCGAGGGTGACCTTGAGCACGGCGCAGACCTCCCATTCGAGACCGGAGTTGCCGTAGTAGCGCTTGTACTCGAACTTGTCCGTCACGCGCAGGTCGGAGTACTGGTCGGGCGTGATGCCGAGTTCCTCTTCGAGGCGCTCTTCGGTTGCTTCCTCCTGCGTCTGTCCCTCGACGGGGTGGGAGGCGACGGTGCCGTCCCAGTGGGTGTCCCAGAGGCGCTTGTTCGGCGCACGCTGGGCGAGAAGGAGCTGTCCCTCTTCGTTGAACACGAGACACGTGAAGGCCCGGTGGCGGATGCCATCGCCCGTGTGGGCGTCGAGGCGGTTGACCGTTCCCTCGGCGTTGTCGTCGGAGTCGACGGCGATGACGTCCTGTTCGGCGTTCTTGTGGAGTTCAGTCGCTTGAGAGGCCTGTGTGTCGCTCATGTCACGTTCGTCGAAGTCGGGGGACAACTAAGCTTCGATGCGACGCGGTGAGGTCGGCGGGTGGAGTGCGGTCTTCAGCCCAACCGTTCGTCGAGAATGAGACGCGTCTTCGTGCTCTTCACGTCGTCGTGCTCGCGCGCTCGCGTGATGAGTTCGTTCACGGCGCGCGTGTCGGCGGCGTCGACGACGAGGACGATATCCTCCTCACCGGAGACCTGCCAGACGAAGTCGACGTCCTTCCAGTCGGCCATGCGCTCGGAGACGCTGTGCGTGTCGACGTCCACCGCGACGGTCACCTCTATCATCGCCTTCAGGTTCCCCGTCCGGGTCGAGATAGTGAATCGCTCGATGACGCCTTCGTCGACGAGTCGCTCGACGCGGTTTCGGACCGTCCCCTCGGACGTTCCGACTTCGGCCGCAATCTCCGTGTTCGGGGTTCGTGCGTCCCGTCGGAGGATGTCGAGGATTCGCCTATCCAACTCGTCCATATCCCTCCTGACCACCCCAGCGACTTACCGATTACGAATTTCGTAACTCGGCTTCGAAAGCAACACTTATGCACCCGTGTTCCGTTCGTTTCTCGTAATGTCGGACGCCTATCTGGCCCTGGAAGATGGCCGCGTGGTCGAAGCGCGTGGTCGCGTTCCGGGACGTACACGTGGTGAACTGGTGTTCACGACTGCATACACCGGGTACGAAGAGAGCTTGACTGACCCATCCTACGAAGAACAGGTCCTCACCTTCTCGTACCCTCTCATCGGGAACTACGGCGTCCGAGCGGAGCGATTCGAATCCGACCGGGTTCACCCGCGCGCCGCTGTCGCCCGTGAGTTCACCGAAGAAGTCGTCGAGTGGCTCGCCGAGGAAGACGTCCCGGCTGTCGACCACCTCGACACGCGCGACCTCGTCACCTCGATTCGCGAGGAGGGCGCGATGAAAGTCGGTATCGCGGTCGGCGACGACGCGACGCCCGAAGCCGCAAAAGCGGAACTGGCCAAGTGCAAGGGCATGAGCGAGCACACCGAAATCGGCGCACAGGTCACGACGCCCGAGCCGACCACCTACGAGGGCGACGGCGACACCACCGTCACGCTCGTCGACTGCGGTGCCAAGCAGTCCATCGTGGACTCGCTCGTCCAGCGCGGCGCCACGGTTCACGTCCTTCCGTACGACGCGTCGCCCGAGGACGTCGAAGCGCTCGACACCGACATCCTGTTTATCTCCAACGGCCCCGGCGACCCCGAAAACTACGAGCCGACCCACGACCTCGTCGATTACTTCGCAGGCGACGTTCCGATGGCGGGCATCTGTCTCGGCCAGCAGATTATCGCCAGCGCGCTCGGCGGTACCACCGAGAAGATGGCGTTCGGACACCGCGGCGTGAACCAGCCCGTTCGCGACATCGAGACGGGTCGCGTCGTCATGACCACCCAGAACCACGGGTACACCGTCGCTGACCCCGGTGAACACCTCGACGTTACCCAAATCAACGTCAACGACGACACCGCAGAGGGCCTCGCGAGCGAGGAACTGGACGTCATCACGCGCCAGTACCACCCCGAAGCCCACCCCGGCCCGAACGACACGCTCGACTTCTTCGACGACGTCCTCGCGATGACGGAGTCAGAGGGAAACGGGCGTAAGCGGCGCGTCGTCGCCTCGGACTGACCGAACAGCCGCACGGTTTCGCTTTCTCGACACGGATAGCTGTAGGCTCCTCTCATCTTCTCGACGCAGGTAGCTGTGCGTCTCTTCCGAGTGTTCTCGAACGAGAGACCGTCAGCCCACAGAAAGGTCAAAGCCGTTTGGGTGTCATTAGTAGCCATGGAAGGAGAGGTGTCGTTTCTCGAACTGGCCTTCGACGAACTACCGACGGAAGTCGCGATACTCGATAGTCACGGCGACATCGTCTACACGAACCGAGCCTGGCGAACGTTCGCCAGCGCGAACGGCTACGTCGGCTCGCCGGACTCGCTGGGAGTCAATTATCTAGACACGTGCGATGCTGCCCGCGACGACGAGGAGGTCGCGGGCGTCGTCGCCGACGGGATTCGGGGTCTCTTGCAGGGAACACAGGACCTCTTTTCGGTCGAGTACCCGTGTCACTCATCGTCGGAGTTTCGGTGGTTCACGATGCAGGCGGTGCCGTTCGACACACCCAGACACGGCCGGTTCGTCCTCGTCGTCCACCAGAACATCACCGAGCGTCGCCTCGTGGAGTTGCAGGTGAGCGGAACGAATCGCCAACTCGCGATGCTCGTCGGGTTCCTCTCGGCGGAGCTTCGAGAACCGCTCTCGTCGGCGATGGAGACCGCCAGCCGACTGGTCGCCGCAGATGGAGCAGACGCCGCGGTGCTCGCCGAGGCCCTCGAGCGTATGGACAGCGTCGTCGAGCAGAGCGTCGCGCTGTCGAACCAGGGGACGCGGGTCGACACGCAACCGGTCGACTTTCGGTCGGCAATCGAAGTCGCGTGGGCGGACATCGACCACGCCGGTGTCTCGCTTCGAATTGTCGGGCACGGGCATCTCATGGCCGACGCTCACCTCTTCGGGTTGTTCTGTAAGTTGCTTCTGAACCACAGCAGCCATCGGGACGCGACCGCCGCGTCCCTCTCGCGAATCATCGTCGGCACGACGGCCGACGGGTTCTTCATCGACGACGACGGCCCGCAAATGCCGGCCGAAGAGCGTGCTCAGTTCTCCGACGACGAGCTTCTCGGTGCCGACTACGAGATGGTCGACACCGCAATCGTCTCCCGCATTGCCGACCTCCACGGCTGGCGACTCGAAGTCACTGACTCCGAACTCGGCGGTGCGAGATACGAAGTCGGTGAGGTGACGTGGACCTGAGCGTGCCGACGGTGCGGCCTACGTGAGGTCCGCTTCCATCACGAACGTCGGCTCTTCTGCGAGGTCGCTTCGGGCGAGTGCGACATCGGAGAGCCACCCGAGTGCTTCCGGGACGAGCACTCGCGTCCGGTCGGCACCGACCGCCGCGGCGTCGCGGCGAATCGCGTCCATTAGTGCTCGGCAGGCGTCTGCGTCGGTCCACGCGGCGACTGCGTACTCCGCCCACGTTACTTCTCCTCCGTCTTCGGGTTCGCGGGTGTAGGTCCGAACCCGGTGGGTAAAGCCCGCCACTCGCTCGTCGGCGACGACGAAGAGTCGGTCGTCGGCCGCAGCGTCGTGGAGTCGCTGACGGGTCAACTCCGAGAGCGCCCACGACTCGTCGGGGTCGAGTGCGAGCCCCGAGAGTTCGGTTCGCATCTCGCTGCCGGTCCAGAGCGCCCACGCCGCGTCCGCATCGTCGCCGACGCGGTAGTCGGACTCGCTGTCGCGTCCGGCGTCAGCGTCCGGTTCCGGCATGGCCCACCGGAACTCCACGGCGGGTTCGAACCCGACGTGCCGGGCGTTCGCGAGGCTCGGCATGTTCCACGAGTGAATCATGTTCCGAGCGCGACGTGCGCCCTGCTCGCGCGCCCAGTCGAACAGCGCGTGGGTGAGCGTCGTCGCAATCCCCTGCTCGCGGTAGGCGGGGGCGACGCGCATCCCCTGTGCCCACGCCTCGTACTCCGAGAGCATGACCATCTGCGCGATGGCGGCGATATCGTCTGAGGGCGTCTCGTCGCCCATATCGACGAGGAGGGTCGCCTGTGTGGGGTCGTCAGGGGCAATCCAGTCGTGGTAGATGTCGGGGATGTAGTCCGAGCCGTCGCGGTCGGCCCACGTATCGCGGGTGAACGCTGCGACCGCGTCGTAATCCTCGGGTCGAGCGGGGCGTATCTCCATCAGGTCACTCCCACGGCACGGAGCGCTCTGTCAACTCCCCGGCGATGTCTCGGCCCATCGCTTCCGCCGGGTCCGAGAGGTTCGCAAGCGCCCACATGAGCTTCACTTTCGCCGTTCCCGGCAGGGTGTCTCCGGCTTCGACGACGCCCGCGTCGAGCAGGTCGCGACCCGTGTCGTAAACCCGGTCGCAGACGCGGCCTTCGAGACACTGCGAGGCCATCGCGACGACGGTGCCGTCGTCGACGAGTTCCTCGATACGCGGGATGAAGTCGGTGTGAACGTGTCCGAGACCCGTCCCCTCGATGATGAGGCCGGACTTCCCGTCGAGGTAGTCCAGCGCCGCGGGGTCCATCCCGGGCGTGAACTTCACGAGTTCGACCTCGTCGTCGAGGTCGGCGTGGAGCGCGAGGTCGGTCTCGCCTCGCGGCGTGTAGTCGCGACGGAACGTGATTTCCTCGCTCTCGTAGTCGACCTCACCGAGTGGCTTCGCGCCGATGGTCCGGAAGGCGTCGCGGCGCGAGGTGTGGTTCTTGCGGACGCGCGTCCCCTCGTGGAGCGCGCAGGCGTCGTCGGACTCGGAGGCGTGCATGCAAATCATGACCTCCGCGGCGTCGCCCTTCGCGGCCTCGACGGCGCAGACGGCATTCATCACGTTGTCCGACGAGGGGCGGTCCGCCGAGCGCTGGCTGCCCGTAAAGACGATGGGAACGGGCGTATCGAGCATGAACGCCAGCGCCGACGCGGAGAACTGCATCGTGTCGGTCCCGTGCATGATGACGACACCGTCGGCACCGGCTTCGATTTCCTCGACGACGGCCTCGGCGAGGTCGACCCACACGTCGGTCGTCATGTTCTCCGAGAGGATGTTGGCGACGACGCGGCCGCGGTAGTTCGCCCGCCCTGCGAGGTCAGGGACGGCCCGAAGCACGTCTTCGGCGTCGAACTGCGCAGTCACCGCACCCGTGCGGTAGTCCACGGTCGAGGCGATGGTCCCGCCGGTAGAGATAAGCGAGATGGTCGGCAGGTCCTCGTCGAACTCGATTTCGGAGGTCCCGTCGCTGTCGGTCTGTGCGTCTTCGATGTCGTACACGTCAGTTTCGAGTACGTCGACGTCTGCGTCCTCGCGCGCGATGCCGATGTTGTACCCGCCGTCGAGCTTGACGACGAGGTACTCCTCTGTCGAAGAGGGCATCAGGACGCCTTCGTTCGTGACGCCCGCGCGGGTGACGCGGACGAGGTCCCCTGCGTTCATATCGCGGGATACCGCGGGGTCAGACTTCAAACCCACCTTTTTACCGGAGGGGTGGCAGAGCCACCCCTCCGACAAAAACCTGGAGGGAAAAAGGCCGAGAGACTCGCTACCGCTCGTCTCTCGGTACAGTAGCTGGAATGGTACTGCAATTGTAGTAGCTGGAATGGTACTGCAAGGGAGTGTGTGAGAAGACAACAACAGATCACACATGGCAGCCAAAAGCCATTTCACACGGACGTTCGTCGGCTAACGTATGCCCTCCAGCATACTCCTCCAATCAGGTGGTGGCGCGGGTGCGGTGTTCTTCCTCGTCTTCCTCGTGACGGTTGGGTTGGCCGTGTGGACGTACAGCGATGCGCGGCGGAACAGCGGTCACCCGGCGTTCCTCTGGGCTATCGTCGTCTTTCTCGCCCCACTCCTCGGCATTCTCCTGTACGTCATCCTCGGCCGGAACTGACGGGACTGCGGCCGCGACGACTCGGTGACAGTCACCGTGACCAGTACACTGTACCGCCGGTTTTCGGCGAACGGCGCACGCGGCACAAGAGCCATCAGCCTCCCGGCCGTCCTGACACGTATGCAACGGTCAGACCAACGCGAGTCTGAGCGGTCCACGAGCGACATCCTCTCGGGCCTCAACCTCGGCGAGGACGACTCGTCGCCGACCAGCCAGTCGAGCGAGAAAAAACCGGGTCGCCTCGGTCGCCTCTTTTCCGCGCGGGCGTTCCTGCTCGCGCTCGTGCTCTCCATCGGTGGACTCGTCGTCGGCGGTGCCATCCCACTCGTCGGCTTCATCGGCCGCTTTGTCGGTATCGCCGCCGCCGGGTTCCTGCTCGGACTCGTCGGCTCGAAACGCCGGTACGTCGAAATCGGACTGGCCGGTGCCATCGCCGCAGGACTCGCGTTCGTCCTCTCGACGCTGGCTTCGGTCTTCGCGCCGTTTGCGGTGCAGTTGCTCGCGGACTATGGGCTCGCCATCGCGGGCGTCGGCGCGCTCAGTGGAGGACTCGCAGGGCTCGTCGGGCACTACTTCGGGCGCGACCTGCGCGACGGGCTGACCCGCGATGTCTGAAAAAAGCTGTCGTCAGTGGTCGGCCGTCGACGACGCGATATCCCACCTGTCGCCGTCGTAGGTGACGAGACCGTTGTCGGCGAGGTGACGGAGTGCGGCGTCGACCGCCTCGGGGTCGGCGTTGACGTCGCGGGCGACGCTCTCGGTCGCGCTCGACCCGTTCGCCAGTGCTGCGAGAATCTCCGCGTAGAAGCGGCTGTCTGCATCGACGCCGAGGCGGTCGTTGATGCGGTCTAACACCTCCGTTTGTTTGCCTTGCACCCAGCGCTGTGCGAGCGAGAGTTCGTTGTCGAGGTCCTCTAACTTCCCGAGTTCGCGGGCGAGTTCGGCGATGTCGTCCGTGTCGTTACTGTCGAGTTCGAGCGAGACGTGGGGGCACCGACCGGCCATATCGAGGCTCGGACTCGGCGGGTAGGCGCTCTTGGCACCGAATCCGTAGCGCGAGACGTTGACCTCCAGTCGGAGGTTCCGAGAGATATGAAAGTATTTGCGGCGCTGGTCGTCGGTCCGGGACTCGATGAGTCCCGCGTCTTCCAGCTTTCGAAGGTGGTCGATGACCGCCTTCGGGCTGACGCCGAGGTACTCGCTGATCTCGGTGACGTAGCACGGTTTGTGCGAGAGCAACCGGAGGATTCGTCGCCGGTTTTCGTTCCCGAGTAAGTCGAGCAGTACCGCGGAGTCCATTATCCGACCATAGTCCGTGGGCGGGCAAAAGCCCTTCTCATGGACAATCGACCGCAGTCGTGCGGTTACTGTTTCCGTGGGTCAGAGTAGTCGTCCCCTGTCAGGTCGAGGCGGTCGAACGCGCGGGCGGCGAGCGCCACCGCAACAAACGACAGTGCAACGGTGATTCCGGCCAGTAAGAGACCGGCGTCGTACTTCAGCGGCGGGTAGTAGCCGAACCCGTAGTCGAACACGTCGTTGACGAGCGCGAGCGCGAGCGCGAAGGCGAGCGCGCCCCGTGTCGTTGCGCCGTATCGCGGGACGAGATACGCGCCGACGAGGAACCCGAGGTGCGTCAGCATGATGCCCCAGTAGTCCCAGAGCGCAGCCCCGGAGAAACCCACGTAGAGGTCCGGGCGAAGGTTGAGGGCGACGAACGTCCATATACCGTACTTCACGAGCCAGACGAACGCGAGCGTGTGGAGATACGCGAGTGGGCGGTTGACCGGCGCGTCTGAAACTGGTCGCCCGAGGTTCGGAAGCAACGTCGCAGCCGAGAGCGTCAGCAACGCGAGCGCGGTCGGCGAGTCACCGAAAAGCGGGTAGAGAAACGTCGGGAGGTCCGAAAGCGACGGGTCCGAGTGGACGTAGAAGCTCACGCCGACGAGAAACGCCGACCCGGTGAGGACGAGAAAGACGACGAGACTGGGTCCGTTTCCGAGGTAGTACTCGACCCACTCGTCGACCCGTTCGTCGAAGTCGAAGTCACGGCGACGCATCGGCGAAATCGAGGAGGCGGCAGGAGAAAAGACCGTCGGGGTTGCGTCCAGCACACTTCCCACACACCACTGTTCGTGACTGCCGAGAGCGAAGGACAATTAGCCGGGCACACTGAATGGCCGATAATGAAAGCAGCCCTCGTCATCCTCGACGGTTGGGGTCTCGGCGACCACGACCGCCGAGACGCCGTCAAGGCAGCGAACACGCCAAACTTCGACCGCTACCGCGACACGGGAGCCTTCGGCACGCTCGTCACCGACGGTCGCCGCGTCGGCCTCCCGGACGGGCAGATGGGCAACAGCGAAGTCGGCCACCTCAACATCGGTGCCGGTCGCGTCGTCAAACAGGCCTACACGCGCATCGGCGACAGCATCGACGATGGCTCGTTCTTCGAGAACGACGCGCTCACGGGCGCGTTCGACTACGCCGAGGAGAACGACGGCCGCATCCACTTCATGGGGCTCGTCTCCGACGGGGGCGTCCACTCCGACCAGGAACACCTCTACGCGCTCATCGAACTCGCCGCAGACCGCGGCATCGAGGCCGTCACCCACGCCTTCACCGACGGCCGCGACACCAGCCCACACGGCGGCGAGGAGTACCTCTCGTCCCTCGAATCCGTCGCGGCCGAACACGGTACCGGGCAGGTCGCGACTGTCAGCGGGCGCTACTACGCGATGGATCGCGACGAGAACTGGGAGCGCACTAAGCGCGCGTACGACGCCATCGTCGAGCGCGAGGCCGAGTGGACCGCCGAAACGGCCGTCGATGCGGTCACGGACTCGTACGACCGCGGCGACACCGACGAGTTCGTCGAACCGACGCTCGTCGACGACGCGCCCGCACTCGACGACGGCGACGCAGTCATCTTCTTCAACTTCCGCGCGGACCGTGCTCGCCAACTCGTCCGAATGCTCGCCGATATCGAACCCGAGTGGGCCGTCGAGACGACGCCGCCGGAGATTCTGCTGACGACGATGACGCAGTACGACAAGACGTTCGACCTTCCGGTCGCGTTCCCGCCGGAACAGCCCGAAGACACCATCGGCGACGTGCTCTCCGAAGACGGGATGACGCAACTCCGCCTCGCCGAATCCGAGAAGTACCCTCACGTCACCTACTTCCTCAACGGCGGGCGCGAAATCGAGTTCGAGGGTGAGATTCGACGCATCGTCGAGAGCCCGAACGTGCCGACCTACGACCTCCAGCCGGAGATGTCCGCACCCGAACTCACTGACACAGCAATCAACCTCGTCGAGACCGAAGACCCCGACGTGATGGTTCTCAACTACGCGAATCCGGACATGGTCGGCCACACGGGGGACTACGAGGCGGCTATCGAAGCGGTCGAAGCGGTGGACGAACAACTCGGACGACTCGTCGAGACGGTTCGCAGCCACGGCGGCCACGTCTGTCTCACGGCCGACCACGGGAACGCCGACGACATGGGGACCGAAGACGACCCGCACACGGCGCACACCTTCAATCCGGTCCCGTTCGTCTACTTGGTTCCCGAAGCGGACGACGAAGAGGAAGTGCCGCCTCACCCTGACGAAAACGGCGGGAACGACAGGAACGACGAGAACGACCCGGACCGTCCGCTTTCCGGCGGTCGAACGGTTCGAAAAGACGGGTCGCTGTGTGATATCGCGCCGACGCTGCTCGAACTGGTCGGGCTCGACCAGCCATCCGCGATGACAGGCGAGTCGCTGCTCGACTAAGCGACTTATCCTCCGTCGACGCCAACTCCGCTACGATAACGACGGTATGCCGGCGGGACGAGAAGCGACACCCCCGCCAGCGCAGCGAGGGCAGCGAACTCGGGCTGAATCACCGCCTGTAGCGACTCGGTCGTGAGCGTCTCGACGGACGCGCCCGCGACGACGCCCGCGACAGCCCACGGGAGTTCTCCAACCGCAGTCCCGATGACGAACGCACCGAGCGAGACGTTCGACACGCCCGCGGCCACCGAGACGACGTCCGAAGGAATCGGAAGGAGTCGGCTCGCGGTCACGCCGCGAACCGAGCCAGTCACCGCGACGGTCTGCTCGCCGACGTCTGCGAGCCTGCCCGCGCCACCGACGTGCCGGGCGAACAAGAACGGTGGGACACTCGTCAGGACGATGAGTACGAGCGCGAGCGGAATCGCCGTGGGACCGAGTCCGAACCCAGCCACGAGTGCGAGGAGTGTCGTCGGCCACGCGACGAGAGGTCTGACGAGTGCGAGTGCACTCACCGCGACGACGAGCCGAACTGGGTCGGCAGCCAACCACGCGATGTGGCCGAAAACCGTCTCTGGAGAGACGGCGAGTGCGCCCGCGAGGACGAACAGGAAGGCGAGTCCAGCAACGAGGCGGGTACGGGGCACGGGGTCTCGACCGTGGATGTGCTCGCGGCGACCAAACGCTTTGTGCTTCGGTGGGCTTTAGCCCGCACCGCTCCGAGACAGAGTCGAATCGTGACTGGTCCGACACGCGACGAGCGCGTGGAACTCGCGCTCGAACTCCTCGCCCACCTCGAAGCCGAAGAACTCTCGCTCGCCGAGGTCGTCGACCGCATCGAGACGGTGACGACCGACCCGACGCTCACACGCGACATCCTCGATACGGCCGAGGTGCGCGGTATCATCGACCGCGAAGGCGGTCGAATCCGTCACAATCGCGGTGGGACGTTCGTCCGCTTCGAGAGCCAAGTGGTCCAAAAAGAAGGCGAGTTCGACTGTCGGCGCTGCGGTGCGTCGATAACGACGGGTCACTTCGTCAAGTTCGAATCGGGCGAACTCGGTCCCTTCGGGTCGTCGTGTATCAGAAAAGTACTCGGAAGGGAATAGAACCGCGGAGACTCGCTCGCGGTCTTTATCAAAAGTCAAGGCGAATACCCCGAGGCTTGACCTCGGGGATGAAGCCGACAACTCGTGATACAAACCATTAAGGAAACATTGCTAATCAAGAGACAGCGATGGAATACAGTCACCGCTACCACGCTTACCCAACACAAGAGGTAGCGGCTGAACTGGAATACCATCTGAACGTTCATCGCCAACTCTACAACCACGTCCGCTGGGACTACGAGAACAGTCCTGAAGACGATAAGCCGAGTGAGTACGACCAGAACAACAGACTCCCCGAATGGAAGCGGAAGTGGTCGGTATTCAGCGAGCTACACTCGAAAGCCGCCCAAGAGACCGTCGCACGCTTCCATCGCAACCTCTCAAACCTTCGCAAAAAGAAAGAGAAGGGGTACAACGTTGGTCGTCTCAAGCGGCAAGCACCCGCCGAGTACCGAAGTGTGACGTACAACCAGTCTGGTTTCGACCTCGATGAAAAGAGGGGCCGCGACAAGTATGCGTACGTCCGCTTCAGCAAAATTGGCTGGGTCAAAATCCGTTATCACCGCCTGATTCCCGACCACGCCACCATCAAAGAAGTCACCTTCAAAAAGGAGACGACCGGCGAATGGTTCGTCTCCTTCGGGTTAGAGACAGACGAGAGTGACCTGCCCGAGAAACCCGATGAAGATTCGCTCAACGCGAGTAACAGCGTTGGGATTGACCTCGGTATCCTGAACTACATCCACACCAGCGATGGAAAGACTGTGGATTGGCTCAACCTCGAAGACGACTACGAGCGACTCCAACGCGAACAGCGTAAGTTGTCTCGCAAGGAGAAAGGATCGAACAACTACGAGAAACAACGAGTCAAAGTAGCCAAAGTCAAACGTCGGATTCGACGGAACGTGCTGGACTACCAGCACAAAATCACGACGTGGCTCGTCAAAGAGTACGACGCCGTATTCGTTGAAGACCTGAACGTCCAGAGTATGCTTCAGGGAGACGGGAACGCTCGGAACAAGCAGGACGTTGCGTGGCGACAGTTCATCACACTCCTCGAATACAAAGCAGACCTGTACGGCACACACGTCGTTCAAGTCGAGGCCCGTGGCACGACGAAAGAGTGTGCATCGTGTGGTGTGGAGACGGCGAAACCCATCTGGGTACGAGAACACTCCTGCCCGAGTTGCGGGTTTAAGACAGATAGGGATGCGAATGCGGCGATGAACGTTCTAAAGAGAGGCTTTTCTGAATTAGGGCTGGGATGGCCCGAAGACACGCCCGTGGAGACTGCGCTCCCTACGGATACCACTTCGGTATCTGCAAAGCGCGTCGTGGAAACGGGAAGCCTCGGGGCTTGACCCCGAGGCGATTCACCGGCCGCGTCGCAATTCCTCGATGAGCTGTTCGATGAGTTCCTGCTGGTAGCGAATCTGCTCGCCCTGTGCCTCGACGACTTCGCGGAGCGACTGAATCTCGGCGACGATGTCTTCCTCCGACGACACCGCCTCGTCGGCGGGTTCGAAGCCGGACCCCTCGAATCCGAGGTCCCCGGCGTCTGCGACCGTAGTGTTCGCCGATTCGACAGGCTCCGTCTCTGTCTCCGTCTCTGTTTGCCCACTCGCCGTCGGTGTTGCTTCGACTGGCTGTCGTTCGACGCTCTCGGCGTGTTCTTCTTCACGTGTCGAGTTCGTCGGTTCCTCGGAGAGTTCCGCCGGGTTGGCGCTCAGTGGGTCCGGTCCCTCTCCGAAGTTGGTGTTGTCACGCTCGGGCTCTGCTTCCGCCTGCTGTTGCGCTTCGGCCATCTTGACCCGGAACTCTTCGAGGCTCCCGACGCCGTGGTGGTCACAGATTGCCTTCGAAAGCTTCTCGCGGACGAGGCGTGCGTCCTCGTTCGGCGTCTTGAACCGCTCTTGGCGGCCGTCGACCGTGAGAACGACCGTCGTGGCGACGCTCCCCGACTCGAACGTCAGGTCCGTGACGTCGTCGTAGTGGTACGTCTCGTAGTCTTCGTCCCACACCGCGCTTCCGATGTGTCGGACCACGCGCTTTTCGGTGACGACGAACGTGAGTTCGCTGAATCGGAACGCCTCGACGAGGCGCTCGTCGTCGTCGACGACGCCCGCGCTCGTGAGAACGCCTTCGAGGATGGGTTGCAGTGCTTCGTCGAGACGCTTCGCCGACAGGCCGAACGTTTCGGACCCGTCGAGGCCGTAGTCGAGCGATATCTTTGCTTTTCGTCGTCCCTCTTTTACCGACACCCGCTCGGCGGCGTGCGAAAATTCGTCGACGGACTCGTCCGAGAGCAGGCCCTCTGCACGGTAGACGAGGGTCCGGTTCGGAGTCACAAACAGTTCGTCCTCGCCCCCGAGGTGGACGCGAGACACCACGGTCTCCTCGTCGAGGATGGACTGGACGATCTCCGGTTGGCTCATGGGTTGAGTCACCCAGTGTTAGGGCATAAATCCGTGGGTGATGCGGCCAATCGAGTCCCGTGGTGACTCCTCTCGAAGCCGCCGGAGATGAGAAGCTTAAATACAACCAGCACACAACGGGAAGTTGAGCCCGGGTGGCTTAGCTGGACATAGCGCCGCACTCATAGGGTTTCACAATCGGTGCGGAACGCCTTGGAAGCCTCCGCCCCTCGCGAGGTCATGCCGGCCTCGCACCTGGGACATGCGGAGATCGTGGGTTCGGAGCCCACCCCGGGCATACCACTTCTGAAGACACCGACTCACATTCGGGAGTCGCATCTTGTCTATTGATCTTCACCACATTCTGCTGAGTTAACCATTATATCCCCCATCACCGTGATAATAAACAAATGTCAGGCCAGTGGTTCACTGAACCGGGAACGACCGGAACGCTGTCTGTACGACTACGAGACGGTGACTGGTTTCTCGACTCGCCCGCAGTCGACTTTGACGTGAAGTGTATCTTCAGTTCTAATCACGACCTCCCCGAGTCACATGAAACCGCAGATGTCCATGTCACAGTTTCGAAATACGTGATGGGAGAGGGGCAAGGTCCAAACTATCTATTTGCTTCAGTAAATGAATCAGGAGTAGACGGCACGGACACGCCACCGTCGTCCTCGGACGATGGTTCATCTCCCGACGAGCAGACCAACACGGGTGGTGACAACGTTCGGACGCTTTCCCAGCTAACAGGGAGTGGGGACTTCGTCACCGTTGAAGCAGTTATCGAGTCCATCACGTGGGTCAACAAAGGCGACGCTGGAACCCCAGACATCAAAGGGACGGTCGTAGACGAGAGCGTCCACCACAGCGTCGTCTTCGTCGTGAACGATGGCGTCAGTCACCCGTACTTAGAGGAGGGTGCTCGGTTCGAATTTATCGGCGTCAAAGACCATTTCTACAGCCAAAAAGACCAGATACAGATGATGATTACGGACCACACGGATTTTAACGTGGTCTCAGCCTCATCGGCTACGTCCAGTACCTCATCGTATAGGGCCACTGCCAACCCAGACAACGCAGAATTACATCAGATCGCTTCACAAAAAATTGGAGACACGGAGTTCGTCGAAAGTCAACAGGAACCAGATTCGCTCGTTGGCTCCGCTAAGAAGCGAGCACGGAAGCAACACCGTGACCCTGCAATCGACCCCAAATTACGGGGACAAACCGACGACGACGACGAATCGTCGTGACTGCTCTCGCAGAGACCAGCTGTTCTGAATGGGTACTTTTCGTACTTACTGATCCGACTTCATCGACTCAGAGTATCTACTCCTCTGTTTGGACTCGTCGGTCGGGTCGGTCGGCAGTTGAGTGAGTGCTGCGGCTCTCGGTGTAGCGTCGAAAGAAAGAATAGAGCCGGGAAAATCCCGGTGGTTAGCTATCCGAGTTAGTCGCGACGGACTGCGAGGAGCGCCGCAGCGACGAGCGCGACGAGAGCAACGGCGATGCCGAAGCCGGGCGTTCCGGTGTCGGTCGTTTCCGTCGTCTCAGTCGTCGGCTCAGACGTCTCAGTCGTCGGTTCCGGCGTTTCGGTCGTCGGTTCCGGCGTCTCAGTCGTCTGTTCCGGCGTCTCGGTCGTCTCTTCCGGCGTCGCGGTTGCCGTCTCGACAGATTCGACGACGTTGCCGTCGATTTCTTCGTCAGAGGCCACGTCGCCAGCACCCGAGACAGTCACGGTGAAGGTGTCACCGACGTTCTGCTCGGAGAAGTCGAACGTGGCGGAGAACGTGCCGTCAGTCTGGACGTACGCGGTCGCCGTCTTGAGGAAGCGCGGCTGCGTGTCGCCGTCGGACTTCACGCGGATGGTGAGTTCCGTACCGGGTGCGACGTCAGTCGTACCCGTGATGGTCTGACTTTCGGCGTTCGTGACGTTGACCGGGTCCATGTCGAACGTGTGCTCTGCTTCGATGTTCTCGAAGGAGGTCGTCATGGAGGTGTCGTCCTCGACCAGCGCGAGGTTGTTGTTCGAGACGTCGTCTTCGCCGATCAGCTTGAACTCGACGTTGAACGCGTCGTCGTCTTCGAGGGTAGCGTCGTCGGTGTCAGTGCCTTTGTCGATAACACCGTTGTCGTCTTCGTCACGGACTGCGTCGATCTCTTCCGTGTTGAACACGACGTAGTAAGTGTCGTTGTCACCGTCAGCGACGACCGACGCGTTGCTGACGTTGATGATCTTCGCGTCACGGTTCGGGCCAGGGTTACTCTGGTTGACCGTGAGGCGGTAGGAGTCGTTGTAAGCGCCGTTGAAGAAGTTCGGCGTCTCGTCATCCTGAGCGCCCACGAAGCCTTCGAGGCCGGGGGCGACGATCTCGACGACAGCCTTGTCGCCGAAGGCGATCTTGCTGTCCTGCGTGATGTTACCGTTTTCGAGTGCTGCGTTCACGTCGTCGAGGTCGCTGAGGGACTCAGAATCCGGTGCGGTCCACATTGCGACCGTTTCGACGGAAGCGTCACCAAGGACGAGGGAACCGACATTGTCGGCGTCGTTCGAGGAGTCCGTACCGGTACGGACTTCGAGTTCGTAGTCGCCGGAGTCAATGAGGTCGTTGGTCGTCTCGCTGACGCCAGTGTCACCGTCACTGCCCGTCAGGATCTCGTCGTCACCGTCTTCGACATCGAAGACAGTATCAACGTTGGTGCTGGTGGATTTGGAGCTGTCCCAGAGGACGACAACTTCGCCGTCTTCGTCGCCGTCTTCGACGGTGACGTTAGCCTGGTAACCATCACCCTCGGTACCGATAGTGAGGGTAGCGGTGTCAGTGTTCGTGAGCGTAACAGGGATTGCGACGACGTCACCACGTTCGTCGTTGATGACGCCATCTCCACCGATGTTCGTCTTACCTTCGCCAGCCTCGGAGACGGTGATCGTGTCGGATTCGACCGTCACGCCAGAGGCCTTGTCGATGACTTCGACCGTGTAGTCGCCCGTGTCGATGTCATCGGAGGATGCGTTGAACTCGTATTCGTATTCACCCTGACCGTCCGTGGTCGCGCTGATGGTGACTTCTTCGACTTCGTCGCCGTCGTCGTCGAGGAGACGGACCTCGATGTTACGCTGGTCAACGTTGGCGTTAACTTTGCCTTCGATGAGGTCCTCGTCGGTAACGTTGAGGTCGTCAACGCTGACTTCGAGACCGAGGTCACGGATCTGGACCTTGTCGACGAAGCTACCAGCAACGGAGATGTTGTAGCGTTCGGTGTTGCGCTCGGACGTGTCGAAGACGTAGACTTCGGAGGTCGAACCAGTGTTACCGGAGCGGAAGAAGCCTTCGTTGTCGTCCTGGGTCTCGTCGGACGTAATCTCGACATCCGTACCAACGGTGCCGTCAGTGATTGCAACAGTCTCGCCCTTGTAGGCGTCGACGGTGCTCGACTCAGTGTCGTCGAACGTGACCGTCGCGACCGTAACGGACGCGTTGTTGTCCGAGTCGAGACCTTCGTCAAGATCGTTACCTGCGGTGTCCTCGACACCTTCGACCTTCACTTCAATGTCGCCGGTGTAGAGCTCACCGCTGGTGTTGACGAGGACCTGACCGTTGGTGTTCTGGGTTGCGTCGTTGTCGTCAAGTTCCGCAACCAGTTCTTCGTCCTGATAGAGGTCGAACGTTGCGCTGCTGATGTCAACCTGCTCGTCGAACGAGAGTTCGAGAACCTTGTCGCCACCCTTCGTTGCGAAGTGGGTCGCGGAGAGGAGCTCAGGGGCGTCCGACTCGGAGATGGTCAGCGTGGTGCTGGAGTTCTCCTGCGTGACGCCGTCCGTGAGCGACTCGTTCTCAGCGACGGCGACATCGTAGTCACCGGCGTCGAGGCTGCTCACGTCGATGGAGGACAGCGTAATGCCACTGTTCCCACCAGTGTAAGCACTGGAGTTCGAGACGGACGGCTCACTAGCGTTGTAGAAGCCGTCGTCGTTCTCGTCGACCCACGCGTGCAGGCCGACAGAGTCGCCGTCATCGTCGTCAATCGTTACGTCAACCGTTGTGGAAGAACCAGTCTCTACCGTATCCGGAGAGAGGGAGGGACTGGTTGCCTCCGCAGCAGCACTACCCGTAAACGCGATGGACCCGGCGAAAACCGAGAAGACCATCAGCGCAGCGAGAAGCACTGCACGGATCTGTTTGTTACGTGTCATTGTTGTTGATGGGTGTTGCAGTCGGGGACACCGTTTTCGTCAATCCTCGGATTGAGTCGAACCGGGCAGAACCCGGACCGAGGTGGGGTACTCACAGGTGTCTCCATGGGCAGGGGTACGGTTGGACCTGTTGGGCGTTCACGGTAAATACTTTGTGTGATTGACCTAATCTGAAACGTTAACAATCATGCAGTAGAGGCCCGAATGAGCCAATGTACCCCACAAAACATATGTAGCCAGAAAGTGTACCTGTTCAACGCGTGCGCACGCCACCTTGGGTAGGAACGATGTCCCCGGTTCGCCGGGGACTTCTTCGTTCTCGACGAAACAAACTGTAGAGCGGACGCGCCTCCTTCGACAACTGATTCTGAGTCGTCCCTTCGTCGGATTCGACTGAACTGTAGTCAACTGAGTTGTTCTCTCTCACGCGAGCGCGCGCTAACAAGAAGTAGGTCCTCGAAAAATACGTGCCCGAAATCTATTTTTCGGCAGGGACTTTTCTGTCGACCCCTTCTGGGAGTTCGTCACCCTTGCCTCCCGACCACACGTGTACAGCAAAGATTGACGACTCCTCCAAACGTGTGCAACTCTCCCAAACGTGTCAATGGTTCCTATTGAACAGCCGATTTCGGGTGCCATTCCGAGAATAAACCCCATATAAACCCTATATTAAGAGAGAATTTATCGGTCCTAACATACCATTAATTTGGCACCCAGTTTTAAGTCACCCCACGATAACCATCGGTTGGACACACTAGGACGGCCACCGGGCAGAGGGGGAGTGCAACCCACCCCTTTAGTACATCTGTAACGGGGTGTACTCAGGCCGTCTCGGTGTGGGACACAACGCAACACATGAAGCTTAAGAACCTCTTCACAGAAGACCGCGCAGTTTCGCCAGTCATCGGGGTTATCCTGATGGTGGCCATCACCGTGATTCTCGCAGCCGTTATCGGGACGTTCGTCCTCGGGCTTGGCGACCAAGTGCAGGAGACGGCACCACAGGCGAGTTTCGCGTTTGACTACGACAGCGGATCGGGCGATTTGACGATCACCCACGAAAGCGGTGAGTCAATTTCCGACTCCGATCTGAATGTTACGCTGTACAATAGCACAGATCGCGCGTGGACCGACTCTGACAACGAAATCTCGGCAGGTGACTCCACGACGATCGCGCTGACTAGTCCAGCACCTTCGGATGGGGACACCGTCCGTATCGTCTGGACGTCCGAAAGTGGTGGTACTTCATCTACCCTCCAAAAGTGGACCTACAACGGATAAATGAATATTAGAGAACTCCTCGCTGACGACGACGCGGTGTCCCCAGTCATCGGAGTCATCCTGATGGTGGCTATCACCGTCATCCTCGCAGCCGTTATCGGGACGTTCGTCCTCGGTCTCGGTGACCAGGTGAGCGAAACAGCACCGCAAGCGAGTTTCAGCTTCGACTTTGCTGAGAACGGAAACAACGACTCACTCACAGTCACTCACGACAGTGGTGAATCAATCCCGGCGGACAGCGTTAATCTGACTGCCTCGGTTAACTTCGAAGAGGACAACGGCGGCCTCGTAGGCCAGTCTAACTCTTCGAAGACGTTCGAGGCTATGAATGTTTCAGGTGACGTCACCGCTGGCAATTCGGTGACTGTCGCGGGCAACGGCAACGATTTCAATAGCGCGACCTTCCGCGTCGTGTGGACCGCAGAATCCGGCTCCACGTCTGCAACCCTGCAGAAGTGGTCTGGACCGGACGCCTAATCGGCACCAACCTTCAGTCATCCGTTCTTCTTCAGATGTGATAACTACCCGATAGCCTTAGGTGTGGCAATTCGAATAGTCATCTACACACACAGTCACGACCTATGAAACTCCAAAAATTCCTTACAGACGACAACGCAGTCTCTCCGGTTATCGGTGTCATCCTGATGGTGGCTATTACCGTCATTCTCGCCGCAGTCATCGGGACGTTCGTTCTCGGCCTCGGTGAGCAAACAGAGACGGCTCCACAAGCCAGCTTCGGGTTCGATTACAACCAGAGTGCAAACACCAACCTGACTATTACCCACGAGAGCGGTCAGAAGATAAGTTCGGACCGGCTGAATATCACTGCCAGTACGGATATTACTAACCAGACAGGGACTCCCTCTGCAGCAGGAAGTCTGAGCTGGACTGACCTCGATACGGGCACGGAAGTGGACGTGAAGGCAGGGTCCTCGGTGACGATTAAAGCCGATAGTGGCACGCTCAACAGTGAAACTATCCGCGTCGTATGGACCGCAGACTCCGGTTCTTCGTCCGCGACGCTCCAGAAGTGGTCTGGCCCTGACGCCTAAACCCACAGCTACTACGCGGACTGTTATTCTTTATTTCACATATCCCCGATAGCCTTAGGTGAAATCAACTAGAATAGTCAATTGTTAACACATTCAGGAACTATGAAACTCCACGAACTCATCACAGACGACGACGCAGTATCGCCCGTCATCGGGGTGATTCTGATGGTGGCTATCACCGTCATCCTCGCCGCAGTTATCGGAACGTTCGTCCTCGGCCTCGGTGAGCAGACGGAGACGGCTCCACAAGCCAGCTTCAGTTTCCAATACAACCAAAGCTCCAACGATTACTTGAACATCACCCACGAGAGCGGTGAAGCGATTAACTCAGACCGGCTGAGTGTGAGTACTGGTGTAGAGATCAATTCCACAGCAAACACGAGCAACCAGAACTCGAACAGTGTATCGTGGACGTTCCTCAACAATGGTCCAGAGGATGTGAAGGCAGGGTCAGGTGTGACCATCTACCCCGAGCCTAGTTCCACTCTCGCCGACCAAACCGTCCGCGTCGTCTGGAACTCCGAGTCCGGCTCCTCGTCTGCGACGCTCCAGAAGTGGACTGGACCGAACGCGTAACCGCGGAGAAGACTCTTTTTTCGAACGCCGATTCCTCGTCGAGTAACCGCGTTTAGACCGGGCGGCCGCCTTCAGACGTCCCGACGAGCCACGTCCCGAGGGTGAGTGCGGCCGCGGCGGGGACGAGTGCGTAGGTCATCGTCTGTGCGGAACCGGGGAGCGCACCCGGGATGATTCCGAGGGTACCGACGACCATGAGAACGAGTCCGATGAGCGCTTTGCGCGAGGTGAGTAGTCCCATGTCGTGTCTCTGCGGAAGGGGGCGATATGGAACTTGCGCTTTTGGGCGAGGAACTACGCTGACTCGTACTTCTTCTCGCCCGCGGGCACGACCACGTCGAGCCAGTTTTCTTCGGGAGGGAGCGGACAGTCGAACGTGTCGGTGAACGCGCAGAAGGGATTGTACGCGAGGTTGAAATCGACCACGACCTCGTCGAGTTCGTCGAGCGGGGCGTCCGGCGTGAGTTCCATGTACCGCCCGCCGTCGTAGGTCTGCTGCCCGGTCGTCTTGTCGCGGAAGGGGACGAAGAGCGTCTGGGAATCGTCGTGTTCCTGTCGGTACGCTCCGAGTTCGAGGTCGGTGTCACGGAGTTCGAAGTGGAACGTCGCGACGCGCAGGTACCGAACCTCCCGACCGGCAGAGGTGTCCATCACGACCGGTTCGGGGTCGGCGTGTGTCTCGACGGTCGCCGTCACGCGAAATTCGGGGTCGGGGTCGAAGAAATCCAGTCCGTCGAAGTCGTCGCGGTCTGCGGGCGGAATTGGGGACTGTGGGTGGCTGTCGAAGAACTCGTCTTTCTCGCGGCGCTTCGCCCGGAGCGACGTCGCGTAGGCCTCGGGGTCGAACGCGTCAGCGTCGGTCATGGCCGGGGATACCCACCGGCCACACCTACACCTGACGGTTCAGCACGGACTGGCGAGGCGTTCTCGCCTCAGACGGAGTGGTCTCGTTTGGCGGCCGAAAGCCGGGTGAACTGCTCGGACGAGAGGTCGATAGTCGCAGCGGCGAGGTCCTCCCGAAGTTGGTTGACAGTCCGGGCACCGATGATGGGTGCCGTGACCTGCGGGTGGTTGACGAGCCATGCGAGGCTGACTTGCGCGGGCGTGGCGTCGACTTCCTCGGCGACGGCCTCGACCGCGTCCAGCACGTCGAAGTTCGCCGACGTGAGATACGAGTCGGCGAATCGCTGGTCGGTCGCGGCCCGGGAATTCGGCGGCGGTGACTCGCCACGGGTGTATTTCCCGGTCAGGAACCCACCGGCAAGCGGCGACCATGGGACGACACCGATGTCGTAGTCGTCACACATATCGAGGTAGTTCCCTTCGACTTCGCGGTTGACGACGTTGTATCGGGGTTGAGCGATGCGGAACGGTTCGTAGCCGCGTTTGTCCGCGAGTTCGTTCGCCTTCACGACCTTCCACGCGTTGGGTTCGAGCGTCGAGGTGCCGAGGTAGTTGACCTTCCCGTCGCGGACGAACTGGTCGAGCGTCCGCATGAACTCCTCGACCGGCGTGTCGTCGTCCCAGCGGTGGATGTACAGGAGGTCGACGTAGTCGGTTCCGAGGCGGTCGAGGATGCGGTCGATTTGCCGTCGGAGGTGCTTTCTGCTCAGTCCGCGCCCGTTCGGGTCGTCTCTCGTCGGCCAGAAAATCTTCGAGGCGATGACGAAGTCTTCGCGGTCTCGCGTCGAGAGCCACTCGCCGATGTAGGTCTCGCTCGCGCCCTCGCCGTACATGTCGGCGGTGTCGATGAAGTTCCCGCCGGCCGCGGCGTACGCGTCGAGAAGTTCGTGCGCCTGGTCGGCGTCGACTTCGACCTCGTCGGCGTCGTTACGGCGACCGAACCGCCACGTCCCGAAGGCAATCTCAGATACCTTCGTCCCGGTCCGTCCCAGTGGAACCGTCTCGAGCGACATACGAAGACCGAAGGAAGGCTGGTGGTAAAGGTCCACGATTTTTTGTCGAACTGTTCGACGGCTGTTTCACTCGCGAGCGTGACAGCCAACAATCGAAAACGGAGCGGGGAGGGACGGGAGCGTTCGTTACCGGCCGTAGTTGTGCCCGACGACGAGCGCGACGGCGTTTACGGCGACGAGCGCGACGAACACCGAGAGTTCGTTCGACTCGAGACCACCGTGGAGGAGGGGCAGGTACAGGAAGGGAAGGGCAACAGCGGTCCAGAAGCCGACGAATCTGAGTGGGGCGGCGACGAGTTTGACACCGGTGTTGTTGTGCTGTACGTTCGCGAGAACGTCCCATACTTGGGCGAGGCGTTCTCGGGGGACCGTCGATGAGGAGTTTGACATAGTGGAGGGCTCACCTACAGTCTGTATATCGACGTGAGGGGTCATAATTCCGCGCGAGAATTCGGCTCGTTTTATGGTCGTTTAGGCAGTATATTCTTATAAATGTGAAATTTTATCACTCTCTCAAAATCGATTTAACGATTCATAACGTTCGCTAACTCTTTTATTCGGATATTCACTCTCACTTATTGTACAGTCGCAACTGGTTGAATATCTATCCAAACGTCCACAGAAAATACGAGCGTCTCGAATACTGGAGAGTAAGCGCAAGTATCGGGTTAATCGGTCTATTCGAGCACGCTGATACCGCCGTTCGCGACGAGATTCCCGCACCGATTTATTCAACCGGAACGAGAGACGAGGCATGGCCGACCTCAATCGCGTCGCAAAGCGCATGTACAACATCCATCCGAAGCCGATGCGTCTCGTCGTCGGCGAGGACATCGAGGGGACGTTCACCCTCGACAGTGCAGAGTTCTTCCAGACTGATTTTCAGGCCGAAGGAAGCCTCGAAGGCGACGACGCGGTCTATCGGTTTACGACGACCGAAGACAACGACGCAGTCATCGTCGGCCGACAGGACCCCGACGGCGACGGCTGGCAGATGGTCGGAAACGTCGCGTCTGTCGAACGAGTCGACTCGTAGGGTCGCTTAATCTGCTGCGTCGAGGCCGCTGTCCCCGAATCGATGCCGGAGTTCGCGGCGAATCGCGGCGCGTTTCAGCAGCACGAATCCGACGAAGATGAGTCCGAATCCGCCAGCAGTCGCTGTGTTCGGAACCTCGCTCAGGAACGCCCACCCCGCGAGTGCGGCGAACAGCGGGGCCACGTAGGAGACGAGGTTGATTTCGATGGGGCCGAGCCGTTCCAAGAGGTCGAAGTAGATGAGAAAGCCGAGTGCACTCGCTGCAATCGAGAGGTAACCGAGCGCGAGCATCGACTGCAAGTTGACCTCGACGGTGGCGAACGATTCACCGAGACCGAGTGAGACGACGTGCATCAACAGCGCGCCGCCGAGCATCGACCACGCTTCCATCGTCTCGATGGGGAGGTCCGAGTCGACCCGCCGGGTGAGGACTGCGCCGAGGGCGAACGCGGCCGCCGCCCCGAAGATGAGCAGTTTAGCGACGGTGCCACCCGCAAGGAGGTTCGCCGGGTCGAGTTCCGACAGCACGGCGACGCCGACGAGGCCGAGCAGCATTCCGACGATGCCGAGTGCAGTCAGTCGCTCACTCGGGAGGAGTGCGCGCGCGAACCCGGTCGTGAGAATCGGGCTGAGACTCACGATGACGGCCGCAGCGGCGCTCGTCACCGTGGGGTCGTTTTGCCCGATGAACAACAACACGTGGTAGGCGGCGATGAGGAAGACGGCTCCAATCGCCACTTCTGTCCACTCTGCGCGACCTCGCGGAAGCGGTGTGTCGGTCGCATAAAACGCATACCCCAGCATCACGACGCCGGCCACGTCGTAGCGGAGCGCGGCGAAGAGCACCGGCGGGAAGTACGCCAATCCGGCTTTGATAGCCATGAACGCAGAGCCCCATACGGCTGCGAGAACGACGAAGAGTCCGAGGTTGCGGTACCGTGTCACACAGGTGATGTGCTATGCGAGTGCCTGAACGTTTCGTTCTGGGGTGGTTTCGCCGGAAGATGGACGGGAATATCGACGGGGACCCGTCCACCGGAACGCTCAGTCGTCGGCTGAGACGGGCGCGTCTGCCGTCGTCTCGATGACTTCGACCTCGTCTGAGCCTTCGTAGAGGTGGCACGCCGCGGGGTGAGTCGTATCACCGACGCCGGGGCGGCGCGTCTCACAGGGACTTTCGAACGTCTCGCGAAGCACCGTCTGTGTCTGCTCGACGTCGCCGTCGACGAGGTGGCCGAGTGCGGTGTCTACCACGCTGGCGACGTCGCCTCTGAGTTCGGCGTCGACGTGTCGAGCACGGGCTTCTTCGATGAACGCTTCTTCGTCGACGCGCTCGGGGTCGGCCGTCTCCCAGATGTGGTCTGGGTTCACGTCGCCGACGACCAACGCGTCGCGGAGGTCCATCACGGCCCGGTACGCCTCTTGGTCGATGTCGAGGTCGTCCGGCGGGATGACCTTCGGACAGCGCGTCCGGAAGCGACACCCGGACGGCGGATTCCGCGGCGACGGAACGTCGCCCGAAAGCGCGTCCACACGGCGACCCTGCTCACGCGTCGACGGTCGCGGGACGCTCTCCAACAGCGCCTCCGTGTAGGGATGTTTCGGCGATTCGAACAGTTCGTCCGTCGGTCCGAGTTCGACGATGTTCCCGAGGTACATCACGGCGACGCGGTCGCAGATGTGCCGGACGACAGAGAGGTCGTGGGCGATAAACAGGTACGTCAGGCCGAGTTCCGTCTGGAGGTCGTCGAGGAGGTTCAGGACTTGGGCCTGCACGCTCACGTCCAGTGCGGACACTGGCTCGTCGAGGACGATGAACTCGGGTTCGAGCGCCAGCGCGCGAGCGACGCCGATACGCTGGCGCTGCCCGCCGGAGAACTCGTGCGGATAGCGGTCGAGTTGGGTCGCCGAAAGGCCGACGCGCTCTAATAGTTCACTCGCCTTGTCGCGTCGCCACTCCCGTTTCGACTTGTCGCCCGGGTCGGTGGGCATATCGTGTATCCGAAGCGGTTCGGCGATGATGTCGCCAATAGTCATCCGCGGGTCGAGACTCGAAAACGGGTCCTGAAAGACGATTTGGGCGTCCTTTCGGAACGCTTTGAGTTCGTCCGAGCCCATCTCGAAGACGTTCTCGCCGTCGAACTCGACTGCCCCGCCGGTCGCCTCACGGAGTCGGAGCAGCGTCTCACCAGTCGTCGATTTCCCGCATCCGGACTCGCCGACGAGTCCCAGTGTCTCGCCCGGTTCGATGTCGAAGGAGATGCCGTCGACTGCCTTGACGCTCTGTCGCTCTCGGCCGAGCAGGGTATCGACGAACGTGTCCTGCTCGTAGTAGTACTTCTGGAGGTCGCGGACAGACAAGAGCGGGTCAGTCATCGGCCATCACCTCCTGTTCCAGTGCGTCTGCTTCGTCGTACTCGCGTTCGGCAAGGACACAGCGAACGCTGTGGCGGCCGTCGAGATCGTACTCTGGGATGCGCGTCATGCAGTCTGTCATCGCTTTCGGGCAGCGGTCCGCGAAGTAGCACGCGTCGGGCATCTCCGATTCGAGGAGGCTCGGGACGTTGCCCGTGATGGGTTCGAGGCGGTCCGAGGGGTCGTCGATGTCCGGTACCGACCCCAGTAGCCCCTGCGTGTACGGGTGAACCGGGTTCTCGAAGATGTCGCCGAGTGGCCCGCGCTCGACGATTTCGCCGGCGTACATGACGCCGACGCGGTCGCACATCCGGGCGATGACGCCCAGGTTGTGCGTAATCATCAGGATGCTCATGCCCTCCTGTTCCTGCAAGTCGCGCAGGAGATTGAGAATCTGCGCTTGAATCGTCACGTCGAGCGCCGTCGTCGGTTCGTCGGCGACCAGAATGTCCGGTTCGCCCGCGAGCGCCTGTGCAATCATCGCCCGCTGGAGCATCCCGCCAGAGAACTGGTGTGGGTACTCCTCGGCTCGGTCTTCGGGGTCCGGAATCCCCACTTGGTCGAGCAACTCGACCGCACGGTCCATGCTCTCGTTCGAGACGTAGTCTCGGTTGGGCAGGAACGTATCGAGGATGGCAGACCCGAGTCCGTAGCCTTGTGTCCGCGAGCGCGTGCGCCGCGGGTTAGCGCGGGCGCGACGCTGTACCTCGACGGCCTCGGCGATTTGCTCGCCGACGGTAATCGAGGGGTTGAAACTGCTCATGGCGTCCTGGAAAATCATGCTGAACGACGGCCCGCGAAGCGACCGACGGACACCCTTGGGGAGACGGCGCACGTCGACGAAGTCGCCGTCGACCGCTTCAGGCCTCGACCCGCGGAACTCCTCGGCGAGGTCGGCGTTTCGGTACCAGACCTCGCCGCCGGTCACGCGACCGGGTGAGTCGATGAGGTCGATGACAGACAGCGCAGTCACCGACTTCCCCGACCCGGACTCGCCGACGATGCCGAATATCTCGCCGTCTTCGACGTCGAACGTGACCGAATCGACGGCGTTGACTTTCCCCTCTTCGGTGAAGAAGCTGGTCGAGAGGTCGCGAATCTTGAGGATGGGGTCGGCCATCTCAGACACCCCCCTCACCTTCGATGCCGGGGTCGAGCGCGTCGCGGAGCCAGTCGCCGACGAGGTTGAGACCGACGACGGTAATCACGATTGCAAGCCCCGGTATCGTCGAAATCCACCACGCAGTGGACTGGTACTGGCGACCGAGCGCGATGTCGAAGCCCCACGACACGTCGGCCCCGGAGAATCCGAGGAACGACAGTGCGGATTCGAGCAGGATGATAGCCGCCACCTGAATCGTCGCGAGGACGAGAATTGGCGTGATGGCGTTCGGGAGGACGTGCCGAAGCACGGTCCACCCGTCGCTCGCGCCGAGTGCGCGCGCGGCCTTCACGTACTCTTCT
The DNA here is from genome assembly GCF_000336955.1 of Haloferax larsenii JCM 13917. GTDB lineage: Archaea > Halobacteriota > Halobacteria > Halobacteriales > Haloferacaceae > Haloferax > Haloferax larsenii. Next base: position 294,962 of record NZ_AOLI01000019.1, on the reverse strand, counting down.
TCGCGTATCGAGAGCGCTTCGCCGCGCGCGACGCGGGCGAACCACACCCAGTTGACGAGCGCGACGACGACGATGACGGTCCCCGGTAAGACCACCGTGTCCGGCATCCCCGTCGTGAACCCGAGCGCCGACCGGAACGCGGGTGCGAGCCCGGTCACGACGAACGGGTCGGGGATGGGTGCTTGCGCTTGGCCCCAGACGCCCACGAGGGCGATAGCGAGGACGAGCGACGGGAACGCCAACATGATGTCGGCGCTCCGCATCAACACGTCGTCGACGCGGCCGCGGTAGTACCCCGCTGTCAGCCCGACGAGGACGCCGATGAGAGCGGCCAACGAGGTTCCGAAGATACCGACGAGAATGGACGTTCGCGCGCCGTAGATGACGCGTGAGAGGATGTCTCTCCCGTTCCCGTCGGTGCCGAGCGGATGGGCCGCGGTCGCGTTCGTGTAGACGGTTCGCTCTTCGGTGACGACCTCACCGCCTTCGATGACGACGCTCCCGTTTTCCATCTTTGTCACCTCCTTTGTCTCGGCAGTGCTGAAGCCGAGTGGGGGGAGACGCGCTTCGTCGAGGTTCTGTTTGCCCGGGCTATACGGCGAGATGAACGGCGCGAAGACTGCCATCAAGAGGATGAAGACGACGACGGCGATGCCAATCTTCGCGAGAAGGCTCCGCCTGAGTTCGCGGCGGAGATTCCTGAGTGTGCGTTCCGATATCATCGATAGACGACGTGGTTCAATCGTATGCCACCTGTGGGTTGACGTACGCGTAGAGCGCGTCAACGAGGATGTTCACGAGGACGAAGCCGACAGCGACGACGATGAGCGAGCCCTGAAGGACCGGCCAATCGCGCGCGTTGATGCTGTTGATAATCAACGTCCCCAATCCCGGCCACGCGAAGACGGCCTCCGTGATGACGGCCCCGCCGATGAGGGTGCCGAGTTGGAGGCCGATGACGGTGATGACCGGGATGAGTGTGTTCCGAAGTGCGTGTTTGTACCGCACGAGCGTCTCGGGAAGCCCCTTCGCGCGCGACGCCCGGACGTAGGTTTGCCCGAGTTGGTCGAGCATCCCACTGCGGGTGAGTCGCGTGATGAGCGCCGTGAAGTACGTCCCGAGCGTGATTGCGGGCAACGTGATGTGCCACAGCCACGTCGTCAGCCCATCGACGGCCTCGCCGAGACTCCCGCTCACGAAGAGCAGCACAATCCCGTCGACACCGATAGGTCGCTGACTCGTCGGGAACAGGTCGAACTGCACCGCGAGGACGATGATGAGCATCACGCCCAACCAGAAGTTCGGCGTGCTGATGCCGACAAGCGAGAACACCGTCGCCCCGTAATCGGCGGGCTGGTGTCGGCGCGTCGCCGAGATGACACCGAGCGGGATGGCGATGACGATTGCGACGATGGTCGCCGCGATGGCGAGTTCGAGCGTAGCTGGCAGCTTTGCCAGTACACGCGCTGCGACGGGGGTTCGCGTCACGAGCGAGAAGCCGAGGTCGCCGAGTGGGATGCCCGAGATGAAGTCCCAGTACTGGACGTAGAGGGGTTCGTTCAACCCGAGTTCGGCGATGACCTCCGCTCTGACCTCCGGGTCGACGTCCGGCGGTAACAGGACGTTCGCCGGGTCGCCGGGGGAGATAAACCGCAGTCCGAAGACCACGGTGATGACCCCCCAGATGACGAACAGCCCTTGCAGCGAGCGCTTGACGAGGAACCTCGACAGCGACATTGACTACTTCAGGCTCATCGCGTAGGCGTCGATGCGCTCGTCGGAGCGGGCTTCCCAGGCGATGGCGTCGTTGACGCCGTAGACGCTGAACTGCTGGTTCAGGAATATCCACGGGCACTGTTCGTGCGCCATCGCGTTGGCCTCCTGAAGCGTGGCGTCGCGGGCGTCTCCGGTCTGTGTCCCGGCTTCTTCGAGGAGTGCGTCGAACTCCTCGTTTTGCCACGTGGTGAGCGTCCCGTCCGAGGCGAGCAGCGCCTTCATCACGAGACCGCCGTCGAACGTCGCTTCACCCCAACCGATGAGGAACCAGGGCGGTCGCGCCTCGATGGACCCGGCGAGGAGTTCGTCGACGAGCGACCCGAAGTCGCGCTGGCGAACCGTGGCTGTGACGTTCGGCAGTTCGTCGATGTAGCCCGCGACCGCCTGCGCGATCTCGAGGTCCTTCAGGTAGCGGCCGACCGGCGTGTGAAGCTCGATTTCGGCACCGGCGAACCCGGAGTCTTCGACCAGTTGTTCGGCTTGGTCGGGGTCGTAGGGGTACGGGTCGAGGTCGGCGTTGTGGCCGACGAACTCGGGGAGCGTCGGCTGACTCGTCTGCGCACCAAAGCCGCCGAGGACGTTCTGGACGATGCTTTCGAGGTCGATTGCGTAGTTCATCGCCTGCCGGAATTCGACCGACGTGAACGGTTCCACGTCGAAGCGCATCGCGTTGTAGATAATGCGTGTCGACGGTGCGGCGGCAACCCGAGCGTTCTCGGAGTTGTTGACACGCGAGACTTCCTGCGGCGGGACGTTGACGATAACGTCCGTCTCGCCCTGGAGAAGCTGATTGACGCGGGTACTCGCTTCCGAGGCGGCGCGGAAGGTGAGCGTGTCGACGGCAGCGGGGTCCTGCCAGTAGTCTTCGTACGCCGTGAGGACGACTTCCTCGTCTTCGGTGTACGAACTGAGTTGGAACGGTCCAGTCCCGTTCATCTGCTGGCTGACTTCGGCCTTACTGCGCTCTTCGACCCACGACTGCTGCATCACGTCGAGATAGGTCGCGAACTCGGAGAACACGATGGGGTTCAGCCCGTCGTTGTTCACTTTGACGGCCATCTCGCCCTCGATAGCCTCCGCGCCGGTGACGCCAGCGAGCTGGTCACTCTGCGGGCTCGCGAAGCCGACTTCCTCGTCGACGACGCGGTTGATACTGTACGCGACGTCCTCGGGCGTGAGTTCGTCGCCGTTGTGGAACGTAACGCCCTCCCGGAGGTCGAACCGGACCGCGTTCTCGCCATCGATGCGCTCGTAGTTCGTCGCGAGCGCTTCTTGCATCGCACCGGCCGCATCACGGGTGAGCACGCCCTCGTAGGCGTGTAGCATGACGATAGTCGTCGGCGTCTCACGGTGGTCGTGCGGGTCGAGACCCGACGGCATCTGGCCCTGCGTAATCGTCACGTCGAACGACTCCTGCGGCGTGGCGGTCGTCTCGTCGCCGCCTTCCGTGGTTGTCGTCTCCCCGTCGTCTTCCGTGGTGGTCGTCGTTTCTTCGCCGCCACCGCCGGCGCACCCAGCGATTGCGGCAGAAGCTGCCGCGCCACCAGCCAGTGTGAGGTATTTGCGTCTGCCAATGTGTGGGTTGTTATCAGTCATCGAAGGAAAAATGACGCCGTCGTTCTTATAACCATTGCCTGTTTTGGCCCCATCCAGTACAGCTGCTCTATATATTGCCACGTTATAACATAGAGTTAGACCGACACAAACCCGGGGTACGCTTATTATCCTCCATAGCAGAAGATTCGGTATGGCCGTGACCGGCCGTCCCACACTCAGGGACTTGTTCGACGAGTCGCCCACGCCTCACATCGCGCACCCGCCGTGGACGCATCGGCGTCACTTCTACGTCGCGACGGACGGGTCGTACCGCCCGAACTCCGGTGGACTCGGTGTGGTAATCGAAACCCGCGATGGCGAACGAGTGACCCGACTCTCGCTTCCCGACGTGGCTCCGGACAACAACGTCTCGGAGTATCGCGCACTTCACCTCGGACTCGACGTGCTCGCCCATAGAGCGCCGCCCGGGGCCCGCGTTGGCGTCCTCGTCGACCTCGACGACCTGGCTGCAAACGTGAACAACGCCGTACTCGCGTCGGACCACCCCGACTGGAAACCGCCGAAACCAATCAGCGTCCCCGCCGGAAGCGAATACCACTGGCGCGGGATTCGAGCCCGCATCGCGGGCTTCGAAGAGGTTCGCGCGGCGAGTATCGACGGGAGAGAGAACCCGGCCCATCCGTTGGCAAACTCACCGAACGAGTACAAACACGTCAACGAGCAACCGGACCGGTGTGTCCTCCCGGACCCCCTCGGCTTCGAATCGGAGCAGGATGCGAGCTATCTCCCTCCCTCCCGATTCGAAGGGCAGGCAGGCGACTAAGTCCCGAACGAACGCCCCTCGACTCCCGGTGCGGGTGACCCTCACCCGCACTCCCGCTATGGGTCAGTCTCGCGCTCGCGGGACGTACTGAGGGCCCACCCTCGCTCTCAGAGCCCAATCCCACGAGTCGTCAACCGGAGTCCGATGAGCGCGAGCAGGCCCATCGTCGCGGCCTGCTGGGACGACTGCGGAATCTTCGGTCGCACCCATTTTCCCGCCTCCACTCCGACCAATCCTGGCAGTGAAGCGACCGCAGACAGTGCCAACAGGTCGGTCCCGCCGAACAACCCGAGCCACGCCGCCAACGCCACGCGAACCGTCGAGATACCGAGGAATATCAGCGCGACGACGCCGACGAACGTCGAGCGGTCGAGTCGGAGGCTCTGAAGGTACGCGACGACCTGTACGCCCACGTTGCTCGCGCCGAAGACGACCCCCGAGACGAGACCGAGCGCCGCTTTCATGCCTGGCCCCTCAGTGAAGCAGACCGCTCGGAACCGGCCCTCACCCGGAATCGACATCCACGGTTGCGAGATAGCGACGTAGACGAGGACGAACACGCCGAGCGCGAGAGTCAGCGGTCCGGTCGGAATCGCCGACAGGAGCACCATCCCGACGACGGTTCCGACCGCCGCCGCAGCGACGTATGGCCAAAAGCGGCGCACACACGACCGCAGGCTCGACCGGTCGAGTTCGCGCACGAGCGAGACGTTACCGGCGAGTATCGGGAGAATCATCACGACGACCGCCAGTTGCGGGCCAATCGTCGCTGCGAGCAGTGCCGTGCCGACGACGGCGAATCCGAATCCGTTGACACCGGTGACGAAGCCACCGAACGCGACGATGCCGAAGACGAGCGCTGCGGTGGTCAGTGTGACCTCCATAGGACGACTCTCGGAAGAGACGGGTATGAATCTGCGTCCCGAGTGCGCCCGCTGTACAGGGGCGATACTCCCGCCGCGAACGGGAGGCCGCAGAGAAGCAACAGGCAGCAAGCCCTCGGCACAAAGTTGACAACGAAGTATGACGACGGGCGCTCATGGACGCGACGGAAACCGGTGAGTCGTTCGACCCGCGCGGCCGCGGGTTGTCCCCGCTTGCCGCGACGCTCAGATGTCGAGCACTGAACGTCGCCGTCAGTAGCCTCGTCGCATCGGCAGTCGTCTTCGCGCTCGTGTCCGACCCGGGATACCTCTCGCCAACTGTAGAACTCGGACGCCAGGTACTGGGCACGTCTTCGGACCTCCTCGTCCGCGGAGAACTGGCCGCCCTCGTGGGCGTCTTCGTGGGCGGCGCACACCTCGTCTCGCTGACCGGCCGCGACTCCAGCGTCTCCCTTCGAACTGCTGTGCCCCATTTCGTCGCCGCCGCGGTCTTGTTCGTCGTCAGTACCGGACTCGCGTGGCTCACCACGCCGACGCTCCTCGATATCCTCGCCGGAGCGGACCGGCTCACGCTCTCGGCCCGACAAGCGGTGCTCGAACTCGAACTCTTCTTTCCCGTCGCTGTCGGAGTCGGTGCGGCCACTCCGCCGCTTTTGGTCGGGTTAGTCCGGGCGAATGCACTCTGGTCCCGACTCGGTGGTCGAACCAGTGGCGTGGCGCTGCTTTTCATCGTCGCCTTCGCCGCGTTCTTCTCGCCGCCGGACCCGACGACGTTCGCGCTCTATGCGGCCCCGCCGCTCGCTGGCGTCGGCGTCGCTGTCGCGTGGGTCGATTTTCGATAGAAGTTAGAAAACGGGTACGCCGCTCGGGGGCGACTACTCGTTCTGTGCGTCGACAACCACCTTTTTCTGCGTCGGGTCGCCTCCGGCGACCACTCCTTGAAAAATCTGGACCAAAAATCCCCCTCGCTCCGCTCGGGGGCGACTACTCGTTCTGTGCGTCGACCACAGCGGTCGCAGCCAGATTGACGATGTCCTTCACTTCGTCGCCGCGCTGAAGGACGTGCACGGGCTTGCCCATACCGACGAGCATCGGGCCGATAGCCTCCGCGCCACCGAGGCGCTGGAGGAGTTTGTAGCCGATGTTCCCTGCTTCGAGGTTCGGGAAGATGAGCAGGTTCGCGGGTTCGTCGAGGTCTGCGAACTCGTAGGTGCCCGTGAGGATGTCCTCGACGAGCGCCGTGTCGGCCTGCATCTCACCGTCGACCGGGAAGTCCACGTCCGGGTCGTCCTGCAGCATCTGGGCGGCGTGCCGTGGCTTGGCCGTGCCTTCGTTGTCGACACTGCCGAAGTTCGAGTACGACAGCAGGGCTGCTCGGGGTTCGACGTTGAACCGCCGGGCGAGTTCCGCCGTGTGCTTCGTAATCTCCGCGAGAACTTCCTCGTCGGGGTCGAGGTTGACCGTCGCGTCGGCGCAGAAGACGACGCGGTTCTTGAACGTCATCATGTAGACACCGGCCGCGTAGTCGGCGTCTTCGGCCGTGCCGACAACCTGCAGCGGCGGGCGAAGGCCACCGGGGTAGTGGTGGGTGAGGCCCGTCAGCATCGCGTCGGCGTCGCCCGTCTCGACCATCACGCTGGCGAAGTAGTTGGAGTCGCGGCGGACGAGTTCGCTCGCCTCGGACTTCGTGAGTCCCTTGCGCTTGCGAAGTTCGTAGAGGCGGTCGGCGTAGTGGTCCCACTCGCCGTCACGTGGGTTGGCGATTGTGGGGTCGAAGTCGAGGCCGAGTTCCTCCGCCTTCCGAAGAATTCGCTTGGTGTTCCCGATGAGGATGGGCTGTGCGATGCCTTCCTCCTGCATCTGGTAGGCCGCGCGGATGATTTTCTCGTTGGTCCCCTCGGCGAGAGCGACGCGCTTGGGGTCGGACTTCGCCTTGTTGAGGACGACGCGCATCATCTCGCGGGACTTCCCGAGGCGGGCTTCGAGGCGCTCGCGGTACTCGTTGAGGTCGAGGCGCTTGCGGGCCGCGCCGGAGTTCACCGCCGCCTGTGCCACCGCGGGCGCGACTTCGAACAGGACGCGCGGGTCGAGTGGCTTCGGGATGAGGTAGTCGGGACCGAACTGAAGCGGGTGGTCGCCGTAGGCCTTAACGACCGCGTCGGGAACGTCCTGCCGAGCGAGTTCGGCGAGCGCTTCGGCGGCCGCGCGCTTCATCTCCTCGTTGATTTCGGTGGCGCGCACGTCGAGCGCGCCGCGGAAGATGAAGGGGAATCCGAGGACGTTGTTCACCTGATTCGGATAGTCGGAGCGCCCCGTCGCCATGATGACCATGTCGTCGCGGGCGTTCTTGGCGTCCTCGTAGGTGATTTCGGGGTCCGGATTCGCCATCGCGAAGATGATGGGGTCGTTCGCCATCGACCGAACCATCTCCTGCGAGACGATGCCGCCGACCGAGAGACCGGCGAACACGTCTGCGCCCCGCATCGCGTCCGCGAGGTCGCCTTCTTCGACTGGCTGAGCGAACTCGGCTTTGTACTTGTTGACGTCGCCCGCCTCGACGCGCGCCTCCGTGATGATACCCGAGGAGTCGCACATCGTGATGTTCTCTTTCTTCGCGCCGAGAGAGACGTAGAACCGAGCAGTGGCGAGAGCCGACGCACCGGCACCGGAGAAGACGATATCGAGTTCGTCGAGTTCCTTGTCGACGACGTCCGCAGCGTTCAACAGCGCCGCACCGGAGATGATGGCCGTCCCGTGCTGGTCGTCGTGGAAGACCGGGATGTCCATCGACTCGCGGAGTTGTTGCTCGATTTCGAAGCACTCCGGCGCTTTGATGTCTTCGAGGTTGATGCCGCCGAACGTCGGTTCCATGGCCTTCGTCGCCGCGACGAAGTCGTCGACGTCGGTGATGTCGAGTTCGACGTCGAACACGTCGATGTCGGCGAAGCGTTTGAACAGGACGCCTTTGCCCTCCATGACGGGCTTGGACGCCGACGCGCCGATGTCACCGAGGCCGAGGACGGCCGTCCCGTTGGAGACGACGCCCACGAGGTTCCCCTTCGCGGTGTACTCGTATGCGGCGTCTTCGTCTTCGTCGATATCGCGACACGGTGCCGCGACACCCGGCGAGTACGCGAGCGAGAGGTCACGCTGCGTGTTCGTCGGTTTTGTCGTCGCAATCTCTATCTTTCCGGGCGGGTCCCGTCGGTGGTATTCCCGTGAGTCGTCGTCCAGTCCCATGACTCAGTGGTCCTCAGTCCGGAGGCAAAAAACTATCCAAGGGCGTCGAATATTGAGTTCGACGGCTGTCGAATCGTCGCCAGACGGAAGTTCGATGAACGCGACGCTTCGACGCCGGGCGCGAACAAAAATTACTCCGAATCGATGTGAAGAATTTCGTGGCGTTCGAGTTCGAAGGTGCCAGTCTCGTCGGTGACGGTTCGAGTCGGCCACGAATCGGTCGTCGTCAGCACTTCGGCGTCGTCCTCGGTGACGAGCACCGTGTCTTCGCTCTTTGCGCCCTCGATAGTCGGGTTGTACGCGTAGCCCATCGGGACGCGAACCTCGTCGTCGGCGTCGGGGCGCGCGAACCACTCACGTCCGGCGAACCCGGCAGCGCCGCCCTGATGGTGGTTCAGCCACTCGTCGGGCGCGCCGACCTCGTCGTAGGTGTCGCGGATGGTATCGAACACGTCGGCAGCGGTCCCTCCCTCGGCGGCGACGCGCTGTGTCGCCCCGAGCGCGTTCACTTCGACGCGCGTCGTCTTCTCGTGGCGTTCTTCGAGCCACTCGGGGGCGTCGAATGCGACAGTTCTCGTGCAACTCGCGTAAAGCCCGTCTCGCTGGGCCGTCACCGACACCAACGCGTAGTCGCCGAGTCGCTCTTTAGTCGGCGTGTAGTGCCGGTATTTCTGCGCCCGGCGCGCGCCACCCACGAGGGCCACTGGCGTCTCGATACCCATCGCGTGGAGCGTCACACGCAGGCCGGACGCGACTTCGTGTTCGGTGTCGTCGGGATGGAGTTCGCGACAGACGCGCTCGACGGCGTCGGCCACGTCGCGGCTGAGGGCGCGGTAGGACTCGATATCGTCTTCGCTGAGTGGCTGTCGAAGGGTTCCGGCATCGACCTCACTGAAGCCTGGGACGTCGAAGTCAGCCGCTGCGGGCGTCGGCGACACAGTCGCGACGGCGGACGCGAGAGAACCCTCGTACCATTGGTACTGATGGATTTGCACGTCTTCGTGGGGAACTTCTTCGTGAAGTAACCGAGTCGCTTCGATGTTGTCGGTCACGACGTGGAACTCGTCGCCGTCGTATCCGGCGGCCGCGACCCCAATATCGGAGTCGCGGTCGACGACGTTGTCGCCACCGAGGAGCCACGCAAAGGAGTTCGGGCGGGCGAACCAGACCGCCTCGGCGTCCTGCTCGGCGAGGTACGCGTCGAGACGCTCGGCCCGTGATGCGAGTCGCTCGTTCATATCTCGGGCGTCCAACCGAATCGACTTGAATGGGACGGCTCGTGGTCGGTGTCGGACCGAGACGACTTACAGGAGACGCGGTCTTCGACGACCATACCTGCGAGATATAAGTTTACGCGGGCCTGACCCCCGCGTATGACACCTCGGCTTCGTCGCCTCCTCGCCGGTGGTGCCGTGATGACCGGCGTTCTGATGGTCCTCGGCGTCTACACCGCCGCGTCGGGCGCTGGACTCACCTGTGCCGGCCGCTGGCCGTTCTGTGACGGCTTTCTCGGTCTCTTTCCGGCCAACTGGGGCAGCTTCATCGAGTGGTTCCACCGCCTCGTCGCGATGCTCACCGGCTTCGTCATCCTCGGCACGACGGTGAAAGCGTGGCGCGAGGGCGTCGCCGCCCGCGTTCGCTACGCGCTCGTCGTCGCGACGGTCATCCTCCCGTTCCAAATCGTCCTCGGCGCGCTCACCGTCACCGAGTACGAGTGGGTCATCCTGACCGCCCACTACGTCGTCGCGACGTCCATCTTCACTGCCGTCGTCGCCGCCGCTGCGTGGGGGCTCGCCGACCGCGGTATCGGACGCACCGCTGACGCAGTCCGACTGGCACTCCTCGGGATGCCGATCATGCTCGTCCTCACACCGCACAGCTTCGTCGCCTTCGGCCCGACGACGCAGGCAACCTACTACGTCGTCGGCCTCGCCACCTACGCCGCACTCATCTGTGCAACCCTCTGGGCCTCTGCAGCGCACGGCGCGCAGAAGGATGCATACGGCAAACTACGGCTACTTGTCGCGCCCGCGAGCGTGATTGTCGTCGCGCTCCTCATCGTCGGTCGGCAGGTGTACGGGCCGACGCTCCAACTCGCGCACCTCGGTGGAACGGTCGTCGCGCTCGTCCTCGTCGTAGCTGCGTTCTCCGTTGTCCGTGGTGGCCTCCCCGCACCTCGGGCCGCTGTCACCAACGACGCAGACTAGCTTCCCGCCCTGATTTTCACGACGAGTATAGTTTTGCGAATCGAAATATCCTTGCTATGTTGTATCATTGACCAACATTCTTAACTTAGATTGTTAGATTTCCTATGATATGCTGATTTCTTATTCATTCTACCGTTTTTCTGGCAAATTTCACCAAAACAAACGTGAATCGGGAGACGGACCGAAGAAGTGTTATAGGCGGATGTGCTACCTGTGCCTTGTTATGCAACGTCGTACCTATCTGAAGGGTGCCGCAGGGGCTGCAGCCACGTTCACGATGGCCGGCTGTCTCGGCGGCGGTGGTGGCGGTAATACGATTACTATCGGGTCGGACATCCCGTACCGCCCGTTCGAGTACAGGACGCCTGAGGACGAACTCGTCGGATTCGACGTTGACATCGCACAGGCCGTCTTCACTGATGAACTCGGTTATGAGCACGAGTTCCAAGAGACGAGTTTCGACGGCATCATCCAAGGGCTGAACAACGGGAACTTCCGCGTCATCATGTCCGCGATGACCATCACCGAAGACCGCGCAGAGGAGATTGACTTCTCCGACCCGTACTTCACGGCCTACCAGACGGTCGTCATCCTGAACGACAGCGACATCGCAGCGAAAGAAGACCTCAAAGGGACAACGGTTGGTGTCCAGAAGGGGACGACCGGTGCATCAGCCGCTGACGGGCTCAAAGAAGAGTTCGGCGGCGACCTGACCATTCAGCGCTACGACCAGATTACCGGTGCGTTCGACGCACTCAGAAACAACCAGGTCGACGCAGTCGTCAACGACAACACCGTCAACGCGGAGTTCGTCAACCAGAGTGATATCGCCAAATTCCTCGAAGGAACCGGCGCTGCCGAAGAGCAGGGCAAAGACGCACCGCCGTACCTGACGCTCACCGTCGAAGAGTACGGTATCGGGTTCCGTAAGGACGACGACGAACTCCGTGAGGAAGTCAACGGGGCTATCGCGACCATCAAAGAAAACGGGACGTACGACGAGATTTACTCGAGGTACTTCTCGGGCTAACTCGCGCACCGCGTTTTTATACCAACACTGTGAGAATCATTATCAATGGCAGAATCATACTCTGAGGGGCGGAGCACGGACGACGAGTTCCAAGAGCAGTTTCTGAACGACAAGACGCTCAAGTTCGTAGGTGCAGCAGTTGCGTCAGTGTTCACGCTGGTTGTCGGTCTGTTCATCGGGGCGATTATCTTCACACAGGTCGATTCCGAACTCTTCGTGGAGATTATCTACCCGCAATTCGTCGATGCGTTCCTGCGGGTGCTCGGTATCGTCCTCGTCGGGAGTCTGTTGTCCGTCACCGCAGGCGTCATCGTCGGTCTGGGTCGCGTTTCAAAAACTAAGATCACAAACACCGTCGCGACTGGGTACGTCGGGTTCTTCCGGGGTACGCCGCTTTTGTTCCAGTTGCTCGTTATATTCTACGGGATTCCGGCATTCTGGCCACCAGGTCAGTTCCCTCTCCGAAACTGGGCGATTCCGGCCGCCATCATCGGCCTGACGCTCAACCACGCCGCGTACGTCGGTGAGGCAGTCCGCGGTGGTATCAGTGCCGTCCCCGAGGGGCAGATGGAAGCAGCACGCTCGCTCGGGATGTCCTACGTGCAGGCGATGCGTGAGGTCGTCCTCCCGCAGGCGTGGCGCAACGCGCTTGCTGCAATCGGCAACGACCAAGTCATCCTCGTGAAGGACACCTCACTCCTGACAGTCATCGCCGTCCCCGAACTCATCAGTGCGTTCCGCAACGTCAACTCGGCCACGTTCGACCCGTGGACACCGATTATTCTCGTCGCTATCGCGTACCTCATGATTACGATTCCACTTGGCAAAATCGTCAGCCACCTCGAAAACCGCGCGGACTGGGGAGGTGACCGCCGATGAGTCTCCTCGAATTCGACAAGGTTGACAAATACTTCGGCGAGACGCACGTCCTCAAAGACGTCGACCTCGAAGTCGAAGAGGGCGAAGTGTGCGTCATCATCGGGCCATCTGGCTCGGGGAAATCGACGCTCCTTCGCTGTGCGAACCGTCTCGAAGAGATTCAGGACGGAGAGATTCGACTCGACGGTACCTCGATATCCGACCCTGACGCGGACATCAACCACCTTCGGCAGCGCATCGGGATGGTGTTCCAGAGCTTCAATCTCTTCCCGCACAAGACGGCGCTGGAGAACGTGACGCTCGCCCCGAAGAAGGTAAAGGACCTCGACGAAGAGGTCGCCGTCCGGCGGGCAGAAGAGTTACTCGACCGGGTCGGTCTTGCCGACCAGGATAACTCCTACCCGAACCAACTCTCCGGCGGCCAGCAACAACGCGTCGCCATCGCCCGCGCACTCGCGATGGACCCACGTGTCATGCTCTTCGACGAGGTCACGAGCGCACTCGACCCCGAACTCGTCGGGGAAGTGCTCGACGTCATGCACGGCCTCGCCGACGAGGGCATGACGATGCTCGTCGTCACCCACGAGATGGGCTTCGCTCGGGAAGTCGGCGACCGTATCGTCCTCATGGCCGACGGTCGCGTCGTCGAGGACTCACCGCCGGAGCAGTTCTTCGAGAACCCCAAGACCGACCGCGGGAAGCAGTTCCTCTCGAAGCTGTTCTGAGCCACTCGGGAACACACCTCCCAACAGTCTTATTGCCGGAAATCACGGTTGTGGCGGCATGAGCGACACACCCTGCGAATTCAGTACCGACCCCCCCGATTTCGACCGCCGCAAGGCGATACTGTTCTGTCAAACGTGCGGCCGCGCAGCGGCGCTCGGTGACTGGCCCACACACGAAGTAGACGGCCAACTCCAGCGTATCGACTGTCCAGACTGCGGAGCGACCGTGTGGCGTGGGTTTGCCGGTGACGACGACAGGTCGGGCCGTACCGTGTCGGCACCGATTCCCTGAGCTCGAGACGCCACGCACCGGCACACCGTTTCGGAACCGAACTGACCGAGACTGTTTTTATCGAGACCGACAGCAGAGGTTGTCCAGCCTGTCGCGCTGGCAGTCCCAAAATAGTCGAATTTCAATCACAGCTGTGAACGTCGACTCGTCAGCAGATTTCGACGAACCCGATTAATACACCAATAATCAGACATACCGGTAGTATCTCGTATAGACATATACCGTCTCCTGTGTTCCCTTCTTTATATCTCATTTTTATCGGGTTTTTATATACCCCTCTCGTGTCTATTGTCAATAGATAGAATAATTGACCATCAGGTAGGCGAACAATTGAATAGTACCCTCCAGAATTGCACACGTGCGAATGGAAAGTTGGCTCACTCCCGAAATTGCTATCGCTTTAATGTATCTTGGAGTGATTCCATCGATAGCTAACAGTTACGTCCTCTGGGGAGACCGACGCAAGCCCGGTGTGATATGGTTCATCCTGTCGATGGCGACCGGTGGTGCGTGGGCGTTCCTCTTTGCGACGTTTACGCTCGTCTCCGACCCCGGTCTCACGCTCGCCCTCGCGAACTTCTTCTGGGTGATGATACCGACCGCAGCGGTCACGATGTTCTTGCTCGCCTACGAATTCGTCTTCAAGCACAACGTTTCACGACGGGTCGCCGTCGCTTCGTTCCTCCCGATACTCGTGTTGTTCGTCTTGTCGTGGTTCAACCCCGACAACTTAGTGTACACACCCGAATACCACGTCGGACCAAACGGCTACTTACATGCCCCTGATTTGGGCGGGCCGCTCAAAATCTTCGTCACGAAGATATACGGATACTTGCTGGTGTTCTTAGCCGCGGGGATGTTCGTCGGCGAGGCGCTCCGGACGAATGGCACCCATCGCCGGCAGACGCTCTATCTCTTGGTCATCTTCTCGATGCTCGTTCTCTCGACGGTGGTCAAGGTCGCGGAGTTGGTGCCGGTGTACTTCGACCTGACTTCCGTGGTCTACTCGTTTTCCGGCGTGTTTTTCGCATTCTCCATCAGCAAAAACGGATTCATGAAGTTCGTCCCCGTGGCCCGAGAACAGACGTTCCAGGAGGTCTCTGATGCGATATTTGTCATCAATCCCGAGGGGAATGTCGTCGACGTGAACGACGCGGCCGGACAGTTGTTCGGGGCCGGAATCATCGGACAACAAATCGACGTCGTCCTCTCTGAGCACGTGACCTCGACTGAAGGGGCGGCTGAGACCCTCGAATTCCGGCGTAACGACGAGACACGGTTCTTCTCGGTCCAGACCTCTACGATTGCGTACGGGAGGGGCCTCGAAGGTGAAATAATGGTATTGAGCGACATCACTGCGCTCAAGAAACGCGAAAACGAGTTGGACCTCCTCAAACAGATTCTCTCTCGCGTCTTCCGGCACAACATCCGCAACGACCTCAACGTCATCTCTGGGTACGCACAAATCATCGAAGACGCGTCCAGCGGAGACGTCGCCGAGTGGGCGGAGAGAATCAACGACCGGTCGACGAAAATCGTCAAGCAAGCCGAGAAGGCGGGGAAAATCGAGTCGGTGTTTTCGTACGACGAGACGGTCCAGCGGTCACTCAGAGAAGACATCGAGAAAGCCCGAGAAGAATATCAGGTCACACCCCCCGCAACCGTCTCGTTCGACATCGACGACGTGGAAGTCGAGGTCCACCCACGATTCGACCTCGCCGTATTGGAACTCATCGACAACGCCCTTACACACCACCACGGCTCAGAACCGGCTGACATCGTCGTCTCCACCGAGCTGACCGACACGAGTGTGACCCTCGTCGTCGAAGACAACGGCCCAGGACTCCCCTCGGTCGAAGTCAGCGTGCTGAAGGCGCAAGAAGAGACCGACCTGCAACACGGCTCCGGAATCGGCCTGTGGTTAGTCCACTGGATCGTCGCCCGGTCGAACGGAGAACTGACGACGGAAGTGACCGATTCGGGTACCAAAATCGAAATCACCCTTCCACGCCTGCCACAGAACCAAACGACGTCAGAGGCCGAAAGCGTCGCAGCCCAGTAACACCATCAGAATGACGACTGTAACCGAAGAACTGACCCGATTTGGCCGACAGCACTGGCAACAAGCGTAACAACCAACTACTGACTAATTCACATGTCCCTCCACGAAATACGGTTTCTGTTTTTAAAACTGAATATCTGGTTGTGTCTGGCGTCGTCGCTGATGGTCGCAATCTCTGCGACGGCACTCTCGATTCCGCTTTCGTCCGTCGGCGTCGGGTTGGTTCTTCCCCCGTTGTTGTTCTATTTCATCTACGTCGAAGACAGACGGCGAGTCGCTCCAGAAGACGAGGTGAACCAACCGTACCGAACCGAATTGGTGCGACGGCATCAGTTTGCCCTCCTCGTGACGGAACTGCTCGCTTTGCTCGGATACGTCGCCCTCTTGGTGATGCTCGTTCTCGAACGCCCGGACCTCGGCGTCGAGTACCTCGCTCTCGGGCACCTTCCGCTGCTCGTCTTGCTCGTCTACGGTCACCTCAAGCAACACCCGACGTTCGACTCGCTGGCTGTCGGGGCGACGTGGGCGTTCGTCGTCGTCTTCTCACTGCTGGTTTCGACGACCGTCACGATTGGATGGGAACTCGGCGGCGTCTTCGTCGGCTGGTTTTTGATTGCGTTCGCCGGCGTCGAATCGCGGAACATCCAAGATATCGACGGTGATTCGAAGTCGAACAAGACCACGCTAGCAGGCTATCTCGGTCGTAAGCCAACCATCGCGCTGGTCGGAGTCGTGAAATCGCTCGGTGTGATTACCTTCTGGGTCGTTTCGGGCCGCGTCGTCGCCGGGTTGGCACTCTGTTATCTCGTCGTCCTCCGGCTCTTTCGGGCGTTGACTCGGTGGGAGACGCCCCACGTCGGAGAGTGACCAGCTATCGATAGCTGACGCCGCTCGAACTCAGAAGAAGTCGGACAGCCCGGCCTGTCCGTCGTCCGTCGCAGACGCGTCGTCCGTCTCGGCAGTCTCGTCGGCGTCCCTATCGAGGACGTCGTCGGAGCCGGTGTCGGTGTCGCCATCGACTCGTTCGCCGTCACCCGGACCGCCGGTTTCGAGGTCGTCCATCCCGGCGAAGGCACCGCCGGCGTGTTCTTCGACTAATTCCTCGCGCAGTTCCTCGGCGTCTTCGACGATGGACTGGACCTTGTTCGTCGTCTCGCCGCTTCCGGTGACGAACGAGACGTGCGAGGTGTCGAAGTCGTAGTACGCCGTCATCGCCACGGTCAACTCACGCGGTTTGCAGTGGTGCGTGATAGCCGAGAGGAACGGCAGCACTTCACGCCGTGCGGTGGCCATGCTGAACCCCCCGTGTTCGGCAATCTTCCGCACGACGGTGTCGCGCGTCTTGTCTCGCGTCGAGCGATACGGTGCGCCACCGTATCGGGTCCATCCACCGCGGGTGCGGTCTCGGGAGGCGGCGACGCCAGCGGCGAGGTTGTCGGTCGCATAGCGCCAATAGGAGTAGTTCTGCGTGGCGCGGACGCGACCCAGCCAGCGGTCCGCGTTGGCGAGGAACTCGTACGCCCGCGCGAGTTCGTCCGGTTCGTAGACGAGAGACACCTTGTCCTCTATCCACTTCGTGAGGTCGTCCGGCGTCTCGTCCACGTCGTAGGCGGTGTACAGCGCCTCCTGTGCGGGCTTTTCTTTGAGGACGGCGTCGAGGAATTCGAAGAGCCCCACCGAGCGGTCCCGGTCGCCCATCACGACGTTCTCTTCGGTGATTTGGTCGCGGCCTTCGGCGATTGCCTGGAGGTCGTTGACCGCCGAGCGGAGGTCGCCGCTGTTCATGTCCGCGATGCGTTCGAGGGCCGCCGACTCGAACTCGACGCCCTCTTTTCGACAGATGTCGCGGAGGACGGGGACGATAGAGCGCGCCGACACGTCTCGGAACTCGATTTCGCGGCAGGCGTTCCGCAGGCCGCGACTCATGTCGTAGAACTCGTTGGCGATGAGAACGATAGGCTGGCTCGACGACTTGACGAGTTTCGTGATGGCGCTGGCACCGCCGCGGTCGTAGTTGCCGTGGATGTTGTCCGCCTCGTCGAGGATGACTAACTGCCGAGTGGACGTGCCCGACGACGACCCGGCGAGCGTGGCGTTCTTCGCGGCGCGACCGGCGAAGCGCTCGATGACGTCGGCGGTCCGCTGGTCCGAGGCGTTCAACTCGACTGTCTCCCACCCCAGGTCGGCCGCGAGCGCGTGGGCGGCGGAGGTCTTCCCGATACCCGGACTGCCGTGGACGATGGCCGCCTCTCGGTGGTCATCCCACGATTTGCCCCACTCGGCGAGTGCGTCCCGGGCCTTGTTGTTCCCGCGCACCTCCGAGAGCGTCGATGGGCGGTACTTCTCCGTCCAATCTACCATTACCGGAGGAAGGACCGAGGCGCGTTTAGTGGTTGCGGAGCGCTGTTCGACGGCCACCGACGTCGGAGTAAACGGCCGAGAACGGTCGCCGATAGTGTCACCGCTAGATTACTTTATGACTCGGACTGTATGTACGGTACTATGCGGAAGAAAACGTGCGTGGTCACGGGGTCGTCGCGTGGAATCGGTCGCGGAATCGCAGAGCGGTTCGGGAACGAAGGCTGTGAGGTCGTAGTCAACTACCGGTCCTCTCCGGAAGAGGCCGAGGCGGTCGTCGACGCAATCGAGTCGTCAGGTGGGTCGGCTATCGCGGTGCAGGCTGACGTGACCGACGTCGACCAAGTCGAGCAGATGCGCGCAGAGGTCCACGAGACCTTTGGACCGGTCGACGTGCTGGTGAACAATGCGGGTATCAATCAGGACATCCTGTTCAAGGAGATGTCCCACGAAGACTGGGACGTCGTTCTCGACGTGCACCTCGACGGGACGTTCCACTGCACGCAGACGTTCTACGACGATTTGGTCGCCGCCGAAGAGGGCCGCCTCATCAACATCTCCAGTATCGTGGGCAAGGGAGGCAACTTCGGGCAGGCGAACTACGCGACTGCGAAGGCCGGAATCTTCGGCTTCACCCGGACGCTCGCGCTCGAACTCGCTCGTGAAGGCACGACTGCTAACTGCGTCGCACCGGGGTTCATCTCGACGCAGATGGTCGAGGAACTTCCCGAGAAAATAAAAGACCGTATCCGGGAGGACACGCCACTCGGCCGACTTGGCACCGTCGAAGAAGTCGCCGAGGTCGTCGCGTTCCTCGCGAGCGACCGCTCGTCGTTCATCACGGGCGAAGTCATCGACGTCAACGGTGGGAAAGACCTCTAAGAACCCACTTTCGAGACGTCACCCCAGTAAACAGCCGACGAAACACGAGACTGAGAGACCAGCGGACGCGACGCCACTGCCAGCCGGGTGCCTCTCATCTTCTCCTCTCCTATTCATAATATAGTGAAAACCGCACACTATTAATGGGGCCATCCCCGACGACGTACACGGAGATGACAGGGTACACGCAGGGGATTCGTCAGAACTGGCGGCAGTTCGCACTGCAACTACTGACGGTGTTCGCGGTGGGGTTGACAATCGGGTCGGAGCGGAACGTCGTCCCCATCCTCGGAAGAGACGTGCTGGGCGTCGAATCGGTCCTCGTCATCGGGTCGTTCGTCGTCAGCTTCGGGTTCGTCAAGGCGCTTCTCAACCTCTACGGCGGGAAGTGGGCCGAAACGTACGGTCGAAAACCGATTCTCGTCGCGGGGTGGGTCGTCGCCCTACCGATTCCCGCCATCCTCATCTTCGCACCGAGTTGGTGGTGGGTCACGGTCGGAAACGTCCTCCTCGGCGTCAATCAGGGGCTTGCGTGGAGTATGAGCGTCAACGCGAAAATCGACCTCGCCGGGAGCGAACGCCGCGGGTTCGCGGTCGGCTTGGACGAAGCGTTCGGCTACGGTGGCGTCGCCGTCGGCTCGTGGGTGACGGGCGTCCTCGCCGGACAGTATGGACTCCGGCCCGCCCCGTTCGTCTTCCTCGCCGGCGTCGTCGTCCTCGGTCTTCTCGTTGCGGTGTTCTTCGTCGAGGAGACACTTCCGTACGCGAAGGCCGAAGCCGAGACAGAGGCAGGGGCAGAAGCAGAGACACCAGGCGACGGTACCGACTCGGGTGCAAACCTCCCCTTTTCGACGGTTCTCAAGCGGGCGACGTGGGGTGACAAGACGCTGTTCGCCGCCGCACAGGCTGGGAGCGTCGAGAAATTCGTCGACGCGCTGGTGTGGATTGCGTACCCGCTGTATCTCACCTCGGCAGGGCAGTCCGTCGTCGATGTCGGCGTCGTGGTCGGCGTCTACGGCGGCGTGTGGGGCCTCCTCCAGTTGTACACCGGAAAGCTCGCAGACGACATCGGGCGTCGGCCCCCTGTCGTCGCGGGGATGTTCGTCGCTGGCGGCGGCGTTCTGGCGACGACGTTCGTCTCGGGACTCGTCCCGTGGACGATTACCGCCGGCATCACCGGTTTCGGGATGGCACTCTTGTATCCAAATCTCATTACTGTCGTCGGCGACGCGGCCCATCCGACGTGGCGCGCGACCGGCCTCGGCGTGTATCGAATGTGGCGCGACGCCGGCTATGGCTTCGGTGCAATACTCATCGGCCTCGCGGCCGACCTCGTCTCGGTCCAGATGGCGTTCTACGCGACCGCCGCTGCGATGTTTCTCTCCGGTAGCATCGCCTTCGTGTGGATGCGCGAGACACACCCCGAATTTGGCGATTATCACACGTCGGCAGGGGTGGCCACCGAGGGTGTTGGAGACGAGTAACCGACCGACGGCCCAAGGTAGATACCTGTACACTGTCCAGTGTTCACGGATGTCAACACACAGAAAATTTATTACTCCCCTCCGAGTGCGCTCTGGTCCATGTTTCCCGACGAAATTGTCACCCCGCGACTCAGGCTTCGCGCCTTGTCACGGGAGGTTGTCGACCCCGTAGACGCATACGACTACTTCGCGGCGTCGCGGTCGGACACCATCGAAGAAGAGACCGAGTACGTCACGTGGAACCCTTACCAGACTCCCAAGGAGGGACTCGACTTCCTGAAGCAGGCCGAGAAGGGCCACCGCGAGGCCGAAAACGCTATCTACGGCATCTTCCCCCGCGGGGGCGAAGACGGCGCTGGCGAATTTGCTGGCACGACTGGCTTCAACCCCGAGTGGGACACTCAGCGCGCCGTCTTCGGCATGTGGCTTCGAAAGAAGTTCTGGGGCCGGGGCTACTCGGGCGAGCGCGCCGCCGCGCTCTTCGCCACCGTCTTCGACGTGCTCGACCTCGACCTCGCCTACGTACAGGTCGTCCCGGAAAACGAGCAGTCGATTCGGGCCGTCGAGAAGTACATCGACCGCTTCGGCGGGCAGCACGACGGTCTGTTCCGCAACGTGTCGGTCGATATGGACGGGACTCCCCACGACGTTCACACCTATTCGGTGACGCGCGAGCAGTGGAAAGACGCGACAGGCGGCGACTACGATGCCGAGTTCCACTGGGAGGACCGCCAATGAGCCACCTCTATCCCGATGTCGTCGAGACCGAGCGCCTGCGACTCGTGGCCGCCCGCCCCGAGAACGTCCACCCGCTCGACGTGTACGAAGCCTGTTCGCAACCGGAGATGGACGAGGTGACGACGTACATGCCGTGGTCGCGCCACGAGACACCGAAGGTCTCGAAAGACTTCCTCGACGACTGCGCGTCGAAGTGGGACGACGCCGAGAGCGCCCAGTACGCGGTCTACCCGCGGGACGGAGAGGATGGGGCAGGCGAACTCGCTGGCTTCGGTGGCATCCACACCGAGTGGCCCCGTCGGGTTGGCACGCTCGGCTTCTGGCTCCGCCCGCAATTCTGGGGGCGGGGCTACTCGGGCGAACGCGCCGACGCCCTCACCGCACTGGCGTTCGACGTACTCGACCTCGAAGTCGTCGAGGTCAAACACGCCGTCGAGAACGAAAAGTCCCAACGCGCCATCGAGAAGTACATGGGCGCACTCGGCGGTGGCCGCGACGGACGGGACCGAAACAGCCTGCCGGTCGAAGACGGCGTCGCCGACCAGTTCGTCTACAGCGTCTCACAGGACGAGTGGCTGGATGCGACCGGCGGCGACTACGACGCCGAGTTCGCTTGGGATGGCGCTGCCGACGCCAGCGTCGCAATCGGCACCGCTGCAGACGACGATGCCGCCGCAGACGACGACGCCACCGCCAACGCTGACACCAACACCGACAACTGAACCGTCTCGCTGCGGCGTGATTCGGTGTCGCACGCTTCACGAACACGCCTCACACGACGGCCACGAGACATATACCGGAGACGCACAATCGAATCCGACACAATGTCAGTGACAACCGGGTCAGCCAGCGATTCGGCGCAATCGACGGCGAAAACGGTCGGTATCGGTGCGGTGGCCGGGCTGGGTGCGGCCCTCCTCGGGTACCTCGCCACCTACGTCGCAACCTCGTCGACCATCGAGAATTCGACCGCGAGCCAAGTACTCGAAGCACTCGGGTCGGACATCTCCACGTGGAAGGTCGTGGGGTGGGTGTTCATGAACGCCCACGGTGTGACGACGAATTTCCCCGGCCTGTTCGGAACGACATCGTCAACAAACCTCATCGAGGGCGTCGAAGCGTTCTCGGCCGTGCTGTACGCCATCCCCGCGGTGGCACTCCTCGCGGCAGGCGTCGTCGCGGCCGTCGCCTGCGGCGCATCGTCGGCGAAGTCGGGTGCGATGGCTGGTGGCTCGACCGTGCTGGGCTATCTCCCTGTCGCGCTCGCCGGACTCGCGCTGTTCGCTATCACCATCGGCGACGCTGTCGCCCGACCCGACCCGGTGACGTCGGTGCTCCTCGCCGGTATCGTCTATCCCGCCGTCCTCGGCATCGTGGGCGGTGTGGCAGCCTCCGCGATTCGGTAATTCTCCCTGCTGTTTGCAGACCGCCTCAGAGGTCGCGTGCCACGAGTTCGCCCCAGTGGTCGAACCCGTAGCGGTCGTAGAAGGCCCGCGCCCGGTCGTTCGCCTCGTCGACGTCGAGGACCATCCGGTCTAACGGGAGGTCCTGCGAGCGCGCGTGGTCGAGGACGGCCTGCATGAGCGCGTCGGCGACACCCGTCCCGCGGAACTCGGGCGCGAGGAATATCTCGTTGAGCACCGCCGCGTCCCAGATGAACGTCATCTCCTCGGGGAGTGCGAAGGCGTAGCCAGCGAGAGACGGCTCCGTGTCGTCTTCACCCTTCTCTGCCTCGGCGACGACGACACATCCAGGGTCGTCGGTCGTACAGCGCGCCACCCACGAGAGGTATCGCTCGCGGTAGTCGTCGGTGAGTTTCGCCTCGTACGTGTCGAGTTTGTCGTCGCCGCCGGTCCCCTCGCCGATTCCGAGTTCGAACCCGCGTTTGAGTTCCCAGAATGCGTCGGCGTCGGTCGGTTCGTACGGGCGTACCGCGACACCCTCGGGTAGGTCGCTCATAGAAAGCGGTGGGTCGGCATCCGTTATGAACTCTCGGAGACCGGCCGCGCTTACTCCGACGACCGCCGCCATCGCTCCGAGAGAAGTCGTCCCCCGACGACACCGCCCCCGAGTAAAACCAGCATGAGTTCGAGCCCCGAGGAGGCAAGTGGGGCGATTCGCTCGACGTTCTCGGGGTCGGCTCCCGGCGTCGGGTCGACAGCGGTGCTGTAGTGGAAGTTCTCCGTCGTCGGCGGAGCCGAGTCGGTCTGGAGTTCGAAGAACGTCTGGACGAATCCCCGCGTACTCGACAACTCGGCTTTCCCAGTCACCGAGTAAAACGCGTCGTGGACGGGGTAAAAGGCGTTGACGCCGTTGGTAAACAGGTCGGGGAAGATGCCGCCACCGAGGAGTGCGGCGATGGCGACCCACGCGACGACGACGCCGCGGAATCCCCACCGACCTCGAATCTGTGACTTCTCGCGTATTCTGGTGTCGTACAGCACGACTGCGCCGAGTACGAGCGGGAGCAACAGTGTGTGCAGGAGGGCTCGATGACTGCCGGGGAGAAGGGTACTGGTAAACGAGTCGAGGTCCGGAACCGCAGCTGCGACCAAGACGACGGCGATGCTCCGCGAGTCGAACCAGCGACCGAGCAGCGCCGCCCCGACGAGTCCGCCCACCGCGACGTGGACGAGTGTCGATGGCATACCCTCTCGTGGGACGCGATAGACTTGAAGCGTTCCCCGAGAGATTCGTCAGGCGACGATGTCCCCTTTCGACACGCTTTTGCGGGACACTCTCGCACTGTCTCGCATGTCCGACCTCCCCGTCGTACGGAGGTGCGCCCGGTGACCGCAGCACCTCGCGACGACCTCGCCCGCCGAATCGCGGGCGAGATTACGCTCTCTAACGACCCCGGCGCGACCCTCCGCAAGTGGCGCACGGACTTCGACATCTCACAGACTGCCCTCGCCGAGCAACTCGACGTCTCCTCGTCGGTCGTCTCGGACTACGAAAGCGGCCGCCGCGAAAGCCCCGGAATCGGCGTCATTCGCCGGATGGTCGAAGCGCTCCTCGACATCGACGAAGCCCGCGGCGGCAGTCGCATCCGACAGTACGCGCGCGTCCTCTCGGCCGGCTTCGAAAGCGACATCGTCCAAGAC
Source organism: Haloferax larsenii JCM 13917 (assembly GCF_000336955.1). Lineage (GTDB taxonomy): Archaea > Halobacteriota > Halobacteria > Halobacteriales > Haloferacaceae > Haloferax > Haloferax larsenii. The sequence continues at coordinate 270,921 of NZ_AOLI01000019.1, read as the reverse complement.
CTGCGGGAGTATCCGACGTCGATTCCGCTGGACAGCTTCTACGACGCCATCGGTGCGACCGAAATCGTCAGCGGCGACGAAGACCGAATCAGCGGCCACACCGTCATCAACAGCATCCAGGCGATTACGCGCCTCTCCTCCGAGGAGTTCTACCGCCTCTACGGCCAATCGACGAGTCGCTCGCTCGTCTTCACCGACGTCACCCGCGGTGAGTCGCCGCTCGTCGCCATGCGAGTCGTCACCCCCACGCCGAACGCGGTCGTCCTCCACGGACTCACCGAAGACGACCTCTGGGAACACGCACCGTCGCTCGCGACCATCGACGGCTTCGGTCTCGCCGTGACGAACCGCGACCTCGACGAGATGCTCGAAGCGCTTCGGAAACTCCCGTAACGGCTCGAATTGCGCGTTCTTCGGTCGTTCGACCGACCTCTCCCCGTCGCGTTAGGATAGTCCAACTCTCTCTGTCTTTCCTGACTGTCACCGCGAAGGCAAAAAACACCGAAACGTCGCGACCGACAACGGTTGTTCATGAATCTTCACGAACTCGCTTCGTTCGTCGAACGGGAGTTCACGTACCCAGTCACCACCGACCACGTCGTCGAGCAGGCGGGCCACGTCGCCGTCGACGCGCCGGACCACGAAGACTCCGAGACAATCGAGTCGATTCTGGCTCGACTGGGGTCGGAGACCTACGTCTCGGGCGACGAACTGTTCACGACGATTATCGGAAGCGTGACCGACGACTACATCGGTCGCAAGTTCTACGACGACCGCGGCGGCGACCCGGCGGAGTCGTGGGGTGTCGTAAGCGAGAAAAACAGGTCGTTCTGACGGCCCCCGCTACTCCACGTATTCGTACTTCCGAAGCGCCAGCGGGCGCTTCGTCTCCGCTACTCGACGTACTCGTAGCGGCGCTCGTTCATCCGGCCCCACCCGGTGAAGACGAACTCGTCTTCGGGCTGGGTGAGTTCCTCGACTTCGACTTCCTTTTCGTGGTTGTGTACGTCGTGGATGAGTTCGTACTCGTCGAAGGTAATCTCCTTGCGCGCGGCGAGTTGCTCGTCCACGTTGAGCGCTTCGATTTCGTCGAGCCACGTCTCTTGGACGGTCTCGGCGTGAATCTCGGCCTGTGCGCCGGAGCCGTAGGAGCCGACGAGGAGCTTCTTGCCGACCATGTCCTTGCCCGCTTCGGCGGCGGCTTTCAGCGCCGACGCGCGGGCGATGTGGACCGAGCCAGTGTACCAGTTGCCGACGCGACTGGAGATGTCGAGCGTCGGCTCGATGACGCGACCGTACCAGTCGCGGTACTCCTCGGTCGTTTTCAGCTTGTCCATGTACGCGCGGATGGCCTCCTCGTAGTCGTCCCACGTCTCGAAGTCAGCCTCGCGCGGCTGGCGACCGATTTCCGATTCGAGGTCGTCCTCGATGTCGGTGTCGCGGGTCATGTGACGGAACCCGAGGAGTGCGGCCTTGCGCACCATGCCCGGGAAGGGCGTGTGGAACGGAATGTACTCGAAGAGGTCGGGGTGCGTGCGGCCCGCGACGCTCTCGTAATCTTCGAGCGCCTCGCGCATGCGTGCGAGGTACACCTGCATGGAGCGCTTGCCGTCGACCGAGGGGAACTGCTGGTTGGGCTTCAGGAAGTCCGTCTCGTCCATGCTGCCGTAGCCCTGCTCGGTCGAGAGTTCGACGAGGTCCGGGTCCTCGTCGATGAGCATCGCGACCGCACCGGCACCCTGCGTCGCCTCACCCGGGTCACCGCGCTCGTAGAGGGCGGTGTCGGTAGCGATGACGAGTGCCGCGCGCCCGCGGTTGCGACCGGCCTTAATCCAGTTGTACGCGTCGTCGAGACTCTGCGTCCCGGCGATGCAAGCGAACTTCCGCTCGCCTTTGTTGGCGTGGCGGAAGTCGCCCTCGAACACCTGTTCGAGACAGCCGGCGATGTACGTCGACACCGGCTTGGAGTTGTCGAACGCCGACTCGGTGGCCACGTCGATGCGGCCGATGTCTTCGGGGGAGAGGCCCTTTCGAACCATCAGGTTCTTCGCGGCGTTCGCACCCATGGTCACGATATCCTCGTAGACGTCGGGGAACGACGACGTCTCCAGTCCGAGGCCTTTCGTGTACTTTTCCGGGTCTTCGCCCTTCACCGGCGCGAAGGTGTTAGGAAGGTCTAAAACGAGTTTCCCCGTCCAAATCTCGATGGCGTCGATGCCGACGGAAGTCATGGTCGGTGATACAAATCCGGGGGATAAGATTTTGTCGATGAGGAGTTACGTCGAACGTCGAAATTACGGGTCGGTCCCGTCGGCCGTGTCGGCCACGACCTGCTCGTCGACGACGATACCGTCGTTATCGACGACGCGGACGACGATGTCGTACGAATCGTCCTCGACGCCGCCCCGTCGGTATCGTAACACGGCGTTCTTCTGCGTACTCGACTCGGTTCGAGTCGCCCACGAGTGGTCGTTGTTCTGGAAGACGACTTCGGTGCGAGAGAACTCGTCGTGGTCGTCGTCGACTTTGACCTTGACCTGATAGTCACCGGTGTTTCGCTTGGTCTTGTCTTTGACCGAGACGCTCTCTATCGTCGGACTGGTCGGTTTGGTGAGCGTCCCCTTCTGCGACGGGTCGGTGCCGTCCGCAACGTCGACGATGGACTCTTCGGTGAGAAGCGTCCCGTCGGCGCGGTACGCGCGCACCGTGATTTCGTACGTGTCGCCCATGGTCCCGCCGTGGAAATACCACGCCGTTCCTCGGGTACCGGAAGTCCACAGGAGGCTATCAGACCACGTGTTGTCTCGGTTGTCGACAGCAACCTCGACCCAGCCGTTGGGGTCGGCGTTCGAGACGTCGTAGGAGATGTCGTACTCGGCGTTCGAATACTGACTCTGGTCTTCGAGACGGAGTCCGCGGATGGTTGGTTCGTTGTCCGAATCGTCTTCGCCGTCGGTGAAGGTGAACTGCGTTTCGTCGCTCGTCGTGCCGTCAGCCTCGACGTACTCGTACGTGACTCGGACGGTCACATCTTCGTCGGAGAGGTCGATTTCACGGTTCCCGTTCGCGTCTCTGTATAGCGGGCCAAGTGTGACCGTGGCTTCCTCGTCCGGGTCGAGCGTGCGGTCAGAGACGGCCGAGGAGACGGGGTCCACAGTTGGAACCAACCGTGAGTCTGCGTCGAGTCGGTCGCGCGTCTCAGCGTCGTAGAGGAACTCGAATACACCAGTCAGGCGAGTCCAGTCTCCCGAGAGACTCCCGGCGAGGGCTGCCACGGTTTCGCCCGACTGGTCGTCGAACGGCCACCAGTCCTCTTCGACGTACACGTTGCCCGCACTGGTATCGACGATACTCACGCCGGTGATTCGAACCTCGTCTTCGGCGTCGTTTCGGATATCGAACCGAATGTGGTCTGCCTCTTCGTTGGGTCGACCTTGGGCACCGTTGCTTGCACCTGGGTTATCCTCGTCGTACCCGTCGCAGTCGTTCCCGTGGCCCCTGTTACGGTCGTTCGTCTGGCCGCACGTCGCGACGCCGGTCCCCGTGACGTATCGGAGCGTCCCCGCTCGGACCGTTTTCGTCACTGTGTCCGACGCACTGCCGTCAGAGACGGTGACGCTCACGTCGTATTCGTCGCTCTCACCGTAGGTGTGGGTGACAGTCGGCGAGTCCGTCGTCTGTGTCGTTCCGTCGCCGAAGTCCCACTCGTAGCTGAGCGAATCGGACTGTCCGACCCCGAGACCGAGGTCGCCGTCTGAAGACGCACTCGCGTCGAACGCACAGGTGAGTCCCGTACAATCGGCGTCGAGTCGCGCCGTCGGCTGTTCGTTGTTCGCGAGCAGCGTGATGTTCACCGTGTCCGTGTCGCTGAGTCGCTCTTCGGTCGAGGATTCGGTGACGGTGAGTTGCACCGTAATCGTTCGGTTCTCGGCGAGAGACAGTGGTGAGACGGTGAGCGTGGGGGTGACGCTCCCCGAATTTGTCAGCGAGATGTGTTCGAGAATCGGGGCGCTATCGTTTTCGCCGACTGTCCACTCGTAGGAGAGTTCGTCGCCGTCGGGGTCGAAGCTTCCGGACCCATCGAGAGAGAACGTGAGGATGCCGCCGTTCCCAATCGTCGCCTGCACTCGCTGTCCGTCGATACGAGCGAATACGCCATCGTCCCGTGTCGTATCGAAGACTGGGCCTTCGATTCGGTCGGTATCGTCATCTTCGTCTCCGTCGTCTTCATCCCTATCGTCTTCATCCCCATCGTCGTCTTCGTTATCCTCGTCGCCATCGTCCTCGTCACTATCGTCGCCGCTATCGTCGCCATCGTCACCATCGCCCTCATCGTCAGCACCTCCCTGGTCCTCTCCGGCGTCCGCTTCGGGCGGGCGGTTCAGACGTTCGACGACGAGCGTCGTCTGGTCGGTCGTTGTGTTGCCCTCGTCGTCTTCGACTTCGAGTTCGACAGTGAGTTCGTGGTCTCTATCGGTGATGTTCTGTTTGACCTCGACCACGGGCGTCTTGGACTCCGTCCCGCTGGTGAAGTCGAGTTGTGAGTCGGAGAGGCCGTCCCAGTCGACGATACGCCACTGGTAGGTCACGTCCCCCCCGTCGGGGTCCGTTCCGTCGCCAGAGAACTCAGCGGTCTCACCCTCTATCCCATCTATCGTTACCTGATTCCCGGCGTCGGCAGTCGGGTCTGTCTTCGCACCGGGGTTGCTCCCGCTTTCCTGCCCGACGCCGATTTCGGATTCGAGGTCTTCGTTCTCGTTGTCGATGACCACCTCGGTTCGGAAGACGACGCGGTCTCCGTCGTCATCGACTAGCAGGACCGTCACTACCTCTCCCGGGGGCTGATTCCACTGTACGGCCGCTGTCTCCCCCGAATGGAACACCGCGTCGTCTCCTGTGAGGTTGGCGGCAGTGAGAGAGAACGTCTGTTCTCGGCTCTCGTTTCTGGCGATAACTCGGAGGTCGTCCGTCGAGAACGGGTCACCGCCGAGATGGTGAAGCTTGAGCGTCGATTGCGACACTGTCGCCCGGAAGTCCGCCGTCGCGACGGCCTCAGCGTTCGCGTCGCCCGCACCTCCACTCTGGGTCTGCCCCATGTAGAACACGCCAAACGTACCGACCGAGAGGATGACGATGCCAACGAGTAGAATCGTCCCTATCTGTTCTACTTGTCCCCGCGTGTCGGCGTGCAATCGCATGGGTCCCCTCATGTCTTTTCAGTCCTCTGTGACTATCCCGTAGTAGAGAATGTCGCTACAGTGTGTAGTGGGGACAAGGATATGAACACTCCCCTTCGTTACCAAAGTTGAAAACACGAGTTCACCGGGTTAACTGGCGGTCTCGCTCGTTTGGTCAGACCCGGTGTCCGTCCCATCGTCTGCGGTCACGCGAATAACATAGTCTTCGCCGTATCCGCCATTTTCCCGGAGCGTCGTCGTCCGGGACTGTCCGTCAGTGTACGAATTCACGGTCGTACTGTCCACGACAGACCCGTCTCGAATCAACTCGATGTCGACGCTCTGAACGCTGCCGTCGGAGTCCGTCGCGCTCCACGTCACGTCGAACTCGGCGTAGTCTTGCCCGTTACAGTTGTTCCCTCTACACTCGCTGTTGTCCGTGACGCTCTCGATGGTCGCACTCGGGGCGTCGTTGCCTCCGGTTCCACCCGACCCACCGGATGCCGACCGAACCGTGACGTCGAACTGCACGTCTTCGACGTTCTCCGGCGAGAACCCGGTGTTCAAGTCGTCGTAAGTTACGTTAATGAGGTCTTGGCCCCCGCTCGTCGTCGCGTTCGGTGCCTCGTAGGTGAAGACGAATCGGTCGTCGGCGTCGACGTACTCCATGCCATCGACGACGCCGTTGTGTTGCGACTCGGCTCTGACCGACGCCGTCGTCGGGTTGTTGAACTTGTCTCGGGCTTCGACAACGAACTGGTATCGCTGCTCTTCAGTCACGTATTCGAGTCGCTCGACATCCGTGAGATACTCCGTACTTGGGCGAGTGGCCCCACTCCCGAGGCCGACTTTCGCCATCCGAAGTTGGTAGGTCGTGTCGGATTCGAACGTCAATCTGACCGTCCCGTCTGGCCCCGATTGAACGTTGCAGACGTACGCCGTCGCTTTCGTGTCCGTGTCACACGAGGGGTCGTAGTCGCCGGTCGCTTCGAGATTCGATTGCCACTCGGCGGCGCTGAGCCGCGTCGGAATGTCGACTTGAATTGGCTCGTCGCTCGTGTTGTTCGTCACCCGAATCGTCGTGGTGGCGGTGCTGAGTGCCTGTGGTGTGATGACCATGTTGCTCGCCGCCGCTCGGGACAGTTCCCCATCGACGACGACGACGAAGATATTCTTCTGGTCGACCGTCGCCTGATCGACGAGCGAGACGTTTCCGTTGTCGTATTGGTTGACGACCAGTGTGTTTTCGTACACTGTCGTCGGTGCGTCTTCGTATCGGGTGTATCCGGGTTCGTAGACGAGCGCTGACGTCTCGTACTCGTGGTCGGTTTCGCCGTCCCAGAAATCGTCAGTCTCGGGAGTGTCGTCACCGGGTGTCGACCCGACGTCCGCGAGCGCGTTCCGGACGGTGAGGGTTCCGAGTTGTTCGGTCCGTATCGTCCCCGTCGGAGGTGGTGGGTTGACGAACACCGTCCGCGGTTTGTACTGTGTCCCGAGCGAGACGACAGTCGGTGTGTGGGTACCCGACGACGCCGTCCGCAGAATCGACGCCCGGAGCTCTTGCATGTCGCTTTGCACCGCCCGACTGTGTTCGAACTCCGTCGCTCGGTTCTCTTGTGGGACGACCGTCGCCTGATAGACGGACATCGAGATGACGATAAACCCGAGCAAGAGGACAGCGCCGACCTGCGCTGCGACCCCGCGCCGGTCGTCCCAGAAATTCATCGTCCGTGTACGGGTAACAGACAAGTAAAAAGCCTCCCCTCCAGTTCTCACCGATTGAAAGGGAGAAACGAACGAGAGAGGCCGAGTTCAGTCTTCCTCTTCGACGACTTCGGGTTCCGCCAGTCCGCTCTGGAGGCTCTCGATGCCGTCGACCCACTCGGTCACGAGACCGAACTCGATGTCTTCGAGCACGTCGAGGTCGAGTTCCTCACCGGCGATGACGTTCGTGCCGACCTGCACGATGTAGCCGAGTGCAGCGTCGAGGTCGTCTGCTTCTTCGGCGTCCGCGGCAGCAACGATGTACGCCGACATCTCGTCTTCGAGCTCGGACGGACCTGCGACGAGGTACTCTTCGGCCGCGAAGAACGCACACGAGAGACTCGTCTGGACGCTTCCGATGAGAATCTCCGCTTCTTCGTTTTCGGATTCGAACTCGGGTTCCGCCATGACGATGTCGTGGACGGTCGCGAGTTCGTCGAGCGCTTCGTCTTCGTCGAGCGTGTCGTCGTCGTGCGCGGTCAGAATCTTGGCGATAGCGATGGCGGCGTCGTTCTGAATGTTCATCAGAAGCCGACCCGTCTCCTCGCTTTCGAGGTCCAGGTCTTCTTCTTCGACGCGCGTCAACCAGTTCTGCCAGCGTTCCGGGGAGTAGTATCGTTCCTCGGCCTCGGTCATACCTACACCCTCCCGTGCCGGACTCAAATGCCTTTCTTATCCTCTTGGCAACTGTGTGTGATTCGGAAGCGTGTGTTTCCGCGACAGGGGGCCTGAGCCGACTGTGTCTCTCGTTTCCCCGATTCTATGCGTCCGGGTTATCTGTCGAGCGTCGATTCGGTGTCGATGTCGTAGACGAGCGCCGGCGTCTCGACGTGCGCGTTTCGGACCGCGGTGTCGTGGCCCTCGTCGAGGAGCCAATCGACCCGCCGGGGCACCGTCTTCGGTCCCATCACCGCGCCGGGGCGGTTCGGGTCGTCGACGAAGTCGGTCTCCATGAGGAACGGGACGCCACGCTCGGCCGCCTCTTCGAGACGGTCTTTGTCGCTCATGACGCTCGGCGTGCCGCCGGTGAGGTGCCCCTGCGCGTAGTGCTTGACGACGCGCTCACGTGGGACGTCGCGCTCGTCGGCCCACTCGGCAACGTCCGAGAGGTCGGTCGTCGATTCCGTATGGAGTTGGAGCGCGCAGTCGCAGTCGGCGGCGAGGTCGAGTCCGTGTCTGAGAACTGCGTTCGAGGCGTCCCAGACGGCGTCGGTGACGTCGTAGTGCGGCCGACCTGATTTGAGTGCGAGCGCGTCGCCCGCGCGCACGTATTCGGCGGCGACATCCAGACCGGCGCACATGAGGTCGCGCGCGTCGGCCGGGTCGTAGCCGCGGTCGTCGACGAGTTTCGAGACGAGTCCGGGGTGGACACCGAGGACGGGCCACGCTGTGCCGTCGAGAAGTTCGGACGCTTCCCGAACAACGTCGATAGTCGTCTCGAAGACCGGCCGGAAGTCCTCGCCCGTCTCGACATCGTGGCCCAACAGCCACGACGGTTTGTTCACGACCAACAGGTGCGTGCCGCCGCTTCGAGCGAAGTCTTTCACCGCCTCTAACCCGCGACCGTGGTCCGGGTCGAGGTGGAGGTGGTTGTCCACGACCGGCGTATCGAACGTCTGCATGGTCGAGTGGTCGAGTGGAGCAGGAAAAAACGAACCGTTCGCGTGCGACTTCTCGGCGGTCGCGGTCGGTAGTGTGTCGTCGTCGCGGTCGGTAGTGTGTCGTCGTCGCGGTCGGCAGTGCTCAGTCGTCGCTGTCGGAGAGTTCGTCGAGCGTCACGGCGTGGTTCGCCGCGTTCTGGAGCGCGTCCGACCGGCCGTAGCTTCCGGGGGCGATAGCGACCGTTCGGAGACCGTACTCGTTTGCGACTTCCAGTGCGGGCTTGAAATCGGTGTCTCGCGAGGCGACGGCGATAACGTCTGCGCGCCCGTCGGCCGCAAAGCGCGTGAGGTCGACCGCGAGTTTCACGTCCACGTCGCCGCTCGTGATGACGACTTCGAAACCGCGTGCCTCGGCCGCCTGAATGAGTCCCGGCGTGGCGTGCTCGTCGAGGTAGAGGCGCATCGCGCTCGTCTGGTCGCCGAGCGACCGCGCAGCGTTCCGAATATCGTCGAGGTCGACGTCGAACTCGTCGCGGAGGACGTTCGGCCCGTCCACGAAGAGGGCGACTCGTCCCGAGGGAAGGCCCTCAGGACCGAACAATCGCCGCAGGAGGTCCATACACAACCTCTCCCAGTTTCCGGTTTATACATTTCGAGCGAGTCTCCGGCAGTCGGGAACACGACACGCCGAACCCAATTGTTCGAATCTGACCAAAATCGTTATAGAATTTATTTAGGTTTATCGAGTTCTTCCAACTTCACCTTGAAGCCAATGGTGAAATCCGAATTTCAGTCAAGCTAACAAATATTGCCCTACCCCACTGAGCATTGTTTGCCCATGGCAGGCACACCGAACTTCGACAGACGAACGTTCCTGAAACTGTCCGCAGCTGCAGGTCTCGCCGGAATGGCTGGCGTGACCTCCGCGACGCCCGGACGCGAGCCCGGGCCGAAGAAAGACGAGATTCTCGTTGGTGTCTCCAAGACTGCCGACAGCCCGCAAGCGGCCGTCGAACAACACGTTCCGGGTAACGCCGAGGTTGTTCACGAAAACAAGTCGCTCAGCTACGCGGCAGTCAAGTTCCCCTCGAAGGCTCCCTCGCACGCTCGGGAGAACTTCATCGAGGCAATCACGAAGAAAGACGAAGTGAAGTACGCCGAAGAGAACGCGACGCTCGAAGCTCTCTATACGGCGAACGACCCCAAGTATGGCAGCCAGTATGCCCCACAGCAGGTCAACGCAGACACCGCGTGGGACACGACGCTCGGTAGCTCCAACGTGACTGTCGCCGTCGTCGACCAGGGCGTCATGTACGACCACCCCGACCTCTCCGCGCGGTTCGGGTCGGACAAAGGCCAAGACTTCGTCGACAACGACAACGACCCGTACCCGGACGTGCTCTCCGACGAGTACCACGGGACGCACGTCGCCGGCATCGCCGCCGGGACGACGGACAACAACGAGGGCGTCGGCGGCATCAGCAACTCGACGCTTCTCTCCGGGCGCGCACTCTCCGAGGGCGGCTCTGGTGCGACGAGTGACATCGCGGACGCCGTCGAGTGGGCCGCAGACCAGGGTGCAGACGTCATCAACCTCTCGCTGGGCGGTGGCGGCTACTCCTCGACGATGAAGAACGCCGTGACCTACGCGACCCAGCAGGGGTCGCTCGTCGTCGCCGCTGCCGGCAACGACGGTCGCCGCAACGTCTCCTACCCGGCCGCCTACAGCGAGTGTCTCGCTGTCTCGGCGCTCGACCCCGACGAGACGCTCGCGCGGTACTCCAACTACGGCGACGAAATCGACCTCGCCGCACCCGGTACCAACGTGCTCTCTTGCTGGACGACCAGCACCGAGTACAAGGAAATCTCCGGCACGTCGATGGCGACGCCCGTCGTCTCCGGCGTGGCCGGACTCGCACTCGACGTCTACGACCTCTCGCCGTCCGACCTTCGGAACCACCTGAAGAACACGGCGGTCGACGTCGGACTGAGCACCGCGAAGCAGGGTTCAGGCCGCGTCGACGCTGCCAACGCTGTCACCACTGACCCAGGAAGTGGCGGCGGCGGTGGTGGCGGTGGCGGCGGTGGGTCGACCACCACGACCATCGACGACTCGCTCTCGTCGAACGCCGATTCCGACTGCTGGTCCTACACGTGGGAGTACAGCTCCCCGTCCCAGGTCGTCGTCGAACTCAGTGGCCCGACCAACGCCGACTTCGACCTCTACGTCAACGAGGGCTCCGGCACGTGCCCCTCGACGAGCACCTACGACTACCGCTCGTGGACCACCGACAGCAACGAGCAGATTACCATCGACAACCCCGACACGTCGGCCGACCTCGCCATGATGGTCGACAGCTACTCGGGAAGTGGCAGCTACACGGTGACTATCACCGAGAAGGAGTAAGCACCACTCCAGCGGAGACGGCAGGCTGACGTCAGTCCCGCCGTCTCCGATTCCCGGCGAGCAGGTACCAGAATCACCACGTGGGAGCGTGGTGCTAGTGTCCATGACTGTGACATCTTCATGAGCACGGTGGGCCCGAATTCCCGCGCGCCATCACAGGCGAAAGCCCGTCGCTCGGGCTGACGCCTCTTGCGGACGAACGTCTCCCATCACAGGGCCCGACGTGCTGATACACCTTCGTCGCCTACGTCTCGTATGTCTGGGGACTCGGCGACAGTGACGGTTGGAATCCTGTCGTTTCACAATAGCCGCGAGACGAAGGCGATTAGCAACGCGGTTGCAGCAGTCGGCCACGACGCCGTCTGGCTCCACGAGGAGGCAATCGGCATCGACGTCTCGGAGACGGGTGTTGCATTCGAACCGGACGTAGACGTCGTCGTCAATCGACTCCTCCTTTCGAAGTCGTCGACACCGCTCGAAGACCTCTCTATCGCCAGTTGTTACGCCGCCGCGCGCCCCGTTCTCAACGACCCGCGAAACGTCCTCTTTTCAATCCACAAACACGCGACCGCGACACGCCTCGCGGCGGCTGACGTCCCGGTCCCGCACAGTTACCTCGCGACCGACGAAGCACATCTGAACGACGCGCGCTCGGCGTTCGAACTCCCGTTCGTCTACAAGACCGCCATCGGAACCAACGGCGGCGGAACCTGGTTAGTCGACCACGACAAGACGATTTCGCCGACGGTGGATGGTCGGCGTGCGTTCATCCAGACGTATCTCGACCCCGAAGACGGCGACCACCGCGACCTGCGCGTCTACATCGTGGGCGACGAAATCATCGGGGCTATGTATCGGTACGCTCCGGCAGGCGATTGGCGGACGAACGTCGCCCTCGGCGGGACAGTCGAAGACGCCACCGACGACCTGTCCCAACAGGCTGCTGGAATCGCACTCCGTGCAGTTCGAGCGCTCGGCCTCGACTACGCGGGCGTCGACCTCATCGAAGGACCAAACGGGTGGCTGGTCTTGGAGGTCAATCCGACGGCCGGGTTCCGCGGGCTCTTCCGAGCGACCGGGCGCTCTCCGGCGGTGTACATCGCCCGCCTCGCGCTCGAACGAGTTGGCCACACCATCGATGACGAGACAGTCGAGCGCCTGTCCCACGTCCTCGACGGGTCGCCCCCGGAAGACGCCCCGTCGTCAGTCCACGACGACCGTGTTCCAGTCGTCGGCTACGCAGAGCGCGTCACCGTCACGGGAATCAGTGGCTCGAAGGAAGTGCTGGCCCGCATCGACACGGGCGCGGCCAAGACGCGTATCGACGCGGCGCTCGCGACCGAAGTCGGCGCCGAACCACCGTCAATCCTCGACGACGAGGACGCCCAACCGCAGGTCGACGTCGTCGTCGAACTCGCGGACCAGCGCCAGACCGTGACGGCTGTCCTCGTCGAAGACCCAGACGACCCGCTCCACATCGGCCGCGACGTCCTGCGGAATTTCTACGTCGACGTTCGTCGCCGCGTCAAAGACGACTCGGACACGTAAACTGACCTTGCCATATCAAGCCTGTTCGTTATCCTTCGTTCCTTCATATATCCTTCCGAGCCCGGCCCTCCGTTGCTGACAGACCGTACTCGTGTGGCGTGTCGACTCCCACGACACCACCATTCTTCTGGATGGTGTCCACCCCGCGAGATGTCCCACTCCACCCATCCCACAATCGGTCGGAGAGCGGTATTCGTTCACGGAGCGGTTTCGGGTTCGACCCTTTCTGTCGGCCGTCGCACGTCCACCATCACCCTGTAATTACAAATATGGGTGTTCAGCACACAGAAAGACAACAATCGTCTCGTTTATTGGTTTTTGAGGCAGATTTATTGGCAATGTACCCGTGATTAACGACTATGTCCCAGACAATGGTGGTGGGGGAGCCGGAAGTGTACACGGTCGTTCGAGAAGTGAACGACCACGGAGCAGCGACAGTCCGAGGGGACAACGGGTCGACCTATCACGTCGCGGCGTACGCCGACGAGATGCTTCGTTCGTACCTCGCAGACCACCGGCCCGGTGACAGGGTTCGAATGGACCTCGTGAGAGCAGGTGTCAGAGCGAACGTCTGGAAGGTGTCGGCACTCTACTCGGGAGAGCACGTCGCCGAGAGCAATCGCTAACTGTCCTGTGAGTGCGAGAAAATGGCTGAGTGAAGCGAGGCCGGCGATAGGCTCACTCGTTGACTTCGAGGACTTTGCCGGCCGCGATGGTTTGGCCCATGTCGCGGATGGCGAAGCTTCCGAGTTCGGCGATTTCTGACGACGGTTCGATGCTGAGTGGCTTCTGCGGCCGGAGCGTCACGATTGCGGCGTCGCCAGCCTTGATGAAGTCCGGATTCTCCTCTGCAACTTCGCCGGACGCCGGGTCGAGCTTCTGGTCGATTGATTCGAACGTACACGCGACCTGTGCCGTGTGGGCGTGGATGACCGGCGTGTACCCGGCGGTGATGACCGAGGGGTGCTGCATGACGACGATTTGCGCTTGGAAGGTCTTGGCGACCGACGGCGGGTCCTCGGCCGGGCCACAGACGTCCCCGCGGCGGATGTCGTCTTTGCCGACACCGCGAACGTTGAACCCCACGTTGTCACCGGGGCCTGCCTCCGGGACTTCCTCGTGGTGCATCTCGATGGTCTTGACCTCGCCGCCCGCATCCGAGGGCATGAACCGAACGTTGTCACCGGTTTTGAGCACTCCCGTCTCGACGCGGCCGACGGGAACTGTCCCAATACCGGAAATCGTGTACACGTCCTGAATCGGGACGCGAAGCGGTGCGTCGGTCGGCGGCGACGGTTCCGGAAGGTTGTTTAGCGACTCTAACACCGTCGGTCCATCGAACCACGACATGTTCTCCGAGTGCTCGGATATGTTGTCCCCCTCGAACGCGGAGATGGGGATGAAGTGGGCGTCGTCCGAGTCGAACCGGACCTGCTGGAGGAGTTGCTGAACCTCCTCTTTGACCTGTTTGTAGGTGTTTTCGCTGTAGTCGACGACGTCCATCTTGTTGACCCCGACGATGAGCGTCTCGATGCCCAGCGTCCGGGCGAGGAAGACGTGCTCGCGGGTCTGCGGCGCGACACCGTCGTCGGCGGCGACGACGAGAAGCGCGTGGTCCGCCTGCGACGCGCCCGTAATCATGTTCTTGACGAAGTCGCGGTGTCCGGGCGTGTCGACGATGGTGAAGTAGTACTTGTCCGTGTCGAACCGCTGGTGAGCGATGTCGATGGTGACGCCGCGCTCGCGCTCTTCGGCGAGGTTGTCCATCACGTACGCGAACTCGAATCCGGACTTCCCCTTTTCTTCAGCCTCTTCTCGATGCTGCTCGATGATGTGCTCGGGTATACTGCCTGTCTCGAACAGGAGTCGGCCGACGAGGGTCGATTTCCCGTGGTCGACGTGCCCGATGATGGCCAGGTTTTGGTGTGGTTTGTCTGCCATAGTATCCAGGGCGCTGTCGCCCGTTCTAGTTGAATATGACATCCAAGAGTATATCCGTTGTCCCGAAATGTACGCTGTGAGAACCTGAAATTCGGCGGTTTAGGTATATCAATTGAACTGATATTTCTTACAGAACATATGTTACTAGACACGATGTGTTAGAATTCCGACGTGCGATTGTCGGAGCAAGTACCAAGTGAGGTGTAACTGTCAGAAGTGACTGTTAGGGGTGGCCCTCACGTGAAACTGCCGAGCGTGACTGTCAGGGACTAATGGTCAAAGGACCGAAAACGAGTGCGCAAATTCACGCAATCAGATGCTTCGCATCGTTTCGGCCATCTCGGAGAAGGTGGCCGTGCGGCGGACTGCTGTCTGGCGAGCGGTGGTGTCGAGTTCGGAATTCTTTACAACTATCATAGTAACCAAATCGTGTCCCGAGTTGATAAATCTATCTGCGGTTGGCGGAACTGTTCGAGAACCCGAGATGACCAGGAGCACCACACCCGACTTCGACAGTAGTGTCACGGGGATTTAATAACAGGAACCGAGTCGGTCCGGTCGCATGACTCGAAGCAACCGAACCTGCATTCGAAGCCGTGAGTCGGACGTGGCTCACGGCTGGGTTCCGCGATAGTCGTATCGACGCTGTTTCTCCCCGAGTACTGACGAGCAGTTCACTGTCATCCGTCAAGTTCCACAGCACCCGCTACGCCCGAGGTGAGCGCAATGCGGCGTAGCGACGCGACCCTGTTCACCAGCCGCGAGACCGAAGGCTGGGAGAACGACGCTGTCGAACTCGCGGTACGCGCCGGACTCGTCAGACAGTTCGGAAGCGGCCTGTTCGGGTTCACACCCACGGGCGAGCGTGTCCGACAGAAGCTCATCACCCGAATCAGAACTGAGATGGACGCCATCGGTGGACAGGCCGTCAGCCTCCCCAATCTCCAGTACAGCGATGTCTGGAGACAGAGCGGTCGCTGGGGGAGTTTCGAAGGTGAGATGTTCACCTTCGAAAACCGCGACGGGCAGGCGATGTGCCTCGCGCCCTCGCACGAGGAAGGAATCGTCCACCTCGTCGAGGGCACCGTTCGGTCCTACGAGGACGTTCCCCTCCTCCTGTATCAGGTCGAACGGAAACACCGCGACGACCACCCCCGAAACGGGCTCCTCCGAACGAAGGAGTTCACGATGAAAGACGCCTACAGCCTCCACGCGACCGAAGCGTCGCTGGACGAGTGGTACGCTCGCGTCCGGGACGCCTACTGTCGCATCTTCGACGCGGTCGGGCTCGACTTCGTCGTCGTCGACGCGTCGAACAGCGTGATGGGTGGCTCAACCTCCGAGGAGTTCGTCGCCCCCGTCGAAACCGGATCCGAGGAACTCGTCTACTGCCGGACTGACGGGTGTCGTGTCGGCGTCACGGACGAATCACCCGGCACCTCTCTCACCGACGGAGACACCTGCCCCGACTGCGGTGCGGCGCTCGTCGCGGGCGAGGGAATCGAAGTCGGCCACGTGTTCAAACTCGGGACGCGATACTCCGAGCCCGCCGACCTCACGCTCGACACGGCCGACGGCTCGAAGCGACTCGTCCGAATGGGAAGCTACGGCATCGGCGTCGAGCGCCTCCTCCACACGCTCGTCGAACAACACGGCGACGACGGCGGCCTCCGGTGGCCCGTCACCGATAACGGAAGCGTGGCCCCCTACGAGGTTTCGATTATCCCCCTCGAATACGAGGGCGACCTCGCGGACGCGGCCGACCGCATCTACGACGCGTGCGGCCGCGACGAGGTGCTCCTGTTCGACGACGAGGACCAGACTATCGGCGAGCGATTCGCCGAGAGCGACTTGCTCGGAATCCCCCGAAAGGTCATCCTCGGAAACAGCTTCCGTGAGACGGGCGATGTCGAACTCGAAACGCGGGACGGCGAGACGCGCTTCGTCGCACCCGAGGTGGTTTCGGACGTCGTCTCCGGGTAGTCGTACCCCGGGAAACTCTCCCAGTCAGCCGCACCCACCACCTCGAATGACTACCGTAGATGGTGTCGGTATCAGAGGCCTGCTTTCAAGAGCGAGTACGAGATGACCAGTGCGACCGTCGCTCCACCGAGAATCATCGTGACGACGGTCTGAGATTTTGTACACATCCCGGTATCCAGTGGGGACTGAGACCCCATTTTCAAGATGAGCTCCTGGGATGTCACGAATTTCACTCACCGGCACTAGCTGGCTAGCCAGTATTCCTGTCTGCGCGACCTAGATGACTAGCGTCGGTGTTCGTGTTACCAAAGAACATCTCAGTGACTGCCGTTTCAACACCGTCCCCCACTTGGTGAGAGTGGCTACGTGAGTGGACGGCAAACACGCTGAGAGAACTATGAAAACTGACGATAGAGACGAGCAGTTCGGACCAAGGCGTTTCGACCGGGGGAGTGAGACGACGTGGTGTCCGGAGGCCACAGTGTGTGCGGTCACACAAGCACGACACCAGTGGATACCTCCCTCACCCACCGTGGGATGGCGCACATGAAGTCGTTCTACGCCTGTTCCGACGGCCGGTATTACTCGGATGTCCAGATTTGGGAGCACTTAGAGCGCGATATCTGGCACGTCTGCTGTTGGGACTCCGAGACGGGCGGTGAGTGGATGGAGACTGACGGCGGCGAGCTGTTACACCTGGCTCCAGTTACCGAAGAACAGTTGCCGTAAGGCATTTCCACCGAACCGGTTGACTGCGGCTACATCGTGGTCAATTCCCAACACCCGTATGGGTGCCGCTCGGAACTGTAGCCTGACTTCGGAGTGTAACTCGGAATCGGTAGTCAGTACTCAACAGCCACACGATTTGTCCCAACCGTCGTCTTGGATCTTCTGTTCCGCTGTTTTCTGTTCAGCATCCTCTACCGGCTCCGTCGGGAGTTCAAGGGTGTTCCATGCTGCAATTCCGCCATACAACTCTTTAACGTCATACCCCCGTTCGAGAAGCGGGATCGCTGATTTAATTGCCAGACTACACCACGTGTCCCAGCAGTAAAGAACGATAAGCGAATCGTCCGGCAACTCGTCAGCCCGTGCTTCGATATCCGACTGCGGAATGTGAATCGATCCTGGGATGTGCTCTTCGAGCAGACTGGGCGGTCCAACTCGCACGTCGACGAGTGTCACGTCCGCTTGCTCTTCATCTTGCAATGCTCGGAGATTCATTGGACTCACCTGCGCATCATGCCGTGATCGGAAATGTGCGAGGCGGTCCTTGAGCGTCTTTGTTTGTGTTGTCTTCGGTTCCATAGGTATCATATTACAGTAGCGACGTCGCCGATTTAGCCGACCGGCCAATGCAAGTGATAATGGAATGTATATAAGTTCGTTGTTTCGAACGGTGGAGTGCGTGAGACCGTGATTTATCTTTGGAACAGCACAAGTGATGATATGGAAGAGTCCGACACGCAGGACGACTTACAAACCGAGACCGAGTCGGTTCTCATGCAGGCGACGTTCGAGACGATTGCAGCCGATGGGTACGATGGACTATCGCTTCGGACAGTCGCCGAACGAGCAGGAAAAAGCCGCGGATTACTCCATTATTACTTCGACTCTAAAGACGACCTCGTCCACTCCCTGCTCGCATACCTGTTAGATCAGATCGAGACGGAACTTCGAACGAATACAGAGGGGAGCGCAGAAGAACAACTCAGGTCGGTCCTCGAACGGATCGCCAAGGGACCGACAGAGACTCGTGAACAGAGCGAGACCTATTTTAAAGCGATCTTAGCCCTACGTGCACGGGCACCGTATGATGAACATATTCGTCAACAACTCACACACAACCATCAAGCGTTCGTTGACCGCTGTGCATCGATTATCGCGGAGGGGATCCAAGCGGGCGAGTTCATCGAAGTCGATTCAGAAACGACGGCAAACGTCCTGGTGTCTGCCGTTGATGGTGCTCGAAACACCGACCTCACGACAGAATCCGAGACGGCCTGTGAAACGATGCTCGAATTCATCGACCAATTCATCACCGGCACGCTCCTTATGTCAGACAAATAACTAAATTTGGCCGCTCGGCCAAATTTATCACACGTGGGCACCAACCGTCACCGATGACCACGATTGAGACGCTCAGCCCGACACAGGTCCAGATCACACCAACCCTGCCATTCGATTTCGCCCCGACCCTCGAACTTATCTCGGGATTCCGGCCCTGTTCGGACGACAACACCTGTCGGAACGGGTCACTCACAATCGGTGGGTACGCCGATCAAATTCCATTCGTCGCCTCCGTCAGCGCTGAGGCCCCGCCATCGCTAACCATCCACGTCGACTGGGTAACCGAACCGGGAGACGAACACTCGGTGACAACGTGGATTCGCAAGTATCTGTCCCTGGACGACGATCTGGCCGCACTCTACGAGGCCGCTACAGCCGATCCAGCATTTCGATCCATCGTCGACGACCTGTACGGATATCACCACGTCCGGTTTCCGACACCGTTCGAGGCGGCGTGCTGGGCAGCGCTCTCACAACGAACACCCTGGCACGTTTCGAAACGCCTCAAGCGAGCGTTAGTCTCCGTTGCAGGCAAAGTAGTCGAACGGAACGGTGAAGAGATCGCACTTTTCCCTACGCCGACCCGGGTGCTCGCTGTCGCGGACGACCTCGAAGACGCCGTTGAAAACGACCGAAAACGAAAGACCATTCTGAGCGCTGCACAGGCTTTTTCGGACGAATCGCTCAGTGAACTGGACGATGAAGCACTGCACGCTCGATTGGGCGAGATCTGGGGGTTTGGGCCGTGGTCGAGCGAGTTCGTTTTCCTTCGTGGATTTGGGCGGATGAACAGGATGCCGGTCTCGGAACGACGGCTCCGAGACGCGGTGGCCGACCTCTACAATCTGTCGTCCGACACAGCGAGCGAGAGCGACCTACATCGGTTGAGCAAGTCGTACGAACCGTACGTTGGATACTGGGCGCATTACATCCGCGTATGGGCTCACAACAAGTAAGCGAGTCATCGTACAAATGATGAAAACAGTGTGTCAACCCGCGTAGTAGTCCTCGTCCGTTCGTATCTACAGAAGAAACAAGGCGAATGTCTCGGGGTCGTACGAAATTTTCGTCCGCGGTGACGAGAGACCTCCGGTCTCTCGAACCACTTGACCCCAAAGCGTTCACTTGTCTAGGCACTTACAGCAGTCCACCCTCCGAACTTGTGTGTCGTCATGCCGAATTTTGTATCGCTATATTTGATTTATCTCTACTTTTGAGCACCTGCTGAGGGAGCCGCTTCGAGGGCAATTTTTCGCACAGGAGTTGCGGGATTGTGGTGTTTTTACCCACTAACAAGTACTACTTGATACACTATCGTGTATACACTGGGAGAGAAGATACCAAAGCATTACTTACCGTAGTCCGCAGTGGCCTGTATGGGCCTTCGCAAGCCGCCGTTGTACGATGTCCACGCCGACGCGGGGGCACAGTTCACCGAGTTCGGCGGATGGGACATGCCCGTGGAGTACGACTCCATCAGGGCTGAACACGCGGCCGTTCGCGAGTCCGTGGGTATCTTCGACGTCTCACACATGAGTGAGATAGAGGTCTCCGGGCCGGACGGAACCGCGCTGATGCAACGCCTGACGACGAACGACGTGACGGTCCTCGAACCGGGTGACTCGCAGTACTCGGCCATCGTGGACGACGATGGAATCATCATCGACGACACCGTCGTCTACCGTCTTCCCGACCGGGGCGACCCGGTGTATCTCTTCATCCCGAACGCCGGACACGACGAGGAGATGTACGACCGATGGACCTCGTTCCGCGACGAGTGGGACCTCGACGCGACCGTCGAGGACGTGACCGAAGACTGGGCCATGTTCGCGGTACAAGGCCCCGACGCGCTCGAAACCGTCTCTGCGACGACCGACGAGTCGGTCGGCGACCTCTCGAAGTTCGAAGCGCAGTACGCCGACGTGGCTGGCGTCGAGTGCTGGGTCGCCCGAACGGGCTACACCGGCGAGGACGGCTTCGAAGTCCTCTGTCCGTGGGACGACGCCGAGACCGTGTGGTCGGCACTGGACGCCACCCCGTGCGGACTCGGCTCCCGCGACACCCTCCGCATGGAGATGGGATTCCTGCTCTCCGGGCAAGACTTCGACCCCGAGGACGAACCGCGAACGCCGTACGAGGCCGGAATCAGCTTCGTCGTCAAGTTAGACACCGAGTTCGTGGGCCGCGACGCCCTCGAACAGCAGCACGACGCGGGCGTAGACGAGACGTTCGTCGGCCTCACGCTCCTCGACAGAGGTGTTCCCCGACACGGTTACGACATCGCCACCGAGGACGGCGACGTCATCGGAACCGTGACGAGCGGAACGATGAGTCCGACGCTCTCTGAGCCGATTGGACTCGGATACGTCCCCGTCGAGTACGCCGACGACGGAACGGAACTCACCGTCCTCGCTCGCGGCCGTGAGAAACGCGCAGAAATCGTTACACCACCCTTCATCGACAACTAATGTTCGAAATTCCCGACGACCGAAAGTACCTGGAATCGCACGAATGGACGACCACCGACGGCGACACCGTCAAAATCGGCATCTCCGACTTCGCACAGGACGAACTGGGCGACGTCGTGTTCGTCGAACTCCCCGACGAGGGCGACGAAATTACCGCTGGCGACGAATTCGGTGTCGTCGAGAGTATCAAGGCCGTCTCCGACCTCTACGCCCCCGTCTCGGGGACGGTCGTCGCCGTCAACGAGGACCTCTTCGACGCGCCGGAACTCGTCAACGAGGACCCCTACGGCGACGGCTGGATGCTCGAACTCGAACCGTCTTCGTCCGACGAGTTCGACGACCTCCTCTCGCCGGAGGAGTACCGCGAGCAGACGGAGTGAGATGACGGCTGGAAACGGACGCCGGGACGGCAGTCCCTACGCGCCACACACTGACGCGGACGAAGCCGCCATGCTCGACGCCGTCGGGGTCGAGAGCGCCGAATCGCTCTTCGACATCCCCGAAGACGTTCGATTCGACGGCGAGTTTGGCATCGACGCCACCGACGAGCGCGACCTTCGCGAGTCTATCGCGAACCTCTTCGCTCGCAACGAAGAGCTGACCGAGTTCCTCGGTCGCGGCCACCACGCCCACTACGTGCCCGCGCTGGTGGACGACCTCTCGCGTCGCTCGGAGTTCCTCACCTCCTACACGCAGTACCAACCCGAAATCGCACAGGGCTTCCTGCAAGCCCTGTTCGAGTACCAGTCGATGCTGGTCGAACTGACCGGCCTCCCGGTCGCGAACTGCTCGATGTACGACGCCGCGACGGCCCTCGCAGAGGCCGCACTGCTCGCAGACCGCCTTCGGCGCGGTGCGAGCGGACACCGCGTGCTCGTCCCCGAGCACCTCCAAGAGGGTCGCCTCGGCGTCCTCGAAAACTACCTCGACGGTGCCGACATGGAAATCGGCGACTACCCGATGGACGACGGCGCTGTCGACCTCGACGCCCTCTCGGACCTCGTCGACGACGAGACCGTGATGGTGTACGCCGAGAGCCCGACCGTCCGGGGCGTTATCGAAGAGAACCTGTCTGAAATCGGCGACCTCGCCCACGAGAACGACGCGCTGTTCTGTCTCGGAAGCGACGTGGTCGCGCTGGCGCTCCTCGAAGAACCCGCGAGCGTCGGTGCCGACGTCGTCGTCGGCGAGGCCGACGCCCTCGGGCTTGGCACCTCCTACGGGATGGGCCTCGGAATCTTCGCGACTCGCGAGAAGTTCCTCCGGCAGGTTCCGGGCCGTCTCGTCGGTGCCTCCGAGGACGCCGAAGACATGCGTGCGTTCACGCTGACGCTCCAGACGCGCGAACAGCACATTCGGAAGGAACGCGCCACGTCCAACATCTGTACGAATCAGGCGTGGGTGGCGCTCCGAACCGCCATGCACATGGCATGGCTCGGCCCGGACCGCCTCGTCGACCTCGCAACCCGTGCAGTCACCGACGCGCGTGACCTCGCAGCGCGACTCGACGACATCTCCGGCCTGCGAGCACCGGTCTACGACCGGCACCACTTCCGGGAGTTCGTCGTCCACACGGACCAGCCAGCGCCCGCCATCGCGAACGACCTCGCGGGGCGCGGCTTTGCGGTCCACACGCTCGACGACCACCACCTGCAAGTCTGTATCACCGACGTGAACGCCGATGCCGCCGACAGACTGGTCGCGGCCTTCGAGGAGGTAGCCTGATGAACTTCGACCAAGCACGCTTCAGCCGCGACGACCACTACGAACCGCTCCTCTCGGAGAAGGACAGCACGACGGTCGAAGTGGACGCCGACGGCGTCCTCCCGGACGACCTGACGCGTGACGAACTCACGCTCCCGGGGCTGTCCGAACCGCAACTCGCGCGCCACTACACGCGCCTCTCGCAGATGAACTACAGCGTCGAGTTGGGTCCGTACCCGCTCGGCTCCTGTACGATGAAGTACAACCCCTCGTTCACCGAGGACGTCGCGGCCGACCCGAACGCCGCCGTCCACCCGGACCGCTCGGACCGGACGATTCAGGGGACCCTCGGCCTGCTCCACGGCCTCCAGGAGCAACTCGCCGAAATCGGCGGCATGGACGCCGTGACGCTCCAGCCTCCCGCTGGTGCCGCAGGCGAGTTCACCGGCATTCTCATCGCAAAAGCGTACCACGAGGCCCGAGGCGACGACCGCTCGGAGATTATCATCCCGGCGTCCGCTCACGGGACGAACTTCGCGTCCGCCGCGCTGGCGGGCTACGACGTGGTCGAACTCCCGTCTGACGAGGACGGTCGCGTCGATATCGAGGCGCTCGACGCCGCTATCTCCGAGGAGACGGCCGCGCTCATGCTCACGAATCCGAACACGCTCGGGTTGTTCGAGCGCGACATCCTCGAAATCTCGGAGATGGTCCACGACGCCGGTGGCCTGCTCTACTACGACGGCGCGAACTTCAACGCCCTTCTGGGCCGCGCTCGCCCCGGCGACATGGGCTTCGACATCATGCACTACAACGTCCACAAGACGTTCGCCACGCCCCACGGCGGCGGCGGACCCGGTGCTGGACCGGTCGGTGTCGTCGACGAACTCGCCGACTACCTTCCGAGTCCGATGGTCCGAGAGACGGCCGCGGGCTACGAACTCTTCGAGCCTGAGTCGTCTATCGGCAAGGTCCACGGCTTCGGTGGCAACTGGCTCGTCCTCGTGAAGGCCTACGCCTACATCGCCCGCCTCGGCGATTCGGGCCTGTCGGACGCCAGCGCCAAGGCCGTGTTGAACGCCAACTATCTGGCCTCGCAACTCGACCTCGAAGTCCCGTACGGACCGTTCCACCACGAGTTCGCGGCGACGTCGGGCGACCGCGACGCTGCGGACGTTGCCAAGCGCATGCTCGACTACGGGGTGCACCCGCCGACGACGAAGTGGCCCGAACTCGTCTCGCAGGCGATGCTCACCGAGCCGACGGAAGTCGAAGACAAGGCGTCTTTGGACGACCTCGCGCACGCCTTCAACGCCGCCTACGCGGACTCCGACGAAGCACTCGAAACCGCGCCGACGAAGACGAGCGCCCGCCGCATCGACCAAGTCTCTGCGGCGCGGAACCCACGGCTCTCGTGGCAGGCGCTCGGCGACGACGAATAACGAAAACTCTCTTTTTGCGGCCTTACGCTTCCGCTTCCGCTTTCGCGTACGTCTCGATATCGTCCGTGATGTGGATGTACCCGTAGTCGCACTCGGTGCAACTCCACTTGGTCTTCTTGCCGAGGTGAATCTCCATGCTGGCGGCGAGGTAGAACGTGTCGTTGCCGCACTCGGGGCATTCGCGTTCGATTTCGAGGTCGCTCATGGGGTCGAATCCGTTGTAGTCGTTGTTGAAGATATTGGTTCGTGGGCGCTGTGACAGCTCTTATAAATCAAATAACGCGATATGAAATGGTGGTTAGCCTCGAAAGAAGACGCGTCCGGGCCACTATCTGGCGTAGACGCCAGTCGGTCGACGAACACCGGCGCGCGACCTACGCCCACGTGTCAAAAGGTTATCGTCCTCCCAGACGAAACGGTGGCCGTGCTCGCCCTCGTGAACCCAACTGCGCGAACTGTTCGGAGACTCGTGTTCGGCCTACTCACGGTTCTCCTCGGCGCGATGACTATCTGGTCGTTCCTCCGTGGACAAGCAGGGATTCGGGTCGTGCTTCTCGCCTCGCTGACGGCGTACGCCGGAAGCAATCTCTTCTCGCAGCAGATACCGCACATCAGTCGCATCGCTGCAGTCCCCCTCGGCGTCATCGGCGTGGGTGCGTACATTCTTGGCGCACCGACAGACCTGCCCATCTTGCTCATCCTGCTCGGTGTCGGCAGTGTGGTCGACCTCATCTGGGACCCAACAGGCAACGTCTACGGAAGCGACTCGAAGTGAGAGACTGGATTCAGCGAACGATTTGGTCGAGTTCGCTGGCGATGGCTCTCGCCCGCTGTTCGTACAGGTCGCTTTCGGGGTCGTACCAAAACGGAAGCGCCGCCACCGACCGTCCCATAGCGAGCACGCGGTAGAAGTCACGTTGCGGAATATCTGGTCCGAACGGCAATAGGTCGTAGAGTGCCTCGCGAACAGGCTCCGGGTCGTCGACGTAGCGGGTTAGCAGATACTCGGCGTTGACGGCGGCGAACGCCAGCGGGCCGATTTTCGCTCGTTCGAGGTCGATAACGCCCGTGAGCTCCTCGACACTCTCCGGTGGGGTCCCATCTCGACTCATCAGGTTCGCCGGTGAGAAGTCAGTGACGAGAATCGACGGCGAGGGGGATTCTGGGAGTCGGTCGCGGCTCGCTTGGAGGTAGTCGAGCACGTCCGGGACGACTGCGTCTAGTCGCTCGTGTGGCGCCGCCGCCTCGTAGAGTTCGGTTCCGTACTCGACGAACCACCTCGCGCAGTCGTCGTACTCGCCGACCGCGACGAGGTTTTCGTCTCGATGCTCAGTCCGCTGGATGTACCCGTAGCCGTCGGTGGCTCGCGTGGGAATCGACCCGAGCGCGGCCATGACCGCGCCGAGGAGTCGAACCGCGTCGGGATTCGTGGCTCGCTCGGTGTCGGGAAAGCCATCGGCCAGCGCCGCGCCGGGGCGGAACTCCATCACCACGAACGGAGGCGTTTGGTCGTCTCCCTCGTCGAACGCGACGACTCCGGGAACCGGGAGGTCGGTGAATTCGGCGAGGAGGTGGTAGGCGGTCACGCCCGCGCGGAGGTGTCCCGGTTCGGAGTACGTACCGAATTTTGCGACGAGTCGGTCGGCGTTTCGGTCGTCTTTGGCTTCGCCCCGGCTGCCTCGGCTGTCGTCCTGGACCGGAGAGAGAACGAAGACGTCGTTGAAACCGTCGCCTACGTGCATCATCGACGCCTCCGAAAGCGGGAGATATGCTTCGAGTTCCGGCGCGTCCACTCGACGGAGCGCCTGAGAAACGTCGGCACGCGTGAGAGACGACGGTGGTGTCGACATGGCAACTATCACACAGCACGACACAATACAGTTTCGGAGCCACTCTGCTGTCCACGTTCCCCGGCAGCCCGTGGTATTGGGCTCCCCTGAAATGCGTGCGGAGTGCGACGGGTGGTTCTAGTTACTGAACAGCCAGTAGAGCGCGAGCCCCATTACCGCTTCGAGAGGGCCGATAATCACTGTCCCGAGGAGGAACAGCGTGTACACGAGGATGCCACCGATACCGTCATGTGAGTGAGTGCTCATCGTATATCCCCAATTCTGTTGGACTCATGATGTCTTTTTCGGAGACGGAGGCTATCGCGTTCGCTCCCACTCAGTGTCGAGATGCGAGCATGAAGCGAATCGCTGCGGCGTTCAGTGTCTGGCTACGCTTCGGTGGAGTCGATGCTTCCCAATTCAGGGACGGAATCGTCGCTCGCCCGTTCCTGCAGTTTGCCGACGATGACAGAGACGGCGTAGATGGCGACGGCGACGAGGACGATAACGCCCCCGGCGGTCGCACCGCCGTAGTAGGACACACCGATACCGAGGAGGACCGCGAGTTCAGCGAGGACCACAGAGACCAGAAGCGACTGGGTGAAGCTCTTCGAGACCTGCGCCGCGCCCGCGACGGGGACGACGAGCATCGCGGCGACGAGGATGACACCCATAATCTGCATCGCACCGACGACGACCAAGGCGGTCAGCATGACCATCACGCGGTTGTACCACGTGACCGAGATGCCGGAGACCGCGGCCGCGGTCTCGTCGAAGGTGACGTAGAGCAGTTGGTTCCGGGTGAGGCCGACGGTCGCGACGATGATGCCGAAGAGAACGAGCAGGATGGCCGCGTTCTCGGCGGAGACCGTCGAGAGGTTCCCGAAGAGGTACTGATTGATGCCGACCGCGAGACCGCCCGCGTTGAGGCTGATGAGCACCGTCCCCAGCGCGAACCCGGTCGAGAGCACGATTGCCATCGACACGTCGTTGTAGGCGTCGGTCGCCTCGGAGATGAGTTCGATGAGGAGCGCCGCGATGACGGCCACGATGACGGCAGTCAGGTACGGCGAGACGCCGAGGCTGAACACGCCGTTGAGGAACAACCCGACTGCGACACCGGCGAAGGCGGTGTGTGCCAACGCGTCGCCGATGAGTGCGAGTTGCCGGTGGACGAGGAACGTCCCGATGAGGGGTGCCATCACGCCGATACAGAGTCCGACGAGGATGGCACGGTGCATGAACCGGTACTGGAGGAACTCCAGTCCAGTCACGCCCTCGACGAAGAACAGCAGGTCCGACCAAAGCGAGAGGAACCAGTAGAGCGGTGCGAGCGCCGTGTCTAACGGTCCGGCCTGCAACAGGGTGAACAGTTCGACGTGCATCACGTCTCACCCATCACCGTCGCGGCCGTCCCGAACGCCCGCGCGAGTGCGTCGCTCTCGACGAAGTCGTCGGTCGAGCCGTCGAAGTATACTTCGCGGTTGAGACAGATAATGCGCTTTGCGTGGTCAGTGACTGCGCCGAGGTCGTGCTCGATGAGGAGAATCGTGATGCCCTCGTCGTTGAGCGATTCGAGCAGGTCGTAAAACGCGTCGACCGACTCGGCGTCGACACCGACGGTCGGCTCGTCGAGGACGAGCAAGTCGGCTTCGCCCGCGAGCGCGCGAGCGATGAATGCTCGCTGTCGTTGGCCGCCAGAGAGTTGGGTCACTCGTCGGTTGGCGAAGTCCGACATGCCGACTGTCGCGAGTGCTTCGTCGACGATTTCGTGGTCGTCGGCCGAGAGCATCCCGAAGCCGACGTGGGGGAACCGCCCCATCTTCACGACTTCGCGGACCGTGATGGGCATCTCCTTCGAGGCGCTCGCGTGCTGGGCGACGTACCCGATTCGGGCACCGTCGTCGAACGTGTGCGACGGTTCGCCGAAGAGCGATGCAGAGCCCTCGTCGGGGCGGAGCAAGCCGAGGATGAGCTTCATCAGCGTCGACTTGCCCGACCCGTTCGGGCCGACGATGGCGACGTACTCGCCCTGCGCGATACTGAGCGAGATGTTTTCCACGACGGGGGCCGCGGTGTAGCCGAACTCGACGTCCGACAGTTCGATAAGCGGGTCCGCTGGTTCAGCCGGTGACTCGACGGTCGATTCCGCTTCTGACTGTTCTTCACCGTTTAAGATACTCATTCGAAGTTCCTCCACTCACTGTCCCATCCGTCGTAGCCCGCCTCGGCCGGGGACTTGTTGCCGAGGACGACTTCGAAGGTGGGCATGTTGATTTTGTACGCGATTTCTTCGTAGCCCCAGTTGTTCTCGACCCAATCCTTGCGGACGCCCGCGTACGGGGTCACGGGGTAGTACGCCTCGACTGCAGTCTCAGCGATGAGCTGTTTCGCGGGCTTTCGGGTCTCGAAGACCCCGGCACCGATGTACTTGATGTCGTTGTCGCTGATGACCTGCTTTGCCTCCGTGATGTCGGAGGGCTTCACGTCGCCGCTGGCCGCGAGGTTGACGACGAGTGGGCGCATCTCGACACCGTAGCGGACGCCGATGTACTGGAACGCGTTGTGGGCGGCCAGTTGGACGACGTCCCGCGATGCACGGTCGAAGATGTCCTGATAGTCTTGGTCGATTCGGTCGAGAACGTCGGTCTTGTAGGTCGATGCGTTGTCTCGGAACGTCTCTTCGTGGTCGGGGGCGAGTTCGACGAGCCCCTCCGTGATGTTGTCCACGGAGGTTTTCGCGCGCTGTGGGTCAAGCCAGAAGTGAGGGTCCTTGCCGCGTCCTTCGCCGACACCCTCTTCGTCCCTGTCGAGGCTGGCGGCGAGTTCGACGAGTTCGACGCCCTCGCGGACGTTGATGAGTTGGGTGTCGACGTCGTCGTCTTTCAGCGTCTGAATCGCACGGTCGGCCCACGGTTGGAAGTCTTTGCCGACGTGGATGAACGCGTCCGCTTCGATGATGTCGCGCGTGACGCTTGCGTCGGGTTCCCAGCCGTGGCCGTGAAGCCCAGTCGGAATCAGGTTCTTCACCGTGACCGGGGTGTCTTTTGCGATTTTGCGAGCGAAGTCGTAGAAACTAAAGAAAGACGCGACAGCGACGGGACCATCTTCGGAGTCGGCGTTCTCGCCCGACCCGGAGTTCTCGTCATTGTCTCCGCTTACAGCGCCACCGGTACATCCGGCGAGCCCTGCTGCGGCGAGGCTCGAACCTGCTGCGAGGACACGTCTGCGAGAGAGATACGTTCCGTCTGCGCGGGTTTCGTCTTCCATCATCTCAGTTGTAGTACAGTGACAGTATTTATGATTGCTGTTCTAATCTGATGTTTAGACGAATCTAAAAAGCACCAGAACGCCGCCCAAGGAGCCTGAAAACCATGCCAAGAGAATCTGAACGCGTGGTTTTTCCTGGCCGGGGTGAACGAGAGCGGGAGCCTCCAGTATCTCTTTGGCCGCGGGGACCGAACGCCGGGCTATGGAAACCGTGCTGTACGCGCTCGACGGGTGTCCGTACTGTGAGGCAGTCCACGACGCCCTCCAGACCGCCGACATCGACTACGAGACGAACTGGGTCGAGCCACTCCACTCCGACCGCGACGAGGTCAAGCGAGTGAGTGGCCAGCGCGCCGTCCCCGTCCTCGTCGACGAGGAACGGGGCGTGACGATGGCAGAAAGCGAGAACATCCTGCAGTACATCGACCAGACACTAGCACAATGAAGGTCTACACCGGCCGCGGCGACGAGGGGATGACCGACCTCCGGGACATGACCCGGGTGTCGAAGACGAGCCACCGAATCGAGGCATACGGCACCGTCGACGAGCTTAATGCGCTGCTCGGGACGGTCCGACCGACGGGCTACGACGACGTGGACGAAGTACTCGAACTGGTTCAGAACCACCTCCACATCGTGCAGGCCGACCTCGCGAACCCCGACCCGGACGAGGACGACCCGCAGATTCGAGACGAACACGTCGACGACCTCGAAGACTGGATCGACACCGCGGACGAGGAACTCGACCCACTCACGTCGTTTATCCTCCCCGGCGGAAGCGAGTCGGGAGCGAAGCTTCACCACGCACGGGCGGTGAGCCGCCGCGCGGAACGCCGTGTCGTCGCGCTCGCCGGTGAGGAGTCGGTCAACGAGTCGGTCGTCGCGTATCTCAACCGCCTCTCGGACGCGCTGTTCGTCTACGCTCGACTGGTGAACGCGCGCGATGGCGTGCCCGAAGAATCGCCGACATACTGAGATTCCGAACTGAACCCGTCTATGGTTGGGTACCCTTTCCTATCGAATGCGGTGTGACCGACTGCGTACGATGACACGACAACCGTGCCCAAACTGCGGCGGCGACACCACACTCGTAACCGGAATCGACCGCTGTAGCGAGTGCTCGTGGTGGGAACCACAGGGTGCAGACTAACGCGATGGACCTCGACGCGAGAGTGGTCGAGGTGCTCGAACGTCGCGGACCGCTCCACGCCGCCGAACTCGCGCTCATGCTGGACTCGCACCTGTTCACCGTCGAGGCCTGTTGCGCGCGGCTAGTCGCGGCGGGCGAGATAACCACGACGAGTTGCGGCGTGTACGACCGGGTGCCGGACGACGAACCGGAGTGAGACGACGCGGCGAGACCGCTGTACGAGGGGTTTAGACGCACTGCTCGGCGAGAGAAGAGAGTCCAGGACGGATGAATCGTGCCCACGGTTCTACCGTCCCGGAGGGACAGACGCATGACGGGGGTGTCGGCAAAGTCGGTGGCCGACTTGCCCGTGTTTTAGGCATGCCTAAGAATTACTAAAGTGTATCGCTCTTTCAGGAGAATATGACACTCGGTACCGAATAGCATAATCGTTTTCTTTTCTCCGAGACTATCTTCAGGTATGAATCGACACTTCAGCGATGCACGGTACTACTTCCGACGCGGGTTCGACCACCTCTACACCGGATTGAAAGAGGAGAGCGAACCACTGCGTCGGCGCATCATGGAAGCGATGGGACGAGAGATGGACGAAGAGGAGATGGGGCCGCAGTCGCGGCGCGAGCGCGTGGAGTACGGTGCGCGCCGGGCGGCCACTCGCGGGCGGCGGGCCGCCAGAAAGGTTCGCCGTCGCGTCGAGCGGACTGAGTAGTGGCTCGGTCCCCCTAATCGGGCCACAACGTAAGTCTTAATTGACGGCGAAGGGAAGCAGACTTTGTAGCCGGGTTGGTGGTCTAGCCAGGTTATGACGGCTCCTTCACACGGAGCAGGTCGGCAGTTCGAATCTGCCCCAACCCATTTTCTGATTCCTCGCAACGACGAGCGATAGCGAACGGAGTGAGCAGAGCGAGGAGTCCGTGGAATCGAAAATGGAGACGGCAGATTCGAACCAGCGAGCAACTCGTTGCGAGTGGGGTTCACGCGAGCAAAGCGAGCGTGAGTACGTGAGACAGCAGTCTCAAGAAGTTCGAATCTGCCCAACCCACCAAGTCCACACCTACGACGACTCACCAACTTCCTGCGCCTTCCGCAACGTCCGCCCGGCGTAGCCCACGCCAAAGCCCATCCCGCCGAGGAGGACAGCGATAAGCACGCCACTCCCGAGGGGATAGAGAACCCACACGACCGACTCCATCGCTGAGACGGGGATGAACAGATTCAGCGTGAACGCGAGACTCGGGCCGAGCGCGAGTAGCCAACTCTCGATGGCACCGCCGCCCCGGTAGACGAAGTATGCGATGGCGGCGACGAGCAAGAGGAGTGCCACGTCGACGACGAGCGATTGGACGGGCGTCGGGGGCTCCGCCTGCAACGCCCGCAGCGCAGTCAGGCCCCCGAAGCAGACGGCAAAGGCGAGGGCTGAGAGACCGGCGATGCTCCGGCGGGGCGCGTTCTCCATGACAGTACAGTCTGCAAAGACGGATATGTGCTTTCTGGGAGTGAGGAAACCGACCGGCAGCCACAGAAAACCGACGGAAGGAAATCATTTACCAGCCTCGTCTGAAATGAAAATTGAATGCCACGAATTGCCCTCCAGGCTGTCCTTGTGGTGAGTTTGGTGCTGCTCGCAGGCTGTGCCACGACGAGTCCGGCAGGAACACCCTCAGCGACGACCGCGAGTTCAGGAACGACCACGACGACTGCGACTTCAGAAACGACCACGACGACTGCGACACCCACCCCGACCTCGGGAACGTCGGGATACGCCCATGGCACGCAGTTCGTCTCGATAAGCCAGAACGACCCCGGCAACTGTTCGTCGGAGGCCGTCAACTGTCGCACCTTCGAGAATCTCACGGCCGACCAGCAACAGACGTTCCAGCGAGTCCGGAGTCGAGGCCAACTCACCTTCCGACCCAACGAGACCAATCCGTTCGACTACTACGACGAGAGCCGCCCCGAGTTCGTGAACCACGACGGGACGTGGTACTTCGTCCGCGTGGCAGTCAGGTGAGTACGGCCCGAAACGGGTGCTATCGAATCACCACCTCACGGTTAGTGGAGTGGAACCCCTCACCCACACAATTGACAATAGTTAACATTGCACAAGCCGAAGTGCAAATGGTGCTCACCGGGGGACAGCGTGGGTCGCAGTGAGACCGGTAGGAGGCGAGCGAATCGACCGAGCACCGGAGGGGGAGAAGATGGCAACGACCGAAGCCGAGAAGAAAGACGTAGTCCACCGTCTGCATAGTGAAATCTGGAGCGAGGGGAACCTCGACCTCGTAGACGAAATCGTGGCTGCGGACTACGTCGAGCACAATCCGACAGTCCCGCACGATGCTCGCGGGCCGGCCGACTACAAAGAGAGCGTCGAGATGTTCCGAACGGCGTTTCCCGACCTGACGCTCACCGAAGCGGACACGATTGTCGAGGGGGACAAGGTCGTCAGTCGGGTGACGCTCCGAGGCACCCACGAAGGTGAGTTCATGGGCGTCGAACCGACCGGCGTCGAGGTCGAATCCGAGGGCATCGTCATCAATCGCATCGTAGACAACCAACTCGTCGAATCGTGGCCCCTCGCCGATATGATGGGCGTCATGCAACAACTCGGGGTCGTCGAGTCACCCGCCGACTGAGAGTCGCCCCCGCCTTCCGAGGCGGGTTTTTTGCCGTGTACTCATCCGAGAGCCGGTGAGCCGGTGTACTGCGAGACCAAATGCTCGGCCTCTCACACCTCCGGAAACGGGACCCGACGAATCGCCACTCGACCACTCGGAGTGACGAGCACCGTCACCGGCGATTCCTCCCATATCGGAGCCGACTGAAGCTCCCAGTCGAACGTCACCGTTGCTAACCGAAGTCAGTCTCGCCGGAACGACTCTCTCACGAACGACACAGACTCGATGGAATGACAATTAACCGACACAGTCGTGCGTGAAATATCGTGGGCCTCGACAGGTCACAGTTCGGAAACAGACCCACTCCCGAACGGCCATCAAACACGGTCTAACCGCGTATGTCGTCACGTAACGCGACACGTGAGTCGAAAAATCAGTGAAACGGTCGCACTGGTATTTGTCAGTTCGCTCGGTAGCCTGTCTCCGCGGGAACATGAGTTTGAGAATGTACCTCACAGGCACGCTCGTCGTCGTCGTGGCCGTCACCGTGGCGGCCGCAGCCCCCGGTATCGGGGCCGTCGACGACGGCACACACGCCACTGACCGAGCAGTACAGACAGCCCAGCACGCACAGACACAGACGTGTCCGTTCCCCGCGAACGCGTCGTCCGAGTCGTTCGACGTGTCGAACCTCTCGGCACCATCGACCGTCCAACCGGGCGACGAGGTGGTAGTCTCGGCGGACATCACCAATCCGAACGACGCCCCGTTGATTCAGTGCGTCGAGTTCCGGTTCGAAGGTGATGTCGTCGAGCGACGAGGATGGGCGTTAAACCCGAACGAGACGGAGACGATTACGTTCACGCTGACCGCCGAAGGTCTCGACGAAGGAACGTACATCCACGGTATCGAAGCGCGAGACACGGGTGAGGTGGCGACCCTGACGGTGTCGGAGACGCCACCCTCGACGGCTACCGTCGTGTTCGACAACCAGACTAGCGATGGGACGTCGGTAACCGTCGCGAACGCGACGCTCTCTGACGGAGGATTCGTCGCAATCCACAACGAGAGTGGCGCAATCGTCGGTGCATCGACGTATCTCGCTCCCGGAACCCACACGAACGTGTCGGTGATGCTCGACACGCCGGTGGTCGAAAACACCACCCTAACCGCGATGCCGCACCTCGACACCAACGGTAACGAGACGTTCGACTTCGTGCAGACCAACGGAGACGAAGACGGCCCCTACACGGACGACGGAACGCCGGTCACCGATGACGGGTTCATAACCGTCGTGTCGGAGCCGACGACGCCGAATGAGACGACGACCACGCCAAACGAAACCACAACCACACCGAACGAGACGGCAGCCACGCCGAACGAAACCACAACCGTCCAGTCCGTCCTCGTCGTGTGACGACGGGTCCGAACGGACTGCGTGGGGTGACGGGCACAGACTCACCATTTGTGCGACCGGACCCCAAAGCGGTGTGACCTTATTCTGATAGCAGGTGTTGCTCGACCCACGATAGACGTTGGCCTCGGTGGCGGCCGGGAGGTGCCGGAAACACAGTGGCCTCGAACGCGAGCGAATCGGTGGCTCACCAGTAATCGACGTGAAAAAAGAACGAAGGTCCGCGTTTGCGGTCTTCCAGAGTTTATCTGCCGCGTCTGCGACCACGACGGCGTCCGCGCTCTGGGCCGTCTGCGGCGTTCTTCACCTTTTTACGGCTGCCACAGGCGGCTGTCCAGATGTGTTCGAGGTCGAATTCGAGGACTTTGTAGTCTCCTTCGACCGCGTTGTGCCACCGAACCGCACAGTTGTTCGGGTTGAGGATAACCCCGTCGGAGGTCTTCAGACCGACGATGCCGTAGGGTTCGGAGACCTCCTTGTTGACGAGGCCATCACTGTCGGCGGCGACGAACATGGTGTGGAGTTCGCTGCTTCCCTCTTTCTTTAACACGAGGGTGTAGCCGTGTCCACCGTTGTTGTCTTCGGGGCAGTACGCGCTGACCTGACTGCAGCCACAGAACCACACGTCGTCCGGTGGCGGGCAGAGCTTGTCGCAGACGTTCTTGCTCTCGCCTTCGATGGCTCCGAGGGTGACTGGGCCACGTTCCTCGACGTACGCTTCGAGTGGTTCCTCGGCGCACTCGCTTGGGTTGGGGTAGTACCGCCACGAACTGTCGACCATCACCCGGAAGGCGATGAGCGACTGGCTATTCGAGACCTCGTACTCGAAATAGTACTTCCCGTTCATCGGTTCGAAGTCCGACTTTGGGATTTCGACGTACGTGAACCCGCCGTCGTAGACGACGACTTCCAGTTTGTCGAACGCGTCTTTGCGGAATCCCGTTGCTTTGACCGACTCGCAGTTACACCAGTAGATGTCGTCCGGGAGGTCGCCCGCCAGCGCCGTCCCGGAAAACGCTCCCACACTCACACCGAGTGCAGTCGCCGCCCCGGTTGCCTTCAACAGTACCCGGCGCGTTAGTCCGTATGATTCGGTTTGTTCGTCGTGAGTCATTGTTCGAGTGGCCAGAATCAACTCGCCACTATACCCGAGAGACGACCCAAGCCGACATTGTTATAAAACAATTGCCAAGATTTCCTGTCGATTTATCCTCACATAACCTGATACGAGTGGAGTTTACTCGGCGAAAACCGAAACAACAGTCACGCTTATGGACCGTTTCCCGCGGCGCTGAGGAGGCCGTCTGGGACGGTCAAAACGCCGTACCAGATGAGCGCGACGACGACGAGCGTGTACCCGACAGAGAGCGCGAGGTCCTTCGCGAGGGCGTGTGTCGAATACGGTATAGGCTCGTCGGACACGACATCGAGCGCGCCCTTGTGCAGGAGCACGAAGCCGACGATGTTCGTCAGCCAGTACCCTGCGACGACGCCCGGCAGAAACCACTCGCGGGCGACGAGCGCGACGAGGAGGCCGAATCCGTACGCGAGCGGCAGGTTGACCACGAGGTCGTTCCACCACGAAAGCGGCGAGAGAACGAAGCCGATGAGTGCGATAAGTCCACCCTTGGCTCGTCGAGTCTTCACTATTAGATATTGTCTGCCAATGAAAATAACCTTCCCCCAGCTGTAACACCGCCAGTCGAAATATAATTCGACGTGGTTCGGTATCCGCGATGAAGGTGTGCCGCGCGGCCGACAACCGAGGTCGGCACCCTAACAGAGGCGCAAACGCCTCAGACGGGACCGATGTCGACGCCGTCGTCGAACGCGCGTATCTCGAAGGCGACTTCGATTTTCGTCTCGTCGCGTCCGACTACCTGCACCGCAATCGAATCGGGTTTCGGTTCGTCGAGGTCCACGTCAGCCGCCGTGAATCGGAGCGCGACCCGCCCGTTCTCGTCGGTGACCGCGCCATTCGGGGCAGAGACCGACCCATACGTTCCGTCTTGCCATTCAATCGTCGCACCGGAGACCGGCGAGCCGAACCTGTCGTACGCGCGGACGACGACAGCCTCACGTCCTCCGGCTGGGACCCACGTTCCGTTGACCGATTCGAGGGAGAGATACGCGACCGAGTCGTTCGGCTCAGGGTCGACCACGTGGGGGTTTGGAGACCCGACGGTCACCTGCGCGAGGTGTAGTTTGTACAGTCCGGGTTCGAGTTCGACCGTCAGGACGCCGGCGTCAGGACCCGGACCAGCGGCGTACGAGAGCGACTTGACGGCCGATTCGTCGGCGAGCAGCTCGTGCCACGTCTCGTTGGAGAGCGTAGTCGGGACTTCGACGGTGAGCGGGTCACCGGCCGTCGAGCGGACGGTCAACGCTCGGTCGTTCGCGGTCAGCGGCGTAATTCGGACTGACTTCCCTGCACCCGACCGCTCGTCGAGTTCGCCGCTGAAGAGGACGAGCGAGATGTCCGACCCGCGGACCAGCGACTGTCGGTGGACGACTTCGGACCCGTCGGCGGTAACGAGGTACGAGACGCCCGATTCGATGTAGAGGCGTTCGCTTTCGCGCTCGTTGTAGTTCGGCGTGTAGACCAGCGCCCGCGTGGTTCCGAGCGTCTTGTCGTCGCCGTTCCAGTAGGCCGACGCCTGTCCGACGGCGACCGCACCGTCGACCGACGCGTTACCTGTACCGGTGGTTGCGAACGTTCCGGTTGAGTCCGGCGGCGAGACGACGAGATACCGCTCGGGGTACGACACGTCCGTCTCGATTGCGAACCGGCCGGATTCGTCCGTGCTGGCTGCCCCGAACACGGCCGAGTCGAGTTGCGCGAGGTCGGTGATGACGCGGTGGTGGTGGTCCGCTTCGTCGCCGCTTGTCAAGACGGGCGACAGCGCCAACTGGGCGGTCGCAATCAGTGAGATAACGAGCGCGAAAGCGAACACGAGACCCAGGATTTCCGATACAGCGCGGGAATCTCGAACACTACTTGAGCGAACACGCTGGCGGGGTTCAGGGCGATTCATGACTATGCACCACCGTGGTTGATGACGAGGTTCCCGTCGATACTCGCGTTAGTCAGGTCGATATTCGTGTTGTACGTGATCGTAATTGTGTCACCGTCGCCAGCGTCGAGAGTCGACCGCGGCATTTCGACGCTCGGGGCGGTGATGTCGATATTGTTCTCGGTCACCAGCGACGCTTCCTCCCCGACGATGCCTCCCCTGTCGGACTCGACGACGATGTTACGCTTGCTGTCGGTTCCGACCGTAGTGATGCTCGACCCCTGTAAGTCGATGTTCCCGGCGGTATCGACGTCGACGCCACCGTCGGCGAGGATGACGATACCGGCGAGGCTCGCCCCCGCCTTCTTCGACGTGATGACCACGTCGCCACCTTGCGTGGTGGACAGCCCGGCTTCCGTGAGGTCGGTGCTCCCCTCGCCGTCTATCGTGATTCCGGCCTTGCTAGAGAGGTCAGCGCTCCGCGCGGAGATGTTGCCAGAACTGGACTGGACACTGACCTCGGCGTTGTTACCACCCTTCTCGTTAGTGATACCGGCGTTGTCGAGGGTGATGCCCTCGTCACCGATAACCGTGATGTCGCCAGTGCCGCCGAGTGAGGCACCCGAGAGGTCGACGACCTCGTCGGCGGAGACCTCGACACTGCCCGAGGGGCTCGTCAGACTCACGCCGATTGCCTTCACACTCCGCGAGTCACCATCGACGAGGATGTCACCACTGGTCGAGACGATGTCGACGTGGAGCGAGACGCCGTCACCCTTCAGTTCGACATCATCGTCGTGGACGATGGTTCGAACGCTCGGCGGAACGACGAGGCGCTCGTTGCCCGCGTCGTAGACGAGTGTCTTACCCTTTATCGTCGCGTTCACTCGGGTATCGGAGCCGTCGAACTGGCCGTTTCTGTTCTTGTCGGCGTAGGCGTGTCCGGGGTCACCGATTGCGGCCACGAAGCCGCGAGTCGGCAGCATCGGACCGCCCTGTCTGGCTTGCACGTCAAACGTCACGCGGTCGACTTCGGCACCGCTGGCATTCTTGACGAGCACGTCGAAGCTGTCGGAGACGATTCCGTCGGGTGTGCTCGGTGCGGTGTAGACGAACGTGGCGCGGCCGGTTTCGTCGGTGACGGTCGATAGGGTACCGGTGTCACGAGCGGCGACAAGTCCCCCGCCCGCGGTGGCCCCGGTCGAGGCCTCGACGGTCGCGTACGGGACCGGGTTGTTCTGTGCGTCGCGAACTTCGACCACGGCGAGGTGCTTCGCACCCGGCGGGAGCGTCGCATCGTTACCGGACGCGGCCACGATGTACTTCGGCTCCTGCATCGAGCCGTCGGTGTCGATGCCCACACGCGAGATGTGGAGGTCGTAGGTCTTCCCGGGCACGAGTTCCACCACGACGGTGTTGTATTCGGTACCCGGCGTGTAGGACGCGACGTACGCGTTCGGTTCGCGCGAGAGGAGTTCGGTCCACGTCTCGTTGGAGAGACGGGTTGCGAGCGTAATCTGTATCGGGTCGGCGTCGTTGGTGACGGTGATGTAGTCGGTTCCGGTACTCAGGGGGACGACGCTGAACGTCGTCGCGTCTTTCGCGCCGTGTTTCAGGTCTCCCTCTAGCAGGACCAGTGAGATTCGAGTGCCGTCCACGAGGGACTGCGTCGCACCGGACTCGCTCGACTCGTACTTCGTGTATCGAGCGACACCTTCGTGGGTGAGCACAGGGTCACTTTGGAGGTACTGGTAGTCGGGCTGGTACAGGAGCATCTGCGAGTCGAACTCGTGAGAAGAACCGTCCCAGTAGTCGCGTGCAGAACCGACCGCCTCGGCGTTGGAGATGGTCGCCGTCGTGACGTTCGTCGTCTGAATCGTCCCCGACCCGGAGGCCGGAGAGACGAACAGCGCGCGAGTCGGGTAATCGACGCCCGCTTCGAGGGTGGCCCTGCTGGGCGTGCCGCTCGATGCGGCCGAGATGCGTTCGTCGACCGTGAGGAATTCTCGCTCGACGGTTTCGAGGTGCTGGAACTCGGTCTGTTGGTTCCACGCGGGAACCGCCGAGACCTGGACCATCGCGACGACCGAGACGACGAGCGCAAAGGCGAACATCGTCCCGAGGACGGCTGAAGTCGCTCGGCCGTCGGTTCGGAAGTGAGTGCAGCCGCGAACGATGTTCGCGACGAATCCGCGGACGTTGTTCCTACGTGATGATTGGTCGTGCCTGCGAGGCGAATGGTCGTGTCTGTTGGAGGGGGTATTTCGAGTCATTGTCTTACACCAGTGCGAACGCGACGAGCGCCAGCGCAGCGAGACCGAGTGCGTACTTCAGCCCGCTGAGGGCGCTGTTGTCGGCGAGTTTTCCGGCGAGCAGCCCACTGCCAATCGCCTGAATGAGCGCGGAGTGGAGGAACACCATGTGGTAACTGCTGATTGGAATCGACGAGATGCCGATGGGGAGGCTCTGTCCGTTGGCGGCGGACGTCTCGGGGGCAGTCATCTCGGCGAGCGGCGCGAGGTAGCTCGCGCCGAGCATCAGGATGACAAACAGGTACACGAAGTACCCGATGACCACGATGGCGATGTACGAACCCATGGCGCGACGGCGGGACTTCTCCAGTTTGTACCGGTTGCGGGTGTCCTCGGCGGCGACACTGAGGACGCGCGAGAGGTCGCCGCTAGTCCGGCCACCACTGGCGATGAGGCGGATGACCCGCGACAGTTGCGGGACGCCGAGTCGCCGGGCGAAGGACATGAGGGCGGCGTGTGCGTCGTGGTTCCACCGGATGTCGTTGCGGAGTGCGCGGAGTTCGTCCGCGAGGGCTCCGTTCGACCAGCGTGCGACGAGTGCCAGCGATTCGACGAGTGGGATACCCATCTGGTTGGCACTCGAAAGCAGGTTGAGCGTGTCCGGGAACCGCCGTTCGAGGTTTCGCTCGCGGCGGACGCGCATCTCGTGGAACACCATCAGCGGAACCGCGACGATGCCGAAGGGCACCACAGCCAGCCACACGGTGGTGTTGTAGGGGTTCGCGAGCATCGCGTCGAGGGTCGGCGTCGCCAATCCGAGCACGAGTACCGCGACCATCGCTGCGAGCGCGAGTGGGACCGTGACGACAGCCGAGAGGTACGGTTGCCGCTTCATCAGGTCGACGGGGTTGCCGACGAGGTCACGGAGCGTGTACAGGACGTTCGAGCGGCGGTAGGTGTCGTATCGAACGTCGACGATTCCCCCGTCGGAGGCGACGACGTTGCCGTCACCCCATCGTTCCGCTCGGGTGCGTTCAATCTCGCGGCGGATAACCGAGGCCGCGTCGCTGATTGCCTCTCGAAGCTCTTCGACGACGGTCACGTCGTGTTGGGTTTCGACCGTGTCCTGCGTGTACGGAGCCGACAGCACGTCCACGAGCAGCAGGAACAACGCCATCCCGAGTGGGAAGATGAGGTAGTTCAGCGCGTACAGTTGGACGAGCGTGTCGCCGCCGAGGAAGCTGATGACCATCAGCGTCACGATGAGCAACAGCGGCGCGGCGACGAACGCCGCGACGAACACTTCCGAGAGCATCGAGAGCGTCTCGATGAACTCCTCTTGCTCGTCGCGGGCCTCTTCGAGGTAGGTCGACGATTCGCGGTCTAAGAACGCGGTGACGTCGCCGCCGGAGTCGAGCACCGACAGCAAGTCGTCGAGGAACTGCTCGAAGTTTATCGAGGGCGTGAGGTTCCGGGAGTTTCGGAGCGCGGTGAACAGGTCGTTGCCAAACAGTTCCATGTCGCGGGCAATCATCTCGAACTCGCGGGAGACCTCGCCGTAGTCGTCTGCCTCGGCGACAGAGCGAATGACTTCGAGGAAGCTCATGCCGCCGTGGCTCAGGGCGTACATGTAGACGATGGCGTGTGGGAGCAGGATGTCGATGCTCCGGCCGCGCATCTCGGCTCGGCTCTTCGGGATGTAGTATCGGGCGTAGTAGGTCCCGCCTCCGAAGATAAGCCCTGCGAGGAGCACGAGCGCCCACGCGAGGATGGCGACTTTGTACTGGAGGAGCGGCGCGATGAGTTCGGACGAGAGACCGAGCCGCAGGGGGCTGGAGACGTTCGCGAGGATGCCCAGCCGGGCCAGTACCACAGCCGCGACGCCTCCGAGAACAGCCCCGACGAGCGTCGTAATGAAGGCCAGTTTGATAGACTGCGTGAGGTAGATGTCGTAGGTCGTCCCCACCCGTGCCTGGTTCAGCCAGCGCTGCAAGTCGCGGTGTCCAGACGGGTGGCGCTTGAAGTACGCCCGGATGTATCCGTATCGGTCGCGGAGCCGACGGACCTCCTCGGGCGACTCGTCGAGGTGTTCCCGTGGGAAGTACTGCTCGACCTCGTAGTCGGGCAGCGGGACCGAAGTCTCGGTATCAGAGCTCATCGGCATCCTCCTCGTCGTCGGCGTCCCCAGTGCCAGCGTCGGCGGGGTCTGGGTCGCCGTTCGCAACCTCGGGGTCCGGCTCACCGAATATCATCTCGGAGTCCGAGTCGTCCGCAGTACCAGAGTCGTCGTCCGCAGTACCAGAGTCGTCGTCACCGGTGTCGGCCGCGTCGCCGATGTGGAGGTCGAACAGGTCTTCGAGGAGTTCCTCCGTCTCGGCGGAGAGTTCGTCGTCTTCGTCGTACGACTCGCCCGCCGAATCCCCGTCTGCGTCTTCGACCGTCGCGAGCGACGTGTTTTCGTAGACGAGCGAGAGAACACCCTCGCGGTCGCGTTCGAACCGGCGAATCATCGCGGCCACGTCGCGGTAGTCGTCGATACCTTCTGCGGCCAGGTACCGGAGGACGTCGGCGCGGATATCCAGTTCGTATTCGAGGTCGGCCTTGGTCCAGCCACGTTCGGCCGCGATACCGGCGAGCACCTCGGAGTCGGCGACTTTCTCGTGGGTGTCGTTCGTCGGGTTTCGCTGGAACACGTCGTGGAGGTCTACCGACCCTTCGCCGTCTGCGTCGACGATTTCCGTGACGCCGACGTTGCGGCGGGTTCGGTCCCCGTCGAGGTAGATTTGTTTTTGGACCGAGATGATGTCGAGGTCCGACAGCATCTGTTCGGGCACCCCGAGCGGTTCGTTCTGCATCCGGTGGACCACGCCCTCCGCGGAGTCAGCGTGGAACGTCGTGTACGCGGTGTGGCCCGTGGCGATGGCGTGGAAGAAGGTCAGAGCGACGCGCTCTTCGGTCCGAATCTCTCCCACGAGGAGGTATTCGGGACGCTGCCGGAGGGCGGCCTGCAAGAGCGCGTACATCGAGACTTCGCCGCGACCGTCGGCGGTGAAGGTGTCGCGCGTGACCGACTGAATCCAGTTTTCGTGGGGGAGCGTGACTTCACGGGTGTCCTCGATAGAGACTACCTTCGCGTGGCCAGGGACGAAGAACGACACCGCGTTCATCGAGGTAGTCTTGCCCGACCCCGTCCCGCCCGCGAAGATGAGAGAGCGGTTGTTCTCGAT
Source organism: Haloferax larsenii JCM 13917 (assembly GCF_000336955.1). Taxonomy (GTDB): domain Archaea; phylum Halobacteriota; class Halobacteria; order Halobacteriales; family Haloferacaceae; genus Haloferax; species Haloferax larsenii. The sequence goes on along the minus strand of NZ_AOLI01000019.1, from coordinate 228,042 downwards.
GGCGAGCCAGAAGTACGCCATCTGCTCGACGCTGAAGGTGTTCCACNTGCCCGACCCCGTCCCGCCCGCGAAGATGAGAGAGCGGTTGTTCTCGATGGCGAGCCAGAAGTACGCCATCTGCTCGACGCTGAAGGTGTTCCACCGGACGAGGTCCACCGGCGACAGCGGCACGTCCGAGAACTTCCGGATGGTGAAGTTCGACCCGCGCGTGGCGATGTCGGAGCCGAGGGTCAACTGCACGCGCGACCCGTCGGGGAGGCTGGCGTCGACGAGCGGGTCGGAGACAGTCACCTGCTTGCCCGCGCGTTGCGCGAGGCGAATCGTGAACGACGAGAGGTCGCCGTCGTCGAACACGACGTTCGTCGGCATGTCGCGGTAGACGCCGTGGAAGACGTACACCGGGACCTCGTCGCCGTCACAGGAGATGTCTTCGATACCCGGGTCGCGCATCACGGGGTCGATACGACCGTAGTAGATGAAGTCGCGGAGGAGGTAGTAAAACAGCTTCCAGAGAGAGCCGTCTTCGACCGTCGCGGCGTGCTCGGAGATGATATCTCGGGCTTCTTCGTCGAACACTTCCTCACGTTCGCCCTCGTTTTCGAGGTCGCGGTACAGGAGGCTGTTGCGGAGAATCTTCGTGAGGTCGTCACGGACGAAGTTCTCGAACGTGTCGAGTTGCGGTTCGCTCACGTGGTACCGGTGTTCGCGGAGTTCGGGGTCGTAGAGGATGGAGACGAACGCGAAAGGTTTGTTCACCCAGTAGTGTTCGACGTCCTCGGAACCTTCGAGGAACGAGAAGTCGAAGAATCGCGTCTCGATGAACTCCTCGGGAGGCGCTGGCGCGAAGGCGGTCTCGGGGTCGATGCCCGCGAAGTACGCTTTGACTTCCTTCAGCACCGCCTCGCGAAGCGTCTCCGGCCGTTCGATTTCGTCTTCGTGTTTGAACGCTTCGGTGACGTTTTCGGTCGGTCCGTATTCGATTCGGTCAGACGCCGGGATAGGAAGCTCCGAGACGCGCTCGGTCATCTCCTCCGGTCCAGTCGTTGGAACCAGTTCCGTGCCGGAACCGTCGGTTCGGGCCGATTCGGTACCGTCTTCGTTGTTCGTCGGGTTCGTGTCAGGGGCCGTCATTGTCTTGGAGGAGAGAACGGTAGGAATACCTGTAAGTATGGAGCGGCTACGGGTTCGAATTCAGTAGGTTAGGGCACACCTACTGCCCGAATTCGGCCATCTTCGGATTTGTGAATTATATCCGTCCCGACGAGGTGAGCGCGCGCTCGAACACGGGATTCCTGTGGAACGAGAACGAAATTTCTGTCGAACGAGAACGATTGAGTTACGCTCCTCGCGCGCACGACATCAACCCTAATCGTCGGCGCGACCCCGGCCGCGTGTCGTCGCTGCCCGGGCCACTGACCGATGATGTACTCGGAAAATCATGTCGTACTATACCATGAGTATGCCAAACACAGTCATTGGCGCGTCTATCGTTCGAATTCGGGGGTTCTACCCCTCCGAGGCCTTGCGATTTCGCTGTTTCTTGTGGGGTAAAAATGGGACGAAGTTTCAAGAGAGGATGGGTTCTATATCAACGTGTATTATGGATATTGCTGATATCGCCACTCCTGATTTCGTCGAGGTCGATGCCAACGAGCGATTAGGCAAGGTCCGCGCAATCTTCGAGCGCGAGAACCCCAAGGGCGTCATCGTTGGCGAGGGCGGCGAATACGCGGGCGTGATTGGTGAGAAGCAACTCATCAACTCGCACGTCGAGGACGACACGAAGGCGTCGGCGCTGATGAAACCCGTCCCGAAACTGGACCGTCACGAGAACGTGCGAGAGGTCGCACGGATGCTCGTCGAGGGCGACACGAAGGTCGCCCCCGTCTACGAGGGTGAAAAGCAGTACGGCATCATCACCCAGGACGGCATCCTCGAAGCGGTCCTCGAAAATCTCGACACGCTGACTGTCGAGCAAATCTTCACGAGCGACGTCGTGACCATCGGCGAGCGCGACCACCTCGGACAGGCCATCAACCTGCTCCGCGAACACGGTATCTCGCGCCTGCCGGTCATCGACCGGGACGAGCGCCTCACCGGCGTTCTGACCACCTACGACCTCGTCGAGTTCATGGTGCGCGACGAGGGTCGACAGGGCAAGCAGGACCGCCGCGGCGACACCGACCGGATGCTCGACCTGCCGGTCTACGACCTGATGACGAGTCCGGCACTCACGGCGACGCCCGACGAGAGCGTCCGTGATGCGGTTGCCCGGATGCTCGAACAGGACATCGCCGGGCTGGTCGTCACGCCCGAAGAGGACGACGGCGAAGTCCTCGGCGTCCTGACCAAGACCGACGTGCTCCGCGCGCTCACCTACACGGAAGAAGAACAGATGGACGTCCAGGTGACGAACATCGACCTGCTGGAGACGCTCCAGCGCGGCGATATCGTCTCGGCCATCACGCAGGTGGCAGACAAATACCAGCGGATGAACGTCCACCACGCCCACGTTCGCTTCCACGAACACAAAGAGAAACTCCGCGGCACGCCACTCATCCAGTGCCAGATTCGGCTCCGCACGAGCCACGGCCAACTGGCAGGAAGCGGCGAAGGCTACGGTGCCGAACACGCGTTCCACGTCGCGCTCGACAAGCTCGAACGCAACGTCCTCGAAGTGAAGGGCTTCGAAGCAGACGAGCGCTACCGCGGCCAACTCCTGCGGAAGCTCAACGAACTGTAACTCGGCGAAAACGCCGTCAGAACGCACCGAACCGCGCTCGAACGCTTTTTTTGAGACCGAATCCAGACAGCGTCGCCTAATTCCAGTTAAAACTCGGTTCCGGCCAGCCCGCGGTCGGTGATTTTGAACGCCGCCTTCTCTCCGGCAGGCTTCGCGCGGTGTTTCTCCAGCGTCGCCCGGCGGTTTCCGCCCCGGAAGCGGTCGAGACGGAGCACCGTTCCCGTCCAGTGTTCGAGGGTGTGGCCGCCGAGTGCCCGCGTGCGGTCGGAGTCAGGGTCGGAGTACACCTGATTCGTGAGGACGACCGCAATGTCGTGTTTGCGCGCAATCGAGAGGAGATGCGTCACCTGTCGCGCGACGCGGCGAAGCGTTTCGCCGCCGTCGCCCTCGCCGGCGCGTTCGAGGCGATAGAACCCCGTCGCGGAGTCGACGACGATGAGGTCGGCCTGTTCGGCGAACTCGCTGGCGTCGCGAACGGCCTGCTCTTGGTCTTCGAAGTCGTACGCCTCGCTTATCATCAGTCGAGATGTCACGGCCTCCACGTCGCCGGGGGCGACCGCTTCGGCGAGTTGTTGGAACCGGTCGACCGACAGTCCCTCGGTGTCGATGTAGACGACGGTTCCACCCTCGGCGGCGACGCGAACGGCTGCCGAGAGGGCGACGTTCGTCTTTCCGGCCGCCGGCGGGCCGTAGACTTGCGTGACCGTCCCGCGCTCGAAGCCGCCGTCGAGCAGGTCGTCGAGGGGTTTACACCCGGTGGAGACTGGCTCTGTCACGACGAAAGGTGTGCGCCACCGACCGAAAAAGTCCTCGGTCCAGCCGGGGTGTGAAATCGCGATACGCTTTATCCGCTCGGTCACGAAGCTCTCAGCGTGATAGTCGTCGCCACCGCGGACTTCGAACTCTACCACGAAGCCGTGGCCGAACTCCGAAGTCGCGGGGTCACCTTCACCACCGTCGAACCGGGTGACCCCCTGCCGGACCGCGCCCGAGTCGTCATCACCAGCCCCGACGACGAGGTCGAAACCGACTGCTCGCGAGTGACCGCGACCGGTGACGACGCTCGCCGCGCGGTCGACGAGGCGCTCGCGACACTCCGCGGCGGCGGCGGACGAATCGTCGTCGGCGTTGACCCGGGAACGAGACCCGGAATCGCCGTCCTCTCGGGTGAGACGGTCGTCGCGGCGTTCCACGTCCCGCTCGCAGACGCCGTCGACGTCATCCGAAGCGAGACGGACGACGCCGTCGACCCGCTAGTCCGAATCGGCGACGGCGCGCGCCTCCAGGGTGCGAAAATCATCAACGACCTCGACGACGTGCCGGTCGAACTCGTCGACGAGACCGGAACGACCCCCTATCTCGGCTCCGGTGCGCGCGGGATGGGTGACGTACTCGCCGCGGCCAACATCGCACGCATAGACGGCGAGCGAATCGACTCCCGCGAGATAGAACCGACCGACGGCGAGCTCCAGCGCATCAAATCCAAGTCTCGCGAGCAGTCCGTGGACAACCGGACGATAGACGACGAACTGGCCCGCCGCGTCGCTGGCGGCGAGTTGAGTGTCGAGGAGGCGCTGGACGAACACCGCGAGCGCGAAGCGTGAGTCGTCGCCGGTGTCACGCCAGCCGTTCAACCACTCGTTTCGTCCCGGATTGTTCCGATTAGTCCGCGTCTAACTCCCGAATTCGCGTGTTCCGGGGTTCGGGCTTATACGGGTTCGGCGCGTATCTCCAGCCTATGACATCCGTCAGCCCGAGCGCGCTCGACGAGTCGCTCTCGTCAATTCACGACGGAACAGAGTGGGTCGATAGACACGCCTATCCGTTCGAATCGAAGTGTCTCGGTCTCTCGGCCGGTGCGGTTCACTACGTCGACGAGGGGCCGGACGATGGCGGGGCGGCGACGCTGCTCATGCTCCACGGGAACCCGACGTGGTCGTTTCTCTACCGACACCTGATTCGCGGCCTGCGCGACCAATACCGGTGTGTCGCACTCGACTACCTCGGGTTCGGGCTGTCGGAACGCCCCGCCGACTTTTCCTACCAGCCCGAATCCCAGGCCGCCGTCGTCGAGGAGTTCATCCACGAACTCGAACTTGAAGACGTCGTCCTCGTCGTCCAAGACTGGGGCGGCCCAATCGGTCTCTCGTACGCCATCGGGCGCCCCGACAACGTCCGCGGGCTGGTCGTGATGAACACGTGGATGTGGCCCGTGAACGACGAGACGCACTTCAGTCGCTTTTCTGCCCTGCTCGGAAGTCGCCTCGGCCGCGAACTCATCGAGCGATTCGACCTCTTTACGCGGGTGGTGATGCCGATGGGGTTCGCCGACCGCTCGAAGCTCTCGGCGGCGGCACGCGAGCAGTACCGCATGGCGAACCGCGGCGACAGAACCGCGACAGCGGTGTTTCCGAAGGCGATTCTCGATTCGACCGCGTGGCTCTCGTCGCTGTGGGAACGCCGCGAGCGCATCGCGTTCCTCCCCGCGCGAATCATCTGGGGGATGGAAGACAGGGCGTTCCGCCCGGCGGAACTTCGAACGTTCGAGGGACTGTTCGCGAACTCCTCGTCGGTCCGACTCCACGGGGTCGGCCACTACGTCCAAGAGGAGTTCGGCCCCGACCTCGTACCGCTGGTTCGGGACTTCCTCGAACAGTTGTGAGTTGTGAGGTGTGAGCTGAGAGCTGTGAGGTGTGAATCGTTCGCCCGCGCTGTGTTTATCACCACACCGAGCGACCGCTTCTGAATGGACCCGAACATAACGGTCGTGACACTGGGCGTGTCGGACCTCGACGAGTCGATTCGCTTCTACCGCGACGGCCTCGGATTCCCCCTGCGCGACCGCGACACCGACAGTGACATCGCGTTCTTCACGCTCGACGGGACGTGGCTCGCGCTCTATCCGTGGGACGCGCTCGCCGAGGACGCGACCGTCCCGCTGGAAGCCGTCTCCGCTCCAGAAAAACGCGACTTCTCGGGCGTCACGATTGCCCACAACGTCTCCGAGAAGTCGGACGTCGACGCCGCTCTCCAAGAGGCCGAAGCCGCGGGCGGAGACATCGTCAAGCCCGCACAAGAGGTGTTTTGGGGCGGCTATTCAGGGTACTTCGCCGACCCTGACGGCCACCTGTGGGAGGTCGCGTATCCGCAACTCACCGACGATTGAGCAGTCGAGTCGGTGCAGTCAGTCGTTTTCTACGACTGCATCGACCGCTCGGCGCATCACTTCTCGAACTGCGAGACCCGTCTCTTTCGCCACCGCGAGCGCGTCGTCGTACTCGGCGCTGCGGTCGTAGACGTCGCCGTCGACGTCGCTTGCGACCTTGACCGCGACCTCGTAGGTGTCGCCGTCGATGTCCAGCGACGCCGTCTCGAACTCGCGGCGTGCCGTCCAGCGGTGCCCCGCGCCGTGTTCTCTGATTCCGAGCGTTCCCGTCTCGACGGCGAGGCGGTAGGCGACGCGCTCGACGTCGTCGGGTTTGACGATGACCTTCACGAGATGACCGGGTCTGGACTTCTTCATCGTCGTCGGGAGGATGGTCACGTCGCGCGCGCCGGCGTCTTTCAGCGTCTCTTGGAGGCTCCCGAGAACCTCGGGTTCGACGTCGTCGAGGTTGGTCTCCAAGACGGAGATGTCGTCGCGGACGAGCCGAGAGCCACCGTCGCCGACGATTGCCCGGAGGACGTTCGGGTGGTCGGGGAAGTCCCAGCCGCCAGCGCCGTAGCCCGACGACTCGACCGAAATCGAGGGGAGCGTCTCCACGCCCTCGGCGACGTGCGCGAGGATGGCGGCCCCGGTCGGGGTGAGCAGTTCGGCCTCGACCGGCCCGCCGCGGATGGACCAGTCGGCCTGCTCGACGACGTTGAGGACCGCGGGCGCGGGAATCGGGTAGGTGCCGTGGCTCATCGTCGTCTCGCCGCCGCCGACCGAGATGGGGCCGGTCACGACGCGCTCGACGTCGAGGTCCGAGAGGAGGAGACACGTTCCGACCACGTCGGCGATGGCGTCGTCCGCGCCGACCTCGTGGAAGTGGGTCGCTTCGAGGTCGGTGCCGTGGACCTCGGCCTCGGCCTCGCCGAGGATGCGGAAGATTGCGGTCGCGTCCGCGACGACCGAGTCCGGCAGGTCCATCGACTCGACGAGTTCGACGACCTCGGGGTAGGTTCGGTGTGGGCCGTGTCCCTCGGCGTGGGTGTGGTCGTGATGGTGGGAGTGTTCGTGATGGTCGCCGTCGCCGTGGCTGTGAGTGTGGTCGTGGTGGTGGTGACCGTCGTCACCGTGGTGGTGGGAATGCCCGTGAGAGTGCCCGTGACCGTGACTGTGTCCGTCCTCGTGGGAATGACTGTGCCCGTGGCCGCTCTCTCCGGCCAGACTGCCACGGAGGTGGTGCTCACGGCGTGGGTCGTCGTCGCTGGCGTCGTTAGCGTCGCTGGTGTCGCTGGTGTCGCTGTTAGCATCGTCGTCGACGCCCTCGCTAGCATCGGCGTCTGAATCGTCTTCGTGCCCGTATTCGTCCGCTTCGTGGCCTTCGCCACGCGGGTCGCCACCGTCGGTCTCGGCGAGAAGCACGTCGACTTTGGTCGCCGAGATGCCGTTTTTGTCGACGGTACGGACACGGTAGGAGACGTCGAGGGCATCCTCGACGGGGGAGAGGACGTCCGGGTCGGCACCGGCGGCGACGAGCGCACCGAGGAGCATGTCGCCGCTGGCACCCATCCGGCCGTCGAACGCGAGCAGTCGCATACCAATTCGTTGCTGTCGAAGGGTAAAAACGCCCGGCATCGTCGCGGCCGGGGGGTGTTTAGTCGGTAGGGATTAGTAGCTACCTGCCGTAGGGTCTGGTAGGCTGTCACCTGCGGGAGTACTGTCGCCGAGGTCGACTCGGGGAAGAACTTATCCGAAGGCATCTCACAGGTATCAGCATCCCCGCGAGGATACTATGAACGAAGTCCAACTCGAAGTGGCGAAGGCGTACCCGAACGACTCGGGGCGCGGTATCGCCCGTCTTGACCCGGACACCCTGCTCCATCTCAAGCTCTCACCGGGCGACATCATCGAGATAGAAGGAGGGAAGACGACCGCCGCGAAGGTGTGGCGGGCAGACCGGCAAGACTGGAATACGGATACGGTTCGCATCGACGGATTCACTCGGCAGAACGCCGACGTGAGCATCGGCGAGCGCGTGACCATCCGGAAAGCAGAGGCCAAGAAGGCCGACAAGCTCGTGCTCGCGCCGCCGGAGGAGGCGAGCGTGCAGTTCGGCTCCGACGCGGCCGGGATGGTCAAACGGCAGATTCTCAAGCGGCCCGTGGTCGAACGCGACATCGTCCCGGTGATGTCGAGTACGAACCACCCGTTCATGCGGTCGCCGGGACAGGCCATTCCGCTCATCTCGGTCGAGACGAAGCCCGAAGGCGTCGTCCTCGTCACCGAGGACACCGAGGTCGACCTCCGCGAGGAGCCGATTTCGGGATTCGAGAAGACCGGCGGCGGAATCACCTACGAGGACATCGGTGGCCTGACCAACGAGATTCAGCGCGTCCGCGAGATGGTCGAGTTGCCGATGAAGCACCCGCAAATCTTCCAAAAGCTCGGCATCGAGCCGCCGCAAGGGGTGCTGCTTCACGGCCCGCCCGGGACGGGGAAGACGCTCCTCGCCCGCGCGGTCGCCAACGAGACCTCTGCCAGTTTCTTCTCTATCGCTGGCCCGGAGATTATCTCGAAGTACTACGGCGAGTCCGAACAGCAACTCCGCGAGATATTCGAGGACGCCAAAGAGGAGTCGCCGAGTATCATCTTCATCGACGAACTCGACTCCATCGCGCCGAAGCGCGAGGACGTGACCGGCGAGGTCGAACGCCGCGTCGTCGCCCAACTCTTGACGATGATGGACGGCCTCGAAGCCCGGGGTCAGGTCATCGTCATCGCGGCGACGAACCGCGTCGACTCTGTCGACCCCGCGCTGCGTCGTCCCGGTCGATTCGACCGCGAAATCGAAATCGGCGTGCCCGACGAGGAGGGCCGCAAGGAGATTCTCCAGATTCACACCCGCGGCATGCCGCTTTCGGACGACGTGAACCTCGACACGCTGGCCGACGACACCCATGGCTTCGTCGGTGCCGACATCGAGGCGCTGACCAAGGAGGCGGCGATGAAGGCATTGCGCCGCTACCTGCCGGAAATCGACCTCGACCGCGAGGACATCCCGCCGAGTCTCATCGACCGGATGGTCGTCAAGAACGACGACTTCGGCGGTGCCCTCGGTGAGGTCGAACCCTCGGCGATGCGCGAGGTGCTCGTCGAGATTCCGAAGGTCACGTGGGAGGACGTGGGCGGTCTCGAAGACCCCAAACAGAAGGTCAAAGAGAGCGTCGAGTGGCCGCTCGTCACTCCCGAGAAGTTCGACCGCATGGGCATCGAGGCGCCGAAAGGCGTCCTCCTCTACGGCCCACCCGGGACGGGGAAGACCCTCATCGCGAAGGCCGTCGCCAACGAGACGAACGCGAACTTCATCTCGGTGCGCGGGCCGCAACTGCTGTCGAAGTGGGTCGGTGAGTCGGAGAAGGCGATTCGTCAGACCTTCCGCAAGGCGCGGCAGGTGTCGCCGACCATCATCTTCTTCGACGAGTTGGACGCGCTCGCACCAGCCCGCGGCAACGACATGGGTAACAACGTCTCAGAGCGCGTCGTCAACCAACTCCTGACCGAGTTGGACGGCCTCGAAGACGCCGGCAACGTCATGGTCATCGCGGCGACGAACCGCCCGGACATGATTGACCCCGCGCTCATCCGTTCGGGTCGCTTCGACCGGCTCGTCCTCATCGGCCAGCCCGAGGAGGAAGGCCGCGAGCAGATTCTGGACATCCACACCCAGTCGAGCCCGCTCGCGCCGGACGTGAGCCTCCGCGAAATCGCCGAGATTACCGACGGCTACGTCGGGTCGGACCTCGAATCCATCTGCCGCGAGGCAGCTATCGAGGCACTCCGTGAGAGCGACGACGCCGAGGAAATCGAGATGCGGCACTTCCGCAAGGCGATGGAGTCGGTGCGGCCGACCATCACGGAAGACCTGATGCGCTACTACGAAGAGATTCAAGACCAGTTCAAGGGTGGCTCCCGCGAGGGACTCTCCCCCGACACCCGCGACGGCCGTATCGGTTTCCAGTAAGCCGACGCCTGCGGGGTCTTCGTTTTTTAGCGTATTGGGACGGTAGCGGACGCGCTGTCTGACGATTCGGTTCTGACGAATCCGAGGGGTACGATAGCGATAGCGTCTTGACTAGAGGAAAATCCGGCAGCGGGTCAGTCGGCAGAAGCGACCGTAGTACTCTGTTCTTCAGCGGGTGACGTACTCACCTCTGCTCCGAGTCCAATTCCGGCAACTGCGACACCCATCACGAACAGTATAAGCGGACTTCGAAGCGTTCCAAGTGAAAGGTCCGAGTGAATACCGAACTGCGGGAGTCCCATCACCAAGAGAACGAACAGAATCTGCGGCACAGTGTTCGGGTTCTTCAAAGCGGACCGGTTTCGGGTCACTACCCACCCGGCGATGCCCCACGTGAGTCCGAGAACCAACAGTAATTGTGCGTCCCACGACCCATCGAGATAGTACACCCCAGACGCGAATACGCTAGCGAGGACACCAATCGAGAGGGCTTTGGAGTCAGCCATGCTTTCGAGACAAAACATAGACATAAAAGTGTTGAGTCAGACGTGAGGCGGGTCTGTCAATCCTTAACCTATTGGTTCAGAATCATTTTGTGAGTCTGTTCCGAACAGAAGATAATGGATAGAAAACGACTTGTGCGCTATCTTTCTGTTGGTTACACTCTCGCTGTGTTATTGGTTCAAGCAGCAGGTGGAGGTGACGCCTTTCCAATCATCAACGGAATAAAAACAGTCAACGTCGCCCTCCTCCTCGGTCTGGTTATCTTGCTGCTCGTCAATTACTACGTCCATCACAGCGAGACCAGTCCACGAGTTCACGAGTAGTTTTGGACGGCCCCAACCCGAATTCAGCACGACCGCAGAACACCCATTTGGTCTGTCAGGACTGGTGTAACACAATACAGAGTGTACCCCGTGAGTGAGTCACTGCTGAGAGCACTGACCAGTACATTTTTATCAACACATTAGAATATTTGATGATAGAGCTGACCGATGACCGTTTCTTCCTGCTTCTGAGCTGACTGTCGCCTCCGCCTCCAATCGAGGGTGTCGTCAGCTTCGCGTGCTGCTGTATTGCTCGTTAGCCACCCGCAGCCACAGATACATCATGTCACGACCAACGTTTATCGAGTGCGACCGTCTCGAACTCAAGCCACCTGAAGAAGACGACATCAAGTTCCTCAGAGAGGGAGTGAACCACCCGAAAGTCCGACGATACATCAGTGTGTTCAGAACGCCGTACACCGAAGAGCGCTACCGAGACGAGCTTTGGCCGAGAGAACACGACGAAGACACCGTCTCTCTACTCGCCGTTCCGACCGACGGCGATTTCTCGGGGGAATCAATTGGGTCAGTGCAACTCGCCCCCGTTAACCACACCGATGGATACGCGAACTTTGGCGTGTGGTTCCATCCGAAGGCGTGGGGAGAAGGATACGCCCTCGAAGCTAGCGCACACCTGCTTGCATACGGATTCCAAGAACTCAGATTACACCGTCTCTCTGCGACTGTGATGGCCCCGAACGAGGATTCGAAGTCTCTTTGTGAACGTCTCGGATTCGTGCACGAAGGGACTGCCCGTCAATCACAGTTCGCGAACGGGGAGTACGTGGATGTCGAACGGTATGGGTTACTAGCTTCGGAATGGGACGGACCGAGCGAGGTGCTGGAGAGTTGACGAGGTGACGAAGTCACCTCTTGCACTCTGTGCACGAGATGCGCCCTCTAACTCGCTCTCGTTGGCAACCCCGACGAAGCAATCGAGGGGCCACTGACAGGAAAGTAGATGAGGGAGTGGAGAGACACGTTGTTGTGCTCCTTTCGAACGCGGTGAATATATTCTCAGGAATCGGTCTCGACACTGCATCCAAAGCTACTGGTTGTAGGCCATGAGTGACCGAATCATCGGCTACGACGTGGCACGGTCGTTCGCCGTCGTCGGAATGGTCATCGTGAATTTCGAGATTGTGATGGGGGCCGATTCGAACGGCCCACACTGGGTGTTGTCTCTCTCACAGTTGTTTCACGGCCGCGCAGCCGCCTTGTTCGTCGTGCTGGCGGGCGTGGGAATAACGCTGTACACGAACAGAGCACGACTGGCGGGAGACAGCGAGTCCCTCCGAAAAAAGCGGGACACGCTGTTCAGACGTGCGGTGTTCCTCTTCGTGGTTGGGTTACTGTACGTCCCAATCTGGCCGGCAGATATCCTGCACTTCTATGGATTGTATCTCACCATCGGTGCGCTCGCCGTGACCGCATCCAGACGGCGACTGTGGATGCTCACGAGTGGGTTCGTGCTCGGCTTCGTGGTGCTCCTGTTCGCCATCGACTACGAGCGCGGCTGGGATTTCGCGACGCTCACCTACACGAACTTCTGGACCGTCCGTGGAATGGTTCGACACCTACTGTACAACGGCTTCCACCCGGTGTTCCCGTGGGTGGCGTTTCTGCTGTACGGGATGCTCCTCGGCCGGCTGAATCTGCAAAACGTCACGCTTCGACGACGGGTGCTGGCCGGTGCACTCGCAGTCGTTGCCGTCGCAGAATCCGCGTCGTGGATGCTCACCGAGACACTTGCCAGTAGCCTCTCATCGGTGCCGCAGTCCGATATCGTGTCCTTGTTCGGGACGCAACCGATGCCGCCGATGCCGCTCTACATTCTCGCGGGGGCTGGCACCGCGACTGTCGTTATCACTGGCTGTCTCGAACTCTGCGAGTACGTCTCCAACGAGGACCTGCTGGAGCCATTCGTTTCGACCGGACAGATGGCGTTGAGCCTCTACGTCGCACACGTCTTGCTCGGTATGGGCGCGCTGGAGATGGTTGGTCGTCTCGAAAACCAGTCGCCACCCTTTGCGATGGCCAGCGCGCTCACGTTCTCCGCACTCGGTATCGTCTTCTCGTATCTGTGGCTGCAACGATACTCACGCGGGCCACTCGAACAGGTCATGCGGACGGTGACAGATAGAACACTCTGGCGGTGAAAACGAAGGCGGTGGTGAATCGCTGGCAGACGTTTGCTGTTGCTGTTTCACGGGTCGCACTTTCCGCTTAAGACAGATACAGAAACTCCACCCAAAACCTACTGTACGTCACGAGGGCAACCAGAAACAGCGTGACACAGACAGAGAATCTATCGACTAACTACGACGAAGCCTCCATAGAGCATGAACGATGCTCCGAGGACAAGCCCACCAACGAGCCCCCCGGTTGTTGCGGAAGCAAGCACTCCGAGAGCCACTACTCCGCCACCGACGAATATCCAACCCAGGCCAATCCAGTGGTTGCTGAGGGTCTCGACCCACGGTGAGACGCGAGGGGCGAGAACCTGCACAAGACCGACGAGAGCGAGAACCAGTCCCGCGACGACGCCACCCATGTTGACAGGGTTTGTCCAGAATACGAAGACGCCGATAGCGAGCACTGCGACTAGCATCGTACTCACGCCACCCACACACCGCCGAACGCATCGTCAATGTCAGTCATCGAAAGGGAGAGAATCTGAATAGCAGCGGGCAATCAGTTTTGCTGCAACGCGTATGTGAACAAATACTAGTCAGGTATTTAATACGTCCGCCAGCGACCGACTCGGGTCCTCTATTCAGCATGACCGCAGAAACCTCACTGAACCCTGTCAGAAGTCGCGTGCAACATACAGAGGGTGAGTTCAGCACGGAGACCTCGTTTATTCCATCTCATCGGTGCTGAACCAACCGCGAAGTAGCGCGTGCTTCGTGACCAGTATCTGTTTATCGACGGCTGTGAAACAGTGCAAGCAATGGTCTTTCAGTACCTCCTGCCAGCCCTGATTGGATTCGTGTTCGTGATGGGTGCTGCCTATGCCGGCACGCTTCGAGCGTTAGAAGTTTACTTCGACCCGGACCGACAGAGCATCTTCCTCTCAGACGACTACGAACCTCCGAACGGCCAGTAGTGCTACTGTACTGAGCAATTTGATTCCGTCACAGTGAGCGCAGAGTCGATGGCCGATACGCGCCCTATATTCAGCACGGCTCCGACAAAATATCAACAACAGATAATTTCAACAGAGCTGGAAATCTCCGTATCAATCCCACACCAATAGCAGAAAAAATACCAACTCATCCTGTCAATTCAATGTATGGCCCTCCACGCTGACCGCCGGTTCACCGCCGGACTCCTCGCCATCTGTTGTGGCGTCCTCGCTCCGCTCGTCGCAGAAGAGATACTCGCACACCGACTCTCGCTGGAAGGCATGCCCGTCGTCTATGGCTTCTTGGGACTTGCGGCGGTTGCAACCGCCGTTTCCGTCTGGCACGCGTCGACGTACTCGTGGAAGTACGTACTCCTGTATGGAGTGTTGACTGTCGGGAGTGCAGTTTCGACGTTCGGCTATCTGTTCGCCCAGACCCAGGCCTGACCGACTGTTCCGCCTCTGGGGAGTCTGTTTGCACCGAACAAAACGAAACCGCGGGGAACCTTAGAACAGAAGCGAGTCGTCGTTGTCAATCATGTAGAGCGTCCGCGCCGCCACGTTGACCGCGTGGTCGCCGATGCGTTCGAGGTCACGCACCGTAAGCAGGAGGCGGCGAACGTCGACGAGGAACTCTTCGGGGTCGAGTTCGCCGTCGCCTTCGAAGTCGCTTCCAGACATCAGGTCGCGCACGATAGTCTGGGAGGCTTCGTTACACATCGTGTCGATGTTGTCGTCGCGCTCTGCCACGGAGTGACACAGTTCCGTGTCTTCGCTCTCGTAGGCGTCCATAGCCTGGTCGACCATGTCGAGGGCGGCATCGCCGATGCGCCGGATATCGACTTCCGTGTACACGTCGTTTTCGGCGTCGATGGCGTACTGTGCGAGGTTAGTCGCGAGGTCACCGATACGTTCGAGGTCGGTGATAATCTTGAACGAGGCCGTGATGAACCGAAGGTCGCTCGCGACGGGCTGTTGGAGCGCGAGCAGGTCGATACAGTCCTGTTCGAGGTCGAGGTAGATGCGATTGATTTCGTGGTCGCCTTCGATGACTTCCTCGGCTTTGCGCTCGTCTTTGTCTTCGAGCGCATCGAGTGCGAAGCGGACGCGCTCGGCGACGAGCTCGCTGAGGTATAAGACATCCTCTTCGAGTTCGTTGAGCAGCGTTTGGTAACTGTTGCGGGCCATACGTGGCGTTGCGTTAGGCGTGGTGAAATTCCTTGTGATGCCACTGGTGACGATAGCATGTGACAAGCAAAAACCAGGTGAGAAAAGGGAGAGACCGGAACACCGCACGTGGGCGCAACTGCCCCGTGTGGTCGACTACCCGAACTTCCCGGTAATGTAGTCTTCGACGCGCTGACTCTCGGGGTTTTCGAAGATTTTCTGGGTGTCGTCGAACTCGACGAGTTCACCGCCGGTGAGGAACACGGCGGTCTTGTCGGAGATACGCGCCGCCTGCTGCATGTTGTGCGTGACGATGACGACGGTGTAGTCTTCGGCGAGTTCCTCGACGAGGTCCTCGATTTGCGAGGTTGCGACGGGGTCGAGCGCGGACGCCGGCTCGTCCATCAGGAGGACTTCGGGGTCGGTCGCAATCGCACGAGCGATACAGAGACGCTGTTGTTGCCCGCCGGAGAGGTCGAGACCGGATTCGTGGAGGCGGTCTTTGACCTCGTCCCAGAGGGCGGCGCGCTTCAGCGAGTCCTCGACGATTTGGTCGTAGTCGCCGTCGATACCCTGAATCTTCAGGCCGTAGACGACGTTGTCGTAGATGCTCTTCGGGAAGGGGTTCGGCTTCTGGAAGACCATCCCGACGCGCCGGCGGAGTGCAACGGGGTCGACGTCGTCGTCGTAGACGTTCTTGCCGCGAAGCGTCAGGTCCCCCTCGACGCGTGCGACGTCGATGAGGTCGTTCATCCGGTTGATACACCGGAGGAACGTCGATTTCCCACACCCCGATGGGCCAATCATCGCGGTGACGCTGTTCTCCGGAATCTCCATCGAGATATCCGTGAGCGCGTGGTCGTCGCCGTACCAGACGTTGATGTCTTTGGATTCGATGACGGTTTCAGCGTCGTCTGTGACCGAACTCTCGGCCGCCGAGAGACCATCACTTACGTCGGTCTCGACGAGCATCTCGTCGTTCGTCGGGTCGTTTGTCCCGGTCATTGCTGATGATTCAACCTCAGTCTCTTTGTCTCTTTGGCTCATTGGCTGTATTAGGTTTCGCTTTCGTACTTGTTCCGGAGGACGATGGCGATGGAGTTCATCGCGAGGAGCACCGCGAGCAGAACGACGACACCAGCGGGCACGGCCTTGGTGTAGAAGTCCTCACTGGCGAACAGACTCGACCACGCGTACACCTGCAGCGGCATCGCGCTCACCTTCGACGAGAGTTCCGTCGGGAGGTTGAAAACCACGTTCGGAGCACCAATCATGATGAGCGGTGCGGTCTCACCGATTGCGCGGCCGAGCGCGAGGATAGTCCCGGTGAGGATACCCGGGAACGCTTCGGGGAGGACGACGTTCCGAACCGTCTGCCAGCGTGTCGCGCCCATTCCGTACGATGCCTGTCGCATGTCGTTCGGAACGGAGCGAATCGCCTCACGAGAGGAGATGATGACGATTGGCAGGATGAGCAGTGCGAGCGTCGCACCGCCGATGAGAACCGTCCCGGTCGCCTGCCCGAGGTACGTGACGAACACACCTAGGCCAAGCAGTCCGTAGACGACAGAGGGGACGCCAGCGAGGTTCGAGATGTTGACGTCGATAAATCGGGTGAATCGGTTGTCCGGGGCGTACTCTTCGAGATACACCGCGGCACCGACACCGAGTGGGAACGAGAGTGCGGCGACCGTCACCATCAGGAGGATAGAACCACCGATGGCGGGGTAGAGACCCGCGTTCTCGGCAGACCCGCTGTGCGAACTGGTGAGGAACTGCCAGTCGGTCCACGCCTGCGGTCCGGCGAACCCGAGCGCGTCGACGGCGACAGCACCGACGAGTGCACCGACGATGACGGTGGCCGCGAAGACGAGCCCGGGTTTCAACTCTTCGCGAGTGATGACGGAACCGCCAGCGTACGCCGCAGTGGGAACGAACGAAACTGCGGTCACGACGACGAGCGCGTTGGCATCGATACCGACGAACGGACCGACGATAGCACCGAGAGCCGTGAGAACGAGCGCGCTTGCACCGGCGGCCACTCCGGCTTTGGTGTCTTCGCGGACCCGAGCGATGTACTGACCGACGACGAGTGCAGTGAGACCGCCGAGGACCAGCGTCAGGATAATCCAGTCAGTGGGAACGACCGGGGCCTGCTGGACGAGTTCCGGGATGCTGTGGAAGTAGCCCGGAACACCGAACAGCGAGAGGAAGAACAACAGCCCCGTGGCGGCCACGCGTGCGGTAAAGGGAATCTGCGTTTCGTACTTCGTCAGCAGGACGGTCCCAGCCACGGCGACGGCGAGACCAACAGCGTAGGAGAACCCGGTCAGCGGCGGGATGATATCGACGAAGACGATTGCGACGCCACCGCTGAACAGCAGTGAGACGAGCAGTGCGCCGACGACCATCCCACCGAGTTTGAGCGCTTCGCGGTTCCGGCGATAGAGTGCGCCGCCGACGAGTATCGTCGGAAGGACGAGCGTCAAGAAGAACGTCAGGTGCCATCCGGCGTCGGCCGTGAGGGGCTGAATAGCGTCGTTGGCGACGTAGACGAGAAGCACCGCCAGCGTGACGATACCGAACATCGTCGCGGCCAAGAGCAGGTACCGGAAGACGAGACCGGCAGTCCGGCTGACCTGTCCGAATCCTTGTGCGTAACTGGAGTCTTGCTCGGTTGCCATCTCAGTAGACCTCCCGGTAGCGTCGTGCGACGAAGTCGCTGATGATGTTCATGATGAGCGTGATGACGAACAGGACCAGCCCGATTGCGAACAGACTGCGGTAGGCGAGGCCGCCACCGGTGATGTCACCGGTCAGAAGCTGGACCATCGCGGCCGTCATCGGCAGCGCACCTTCGAGGTACGATGCCGGGTTCAGCGGGTTGAGGAACTTCGCCTGCGCACCGGCGGCGACGGTGACAGCCATCGTCTCGCCGATTGCGCGCGAGAGCGCGAGAATGAACGACGAGAAGATACCGGAGAGCGCGGCGGGGACGACGATGCCCGTCGAAACGTCGAACTTCGTCGCACCCATGCCGTATCCGGCCTGTCGCAGTTCGTCCGGCACGGCCGACATCGCGTCTTCGCTGATGGACGCGACCATCGGGATAATCATGATACCGACGACGATGCTCGCCGAAAGCATGTTGAACGTCCCGATGTTGGGGAAGACGACCCGCAGCGCGGGCGTGATGTAGATGAGCGCGAAGAACCCGTAGACGACGGTCGGAACGCCGGCGAGGATTTCGAGCGCAGGCTTGAGGATGGAGCGGGCCTGCGGACTCGCGTACTCGCTCAGGTAGATGGCCGTCGCCACTCCGAGTGGGAGTGCGATGATGGCGGACCCGATAGTCACCATCAGCGTGGCCGAGATGAGGGCCATCACGCCGAACTCTTTGCTATGTATTTGCCAGGTCGTTCCCGTGAGGAAGTCGACGAGGTTCGCCGTCTCTCCTGCGACACCCATCAGCGGTGCGGTGAGGCTGAAGAACTTGGACGCCTCTGTGATGAGGAGTCCAACGATGCTGATGGTTGTGACGACGGAAAGCGCCGCGCACAGGAAGAAGAACGACCGCGTCAGCAACTCACGCGGAGCGTTCTCCGTGTTCCGCGTGAGGTCTGCTTCGAGGTCATCTGTACTCATTGGATTGTATGAATCGTGGTGTATGAAAAAGCGCTTCGTTACCCTATTCTGGCAGTAGACGCTCAGTTAGCCTCTTCGATGGCCGAGTTGAGCTTATCGAGCATCTCCTGTTTCTCGTCTTCACCGAGCGGCACGTAGCCGACTTCGTCGGCGACGATTTCCTTGCTGGTGGAGTTTTCCATCCAGTAGCGGGCGAACTCGGCGACGTGGTCCTTCGCGAGCGACTCCTTGGCGGGATACGTAAACAGCGGGCGCGAAAGCGGCGTGTAGTCGCCGGAGAGCGCCGTGTCGAGGGACGGCTCGACGTAGCCGTCGCCGTTGTCGACAGCGACTGCCTGGACGGCGTCTGTGTTTTCGCTGTAGTACGCGAAGCCCATGTAGCCGATAGCGAACTTCGAACCCTTGACACCCTGAATGATGGTGCGGTCCTGTTCGGTCGCGGAGTAGTCCTGGCGGTGACCCGGTCCTTCCTCGCCGAGGATGGCCTCGATGAAGTAGTCGTAGGTACCGGAGGCGTCGGTGGGACCGAAGATTTCGATTTCTTCCTCGGGCCACTCGGAGTTGACGTCGGACCACATCGTCGGCTTCTCTTCGGCCGAGAAGATGGTCTTGAGCTGCTCGACGGTGAGGCCCTCGCCGATGAAGTCGTTGTCGTTGTTGACGATGACCGTCAGCGCGTCGGTTGCGACCTTGAGTTCGACGGGGGTGACGTCGTTGTTGGAACACTGGTCCTGCTCTTCGCCCTTGATGGGGCGCGAGGCGTTGTTGAAGTCCGTCTGTCCGGTACAGAAGTAGTTGGCGAAGCCGCCACCGGAGCCAGTGGACTGGATGTTAACGTTGACTTCCGAGTGTTCCTTCTGGAAGCGCTCGGCCATCGCGGTGGCGAGCGGGAAGACGGTCGAAGAGCCGGCGACGTTGATGTCACCCGAGAGTCCTTCGGACTCAGACCCCGAACCGGAGTCCTCAGAGTCGCCCGAGCCACCGGACGCTTCGGTGGGTTCGGATTCGGAGTTACTGTTGTTTTCCGTACAGCCAGCGAGCCCGGTGAGTCCAGCCGCGCCAGAGGCAATCAGGAATTTGCGTCGCGACAGGATGTCGTCCGTCTTGCGCGTCATTATCGCTATGAATCGGATTTGTGGGTAAATACGCTGCTATGACAAATATATAGAGGTACGTTCTGGTATGTGGGTCATGGGGACTGACAGAACGCTCGATGCGAATCGCCGGGGCAGTGAGCCGTCCTTCGGATAGCAGTGAGGCGTGTGAATATCTCCCGAAGCGCTCAACTACCCGGCACTCCCGAATGGTGGTTGTAGTCTGACATTACTTACCACCAAGAGATGGATATTGGCACCCGTACCATCCCCAACCGACCCGAGATTCCTCCCAGCAGGGTAATTTCACCAATCATTATATAGAGATAGACAGTTTTATTGTGCGTAAACGACCATGCTCGCGTATGGTCGAAACCCGAAAGGTGCAGGTGACAGGCGGTTCCACCTACACCGTCTCCATCCCCAAAGACTGGGCGACGGAAAACGGCGTCTCCGCCGGAAGCGAAGTCGAATTCTACCCCGAAGGCGACTCCTTATTCTTGACTCCGCGCTCCGAAGAGGAGCGAACCGAGGGTACTCTCGACATCACGAACCTCGAAGGCGACGAACTCACGCGTGCGGTCATGACGATGTACGTGAGCGGGTTCGACATCATCGCGCTGGAGAGTTCGCGCATCACGACCGACCAGCGGCGGACCATCCGCGAAGCGACCCAGAGCCTCGTCGGACTGGAAGTGCTCGAAGAGACGCGCGACCGCGTGGTTATCCGCGACTTGCTGGACTCGTCCGAGCTCTCGATTCACAACGCGGTCACGCGCATGCGGCTCATCTCGCTGTCGATGCTCGAAGACGCCATCGCGGCCCTCGCCGAACTGGACACGGACATGGCCCGCGACGTCATCCAGCGCGACGACGACGTCGACCGTCTCTGGATGGTCGTCTCCCGAATCTTCCGCGCCACCCTCCGTACTCCGAAGGCAGCCGAGGAACTCGGCCTGCCCCGTGAGGCGTGTTTCGACTACCAATCCGCTGCACGGCAGCTCGAACGCATCGGCGACCACGCGACCAAGATTGCCCACCTGACGCTGAACTTCGAAGAGCCCGTCGACGAGGAAATCGTCGTCGCCATCGAGGACCTCTTCGAAGAGGCGAAGAAGGTCGTCAACGGCGGGATGGACGCCCTGTTCGCCGAAGACAGCAACGAGGCGACGCGACTGGCAAACGAGTCGCGTGAGGCCGTCCAGGCCATCGACGAGCGAGCCCGGAAAATCGACGAACTCCTCCGCGGTCTCGACCCGGCCCGTGCGCAACTGCTCGGCCTCATCGTCGACTCCGTCTCCCGGAGTGCCGACTACGGCGGCAACATCGCCGAGACGGCGCTTCAGAAGGCCGCACCGACGCCCTAACTGCTCTCTTTCGACCACCAGAGAGCCGGAGGCGTCTCTTCCAAATCTATTTAGTTTATTTTAGTTTACTGTGGCGCTTCGAGCCACGGTGTCACCGCTTGGTGAGACGAGTGCCATGGCTCTGGCTCTCAGCGAAAAGACAGTCGGTGCCGCGTCAGGAACGACGCGGCAGAGAGAACGTTATTCCTCGTCGACGACGACGGCGTTGACCTGACCGTCCTGACCGGGGCGGGAGGTAACGCGGGCGCGACCGGCGCTCGTGTCGATGATAGAGCCCTTCGTGATGATGTTACGGCGGGCGTAGTTGACGTTCGACGGGTTGTCGATGACGCCTTCGATGTCGGCCTGCGTGACCTCTGCACCGTCGGCGACCTGCGCGACGTTTGTCGAGAGCGTGCGGAGCTTCTCGTTGTTACCGCGGGAATCGATAGTCTGGAATCGGGGCTCGCCGACCGTCGTGGCGGCGGGTTCGCGACCCAGCTGGTAGCGCTTCTTGTTCGAAGACGGCTTGAGCCGCCCACCGGTTCGCTTCCGCTTGGAGCGTCCTTGGTCCTTCATACGGGGTAAAAACCTCGGTGACTACTTGAATCGCTCGAATCGGCTCTTGTGAGGCGTTCGCATATGTGTGGCGAGGTACCCCGCGTGTGGAGGGACGCACCGAGGCGAACACAAACCATTTTGGTCGCCCACCGCCGCCTCCGAACCAATGAGTCTCGACGTCACCGTCGCCGTCCCGTTCCGTCAGCACGGGTCGACCCGCCTCGGCGAGGGCGAGTTCGTCGTCGCCCTGTCTCTCGACCGCGACTGGTTCTCCCCCGACCAGGCAAAGCGCCTCATCGACCTCGCCGCAGGTCGCGGACTCGTCGAGCGCGACGGCACCGAAATCGTCGCGACGTTCGACCCCGCCGACGTGCAGGTTCCCGAGGAGTTCGAACCAGACGCGTCGGTCCTCCGCGAGCAGTCCGCGTTCGAACAGATTCTCGACGCCTGCGTCGCCGCTGGCATCGAGAAACAGGCCGCCGTCGCCGGTATCAACGAGCGACAGTCGAAACTTGGCGTGACCGCCGAGGCCGCCGCCGTGCTCTTCGCCCGCTCGAATGGTGTCGAGGTAGGTGACGCGGCTGCGAAGGCCAAATCGGGGTTAGCGGAGTAGCGCCCGGCTTGACACGGTGCGACGCCGAAGCGACACCCCAAAACCGTCGCCCCGCGAACGTCGGGTATGGTCGTCGATAGACTCTCGGACGGGAAGCGCATCGCACAGCTTCTCGCGTCCGAACTGACCGGGCACGAAGACACGTTCTCGATTCTCTCCATCGTCGATTCCGACGCCGACGTCGAGCCGACCGACGACGGGGCGCTCGCCTACGCCGTCGCGGCTGACGACGAACGCGTCGCCGAAGTGTACGTCCAGCCCGACCGGACCCGAATCGAATTCACCGCCCACCCCGACGTAACCGCCGAGGCGGCAGACGAGGAAGGGCTTCGAGTTCGCCCAAAGGCAGTCCGGCCGCCGCGGACGCTGGTGTTCGTCGAAGACGGTGCGCAGGTGAAGTGGACGCTTCCGGCGTTCCGCGCACTGGTCGCAGCGCTCGAAGCTGACGCGGACGAATCGAACTGAGAGTGGACGCGAGGATATAATCAGAGGTCGGCGAGCAGTCTCAGAGGTCCGCCAGCAGTTCGGGGAGTCGCGTCGGAAGTTCGGCGCGGGGGATGTGTGCGATGGCCCGTGGGTCCGGGTCGTCACAGCCCTCGCCGAGAACCTGAACGGGCCGAATACCGACGTCGTGCGCACCGGCGATATCGTGGTGGACGCTGTCGCCGACGTAGACTAGTTCGTCGGGCTCGACGTCGAGCGCGTCGAGGAGCGCGTCGAACGCCCGCCCGTCCGGTTTGCCGGCCGGGAGCGCGCCGGTTACGAGGGCGGCGTCGAAGTAGTCGTTCCAGTCGAGTTTGTCGAGTTTCGCCTCCTGTGCGACGACCGGGCCGTTGGTGAGGAGGCCGACGCGGTACGTCGTTCTGAGCCCCGCCAACATCGCCGCGACGCCCTCGACGGGGACGACGGCCTCGGTGATGCGCTCGCGGTAGGCCGTCGCCACGTGCTTCGGGTCCACCGCCGAGTCGTGCTCGTCGAGCAGCGACTCGAAAATCGGCGTCCGAGTGCGGTTCGTGAGGTTTTGTTGGTGTGCCTCCAGATACGCCTCTCGCGACAGTTGCGGTGCGCCCGCCGCAGCCGCAGCTTCTTCGAGGATAGTCTCGCGGTCCCGCGTCGGGACGGCGAGCGTGTAGTCGAGGTCGAACCCGACTGCGGTGACAGACATCGTCGTCGGAGCCTTGGACAGCAAGTGATATGAGCGTGCCGGGAACCGGCAGTGTATCAACTGCCGTTTGGGCGCGGGAGCCGCCTCCGATGGAGAGGCGGGTTTTTTACTGTCCGCGACGACGCCGAGGTATGACGCTCGACCCCGTCCACGTCGACGACATCGCGTCGATGGCGGGCGCTATCGCCACGTCGGTCGACGACGCCGACCACGACGACATCGCGCGGACGGTGTGGGAACAGTGGCTCGACCCGCTTCGCTCAACCGATGGCGGCTTGCCCGTCGTCGAGGCGCTGGGCGACCAACAGCTGTACGCGGCCGCAATCGACGACGTCGCGCTCGCGGACTCGCCGTTTCCGACCGTCCACGGCCTCGACTCGGGGACGATTAACCCGACGACGTTCAAGAACGGCCTCGTTCTCGACGTCGCACACGCGGCGATGGCGTCGGACCCCTCGAATCTCGACCTCCACCGCCACCGCAGCATCGTCATGACGGTTCACACGCGCGACCGAACTGCCCACTTCGACGACGAGTGGTACCGGTCTGACGAGGGATACGGTCGTCGCCGGGTCCTCCGCGCGCCGCGGGTCAGTAAGTACGCAGAGGGCGTCGTTCACGCGCTCTCGCTGTACCTCGCCGAGAGTTCGCACGCGCTCGAACACGCCGAGAAGGTCGACGACCTGCTCCTTCTCGACGGGCCGCTGTACCCCAAGGAACTCCTGAGTTGGCAAGACCGCGACGCGGAACTCCGCGACCTCGCGCGGGAGGCCAAGCCGAAGCAGGTCGTCGAGAACTACGTCCGTCTCGTCGAGCACTTCGTCGAGCGAGACGTGCCACTGGCCGGATTCGTCAAGAACCCCGCCGCGAAGAACATCGTCAAGACTGTCCAGAAGCACTTCCGTGAGGACGGCGGCGGCGACGTACCGTGGATCGACGACACCTCGTTTTTCGTCCACCTGCTCGAACGCGGCGACGGAGTGGACCACGAGGGCAGAGAGACGAACGCGCTCACGTTCACGAACTGGTTCGTCTCGCGCGGCGGGGCCGACCGCCAACTGAGTGCCGACGGCGACGCCTTCGGTATCGACCGAGAACTCGACCCGGAGGCGTACACAGTCACGTTCTTCGTCCTGTACGACCCGCGGACCGACGTCTGCTACCGAGTCGAAGCGCCCTACGCGTTCACGAAGGACCCCGACGTCCGCGAGAACCTGATGCACCACCTCGTCCGGGACGTGGCGGCCGAGCGCGGTCCACCGAAGGCAATCGCGAAAGCCGACGAACTCGCGCGGGTGAGCGGCGTCGAAAAAGCCGCACTCCGCCGGAAGTTAGAAGAGACGTTGTCCTCGGGGTCGATGCGCACCTACGACGACGTGCGGTGGCACGAAGGCGAAGGCGAGTAGTCAGGCCGCAGCGTCGCCTTCGTCTTCCGGCCTGATGACTTCGATTCGAACGTCGGTGCTGGCGACGCCGACGCGCGCGAACTGCGTCCGAATGTGTTCTTTTGCCGCCGTAATCGCTTGCTCGCGAGTGTCGAAGCCACGGGGAAGCGGCGTGTCGAACGCGACCCGAATCTTCTGCCCGTCGATGGTCGTTTCGGTGCCGCCGCTTTCGACTTCGTAAAACTCGTCGCAAACCCAGACGTAGGGCGCATCCTCGTCGGGCGCACCCCGGTAGCTGGGCGCTTCTTCACCCCGTTCGAAGATGGTACCAGTGAGGGCCGTTCCGCCGCCGTGACCGCGGACCAAGAGCATACCTATCTTAGGGCGGCGACACTGAAAAGGCGTGCGAGAACGAGAGCGGCCGAGAGACTCGATTCGGTGGCCGCGAGCGTCCCCACCACGGCCGGTGGTGAGACTTTTTACTCGTCGCCCGAGAGCCTTCGGACATGACTGACCTGGGGGACTTCAACGACTTCGTCGGCGACGAGGACGACGACACGGCCGCCGAGTCTGAGTCCGTATCCGAGTCCGCGTCCGAACGTGAGTCTACGTCCGAACCACGCGACCAGCCGGGCGACAGCGAGGCTGAAGACGCCGTCACAGGACACGACTCTGACGGCGGCGAGACTGGTGTCGAGCACGCCGACGTTGCGGCGGAGACGACAGCAGACGACAGCGTCTCTTTCGAACAGTACGATGCGGACCCCGTCGGCACTGAACAGGGTATCGGTGCGCTCTCGGTCTCGCAGGGGCTTCGCGTCTCTGAGGACCGAGACCGAACGACGCTGCGAGCGTTCGTCACGGCGGGCAACCGCGAGCACGTCCGTCTCGGGAAGTATCTCATCGTCCCCTATCCGGGCGACGAACTGCTGTTCTGCCGAATCGTCGGCCTAGAGTACGCCCAAGAGTTCCAGGCCGACGACGCGACCGAGATTCACGCCCGTCGGGCGATGCGCCGGTCGGCAGAGGAGTTCGCCGAGCGCGACTACAAGTTCGTCGCCGAACTCGACCCCATCGCGGTGCTGTTTTCGGACCGCGGCGACCTGAAGCGACGGATGGTCGACCGCGTGCCCAAACCGGGCGCGACAGTCGGCGAGGCCGACGACGCGACGCAAATCAAGACCGGACTGAAGATTCCCGAGGAGGGCGTCTTCCTCGGCCATCTCTCCGTCGGTGGCGAGAAGGTCCGAACCGCGGCACAACCGCCGACCATCGACTATCGACTGAAAGACGACTACACCGACGGCGATCCACTCGTCTTCCGGCACACCCTCGTCGCGGGCGGAACCGGGTCGGGCAAAACCCACGGGTCGAAAAATATCCTCCGGCAGTATCTCTCGCCCGAGCGAACCTACGAGATGGACGACGGCCGGGACGTACAGACCGCGGTCGTCCAGTTCGACCCGCAGGACGAGTACGCCCAGATGCACGACGACAACCCAGATATGGACGCCGAAACCGCCCAGCGCTACGAGCGAGAGGGCATCGCCCACGGCGGCCACGACGACACCATCGCGCTCGTCCCCAAGATGGCCGGGTCGTCGTATCCGGGGTCGAACCACCGCGCCGAGCAGTTGGAGTTCACCATCCCCTTCTCGATGGCGCGGGACCTCCCGTGGCTGGTCGCCGGTAGCAACCTCAACGACAACCAGTATCCGGCGCTCCTCGAACTGTTGAATCGGTTCTTCCGCAACTACGGCGACCAAGGAACCTACGACGAGTTCCTGACGTTCCTCGACGACCCGGCGCTCAAAGAGGAACTCCACGAGTCCGGGCGCGTCCACGAAGCGACGTTCGACGCGGTCAAGCGCCGGGTGCGAGGCGTTCCGAGCGGCGTGTTCGACCAAGATGCGCGGCCAATCACGGACCTCGACCACGAACTCGTCCGACCTGGTGGGCTGACCGTCGTTCCGACCTATCACTTGCCGTCGAGTCGCGCCAAAGAGCTGTTCGTCCTCGCCGTCTCGTCGCTCCTCATCGACGACAAACTCTCGAACGACCCCGACAGCGAGCGCATCAAAGAGACACCGCTGGTGCTGGGGATGGACGAGGCGCACAACTTCCTGACCGACGCCGACACCGTGCAGGCACAAAAGGTCATCCAGAAGTTCACCGAGGCGGCCAAGCAGGGTCGCAAAGAGCGACTCGGCCTGTTCCTCATCACGCAGGACCCACAGGATATCGCCGACCCGGTGTTCAAACAGGTGAACACGAAAGTCGTCCTCAACCTCGGCGACGAGGACGCTATCAAGAGCGTCAACATCCCGCCGAACCTCGAAGACAAGGTCCCGTACATGGAGAAAGGCCAGATGGTCGTCTACTCGCCGGACAACTCCGAACCGGTCGAACTGAAAGGCCTCTCGACGTGTGTGACGCGCCACGGCGACTGACTGGAGTCGCCACCGGCTGAATCACTGCACCACCCCCGCTCTCGTCGCCCGGATTTTTGTCCTCGCACCGATTAGGGCGTTGCATGGCCGAACACGTACTCGTTCCTGTCGACGGGTCGCCGCAGTCCATCGCTGCGCTCCGGTTTGCCACTTCGGAGTGGCCCGACGCGCGCCTGACGCTGCTTCACATCATCAACCCCTCCAACGCCGACTACAGAGAACGGGCGCTCAGCGGAACCCAAGAGTGGTACCAAGAAGAAAAACGCGAGGCACGAGAGACGTTCGCGGAGGCGAAAGCCGAGGTCGGACTGGTCGACGACGAGCGCGACGTCGACGAGCAAATCGCGGTCGGGAGCCCTGCCGGAACCATCGTGGACGTACTGGAAGCCGACGACGCGGACTTCGACCACGTCGTGATGGGCAGCCACGGCCGCACGGGTGTCTCGCGCATCGTCCTCGGGAGCGTCGCGGAAGCGGTCGTTCGACACGCGCCCGTTCCTGTGACTATCGTCAGGTAGGGCGCGTTAGTGACGTGCGACGGGTCACACCTCCAAATCGAGTGTTCGGCGCAGCGTGTCGTCCTCTCGTTCGCCGATTTCGCGGAGCGTCTCGAAGGTTCGGTCGATGTCGTCGGGCGTCGTGCGGTGGCTACAGATGGAGAGTCGTAGGACGGTTCGGTCGTGAACCGCGGTCGTCATGACGAACGCGACGCCGGTGAGTTGAATCTCGTCTGCGATTCGCTGGTTCAGTTCGTCGAGGTACTCGTCGATTGCATCGGGGTCTTTTCTCCCCTCGGTTGCCGCCGCCCGGAGGTCTGGCGGCGCGTACTGGAACGAGTAAATGTAGAGGTTCGGTTCGTGGAGGGAGACGAAGTCGTCAGCGTCGCGGACGCGCGAATCGAGGTGTTCCGCACACCGGACGTTCTGTGAGAGGAGCGTTCGGTAGCCCTCCACGCCGATGTGTTTCAGGTTCATCCAGACTTTCAGCGCCCGGAACCGCCGCGACATCTGCGGGCCGATTTCGTAGTAATCTGGGCCTTCGTAGGGGGTTCGTCTCGTCCCCTCCAGATAGGAGGCGTGCATCGCGAACGACTCGGCCATCTGAGACACGTCCTCGACGAGAATACACCCACACTCGTAGGGGATATACAGCCACTTGTGCGGGTCTAAGGTGACCGAATCAGCCCGTTCGAGTCCAGCGTACTGCGGTCGTTTCTCCGGGAGAATCGCCCCAACAGCGCCGCAGGCACCATCGGCGTGGAACCAGACGTCGTGGTCCGCACAGACATCCGCGATGTCCGCAAGCGGGTCGATAGCGCCAGCGTTGATAGAGCCGACTTGCGCGACGACACAGAACGGGACGTCACCGTCGGCCTCGTCTCGGTCGAGTCGCGCTTCGAGGGCGTCGACGTCCATGGTGAAGTCGTCGTTGCTGGGGACGAGTCGAACCGCGTCGCTACCGAGTCCGAGGAGTTCTGCGACGCGATAGACCGACGAGTGGCCCTCGTGGTCGGCCATGTAGAGCCTGAACTGTCCGGGGCGCTCGGGTGACTGGAGGCCGCGGGATTTCGTGTCGTACTCGGCGTTGGCTCGAAGCGCGGTGAGGATGCCCGTGAAGTTCGCCATCGTCCCGCCGCTGGTGAAGAGATCACCGCAGTCGGTTGGGTAGCCAATCATCTCGGCAAGCCACTCGATAGTCTGGCGCTCGATTTCGGTCGCGGCCGGTGCAGCCTTCCACCCGCCAGCGTTCATATTGACCGACGCCGCCAGCGCCTCGGCGAAGACGCTCATCGGCGTTCCAGACCCCATCACGAACCCGAAGTACCGCGGCGACCCCACGGCAGTCGCGTTGGGCAGCACTCGGTCGGGCCACTCGTCGAGGACGGCAGCGGGGTCCTGTCCAGTCTCGGGGAGTGGGTCGTCGAAAACCGCCTCGACTTCGGTCTGTGGTTTTCCGGGGAAGACCGGACGGTTGTCTATGTCTTCCAGATACGATGCAATCATATCGACTGTCCGATACCCCAACTCCCGAAAGTCGTCCGGGTCGGGGTCGAACGTGTCGAACTCGTCCGACGAAGCCATAGTAAACGTATGCTAGCATGCACCATAGAACTCACAATTCACACGAAGTCTGACAATTCACGGGCGAGCGACGAGACAGTCAACAACCACGGGTCGGGTGACCCGTGGAATCCTGCCTCGAATCTTTGAAACACGAGTAGCCCTGAAACCATCACTAGGGTGTCAATCGTAGTTACACGAATGTTATTAGGTGGTAACCGGACAACGAGTGGTGCGAGCACACCGAAATCGGTGGTTTAGGCCGCATCCCTACGCCCTATTATGACGGGGTCCATTTCGGCATATGATGGATTTCGAAGAGGTCGCCACGACCCGCCGTTCGCTCCACGAGTACGCCGACGAACCGCTCGACGACGAGACGCTCGAAACGATATTCGAGAACGCGACTCAGGCACCGTCGAGCTACAACCTCCAGCCGTGGGAGTTCGTCGTCCTGCGCGAAGACGAAACGCAGGAAGCCCTCCGTGAAGCCGCCTACGACCAAGAGCACGTCACTGGTGCCGCCGCCTCGGTCGTCATCCTCGGCAACAAGGACCCCGAAGCGCACGCCGAGACCGTCGCCGACGACATGCTCGAAAAGGGCTACCTGCCGAACGAGGAGGTTCGCGATGGGATTCTCGAAAACGTCGCTGGCATGGCCGACCTCCCCGAACAGGAACGCCGGGTCTGGACCGTCCGTTCGACCTCGCTCGTCGCGATGTCGCTCATGTACGCCGCGTGGAACGAAGGCGTCGCTACCTGCCCAATCGGCGGCTTTGACCCCGACGCCGTCCTCGATGCGTTCGACGTCGACGGCGACCAGTACGAACCCGTCATGCTGCTGACGATGGGCATCCCCGCCGACGACGCCGGTGAACTGGACGCCGAGCGCAAGTATCGCCGCCCGGTAGACGAAGTCGTCCACTACGAGGAGTTCAACCCGGAGCAGTCTGCCGAACCCGCCCCGGCAGACGACTAACCAGCCGTCCCGAGCGATAATTCATAGCTTTATCACAGATGAGTCGGTACGTGCGAGTATGCCTATCATGTCGAGTGATGACTTCTCGATACATGCCGACGATTGCGAGGACGTCGGCGCCGGAATGTCGATTTCCGACCTTCCCGACGAGGTGACCTCTATCGACGACTTAGAGTGTGAGTGCTGGAGCGGCTTCGACTCGCTCGAAGACATCGAGTGACGCGAATAGACCGATAGAAGGCCGCCCGTTTCTCGCAGTCAGAAGATGTTCGCCTGTCGGTAGACGCTGATACCTTCGTCGGTGAGTTCGTACGGTTTCGTCTCCCGGGAGTGGTTCGCATCGCGAATCTTCTGAATCTCGATTGCCAGTCGCGTCTCTCGGAAGTCGTCGGGACGGACGTACTGGAGGACGAACACGGCGTCGGCGAGATATTCGACGAGGCCGTGACGCGACGTGTGCGGATTGTCCCGGTCCGCTTCGGACGTGAGCATCGTCGTCACGCCGGCGTCCTTGAGCGACCGGGCGAAGTCGAACACCTCGCTGCGGCGCTTCGACGGGTGGTCGTACATCATTTCGAGGAGCGACACCGAGTCGAGGACGAGCCTGTCGGCCCCGAACTCCTCGACGAGACGCGGGAGGTCGTTTCGGATGCTCGTGAGACTGTTCGCCATCTCCACGGGGTCCATGGCGACGACCGACAGGTGGCCGTCGTCTTCGTACCCCGTGAAGTCCCATCCCTTCTCGTCGGCCGTATCGAGGATGCGTTCGCGACTCTCTTCGAGGGTGATGTAGACCCCGCTGCCACCGTTCTCGAGCGCTTCGTGGAGGAACTGGAGTCCGAACGTCGTCTTCCCGGTCCCGGCGCTCCCGATAGCGACCATGANCGAACGCTTCGGAACCCCGCCGAGAATCATCTCGTCGAGGCCACTGATTCCGACGTCGATACGGTCGATATCGGATTCGAAGTCCTCGTCGTCGAACGATAGGGGTTCTTGCCCGCCGGGGGCACCGCCGCCACCACCGAATCCGAACCCAGCACCGGGGTCTCCCGACCCACCCTCACCGGGTGCGCCACCCATGGCGTCCGGGGACGGGGCATTCTCGAACGCGGTCGCGAAGTCGGTCCCGAACGGGTTGTCGTCAGACTCGTCCGTGGACGTCTCGGGTATCGATGCGTCGCCTTCGGCGTCGAAACCGGCGTCAGAATCTGGTATCGAGATATCGCCTTCGGCGTCGAAACCGGCGTCCAAGTCCGACGCAGATGTCGTGTCGTCGTCTGTCTCGACAGGCGTCTCTGCGTCGGCCGCCGGTGTCGCCTCGTCGACCGCCGATGCCGGCTCGTCGGCTGAGGACTCTGGTTCCGCGTCGTCGGCTGGGGAATCCGATGCCGGCCCGTCGGCTGGAGGCTCCGTTTCCGCGTCGCTCCCGGCTTCGTCGTCACCGACTTCTTCGTCGGAGTCAGCTTGTTCGTCGGCCTCCTGGAGGGCCCGTTCGAACCAGTCGTCGTCGCTCACGGGAACCACCAGCGGGAGCCCAACTGGACGACTTCCGTCGCTGCCATCACCACAACGTTGGCAGCGGACGTGATGAACGTTTCCCGTATCTGGCCCAGCTGTGACGGTGGGCTTTTGACCGGGGCCATCGAACCGCGGGCTATGAACGTCGGCATCGTCGCGCAGAAGGGTAACAGTCGAGCCGCGTATCTCGCGGCAGACATGCGCGAGGCACTCGCGGCCGTCGATGCCGAGGCACTGGTCGACGACGCGACGGCCGAACAACTCGGTATCGACGGCCTCCCGGTCGAGGAGTTCGCCGACTGCGACCTCGTGGTGAGTATCGGCGGTGACGGCACGTTCCTCTACGCCGCCCGCGGGGGCGACGGCGTTCCGATTCTCGGCGTCAACCTCGGCGAAGTCGGCTTTCTCAACGCCGTCTCGCCCGACGACGCCATCGACGCCGTCCTCGACGTCGTCGAACAAATCCGCGCCGACGAACCGGCGATTCGCGAAGTCCCGCGCATCGTCGCCCGCGGCGACGACTGGGAACTCGACCCCGCGATGAACGAAGTCGTCGTCCACGGTCCCCGCCGAGGCCACGGCGGTGGCGCAGGCATCGAGGTTCGTGTCGATGGGTCGCTGTACTCCGGCGGGCACGCCGACGGCGTCCTCGTCTCGACGCCCGCAGGGAGTACGGCATACAACCTCAGCGAGAGCGGCCCGCTCGTCCACCCCGGCGTCGAAGGACTCGTCGTCACGGAGATGGCCGCCAGCGAGGGAATGCCCTCGCTCGTCGTCCCACTGGACGCCACAGTGACGGTGACGGTCACAGACGCCGAGGAAGCCGTCGTCGTCGGCGACGGTCGGACGAGACGAACCGTCGAACCCCCAATCGAGGTCACTATCGAGCAGTCAGACTCTCCGGTCCGACTCGCCGGACCGACCTCGGATTTCTTCGAAGCCCTCGGAAAACTCGATTAGTACGCCGTCGTCGTTCGACACCCACTCACTCGGCTGGTTCTGCTCGCGGAATCTGCCCCCACTCGACATCGACAAGTGTGTTCGGTGGGTCGCGGAGTCCGGGCTGTGAGACGATTTCGAACGTTCGGTTCTCCGTCTCCGGCGTAAAGAGCGCGTGAACGAGCACGTTTGCAACGTCGGCGCGGGGGATACTCCCGCGGACCGAGTCACCACCCTCGCCAACGAGCACGTCGCCTGTCGCGGGTGAGTCGGTCAGCGCACCCGGGCGGACGATAGTGTAGTCCATCGAGGTCTCTTTCAGTCGCTCCTCGCTGCGTTCTTTGGCCGAAAGAACTCCCCCAGCGGTGAGAATCGCGCGAATGGAGAGCGGAAGTCCACCCTTGGAGTCGCCGACGCCGATGGAGGACGTGAGAACGAAGCGCTTGACGTCCGCGTCGGCCGCCGCGTCGATGAGGTTGACGAGGCCCGCGCCATCGACGAGGTCGCCGCGGATATCTTCGAGGCGAAACGCGGCCCCGGCTGCCGAGACGACCGCATCGACGTCAGCCACTGCACGCGCCGCGTCGTCAGGGTCCAGAAGGTCGCCAACGACGACTTCGTCGACGCCCTGTTCCCGGAGCGAATCCGCCGCGTCCGTATCGCGAGTAACCGCCCGCACGACGAACGGCGTCTCAGACAGCGCCTCGACGACGTGCTGGCCGGTCTTTCCCGTCGCCCCTGCCACGAGCACGCGTCCGTCGGTCCGTGTCATATCCACACGTAGCGGCGAGGGTCAATAACCTTCGTGGACGCGTCAAAAGTCGGGTATCCCAAAAGGGGGGGTGGTCGAAAAGCAGTTCGCGGCGTACGAAAGCAGGTCGCAGCGTGCCGTCAGCGTGCCTTACTGCCCCCAGTTGGCGACGACGCGCGGACGCTCGGAGACTGGGTGGACGTCGATGTCCTCGTCGGCCGAGGCGCGCGCTTCGACCGCGGCTTTCGCCGAGGCGAGCGTCGAGAAGTAGCTCACGTCTTCTTCGACGCAGTCGATGAGCAGTTCGCGGTTCCGCGAGACGACGAAGTCGAGTTCGCCCTCGCGAAGTGCGGCGAGCATGGCGTCACCCTCGAAGTCGTCGGGCGTGACGACATCGTAGAACTCGGCGAAGTCGTCGAGGAGTTCCTGTCCGGCCTCGCTGTCGGCGTCCGGGAACTCGGAGTCCGAGAAGTCGATGAGAGCCGTTCCAGCGTCGGGGACGGCGTCGCCCGCGGCGGCCTGAGCCTTCTCGTAGGCCTTGCCGAACGTGGTCGCGGTGCCCATGACCTCGCCCGTGGACTTCATCTCCGGGCCGAGACGCGGGTCCGAACCCGGCAGGCGGTCGAACGGAAGGACGACTTCCTTGACCGAAACTTGCTCGGGAATCTGCTCGGCCGCGTCGAGTTCGTCGAGCGTCTGGCCCGCCATGACCTTCGCGGCGAGTTTGGCAATCGGGACGCCGGTCGCCTTCGAGACGAACGGGACGGTGCGCGAGGAGCGCGGGTTGGCTTCGAGGACGTACACGTCGTTCGAGCCGTCTTCATTCTCTTTGACGGCCAGTTGGACGTTCATCAGCCCGACCGTGTCGAGCGCCGTTGCGATGTCCTCTGTGACCTCGCGGACGCGCGCCAGCGTCTCTTCGTCGAGCGAGCGCGGCGGAATCATACACGCGGAGTCGCCGGAGTGGACGCCGGCGGCCTCGACGTGTTCCATCACGCCACCGATGAGGACGTTTTCGCCGTCGGAGACGGCGTCCACGTCGAGTTCGACGCCGTCGGCGAGGAACTCGTCGATGAGGATTGGCTTGTCGGGCGAGACGCGAACTGCTTCCTCGATGTACTCACAGAGTTCGTCGTCGGAGTGGACCACGTCCATCGCGCGGCCGCCGAGGACGTACGACGGGCGGACGAGCACGGGGTAGCCGATGTCGTTGGCGAGTTCGAGCGCCTCTTCCTCGCTCGTCGCGGAGCCACCTTCCGGTTGGAGGATGCCGAGGTCGTCCATCAGGCGGTTGAAGCGGTCGCGGTCCTCGGCGAGGTCCATCGCGTCGACGGTGGTGCCCAGCACTTCGCAGTCGAGTCCGCGACGCTGGAGTTCGGATTCGAGCGGGTGGCCGATGTTGACCGAGGTCTGGCCGCCGAACTGGACCATGACGCCGTCGGCGTCGATGGCCTCGATGACGTCTGCGACTTCCTCGGCCGTGATGGGTTCGAAGAACAGGCCGTCGGAGGTGTCGTAGTCGGTCGAAACCGTCTCGGGGTTGTTGTTGACGACGTGCGCGTCGATACCCATCTCGCGGAGCGCCTGCACCGCGTGGACCGAACAGTAGTCGAACTCGACACCCTGTCCGATGCGAATCGGGCCGCCACCGACGACGACGATGCTTTCGAGGTCGCGGTCGACCTGCAGTTCTTCGCCGGCGGCCGCGCCCTTGAGCGGGCCACTGAAGAACTCCGGTTTACGCGAGGAGTAGTAGTACGGCGTCTGTGCGGCGAACTCGCCAGCACAGGTGTCGACCTGTTTGTACGTGCGGCCGGGGACTTCCTGTTCGACTTCGTCGACGGTCGCGCCGGTCGTCGCCGCGATGCTAGCGTTCGTGTGGCCGACGGTCGCCGCCTCGGTGAAGTCGCCCTCGGCGGCCGCTTCGACCGCCTCGACGACGCGACTGAAGCGCTCGACGTACCACTCTTTCATGCCGGTCATCTCGACGACGTCCTCGACCGTGTAGCCGCGTTCGAACGCCTCGAAGATGGCGTAGGGGCGGTCGGGCGACGGCTGTTCGAGGAACTCGGCTTCGAGTTCGTCGTCCGGGATTTCGTCCCAGTCGGGTGCGGGGTCGTACTCGGTGGAGCGAAGCGCCTTGAGGAAGGACTCCTCGAAGGTGCGGCCGATTGCCATCGCCTCGCCCGTGGACTTCATCGCCGTCGAGAGCGTGAAGTCGACGTCGCCGAACTTGTCCTTGGGCCACCGCGGAATCTTCGTCACCACGTAGTCGATTGCGGGTTCGAACGCGGCGGTGGTCTCGCCGGTAATCTCGTTGGTAATCTCGTGGAGGCGCTTGCCGAGTGCGACCTTCGCGGTCACGCGGGCGATTGGGTAGCCGGTCGCCTTCGAGGCGAGCGCGGAGGAGCGAGAGACGCGGGGGTTCACCTCGACGACGCGGTACTCGCCGCCGGGGGTGCCGTCGTCGTGCCACGCGAACTGGATGTTACAGCCGCCCTGAATCCCGAGTTCGCGAATGACTTCGAGCGCGGCGTCGCGCATCTCCTGGTGTCCCTCGTCGGGGATGACCTGCGACGGTGTGACGACCATCGACTCGCCGGTGTGGATACCCATCGGGTCGATGTTCTCCATGTTACAGATGATGATACAGGAGTCGTCGGCGTCGCGCATCACTTCGTATTCGAGTTCGACCCACCCGGAGATGGATTCGGTGATGAGCACCTCGCTGTTGCGCGAGAGGCGCAGTCCCTTGCGGACGCGGGCGACGAGTTCGTCCATCTCGTGGACGACGCCGGACCCGGAGCCGCCGAGCGTGTAGGTCGTGCGGGCGATGACGGGGAGACCGCCGACTTCGTCGACGGCGTCCTCGACGCGCCCTTCGAGGTCGTCTTCGGTGATGTTCGACACTTTCTCGCCGTCTTCCAGCGAGATGGTGGTCGAACGCGGAACAGGCTGTCCGATTTTCTCCATCCGCTGGCGGAACAGGTCGCGGTCCTCGGTCGCGTAAATCGTGTCCAGCGGCGTCCCCATGATGTCGACGTCGAACTCGTCGAGGACGCCTTCCTCGGCCAACTCTGCGGTGACGTTCAGTCCCGTCTGGCCGCCCAGCCCGGCGATGACGCCGTCGGGGCGTTCCTTCCGAATAATCTCGGCGATGGCGTCGGTCGTGATAGGTTCGATGTAGACCTTGTCGGCCATCTCCGGGTCCGTCATAATCGTCGCCGGGTTGGAGTTGACGAGGACAACTCGTGCACCCTCTTCCTGAAGCGCGCGGCAAGCCTGCGCGCCGGAATAGTCGAATTCCGCCGCCTGTCCAATCTGGATTGGGCCACTTCCGATGAGCAGAATCGTCCGGTCCTCGGTTCCTGTCTGAGTCCCGGCCGGGGTGTCCTCGTCAGTCATCGTCGCAATCCAATCCGCACATCGTAATAAGTCCGGCGAAAAATTACGAGGTCCGAAACTCGATTGCGAATTTCGAAAATCACGCCGAGCGCCGACAGACCGCCCGGGGAAGGCTTTTGAGGAGGTTGCGAGAACACGCTACGCATGCCTAACGTGTTCACGACTCCCCCGCCGCTCGAACCGGGGAGTCGAATCGCCGTCGCCGCCCCCTCGCGTCCAATCGACGAGTCCATGCTGGACCGCGCGTGCGAGCGGTTGCGGGAGACGTTCGACCTCGAACCAGTCGTCTTCGAGTCGGCGCGCAAGGACTGGGAGTGGCTTCGGGACAACCCGCAGGTGCGCGCGGAAGAAATTATGGACGCGTTCGAGGACCCCACGATTCGCGGTGTTATCGCAGCCACCGGCGGTGACGACCAGATTCGCCTGCTGAAGCACCTCGACCCGGACCGACTGACCGCGTCGCCGACACGGTTCTACGGCTACAGCGACAACGACAACCTCCGGCTGTTCCTCTGGAATCACGGTATCGTGAGCTACGGTGCGACACTTCACCCGACGCTCACCGTCGACCCGGCGATTCACCCCTACCTCGAACGGTACCTCCGACGCGCGTTCTTCCAGTCGTCTCTCGGCGTCGTCGAACCGGCCCCCGAGTGGACCGACGAGTGGTTCGACTTCGACTCCGGAGAGCCGCGCGAGTGGCACGAAAACACCGGCCGGACGTGGCACGGTGAAAACCGGGTGACAGGCCGCCTCTGGGGTGGGACGTTCGCCATCGTCAAGTGGCACCTGCAGACGAACCGGTATCTCCCGGCCCCTACGGAGCTCGACGGGACGATTCTCGCGCTCGAAACGTCCGAAGACGTGCCCCTTCCCCGCGAGGTTCGGTACACCTTGCGTACCATGGGTGAGCGCGGCCTTCTCGAACGGTTCGACGGCCTGATGATGGGTCGCCCCCAGACGTTCTCACCGGACTTGGAGTGGGAGCCACCGGCCGACTACGGCGAGCAACTCCGAGAAGAGGTCCTGTCTGTCCTCGACGAGTACAACCCCGACGCGACGGCCGTCTTCGACGTCGAATTCGGGCACGCCGACCCGAACGTCCCGCTCCCACTCGGAGCGAAGGCGACGCTCGACCCCGCCGTCGGGCGAGTTCGGTTCGAGTAGACGTCACCCTCGTCACTCGTTTTCTGCGCGCTCTATCGCCAGTATTCCACGAGTCCGAGAGCGAAATCACAGCGCGACCGCAGCGTATCAGCAGCGTGCCATCAGAAAATCTATTACTTAGTGATATTACTAGGTCATATGGCGCAGACACAGCTCCAACACGCACGCGAGGGTACCATTACCCCGGCGATGGAACGCATCGCCGACCGCGAGAACCGAACGCCGGAGTTCGTTCGCGAGCAGGTCGCATCCGGGCAGGCGGTCATCCCGAGCAACCACAACCACGAGTCGCTGGACCCGATGATTATCGGCCGGGAGTTCTCCACGAAGGTCAACGCGAACATCGGGAACAGCGAAGAGACGAGCAGTCTGGAAGGCGAACTCGAAAAACTCCACACGGCGGTCCACTACGGCGCGGACACGGTGATGGACCTCTCGACCGGGTCGAACCTCGACGAGATTCGCGAGGCGAACGTCGCCCACTCGCCCGTGCCCGTCGGAACCGTCCCGATTTACGAGGCAGTCAAGCAAGCAGCGAGTCCGGAAGACATCACCCGCGACCTCCTCGTGGACGTCATCGAGAAGCAAGCCGAGCAGGGCGTCGATTACATGACGATTCACGCCGGCGTGCTGATGGAACACCTGCCGCTCACAGACGGCCGAAAGACGGGCATCGTCTCGCGCGGCGGGTCGATTCTCGCCCAGTGGATGGAAGAAAACAGCATGCAGAACCCACTGTACGTGGCGTTCGAGGAAATCTGTGAGATATTCGCCGAACACGACGTGACCTTCTCACTCGGTGACGGACTCCGGCCCGGGTGTGTCGCCGACGCGGGCGACGAGGCGCAGTACGCCGAACTAGAGACACTCGGCGAACTCACCCGGACCGCGTGGGACCACGGCGTCCAGGTGATGGTCGAAGGCCCCGGTCACGTCCCGATGGACCAAGTCGCGGAGAACGTCGAGAAACAACAGGAACTCTGTGACGGCGCACCCTTCTACGTCCTCGGCCCGCTCGTCACCGATGTCGCGCCCGGCTACGACCACATCACGAGCGCCATCGGCGCGACCGAGGCGGGACGCGCCGGTGCCGCGATGCTGTGCTACGTCACGCCGAAAGAACACCTCGGCCTGCCCGAGAA
This sequence comes from Haloferax larsenii JCM 13917, assembly GCF_000336955.1. Lineage (GTDB taxonomy): Archaea > Halobacteriota > Halobacteria > Halobacteriales > Haloferacaceae > Haloferax > Haloferax larsenii. Next base: position 188,789 of record NZ_AOLI01000019.1, on the reverse strand, counting down.
GGAAGACGTTCGAGAAGGGTTGGCCGCGTATCGAATCGCCGCCCACGCCGCCGACGTTGCGAACGACCTGCCCGGCGCGCGCGACTGGGACGACGCGCTCTCGGAAGCGCGCTATCAGTTCGACTGGCGGCGACAGTTCGACCTCGCGCTCGACCCCGAGCGCGCGCAGAGTTATCACGACCAGACGCTCCCCGGTGACAACTACAAAGAAGCGCGCTTCTGCTCGATGTGCGGCGTCGAGTTCTGTTCGATGCGAATCGACCAAGACGCGCGCGACGCCGACGGCGAGATGTCTGCCATCGAAGACGAGACCGACCTGAGTGAGTCGCTCGCGGCGGAGACGAACCTCCCGCCGGTCGGGACGCACGACACGAGTCGCGTCCCCGAGAAAATCGAAATCGACGGCGTCACCTTCACGCCGGAGTCGCCACACGCGGACGACTAAGCCGGACTCCCCGCTGGCGCTTCGTCGTTAGGCGTACGGGCCCGGGTCGAGGTCGCGCTGGGCGCGGTACTGCTCGACGAACTCGCTCACGTCGAACTGGAGCATCTTCTCTTCGAACTCGGTGATTGCGCTGTCGTCGGACGCGTGGCTCACGGCGTGTTCCATGAGTTCGACGACCAGTTCGACGATAATCTCGTGGAGTCGGCGGGAGTCGAAGTCAGTCACCCAGACGATGCCGGCCCCGACTTCGCCGTCGTCGGACACGTCCTCGGAGACGACCGCCTTGGGGAACTCTTCGAGGACGATGCCCATGAGGTGGGCCGTGCCGAACTCCGGCATGTCCTCGCTCGTCGTTTCGATGGTCCCTTGCAGTACCTCGACGAGGAATTCGGGGAGGAATCGGTCGGCAGGGTGGACGTCCATGACGACGGCGTGGGCGTCGCCACAGGGACAGTCGAACTCTCGCTTCCCGAGGTCGAGTTCCCGGACGCGCTTCTGTTCGCCGCAGGGGAGGTCGAGGACCGCCCCGCGTCCGCCGGGGACGCGCGGTTCAGACATACCGAGGGATTACGGTCCTCGGTGTTTAAAAGTCGCGTTCTGGGGTGTTACCCCAGAGAGAAGAAGTGTGGTCAGCGACGGCCCGAAACGAAGACGATGGGGCCGACGATGAGCAGCGCGATGCCCAGGAACAGGTAGTGGGGCTTGGCGATTGCCACCGGGGTCAACAGGAAGATGAGCCCGAAGACGATGGTGTTGATGCCGAGGATACGCCGAGACTTCAGCGGCAGTGCCCCTACGGTTGACAGGATGAACACGAGCAGCAGCGCCTGCCCAATGTTGTAATTGAGCAGAAAGCTGTCGATGAGCTGAAGGGGAAGCATTCTTGTTTTCTCGGTCGGTTCGATTCGACTATCAAAGTTCCGTTATTGCCGTTCCGTTTGGGGCCTACAGCCCCCCGATATGGTGGGGTGTCGCCTCCGAGTGCTCTCAGTGCTGCTGGTCGCCGGGCCCGTTAATTTCGAGCGGGCGAATCCACCCGTACCAGACGACCAAAATCATCGCGGCGTAGCCGAGGACGAACACGACCATCCCGAGGTCGTTGTATCCCGCTTCCCCGAGTAGTCGGCGCAAGACGCCCGGTACGACGATGCCGGCCGTCACGACCGCGATGAGGAGGAGTCGACCGCGGGTGAACCACGACCCCTGTGTCTCGTTCATGTCTTCGCGTCGGGGGCGCGACGACGTGAATGGCACGGTTCGTCCGACAGCACTGTGAGGTCGTCGAAATCACCCGACTGCGGCACAGGAACCCTATACACGTTACCTAATCCACATATTGGACGCCGACGCATCGGAGCCATCGCTCAGGCGCTCGTTCGGTACGCTTTTTTGTCGTCAGGGTCCGAATGGTCGCCGTGGCATCACTTCCGGTCCTCGTCGTGTTCGCAGTCGTCGGGTCCGCCCTCGCGTGGAAAGGCGGCGACCTGCTCGTCAGAGCGTCTGACCGTCTCGGCGCGTACTACGGCCTCCCAGCTATCGTTCAGGGGGCAGTCATCGCCGCCGTCGGGTCGAGCTTTCCCGAACTGTCGAGCATCATCATCGCGACGCTCCGGTACGGCGCGTTCGACATCGGCATCGGCGCTATCGTCGGCTCGGCGGTCTTCAACATCCTCGTGATTCCGGCGGTGTCGGCGCTGGCGGGAGAGAACCAACGGCTCGCGTCGAATCGAGACCTCGTGTACAAGGAAGCGCAGTTCTATCTGCTCTCGCTCGCCGTCCTCGTGTTGACGTTCTCGCTGGCGGTCATCTACCGTCCGGCAAACGGCCCCGAGCAGTTGGACGGTCTCGTCACGCCCGCGCTCGCGACGATTCCGCTCGCGTTGTACGGCCTCTATCTCTTCATGCAGTACCACGACACGCTGGACCATCGCGCGATGCTGACGCAGGTGGTAAACGACATCGACCCGCTCCGGCAGTGGGTTGCGCTCGTCGTCTCGCTGGTCGTGATTCTGGTCGGAGCCGAACTACTCGTGCGTGCCGCGGTCGGCTTCGGCGAACTGTTCGGCACCTCGACGTTCCTCTGGGGGTTGACCGTCGTCGCCGCCGGGACGAGTCTTCCAGACACGTTTGTCAGTGTCACGGCCGCCCGACAGGGTAACGCGACCATGAGCCTCGCGAACGTCTTCGGAAGCAACGTCTTCGCGCTCCTCGTTGCACTCCCGGCGGGGATTCTCGTGGCAGGCGGCGCGGTCATCGCCTTCGAAGAAGTCGTGCCCATGATGGGCTTTCTGACCGGCGCGTCCATCGTCTTCTTCGCCGTCCTCCGAACCGAGATGGCACTGACGCGCGGAGAGTCGTTCGTCCTCCTCGGAACCTACGGCGTGTTCCTCGCGTGGCTGGTCGCAGAGAGCTTCGGAGTCATTCGGCTCCTTGGCTGACCAGTCAAGGAACGCAGAGAGCCAGCGACCCACTCACTCACTTACTCAGTCACCCACTTACTCACCTACTCATCCACTCACTCGGTGGCTCGACCCAGACCGGACCCACCCACGCAGACCCGGGGAACTCGCAGTGTCGCGGCACCTGCGTCACGCGAAGGTAGTACACGTCGGCCTCGGACCGTCGCTTCTCGTCCCACACCATCCCCTCGACGGGGTCGTCGTCGGTCCACGAGACGTTCGTCGTGTACGTCGAAAGCGGGGCATCGGGGTCGGCTGTGAGCGCCTGTGTTCGCCACACGTCGCCGTTCTTGACGACTTCCGCGCGTTCGAGCGGAGCGGTGCCAGCGACTTCGACGGCGACTTCTCGGGCCTCGTCTCGGGCGTCGAGTCGGACCGTGCTGTCGTTCTCGCCGGGCGAGACCCCCGCGACCGAAATATCGGCGAGAATGCGGTGTGGTTGAGAGGTTCCGTACACTCGGCGCGACCGGAGCGACTCGAAGATGGACCCCCGAGTCAGGTCGGGCGCACGGAACGCGGTGAGGCCGCCGGGGTAGCTTCGCTCGTTCCAGATGCGCCAGATGCTCGCCCAGCCGACGCCGTCTCTGAGCCACTCGACGGTCGACGGGAGATGCGGGTCGGCGTGGATGAGCGAGTGGCCGGGGTGCGGCCCGTGGTAATCTGCTCCGGCAATCATCCCGACGCGAGTTCCCATCGCGAGCGCGTCGCGGACGTAGTGGCCCGGGTCGGGAATCTCGCCGCGACCCATCGCCAACGGGAACGGGTTCCCGTCGGCCCCAGGGCGCTCGCCGGACCCCCACTGTGAGTACACTTCGACCAGCGGTGCGAGTTCGTCGTCGTAGTCGACGGCGGAGAAATCGAAGGGATACATCGCCTCGGTCGGGTGGTGAGGTATCGTCACGACTCGCGAGTCGTGCGTCTGTTCGAACTCGCGGAGGCGGTCCCAGAGCTTCTCGTAGGTGTTCGTCGTGCCAGTCCGCGAGTCGAAGAGGATGGCGTCGTCGCTGTCTTCGAAGTAGACGTTGATGTGGCCGCCGCAGTTGGGTTGCTTGGTCCACTCGTAACCGAACAGCGTGACGAACTCACCGGGGTCGTCGAAGCGGTCTGCAACCCGCCGCAGTCGGTCGAAGTACCAGTTGTGCATCAGCGCGCGCTGGAGCGTCGGCGGGATGAAAAACCCCATCGTGTCGTGGTCGGTGTAGGCGACGACGTCGAGCGCCATCACGTCGCGGCCGAACCGATAGCCACGGGTGGGGTTTCCGGTTCCGTCGGAGAGCCGCGAGTGGAGGTGGATATCCCCCCAGTAGACGCGTTCGGCTGGCGCTTCGGCCGTCACAGACACCGGATTCGAGACGTACCGCTCGTCGATACCGGGGCGTGAAAACGTGAGATAGTGGATTCCGGGCGTCTCGAAGGAGACTGCGCCGGGGTGCGTGACGTACCCCTCGTCCCGACCGGCGAACGAGACGCGCGATGGATGGTCGGCGTTGTCGTCGGTCGCCGAGACGTGCAGGTCGCCGTCGTACACGTCGTGCAGTCGCTCGTACTCGTCCCACACCTGAACCGTCAAGTCGAGCGATTCGCCCACTACGGCCGTCGAAGGCAAGATGGCGTGCACGCGGTCGAACGACCCGGTTCGACTGGCCCACAGGTCTCGAATCGACGGCCGTCGCTCGGCGAAGATACGGGCAGTCTCCGCAAATTTCGTGAGCGTGTCGTCGAACACGGCGAGAGTTAGGGCTGGAGAAAGTAAGAATCAGGTGGCAAAGACAGCGAGTCAACGTCCAATTCGCGAGCGCAGTCGCTCACCGCGGAAAAACTAACTCGCCGCGAGAAGGGGACTGTCGCGGCGAGCGAGGTTGATATTGACCGCAAGGGCGGCCGGGGTCGGAGGGTTCCGAACCTGCTTAGTCGCCCGGGGTGTTGCCGCGCTGGTAGCGACCGACCATCTTCCACATCGCTGCGTTCAGGTCTTCGCCGTCGGCAGCGGACTGGAGCTGTCGGTACAGGTGTTCGGAAACGTCAATGGTAGGCATCACCAGTTCATATGTCGTGTATGGTTTTAATACTACTGGGATACAGAACTGAGTAAATTTGGTCAGGTGGTGAGTGTCTGGTATCGAGAAATCGGGCGACTGCTCGGCATTTCTCGCCTGGTTCGGGGGTCCGAAATGGTGACTTTGAGGGTCTGCCATATGTCTGATTTCGTTGATTTTCGCTAGTAATCGCTCGGCCACCTGACGTGGTTATTTTTGCGACCCTCGACAGTTTTCGTCGTCGACGGGCGGGTGCGACACCAACTTTGACTCGATTTTTGACTCGACTATCCCAGCGTGTCGCCAGCCTAATCCTCATATATTATTCGGATATCTATTTCATTCCTTCGGGGGAAGAGCTAACTTGTAATCTGAAAATGATATTATAGACGAATAATCAGTGGAGTTGCGTCCAATCATGTCCATCCCATCCATCCATCAACAGCGCGGGTTTTCCATCGAACAGTGGCTGAAAACCATCTTCCAGTGGGAATTGACGCCGCTTCGAATCTCGTTGCTCTATCTGGTTCTCGGGACGGGGTCTCTCTTTTTCTCGGACGTGCTGTTGGTCCAGTGGGTCGAATCGGCGGCCTTGCTCGCCCAGTTGCAAGCCGCCAAGGGAGGTCTCGAAGTACTTCTCACCGCCGGTTTCATCTACGTCTTGACGAAGCGGAGTCGCCGCTCTCTGCAACAGAAGAACGCGTCACTCCGGAAACTGAAAGAAGAACGCACCGTTCTCCATCGCGTGTTCCGGCACAACCTTCGGAACAGCATGAACATTGTCCAAGGCTCGGCAACTAACCTTGCTCGGGACCTTCCAAACCCGGACACCAACCAGGATATCGACCGTATTCTCCGACAGAGTGACCGCGTGGTCAGGCTGTGCGAACACGCGTCGACGATAGACGAGACGACGATGGTCGACGACGAAAATCACGTCGCCATCGACCTCCCGGAACTCGTCGACACCACCGTCACCGAAATCCGAGCCCAGTACCCCGACGCCGACATCACCACTGACGTTCCCGCCGACGTGACTGTCCGAGGACATCCACAACTCGAAACCGCTCTCGAAGAAGCGATTTCGAACGCTCACCAACACGCTGGGGGCAACTCACCGCAGGTCGAGGTGACAGCCGAGCGAACCCGCGGGAACGTGGTGCTTCACGTCGTCGACGACGGGCCGGGGATTCCGGACATCGAATACGAGGCGTTAGAACCCGGTCCGAAAACGTCGCTCACGCACGGCTCTGGGTTGGGTATGTGGATGATGAACTGGGTGCTTCGGCAATCTGGTGGGGCACTTCGGTTTCAGTCGTCCGGTTCGGGCGGACACGTGGTGTTTGTGCTGCAGGGTGCCGAGAGGTGATGCTAGCCGGCTTCTGGACGGAGTTCTCGAAGGTCGTGTTCGGAATGTCTGACAGACCCTCGGCTATCCCACTCGCCAGACAGCGTCGATACGGCTCGCTACACAGTGTCGACTACCGTAATCGCTGTTGGTTGCACGACCGCCAGAGAACACTCTCTATCGGGTGTAGGTTTCCGTAGAAGTTGGGTGGCCGGGGAGTTTGAGCCCCTAACTCGTCTTGCTACGTCCGAGTTTCCACCGCGAAGCAGAACCGCGACCGACAGCTGCCCTCAACGAAAGAGTACGCAGAGGACCGACTGGGTGCGAGCCTCACTGACATTCAAGTATAGCGAGACAAGTCGAGCGGGACTAACACCGCCCGTGGTGACTACCAACGTCTCTGTTGAGATCCCGGTAATGATTAATCCGTTGTCACAATGCAGAATACGGGGCACGTAATCAGCAAAGACCTCTCTAGAGGAGGGTTTAATATATAATCTGAAAATGTGATTCTGTAGACTTATGCCCGAAACGAATCGAGGAGTTTGAGGGACTCGAATAGGGGTTGGTGCTTACGATGGGAATGCAGGTGTAGATTTAAATTCAAAGATCGCGTTAGTGTTTTGATATGAGGGACGAAGGAAAGGTAACAACCGAACTGGGAATGAGTGTTGAAAGTGCCGTTGAGCAGTCCGAGCGAATCAACGATGACCGAACCGAATTTGAACGCTGGGAAGATACTGACTCGGATAGCTGCGCTCACAAATACGCTGATAGGAGAGTTGAGTACCTGAAACAATGGGATAAGTTCACTGCGAGAACTTCAGCTAAAACACTGTCTGTCTGTCGAAGGTGTGGGTTCATCCCAAAGAACTCGCGGTACTAACTGTCGGCCTTCTGCGATTCAGGTGTTTTCGGAGAGCGAATCTAATTCGTCAGGATGGTTTCGTCGTCGTACTGTTCCAGTCTCCCGTAGTTTGCAGCAGTGTTAGCGTTCAACCTCCACTTTTTCCCCTCATCGTGGTCTCTAATCAGCACGAACTTGTTTGACATCAGCTCCTGATTTGGAACGACTCGAACACTGTCTTCGGAAGGTCCTAAGAAAACATGATAGAGGGGTCTATCCGCTGACTCAGTGAGGTCCCACGAACCCTGGAAATACCCTTTTGGACCGGCAGGTTCCTTGTACCACTTGTAGTAGTGAAGGTAGACCGTCTTCTGCCCCTCCTCTGTAGTGACCTTCCACATGGTCCTGTTGACTTTCTCGATACCTCGCACGGATGGATTTGAACGGAGTTCGTCGATGAATTCCTGATTGCGCTCCGTATATGTCGGTTTGTCAGCCATCTGTAATTCGGTTGCTTTGACAGGGTTATAACACTAACCTCGAAACCAGTTTCCCTTTATCAGGTCTTATGGGAAAGCTGACTCAACAACTCTGTTGGTACCAACAGTAACAGATAGTTTGCTGAGACCGTGCTGAATATAGAGCGGGAATCTCGCAGATTATTCAGCGTCCACATCGGCAGGGAAGGTACCGATGTCAGTGAACTTAACCACTGGACCGACCCACCCCCCATCCTCGTCGTAATGGAGGTTTCCTTTCCACCCGAGTTCCTGCCAAATCTCGGTCAAGGGGTCCCGTAGCGAATCAACGACGGCAGCTTCAGCTAATGGAATTTCAACCATGTCGGTTGTGTACCGCTGTGTCCGCAACGGTTGCTGCGAAGCGGGACCACTAATCCGAGGTTCATACGAGATTGTCGAACCTTTGGCATCAAGCAGACTGATAGAGCAGAACACAGTTCCAGATACACCCATATCCTTCAATTCCCGTATCCCAGCTTGGACTGTAATCCCCACCCTACAATCCAACGATTCCGTAGAGTCCTTTGCATTATTCAAATGGAGACCATCACTATCGTGGTCATCGAAAACCCAGCTATCGACGGCTTCGAATAGGCCGTCTCTCCGGAGATAGGTGTATTTGCGTGCCGGTTGTCCCAATGGGCTGTTTTCCAGTAGCTTCCCTTTCCCCACGGTTTCTGTGGCGTGGTTCCTATTCAACTTCCCAAATTTAACAAGATCAGGGAGGTCGTCAGACCGGGTGACATAGTTCCCACTAAACACCCCATTCGGAATTAAGTGGACGACTGCAACGGCACCATCTTCCAAGTCTGTCGCTATCCCCTCCCGATTTGAGATAACATCTAACCGTTTATCCCGAAGTTCGGCGATCTGGTTGAGGTGGTCATCCTCACGTTTCGGGTTGAATCCGAAGTGTCGTTCAGCGAGATCCGGACGTTCGTTTCCAGTAACCCCGATAATATCCCGTCGATGCAGTATCTTCAGGTCCCAGCCGTACTCACTCTCAATCTCGTCTCGAATATTAATCTCCTGCTGTCCGCCGACGTGCTTGTTTGTCACGAATACGAGGATATCAAACGAAGTACCCTCATTATCTTCGAGCGCTTTAACCTTCTTGGCATCCTCTCGCAGTTTTGTTCGCCAGTCTTTTCTCACGCTGGCGTGGCCAATACCCGTTCTACTGTTAATCTCAATTCGTGCGTCCCAGCCTCCATCAGCACCAATGACACCGCTTTCGTGAACATTGTATCCTTCATGACGAAGGATTTCACCGGCGATTTTCTCAAACGTGGTTCCATCAACGGTATCGACTGCCCACTCANAAGTTTATCCATGTGTTAGATATTTGTCTCATTGCAATTGAATGATTCGCCGCATCTCGCGGCGGGTCACATCGGGAAACGTCACGACCTGACCACCCGGTCGTACGTCTTCTCGAAGATGTCCGCGTCGCACGGGTACACTTCGCCCTCGACGCCGATGAGGAGATAGTCGCCCTCGTCGGCGACGACTGTACCCTCTCGCGTCTCGACCTCGACCGGCTGCCGCACCTTCGCCGCCTGAATCACGACAGGACGCTTCCGGTAGTAGTGCCAGTCGCGCTCGTCGCCGGGTACCTCGTCCTCGACGACGCGGGTCATCCGTACACCTCCTGCGTCTCCGCGCGGTGCAGCACGTTCATCCGCTTGTCGAAGACGACGTACTGGTACGGCTCGGTCGGGAGGTCGTCACGCGGAATCGAGAAGTACCGCAGGAAACCGTCGTGAAACACTGCCCACTCCCCGACCCACACCCAGTACTTGCACTGCTTGATGGGCGTGTATTCCAAGTCTGAAGGGTCCTGCGTGGCGATGACGACCTTCAGGGCCTTGTCGCGGTCCTCGTGCAGCATCTTCTTCACCGGGTTGTCCGACTCGACCTCACCGTCCGGGAGGACGTTGTGTGCCTCGTCGAACACGACCTGCGTCGGGAAGCCCGTCGCCTCGTGGTACTCGTGGGCGACCTGCCGGGCTTCACGAGCAGTCTTCAGCGGCGTGTCGGTCACCCAGTTTAGTCGCGTCGCGTCCGAAGCGCGCGCCTCACCGAGCGACCGGACCGTCGCGGCGTCGTCGAGGTCGCGTCCGGTGCGACGTACTCGGCGGTGTCGTGGGCGACAATAGGCTCACCGTTGACATCGTATCCGGCGTCGTCACCGAATTGGTTGTAGGACCACTCTGCTTTCCGTAGAACGCACAGATGGGCGCAAGGCGAGTCTTCCTTGTCGCGGAACTCGAAGCCTTTGCCGTCACACCCACCGACGCGAGCGCCGCGCTCTTTGCCGTACTCGACCACGTGAGCGCTGCCACCGGGGAGAGTCACGAGATAGGTCGTTGGAGCGATGCGCTCGACGAGTGCGGCGACTGGGTCGGCTCGCACCCACGAGGTTGTCGACTCGTCACGCTCGCGCTTGAAGTCGAGATACTGCACTACGCTCCACCCCCGTTGCACTCGGGGCAGACGCGACGAGTGAGTCCACCGCGGCTCGTCGTCGTTGTTAGACGAGACCCGCAGGTCGGGCAGAATCTCACGCCGACCACCTCTCGGCTATAGCAATCGCTTGACGGCGTGGGTCACCGACCGGAGTGCGGTCGAACTTACCGAAGAAGTGGCTACTCTCGAGTTCGAGTATCGCCAGAAGTTGGGTGGCCGGGGAGTTTGAGCCCCTAACTCTCATCGGCAACGAATCGTTACCGATGGGAGTGGGCCAACGCGGATTTGAACCGCGGGCCTCCCGGTTATCAGCCGAGCGCTCAACCTGACTGAGCTATTGGCCCAGGTAAGCGCATTCACTCGTTGTGCGCTGTTGATTTTAAGACTTTCTTTTCGAACCAGCGTTGGTGCGTGTTAGTGAATGTCGGCGTCGTCAGGCGATTCCGTGGTTCTGAGCAGTCGCTGTTCACACGGCTAACGGTGTGAAAGCCCCAGAGAACCGCAGGACGAAAGAACGAACCGGAGAATCAGCGCGTTACTCGGAGTCGTCGCCGCCGAACCGGTAGGAGTTGGGGTCGGCGTCGTAGACGCCATCGCCGTTGGAGTCGCCCTGCGGGAAGCCGGCGGTCCACACCGTGCCGGAGACGAACCCGTCGGCGCGCTTGTCGAGGTACGGCTTGACGACGAACCGCTTGAGCACCTCGCGGATGGGATAGCGCGTCACCGGGATGGAGATGAGGAAGCCGATGGTGTCGGTGACGAGGCCGGGCGTCAGGAGGAACGCGCCCGCCGCGATGAGCAGGCCGCCGTCCATGAGTTCGTTCGTGGGCAGGTCACCCGTCGCGAACTTCGATTGGAGATTCCGAAGCGTGTGTCGGCCCTCCGCGCGGACGATGAGCATCCCGACCAAGCCGGTCAGGACCACGAGCGCGACAGTGGGCACGAGGTCGATGTACTGCGCGACGACCACGAGGAGCAAGGCGTCGGAGAGAGGGATGAGGAGCAAGAGCGCCATGAGCGTGCGCGTTCGCATGGTCGCCTCTACCGGGTCGCGGCCCATAGCCCTTTTGTCACCGGAGTGGCGCGGGGGACATCGACACCTCGCCGTGTGCCTTGCCACCTCGAAGCGCTTACCCGCATCCACCGCGCATGAACTGACATGACCGACGAGACGCGCGTCGAGTGGCGAGCGTGGGGTGCTGACGCGTTCGCCGAGGCGCAGTCGGCCGACGAGCCGATTCTGTTGTCGTTGACAGCGACGTGGTGTTCGGACTGCCACGAGATGGACGCCGAAACGTACGCAGAACCGCGCATCGCCGCGAACATCAACGACGACTTCGTCCCGATTCGGGTCGACGTGGACCGACACCCACGGATTCGAGAGCGGTACAACATGGGTGGCTTCCCGTCGACAGTCTTCCTCACACCCGACGGGCGGCCCATGACCGGGACGACGTTCGTCCGCCCGGACGGGATGCGACAAGTCATAGAGCGCGTCCGAGAGGTGTGGGAAAAGAAGGGGTCCGACGCCGGTCGAATGCCTCGTGCGCTCGCTGGCGACCTGCCGCCGGGTGGCGAGCTCTCGGACCGAATCGAAGAGCACCTCGCGGGGCAACTGGAGGTCACCTTCGACGAGCAACACGGTGGCTGGGGCGACGCCCAGAAGTTCCCGCTGCCGCGCACCATCGAGTTCGCACTCAAGCGCGACCAACAGCGGGCGCTCCGAAGTCTGGACGCGGTTCGCGACGGCCTCTTCGACCCTGTCGAGGGCGGGTTCTTCCGCTACGCCGACGACCGCTCGTGGACGAATCCGCACCGCGAGAAGACACTCGAATCGAACGCCGCCCTGGTGCGAGCGTTCGCGAACGGGTATCGGTACACCGGTGACAGCGCATATCGCGACCCGGCAGTCGAGACGGCGCACTTCCTCGTCGAGTCGCTGTGGTCGGGGACCGGGTTCGGCGGAAGCATGGGCCCGGCTGCGGGAACCGACTACTACCTCCTCGGTGCCGAGGGTCGTGAGGACTCGCCCGGCCCGCGAACCGACTTCACCGTCTACGCCGGTGGCAACGCCCTCGCAGCCGACGCACTCCTCGTCCTCGCCGGGCTGACCGACGACGAGACCGCCCGCAAGTACGCCGACCGAGCGCTGCATCGAATCGGTGAAGACCTCGTCGACGACGGGGTCGTGACACACTTCCAATCGGGCGGCGAGTCGGGCGAGTCGCTGCTCCTCGAAGACCACGCCCGCGTGGTCGCGGCCGCCTGTCGCGCCCGACAAGTCTTGGGAACCGACGGTGTCGCCGGCGAGTCGTATCTCGACTTCGCGACGTCCGTCGCTGATGCCGCCATCGACGAACTCTTCGACGACGGGTCGTTCCGCGACGGGCCAACGACCGGCGAGGGCCTCCTGTCGCATCCCCTCCGCCCGCTCGATGGAAACGTCGAGATGGCGAACGCGCTCGTCGACCTCGCGATTCTGACCGGCGACGACCGGTACCGCGACGTTGCCGAGGAGACCATGGCCGCATTCGCGGGTGCGTGGGACCGAATCGGCGTCCAGGTCGCCGAGTACGGGTCCGCCGCCGCCCGCCTCCTCCGCGACCCGCTCGTGGTCGAAATCGGCGGCGACGTCGGGACAGACCTGCATCGGGCGGCGCTCAGAGTCGCCGACCACGAGGCCCTCGTCGTCCCCGACGCGGACGTCGAACACGGGACTGCACGTGTCAGCCTCGGAGACACAAATCGAGAGGCAACCACTCCAGACGAGTTGATGCGAGCGGTGTCGTCAGTCACACCCGACGCCTAAGTCGGCGGTTTTCCAACCGGATGTTGGTGTAAACATCCGGTTTGTTTATAACGAAGAAACGAGACAGACGGAGCATGGCGAGTCTTCGCGATCTCGGATTATCGGAATACGAAGCGCGGGCGTACCGCGCGCTCCTTCGGACGGGGGCAACGACGGCCAAAGAACTCTCACGGGCGAGTGACGTTCCGATGGGCCGAATCTACGACGTGTTGAACAGCCTCGAACAGTACCATCTCATTCGGAGTCAGGCGGCGAGCCGGCCGAAGAAGTACGTCGCCGTCGAGCCCGATACGGCGCTCGACCGACTGCTCGAAAGCAAGCGCCAGGAGTTAGACGAGAAAGCCCAGCAGTACCAAGAAGTCGTCGACGAGTTGACGACCGAACTCGACGCTGCTGAGCCGGTTCACGACCAGTTCTGGACGGCCGCGGTCGGCGACGACGAAACGGTCGACCTGCTCATCGAGCGACTGTCGGCGGCCGACGAGAGCCTCGTGATGGTCGCCGGGACGCCCTCGCCCCAGTTCGACCTCGGAGCTGTCGGCGACCTCGTCGTCGAAGAAATCGAGGCGGCGCTCGAACGCGGCGTCGAGGTGTCGGTCCTCATGTCTCCAGATATGGTCGATTCGCTCCCGGAGAGTGTCGGGCGGCGCTACATGGACCAGCTCTCTGACCACCCGCAGTTCCACGTTCGGACCGCGGAGAATCTGACGGGCGTGTTCAACCTCATCGACGACGTCGAAGTCTGTATCGAGGTGCCGAATCCGCTGGACCCCGGGCAGGCCTTCGCGATGATCGACCTGAAAGACCCGGACTTCGCGGCGGACCTTCGAGAAACGTTCGAGCCGCGGTGGGAGCGGGCGGTCCCACTGGCGCTGTAAGGAGCGTCGGGTTGGGTTAGCGCGCGAGTTCGTCGCGAAGCTGTCCCAGCGTTACTTCTCGCTCTGCGTGGGCGTTGTGCTGGTGAATCGATTCGTCGTTCGACTGCTTCATGTGAATGACGGCGTCGTCTGCGAGGTGGTCGAAGCTCTCGACGGCCATCTCGGCCATCGACCGGACGCAGTCTTCGACGAACTTCGCGTTCGCGTGTGCGTGGTACGTCATGTGGTCTTCGTCCGGGCGCTTCGCGAGGTTGTAGATGCGCGCCGACATCGAATCACGGGCCATGTCGACGAGGTCGATGAGGTCGACATCCGGCGACCCCTCGGTCTCGACGGTGAGCGTGGCGTGACCGCGCTGGGAGTGACCCGGCTGCGGGACTTGGTCGAGGAACTCCTCGATGGTGTCGTCGTCGACCGCGAGGTCCTGGAGGACGTCGCGGGCGCGGGACGCCGACATCCCCTGCGAGCAGGGACAGACGGTCATTCCGACGACTTCGGCACCGATTTCTTCGCGAGTTCCCTCCTCGGTCGCCGTCGCACCGGCGATGATTTTCGCGGTGCTCTGGGTCGCCAATCCGCTTGCGGGGGTGTCTTCCCGCATGACGAGTTCGGCGGTCATCTTGACCTCGGCGGTCGTCGTGTAGTCGTGTTTTGCAAGCAATCGTTCGGCAGCGTCGCCGCACATGTCTTCGACGCGATAGGCGGGTTCGGAGACCGCAGCTTCGAGAACCTCGTCGATAACCTGCATATTACGGCTCATGTCGATACCCTTGCGTCCGCCGGGCAGGTCGACGAATACCTCGAACTCAGCCATCAAGATGAGCGGCCGCTTGTCGTCACGGGCGATCTTGACGAGCTTCTCGACGCCTGTGACGCCGACCTGACTCAATCCGACCGTTACGTCGGGCTGAGAGGCCTGTACGTCAGGCAACTGGTGACTCATCGGGGAAGCAAAAGGACTGTCCGTGATTAGGGCTTTCGGTAGGGGACCCGAATCGATTCGACTCGCAGTGACGTACGGCGACGACTCGTGGAAGGAAAACGGACGATTGTGGTTCGTTCAGCCAATTCGTGTTCGCGCTCGTGGTAGCGGGACAACCTATTTGGACACTGTTGACTTATAGCATACCATGAGTGCCGAAGGCCTCGAACGACAGACGCGGAGTTATCTCAGCAACAACGTCCCGCAGATTCAGGAACACGGCGGGTTCTTCGAGATTCAGGACGTAGATGAGGACGCGGGAGAAGTGACAGTCGCTATCGGTGGAGCGTGTTCCGGTTGTGGTATCGCACCGATGACGATGAAAGCGATACGTCACCGTCTCCCCGAAGAACTCGACGACATCTCGAAAGTGAACGTGGTTCGTGCGGGTGGACCGCGAGCCGCAGTCATGCCGACGAAGACCGAAGAGATGGAAGAGATGGACGAGTACGAAGACTACTCGCCGCCGTTCTGAGCGGTCGGTAGTCCGACGTTTTTCGTTCGAGCGTCTCGACTGTGGGCTGTGTCGCTATCGAGCGGTTGCACCGGCCCGACCTGAGACCCGGACTCGCTGACTACGGCCAGTCGTCGCGGCCGTCGTCGTCTTCGAAGGGGTCTTCGACCGGGTCGTCGTCGCCGGCGAGAGGCCATTCGGCGGCGTCGGCCGCCTCCTCGACGGGGAGGAACTCCCAGCCGGCTTCTTCGGCGATACTGCGGTCGTCGTCGGTCGTGCCGACGAAGACGTGTCTGTCCGTGTCGAACTGACGCATCACGTTTTCGAGGCTCTCTTCGACGCCGCGCGGCCCGGAGAAGAAGTCCTGACGGATTCGCTCCTTCCGGGTGAAGTTGGTCACGACGTAGGTCGGCTTCTCGCTTACCACGCCGACGTACTTCGACCAGCGGCGCGCGTCGCTAAACGCCGCATTGGGGTCGGCGAGGCGCTTGAGCGCCTCCAGTTCGAACGCGAGCGTCATCGTCCCTTGGCCGCCGCCTGCTGCCATGTCCTGCGATAGCGGCGAAGCGTGGAAAACCACTTCGGTCCTCGCCGTCGCTCGGCAGCACGGCTCGTGGGTGACGAGACGCCAGGAAAGTCGTCGTGAGCGAACGATGCAGCGGGACGGCTAGTGGATGCGGACGTACTCGGTAAACACGACGACGTCTCCACGCGAGAGATTCGTGGATTCCGGGTTGATGTCGAGGTGACCCGAGGGAAGCGCAGTCGTGAGAGCCTGTTGCGTCCGGTCGCTCAGTTCGTCGAAGTGTCGAACCCGAGCACCCGGGGGAACGTCCGTGATTGGCACGACGGCAGGAGCAGCTTTGAACGCTGACGCCGATGCCGGCTGTCCATCCTTCGATGACATATGGTAACACATGGCTTTGGATACCATAAGTGTTTGTGACATATCAACGTATCACAATCCATGAATGAGTGACACGGTTACCGAGAGAGTCGGAGAGGGGTAGATGAGAGATGGAGAGGAGGAGAGGAGGAGATGAGAGAAACTGAACGAACGCTAGTATCCAGCGGTCCGTCCAGAAGAACGTCGTGAGACGCGGTCTTACTGCTCGGCGGCCGCGCCTTCGAGGTCTTCGAGTTCGAAGTCCTGCTTGACGAGGGTGTCCTTCTGACCGCTGATGTCGACCTGTTCGCGCATCAGCTTCTTGTACTTCGTCTGCGGCGAGAGGTCGCCGATGAGGACGCCGCCGACGATTTTGCCGTCCTTGATGGCGAGACGCCGCCACTCGGTGTCGGAGTACTTGGCTTCGACGTGGTCGTCGCCGAGAGTCGGGTGACCGAACGAGAGGAACGGGAAGTCGAAGTGCGTGATGGAGTACGACGAGACCCAGCGGAACTCTTCGGTGCCGTAGTCGACCATGTTCTTCGCGGCGATAGTGCCCTGTTCCTTGGCGGAGCCCCACGCGCCGTTCTGGGCGCGCTCGCCGAGGATGAGGTCGTGGAACTCGGTGATGTCACCGGCGGCGAAGATGTCGTCGTGGTTCGTCCGCATGTACTCGTCCACGTAGACGCCGTTGTCGTACTCGATGTCGGTGCCCTGGAGAATCTCGGTGTTGAAGTTGAGACCGATGGCGATGCCGACGAAGTCGGCGTCGTAGTGGTCGCCGTTGGGGTCGACAGCCGTCGTGACGCGGTCCTCGTCGTCGACCTCGAAGTGGTCGACGCCGGAGTCGAAGACGGGCTCGACGTTGCGCTCGCGGAGCGCGTTGTGGATAATCTCTGCGCCGTCCTGCGAGAGCGCGTAGCGCCACCACGCCTTGCCGCGCATCAGGTACTTGCCTTCGACGTCCTGGGCGGCGGTGATGGCCGCGAGGTCGATACCGAGGAGGCCCGCACCGATGACGACCGAGTTCTCGGCCTGTTCCATGTGCTCTTTGATGTTGCGAGCGTCCTGGAACGTCCAGAAGTGGTGGATTCCTTCGGCGTCGGAGTTCTCGACGGGGAGTTGCGTCGGCGTCCCACCGATAGCGAGAAGGAGTTTGTCGTATTCGTACTCGGTCCCGTCGTGGGCGGTGACCGTGTGCGCGTCGGGGTCGATGTTCGTGACGAGGGTGTTCAGTTCGAGGTCGACGTCGCGGTCGTCGTACCACGATTCGTCGTGGATAGAGATGGGCGCTTCGGGGAGTTTGCCCTTGGCGAATTCTTTGATCAGAATGCGATTGTACAGTGCTTCACCCTCGTCGGTGAGGATTGTGATGTCGGCCTCGGGGTCCTCCTCGCGGAGCGTCTCCGCGGCGGAGGCACCCGCGATACCGTCGCCGACGATCACGTACGATTGACTCATAACCCGACGTTTGTATTCGGGGTTAATGTGGATTGCTATCTCCCTCATTATTCATGAGGCGGCCGAAAACCGAAGCAAGAGTCGACAATCCCAAAATATGACGGGCTAGTGGCACTCGTTGGCAGTGTCACAGTCGCCGGTCCCGGCGCCGTCGGTGACGACCGGCGATGCACCAGTTCGAACCCGTCGAATTCCGGCGCGAACGCGCCAAAGTGCGCGCCGGATGTCGGCGAGAACACCGCTGTCGACGAGGGCACGTACGCCAGCGCGGAGTACGATGCCAGCGCCGACGAACCCCAGTGGCCAACCGACAAACAACGCGACGAGAGCGACCCCGGCACCGAGTGGTGCGAGAATTGCCGCCAGAAGGGTCGCCGCAGTGATGCCAACGACGGCGGCGGTGGCGACAAACAACGTGTCTACGAGCGTTTCGACGCCCTGTGGGGCGCGGTCGAGCGAGTCGGGAAGTCCGCGAGTAGTGTCGTGTCCCATGGTCGTGTTCCTCACGTGGATAGACGGCCCACACGACCAAAATGGTAAGCAGAATGGTAGTTTTGTAAGCTCCCTTACCGTAGCTGTCTTATGCAACTTTCCCGACACGTTCCGTGTGCGAATCGACGCACGTGAGCGTCTCGTC
This sequence comes from Haloferax larsenii JCM 13917, assembly GCF_000336955.1. GTDB lineage: Archaea > Halobacteriota > Halobacteria > Halobacteriales > Haloferacaceae > Haloferax > Haloferax larsenii. The sequence continues at coordinate 170,557 of NZ_AOLI01000019.1, read as the reverse complement.
GAGTTCGACGACGAGCGCTTCGTCGCCGTCTTCGACGCGAACGCGGAGTCGCCACGGGTCGGTGTCGACGACGGTGAGTGCCTCGTTGCCGACGACCCACGGGAAGCGCCAGAAGTGGGTCGCACAGAAGTCGGTGTTCCGCGACGAGAGGAAGCCGAGGACGGTCGTCTCGTCGAGAAGCACGAGGCCGACCGGGGAGACGGCTTCGTAGGCGCACTGTCCGCATCGGTGACTCACGACCACGTCGAGGTCGTACAGGTCCGATTCGGGGGTGAGAACCGTCTCGGTCGTCCCGCCGCACTCCGGGCAGACCCCGTCGGCGGCGAGACAGTGGAGATGTCGAACACGCTGGTCGAACGCGCTGAGGAGCGCCTCTGGCGAGCGCCCGTCGATTCCCCCCGGAGGGAACTCCTCGTGTGCGTGGACGCGCCCGCAGTCTGCACACGCGATGGTGAGTTTCTCGTCCGCGTAGGTCGCTTCGAGTGCGCCATCACAGTCGACACACGTCCCCGGTGCGGGAAACGCCGGCAACACCGGGTCCTCGTTGAACGTGCCCGCGAGCACGGCACGAACGACTTTTTCGCCGGCGTGCCGGAAGTCGTAGCCATCGTCGGTCTTGCGGACGAACTGCCCGCGGAGCTTGCCGAGATGGTAGTTGAACCGGGCGCTGTCGTCGACGCCGACACGTCGCCGGAGTTCCGAGAACGGAACCGGTCTGTCGGGTGACTCCCAGAGCGCTTCGAGGATGTTCAATCGCGTCTCGTCGGCCACGATGGCGAACGCTTCGGCCGGGGAGATGCAGTCCTCACAGCCGAGGAGCGTGTCCTCGTGTGTGGGGGCGGAATCGCTCATATCGTACTCATCGAGGACGAGCGACAATAAAACAGGTCGTGTAATTTTCTTTTGTCCCCCGCGATACACGTGGTCTTTACGTGCATCCGACCCTTAGCGGGCGACGAAATGAAGATTCGTCAGAACATCCGCCACTTCGCGACGAAGAAGGCGCTCACCATGCCCGTCATCGGCGACATCGCCACCGAGAAGATGGTGGACCTTCACGTTCGCGTCTTCGGCGAGCGCGCGGACCCCGACCACCGAGAGGAGCGCGAACCGCACATGGCGGCGTTCTTCGAGTGCACTTTCGACACCTATCTGGCGGCACTGGACGAGGGATTCCCGGAGGCTGAAGCCCGGGAGATTACGCACATCCAGGCCAACTTCGACTTCTACAACCACGGCTGGACCGAGATGATGGAGTTCCCGGCCGACGAACTCGAAGCCCACTACGAGCGCTACCAGCAGTTCTTCGAGCGCTACGACATCGACATCGCCAACCCGCTGGGCGAGTTCCGCACCATCGACATCCCGGACGCGCCCGCGACGCTGGAGAATCTGGAGAACCCCGAACATCCCCACGCCGAAGGCGGTTTCGCCGACGACGTGTACGTCGAAGACGCCAGCGGAGAGGTCGCCGCCGGCGGTACCGAAGAGCCAGAAGACGTCGACGTGAGCGTCGCACCGGGCATGCAAGAGGTCGACGACGTCGACGAAGAGGCGGCCTAAATCACAGTTCCCCCGTCAGTCGTCGCTCGGAATCGGTGGGCCGGTGTCGACGACGCTTTCTTTCCACGTTCCGCGCGTGAACCACGCCAGCGCGAGAAACGCCGCGGCGACGTTCGAGAAGGCGATACCGTACCAGACTCCCGTCGGCCCCATCGAGAAGAACTCGACGAGGACGAACGACGTCGGAATTCGGAGCACCCACAGCGAGATGAGCGAGAATATCATCGCCGTCCGGGTCGACCCGCTGCCGCGGAAGCCGCCGTTGACGACGTTGAACGCCCCGAGGAAGAGGAACGTCGGGCCGATGATGCGGAGGTAGTCGACGCCGACCGAGATGACCGTCTCCTCGCCGGGGATGAACACCGCGACGATGGGTTCGGCGAAGAAGTACGCTATCGTGGAGACGAACACGAGCGCGCCGACGATGATGCCGACCGCCCAGAAGACGGCGCGCTCCGCTCGGTCGGGTTGGTCCGCGCCGAGATTCTGCCCGACGACCGTCGAGGTGCCCTGCGCGAGTCCGATTGCGGGGAGGAACACAAGGGAGTTGAGACGGTTGCCGATACCGAACGCCGCGACCGCGGTTTCGGTGTCGACACCGCCCGCGTTCACTGCGGCGTAGGCCACGAGCGCCGTCAGCGCCGTGACCCCGAGTGCGCGCGTCGATTGCTCGATGCTCGATGGCGCGCCGATACGGACGATTTTCTCGACCGTCTCGCGCTCGGGGACGAGGTCCCGCGGCGAGAGGCTGATACCGACGCGACCGGACAGCAGGAGCCAGAAGCCGACGAGCGCGCCGACACCGCGAGAGAACACCGTCGCGATAGCTGCTCCTTGGACGCCGAACCCGGAGAATCCGGTCGCGACGAAAAGCGACTGGCGCAGGCCGTCGAGACCGAGGGCCGAAAACACCGGATTCGCGTCGAAGCCGAGGATGAGGAAGGGGTCGAGGACGACGTTGAGCACCACGCCAAACGCCATCAGATACATCGGTGTCTTGGTGTCGCCCCACCCGCGCAGGAGGGCCTGAAAGATGAAGAAGCCGAACATGAACGCGACGCCGAGGAAGATAGTGCGGGTGTAATCGACAGACAGCTGGTGGACCTCCGTTCCGGGCGTCGTTCCGATAAGCGGCAGCAACACCGGCGTCAGGAGATAGCCGAGTACGGCGAATCCGGCAGACAGCAGGATGACGAAGCCGAGCGTCTGTCCGGCGACGTGGTCGACTTCGTCGTGGTTGCCCGCGCCTTTGTTCTGGGCGACGAGCACCGTCCCGGCGACGGTGAAGCCGCCGCCGAACGAAATCATGAGGAAGACGAGCGGCCACGAGAACGACAGCGCAGAGACAGCGTTCGCGCCGACGCGGCCGACCCAGAAGGTGTCTGCGAGGTTGTACGCCACCTGCATCATCTGCGAGAGGACGATGGGAAGCGACAGCACCAACATCGGCTTGACGAGTTCGCCGTCGACGAGGTTGACGTCTTTCGGCTTCGCGCTCACTGCGACCCCTCCTCGCGGAGGAGGTCCGAGACGACGAACGCTTCGAGCGCCGCCCGAACCTCGTGCGGTGCCGCAGTCGCTGGTGTCCGTTCGCTCTCTGCATCCGGTTCCGAGACGGAGACTCGTTGCAGGCGTGCCCCGTCGAGTGCGGCGAACAGCAGTGTGGCCGTCCGGTCAGGGTCGACGTCGCGGAAGACACCCTGCTCGATACCGTCGCGGATGACGTCCGCAAAGCGCCCTCGAATCGCCGCCTCGTTTTGGGCGATTTGCTCGCGGTACGCCTCGACGTAGGGGGCTTGGGTCCGAATTTCGGCGAGGGCGAGACCGAAGCGGTCGTACTCGCCGTCGTCGTCCTCGTCGGGAACCATCTTGTCGAGGAGGAAGCGAAGTCGCTCGTCGGGCGCGTCGCCTTCGGTCTCTTCGACTCGCTGTTCGAAGTGTTCAAGGAGGAAATCGAGGAACGCGACGAGCAGTTCGCGTTTCGTCCCGTAGTGGTAATGGAGGAGGGACTTACTCTTTCCAGCCTCGTCGGCGATTCGCTGCATCGTCAACTCGGCGTACCCGTGGGCGCACAACGCCCGATAGGTCGCCTCCATCAACGTCTCGTGGACCTCGTCGGGGACCGACCGGTCCGAGGTGGCGTCCGTAGTCACTAACTGACTAGTCAGTCAGCGGCGTGAAAAGGGGTTCCGAATCCGAAACAGATTGCCGGTAAGCGTGGCTCGGAGTGTCGTACCGAGTGAGACTGGGAGGGAAAACGAGCTACAGCCGCTTGTCGATTCTGTCGGCGACTTCGTAGCCCGCGACGATACCGCCGTTCAGGGAGCGCTCGGGATACTGGGCTTCCGAGGCCATCCCCGCGTAGTAGACGCCCTCGGCGACGTCGTCGGCGAGGTCGTACGGGACGACGAGGTCGAGGTAGCCGCGTTCGTAGACCGGGCCAGCACGGGGGTTTCGCGAGACTTTGAACTCCTCGACGGCCGAGCGGTCGAAGTCGGGGAACATGTCCTCGATTTCGTCGAACCACACGTCTTCGACTTCCTCGTCGGTCATCTGCCAGAGGTCTTCGTGCGGTCCCTGAACGTAGCTCGCGACGTACAGCAGGTGGTCGCCGCCGTACCGCTCGCGGGGGACGAAGTTCGTGTGCTCGATGAGCGAGCCGAAGGGTGCGTCGTGGGCGATGTTGAGCCAGTAGGTGTCCATCAGCGACTCGGACATGGTCGCAAGCCCGCAGACAGCCCCTTGGAAGTCGATTTCGCACTCGAACCCGGTGAGGTCTTCGAGGACGTTGGGCATCGCCGCGACGACCACCGAGTCCACCTCGTGGACCTCGGTCTCGTCTGCCGTTTCGACGGTGATGGTGTCGACTTCGTCGCCCTCGGTGTCGAGTTCGGTCACTCGCGACCCGGTCTGGATGTTCTCGCGGCCGACGGCCTCGATGAGCGCATCGATAAGCGGGGCGAACCCGCCGTCGAAGTAGCCGAGCAGTTCGCCGCGAAGGAGGTCGCGCTCGCCGCGGAAGCGGACGCGGCCGAGGAACCACGCCGCCGACACGTCGTGTTTGCGCTCGCCGAACTTGCCGTCGAGAAGCGGGTCCACGAAGTTGTCGTAGACGCCTCGGGTGGTGTGTTCGACCACGAAGTCCTCGATTGGTGTGTGTTCGTACTCGGCGAGTTCCTCGTAGGCGTCGAAGTCGGGGACGCCACCGCGCACGTCGATGCCGAGCGTGAGCATGCCGAGGCGGAACTTGTCGTAGAGGCTCATGTGCGGGTAGGCGGCGATTTGCCACGCCGTGTCCAGCGGATGGACCACGCCGTCGACGTAGTAGGCGTTCTTGCCGATGCGCCATTGGAGGTCGTCGCCGAGGCCGAGTTCGTCGGCGAGTTCGACGATGGTCTCTTCGGACTTCGAGAGGTGGTGGTAGTACCGTTCGATGTCGTCGCCGTTCGTCTCGTACGTCGCTGCGAGTCCGCCGAGCGAATCGCTCGCCTCGAAGACTCGCACGTCGTGACCCCGTTTTCGGAGTCGATACGCCGCGGCGAGACCCGCGATGCCGCCGCCGACGATACCTATCATGCGCCGGAGTTTGCCGGGGGCACGAAAGGCCTTTCTGGTTGACCGCTCCCGTGTGGGAAGTACGAGGGATTTATCCCACCTCAAACAACTCAACGAGCATGAACGGCGTGTCTCACTGGCAGGCTACGCCCTATACGCTCCCGCTCGGGGTCGGTGCAGGAGTCTTCGTAGCACTCGGTGTGTACCTGCTTCGACGCCGTACGGAACAGCGACTCGTCCCGGGGACGGTACTCGGAGCGCTCCTGCTTTTCGCGTCCGGGTTGTGGATGGGGATGTACGCCCTCGAACTCTCTCGGACCGACTTCGCGACGAAGGTGCTTTTGAACCAACTCGGCTACGTCGGTATCGCCCCCATTCCGCTCCTGTGGTTCGCGTACGTGATGCGCCACACCGACATCGCCGACCTCCCGCGGTCGATCTGGGCCGCACTCGGGACCGTTCCGGTCGTCGTCATCGGCCTCGTGCTGACCAACGACTGGCACAATCTCATCTGGCGTCACCTCTGGATATCCATGGACAGCGGGTACGCTATCCTCGTCAACGACCACGGAATCGCGTTCTTGGGGTACATCGTCTACGCGTACGTCCTCATCGTCATCGGTCTCGCGGTCCTCGTCCGCGAACTCGTCCGGGCCGAGGGCATCTACCGAAAACAGACCGCCGGGTTGCTCGTCGGTGGGACGGTCCCCGCAGTCGCGGGTGTCGTCTACGTCCTCGGTGCGAGCCCAGTCACCGGACTCAACCTTCCGACGCTCGCGTTTTCTTTCGCTTCGGGCACCGTCGCGTGGAGCGTCTTCCGACATCGACTGTTCACGCTCGTCCCGGTGGCGTGGGAGTCTGCCGTCGAATCGATGGACGTCGCAGCGTTCGTCCTCGACGCAAACGACACGATACTCGCTGCGAACTCGGCGGGCGAAACGTGCCTTCGGGTCGACCTCGACGACGCCTACGGCCGCCCCGCGTCGGCCGTCCTCCCTGACACGCTCGTTGCGACACTCGGCGACGAAACCGATTCGGAGGTGGCTCTCACCTGCGACGGCGACACGAAAGACGTGCTGGTCGAGACGAATGCGCTCGGCGAGGACGCAGTCGCCGCGGGGAGACTCCTGCTCGTCCGCGACATCACCGACCGCAAAGAGCGAGAGCGACAACTCGAACGCCAGAACGAACGCCTCGACGAGTTCGCATCGGTCGTCTCACACGACCTCAGAAACCCGCTCACGGTCGCGCGCGGCTACCTCGAATTAGCACACGAGACGGGCGAGGACGCCCACTTCGAGCGTATCGAGGAGTCTCACGACAGAATGGAAGCGATTATCGAGGACCTTCTGACCCTCGCCAGACGGGGCGAGACGCTCTCTGACCTCTCGCCGGTCGATATCGCAACCGTCGCGCGCGAGGCCTGGGACGGTGTGGCCGCGGAGAACGTGACCGTCGACGTGGCAGTCGACCGGACCATCATGGCCGACCGGGGGCGGCTCAGGCAACTGTTCGAGAACCTCTTTCGTAACTCCGCGGAACACGGCGTCACCGACGGGGGGTCGTCAGTCACCGTCGTCGTCGACACGCTCGACGACGGGTTTTACGTCGAAGACGACGGCCCCGGCATTCCCGAAGCAGACCGCGAGCAGGTCTTCGAACGGGGCTATACGACCCACGACGACGGGACCGGACTCGGACTGCCAATCGTCCACTCGGTGGCAGAAGCACACGGCTGGAGCGTCGACCTGACCACGGGTGAGACCGGCGGTGCCCGGTTCGGGTTCCGCGGTGTCGAAGACGTCCAAGACACCGCGACGCCCGAAATCACTACGGATTGAGATATCCGCCGCAGTTGCGACGTTCGCCACATTTTTATCTGCGATACGGCAACAGCGGGGCATGGTTACGGTCCGCGCACCCGCAACGAGCGCAAATCTCGGCAGCGGGTTCGACGTTTTCGGTGTGGCACTCGACCGTCCCGCCGACGTGGTTCACGTCGAGCGAGCGGACCGCACAACAATCGAAGTGACTGGCGTCGGCAGCCAATACATCCCGACCGACCCGAATCGCAACGTCGTTGGCGCTGTCGCCGAGGCGCTCGACGCCCCGGCGCACATCCGCATCGACAAGGGCGTCCGTCCTTCCTCCGGGCTCGGGTCGTCGGCCGCGAGTTCCGCCGCCGCCGCCCTCGCACTGAACGAACTGTACGACCGCGGCCTCTCGCGTGAGGAACTCGTCCCAATCGCCGCCGAGGGCGAGGCGGTCGTCTCCGGCGAAGCACACGCCGACAACGTCGCACCCGCGCTCCTCGGTGGCTTTACCGTCGCGACCGACGAAGGCGTCACCACCATCGATGCGGACATTCCGCTCGTCGCGTGCCTGCCCGAAATCGTCGTCTCGACGCGGGACGCGCGCCGAGTCGTGCCGAAGCAGGCGAGCATCGACGACCTCGTCCACACCGTCGGACGCGCGGCGACGCTCTCTGTGGGAATGTGCCGCCGCGACCCGAGACTCGTCGGTGCCGGAATGGACGACCGAGTCGTCACGCCAGCGCGTGCGGAACTCATCACCGGCTACGACGAAGTCCGGAGCGCCGCACTCGCCGCCGGAGCAGACGGCGTGACTGTGTCCGGCGCAGGCCCGTCGATTCTCGCTGTCTGTGGCGCGAACGACCGAACCCGCGTCGCCGCCGCGATGCTCGAAGCCTTCGACGACGTCGACGTGTCCGCCCAGGCCTACAAGACTCGTGTCGGCAGTGGCGCAGAAATATTCGAATTCTGAGTAGTGTTTAGATAGACGCTCGCTCCGTCTATCGTCCTGTATTCAGCGCTGTGAGCTACTGGAACGAATTGACGTGGGTCTTGCTAGCACGATTCCGAGAAGACTTTTCTCATTAACACGAGACGTTGGAGGTATGAAACGAGCACTCGTCGTCGTCTCGCCGAACGAGCGGTCGAAGCGCATCCTCCGAGAAGCCGGTGAATTCGCCGCCGGCAGTGGAGCGGAACTCGTCGTCCTCACCGTCACACCCAGCGAGGAGTTCGAGCGGACACGCTCGGCACTCGCGGACGTTGGTTCGTCGGACGTCGTCTACGGTATCGACCAAGCGACCGAGTCCGCGCGTCGCCGTGCGGACCGCGTCGCTCGCGAAGCCCTCGAAGGACTCGACGTTGACTACCGCGTCGTTGCCGACATCGGCCCCGAAGTCGACTCCGTGCTGGAGACGGCGCAGTGGGAAGCGTGCGACCATCTGTTCATCTCGGGTCGCCGCCGCTCGCCAGCCGGAAAGCTCATCTCACGCGACCTGACGCAGACGCTGATGCTGCAGTTCGACGGACCGGTCACCGTCCTCCTCGGCGAAGAAGACGAAGCTGAGACGGAAGAAGACCGCGAGCTGTTCGCCTGAGACGGGCGACTGCGTTCTCTTTTCTCAACCACCACGGAGCGACTGCTCGATTGCGGGCGGCTTCGCTCTGTGGTGCGTCGAACGAAATAGAAAGTGAGGAACTCGGCTTAGACGCCGCGGCCCTGCAGCTTCTTCTCTTCGGGCATGTCGACGTTCGCTTCGCCCTTCATGCCCTTGCCGATGCCGGAGGCGATGTCGGCGAGTTTGTCTGGGTCGTCCCAGTTGTTGACCGCCTCGACGACTGCCTTGCCCATCGTCTCTGGGTCCTCTGCGCCGAAGATACCGGAGCCGACGAAGATACCGTCACACTCGTGGTACATCATGAGCGCAGCGTCGGCGGGCGTCGCGATGCCACCGGCGGCGAAGTTGACGACCGGCAGGCGACCCATCTCGGCCGTCTCGTGGACGAGTTCGGCTGGGGCTTCGTGTTCGCGGGCCCATTTCTCGCGCTCGTCGTGGTTCAGACCCGTCAGCGTTCGAATCTGGTTCTTGATAGTGCGCTGGTGGGTGACAGCCTGGTTCACGTCGCCCGTGCCGGCTTCGCCCTTCGTGCGAATCATCGCAGCACCCTCGTGGATGCGGCGGAGCGCTTCGGGGAGGTTGCGAGCACCGCAGACGAACGGAGCGGTGAACTCGCGCTTGTCGATGTGGTAGTCGTTGTCGGCGGGGGTGAGAACTTCGCTCTCGTCGACCATGTCCACGCCGATGGATTCGAGAATCTGCGCTTCGGTGTAGTGGCCAATTCGGGCCTTCCCCATCACCNGAGAACTTCGCTCTCGTCGACCATGTCCACGCCGATGGATTCGAGAATCTGCGCTTCGGTGTAGTGGCCAATTCGGGCCTTCCCCATCACCGGGATGGAGACGGCGTCGATGATTTCTTTGACCTTCTCTGGGTCGGCCATGCGAGAGACGCCGCCGCGTTTGCGGATGTCGGCCGGAACGGCTTCGAGGGCCATGACGGCAACCGCGCCAGCTTCCTCGGCAATCTTCGCCTGTTCAGCGTCGACGACGTCCATGATGACGCCGCCCTTCTGCATCTGGGCGAACCCGCGCTTGACGAGTTCCGTCCCGCGCCGGAGTTCCTCCAGGTCGGTCTCCTCTGCCATGTTTCTGGCTTGCGACTGGGTACACTTAAGGAGTCGCTTCCGGTCGTCAGTCACTCCCACGGGCGGCGGCCGCATGGGGAAGACCGGCACCGCTTTTACTCGGCCACGCTTTCGGCCGGTTATGGACGAGGCGACGCGACTGCGCCGCATACTCGACGACCCGAGACGCCTCTTCGGCGACGACGACCTCCCGCCGAACACGAACTTGCCGTGGTGGCTCGCGCCGCTTCCGAAGTGGCTTGAGAACTTCGGCCTCAACGTCGCGTGGCTGGTCGTCGCCATCAACCTCGTCGGCACCGCGTTCGGCTTTTGGTACTACGGCATCCACCCGTTTTCTGACCCTGTCGTCCAACTCCAGTTCGCCACCGAACCTCTCGTGATGTGGCCGTTCGTCCCCGACAGCCCGGTGGCGACGCTCTTTATCGCCCTCTCGCTCGCGCTCTGGAAGCTCGGACGGTCCAACGAGTACGTCAACGCGCTCGCGTTCTTCGGTTGCTGGAAGCTCGGCCTGTGGACGCCGTTCGTCCTCGCGGCCTTCGCCGACTCGTTCCTCGCGGTCACGTGGTTTCCGATGTACCTGTTTTTGTTCTTCAGCCACCTCGCCATGGTGGTCCAGGCCTTCCTCATCCAGCGCTACTCGGCGTTCCCGATTCGCGCCGTCGCCGTCGCCGTCGCGTGGTACGGCTTCAACGACCTCGTCGATTACTTCGTCCCACTCGTCGGCGACCCGCACCACACGGCGCTCCCGGTCGCCGATTCCGCGGCCGCCTACGGGACGACGGTGCTTCAGGTCGCGGCCGCCGGCGCAGTGTTCCTGACGCTCTTTGCGACGTTCCTCGCGCTCGCAACGCGCGTGAAAAAGCTCGAACTCGGCGGTCTCGCCTAATTCATTTGGGATTCGATACGACCCCGGACTAGCCTTTTGCTCGTCGCGTGCGAACCGCCGCGCGATGACTCTCTTCGACCGAGTGGCCGACCTACCACTCACCATCGAGTCCGTCTCGCGCGAGCAATTCGAGAGCGACACGTCGAGTGGCTTTCACCGCAAGACGACCGTCTTCGAGCTCTCCGGTGAGGGCGAGACCGGGCGAGGCGAAGACGTGACCTACGACGTGGAGGACCACGACGCGCTGGCCAAGACACCCGGGAACGTGTTCGACATCGTCGGGTCGTACGACTCGTTCGTCAATTTCTCGGCCGCACTCGACGGGACCGACCTCTTTCCCACGAAAGTCCCCGAGCGCGAACCGTCGCTCCACTACCGGCGGTGGGCGCTCGAATCGGCCGGGCTCGACCTCGCACTCCGGCAGAACGACACAGACCTCGCGAGCGCGCTCGGCCGCGAGCGCGACCCGGTCCGGTTCGTCGTGAGCACGCGCCTCGGCGACCCTCCCTCTGCAGACCGCGTCGAGATGCTCCTCGAACGCGACCCCGAGTGCGAGTTCAAACTCGACCCGACGAGCGACTGGGACGCCGACCTCGTGGAGTCGCTCTCGGGGAAGGAGTGCGTCCGTATCCTCGACCTGAAAGGCCAGTACGAAGGCACGGACGTCGACCAAGAACCCGACCCGGAACTGTACGAGCGAGTCGTCACCGGGTTCCCCGAGGCCGTTCTCGAAGACCCGGCCTTTACCGACGAGACGCGTCCGCTGTTCGACGACGACGAAGACCGTGTCTCGTGGGACGCACCGATTACGGGCGTCGAATCGGTCGAAGCACTCCCGTTCGAGCCTTCGTGGTTGAACATCAAGCCCTCGCGGTTCGGGACGGTCGAATCGCTCCTCGAAACCATCGAGTACGCCGAAAAGCGAGGGATGTCACTCTACGGCGGCGGTCAGTTCGAACTCGATGTCGGCCGGGACCACATCCAGTTGCTCGCGTCGGTGTTCTATCCCGACGGGCCGAACGACGTTGCACCCCGAGAGTTCAATCTCCCGGAGCCACCGGAAGGGTTGCCACAGAGTCCGCTCTCGCCGAGTAAGGGTCCAGCGGGGCTCGACTTCTGAGGACAAAAAATGAGGCGATGGGGGAAGGTGTACAGGACGGGTGAACGACGTGCGTCGGTGCCGACTTAGAGGACGTTGAGGCCGACGACGCCCCCGAGTACCAGCCCGTACGCGAGGTGGAACGCGAGGAAGCCGACTACCTGTTGCAGCTCCGGCTCCATGCCGAGCACGAGTCGCATCCAGAACACGGCGGCGACGACGAACAGGACGATTGCGTAGGCAAGGCCAGCGATGATGCCCGCAGTGAGCGTCGAGACGCTCAGTACCAGTGGGACGACCAGCACGAAGACGATGCCCGCGACGGTACCGTACAGGAAGTGCAGGACCATGCCCTGCATCATGTACTCCGCCGGGGGGTCGTCGCCGACGTACTTCGACCAGAAGGCCGCAGTCGGCGGCGGAGAATCGTCTCCTATCGTCATCATCAAGGCGGTCATGACTACGGTCGCGAGCAGCCCACCGACGAGGCCTGCGAGTATCGACGCCACGTGTTGTTCACCCGACTAAAAGTGGGGGAGGCGGCCGATTAAGCACGATGCGGCACGGTTTGCCGGATGCACCGCGGCCCTAGATTCATATACTCGATAGTGACCAGAACGCACAGCCCCGTCCCGTCTTGCACATCGGTCCGCCCATGGGTTGGTTCACGCGGCTTACTCGTCGCTGTCGGCGTGGGCGCGCACCCACAACTCGCCGATGCGGGAGAGTCGCGTCCGGTAGGATTTCCCGCGTTCTTGCTGTTCGATGTAGCCCTTGCCACCGGGACCGAGGCGGTCGACGTTGTAGATGACCTTCGACCGGAAGGAGTCGGTGTACTCCTCGTTCATCTCGCGGGCGAGCGCCTCCGCGAGTTCGGAGACGGACCCGAACTCACCGTGTTCGCCGAGTTTGAACAGGATGACTTCCTCGAAGGGCTTGACGTTCGAGAAGGACGCGACCGGGAGTTCGACGATGTGCCGGTCGTCGATTTGCTTCGCGCCAATCGTGGTTCCGCGCTCGTCGAACTCCGCCAAGAGGTCCGACGAACTCTCGATTCGCTCGCGGAGTCGCTCGTCGTCTATCTCGCCGGATTCGAGGATGTCTTCGAGGAGGTCACGGCCCGTGCGCAACTCCTCGGCGAGTTCGCTTTCGAGATACTTCTCCGGGGCCGTGTAGTAGGTGTGGATGCGCTCGCGGTCGGCCTGCCGTTCGACCATAATCGAGTGTGCGGCAGTCGCAAACGCAAACGAGACCGGCCGCGGCATGGCGCTCACGTTGACCCAGACTTCGCCCGGTTCGTCGTCGTCGCCCCGGAGTTCGTCGTCGGCGTCGAGTTCCGCGTTGATGAGGTCGTACGCCTGCTCGAAGGCCGCGTCGTAGTCGTACACGTCGTCGACGACGACCCGGTGGGTCTCCGCACCGAGGAGGTTCTGGAAGTCCTTTTCGAGCTTTCCAGAGAGGTCCTTCGAGTACTCGACGTTCGCCTCGCTCCCGACGGCCCCCTCCAAGAGGATGACCCGGTCGACGTCCAACTGGTCGCGAATGAGCGGCGCGATGAGTCGGTCGTAGTCGAACCCGACGGGAACGATGTGCGTCTGCATACGTGGTACGTCGGCGTGGGAGTTATAAAAATGGCCAGACTGTCGGGTGGTAGAACGAATTCACAGAGAGGCGTGAGGGAGTAGTTTTATTGTTGACACTACTTCTGGTCGCCCATGGAACGAACCAAGGCGCTCACGGTGTACATCATCCTCCCGTGTCTCCTGTTCGGCGCTGTCTTCGTCGCCGCACTCACGAAGCTCTCTACCAGCGTCAGTCTCAATCAACTCCGCCTGTTGACGACCGCATTCGGGGTGGTCATGACACTCATCGTCCACACGAAGAAAGACGAATTGGCGAAGCAGTAGGCGTCTATTCCACAGCGTGAATATTCCAACTACCGACCGACCCGCTTCCACACCAACCAAAGCGCAATCCCGCCCACGAACGCCACCCCCAGATTTGCTACCACGCCAACGACCCCAACAGCGACCACAAACGGGTACGCCCCGCCCCCAACCTCCCGAAGACTCGTCCGACCTAACTGCACGCCGATAATCGCCAGTACGACGCCGAGCATCGAAACGGGATACGCGGCCGCAACGTCCACGGCGAACAGGGCGACGAGCACGTATCCAATCCCCAGCACCACGTTCGCGCCCGCAGTCCGGGCACCGAAGGCGTATTTTCCGGCAACTCCGCCGCTGCCGTGGCACATCGGGAGGCCGCCAAAGGGGACGGAAACGAGGTTCATCACGCCCATGCTGGAGGCGAGTTCGTCGGCCGACACGTCGCGGCCGAAGTAATCCGAGAGGAGGACCGACGTTGCGAGGGCGGCGTTGCCGACGGTCATCGCCAACTGGGCGGCCGCCGCTTCGAACGCCGGGAGGGTGACAGTCGCGGGGGTGAACGTTGCAGGCGCGAACAGCGCGGTGTCGCCGAGCGACGGGATCGTGAGTCCGAGCAGTCCCACGTCGGACGCGGCGATTGCGGCACCGACCGCCAGGACGGCGAGGGCGCTTAGATTCCAGCGCCGGGCGAGGGCCGCGAGAGCCGCGACACCGACTGCAACACCGGCCAAAAGCGGGTCGCCGACACCCAGTTCGACGCCGGTTGAGAGGAGGACGAGCGCGACGCCGAACTGGACGCCGCGAACGACGGGCGCGCCGATGTATTGGCTCAGTCGGCCGAGTGAGTGCGTCCGACCGATAGCGAGGAGGACGACGCCGAGGAGCACACCAGCGACGAGTGCCTCGCCAGTGGTGACTGTCTCGGCGAGGAGGAGGGCCGCGAGCGCCTTCATCGGTTCGACCGAAAGCGGGGCCGCGTAGTACAGCCCCCAGACGATTTGAAAGACGCCGAACCAGATGAGGACGAGCGTCAGCGAGAGATCGGTCAGCCGTGCGACGGCGACCACGATGGGGAGGACCGTAACCGAATCACCGACCGCACCGGTGAACTCGTTCCACGCGAAATCGACGGCGAGTTCGTCACGGTACGGCAGCGAGACGGCCATCCAGGCACAGTACCGTCGATTCCACTAAATATGTTTGCGTAACGATAGGTGTTCGCAGACGGAGTGAATCGAAACTGAATCCGGTTACTCCCACTTCGAGATGTCGAGGTGGACGCCGCCTCGGATGAAGTCGATTCCCATGAAGACCATCAGAGGGACGATTGTGACGATGGTCAGCGCGCCGAAGAAGACGTCCTCGCGCGTTCCGCCGAGCGTCGGCGCAGTGTTTGCGACCATCCCGATACCGAAACAGAGGTATCCGAGACCCGCGGCGACGTGCCAGTCGAGCGATACTGCTCCGACGCCGACCGAGTCGCGTAGCCCGGCGGCAATCAAGAGCAGTCCGGCCATGGCGAACCCGCCCACCCAGACCCATTGGTGGAGGTGTTCAGGTCGTCCAAAGAGTGCTATCGGGAACGCGAGAACGACCATGTCGAACACGCCGAGTCCGAAGAGAAATCGTCGTTTCACACGAGAGACCTCGTCCAAGGACGGTGTAAATCCACCGACAGTAGCGTGACGTGTGATTTTGACCTACCGCGCCTGCAACAGTGCTTCCGTCGGTACCACTGCCGCGAACTCGCCGTTCAAATGCGCTAACGCGGTTCGGTGCATCTCGTCGGCCGAGTAGGATTCGCCGTCCGGGCCCTCACGGTCGAACGTCGCGGTCGCGTCGGCCGGGAGATACACCTCGAACCCGAGATTCTCGGCCATCCGAGTCGTCGTCGAGACGCAGTGGTCGGTCGTCAGGCCGCAGAGGACGAGCGTGTCGTAGTCGCGGTCGCGAAGCCATCCCTTGAGGTCGGTGCCGATAAAGCCGCTGTTGACGTGTTTCGTGAACACGGGTTCGTCCTCGACGGGTTCGGCTTCGGGCTTCCAGTCGAATCCTTCGCCGTCGCTTCGGAGTGGCGAGTCCGGTTCTGTGGAGTCGTGGCGGACGTGCACCACGGGTGCGTCCACGTCGCGCCATGCCGCCAGCAGGTCGGCGACGCGGGCTTCCATCTCGGGATTGTTTCTGTCGCCCCAGCGCGCCGCGTCGAAGCCGACCTGCATGTCGATGCAGACGAGTACGGCGTCGGTAGGGAGTTCGAGCCTCGGTGTCGGTGTCGTGTCGTCGTCAGTCATCAGTCGTCCGCCGGTGCCATCGGCACCTTCGGGTGCTCGCGGGTGATGCGAATCGGACACTCGTCGGGGGCCTGCGACTCGTCCGAGGAGAACATGTACTGCGGCCACTCGCGGTCGCCGTCGACACCCCAGTCGCCGAGGTCGGCGTGCGGACAGACGCCGTCGTAGTCCTCGATGCGGTTCTGGATGACGTCACGAGCCTTCTGTCCGGCCTCGGTGTCGGCGGTGATGCCATCGAAGAGCGGTCGGGGCTGGAACGTGATTTCGAGGCCCCACGGACAGTAGCGACTCAGTCGCTCGTCGTAGAAGGGCGCTCGCGTCGTCGGGAAGATAGGCTCGCCGCCGAAGCAGAACTCCCACGTCGGGGTGTCGGGGTCGGTGGGAATGTCTTCGGGCCACGGTTCGGGGTCGTTGACGTGGAGGAACTGCAGGATGTGCCACAGACGCTCGTGATAGTCGGCCTCCGTCAGGTCCTCCTCGGGCGGCTTGAAGAACGTGACGAGCGAGCACGCTTCCGAGTAGTCTCGATACACGTCGAGATATTCGAGCAGGTTGTCGCGAAGCGCCAGCAGGGCGTCTTTGTCCGTCGAGGACTCGACGAACGTGTAGAGCGCGTCGCCATTGCGCTCGGATTCGACGCCGAAGTAACACGGGAATGGTGCACCGTCGCGCTCGCCGAGCATCGTCTCGCGGAACGTCTCGTAGTGCTTCACCGCCCACTCGGGGAGGTCGCCATCGTCGATGCGGCGGCGAAGCACGTCCTGTTCCATGAGCACTTGCAGTCCCGACTCGTTCATGCGCGGGAGTTGGCGTGTGACGATTTGAGGGTTCGGGTTTACTACCCGAATCACCCCCTCGAAACGACGGGTGTTTGTCGACGCCGACTCAGAGCTGTCGGTCCATTTTCAGGTAGCGCGTCTCGTAGCCCGCTGCTTCGTAACACGCCTGTGCCGTCTCGTTGCGGGCGTGGACAGACAGCGCCGCGTGTTCGCAGCCACGTCTCTCGCCCCACTCGTGTGCCCGTTCGAGAAGTGCCGTCCCCAGCCCACTGCCGCGAGCGTCCGGTTCGACGTACAACTCTGTCACCTTCGCCGTCGCTCCGCGGGCGAACACTGGCGGCGACTCCGAGTACGAGACAGTCGTGTACCCCGTCTGCGACCCGTCGGCTTCGGCAACGAACGTCTGTACGTCCTCGTCCGCAAGCTGCGCCTGCCGGTACGCGAGGGCATTAACTCGGACGTACTCGTCACCGGCGAGGGCGTCGTGTTCGTCGAGGTTGCCCATCTCGGTGGCGAACGGAAGCCAGAGGTCGTCGACGAACGTGGGGACCTCGTCGGGTTGAAGGGGCCGGACGTCCATTGGTCTTCGACCACTCAGTTGCGTGTCAAAAATCTATTGTTTCTTCCGATAACCGGTGACGGTCCGCTTATTCGATTTCGAGACCGCCGGACTCGCCGCCGTCGCCGCCGTCTTCGTCCCACTCAAGTTCGAACTCGATGCTCAGTTCGCCGGGGCTTCCAACAGGGCCTTCGCGTTCTGCTTTCACCTCGAAGGTCGGCGAGGTGGGCGGGTCGAGCGTCACGGACTGGTCGCCGGCGGTCAGCGTAATCGACTCGCCAGCGTCGAGTTTGTCGGCGACGGTTCGGAGGTACGATGCGATGTCCGCGCGCGACTGCTTGCTCTCGGATTCGAAGAGGACTTCTTCAGGCATAGAACGACAAACGGCGTCCGAGGAGATTAATCCTCGCCCCGCTCTCAATTCGGAGGAACGCGAGGGGGGGTTTGGGGTCGCCGACCTCAGTCGGCGCGAAGCCCCTCGGAGAACCGCTGTTGGTTCTCTTCGGGGGCAGCGACGGTGAGCGCGGAGACGCCGACGGTCAAGAGCGCCGAGAGGAGCATGCCCCAGAGGGCGAAGTCCCACGTGAGGTACGTCGCGCCGAAGAGTGTCGCACCGGCAAGGTCCACAGGCGGGACGAACACGTGCGCGAGGTAGAACGCCTGACTCCCGACGATACCGGCGAACATCCCCGAGCGCGTCGTCTTCGGCCAGTAGAGCGCGACGATGACGGGAAGCGCCATCTGTGCGAACCCGCCGAATGCGGTGTCGCCGACTTCGACGAGCGTTCCGGGGCGGAACAGACTGGCGACGAAGGTCAGCGTCGCGAACACGGCGACGCCGATACGGGCGAGCCACGCTTCGCGGGCGTCGCTCGCACTCGGATTCACGAACGGCCGGTAGAGGTCGCGGGTGAAGTACGACGACCCCGAGAGGAGCATCGAATCCGACGAGGACATCATGGCGGCCATCGCGCCGGCGACGACGAGCGCCGCGAACCAGACCGGCGTGTACTCGTTGAGCAGGACCGGCAAGACGTTCGCGCCTTCGGGGACCGAGATACCGAGTCCGGCGGCCCACGTCCCGAGGAGGAACGCCGGCACGAACAGCAAGACGACGAGCACGGGCCAGAGTGCGAACGAGCGCTTGAGAACTTTGCCGGACTTGGCGACGAAGAAGCGCTGGTTTATCTGCGGGAACATCGCCACGCCGAAGGCGATAGTGACGGCGGTGGAGATGATGAACTGCGGCGAGTACAGACCGCCGCCGAGTGCGAGGAACTCGGGTTTGTTGGTCGCGAGCGCGTTCGAGAGCGCGGTTGGCCCGCCCGCCGCGGTTGCGACCCACCCGACAGCGAGCCAGACGACGCCGAGCATGAACAGCCCTTGGAGCGTGTCGGTCCACGCGACGCCGCGGAGTCCCGCGATGACGACGTAGGCAATCATGAACACCGTAATTCCGGCGGCACCCGCCCAGTAGGGGATAGCACCGTTCGTGAGGCCGACGATAGCCTCACCGGCACCCATCTGCTGGAGCATCACGTACGGGAAGAGCCAAAAGAGACTGATTCCGGCGACGAGCGCGCGGAGGCGCTTGGACCCGAAGCGGTCGCCGAGCATCTCGCCGAGCGTGACGTACCCGTGGGCCTTGCCGACGAGCCACTGCTTGTAGCCGACGATGTACCAGAGGATGGCGAAGAGCACGCCGTCCATGACGCCCATAACCAGAATCCACTCCGGTCCGGCGCGGAACGCGAGGTCCGGCCCGCCGAAGAACGTGAAGGCCGACAGGAGCGTCGCAAACGTCGTAAACAGCAGGACGACAGTCCCGATAGAGCGGCCTGCGAGGTAGTAATCCTCGGCGTCGCTGCTGGTCAGTCGGTAGGCGAGCAGTCCGATGGCGAGTGCGACCACTAGGTACACGCCGACGACGCCGAGTTGGATGCCGAGCGCGGACACCATCAGTTGGTCACCTCGCCCATCCCGCGGTCCCACGCCCGGCGCGTGAACAGGTGGAAGACCGCAGCAGTCAGTACCATCCAGCCGATGTGCCACCAGAGCCACAGCGGGAGGCCGGCGAACACGCGGCTGTCGCCCCACAGAAACCACGGGACGGCGAGCGCCACGAGGACCGCGAAGGTCGCAACCCAGAGGTAATCGGTGCGCGTTCTCGTCATTACTGGAAACGATAGTTGATAACCGGACGTAAATGTTACTCTATTCTCCTACGTCGAGAGACTCTGAAGAAGAATTTTCTTCAATAGTCTGCGTCGAATTTCCCTGCTCGCTCAGTGTGGTGGAAACAATTTCCTCGGTGCGCGTCGAGGAACCCGTATGGAATTCGGGATTCAACTCTACTCGCTCCGGAATCTCGGGGAATCGACGGCCGAACTGGTCGAGCGCGCTGCCGACGCCGGGTTCGACGGGGTCGAGTTCGCGGGACTCGACGACACCGGCGCGATTCGAGAGCGTCTTTCTGAGACGGGGCTCGACGCGCCCGCCGCCCACGTCCCAATCGAGGAGTTGGAGTCCGACCTCGACGCGGTGTGCGAACAGTACGGGGCGCTCGGAGTCGAGACGCTCGTCGTCCCGTATCTTCCCCCGGAAGACTTCGCCGACGCCGACTCGGTAGACGAGACGGCGCGTCGCCTCGACGACCTGACTGCACGGTGTGACGACCGGGGAATCAGACTCCTCTATCACAACCACGAGCACGAACTTCGGTCGGTCGACGGCGAACCCGCCTTGGACAGACTGGCCGACAACTCGGGTGTCGGCTTCGAACTCGACCTCGCGTGGATTCTGGCCGCGGGCTACGACCCAGTCAGCTATCTGACGACGTACGCCGACCGAACACCGATTGTCCACCTCAAAGACGTGGTCGTCGATTCCGCGGCCGAACGCGGGGGCCGCCCCGTCTCACTCGGCGCGGGAGACCTGGACATCGACAACTGTCTGGCCGCCGCAGCCGACGCCGAGTTCGTCGAGTGGGTTATCGCGGAACACGACGACCCGGACGACCCAGCAGCGTTCTGTCGGGACGCCGGTGAGACGCTCGCTACCTCCCGATAGCGCGCTGTCACGAAGGCAATTGCCGAGCCGACACATCGGCCGCGATAGATATTTCCCTGCAGCACGATTTATATAACGACGTTCGCAGGAGCGACCTGCAACAGCATCATCACCATCATCATCACACCACCCCCTGCAGGGGTGTTTCACCAATGGACGACACCGCAAAATACCTCATTCACGCTTCAATCTCCGCCGATGGAGTTGTCGAACGGAGCGACGTGGTCGGCGCCGTCTTCGGGCAGACCGAAGGGTTGCTCGGCGACGAACTCGACCTCCGCGACCTCCAGCAGTCCTCCAAAGTCGGACGTATAGACGTACAGATAGACTCCGAAAACGGCCACTCGTTCGGCCAGATGACCATCGCGAGCAGTCTCGACAAGGTCGAGACGGCCATCCTCGCAGCCTCGCTGGAGACGCTCACCCGCGTCGGCCCCTGTCAGGCGGCCATCGAGGTCACGAGTATCGAAGACGTTCGCGAGGCGAAACGCCGCAAGGTCGTCGAGCGGGCGAAGGAACTCCTCACCGAATCGTTCGACGACACCGTCATGTCGTCGACCGAGATTCTCGAAGAGGTCAAAGAGAGCGTCCGCGTCGAAGACATCTCCGAGTACCACGGGCTTCCGGCCGGACCACGAGTCACCGACTCCGACGCCATCATCGTGGTCGAAGGCCGTGCCGACGTGCTGACGCTCCTCCGCTTCGGCATCAAGAACGCCGTTGCAGTCGAGGGGACGAACGTCCCCGACGCGGTCGCGTCGCTCACCCAAGACCGGACAGTCACCGCGTTCCTCGATGGCGACCGCGGCGGCGAACTCATCCTTCGGGAACTCGCTCAAGTCGGTGACGTGGACTACGTCGCGTTCGCGCCAGACGGGCAGTCGGTCGAAGACCTCGACCGGAGCGACGTACTCCGGTCCCTCCGGAACAAGATTGCCTTCTCGGCGCTGCCGGACGACGGCGACTTGCGGGCGGCTGTCGCCGCCGCTGGCGACACTTCGGGAGTGCATTCGGACTCCCGCCCGGAGGCACCGGCACCTGACGACACGTCGGCCGCCTCGACTGCCGACGCATCCGCCACCCCAACCGCCGACGCGTCTTCCGAGACGGAGTCGGACAACAGCGGAACGATAACCGTCGAAACGACGAGCGAGCCGCCGAACGCTACAGCGGACGAACCGATTCCGGAACCAGAAGTCCTCGCCGGCGCACCGCCGGAACCGGCCGATACAGCCGACTCCGTCGCCGACGAGCAAGCGCCGGAATCGAAGTCGCTCGCCGACCACGTGCGCGAAGTCGTCACCGAAGAGAGTGGCCGCGCTCGTTTCCTCGACGACGAACTCGACCTCCTCGAAGAAGTCGCGGTCGAAACGGTGTACGACGCACTCGAAGACACCGAGTCGGTGCCGTTGCTCGTCGTGGTCGACGGCGAAACGAGTCAGAAGCTCGTCGATATCGCGGCCCAGCGCGGCGTCGAACACGTCGTCGGGCGCTCTATCGGAGAGTTCGTCAAAAAGCCCGTTAGCGTCCGCGTCAGAACGGCTGACCAGCTGCTCGCCTGAGGCGACGTTAGTCGGGCGAGTCGGACACGAGCCGAATCGCGTCGGCGTCCTCGAACGCGTCGGCGACGCGTCCATCGCGGCGGAATCCGAGAGCCTCGTAACACGCTCGGGCAGCCTCGTTGTCGGGATGCACCAACACGGTGAGCGACGCGTCTCCTCGTCGGGCTCGAAGTGCATCGACCAGTGCGGTGGCACGTCCCTCGCGCCGTGCCTCGGGCGAGACTGCGAGTTCGGCAACGTGGTCGCCGGTGGCGAGAAGATACCCGACCGGACGGTCAGCAGTATCGACGGAGACGAGAAGCGTCCCGACCGCTGGCCACGCGTCGAGAAGTTCGGGCGACGGCTCTGAGATGAGTTGCTGGAGCGACGAGACAGCCGCGCGGTCGCCCGGACGAGCAGGTCTCACAGACACAGTTACAGCGGTATCCACGCAATGACAGCTGCCAGCGCGCCGGCGAGCGTCGCGAGGAAGTTGACCGCCTGATTGCCGAGACCGGAGCCTTCGACGGTTGCGCCGAGGAGACTGTCGACTGTCATTCCCGCAACGCCGCCGACGAGCACCGCGAGCGCAGCAGCCTCGGTCGAAAGCGGCAGCAGGACGTACGCGAGCGCGGCGACGAGCGCAGAGCCGACGATACCGGCGACTTCGCCCTGCCACGTGACGCCGCCGTCGGTTCCCGGTGGCACAGGCTTGAACGTCGTGATGAGCCGCGGGTTGTCGAACAGGCCGCCGATTTCGCTGGAGAGCGTGTCACTCATCGCGGCGGCGACGGAGCCGCCGAACGCGAGGATGAAGAGGTCGCTCCCGAGACTGTGGCCGATGGTCTGTGTGGCGGCGTAGCCGACGACCGCGACGAGCGACACCGCGGAGTTGCCGAGGACGTTGCCCGTCCCGCGAGCACCCTCGTTTTTCTCTGCGACGCCGCGTTCCGCCTTGTGGTCGTAGCGGAACTTGGTGGCGAGGCCGCCGATAGAGAAGAACGAGACGAGGACGATAGCCCAGCCGAACCCGCCGAGGCCGATGGCGACCAAGAGAAGGAGAACGCCCGTGAGCATCCCGGCGAGCGACGCGGTTCCGAGCGCGTAGGCGGCGTAGCCGAGTGCGACCGTCAGCGCGATGGAGATACCAGTCTGGGTGGGTGAGACGGGGCCTGCAAGGACTTCGACTCCCCACAGGACGAACCCGACGGTAATCATGACAAGGGGGTCGTCGCGCTCGTAGAAGGCCGTCCGGAGGAGTGCGGCGACGAGCGCGCCCAGTGCTGCGACGAACGTAAACCGAGCGAGCGGCGCTGGTGCTCCCGTCACGTTGGCGACGGCCACTTGGCCGACAGTCGCGGCCGCGAGTCCCGTACCGACGAATCCGGCGGTCTGCAAGAACTCGTCGTCGAGGCGGGCGTCGGCCAGTCGCCCTCCGAGGTTCCCGTAGGCGAGTACCAACACGGCAGCGACGAACGCCGTGAGTGGCATCTTGACCCGGGGGACCGTCGCGAGAAGTGCCAGCCCGGTCGCGGCGAGTGCGAAGCCAGCCAGTCCGTTGAGACGGCCGTCCTCGCGGTCTCCCGGTCGCGCGAACAGCTCGAACAGCGGCCCGTCGTCGATGACGAAAGCCGCCAAGAGCGCGACTGCGGCGAACGGTGCAAACGCGGCCGAGCCGAGACTGGGGGCCGCGAGGGCCAACGTCCCGACAACCGCGAATCCACCCGCTCGCCGTAGTGTGGAAGTCACATCGTTCGGTTTCCCCGACGCGCACTTAACCCTCCCGACATCGGTGACTTCGGGGACGGCACCCACGGCGAACCCGAAGCGTTAGGGGCGTCCGCGGCGCGACGACATCGTGTGGGACTGTACGACTACTACCTCGCCCTCCGGTTTCGATTCGACAGTGCCGACACCCCGGACCACGTCGCGGTCGTCATCACCGAACGCGACCTGTTAGAACAGGGTGCCTACGACACGCTCGCCAACTTCCTCGACTGGGCGTTCGAGCACGGCACCGAGCGCGTCACCGTCTCCGTGAGCGTCCTCGACGAAGCGGTGATTCCGACCCTCTCGCGCGAACTCCGCGACATCGAGAGTCCCTACCCCATCGCCGTCCGCGAACCCGGCGACACCGAACCCGTCGACGAACCCGTACAGGTGAACATCGGTCTCGGCGGCAAACGCGAGTTCGCAAACGTCGTTCGGTCGTTGGCCGAGGAAGTCGATTCCGGCGAGTTGGACCCCGACGACATCGACGCCGAAGAGGTCGAAGAGCGTCTGGTGTTCCCCGACGAACCCGATTTGGTCGTCAAGACCGGCGCAGAGCGTCTCTCGGATTTCATGATTTGGCAGTCCGTGTACGCGGAACTGTACTTCACCGACGTGAACTGGCGGGACTTCCGAAAGCGAGACTACCTGCGGGCGTTGCGGGATTATCAGGACAGACAGCGGAGATTCGGGCGGTAGCCCAAATATCGTTGCAACAGTTGTTTGGCGGTAGTTTGCGACGGAGTATCACAAACGCCCATCTGTGTTTACAGAAGACATTTAGTTGCCAGAATGACATTTGTGCTATGAATCGGCGCAAACTACTCGCGCTCTCTGGTGCGTTGACCGCCTCGGCGTTGGCGGGATGCACTGGCAGTGGACAGTTGCCTCCAACGAACCGGACAAAGACGGCTGCGAGTCTAAGACAAACGGTAGCGCCAGCCGAAGAACCAGCAGCCGGCGAGCCGAGTGTAGACGACGAACAGTTAGCTACTCTTGCGTCCGGGAACGCCGAATTCGCCCTCGACCTGCACACGCATCTCGCCAGCGAACAGGGCGGGAATCAGTTTTTCTCACCCTACAGCATCTCTGTCGCGCTCGCGATGACCTACGCCGGTGCCCGCGGCGAGACGCGCGAGCAGATGGAAGAAACGCTCCACTACGCGTTGGGAGAAGATGTCCACCCGGCCTTTTCTGACCTTCAGGCCGCGTTAGAGAAGCGGACGACAGCCCAAGCTCCCGGCGAGGAGTCCGAAGGTGACCCATTCCAACTGTCTGTATCGAATTCCCTGTGGGGACGAGAAGGGTATCCTTTCTCGGACGACTACCTCGCATTGCTGGAGGAGCATTACGGCGCAGGGGTCCGTCGGGCAGACTTCGCAGGCAACCCAGATGGCGAACGAACGCGCATCAACGACTGGGTCGCCAACGAGACTGAAGACCGAATTCAGGACCTCCTGCCACCGAATTCCATCTCGTCGCAGACGGCGTTCGTGCTCACTAACGCCATCTACTTCATGGCGGGCTGGTTGCGAAAGTTCGACCCTAAAGAGACCACACTTGGGACGTTCACTGCGCTGGATGGGGCTGAGTCGCCAGTTCCATTCATGCAGCAGGACGTGGATGCGAACTATGCGAACCTCCAGCGCGCAGAGGCAGTCGAGTTACCCTACGTCGGCGAGGAGGTGTCGATGGTTCTCATCCTCCCCGACGAAGGAACCTTCGAGGAATTCGAGCAGAATCTCGACGCGAGCCAACTATTCGGCATCTTCCAAGAGTTAGGCAGTGGGACGGGAACACTCGCACTCCCCCGTTTCGAGTTCGAGACCGAAGTCCAGCTATCGGACGCGCTCTCGGCACTTGGGATGCCCGCTGCTTTCGAGCAGCGTGCGAACTTCAGCGGGATGGTCGACGGCGACCAGGGCGGCCCTTCGATTGACGAAGTGTACCACAAGTCGTTCGTCTCGGTGGACGAAGAAGGGACCGAGGCCACCGCCGCGACAGCCGTCGTTGCGCAAGTATCGCTCCCGCCGTCGTGGGGTGAACTCCAATTCGACCGTCCGTTCCTCTTTGCGATTCGTGACCGGCCGACCGACGCGGTGCTCTTTCTTGGCCGGGTTGTCGATGCCGGGGCGGCGCAGGGAAGCGAGTAATGCCAGCGAAGCGATAACACAAACGCCCATCTGAGTCTACAGAAGACACTTAGTTGGTAGAATGATATTTCTAGTATGAATCGGCGCAAACTCCTCGCACTCTCGGGAGCCCTCGCCGCCGCGACCCTGTCGGGATGTACCGGCAGTGGGCAGGCGGACTCGACGACGCAGACCGACGCGGAGACCACGGCAGCATCTCCGACAGAGATGACCGAAACACCGACCGAAGAACCACCAAACGGCGAGCCAAACGTAGACGACGAGCGATTGGCCTCGCTCGCGTCCGGGAACGCCGAGTTCGCCCTCGATTTACATGCGCACCTCGCCAGCCAAGACGGTGGAAACCAGTTCCTGTCGCCGTACAGCATCTCAGTTGCACTGGCGATGACCTACGCAGGTGCTCGGGGAGACACGCGCAAGCAGATGGAAGAAACGCTCCACTACACGCTGGGTGAGGATATTCATCCGGCCTTCTCCAACCTCCAAGCCGCGCTGGAAGAGCGCGAGACTGCCACCGGCCCCGGGAGCGAAGAGGAGTTGGATGCCTTCCAACTGGCCGTGGCGAACGCACTCTGGGGGCGAGAATCGTACGCCTTCTCCGAGGAGTTCCTCGGGTCGCTGGAAGAGCACTACGGCGCGGGGTTGCAGCGAGCGGACTTCGCAAACAACCCCGACGGCGAGCGAAAACGCATCAACGACTGGGTTGCCGACCAGACCGAAGGCCGCATCGAGAACCTGCTGCCAGACGGGTCTATCAAGCAGGAGACGACTCTCGTGCTCACCAACGCCATCTACTTCATGGCCAACTGGCAGCACAAGTTCGACCCCGAAAAGACCGACGACGGGACGTTTACCGCGTTGGACGGGTCTGAATCGACAGTTCCGATGATGAAACAGGACCTCAGGACGAACTACGCGGACCTCCCCGGTGCGCAGGCCGTCGAATTGCCCTACGTCGGCCGGGAGGTGTCGATGGTTCTCATCCTCCCCGACGAGGGTACCTTCGAGGAGTTCGAGCAGAACCTCGACGCGAGCCAACTATTCGGCATCTTCGACGAACTGAGCGACGCGGAGGGGACGCTCGCCGTCCCTCGATTCGAGTTCAAGACGAAGGCCAAACTGAAAACGGCGCTTTCGGACCTCGGAATGCCCGTCGCATTCCAGAAGACTGCCAACTTCAGCGGGATGTCCGCGGACGGCCAGCAAAACCTCAAAATCGACGATGTACACCACGAGGCGTTCGTCTCGGTGGACGAAGAGGGAACGGAAGCGACGGGCGCAACAGCAGCGGTCGCCGAGTTCACCTCGCTCCCGCCATCGTGGGGCGAACTCCGATTCGACCGCCCGTTCCTCTTTGCGATTCGTGACAGGCCGACCGACGCGGTGCTCTTCCTTGGTCGAGTCGTCGATGCCGGGTCAGCGCAGGGGAACGAGTAACACTCGCCAGTTCTGTTGAACCCCTCAAGGACTGAGATATTTGCCGTGCGAGATACAGAGGGTGAATCTATCATGCTACTCGGGAGCCGAGTTGCATTTCTTGCTCTTCTATCGAGGGTCAAACGCATAGTAGACAAGCGTCGATATGATACCCATCGCACCTGCGTTGATAATCGTAATCTCCCTCAGAAAGAGACTGATTACAAGCATTCCGAGACAAGATGCGAGGCCTACAACAACGGCATATTCTAGCCGAGGCAGGTTTTGAACCCACACTTCCAGCTTGTGGTACCGTTGTAATATACTCGCCACAGTCTCAATTGAAGCGTGGTTGAAATAAATCTCACTCTGACCGACTTGCGCTCTCTATTCAGCACGGCCACAGGAACATCACCAATCGCTGTCAGGAGCGGCGTGACACAGACAGAGGGTGAGTTCAGCAGTCAGAGTAACCAATACAGAGACTTCTCAGTTAGGCACTCGAATCACTTTGAGATGCTGTTTGCCCAGTGTATTTTCTCACGATGGATGCGCTCAAAATGGCGAGAACCAACAGTGTACTCAACCCGGCGAGCAGGTGAATTACATTGTCCAGATAGATGCCCAAGGTGGTTCCCGAATAAAGATAGAGATGAGCAACAAGAAGAAGAGAGACGAACATAAGCCAACGTCTAATTGATTCCAGTGTCGCATCTGAGTGCATTAAATGAGAGTAATCTTCGTTTCGTTTAATCTTCACGATTGCCAAGATTCACTGACCGACTTGCGCGCTGTATTCAGCACGACTTCAGAAACCGTCCCGGACGCTGCCAGTAGTGGCGTGCAACACTCAGAGGCTGTAGTCATCAAAGACTATCTTCCATGTCGAATGTGTATCCAGAAGCATGAATGTAGAGAAGGAAACTCGGGAAGAGGTCTCCCGACGGATTGACCGGTTACAGGAAAGGTACGGCCCGTTCCCTGTTCATCAAGAGACTGTCGGGAATAACCCGGATTACTTCAAACAAGGGGAGGAGATGGCAGAGGAGGGATGGATTGGCGACGCTGGTGCGTGGATAACTGATGATGCGGATCGGGTGATATTGATTCGACACGAAGGTTCACCGAACGAGTGGGGGATTCCGGGTGGCGGACACAAACCAGGGGAAACAATGGAAGAAACCGCACGTCGGGAAGTACGCGAAGAGACTGGAGTCGAATGCACGATTACGGGTGTAAACTATGCCCGTCGGAAGACCATCGTGCTGGAACCCAATCCCGATGAACGGTACTATATGCTGACGGTCATTTTCAATGCAGAGTACGACGGTGGTTCCATCTCGATCAGTGACGAGGAAGTGTTGGAGGCGAAATGGTTCTCAGAACCTCCAGAAAACGTTCTTGACCTCGTGGAGGAACACGTCTCAACGTGGGACAGTCACTGACCGACTCGCGCCCTCTATTCAGCACGGCCTCAACAAACTATCAGTGACTGAGGGGTTCAATAGAGTCCACTCGCCCGAATTTGGGCGACGTGTCTAGACTCTGCCGTCGGATAACACAAACGCCCATCTGACTTTACAGAAAACACATTGTTAGATGAGTGAAATCTCCGGTATGAACCGGCGCGAACTACTTGCGCTGTCGGGTGCCCTCGCCGCCGCGACGATAGCGGGGTGTACAGGTGACGGACAGGGAAGTCCAGCAACCCAATCCACCACGGAGACCACGGCAGCGCCGCCGACACAGACGACCAAAGAACCGACCGAAGAACCACCAAATGGCGAGCCGAGTGTAGACGACGAGCGATTGGCCGCGCTCGCGTCCGGGAACGCCGAATTCGCACTGGACTTGCACTCACACCTCGCCAGCGAGCAGGGTGGGAACCAGTTCCTGTCACCCTACAGCATCTCCGTCGCGTTGGCGATGACCTACGCTGGCGCTCGGGGGAACACGCGCGAGCAGATGGAAGACGTGCTCCACTACACGCTGGGAGAAGACATCCACCCCGCCTTCTCCGACCTCCAGCGTTCCCTCGGAAAACGAGAGACGGCCACTGACCCCGTCGATGGGTCCGAAGTGGACGCCTTCCAACTGGCCGTGGCGAACACACTGTGGGGTCGAGAGGGCTATCCATTCTCCGAGGAGTATCTCGCCCGACTGGAGGAGCACTACGGTGCAGGACTCCGCCGGGCAGACTTCACCGGCGACCCAGAAGGTGAACGAACGCGCATCAACGATTGGGTCGCCGACCAGACTGAAGACCGGATTCAGGACCTTCTGCCGCCGAATTCCATCTCGCCGCAGACGGTGCTCGTGTTGACCAACGCTATCTACTTCATGGCGGGGTGGTTGCACGAGTTCGACCCCGAGAAGACCGCCGATGGGACGTTCACCGCGCTGGATGGCTCCGAATCGACCGTGCCGCTGATGCGACAGGAGTTGAAGACCCAGTACGCGGACCTCCCCGGTGCGCAGGCCGTCGAGTTGCCCTACGTCGGCGAGGAGGTGTCGATGGTTCTCATCCTCCCCGACGAAGGAACCTTCGAGGAGTACGAGCAGAACCTCGACGCGAGTCGGCTGTTCGGCGTCTTCGAGGAACTACGCACCAGCATCGGAGACCTCGTCTTCCCCAAATTCGAGTTCGAGACCGAGGTGCAACTCTCGAAGGCGCTTTCGGACCTCGGGATGCCCGCTCCGTTCGGCGCAGGCGCGGACTTCAGCGGTATGGTCGCGGGAGGCGACGGCGGACTCCACATCGACGAGGTGTTCCACAAGTCGTTCGTGTCGGTGGACGAAGAAGGGACCGAGGCCGCCGCCGCGACTGGCGTGCTCGTCGAGGATTCGCTGCCGCCGTCGTGGGGCGAACTCCGATTCGACCGTCCGTTCCTCTTCGCGATTCGCGACCGACCGACAGACGCGGTGCTCTTTCTCGGTCGAGTCGTCGACGCTGGGGCGGCGCAGGGAAGCGAGTAAGCTGTCAGTCAGCAGACTGCTCGGTTCGAGATTCTTGTGTCCGCCGTTCCAACTCGGCGGAGACCTCGTCTGCCCCCGAGGAAGGGAGTTGCCCGCGCAGTCGCCCGGAGACGGCACGCGCGTCTGCTAACTCCACTTCGGCGACGGCGCGGACCAGCGCCACGGCGCGTTCGGTCCGGGTTCGCTGCCACGACTTCTCCCGCGACTCGTAGGTTCGAATCCCGCGGAGGAAGTCGATTTTCGAGAACTCCGGCCAGAAGGGCGCACAGAAGTAGACGGCCGCTTCGTTCCCGTTGGCGTGCCACGGCAGGAAGTTCGAAGTTCGTTCGTCGCCGCCGGTGCGGATGATGAGGTCCACGTCGCGGACGGGTTTGCGAGAGAGGCGCTCGTCGACTGCCTCCACGTCGACGTCCGCCGGGTCGATGGTGCCGGATTCGACTGCGCGACACACGTCTCGCGCCGCGCTGAGGAGTTCGGCCCGGCCGCCGTAGGCGAGCGCGATGTTGAGCGTGAAGCCGTCGTAGGCGGCAGTTCGCGACTCGGCGTACTCGACGGCCTCGCGGACGCGGTCGGGGAGCATGTGAACCTCGCCAATCGCGCGGACCGAGACTTCCCGCTCGTGAACGCGGTCTGCGTCGGCGAAGTCGTACAACTTCTGTTCGATGAGGTCGAAGAGCGCTTCCTGTTGTTCGGGCGGGCGGTCGAAGTTCTCGGTCGAAAACGTGTAGAGCGTGAGTTCTTCGATACCGAGTTCTTCACACCATTCGAGCACCTGCTCTGTCGTCTCGGCACCCGCCCGATGGCCATCTGAAGCGTCGTCGCCGTGCTTTCTGGCGTAGCGACGATTGCCGTCCTGAATTATCGCGACGTGGGTCGGTCCGTCTCCGATTTCACGCCGGAGAACGCGCTCGTACGCGCGCTGAAAACCACGTCGAACCCACCCGAGCATATTCGATGAGTAACCTGCGTGACGTATGTTTCTTGTGGGTTCGAACGCACTCAGTGTGCTGCCCGACAGATTCTTGTCCAAATTCGTGAATATACAAACGTTATGGCGGACTCCACGCTCGCCCAGTTCGAGGCGACAGTGGCGGGCCCATCGCTTGAGCGTGCACAATCCGCGGTCGTCACGCTCACGCCCGATGCGCTCGTCGTGAGGGCACCCGACGGGCAGAGCGTGTCGATTCCGCTGTCGGTCGTCTTCGACTTCGTCGTTCGCATCCCCGACGAGGGCGAGACGGAGCGTGAACTCGTCGTCGGAACGACCCAGGACGACCAGCAGAAAATCGTCTCAATCGGCGGTGACGAGGACACTATCGACCGGTTCCGAGTGCTTTTCGCGAAGGCTCTGCTCGCGGGTGCCTCCTGTGTCGTCACGGTCGGCGAGACCTGCAAGTCTGGGTCGCTGGCGGTTACGCGAGAGGGGGTCGCGGTCGACTGCGATGGTCGGACTGTCCGCCTCCGGTACGAGAGTATCACCCGGATTAGCCGCGACGAGCAGGCGGTCGTGCTCGGTGCTGACTCGGGGTCGATAGCGGTCGCGTTCGAGCAGACCCGACACCGAAATCTGTTCGTCAGGCACCTGCAGACGACGCCGTCTGTGGAACTCGAATCGACGCACAGACCGACTGTCGTCGTCGTCGACGACGAACCGAACCTCGCGGAGTTGGTCTGCCATCGTCTCTCGGCGCTCGCCGACGGATACGACTACGTCGCGTACGACGACCCGACAAAGGCGCTCGAAGCGACCCAGCACAACGACGTGGACTGCTTCGTCAGCGACTACTCGATGCCCGAAATGAACGGGTTAGAGTTGCTTCGCCGCGTTCGCGACCGCGATGCCAGCCTGCCGTTTATCCTCTACACCGGCCGTGGGAGCGAGACCATCGCGGCCGACGCTATCGGAGCGGGCGTGACAGATTACGTCCCCAAGTCGATGGGCGACGAAGGCTACGCACGCCTCGCACGGCGAATCGAGACAGTCGTCTAAATCGGGGCGAATCGCCACCCGTTTGTACCTCCCCGAGAAGAGACAATCATGAGTGAGACCATCGACGAGGACCTCTACAAGCGCACGCTTGCACTCCTCGAACCGGGCGACATCGAACTTGTGGGCGCTATCATCCACACCGACCTCGCTGGACAGGAGGACCTCGAAATGCAGGAGTTGACCGTCTCCATCAACGAGGTCATCTCCGGACACGCTGACAAAGGCGAGGCGTGGATTTACGCCGGAAACGACGACACGGACTTCTCGTCGAACCAGTTCCAGGGCCTCTCGGTCGACGACGACGAGTTCGTCTGGGAGTGCCAGCAACTCCTCCGCAACGGGACTTTCGACCTCGTGTTCTACTACGAGGCGACTGCCGACCACGACGCCATCGTCGAGGACCTCGCCGACCTCGACCACGTCGACCGCGTCACACCCGTTCCCTGAGCCGGTTTTTCGGGACTGTCCGACTCTCGCGGCGGTCTCTCCATTCTGAGAACAAGCGAGGCGTTTATTCCCCTCGCATCCCGAGACACCTCTATGAAACAGGCGGACGCGGAACTTTCTCCTCTCGACCGCGCCATCGTCAACGCCTTCCAGGGTGGCTTCCCCGTCGTCGAACGCCCCTTCGAACCCGCCGCCGCAGCGCTTCGCGAGTGGGGAGTTGACGTGAGTGCAACGGACCTCTGTGAGCGCGTTCGAACACTCGACGAAGACGGCGTCCTCTCGCGGTTCGGCGCACTCGTCAACGCCGAGGAAATCGGCGGAACGGCGACCCTCGTCGCCATGCACGCGCCGCCGGAGCGATTCGACGAGGTGGCCGAACAGGTAAACGCACACCGCGAAGTCGCACACAACTACGAGCGCGAGCACCCACATCTGAACATGTGGTTCGTCGTCTCCGTCGCCGACGAAGCCCGCGTCGACGAGGTGCTCGGCGAGATAGAAGACGAGACCGGCCAAGAGACATACAACATGCCGAAGCGCCACGAGTTCCACGTCGGCGCGAAGTTCCTCCTCGACGGTCCCGTCTCCGACGGCGACCTCGACCTCTCGCACCTCGGTCCCGACGTCGAACCGACCGACGAGCGAACCATCACGCCCGACGAGCGCGACCTCGTCTTAGAGATTCAAGGCGGCCTCCCGATTACGGAGACGCCGTACGCCGATGTCGCCGACGCGCTCGGGCAGGACACCGAGTGGGTCGTCGAGACTATCAAGCGCTTCAATCTGGAGGGGAAGGTGCGCCGCGTCGGCGTTATCCCGAACCACTACGCGCTTGGATACTCGGAAAACGGCATGACCGTCTGGAACGTCCCGGACGACCTCGTGATGGAAGTCGGCCCCGAAATCGCCGCGCTCGACTTCGTCACCCACTGTTACCGCCGCCCCCGCCACGAGGGCGTCTGGCCGTACAACTTCTTCGCGATGACCCACGGCCGGTCCGAAGCAGAAAGCGAAGAGCGAATCGAACGCGTTCGTGAGGTCATGGGGGAGTACTGGGAGGTTGGCGACGACGACTGGGACACCCTCTTTTCGACGCGAATCCTCAAGAAGACCGGAATCAGACTGGACGAAAGAGCAGCAGCGAACACGGAGTGAGATGATTCCACTGGTGCACGACTTCGGCGGTGAGACCATCCTCGTGTTTGGCGGCGGTCCGGTCGGTGCCCGCAAGGCCCGCCGGTTCGCCCGCGAGACGCGAACTGTCGTCGTCAGTCCCGACTTCGCCGACCGCGACTTCGGCGACGCAGAACTCGTCCGAGCGGCACCAGACCCGGACGACGTGACTGAGTGGGTCGCCCGTTTCGAACCCGCACTGGTCGTCGCTGCGACGAGCGACACCGACGTAAACGACGCTATCGTCGCCGCCGCCCGTGACGCTGGAGCACTTGTCAACCGTGCCGACCGGAGCGGCGAGCGAGATGCTGGAAGCGTCGTCGTGCCCGCCACAGTCGACGACGGCGACGTGTCGGTGGCGATTACGACGGGCGGGGCGAGTCCGGCGTTGTCGAAGCACCTCCGGGAACGCATCGAAGCAGAACTCGACGGTGCAGGCGCGATGGCCGAGTTGACTGCCGAGATTCGGGCCGACCTCAAGTCGTCCGACATATCCCCGACAGAGCGCCGTGATGCGGTTCGCGCCGTGGTTCGGGACCCGTCGGTTTGGAAGGCTTTACGTAGTGGGGATGCAAATCCCCGGCGAGAGGCAGCGCGCGTGATTAGGGATACACAGCGAGGTGAGTTATGAGGAGCGCAGGTGTCATCTCCGGCGTCAGCGTCGCCCACGACCGGGCGAGCGTCCAAGAGATAGAGTGCGCTTCCGAAGACGACGTACAGACCGTCGTCGATTACCTCCTCGCGCAGGAGGGCGTCACCGAGGCGTTTTCGCTGCAGACGTGTAACCGCGCCGAGGCGTACGTCGTCACCGAGGACGCCGCCGACGGCCGCCGCGCGCTGGACGATTTCGCCCCCGAGGTTCGCGATGGGGGCGTCAGACACATGGACCACGAAGAGAGCCTCCGCCACCTCATGCGCGTCTCGGCGGGGCTCGAATCGCTGGTCCTCGGCGAAGACCAGATTATCGGGCAGGTGAAAGCCGCCATCGAGGCGTCTCGCGATGTCGGCGGTATCGGTCCGATGCTCGAAGACGCGCTGTTGAAAGCAGTCCACGTCGGCGAGCGCGCACGCAGTGAGACGGCAATCAACGAAGGAGCAGTCTCGCTCGGCAGCGCGGCCGTCCGACTTGCACGCTCGGAACTCGACGACCCGATAGAGACGGCCCAAACCCTCGTCGTCGGGGCGGGCGAGATGGGCACCCTCGCGGCGCAGGCTCTCTCGTCCGCGGACGTGGCCGAGTTGGTCGTCGCAAACCGCACGGTCGCCCGCGCCGAAAGTCTCGTCGAAGACCTTTCGGGGGCGACCGAGGCGACGGGCCTCGATAGCATCGAGTCGGCTATCGCCGCGGCCGACCTCGTCATCACCGCGACCAGCAGCCCCGACTACGTCGTCGAGGCGGCGACGCTCGCCGACGCGGGCGAGACGATGCTCATCGACATCGCCCAACCGCGGGACGTCGACCCGGCAGTCGGCGACCTCACGGACGTAGTCGTCCACGACATCGACGACCTCGAAACCGTGACCGACCAGACCGAGGTCCAGCGCGAACGCGCCGCACAGCAGGTCGAAGTCATGATAGACGAGGAGTTCGACCGGCTCTTGGCCGCCTACAAGCGAAAGCGGGCCGACGAGGCCATCAGTTCGATGTACGAGGCGGCCGAGTACGTCAAGCGTCGCGAGGTTTCGACCGCGCTCTCGAAGTTAGAAGCGCAAGGCGACCTCAACGACGAGCAACGCGAGACCGTGGAGTCGCTCGCGGACGCGCTCGTCGGCCAGATTCTCGCCGCCCCGACCAAGAGCCTCCGCGACGCCGCGGGCGACGACGACTGGACGACCATCCAGACCGCGATGCGCCTGTTCGACCCCGGATTCGACGACATTCCGACGCGAAGACCCGACGAACAGGCTGAATCGAAGCGTCCCTCGTTCGGCGCATCGGGGTCGCGCCCCGACCGGAACAGCGACCGGGCGGAGTCGGACGACGAACTGCCGCGACGCGTCCTCGAACAGCTCTCTGACGACTGAGACGCGAGCGCCGCAGTCGCGGTGGGTGGGGCTGCGAACCTTTTTATCCGAATCCGAGTCCAGACCGTCTCGATGTTCGTTTCGCCCACAGACAGGTCGCCTTTCCAGTCTTCTTCGAGTGCTCGTCGCCACCGGTTCGGCCGCAGAATCGCTGCCCGCGTTCGTGCGTGGCGGCGTCGCCGACTCGTCGCCTCGGCACCGCGGCGACGCGTGGCCGACCTCGACGACGTCGCCCGAGCGACGGTCGTCGGGACAGTTGCGGAGGTCGTGGGCGTTGGCCCGGCACTCGAAGCGTGGACGACCGACGCGAACGCCGGACCCGCCGGAGTAGCCAGTGGCCGAGCCACCCGTCCGTTCGTCCTCGAAGACCCCACTGGGGAGGTTCACGTTCGAATCCCGCCCGCCGGTGCCGTCGTGGGCGAACGCGGTGCGTCAGCGGAGACGACCGTCGAATGCGGCGACCGACTCTCTGTCACCGGACAGGTCGTCCGGCGTCGCGACGGCCGGTGGACTCTGACTGGCCCGGGATTCGTCCTGCGAAAGCGGTGAACCCGCAGGCGTCGCCAGCGAATCGACACCCACGTCCGCCGAGTCGGCAGAATCCTTATCGGTCTGCCACGCGACATATCCGCTATGGCTGAGGTTCTCTCTCCAGACGAAGTCGACCGCCAACTCGGGGCGGACTGGGAACGCGACGGCGACGAAATCGTGCGCGTCTACGAGTTCGACGACTACCTCGACGGAGTCGCGTTTGCCGCCAGCGTCGGGGAAGTCGCCGAAGAAGAGTTCCACCACCCCGAGATTACGATTCGGTACGAAGCGGTCGAAGTCCGACTCACGAGCCACGAAGAAGGAGGTATCACCGAGAAAGACCTCCGACTCGCCGACCTGTTCGACGACGAGTTCTGACACGCGGGCGATGACACTCACGTACGTGTTTCGGGTGACGTTCCGCCTCGAAACGATGCCGACAGTCGAGACGGAGCCGGCGTCGTTCGAGACGACAGTCCGTGTGACTCCGCCACCGCCCGGTGAGGAAGGCTGGATGCTGTTCCGCGACGTACTCTGGCGCGGCGAGGTCAACGACCCCGTCTACGCCCGGAAACTCGCCTCGTCGTGGGTCGACGCCCCCGCCGAGTCCTGTACCTTCGCGGAGTTGCGAACCGACGAAGCGTCGTTGGACGAACTCAGGGCTGCCGTCGGCGAGCACCTCGACGAGTTCAACGCCGACTCGGTGCTCGACGCGCTGCACAAGTACTTCGGGAGCGCGATTCACGTCGAAGCAGACGACTGAGAGACTCAATCGAGGGAGACTGGGGTGATGTTCAGCGGCGGAATACCTTTATTTGGACGTGACCTAACTCGTAGTCCGAATGAGCCCCTCCACCTACGACTTTTGGCTGTTCGACCTCGACGGCACGCTCGTGGACGCCGACTGGGCGTACACGCGCGACGTGTTCGACCGCGTCGGCGACCGCCTCGGCTACGAGTTCACCGACCGACAAGCGGAAGTTATCTGGCACGGCCTCGGCGGTGCGCGAGACCCGACGCTCCGCGAGTGGGGTATCGACCCCAAGGAGTTCTGGCCGGCGTTTCACCGCGAAGAAGACCCGATGAAGCGGGCCGAAGCCACGTATCTCCACGAGGACGCCGCCCGAATCATCGACGACATCCACGACGCGGGCCGTCCCGTGGGAATCGTCACACACTGCCAGCAGTTCCTCACCGACCCCGTCTTGGACCACCTCGACATCCGCGATTGGTTCGATACGGTGGTTTGCTGTACCGAAGAAACCGGCTGGAAACCGGATGCAGCCCCGGTGAAACAGGCCGTCTCGCAACTCGGAGTCGACGACGGTCTCCGGACCGACGGCGGGACTACGGGCGTCCTCGCCGGCGACGGTGAAAGCGACATCGGCGCGGCGTGGAACGCCTCGTTAGATGGGATTCACATCGAACGCCACGGTCCCGACTTCCGCGGGCGCTGTGTACTCGGCGACTACCGGGTGGAGACGTTCGACGAACTCGCGCGGTCCTGGTGAGAAACCGGTACCGAAGAGCGGTGTGACCGGCCGTCTGCGTCGTGTTTGGTCGCGACAGCCACGAACAACGTCCCGGCGTTCGCGTCCGTGAACCGAACCGAGTCGAACCGAGCGTCGAGCAGCGAACAGAGGTCGTGTTCTGGATGCCAGTTCGTCGCCGCTTTCGAGAGCGGGTTGAAAAGCGGATTGAGGAGTGAAAGCGGGAATCGCGGGAACGGACGCGCGTCGAAGACGACGAACCGACCACCGGGAGCGAGCGCGCCGTAGACACTGTCGATAACCTGCTTTGGATTCGCCATCGCACTCAACGAGAGCGTTGCGTAAGCGGCGTCGAACGACGTACACAACGGAAGCCGAGCGGCGTCAGCGCGGGCGACGTGGACGTTCGCCCAGTCGTCGCGCTCGATTCGCTCTCGTGCGGCGACTGTCATCCCGTCGCTGTAATCGAGGCCGAGAACCGTCCCTTCGTCCCCGACAGCAGCACGCAGCGCGTCGAAGTTGACGCCGGGGCCACAGCCGACATCGAGGACGACGTCTCCCGAGTCCAGAGCGAGGGCTGCACGTGCTCGCTCACGAAGGTGTGTTTGTCCCGGGAGAAAGAGTCGAGAGAAGAATCGAAACACGCCCTGGTGGCGACTCCACCAGTCGTAAAGCCTGCGGCCACGGTCGGCGTCAGTCACTGTTCGTTGGTCCGTCTCCACCTTCGTCTATCTTCCTGCCCCTGCCCCGGAGGACGGTGCGGGCGTCACGTCGCGTCGTCGAGCGGGCGTGCGAGAATGTCGCCGGAACTCGTCACTGCGAGTTGAAATTCTCCGTAGGGGAAGCGCACTTCGATACCCGGGCGCTCCGTGTTCTCGACGAGCGGGCGAATCAGCGATTCGAGCGCGTCGGTGTCGATAGACTCGAAAAGCGGGTCTTTGATAGCCGACAGGCCGGCGTACGACTCCACTGCCTCGACGATGACCAAACCGAGTTCTTCGTCTCCGAGCCACTGCCCGATGAGTTCCCAGTCCTCTGCGAGGCTGAGTGTCGCGGTCGAAGCGGCAGTCTCGTGTTCCGTCAGGGCGGCACCGACGGCCGAAGAGCCCATGTCGAGTGCTGAATCGACGTCCTCGTCGTCCGTTTCGACGATACTTCGCACCCGCTGGAGAACCGTCGAGAGGTCGCCCGGTCCCGCTTTCTGAACGTACTCTGTGACGCCCGCAGCGGTCGCGACCTGTTCGACTTCGCCCCAGTCCTTCGCGGTGAACAGGAAGATAGGCATCTCCTCGTTCTCCTCGCGAACTGCTTCGACGAGTGAGACGCCGTTCGGTAAGACGAGTGAGTCGCTCACGACGCAATCGACCGGTGTCGACGGAGACGAGACGATATCGATGGCCTCAGACGCGGATTCGGCGGTGAGTAGGGTGACGGTCTCGACTTCCCGAAACGCCGCCCTCGAGAGGGCGAGCATCCCCGGGTCGTCGTCTGCGTGGAGGACCGTCAACTGAGATTGCATGGTAGTCAATACCATCCAGAAGGATAAAAACGTTACACATTTTTTATATTTCACAGATGGTAGAATTATTCAGTTGCCGAGAATTATACTATTTCTTATAATTATATACCCGATAACTCGTATCCGTCGAGCGAATCGATTACGTCGCTTCCGCTCTTAATGGCCCGTTTGAGGAGTTGTACGCTCGGCTTTTTTACACGGGAGCTGTCGGCGAGGACGCGAACCGGTTGGACGCCGAGCGAGACGAAGCCCATCCCGAGCGAGTCGGCGGTCGCCGCGAGTCCGAGACCAACGTCCGCACGACCCGCCCGGACGGCCCGAGCGGGGCTCTCGAACGCTTTCGTCGCTCGGTCGAATCCCGCGATGGCCTCGACGAGTTCGTGGCGGGTCGTACCACGTTCGTCTGCGAGGTCAGCCACGGCGTTCCCCAGCGCGGTGCGCAGTCCGGAGTTCGTATCGCGGTTGACGAACCGAAGGTCCGAATCGACGAGGTCACCGAGGCCGGACACGTCCGCGGGGTTCCCCGCAGGGACGACGAGGCCCCACTCGCGCGTCCACGACCCGAGTTCGACGGCATCGACCTCACGGTCGGTGTCGCCGGCGACGACCGCCACGTCAGGGACGCCGTCTCGGAGTCGGCGCAGGCCTTCTCGCGACCCCACGGCGAGATAGCGCGGCGATGGGACCCGGTCGAGGAGGCGCGAGAGCGCGGGGTCGTCCTCGCCGACACCGAGGAGTTCCGGGGGGCGAACATCCGGCGAGAAGAGTTGGACGTCGACCGACTCGCCCGCGGCGAGGTACTCCACATCCGGTGGGACTTCGACGACGCCGTCGGCTTCGACGAGGCTCGTCGTCGCCCCGGAGCCTTTGTCCACCGGGTAGACGAGGGTCTCGCCGTCGCCATCGGTCACGAGGCCGACGGGCATGAGTCGCATCCGGCCTTCGGCGTAGCGCTCGCGGACGGCCATCGACCCCTCGATAGTCGCAGTCCGCGGTTCCGGGAGTCCGGCAGCGTCGCGGATGGCGGGCGCGACGAACGTCCGGAAGATAGTGAGCGCGGAGACGGGGTACCCCGGAAGGCCGATGTAGGCGCTTCCCTCACCGAGCGTGCCGACGAGCATTGGTTTGCCGGGCTTGACCGCGACACCGTGGAGGAGCAAGTCGCCGCGTTCCTCGACGACCCGGTAGATAACGTCTACGGCGCTCGCCGAGGTCGAACCCGACGAGAGGACGAGGTCGCACTCCTCGGCGGCCTGTCGGAGTAGGCGCTCCATCTCCTCGTAGTCGTCGCCAGCGTGGGGGTAGAACTTCGGGACGCCACCGGCTTCCTCGACGCCCGCGGCGATAGTGTAGGAGTTCACGTCGTAGATTTCGCCGCGCTCGGAGTGGAGTTCGTCGCCCGGGCGGACGAGTTCGTCACCGGTCGAGATGATGCCGACGACCGGTTTGCCGCGAACCGGAATCTCGTCCAGTCCGAGGGCCGAAAGTAGGCCGATTTCGCGGGGCGTGATACGCGTCCCGGGGCCGAGTGCGCGAGCACCGGCGGCGATGTCCGTCCCGGCGGGCATCACACTATCCCCGGGCGCGACGGCGGTGTAGGTCACGAGCGTGTCGTCTCGTTCCTCGGTTCGCTCGACGATGACGACGGCGTCGGCTCCGGGGGGCATCACCGCCCCGGTCGAAATCTCGACCGCGGTCCCGGGTTCGACCTCCACGTCGGGTTCGGTTCCCGCGTGGACCTCCCCGGTGAGTTCGAGTTCGACTGGGTCTGCCTCGTCCGCGCCGAAGGTGTCGCGAGCGCGGACGGCGTACCCGTCCATGCTCGCGCGGTCGAATCCGGGAACGTCCATCCCGGCGTCGATTCGCTCGGCGAGGACGCGCCCGCGAGCCTCCGCCAGTGGAACGGTCTCCGCGTCGGGCGTCAGTTCGAGCGACGCGATGGTCTCGCGCGCTTCCTCCGGCGCGGCGAGGTCGCGGAACTGCTTTCTCATGCGGACCACTCCCATCCCTCGACAGTTACGGTTTCGCCTTCGTCGTATCCCTCCAAGCCCTCGGGGACGACGACCCATCCATCAGAGCGCGCGACGCTGGAGAGGATGCCCGACCCGCTCGTTCGGGTCGGCTCTGCAGTGGGCGTGTCGCCGGCCGCAGCGTCGTCATCGCCTCGGGTGTCGTCATCGCTTCGGGTATCGTCATCGCCTCGGGAATCGCCACCGCTTCGAGAACCACCACCGCCTGCGTGGTCGAGTCGGACCCGTGCGAACGTCCGCGTGCCGGGAGAACTCGGTATCTTCCGGGTGAGCGTGGCTTCGACGGTCGGCACGGGGTGGTCAGTGAGCCTGCCGACGTGTTTCAGCACCGGGCGAAGGAACTGGAAGGCGTTGACGATGCAGGCGACCGGATAGCCCGGAAGCATCACGACGGGCGTGTCCTCGACGACCCCGAGTGCGACGGGGTGGCCGGGTTTGAGGGCGACGCCGTGGACGAGTACCTCGCCGAGTTCGGCGACGACGTCGGGGACGAGGTCGCGCTCGCCTACCGACGACCCGCCGGTGGTGACGACCACGTCGTGGTCGAGGTCCGACTGGATGGCCTCCCGCAGGCGGTCGGCGTCGTCGACGACGATATCTCGATAGCTCGCGTCGCCACCCCAGCGTTCGACCAGTCGCGAGACGGTTAGCCCGTTCGTCTCGATGACTTCACCCGGCTCAGGGTCGGATTCGACGAGTTCCTCACCGGTCGGGATGACCGAGACCCGCGGGCGTTCGTAGACGGCGGCGTCCTCGACGCCGACAGACCGAAGCAACCCGAGGTCGGAGGGGCGCAGTTCGTGTCCGGCGTCGAAGAGCGTCTCACCTTCGCGGACGTCCTCGCCGCGCTCGCCGACGTTCTTCCCCTCAGCCAGTGCCCGAAAGACCTCCAGTTCGTCGCCGACGCGTTCGGTGTCTTCGACCTTGACGACGGCGTCGGCACCGTCTGGAACGTCGCTTCCGGTGTGGACTCGAACGGCTGTTCCCGGGTCGACTGCCCCCTCGACGACGTGGAGAATCTCCGGACTGCGGCCGCTGGCTCCGTAGGTGTCACTGGCGCGGACGGCGTATCCGTCCATGGCAGCGCGGTCGTATCCGGGGACGTCGGCGGGGGCGACGGCCGGTTCCGCGAGTGCGCGACCGTCGGCATCGACCAGTTCGACGCGTTCTGTCCGCTCGTGTGGCGTGACCGCCGCGAGGAGCGCCTCGCGAGCGTCTGCGAGCCGCGTTCGCTCCTTGAACCCGGCCGTGCGCCGGTCGTCGTGAACCATGGCTCTCCTTCGGTTCCGGAGACAAAAAGCACCGGCCTCGCCCGGACAGTGGCGGTGGGTTTTGCCGCATCATTCCCCCGCGAGCATGTGGGGGACCGTCGGGTTTTTCGACCCTCCCTCCTAAGGACCGTTCATGTCAACACTGCGCGACGCGCTGTCCGAACTGCCGGACGCGGTGTTCGCCGACCTGTTGGAGTCCGAAACAGCGTACCTGTTGGTCCTCGACCTCCCCGGAGTGACCGCAGAGACCGCGGAACTCCGCGTAGAGAAGGGACGACTGGTCGTCGAAGCGCGACGCGACAAGCATCTCCCGGCGGAGTTCGACTACGTCCGCGAGGAGCGCCCGCTGTTCCTCGACGCCGAACTCCCGCTGCCGCCGGATGCGGTCGGTGACGACGCCGAGGCGACGATGGAACGCGGCGTCCTCGAAGTTCGCCTCCCGAAGCGGGCGGCCGCTCCCGAGCGAACGATTCCGATTACCGCCGGCGACGAGTCCTGACGAGGCGGGTGGTCACGCTGGTCAATCTCCGCGCCTATTGGCGGTTCCTCGTCGTCATCTACCAGTTCTTCCCCCTCATCGTCGCGTACACCCGCGACAGGCGGAAGTACGTGTTCTTCGGCGGTCGCAGACGCGTCTCTTCGGAGACGCGAAGCGAACGCGCCGAGATACTGCTCGAGTCGTTGCTGACGCTCGGGCCGACGTTCATCAAACTCGGGCAACTCCTGT
The DNA here is from genome assembly GCF_000336955.1 of Haloferax larsenii JCM 13917. Classification (GTDB taxonomy): domain Archaea; phylum Halobacteriota; class Halobacteria; order Halobacteriales; family Haloferacaceae; genus Haloferax; species Haloferax larsenii. The sequence continues at coordinate 127,291 of NZ_AOLI01000019.1, read as the reverse complement.
CGACGCGCCCCGACATCTTGCCTCCGGAGTACATCGACGTTCTCGGGAGTCTGCAAGACGACGTCCCACCGGCACCGTGGTCCGAATCGAAGGTCGTCCTCGAAGAGGAACTCGGCCCGGTCGACGAGGCGTTCGACTCGTTCGACACCGACCCGATTAGCGGGGCGAGCCTCGGACAGGTCTACGTCGCCGAGTACGGCGGCGAGAAGGTCGCCGTGAAGATTCGCCGCCCCGGTATCGAAGCGTTGGTCGAAGCCGACCTCCGCGCGATTCGGTGGTTGCTTCCGCTGCTCATGCGCTTTATCGGGCAGTCTCGCGCGTTCTCGCTGGAGAACCTCGCCGACGAGTTCGCGAAGACCATCCGCGAAGAGATGGACTACGACGAGGAGGCACAGACGCTCCGTGAGATTCAACAGAACTTCGAAGGCGACGAGGCAATCGTCATCCCCGAGCCGGTACCCGAGCGCTCCGACGACCGCGTCCTGACGATGGAGTACCTCCCGGGAACGAAGATAAACGACGTCGCCGCCCTCGACGAACTCGGTATCGACCGAACCGAGTTGGCGACGAACCTCCAGCGGACCTACCTCCAGATGATTGTCGAAGACGGCGTCTTCCACGCCGACCCGCACCCGGGGAACCTCTCGGTGATGGACGACGGTCGCATCATCTTCTACGACTTCGGGATGCACGGCGAGGTCGACCCGTTCATCCAGGAGAAAATCGTCGAGTTCTACATCGCCGTCGCCAACCAGGACGTCGACGACATCCTCGACACGCTCATCGAGATGGGGACGCTCAGCCCCAACGTCGACCGGCAGGTGATGGGCGACGTGATGGAACTGGCCATCGCCGACGCCCGCGGCGACGACATCGAGCAGTACCGGGTAAACCAAATCCTCGAACAGGTCGAATCGACCATCTACGAGTTCCCGCTTCGACTCCCTCGAAACCTCGCGCTCGTGCTTCGTGTGGCCGGAGTCGTCGAAGGCGTCTGTGTCACCCTCGACCCCAACTTCGACTTCATCTCGGTCGCGACGGACTACCTCACCGAACAGGGGTACCGCGAGGAGAGCGTCCAGAAAATCATCGAAAACGCCGGCCAGCAGGGACAGCAAACGGTCAAGTCGTTGATTCGCGTCCCGCCGAAACTCGAACGCGTCCTCGACAGGGCCGACCGCGACAATCTGACTGTGAACGTCCGGCTCGAAGACAGTCGGGGCGTCCTCGACAAGCTCGCAAAACGGCTCGTCTACGGCATCTTCCTGTCGTTCGGCTTCGTTTCCACGATTATCGTCTACACGCTAGAACCACAGAACTTCGTCGCGGTCGGGGCTGCTGGCCTCCCGACAGCCGCCGTTGCAATCCTCCTGTGGCGGTCCTTCCGTACTCGTTCGGGAATCAAGGCGAAGCCACAGTTCACTCGGCAAAACCTCAGAGAGCGCCGCGAAGAGTAATCAGCGATGAGAATCAGACGCGTAAATTTATGCGCATCGAGCTAATTACTGACTGCCATGACGGAGTGGCGACCGGTACTCGGAGGCGTCTGTCTCGCCGCGAGTACCGAGGCCCTCGTCTACGCGATGACGGGGCAGTTTACGCTCGTCGGCGGTATCACGGGGAGTGCACTCGCCGGCTATCTCATCGGTTGTGACCCCGCAGACGGTGCCTGGCACGGGATGATGGCGGGCGTCGTCTGGGGGTCGATTCTCATGCCTCTCTCGATTCTCCTCACGTTCCTCAATCAGACGCCGATTCTCTTTCCCTTCCAGTACATCATGCCGTTCTTGGAGACGCCCGGTGAGCTTACGACCGCGATTATGCTCGCACTCGCCATGCCGAACGTCGTGTCGGGGTCGCTCGGGAGTCTCGCCCGACGCGACGCGAAAGGAACGTGGTTCGACCCGGCGATGGCGGAAGTCGAAGCGGTCGAAGACGCACAGTAGTGGCGGTGCGGCCGAGGCGTGCAATTCACGCTGCGCTCCCGCCTGTAATCTGACCCGTCGGCGCGTCTGACTGGCTACGAGAAGGCTTCCCGAGGGAGCGCCGTTCCAAACCGTTTATAGCCTCCTTCCGATAACGGGAGGACATGGCGAAAGAGCAGAAGCAGGTGCGCGAGCTCCAAGAAGGAAGCTACGTGATGATGGAAGAAAAGCCGTGCAAAATCTACGCCTACAGTACCGCAAAGCCCGGGAAGCACGGCAGCGCGAAGGCACGCGTCGAAGCCCGCGGCGTCTTCGACAACAAGAAGCGCTCGCTCTCCCAGCCCGTCGACGCGAAGGTTTGGGTTCCCATCATCGAGCGAAAGCAGGGTCAGGTCGTCTCCGTCACCGGTGAGGACGCCCAGATTATGGACCTCGAAACCTACGAGACGTTCACGATGCGCATCCCCGAAGACGAGGACCTCAACCCCGAAGACGAGATCGAGTACCTCGAATACGAAGGCCAGCGCAAGGTCGTCTAAACGGAGGACAGAGAGATGTTCCCCGGGGCGATAGCCGACCGCGACGACGCAGACTACGTCGTGCTCGGCGCTCCGCTCGACATCTCCACTTCGTTCCAACCAGGGACCCGTTTCGGACCGAATCGAATCCGTCGGTTCGCCGAGTCGTTCGACGACTACGACCGGCGCACCGACCACTTTTTCACCGACCTGAACGTCCACGACGCGGACGACGTCCGTGCGTGGGACGACGCACCCGAGTACGTCGAGTGGCTCACCGGGAGCGTCCGCGATATCGTCTGGGACGACGCCGTTCCCCTCCTCCTCGGCGGCGAACACACCATCACCGCCGCTGGCGTCGGCGGCGTCGACCCCGACGTGTTCGTCTGTCTCGACGCCCATCTCGACCTCCGCCGCGAGTACGACGGCAACGAGTGGAGTCACGCAACCATCACCCGTCGCGTCCTCGACGAACTCAACGTAGACGAGGCTATCATCCTCGGCGCTCGCACCGGGTCGCCCGATGAGTGGGAGCGCGCCGAGGCCGACGACGTGACCGTCGTCGAACCCGAGGACGTTCCCGACTGGGAACCGGAGTTCGGCGACGACGACACTGTCTATCTGAGCGTCGATATCGACGCCGCAGACCCGGCGTTCGCCCCCGGAACCGGGACGAAAGAGCCGTTTGGCCTCACCTCGCGCGAGATGCGCGACGTGGTCCGCAGTGTTGCACCCGCCGCAGACGGCTTCGACGTGGTCGAAGTCAACGACCGCGACGACGGGCAAGCGGCGTCGTTGGCGGCGAAGTTGCTCCGCGAATTTGTCTTCTCACACGCGGCCGCCGACGCGCAGGACTAATTGAAGGTTCGTTCCGAGCCTGACCTTGAAGATTCGTTCCGAGCCTGAACTACTTTCACAGGCTTACAAGTCGCCGGACGCCGACTGGCGAGTATGCACCTCTCCGACATCGTCGCCCGCTTCGACGAGACACTCGCCACGGACGAGTTCGCGGACGTGGACGCCAGCGCGAACGGTCTCCAAGTCGGCCCCAACGACGCGGACGTCGAGAAGGCGGTCTTCGCCGTCGATGCCGCCGAGGCGACTATCGACGCCGCAATCAACGCCGACGCGGACCTGCTCGTTACCCACCACGGCCTCGTCTGGGGTGGCTTCGACCGCCTGACCGGCCGCAACTTCGACCGCGTCGAACCGTTGATTCGCGAGGATATCGCGCTCTACGTCTCGCACCTCCCGCTCGACGGCCACCAGAAACTCGGTAACGCCGCCGGGGTGGCGGACCATCTCGACCTCCGGGTTCGGGAGCCGTTCGGCTCCATGGGTCCGGTCCACATCGGTCAGCGCGGCGTGTTCGACGCGCCCAAGACGACCGGGGAAGTCCGCGAGGCGCTCGACGAACTCGACGGAAGCGCAGGGACGCAGGTCATCGACTTCGGTCCCGACGAGATTTCGGACGTCGCCATCGTCACCGGCTCTGGAGTGGACTGGCTGGACGAGGCAGTCGAGACCGGTGTCGACGCGCTCGTCACCGGTGAAGGCAAACAGAAGGTGTACCACGAAGCGCGCGAGGCCGGTCTCACGGTGTTCCTCGCTGGCCACTACGCCACTGAGACGTTCGGCGTTCGGAACCTCGCCGCGATGGCCGACGAGATGGGTGTCGAGACCGAGTATATCAGCCACCCGACCGGGCTGTAATTCCGCTCGTTCTGGTTTCGGTTCGTCTGGCAACTCCCCGCACGGCTTCTCCGGACCGGGGCGTTCAAACGCTCGGCCGTCGCAGTGGCTTCCATGAGCGACCACGACGACGCCCACGACGGGGGTCACGAGGACGGCGGCCACGCGGACGACGACCACGAGGCTGACGCCCACGACCACGACGGCGGCTACGAGATGCCCGAGCGCGAGGAGTTCGAACACAACCCACTCGGCCACGCCGAGGTCAGCGCGGGCATGACCGTCGGCGAACTCGTCGAGCAGTACGGCCACGCCGGTATCGGCGCGGCCGACGTTCACGAGGCGGCGGACATCTACGCCGAGATGCTGGCCGACGAGGACTGCACCGTCTTCATGTCGCTTGCGGGTGCGATGGTCCCGACCGGAATGCGGAAAATCGTCTCCGACCTCATCCGCGACGGCCACGTGGACGCGCTCGTGACGACCGGGGCGAACCTGACCCACGACGCCATCGAGGCCATCGGCGGCAAGCATCACCACGGCAGTGAGCACCACTGCGAGAAGACGCCCCGCGAGCACGACGAGACGCTCCGCGACGAGGAAGTCGACCGCATCTACAACGTCTATCTCCCGCAGGAGCACTTCGCGCTCTTCGAGTCGCACCTCCGCGACGAGGTGTTCCCACCGCTCGAAGAAGAAGGCGCAGTCAGTATCGAGCGACTCTGCCGCGAACTCGGCCGGGCGAACAGCGAGGTCAACGAGCGCGAGGGCGTCGAGGAAGACGCAGGTGTCGCTGCGGCGGCCTACGAGTCCGACGTGCCCATCTACTGCCCCGCCGTGCAGGACTCCGTGCTCGGCCTGCAGGCGTGGATGTACTCCCAGACTTCGGCGTTCACGCTGGACGCGCTGGCGGACATGACGCCGCTGACGGACCTCGCGTACGACGCCGACACGGCAGGCTGCCTGCTCGTCGGCGGCGGCGTGCCGAAGAATTTCACCCTCCAGACGATGCTCGTCACGCCGGGGGCCTACGACTACGGCGTCCAGATTACGATGGACCCCGAGGCGACCGGTGGGCTGTCGGGCGCGACGCTCGACGAGGCGCGTTCGTGGGGCAAACTCGAAAAAGACGCCCGCAACGCGACGGTTCTCGGCGACGCGACTATCATGCTCCCGCTGCTCGTCGCGTCGGCCCGCGAGCGACTGGCATAATCAATTCGGCGAACAGCCCGGTCCGTTCGAATCGGTCACAGCATACGGTCGCTTCCGGTGTCGGGAATCCATTCTCGTTTTCGAAAATCGGGCGCAAACATCTAACCGCCGCGCCGAGACAGTGCGAACGGAATGAGAGAGCCGTCGCTCGTGTCGGTCGTCAACGAGCGCTCCGACGTGGAACTCGCCGCTGTCTTCGAGCGCATCTGGGAAGCCAGAGGCTACGAGACGCGCGTCCGGTTCAGCGGTCCCGACGTCCACGTCGAAGCCGAGGGCGAGACGCCCGAGGGCGCACACCGCGAGGTTCGAATCTGGATTACGACGAGCAGGACAATCACCGCCGACATGACGAGCGCGTTCGTCCGCAAGTGCGACCGGTCGGACGTCGAACCGTACATCGCTCCAATCGGGCGTGGGAAAATGAACCCCGACGCGCACCGAACCGGTCTCGTCGAACTCGACGCGTCGAGTATCGCCGTCGAGATTCGAGAGGCCGATATCGAACCGTTCGTCCGCGACCTCGCGGAGAGTGACGAAACCCACGTCAAAACGAATTGGCTGGGTGAGCGAGTCGACGAAGAAGATAGAGAAGGCGACGGCGACGGCGACGGCGACGGTGACGATGACGACGAACCCGAGGCGATTTCCCGCCGGGAAGCGCTGAAGAAAGTCGGCGGGTACGTCACCGGCGGGCTCGTGACGTATCTCGTCGTCGAGCGAATCTCCGATATGATTCAGAACTCGCCGAAACTCCGGGCAGCCATCGCCGAGCGCGTCGCGTGGGTCGGGTCGTTCCTCCCGGACGTGTCGCTGCCGACGGTCGAGTGGTCGGTTCCCTCGCCGCAACCCATTCGGGACGACCCATCGATGCCCGACACGAACGCCTCGGCACAGACGACCCCCACCAACGCGACGGCCGTCCCGTACGACGACCTCCGAGACGACCCCGAGGGATACGAGGGGACGGCTGTGACCTACTCCGGAACGATTGACGAGACCACAGAACGCGACGACGAGCGCTTCGCCGTCATCGCCGTCGAGGGCGCAAACGGACTGCCCAAAGGCGACATCGTCGGTCGCTGGCCGGCCGGGCAGTTCTTCGACGACGATATCGGCTTTCGGTTGTTGAGCGACGAGCGCGTCACGGTGTGGGGCCGTGTCGCTGGCTCCTCTTCGATGTTCTTCGGACGTCCGCTTCCGCTGGTGGACTTGGTGGCGCTCCAGAAGGCGTGAGGTGGAATCCCTGCCGGTTTTTATCCCGCGTGTGTAGAGGTGAGTGGCCGATGACGATGGCACCGCTCTGAGTCGGACTCGGCACCCGACGATGAGGAACCCTATGAGTGCCGAGGCCGACTTTCTATCCATACATTTGCTGGAAGCAGTGTGCGAATGTAAAAGAATCCCGGGTACACGACTGAATTAAAGGACTCAGGCTGACGTCCTTCCTATGATGGAGTCGTTTCGTCGATAGCGTTCTCAAGAAGGTCTAAAAAACGACTATCGTACCGCTCGTCTACGTGATTCACGTTCCAAAGCCCTGATTCTCGTATAGCCCGACTCTGGCTGTGCCGACCGAGCCATCCATCGCCTCGGGGGTCAATCGGTTGCTTGTCGAAGTTGCTGAGGAGAGCGATAACGTTCTGTTCGAGGTACGCTCGGTCGCTGTCGGTACTCGGTTCGTCGTCGAGATTCACCCAGAGAAACGGCTGTTCGCGGATGTACGTGCTCACCCGTCGTTCGAGGTTGTATTCCTCGTCACGGACTTCTGACCGCTCACGCTCGATGCTCGACCAGCGTTTGTCCCAGTCGGGATAGTCGTCGTGCAGGTCGTGCTTCTCGATGATGGCCTCGCCGACTCGCTTGCGATACACAGAGCCGCGGTGAGCGCCCCCGTGAGGATGGTTGGAACTCCCGCTGCCCGTTCCGTAGTGTTGTTTCAGCCTATCCCAGAGCGACGTGCTGCTCCCCGCAGATACCGCGTGTGTCCCGACACGGGTAACACGCAATTGGTCAGTCGAGGCGCGCGTCTCGCCCGGTTCGAGGAAGAAGTAGACGCCACGGTCGGGCCAGTCCATGTACCCAGTGCAGTTCTTGAGTTTCCGTGTACCGCCGACTCGTTGCTCAAGGTCGTCGAGTAAGCCATAGAAGCGGTCGAGGTCGTCCTGACGAGCCATTCTTACAGGATTCCTCTCATTCACGCACAAAGAGTTTCACCACTCGGTGCGACGACTTCGAGTAGAACAACGGATGGACGTCCTCGTACTCTCGCCGTGTTCCAAAGACAAACGATATGACCCCGTTCTCGATTGTGAGGACGTAGATGAGCACTCCCGCGAGGAGTTAGTACAGGAGCATCGAGAGTACACTACCACCGCGGCAGAAATGTATACCGGTCGTGAACACCAGCACGTCAAGACCGCAGTCAATCACCTCCGTGAGATTGCGGACGTCGACTGGTATATCATCTCCGCAGGATTTGGATTGCTACGTGACGAGACCGAAATCCCCTCCTATGAGTGTGGGTTCAGCGATATAGACTCTGTTCGAACACGGGCCACGCAAGCAGGATACGATATTGATACTCTGACGAACAACGAGACGATTCAGGCAGTCGGGCGTGAGAAGGGTATCCCTCAGGAGTTCAGTACGGTACTGGGTCGAGACTATGACTTGCTATTCGTCGTCCTGAGTGAACCGTATCTTCTGTCGGTGATGGATGCTCTCACCGGGATACCAGAGCAAACGACAGCATTCGCGTTTGCCTCGAACGGGAGTAAGCAGTTCATCGGCGATTGTGTATGGATTCCCGCCACTGAGACCGAACGGCAGACTCTCGAAACGACATGGATGGAACTACGTGGAAAGCGGTTCCTCCAGATGATGGAAAGAATGTCGGGCGAAGAATTGGCGCAGATGGGGTCTGGTGAAAGCGACCTGGATTTTGCGAATATTGACCAAGAACGAAATCCACCATCAAGATTAGGTCACTAGCCAATTGACAATTACAAAAGAGCAGAATCGACTATGCGCAAATTCAGAGCACCGGTCAAGTTCATTCTCTTCCTGAGCTCATACGTCCCGCTATTCTTCATCATGGCGTTGAAATTCGGGAAGGTCCCTCCACTCCTGATTGCGGGTTACAAAATTCCTCTTATCAACATCCCTTACATCGATTTCCGGCTATACATCTCGTACCTCTCCATCGGGCTTCTGGTGCTTTGTGTATTGTTCACCGCACTTCTGTACCGGATGGTCACAGTTCATTCAGGTCGTGCTACCACTCAAGAGCCAGTCGACAAGTACCAGAAGCGGAGTGAACTGCTTTCGATGTACCTACTGGTCTACGTTTTTGTTTTCGCAGGTCTGGATTTCACGACCCTGCTCGACCTCGGTATCTTCCTAGTGTTCTTCGGTATATTGGGAGTTCTCCAAATCAACTCGGAGATATTGCACGTCAACCCGATGTTAGGGCTTCGGGGATATCAGGTATATGAGGTCACAAGTGACGAACAGGTGTTATTGGTAATCAGTAAGTCCTCAATTGAGGAAAAAATGATACTGCCTGAGACAAAAGAGGCTGACAACCCGCGAAAGAAAATCGAGGTTGTCTCCCTCGGTCGAACCACATACCTCGCACCATAATATGTCTGGAAAACTGAACCCCGCTGAAAAACTCAAGGAAGCCCGGGAGTTTGCGGTGGGACGGACGGAAGCCGAGTTTTTGCTTGTTCGAAAACAGGGAGAATCCCCGGACGTAGGGAAGCTTCAGCTTGGACGCCTTGTCCAACAGGAGATTGCCCAAACCGTCTCAGACGCCCTCACAGAACAGATTAACAACCTCCGTGACGGTCGAACACGAGCACGGCCTCTAGACGTTGCAAACACGATTAGCGAGGAGTCGGTAATACAGTGTGTCAGGATAGAGAATTTACCGGACTCCGAGCTATTCGAGATTTTGAATTCCAGAGACAATGATGGGACAACGACGTATTCCGAAGAACCTGAGCCGAATTTTCAGCTCATCCGCATCAGTGAGCCGGACGGGAAGGTTCTGATTGGGGTTCAAAACTACAGTAACGCGAAATTGGTCGACACGACAAACGAACTCACACTCTGGTATCAAAACGAGGAGTACGAGCGCTTCCAAGGGGACCTATTGGTCATCCGTCCAAACCTCAACGCCATCTGCTACGATGGGTGGGTGTTCATTATCACCCCAAAGTCGTTCGAGAGCATGTTCGATATGCGTGAGGAGTACAGAAAGCGAGCGGAGGAAGCTATCGAGGCGTTCGAAGATGCGGGGATTACCTTTGCTGACCGCGAGACGACGACTGGATGGATGCTGAGCCATATCAATATGCTTCGAGGGATGTACGAAATCTATGATAACGGTATTCATGAGCAAGCCACGCCCGACAAAATCGAGGCCATGATTCAAAAATACAATTTGGATACCCGCTTCTCGCTAGACTACGCTCGTCGAAACGGTCAAATCGAGTTGGGCGTAGATGAATACCAGCATACTTGGAAGCTGATTAAGCTGCTTGCGGCGAAATATGCTGAGGACGATATCATGGGCGAGCAATGGGAAATTGATAGCGGACAGCGGCTCTAATCGAGAGTGGGAGTAAGAATTAGCGTCATCAGAGTGTAGGTGAACTATGTCGCATCGAAATCGGTCGGTATGGCGTGAGTGCCCTGAGTGCGGTGAGAAGCAGAAGGTGAAACAGGGAGGATGGGCTACATGCCGAAGTTGCGGCGAGAACTTCCGTGCATAATCACCACCTGCCAGTCTCACGAAGTCTGGTTGTGACTCCTATGAATGGCGGTCTAGGCACTTATCGATAGATAGCAATCGGTGAGATTGAGATTGCGGGATAGCTCACCTTGAAGCCAAAATCAGAGGCTATCGCATCCGCAAAATGGTGGAATGTCCCGAACTGAATCCCTTCTCCCTCTTCATTTTCGTCGTCTTCATCGTCTGGGTTCTCCGTGATTGTCTCTACTCTGGCAACCACTGTGCAGTTCGGTATCTCACTTGTCTCGTATTTCGATAGCAATTCGACTGGGTCGGTATCCAGATTGTCGTCTTGAACTAACGCCCAGAACCAGAGCGGAGATTCGTCTTCGAATGGATGAATACGTGCTGCCAGCATCTCCTCGTACTGGCTTGGGATGACCTCGTGGAATAGCTCGAACATCACTTCAATCGCACTCAGGTCCTCTTGACTGACTCCGACTACGTCATTTGCAGTGAGATTTTCAACGGGAGATTCCTCGTCCTCAGTAAGACCCTCGCGCATGATGTCTGATTCTGCCGCTGGTGCCTCGTCAATAGTTGTGTCCTCAGAATCATCTAACACTTCCTCGAGCCTATTGACTGCGTTTAGCATCCCATCGACGAACTCCATGCTAGTCGAGAAATTCAGCAATTCAACGCTGCCACTGACTCGAATGATATCGCCTTCCGAGACTTCCGAAGCTACCGAACTTCGGGCTGCACGCTCGGTGTAATCCCCCTCGATATCGTCAATGATGTCGTCTACGTCGTGGAACCACTCTCCCTCAAAGTCCTCTAACCAGCCTTCGAGTAACGGGTAGTAGTAGTGATGTAGTGCTCGAGACTCTTCTGTTCTGGAAGTCGACCCGGTACGGCCTTCGACAGTCCCACTCACCGAACTGGAACCGACACCCAAAATATACGCTTTGATGCTGCCCGTCAGACTCGCGGCGAGTTCGCTACTTTCCTCTTCCTCCTCCACCTTCTCTTCGATATAGCCTTCATCGATACGGGACGATATGGATTTTACTCGGTCCATGTCCAGATAGACGAACCCAGGAACCCGGTCCTGCCGGTCGTTGGTGCTCATGAACACCTAATTGTGATGAGTGGGTGAAAGTTCTTGCTGAGGATATGACTCGAAATCAAATCTCTCCGTTCTGGTTGTTAGGGTCTCAGCGGACTCTATAGACGTGCTAAACACANGGTGAAAGTTCTTGCTGAGGATATGACTCGAAATCAAATCTCTCCGTTCTGGTTGTTAGGGTCTCAGCGGACTCTATAGACGTGCTAAACACATTCACTATGGATAGATTGTGAGTCGTGAGTGCCGAGGCCGAACTATCACCGAGTATTTGATTAATTAACTAACTATTTGCACGCTTTCGAAATTAGCTAAGAAACATCACAGTCCAGCCACCCCCGCTAGAAATAGTTNTCACCGAGTATTTGATTAATTAACTAACTATTTGCACGCTTTCGAAATTAGCTAAGAAACATCACAGTCCAGCCACCCCCGCTAGAAATAGTTGATTTACCTAGACTATATGTTGGACCAAAAATGTGTCCAATACTTAACTCGACACACACGAGATCACAACTGCCTCGGATGAGATTGCTGTTCGTGAGTACCTCTAAACCAACGTGAAGCCACATCCAAGGGTAACTCAGGTGAGTTACCCGAGACAACGAGATGATTTTATGAGATCTGGCGGTTCCAAGTGTTGACAATTCGGGGAGTACGTGCGTTCATTCAATTTCTAGAGACCATGATTGCAATTCCCGCGAATACGATAACTACCCCCAATATCTTTAGAATGTTTAGACTAGTGCTCCCTGTATAATTTATCGTCGGTAAAATGTAGCTTGCAATCACAAATATGCCTACTCCAAAGAAGATTACTAACCCTGATGGGTATTGGATTTCTACCATATGTCAATGTATTGTCTCGAACGAGTATAAAGGTACCGTATCAAGGGGACTATGACTGAGCCCTCTCTACAAGAGAGTTTCTCCGCTTGAATGCGGAGACTGTGTCAGAGAACTATGCTAAGTATGCTTTGAAATCAAAGTCACAATCCACTTCGAAGCCACTAACAGAACAAGAACTGTTCATGCAAACGGTGATTGTGGCTCCAAGATCAATACCCGTTTCATCTTCAATCGTGTATGCTACCGTACAACCACCAGAAGCCGCAGTAATCGTCAAAGTCGCTACGCCAGCGGCACTTGAACCCGGCTCTGGGATTACGGTGAGTGCAAGGCCTCCAAGTACGAATACAGCCTCGCACATCCAGTTCGGTGGAGTAGCATCAGTTCCAAGTTCATAGTCCCACGTGAAATCACACGAGCTGTAAGTCCCAATCGAGTTATTGGAACCCTCAGTCAATTGGTCAGTCCACTCTTGTCCAGTAATAATACTATACTCCTTTAGATCAGGGTCCTGACTTTTAACATCGTCATCACTGACGATTGATGGGCCGCTTTTATATACTTCTGTTCCCACAGTAGCGGAGATGTGGGGCACCATCCTCATGATCTCGAATGACCAAGTCGGCCTCTAGATCAGTTTCATCTGAGAGTGGCGTCCTATAAAGATGGAACTCATTCTGCTCACCCTGTTCATTGGATCGTTTAACAAGATATGTATCGAGATCGTTTGGGACAATCTTAATATCGTGTTCTTTTCGAAGGAACTTTTTCACCTCTTTCACAGGATCTGCCGACCAGACACTACCAATTTGATTATCTCGGACAGACACCTCTTGCTTCTCTATATCAAATCCGAGCCCAGGTTTCTCATCACTAGAGTTACTGGCTGCAGCACTTCCGGCAAATGCACCAGTTGCAATAGTGGAACCTGCTATACTCCTTAATAACGTTCGCCGCATGGTGTCATCCATGCAACTACTCCATGATACTCGGAAGTGTTAAATTTTCTGGAAATTAAGATATAATATGTTATCTATTGTCGTGGGTTCGCTGACACTCTTTAGAGAGGACAGTCGTAATAAACAGGCGAATAGAGTACACTCTGAGGCGCCACATAGGCCCCAGTCACTATTTTACGAGTGACAATCCCTAGTTGAATTCCTTCACGTCTGTCCCAACCCTGTGTTTCCGCTGGGCCAACGAAGGAGACCACCAACGTCAACGCGTACGAGAGGGGTCCGGAACTCATCGAAACCGTCGGTATCACGGGAGCGATGTTTATGATTCTCAGCGGCGTCGTTCCCGTTCTCGCGGTGGTCGCAAGTAGTGATGCCGTCGCTCGAAAGCGGAGTCGTGGGACGCTTCGCGTGATGCTCGGACTGCCGTACAACCGTCTCGATATCGTCGCCGGGACCTTCGTCGGTCGCTATGCGGTCGTTGCGACCGCTGTCGCGCTGTACGTGTCTGTGGTCGCACTCACGTCAGTCGTGATTGGCGGTCCCCTCGGAGTCGAGCGACTGGCGGCGTTCTTCGCCATCACGCTGCTGTTGGCGATGGTGTTTACTGGTCTCGCAGTCTGTCTCTCGCTGCAGACTCGGTCGGTGACTCGCGCCTTTGCGGGCTCGTTGGTAGTTCTCGCGGTGTTTCTCTTCCGGCTCTGGGGGTTCGTTCCGACGGTCGTCGAACTGGTCCGAAACGGGATGGTTGCCCCGGAGACGATGCCCGAGTGGGGAGTGGTCTTCCAACAACTCAATCCTATTCGGGCCTTCACGTCTGCGCTAATTGGTCTCTATCCCGAATTGGCGTCCACACATTTCCTCGGTGAGGTCGTCGAACCGCCGGTCCCGTACTATCATCAGCCGTCGTTTGCACTCGCCGTGCTCGCCGGTTGGGTACTCGTCCCGCTGGTAGTCGCGTACCTCCGCTTTCGGACAGCAGATGTCTGACGTGGCTGTCCATGGGTGCGACGTGGACCACTGGGTCGGGATACAGTTGTAATTGGCCCGAACTGCTGAGACTCATCCGACAGAACAGTTATCGCACGCGACGAAGACGTCTGTCTGTTCATGAACCGACGAGCGTTCTTGGCAGCATCGGGACTCGGGCTTCTCGGAGGGTGTGCGTCCAGTGAGAGCGACACAGGCGGCACCGAGACCACAGCAGCGACGGCCGAGCAGACGGCTGCCGCGACTGACGAGTCGGCGACTGTCGCAACTGACGAACCGACGGCAGCCGAGACACCGCTCCGCGGCGTCTCACTGTCACCACGAAGCTATTCGGGCGACGGGTTCACGGCGTTCTTCGAACACATTCGAGAAACCGACCTCGCGGTTCGCTGGGCTGGAGACTGGCAAGACCTCGCTTCCGACGAGGGTGCACCAGCCGTCGTCTGTACGCTCGCAGAGCAGTACGGATACCAGCCAGTTATCGAAACGGGCGTCTACTCCGTCGACGACGGCGAGTTATTTCGGCCACTGGACGAAGCGGGACAGACCGCGTTCGTCGAGACAGTCAGCGACTTTGCCGCGGAGTGGAAGCCACCCTACTTCGGCATCGGCGTCGAGGTGAATCTCCATGCTGAGGACGAACCAGAGCAGTTCGAGACGTTCGTCTCGCTCTTCGCCGACGCCTACGACGCAATCAAGGACGTCTCGCCGTCCACGCAGGTGTACACAGGGTTCCAACTCGAATGGATGCGCGGACTTCGGGGCGGTGTGTTCGGTGGCGAAAACGACGCCAGTCAGACGCAGTGGGACCTTCTCGACCGCTTCCCGAAGAGCGACCTCGTCGCGTTCACGAGCTATCCCGACCTCGTCTTCGAGCGACCGGCGGACATCCCAGACGAGTACTACGTCGAGGCGGCAGACCGCGTCGAAAAGCCGATTGCGATTACTGAAACCGGCTGGACAGCAACGTCGAGAGACATCGGCTGGGAGCGGACGGAGGCCCAACAGGTCGCGTTCGTCGAACGTCTGTCCGACCTCACGAACCCAATCGACGTCGCGATGCTCGTCTGGCTATGGATGTACGACCAAGGCGGTGACACGGCCGCTTTCGACGACATGACCTTGCGACGCCCCGATGGGTCTGCCCGCCCCGTCTGGGACGCGTGGACGACAGACGCGTGACAACCTACCGAGCTGGTCTTTACTGGCTTACCACACGTGAGTCGCACGCGAACAAAAATGGACGAACCGAACACGGGAACGCCACTGTCGGACCTCACACGTAGCGACACACCCGGGTTTCCGTAGAACGTTGTTTCACTAGAAAATCGTTCTCAACGTTCGATACGGCTAGAAATACTCACTGAGCGAGTCTCAACACCAACGAATTAATTTTGGTCCCCTACAAACCGATGGTGTATATGAGCGAGCAACGGGGTGAGAGACACCGAAGTCGGTTCAATGGGGATACACGCGTTCTCTATCGGCAGGCGGTCCGGACGCCATTACCGGATATCGACGCCGAGCGGATGTTCTACGAGAACATGATGAACGTCGCAGACGCCCAAGAGCAGAAGGCAGACATGCTCGAAGACCCCAATATCACGCTGCTCGAAGCCTACGAGCGACAACTCGAAGGAATCTCCGAGAGCTACAAACGGCGGCTGGAGAGCATCGCCGGCGATGACTACGAATCGGTCGCGCTCGCTCACTTCAACGGGGACCGAGACGACCGCGTGAGTCGGCTGGCGGCGTACTACTACGAGGGGCTGTGGCGGATGCAACAGCGCATCACCGTCGCGGACATGATGTTCTTCCCCATCATCATCCGCTACCCCGACAGCTTCACCGTGAACATCCGCTTTGCGAGCGGCTACGCGACGACCAAGTCCGTCGTGTACGAGTCGCCCGAACACTCCGAAGAGGACGTCGAAGACGAGTACTTCGACCGGTACTACAACGAGAGCCTGTTCGAGCAAAAGGAGGCAGCAGCGAAGATTAGAGCCTGGGCGGACGTCATCCGCGAGGAGTTCCCCGACCCCGACGAAGCGTCCTTCGACGAACGGAAGTTCGGCGGTATCGTCTCGGGCGGCGGCCGAAAGGGGTCGCTCTTCTCGTCGGTCCTCGAACGCGTCGAGCCAGACCCAGACCGGTTCGACGAACCAGTAGAGGAACCAGTGCTGGTTCCGGAAGGAAAAGAAGCAAAACGAACCGAGCGCGAGTTGCTCCCCGAGGGCTCGCTCGTTATCTAAATCCGGACGACTCGCGACGACAGAGTCTGTAGACGGTGTTACGTATCGGAGTCGACGCCACCATCGCCACCGTCAGGTTTAGCGAGTGGTTCTGGCCGTGCCGGGGAGCCGCCTTGCTCAGTCTGTGCTGGCGTATCCCCCGACTGTGAGTCAGTTGCGTCTGTAGCGTGCTCGTGGCCCTTTAGCGACGGCTCCGTCTCGTCGGCCGGGACGAGCGAGTGGGCGTCGGTGGCCTGTGCGTCGCCGCCTGTCGCCACGTCGAACCGGTCGAGTGCGGACCGAAGGTCGCTGGCACGCGACGACAGGTCGTCGACGCGTTCGGACACCGCGTCGAGCGAGGCCGTCTGGGCTTCGGTCGCGGCCGTCACGTCCTGTGCGCTCTCGCTCGTTCGCTCGCTGATTTCGGAGACGTCTTCGACCATCGAGACGACCTCGGTGGTCGCGTGTGCCTGGCGCTCGGTGGCACGGCGAATCTCCTGAATCCCGTCGGCCGTCTCCTCCACGTCGTCGACGATGGTGTCGATTGCCTCCATCGCCGCTTCGATGGTCTCAGAGCCCTCGCCGACGCGAGTTCGCGTCTGGCGGATGTCTGTGGCAGTCGCGTCGGTCTGCTCGCGAACGCGGTCGATAGCCGAGTCAATCTCACCGGTCGCCTCCTGTGTCTCCTCGGCGAGGTCTTTCACTTCGTCCGCGACGACCGCGAAGCCCTCGCCCGCCTCGCCAGCGCGAGCCGCCTCGATAGAGGCGTTGAGCGCGAGGATGTGCGTCTGGCTGGCAATCTGGTCGATGAAGCCGACGACAGATTCGATTTCCTCGATGACCGATTCAAGTTCCTCGACTTGCTCGACTGTGTTCTCGGTCGCCGACTCGATGGCGCGGAGTTCGGCGATTGCGTCGGATGCGGCGTCGCGGCTGTACTCACCGCGCTCGGATGCCGCCGCTGCGCGGTCGGCGACTTCGGACGCAGACGCGGTCACCTCCTGAATGGTCGCCGAGAAGTCGTTCATGCGTTCGGTCACGTCGTCGAGGTGGTCGTCCTGTTCGACGATGTCGTCGAGAATCGTCGCCATCGACTCGGAGACGGTTTCGCTGGTTTCGGTGACGTCGGCGACGCTAGCACTCGTCTCCGCGCTGGCTTCGGCGACGGAGTCGCTGAACGCCTGTGCATCCGCGATGACGCCCCCGAGTTCGTCCATCGTTTCGTTGTACGTCCGCGCGATGTCGGCCATCGCCTCGCTCTCGGAGTCGGGGTCCATCCGGCAGGCGATGTCGCCCGCGGCGCACTGCTCCATGACGCGGCGGTACTCCTCGGCTTTCGTTTCGAGGTGCGTGTTCAGCGCCTCGGTCTCGTCGAGCGTCTGCTTCAACGAACCTCGCATTTCGTCGAACGAGTCGTAGAGCGTCCCGAACTCGTCGATAGACTCCGTTTCGAGGTCGACATCGAGGTTCCCGTCGGACATCTCCTCTGCACGCCTCGTCAATTCGCTGAGTCGATGTGTCGTACGACGGCCGACGAACACGGCGACGGCACCGAGCGAGCCAATCGCAGCGAGAATCGTCAGCAGTAACCCGCCGCCGACGCTGTCGCGGACGCTGTACGCGGTCGCCGCCGGGACGGCGGTCGAGAGCGTCCACTCGACGCCTTCGACCGGCGTGTACGCAACGACGTGGTCGCCCGGTTTGTCGAGAACCGTACCGTTCGTAACCGACTCGGTCGGTCCGGCGATGGTTCCGTTCTCAGCGGTCGAGACGACAGGCGACCCGCTTGCTCCGTAGAGCGTCGTCTGGCTCCCGGCCATCGTCTGCTCTGTCGCAGCGATTCGGTCGGGGAGGCTCACCGTGACGAGGACCGCCGCTTCGGCGTTTTCGGGCGGTTTGCTCGCGAGGACGAACGACGCCTCGTCGTCGATGGGAGATGCGAACGTCTTCGACGAGACGTAGACTCTGTCCGGTTCTGGGTTGATGTTCTCCGAGAGGTCACCCCACGGCAACCCGACCTCGGAGACGGTCTTGCCCTCTAACGAACTCGCCGTACTCTCTCGAATCTCGCCGGTACTGTAATCGACGTAGTGGATGGCGGTGATATCTTGCTGGCCGAGCGCCGAACTGCGTTGGAAGAGGAAGCTACTGGCAGCCTGCTCGTTTCCGGGTTGGAACTGCCACGCGGAGGAGATAGATTTCGTCTCGGTGCGTTTGCTCTCGACCCACGCCTCGATTCCGTCGGCCTGCAGTTCCGCGGTCGAGGTGAGTTGCTGTTCGACCTGGTCGTCGAGGGTCCCCTGCACCTGTGTGTAGGTGGCGAAGCCAACGCCAGCCATGACGACCATGGCGACGAGCACCGCGGCGAAGAACTTGCGTGCGTACGTCCGGCGGATGACACGCGGTACAACCGACGATGGAGCTGCCTGTCTAATCCTCTCGCCGACTGCTCGGATAGCGTCGGGCATCGGCTCACTCCAGAGACTCGACCAGCGTTCTCGCATTGAATCGATATTTTGATTTCATCTGTGATAAATTGGCTTACTATATAGTGGTTAGAGTGCTATGAACACATGGTGAGAGACTACTGAAATACACCTTTGAAACTGGCGAGTAACACCGGTGAATTTGGCCAAATAGGGCCAATTTTTGCCGAGTGTGGCCTTCGTATCCAACCCGAGACAATCAGTTCTGCGAGGAAAATATCGGACACACTAAGCTCTAAAAATTGTAATCTATATATCTATCAATACCGATATCGAATCGGGGAAACGGAGCCACAGCTTGACGCGAACACGGCGACGCTATAAGTGCGCAAGCGGCCAACGACCAGTATGGAAAGCCACGTTCCGTCCCGCCGCGGGGACACCCTCCGGGACGTGATTCGGTTTTATCTCCTGGACCACCAGACGGTCGTCGGGAAGGCCATCGACATCGGACTTCTCGGCCTTAACCTCGTGTTCGTGGCGGTGTTCGTACTCGAAACGTACCCGCTGTCGTCGGCCGTCCAAGAAGCGCTCTGGCGATTCGAAGTCGTGATTGCACTCGTCTTCCTCCTCGAATACGTCCTCAGAGTGTATGGCGCACGAAGTCGCGTCGGCGAACTGACCGACCCGTACACGCTCGTCGACCTGATAGCAATCGTTCCGACGCTCTCGGTGTGGCTGCTTCCGGTCCCAGCGCTCGCAGCGAACATCGGCTTTCTTCGTGTAATTCGGGTGGTTCGCGTCCTCCGATTCTACCGCTTCACCCGCGACGAGGAGTTCTTCTTCGGCACCGTCTCCGTGGGGACGCTTCGCGTGATGAAGTTGCTGTTGACCGTGCTGACGATTTTCTTCGTCGCCGCGGGGATGTTCTACTCGTTCGAACACGAGATGAACACGCAAGTATCGACGTTCGCCGACGCGTTCTACTTCGTCGTCGTCGCACTCACGACCGTCGGATTCGGTGATATCATCCCCGTCACGCAGGCGGGGCGAGCAGTCACCGTCGCCGCGATTCTCGCGGGTATCATCCTCATCCCGTGGCAGGCGAGTAAAATCGTCAAAGAGTGGGCCCACAGAGACCAGGTCAACGTCGTCTGCGAAAACTGCGGACTCGCGTACCACGACCGCGACGCCTCCCACTGCAAGTCCTGCGGGCACGTCATCTACCAGGAGTACGATTCACGGGAGTGAGACGCCAGCCAGTGGCCTCCCCCCGCGGCTAAAATCGAGGGAATCAGACAGTCCGGACGTATACAACATGAACATTTATTATAGATTGGTCAGAAGAGCGGAGTACACAATGTCGGTCGTACACGTACAGCAGTAACTCCCTCGACGCCCAGTATCGCTGTCCGACCGACCCACAACCGAACCCCAACCGTGAGCACAAACACACGCCCGACATACGAACCGCAACTGCGAACAACCCGACGCTCGTCGCGCTCGACTTCAGACGCCGACACCGCCGCCAACGACACTGCCGACGCCGACTCGTGGATAGCACAGTGTCAACGTCAGTTCGAGTCGAACCGAACCGAGCGACTCCACAACCTCGTCGACCGGAAGAATCAGTCGCTACCGCGGATGGACTGAGTCAACCACCCATCACCACAGTTCGGTTCTGTCTCCACACCCGTTCTCGCTCAAGTACCCGCCTTGCGGCGACACATCGCTTCAAGTGACTGGCGCGCCCAGTGGCGGGCGATGCGATTGGCACGGATTCGAACCGACGACGGTGTTGCGACGGGGCGCTATCAGGATGGTCTCGTGACAGTCGATGGCGACGAGTTCGAAGTCGGCGTCGACGCCGACCTTCTCGCACCCTGTGAGCCATCGGCGGTCTACTGCGTGGGGCGGAACTACGCGGCCACGGTCGACCAGATGGACTACGAGATTCCCGACCAGCCGGACTGGTTCATCAAGCCACCGGCGTCGGTTCTGGACCCCGGCGCACCCATCGTGTATCCCTCGTGGACGGACGAACTGACCTACGCGGGCGAGTTGGCGGCCGTCATCGACCGCGAGTGCCACGATATCTCAGAAGCCGAGGTTGCCGACGTGGTTCGCGGCTACACCATCCTCAACGACCTCGACGCACTCGACCAACCCGGCCGAACTGCTCGGAAGGCCTTCGACGGGTCCGGCCCGCTCGGCCCGTGGATAGAGACCGACGTCGACCCGTCCGACATGGACATGACGACCCACGTCAGCGGCGAGTTGCGACAGGAGGCGAACACCGACCAGATGCTCTTTTCGCCCGCCGAAGTCGTCTCGTTCCTCTCGGAGCGCTACACGTTCCGCCCCGGCGACGTGGTCTCCTTCGGAAGCCCGGCAAACCCGGGGCTCCTCGAACCCGGCGACGACGTAGAAATCTGGTACGAGGGCGTTGGTACGCTGACGAATACGGTCGTTGCATCGGAGAAGTAGCGAATTCGACTGCACAGAGGTGTGACGAATTCGACTGCGCCAGAGAATAGCGGCGAAACGAGCGTCAGTTGAGCGTCTCGACCTTGTCTGTGAGGTCTGCCGGTTCGTCGACGGGGCCGTTGATAAACAGGCCGTGGCCCATCAACACGGCGGCGACGGAACTAAACCCGACGATGCTCGTCGTCGGAGAAAACGACGTGAACTGGCCGATTACCACGCCGGCGACGAGGCTCACGAAAATTCCGACGAGGACGAGGTCGTAGTACTGCCACGTATAGTCCATGTGAGTACGAACGAGAGCCAGCACTGAAGGAGTACTGGCTAGTTTCGGTCCGACTGAGGGCGAACCAAACACCGTCTGGCACGGCATGGGCAAAGCAGTCACGGAACGTCTATACGTCGCCAGTCACTCCACACCCTATGGAATACCAGACTGCGCTCGACCGAGCGCTCGACATCCTTCCGGAGCGGAACGTGGAACAGGAACGCCTGACGATACCGGACCCGTCGGGCGAAACGGACGGTGCATTCACGCGCCTCACCAACCTCGGCGAGATTGCCGACGCACTCTCGCGGACGCCGACCCACCTCCACAGCGCCATCCAGCGTACCTTCGGTACGAGCGGCCAACTCGAAGGCGACCGCGCCCGTTACAGCGGGTCGTTCTCTATCAACGACTTCGAAGAGGCCATCGACGAATACGTCGAAGAGTACGTCATCTGCTCGGAGTGTGGCCTGCCGGACACGCGTCTCGTGACCGAAGACGGCGTGGACATGCTCCGCTGTGAGGCCTGTGGTGCCTTCCGCCCCGTCCAGAAGCGCTCCAGTGCGAGCAAGAAGCGCCAGCGCGAGGCCGTGGAAGAAGGCCGCACCTACGAGGTCGAAATTACCGGAACCGGCCGCAAAGGCGACGGCGTCGCCAAGCGCGGTGACTACACCATCTTCGTTCCCGGCGCGAAGGAAGGCCAGACGGTCCGCGTCTACATCAAGAACACGAGTGGGTCGCTCGCGTTCGCGCGACTCGCCTAACGTGACTCGGTCGGCGACGGAAATATCAATATATTATCAATTTCCCGAATGCCTATCAAATAGAGTGCCATACCGGGCTACATGAGTCGAGGGGAAGGGGCAGGGACCGCGCACGCGATTACGACCGGTCAGCGCGAGAACCCGATTCGCGTCCTCCACGTCGACGACGACGCTTCATTTGCCGAGCTTACGTCGACGCTGTTGGAACGGGAATCGACTGCCGAACCACCGCTCGAAGTCCAGACCGAGACGGACCCGACTGCTGCCAAGACGCACCTCGACGAAGTCGACTGCGTCGTCAGCGACTACGATATGCCGGCCGTCGACGGCCTCGAACTGTTAGACGAGGTTCGGCAGCGCTACCCCGACCTTCCCTTTATTCTCTTTACCGGGCGAGGGTCAGAGGAAATCGCGAGTAAGGCAATCTCCGCCGGCGTCACGGACTATCTCCGAAAAGGCGGGCGGAGCGACCGGTTCGGTGTCCTCGCGAACCGAATCCGAAACGTCGTCGCCAAGCGCCGAGCAGAGCGGTCCGCACACCAGAGCACTCGTCTGCTTCGGAACGTCATCGACCACCTCCCGCAGTGCGTGTTCGTCAAGGACATCGAGGGTCGGTATCTCCTCATCAACGAAAACGGGGCCGAAACGTACGGTGGTTCGCCCGAAGACATCGAAGGCAAGACGGAGTCCGACGTGAACGACCCCGAGACCGCCGCCAAGTTCCGGGAAGAAGACCGGCAGGTCATCGAACAGGGCGTGGCGAGGTACATCAGCGACCAACACGTGGTCGACGAAGACGGGGACGAGCGCGTCGAGCGAGTGGTGAAGTTCCCGTTCGATATCGAGTCGGCTTCGACCCCGGCGGTACTCGGTATCGCCGAGGACGTGACGACGGAGCGGCGGAAGACCGCCCAACTCGACGCGACCGCGACGCTCGTCGAACGCCTCCGTTCGCACCTCGACTCGGTCGGGGGCCGTCACAACGAGAGCGACGGGGCAACAGAGGACGCGGCCGATGAAAAACTCACAGCACTCGTCGACGAACTCGAAACCGTGATTACCGACCCGCAATCGGTCGACGTGCAGTCGGTCCTGCGGGACGACGACTTGGACTGAGAGAACGTTCTGGGTACGACTGACTACGACTCCAGCGACGAGACGGCGTAGTCCATCTCGTTCGTTGACGTGAATTTGTTCCCATCGGACGGGAACCGATGGACAGGGTGATATCACCACCGGTCTAACCACCCCGTGATGTACGACACCATCCTCGTGCCAGTCGACGGGAGCGACTCGATGGCACCAATCGTCGAAGACGCCGCGACCCTCGCCGCAGAGCGAGACGCGACCGTCCATCTGCTGTACGTCGTAGACAAACGCGCCTTCTTGACGCTCGCAGACGACCGACGCGACGAAGTTATCGAGGAACTCGAAGCACAGGGGTCGGCCGCCCTCGAAGTCGCCAGCGCGACCATGAAAGACCACGAGGTAGCCGTCGAAACGCATCTGCACCACGGCGACCCGGCAGACGAAATCCTCGACCTCGCCACCGAACTCGAGGTCGACCTCATCGCGATGGGGACTCACGCCCGGTTCGAAGACAACATTCTCGGGTCTGTCTCGCGGACCGTCGTCGTCGAAGCCGACGTCCCGGTTCTCGCAACCCCGCTCACCGAGCCCTAAGCCTTCTCCCTGCCGTTCTCACGCCACCCGCAACAGCAACAGCGCAACTCCGAACAGCGTCGACATCGCGCTGATGAGCAAGAGACCGCCGCTGACGACGAGCAGGCGACCGTCGAGGACAATCATCTCCCCCGCCGCGATGTTCGTGATGGACAGTCCAGACGAGACATCGACGATGGGTCCTAAGAGTGCGATACAGAAGGTGACGAGCCCCGCAACGACCAGAACGTACGGTGTGAGTGAACTCGTGTGGCGGGGTGAACTGTGAGTCGAGTAGCCGCGAGACATACCTCACGGTACGACGTGTTTCCATTTTGGTACGAATCGGCTACTACGGCAGTTCGTTCGTTAGAGACGTCCTACTCGGCTGAATCTGGCTATTCGGCTAAGGGGTGAAACGCGGCCAGAAATCCAGCTCCACATCCGCTGTCTCACGGTAGCACTCCGCATTCGAGGGGCTAGCTAGACGTTCCGAACAGACTCGCATCCGGCACCGAGAGGCGTTAGTAGCCGATTACTCCTCGGCGTCGTCGTCCGATTCGGGGTCGAAGTCGAGTGCGACCGAGTTGATACAGTACCGTTCTCCAGTCGGGTCCGGGCCGTCGTCGAACACGTGTCCGAGGTGGCCGTCACAGGTGGCACACACTACTTCGGTCCGGTCCATCCCGTGGCTCGTGTCGCGGCGAAGTTCGATGTTCGACTCCTCGGCGGCGTAGAAGCTCGGCCACCCACAGCCGGAGTGGTACTTCGTCTCCGAGGTGAACAACTCGGTGCCACAGCCGGCACAGCGATAGACGCCGTCCGCTGTCCGGTCGACGTGCTCGCCGGAGAACCGGGGTTCGGTCCCTTGTTTTCGGAGTACCCGATACGCTTCGGACGACAGGCGCTCTCGCCACTCCGCGTCTGAAAGAGTAAACTCTCCGTCACTCATACGAGACCCAAGGGACGCCAAGAAGAAAGCGGCGTCGCCTACTCCCGTCGGAGGAACTCGGGAAGGCGGAGCCCGGCGAAGTCGTCGGACGTCCCGTCGAGGACGCCCGCCCGCCCCACTGCTTCGGGGACGCCCTGTTTGTCGGTGGGCTTGCGCATCGTCACGTCGGCCCGCCCCGTCGTGGAGGGTGTCGTCTCCTCGTCGACGAGCGCTTCCCAGACCTCCTGTTTCGTCTCGTACTCGCCTTCGTTGCGCGCGACGCGCTGTTTTCCCTCCTCGAACGCGAGTTGCAAGACGCTCCGCCCGTAGGCGGTGCTCGCCTGTCGACGAAGCCGCTCGAATTCGCCGCGGTTTGGATGTCCAAGCGCGGTCGATACGCCCAGCGCGTACATGCGTCTGACCGCCTCTTCGTCCGTGATTGTTCGCCAATCCGTACCGAATACCCGTTCGTACATGATACCTCAGATGTCAACCTTCGACCGGGGGTCGACGACGAGTCCGTCGTCGGTGAAGGTCAAAGACCGGATGTCGCAGTCGATGTTCGTCCCGCGCATCTTGATGACCTGAATGCCGCGTGTCATCCCTGTCGCTTCGAGGTAGTTGTGGAAGAAGACGACACCGTGCGCGAGGAAGTGTTCGTCCGAGTACGACGACGGGTCGGTCATTTCGGAGATGAGAAGCGTCGTCGCGTCACCCTGCTTGAGCGCCGTCAGGAAGCGCGTCATCTCCTCGGACCCGTTCGCGAAGAACAGCCGAAGGAGCATCGTCGAGTCGATGACGAGCCGGTCTACCTGCCGAGAGTTGACGAACGCGACGATTTTGTCGGTGAGACTCTGGACGCTCGACGTGCTTCCGCCCTTCGAGAACTGGTTCAGCATGTGCTTGCCCTTCGGACTGACCAGGTTGATAAAGCGGAAGCCGTCGGAGTTCGCGAGCGTCTCGAACCCGAAGTCGAAACTCGACATGTCGTTGATGAGTTCCTCTTCGGTCTCGTGCATGGTGATGTACATACACTGCTCGCCGTTTCGAAGCCCTTCGGCCATGAACTGTGCCGTGAATGTCGTCTTGCCGCTCCCCGGCGGGCCGCTCAAGACGTACAGCCGCCGAGGAAGAAAGCCTCCTTGGATGAGTTGGTCGAACCCGCTTACCCCACTAGGAATCCGCATGTTGGGACACACCGCCCGTCTAATTATAATCGTTCCGGGACAAGTGACGGAATTGAGACGTTGTGGCGTGTCAGCGGCCCGTGGCGTTCATTCGGGGTACAGTTCGACCTCTCTCTCGACACTGTCGATGGCGACGACATCCTCGGCGTCGAGTTCGAGGTCGGCAGCACGCAGGTTCGCACGGAGGTGGGTTTCACTCGACGCCTTCGGAATGGCACACACGCCTTTTGCAACGAGCCATGCGATACTCACCGACTCCGGTGTCGTATCGTGTTTTTCGGCGACCTCGACCACTTCGTCCACCTCGCGAACTCGACCACCGGCCAGCGGCGAGTACGCGACCACATCGTAGCCGTGTTCGTCGGCGTGGTCGAGGAGGGCGGGGCGCTGGAACAGCGGGTGATACTCGGTTTGGTGTGCAACGAGCGGTGCATCCAGCAGGTCCAGCGCGTCGTCGAGTTCGGGAACGGTGAAATTGCTCACGCCGACGCCACGGGCGAGACCGTCGTCGACGAGGTCGTCGAACGCCCGGAGCGTCTCTGGCGGGTCGTAGGTCTCTCTCGGACGGTGGACGTACAGCAGGTCGACGAAGTCAGTTCCGAGACGGTCGAGGCTCTCGCGCGTGGTTCGAATTGCGTCGTCGTATCCGAGGCTGTCGGCCCAGACTTTGGTGGCGAGAAACACCTCGTCCCGGGCGACGTCGGCGGCGGCGACGGCGTCCCCGACGACCGCTTCGTTCTCGTAAATCTGTGCGGTGTCGACGTGGCGGTAGCCCATCTCCAGTGCTGTCGTGACCGCGTTCGCCTCCGCAGGGGTGTCGAGCCCCATCGTCCCGAGTCCGACGCGAGGGACGGTCGTCATTCGGACACCCCGCCGTCTGCGACCGGAACACCGTCGAGCGAGAGCAAGTCGTCGAGCCCCGAAATTTCGTGTGTCGGGTCGGGCGACGGCGTGTGGTCCTTACGGTGCGGGCGACGGATGAACGCCGAATCGACGCCAGCAGACTCCGCAGCCGCCATATCGCTGTCACTGTCGCCGACGAACAGCGGCGAGTCGACGCCGAGGTCGGCCATCGCCTGTTCGAGATAGTAGGTCGCCGGTTTCTTTCGGTGAAGACTCCGAATGGCTGGTTCGCGGCCGTAGGCGGTGCCGAAGAGGTGTCCCGCGTCGAGATGTTCGAGGACGTAGTCTATCGTCGCCTGTTGGTTCGACGAGACGATTCCCATGGGCGCGTCGATGTGCCGAATCGCGTCAAAGTCGTCGTAGGGGACCTTTCGGCCGTCGACGACGGCGTCGCGCTGTAGCGACGAGGCGATTTCGTCGCGGGTTCGAAACAGTGTCTCGGGGTCGAGGTCGTAGGCTCCGGCGACGGTGTGTACGTCGTCCGGTTGCACGTGGATGACCATCCGCTCGACGTGGTCCGGGTCGGGGTCGGACACGCCGAGTTCGGCGAAGGTCTCCCACACGGCGTCTTGGAGAACCGAGAGGTCGACCAGTGTGGTGAGGACACCGTCGTGGTCGAAGATGACCGAGTCGTACATATCTGATGAGAGGGGCCGAAGGGTGAATTGTTTTCCCATCCTGTAGTAAACACCTCGCTCGCCGCGGTACGAGTCTTTTAGCCCCTCGACACCACAGATGTATTCGATGTTGGCTGGACTCACACGTGGGGGCGAACCATGACCCGCGACGTGTGTATCGTCGGCGCAGGTGCCGCCGGGGCTGGTGCCGCATATGCCCTCCGTGACTCGAACGCGACCGTGACTATTCTCGAAAAGAGCAGAGGGGTGTGCGGACGCGCAGCGACCCGGCGAAAGAACGGGTGTCTGTACGACCACGGGGCGAACTACGTGAAAGAGTACGACCACCGAACAGAGCGATTGATTCGAAGTCTCGGTGAGGACGGGCTAGTCGACATCGACGAACCCATCTGGACGTTCGACGCCGACGGTGTCGTCTCCGCGGGCGACGACCGAGACCAATACAAGTGGACGTGGACCGAGGGAATCACCCAACTCGCAAAGCGACTCCTCGACGAGACCGACGCCACCGTCGAGCGCCAGACAAAGGTGTCCGCAATCGACCACAACCCCGATACCAAATACTGGTCCGTCGTCGACAGTGAGGGTGCCCGACACGGCCCCTACGACGACGTCGTCTTGACGCCGCCAGCACCGCAGACGGCGTCGCTCCTCACCGAGATGGGATGGGGTGACCACTGCATGATGTCCCTCCGAGAGGCCATCGGAAGCGTCGAATACCGGACGATTCGGTCGGTGATGCTCCACTACCCGTTCGAACTCGACACCCCGTGGTACGCGCTCGTCAACACCGACAAGGAACACGACGTGGGCTGGCTCGCCCGCGAGGAGTGCAAAGACGGCCACGTCCCGGGCGGCGAGAGCCTGCTCGTCGTCCAACTGAGTCCCGAGTGGTCGGCCGCCCACTACGACGACCCACTGGACGAAGTCGCAGACGTGGTCGCCGACAAGGTGGCAACGCTGGTCGACGACGACCGCCTTCGAGACCCCGACTGGGTAGACGACCAAGGGTGGCGCTACGCGCTTCCAGATGGCGTCGCCAACCGAGAGGTCATCCGGCGCGGAGAGCCGGACGGACTGTACTTCGCCGGCGACTGGACGGTCGGCGAAGGGCGCGTTCACGCGGCGCTGTGGAGCGGTATCGAGGCCGGCGAGCGCATCTGTAGTCGGTAACGCTCGCGTCCTCCCATTCACTGGTGTCGTGACGCTCGCAGCCCACCGACTCACTCGTGTATCTTCTCGCCGCGCCGGAGACGGGCGGCGATGGTGTACGTCTGTTCGCGCTCGCGGCGGGTGGGCGCGTGTGCAGCGAGGTAGCGCGCGACCGCGACAGAGAGTGTTCGCGCTTCTTCCGGCGGCCGGTGTTCTGCCTGCGCGAATCCTGCTTCGAGCGCCTGATACGTGTGGAATCCAGCATCCTCGCGGAGAAGTGCGGAACCGAGTTCTCGCCTGAGCCGCTCTGGGTCGCCGCCCCCGTCGAGGAAGTGCGCCGCGGCGCGGCCAGCGTCGTTCACGCGACCTTCTGCGTCCATCGTCTCCGAGAGCGTGTCGAGTTCGACGTCCGGGTTCGCGTCGGCGTTCGTCTCGGGGAGGGGCGCAGGCGGAGTGTTCAGGAAACGGTCGAGATAGACGTTGACGGCCGCGTCGAACACGCCGCGATAGAATTCCGTCGCGTCGGTTCGCTCGGTCAGTCGATGGACTGCGTTGGCGTAGGTGAAGGTGTGGTGGACCGTGTTCCAGTCGTTGAACTCGTTCGCGGTCGAGAACTGGGCGACGCGCGTCCCCGCCGCGAGCGCGACGCTGTCGGCGAGTTCCTCGGGCGTCGCACCGGCTCGAATCGCCTCGACCAGCGTCTCCACGATTTGGTGTGGGTCGTCCGAGAGGAGCGTCTCGACCATCCCTTCGGGCCGCGTCCACGATTTTCCGGTACCCGCCTCGACGTGCTGGTCGAGGTCGTCGAACGTGTCGTCGAGGAGGCCTGTGAGGTCGATTGGCCGCCGCCACGACGAGGTCTCTTCGCTTCGCTCGGCGGTCGTGAGGCCGCGAACCAGACTCGGGAGGACGGTGTCGGCGTGGTCCCAGCCGACGTGGTCCAGTGCCTCGAACGCCTTGTTGACGTAGTCGAGGACGTGCCCGGTCTGGACGTAGCGGTGGTCGGTCGCTGCTGTGGCGAGCATCCGCGCGAGGTCGGCGTCGTCGTACCCGGCTTCGATAGCGGTTCGGAGGACGCGTTCGGCCCCGTTGGGGTCGCGGACTTCGACGTTCTCGCGGAACCACGAGAGCAAGCGGCCGAAGTCGGTCTCCGTCGCGCCGAGCGTCTGCTGTTCGAACTGCGGCGGTTCGCCCGAAACGTCGCTTCCGACCTGCACCAGTCCCTGATAGAGCGCGCGCTTTCGGTCTTCGGGGCCGAGGTCCGGAACCACGTTCGCCATCGCCGTCAGGATAGTGAGACCGGGCCCCCACCCGTCGCGTCGGTACCGACACCCGAACTCGATGCCCGTTTCGAGCGGCGTCGTCACGTCCACGTCGGCATCCACGAGGCCGATGACGGACTTGGCGACGACGAGACGAAGGTTCTGTTCGAGGCCGTCTTCGAGCCGGGTCGCCCAGTGGACCTCCGGCGGCTCGTCCGGTTCGGGATGTGGGTCGACGTAGACGGTCCCGTCGCGGACTTCGACGGGATACGTGAGCACGTCGTCGGCCCACGGGTCGAACGTGTCGCCGCATTCGAGTTCGAACCGAGCGTGGTGCCAGTGACACGTCAAGACGCCCTCGTCGACGGTCCCCTCGATGAGCGGAAACCCCATGTGGGGACACGCATTATCGACGGCGCGAACGGTTCCTTCGTGGTCGAAGAGGGCGACTGCTCGCCCGTCGACCGAGACGAGTTTTCGGCCCGTCTCGCGGAGGTCGTCGCGCTCGACGGCCGGGACGAAGCGGTCTTGCGAAGACATATGCTAGCGAACGGCATGGGATTTCCTAAATCTTCGCTGAACGGAATTACCGTAATGTGGCTGTCAATTATCGGAGAGCACCGTATTTGCGCGTCTCGCGGGCGCAGTCCCCAAAATCCCGTTCGAAAACATGTAGCTAAACGCTAGCACGAGTCGGGCATGCATTTTTCGTCCCGTACTTCATAGCAACAGGTGTGTCTTCGCTGACCGTCCGAATTGACCCCCACGTCCACTCAGAAGGCTCCTACGACGCCGAGGACCCGGTGGAACTCATCTTGGAGCAGGCCGCAGAAATCGGCCTCGACGCCGTCGTCATCACCGACCACGACGTCATCCACGAGTCCATCCGGGCGGCGCAACTCGCGCCGATGTACGGCCTCGTCGGTATCCCCGGCGTCGAGGTTTCGACAGCCGACGGCCACCTCCTGGCCCTGGGTGTCGAAGAGCTTCCGCCGCGTCGACAACCCCTCGACGAGACTGCGCAGTGGATTCGCGACCGCGGCGGCGTCGCCATCGTCCCGCACCCCTTCCAGCGAAGTCGTCACGGCGTCCGTCGCAAGCGACTCGCGCGCTACGACGAGACCGCCGACGGCGACGCGTTCGACGCCATCGAGACCTACAACTCGTGGCTCTTTACGGGGTACAAGAACCGCCGCGGCCGACGGTTCGCGCGTGAGCGCAACTATCCGGGTGTCGCCGGGAGCGACGCCCACAAGGTCGGGTAC
This sequence comes from Haloferax larsenii JCM 13917, assembly GCF_000336955.1. Classification (GTDB taxonomy): domain Archaea; phylum Halobacteriota; class Halobacteria; order Halobacteriales; family Haloferacaceae; genus Haloferax; species Haloferax larsenii. Next base: position 96,112 of record NZ_AOLI01000019.1, on the reverse strand, counting down.
GTCGGCCGCGCGTACACCGAGATAGAGATTCCGGACGTGTCGCGCGCGTCGCTCACGGCCGACCACATCCTCGACGCGATTCGCAACGGTTCGACGGCGGTGCAGGGCCGACGAACGCCGATTCCGACGAGTACGAAACACTACGTCGGCGCGGCGGGCCGGAAGTCGGCGTACTACGCGAAACAGGGGGCGCTCGTCAGTGCGATTCTCGCGAAGAAGGGAGCCTTCAAATCGGGCTACTACGCCAAGATTGGCGCACTCAAGAGCGGCTATCTCGCCAAGCGCGGCGCGCTCGCTGGCATCCAGTTATTGTCGCGGTTCTCGTCGCGGTAGCCCGGGGAATCGCAGTGGGGGTGGTCTCGAAAGTGCTTCTTCAGTCGTCCGAACTCACGAGTGCTTCGTACTGTGCGCCGGTCTGTTTCAGCGTCTCCGTCGAGTAGAGTCGCTCGTGGTCGAACGGCAGGTAGTCGGCGGCGAGTTCGTCGATTTTCGCGTCCACGGCGTCGGCCTCGCGGCCGTGAATCATGGTAAAGAGGTTGTACGGCCAGTCCTGCTCGGGTCGTCGCGGGCGGTGATAACAGAGCGTAACGTACGGGAGGCTTCCGACCTCCTCACCGCGGGCGTCGAGTTCGTCGTCCGGCACGTCCCAGACGACCATGCAGTTGTTTCTGAACCCGGTGACGACGTGGTTGACGATACAGCCGATGCGCTTGATACAGCCGTCGTCGACGAGGCGTTCGATGGCCGCGACGACCTCGTCGGTGTCGGCGTCGATGCGCTCGGCGACGTCTGCGTAGGGCGTCTCCGACAGCGGGAAGCCGTCTTGAATCTCCACGAGGAGGCGAGCGTCGAGGTCCGAGAGGTCGCCCGTCGCGTTCTCGGAGATGCGAGTCGCGCTCACGGCCGTCTGTTCGAGGCTCTCGCGGGCGAATCGGTCCTCGTTCATCACGGGGAATTCGAGGTCGATGTAGTAGTCCGTGAGCATCGGGAGGGTGAGAACCTCACAGCCGGTTCGTTCCTCGATTTCCGAGAGGATGCGGTCGCGGGTCTCCCGCGACCCGGCGGTGACGACGAACCACATGTTCCACTCGTGGTCGCGGCGGTAGTTGTGGTTCACTTGCCGGTAGCCGTTGATGACCTCGGCGACCTCGTCGAATCTGTCTTCGGGTGCCGAGACGGCAGCGAGAGTCGAACTCCCGATGACTGGTGGGTTGAGGACGGCACCGAATCGCCGGAAGATACCCTGTTCGCGGAGGCGACGGACGCGGTCGAGGGCGTCGGCTTCGTCGATGCCGAGGTCCGCGGCGACAGCGCGGAACGGGTTCGCTTCGACCGGGAAGCCACTCTGGTAGTCGTCGATGAGTGCGGCGTCGACCTCGTCGAGGTCCGCTCGCCAGTCGTCCGAGAGGGCGCTCATTGCCCGGGCTTAGAAGTCGGGGGGCGTATCGCTTTCGGACGGACGCGACACATCGGGACGACCGGAAAGATGCTCCTCGAATCGCGGGACCGAACAGGACGTTTTTTGCGCGTTCGGCCGAACTCTCGACTATGGCAGCAGCCGACACCGAGTTCGGAGAGTGGCCGCTGAAACGTCTGATGACCGAAGTCGTCGGCACCGGGACCAAATCCGCCGAGGACATGACGCGGGCGCAGGCGATGGAGGCGATGCGCCGCATCCTCGCCGACGAACCCGACCACACGACGCTCGGTGCGTTCTGGCTCGCGAACCGCTGGAAACACAACAACGCCGAGGAACTCGCCGCCTACACCGACGTGATGGCCGAGCACGTCCAGTACGCCGAACCGAAGGTCGACCCCGTCGACTGCGGCGCGAACTACGACGGCAAGGGCAAGACGGCAATTCTCGGTGTCGCAGCCGGTGTCACCGCCGCTGCGGCCGGAACGCCGGTCGTCGTCCACTCCGGCGACCGCGTCCCGACGCAGAAGCAGGACGCCTACAAGCACGTCCTCGACGAACTCGGCGTCCGAACGGAACTCGACCCCGACGAGTCCGCCGACATGGTGGACGACACCGGCTTCGGCTTCTACTACCAGCCAGCGTTCAACCCCGCCATCCACGACCTGTGGGAGCGCCGCGACAACATGGGCGTCCGCACCTTCGTCAACACCATCGAGACCATCGCCAACCCGGCGAACGCCTCGACGCACCTCGGGTCGTTCTACCACCTCGCGTTCGCGAAGAAGATGGTGAACACCTTCGAGGCGAGCGAGCACCACGACCTCCAGCGCGTCGTCATGTTCCAGGGCATGGAAGGCTACGACGACATCCGCCCCGGATACACGAAGGTCGCAGAGTGGACCGACGGCGAGTTCGACGACTTCGAAATCGAGACGGCCGAGTACGGCATGGACTTCGAGTACGACGACCTCGGAGTAGACGAAGACGACGTTGCGGGCGACTCCGCTGAGATTACGGAATCCGTCCTCTCCGGCGAGCGCGAGGACCGCTTTGCCGACGCCGTCGCCCTCAACGCCGCACTGCGCATCTACGCCCGCGAAGACGCCGACTCCATCGACGAAGGACTGGAGATGGCCCGCGAGGCAATCGACTCCGGCGCTGCGGCCGACGTGCTCGAAGACCTGCGCGCGTTCTGAAGTTCGACCCTACGACCGCTTTTTCTGCAGCACGTCCGAGCAGACCACCCCACCTCCGCGAGCAGTGGTACGTCAGTGCACCAAACCAGCGGCGAATGCGTCACCCACTAAGTCTCACTGCGGTTCGACCACGTCGAACAGCGCACCGAGCGACCGCTCACCGGCTTCCGGGACGGGAACACCCACGAGTTCGAAGCAGTAGCGACCGGGAGAAAACTCGGTCTCCGTGGCAACCCAGTCAGTATCAGAGTCTTCTGTCGGCACTGAGTCGTCTGCTGTGACGGGGACCGTCCACTCGGCGGTCCCGTACGGCGGAACCGACTGCCCGACATCGACAAACGGGTCCCGAGGAATCGTGACCCAGTCATCGTCCTCCTTTTTTCGGAGTCGCCAGTGGTCCGGGGCGATGAGAAGCGATGACGACTGACGGTTTACGAGAACGAACCCTGCAGACCCACCCATCTCGACACGCTCGCGTTTCGGGGCCAGAAATACCGCCTCGTCGCCGACCTCGTGATAGCACAAGGCGACGCCAGCGGGACAGTCTACGTCGGAATCGAACCGACTCCGGGGAACTGCATACGGGGCAGCGCAGCCAGCGAGTGACCCAACTGTTCCTAATCCAACCGCAGCGAGAAACGAACGCCGTTGCATGGGACGACTCGTCCCACGCCCAATAAATGTTTTCTGACTCACATTTTGGAGTGGCGAGTCACGGCAACCTACGGGCCGGTCGATAGACGAACGCTCAGTCGCTCGTCGCCCCCGCCGCCCCGTCGATATTCGTGACTTCGAGGCCGCCCGAGAGTTCGGTGTTGGGGTACGGCATGTCGATTCCCTCGGCGTCGAACCGCTCTTTGACCGCCTCGACGAATTTCGCGCGCACCGCGCCGTAACTGCTCGCGTTCGGGTCAATCCAGATTCGGCCCGAGAGGACGACCGCCGAGTCACCCAGTTCCGTGACGGGGGCCGTCGGTTCGGGGTCGTCGAGGACGCCCTCGATTTGCGACCCGACGTCGACGATGGCGTCGCGCGCCTGCCCGATATCGTCGTCGTATCCGATTCCGAAGCCGACCGACACCCGGCGCTGGTCGTTCGCCACGTTGTTGACCACTGCCGCGTTCGCGAGGTCGCTGTTCGGGACGGTCACCAGTTCGTTGTCGAAGGTGTCCAACTTCGTCACCCGCAGTTGAATCTCACGAACCACTCCACTGTTTCCGTCCCACTCGATCCAGTCGCCGACGGTGAACGGCTCGTCTTGGATGATGAACACCCCGGCGACGAAGTTCGCGATGAGGTCCTGTGCGGCGAAGCCGACCGCGAGGGCGAGGGCACCACCCAACGTCGCGAACGCCGCGAGCACGACGCCGAAGCCAGCGACTGTCGCGGCCAGCGCGACTGCGACGACAGCGGTGACGACCACCGTGGTACTCACCGCGAGTCCGATAAACGTCTCGTCGAAGCCGCGGCGTCTGAGGCCCTCTTCGACCGCCCGGGTCATGAAGGACTTCCCGAGGAGGTAGATGACGGCGAACACGACGACGAACAACAGGACCGCCGTGGCTGCACTGACGAGTTGCGGGACGTACTGCTGGGGGTCGAGCGAGACGCCCAGTTGAAGTGGTAACATAAGACATTGTTAAATGTAGGCGGAGATAGTAATTATTTACTACGGATTGGCAGGAGAGACGAACCGCCGACCGGGAGAGAACGTGGGAAATCCACCGCGAGAAGTGGGCGAATCTATATTTCGAACGCGTCGTCGCTGTCTTCGAAGGGGTCGTCTTCGTCGAGACCGTCGTCAAGCGGGAGCGCGACGCCGACGAGTGTCTTTCCGGCCGTCACGGTCGCTTCGCGGGTGATAGAGTAGACGACACCGGCACGCTCGGCTTCGACTTCCTGGAGCACGTTGTACGTCGTCGGGTCGTACACCCAGCCGAGGTGGTCGCCGGGGCGGACCTCGCGGCCCAGTTGGAGGTCTTCGCGCGCGACGAACAGCCCGGAGGTTTCGGCGGTGACACGACCGAGGTGATTCCGGTAGGTCTGGCCGTCCCACGGTTCGACCGCGCCGCCGAGGATACCCATGTCTCGGGCGACGTTGAGTACGCCCTCGACGCCCGCGACGATAGCGGGTTCGACGAGTTGCTTGTTGTGGGCGAGTTCCGGCGTGATAGAGGGGATTCCGGCGTCGGTCGCCGCGACGCGGAGTTTCCCGCCGAAGTTGCGTTCGGACCACTCCTCTTCGGCGTCTTCGCCCGCAGCCTCCGCGAGCAGGAGGTCGACACCGAAGGCCTCGGCGAGTTCTCGTGACTGGTCGTCGTGCTTGCGGTAGACCGTGTGCGTGAGCATGTCCGGGCTTCCGGTGTGAAGGTCGACGATAGCGTCGGCGCTCCCGGCGAACTCCCAGAGTTTGGCTGCCATGCGTTCGTGGAGCGTGCCGTCGGCGTCACCGGGCCAGACGCGGTTCATGTTCGAGTTGACGGAATCGAGTGCTTCCGGCGTCGCGTACGAGACGCGGTCGAACGTGAGCGGGTCGGCGACCGGGACTGCGACGATGCGACCCGTGAGGTCGGCGCGTTCGAGTTGGCTGTGCAGTCGTCGAAGGACCTCGGTGCCGTTTATCTCGCGGCCGTGCTGGGCGGCTTGCACGTACAGCGTCGGCCCGTCCGCGCCGTCGGCTGGCTCGTAAGTGTGAACCGTCGTCTGTACCGGGACGCCGGAGGGGAGCCGGGCGAGCGTCACGGTCTCCGCAGAGTGCATATTCGACGCATCGCAGTGTGTCGTCTTGTAGTTAGGGGGCGACAGAATGGGGAAGGACGTGGCCGAGAACCGCTGTCGGATATCGGTCGAGAGTGACTGCCCGATATCGGTCGGGAACCGCTTCGGAATATCAGTCGTCAGCAGGCGCGGCACCGACAGCAGCGCTCTCGCTGCGGGAGAAGTAACTCGCCAAGAGCGGCCCGGTGATGTTGTGCCAGACGCTGAAGAGCGCGGGCGGGAGCGCCGCCACCGGTGAGAAAAACGACAGTGCGAGTGCGGCCGCCAGCCCGCTGTTCTGCAGGCCGACTTCGAACGTCGTCGTCCGAACGCGGTCGGGTGACATCCCGGCGAGCCGCCCCGTTCCGTACCCCGTTCCGAGACCGATGGCATTGTGCAGGACGACGGCTGAGATGGCTGCGACGCCCGCGCCGAGGATGGTGTCCACGTTGAGGCCGACAACCGCCGCGACGATGGCGACGATAGTCACGACCGAGACGAGCGGGAACACGTCGAGGCCGACCTCGGCAACCGAGGGCGCGAACCTATCGAGCGCGAGGCGGAGGCTGAAGCCGAACACGACGGGGATGAAGACGATTTGGAGGATGTTGACGAACAGGTCCATAAATCCGACCTGTAGCTGTTCTCCGGCGAGCACGACGACCCACGCAGGCATGACGAGCGGCGCGGCCAGCGTCGTCACAGTCGTAATAGCCACCGAGAGCGCAACGTCCCCCTTTCCGAGATACGCCATAACGTTCGACGCGGTACCACCGGGTGCTGCACCGACGAGCACGACGCCGATGGCGAGTTCCGGCGGGAGCGAGAGGGCGATAGTGAGCGCGTAGGCGGCCACGGGCATGACGACCCACTGCGCGACAGCACCGATGGCAACGTCGCGGGGGCGCTCGGCGAGTCGCCGGAAATCGGCGGGCTGGAGCGTCAGCCCCATACCGAGCATGATGACACCGAGAAGCGGTGAGATGTACGGTGCAATCCACGTGTACGCCCCGGGTCGAACCAGTGCGGTCGCCGACGCGACGAGCACGAGGCCGACGAAGTAGGTGTTTGCGAGCTCCGAGAGTCGCCGGAGCGCCGACAGCATCGCGCTGCCGAAAGAAATCACAATTCGTTGATAACCCATCCCGTGATAGTCGTTGTCGAATGACAATTAGTTCTATCGGTCGTCCCACCAGAGTGTGAGGCGGCACGGTTTTCACCCGTCCGCCCGACGGTGGAACCATGAGCGACAACCCAACCGCCACGCTCCACACGAACAAGGGCGATATCACGGTCGAACTGTTCGAAGACAAGGTTCCGAACACGGTCGAGAACTTCGTCGGCCTCGCCACAGGCGAGAAGACGTGGGTCCACCCCGAGACCGACGAGACGAAAGAGGGCGAGCCGCTCTACGAGGACATCCTCTTCCACCGAATCATCGACAACTTCATGATTCAGGGTGGGGACCCGACCGGAACCGGCCGCGGCGGCCCCGGCTACACGTTCGACGACGAGTTCCACTCTGACCTCAGCCACGACGGCCCCGGTGTCCTGTCGATGGCGAACCGCGGCCCCAACACGAACGGCTCGCAGTTCTTCATCACGCTCGACGCCCAGCCGCACCTCGACGGCAAACACGCCGTCTTCGGAAAGGTCACAGACGGGATGGACGTCGTCGAAGACATCGGTTCGGTTCCGACCGACAGCAACGACAAGCCGGTGTCCGACGTCGTCCTCGAATCAGTCGACATCGAACAGTAACGCGACTGTCGCGGGCGTCGACCGACCGATTGGAGACACCCACGGCGGTGTCTCGATTCTCGTCTCGTCGACGTCGTCGTACTCGAACCAGACGGTGATCCCGAGACCATCGCGCGTCTCGTAGGTCACTGTCAGCGACCGAACGAACCCGTCTTCTTCGACCAACGCAACGACCTCGTACTGCCGAGAGCGAGGGAAGTCGGTGCCACGACCGACGACGCGATAGACTCGCATCCCACCGTCGCTCGTCGTGTTCACGACGCGAGAGTCGCCAGTCGAGAGATACCACTCGACGTACCGTTCTGCCCGCGTCGCCTGTCGCCCCGGACCATCCAGAACGTCGGGGTCGATGACGCGAACCGCGAACCCGTCGGGCTCCATCGGTCGCCGACTGTATCGGTACGTCCCGTCGGCGAAGCTATCTTCAGACGAGGTCGGGCGGGGATACGCCCGAAGTCGCCCGGCACGCTGGGTTTCGACGGAGTACACGTGCGGACGCTCGACGCGAACGACTTCGACTTCGCGGCCGGTCTCGTCACCCGCAATCGACTCTCGATAGCCGAGGGTCCACTCGTAGGAGTGATTCGTCACCGCGTCGCGGTGTGCTGCCGCGAGAACCGAGGCGTTCTGAATGCCTGCCGAGGTCACACCGGGGGCGACCACCCGCGGTTCCGGCGTGGGTGTCGCTTCAGGAGTCCCCGCCGTGGGTGACTGTCGCGTCTCGCCTGTTTGGGAATCGAGCGCCAGCGGCGACCCAGGAAGGCCGACGACGGCGAGCAGGACCGCGAGTGCGACGACGAGACCGAGCGCCGTCGCCGTCGATGAGGGTGTGCGCTGGATTCGAGGGAGTTCTGGTGCGGGGTCGTCGAGGGCATCGCCGAAGTGAGTCTGAAAGAGGTCGTTGCTGTCCGCTTCGGGAATGCCGTATCGGGCAATCTCGTACAGGTCGCCGGGTGAGATGCAACGAGCGGCTGTGGATTCGGCGTCGTCGAGCGTGACGACCACGTCGGCGGTTTGGGGTGGGCCAGAGAGAGGGGAGAAACGTGAAAGGCGGCGAAGTCGAGGGAGGCGGGAGGGGTATGAGAATCGGGAGAGTCGAGGGAGACGTGAGAGCTGTGAGAACCGAGAAACACCGAATGGACCGCTCTCGGCCGCAATCCGCACCGTCTCGTTGCCCCGGCGAGCGACGACGAGGTCGGCTTCGATAGTCGTCTCCCAACCGCGAGCGTCCCAGAGGTCGGCGACGAACTGTCTCCGTTCGCTCGCGGAGGCGGCGCGAAAGCGGTCACAGAAGCGCGAGCGGTGGGGCTGGCCCATCATCGAACGTAGGGCCGCAACGCGGATAGGAGCACCGGGGAACGCGACCAAAAGCGAGTCGGCGACGAGTTCAGTGTTCGCTCGACGACTCGTACTCCCGAAGCCGAGTCGTTATCTGGTCGTCCATCGCCTCGAGGACAGCGTCGAGGTCGCGACCGTCGAACAGTTCCGAGAGACCTTCGGAGACGATGGTTCGAACTGTCGTGAACGGCCCGATACGAGCGCCGCGAGTCGCCGGCGTATCTTCGCTCTCGGCCAGTTGTTCGAACGCGACTTCGAATCCGGGTCGCTCGTCGAACCAGCCGACGTCCTGAAGACGCTGTTCCGTCTGGCGGTGAACCGGGAAGTAGCCGGTGTGTTGGTGCCACTGCTGTTGTTGCTCGGGCTGGGTCAACCACGTGATGAACTCGCCTGCGGCAGCCTGCTGTTGGTCTGTGGCTTCGTCTGCGACCCACAGCGAGGCACCACCGACGACGACGCCCGCACGCGAGTCGGGCGCGGGGAACTTTCCGACCTTGGTCGTAAAGCCCCGCTCTTCGGCCCCCTGAACGATGGACATGGCGCTCGAACTGGAGTCGACGAGCATCGCAGCACGGCCGTCGAGGAACGCTTCTCTCGCGGCACCCCTGGCTTCGACGCCGGGATTGTACAGGAGGTCGTTCTGTTCGAGGTCGCGCCACCATCCGAACACGCTTCTCGCGACCTCGCCGTCGAGATGGGGCGTGCGCGCCGTCCCGTTTCGGCCGTTGTCGGCGTCGAAGAGACACGCGCCCGCCGCAGCGAACCACTGTTCGACGAACCAACTGTAGTTCGCCCACGTCGCGCCGTACTCGGCGTTCGTGTTCGTCTTCACTGTCGCCGCCGCCTTCGTCACCGAATCGAACGTCTCTGGTGGGTCGTCCGGGTCGAGACCGGCGCGGTCGAACGCGTCGGCGTTGTAGTAGAGGACGGGATTCGAGGAATTGAACGGCATCGACCAGAGCGTCCCGTCCTGTCGGTAGTAGTTCGCGAGTTCGGGGACGAGAGACGACACCAACGAGGTGTCGGGAAGCACTGACTCGACCGGCGTAAACGCCTCACTGTCGAGCGCCCGCTGTGTGCCGACCTCGTAGAGTTGGGCGATTGTCGGAGGCGTTCCCGACTGCGCGGCAGCCATCGTCGCGTCGAACGTCCCGCGATAGCTCCCTTTCGCGGCGGTTTCGACGCGGACACCGTCGTGAGTGGCGTTGAACTCGTCGACGAGCGACTCCAGAACCAGCGCCGTGTCGCCGGTCATCCCGTGCCAGAACTGGACGACAGTTTGTCCCGACTCGGTCGCCGAGTGGAGTCGGTAGTCGTCGATTGACGCTTGCAGGTCGTCTGCCTGCTCCGAGAGCGTGTTTATCTTCGTCATCGCCTCGGACAGCGACACCGTCTGTCGGCGAGCCGAGCCGGCCACGTCAGACGCCAGTGTCGCGGTCTCGTCGCTGATGCTCCCGACCTCGTCGGCCTGGCTCACGACCTCCTGTGACGTCGCCGCCTGCGAGTCGGTCGCATCGCTAATTTCGTGGAGGCTGGTGTTCGTCTCTTCGAGGTCTTCGACGACACCGTCGAGAGCCGAGAGCGCGTCTTGAATGGTCTCGCTTCCCTCTTCGAGTCGGTCGTTCGTGTCGGTGATGTCGTCGACCGTCTCGTCGGACTGCGCTCGAACCGCCTCGATGGTCGTTTCGATATCCTCGGTCGCGGCCTGCGTCTCCTCCGCGAGCGACTTGACCTCCTCGGCGACGACCGCGAAGCCCTCGCCCGCCTCACCGGCGCGTGCGGCCTCGATGGAGGCGTTGAGTGCGAGGATGTTGGTCTGTTCCGCGATGTCCGATATCTTCGCCGCGATACCGGTTATCTCGTCGATTCGCTCGTCGAGTTCCCGGACGCGGGAGACCGTCGCGCTGGTCTGTTCGCTGATAACATCGAGTTCGCGGATTGCCTCCTCGGCGGCGCGTTTCCCCTCGCTGCCGCGTGCGACAGCTTCGTCGGTCGACTGCCTGATTTCGTCTGCCGACGCCGCGACCTCTTCGATTGTCGCCGAGAGGTTCCGCATCTCGTCGGCGACCTCTTCGACGCTCTCGCTTTGCCGCGTCGCACCGTCGGCGATGTCGTCGACCGACTCCGCGACGGCGCGACTCTCTCCGCGGCTGTCGCCGACGGCGTTCGAGACAATCGCTGTCGACGAGGCGACCTGGTCTGCGAAAGCGTCGACGTTCCGCATCGACGTTTGCCACTCGTCGAACAGTTGATTGAGGAGTTGCGCGTGCCGTGCGAGTTCCGGGTCGTCCGGCACGTCGACACGGACTGTGAGGTCGCCCTCGATGTACTGCTCGATGGCGTCCGAGAAATCGTCGAGATGCGACAACGAGGCGTCGCGGTCGGGACGCTGTCTGGCTTCGGCAGCCGCGGTCGTTCCTCCGTCGTGCCGAGGTTCGCGGGATGAATCACCCCGAGCGGATTCTTCTGTACTCTGTTCGGAATCACCCCGAGCGAGGTCTTCTGTACTCTGTTCGTCGTCAGTCGCGTGTGCGCCGAGCACGGCCCGCACGGTCGCACGAATCGACGACACCCGTCTGTGGAGATACCTGTCGTCGGTCATTGGTGGACGAGATTATCGGAATGTGATAAGTTCATCTCTCTGAATATCAGAATTGAAGTTAGAATTTGTTACGCTGACTTCGTTCAGTAGAAATCAACCTACCGATTTGGTCGCTCGTGGAGGCACTCTGTTGGACTCGAATACGATACGCTCGGTCGTTCGAGGCAGTTCGAAATCCGGTGTTTCGTTCAGCCACCAAAACGTTCCATATCAGTGAGTAGTATTTCCATGGAGAGTGTTCGCCCACCGACCGAGGCGTGCGGTCACCGGGCGACCGACAGCGCAAAGTTCACTGGGTCGTAATCACCGCCGATGAGCGAGGAGTCCCAGCAACCCAAGCCGAGCGACTTCGGAACCGACGAAAACGCCCCACCGGTCGACGAGAAGCCGTACAAGATTATCTTCGAGGCGAACAAGTGCTTCGGAGCAGGGCGGTGTGCGGAAGTCGCCGACAACTGGGAGATGGACCTCGAAACCGGACTCGCCCGTGCGAAGTCGTACTTCGTCGGCGAGGACGAACTCGACGAGAACATCCGCGCAGCGGAGGTCTGTCCGGCGAAGAAGGGCCGTGGTGTCATCCACGTCGTCGACCGCCGGACGGACGAGGAGATTTCCCCGGACCCCGACGGCGACGGGACGCTGTCGGTCGACTGGTAAACGAAAGCACTTTTCTGTCCCTCCGAGAACGATAGCCTGAGCGGGGGTGGCTGAGCCAGGCCAAAAGCGGCGGACTTAAGATCCGCTCCCGTAGGGGTTCGCGAGTTCAAATCTCGTCCCCCGCATTTTCATCGCCGAGCGATAGCGAGGCGTGAAAATCTGACGACGAATTTGAACCAAGGAGCGACGCGAGCGAAGCGAGCAGCGCGACCGTGGTTCAAATCTCGTCCCTCGCACCCAACACCCTGAAAAAATCCCCGACTGCAGCCACCCCCTCGACACTCAAACCGGCAGTTCGACCCCGAGTTGCTCGAACAGGGTCGTCATGCTCGCTGCGTCCTTGGACTCGGCGATACGGCCGTCGTCGAATCGGCGATAGCTGAATCCCTCCACGTCGATTTGGTTGCCAGTCGGTTCGATGCCGCGGAACGTCCCGTCGTGCGTGCCGTGGATGGACCACCACACCATCACGGCGTCGTCTTCGGCGACCACCGCGTGCAGTTCGGTCGTCGCGTCGGGGAACGCGTCGTCCCACTCGCTGTACAGTTCCTTGAGGTCGTCCCGGGAGACGAGTGTGTCGTCGGACCCGGTTCGGACCGTCGCGATGCGAACGTCTGCCGCGTACAGGTCGTCGAGCGCCGAGAGGTCGTTGCCGTTCCACGCCTCCTCGAACTCCCGAAGGACTTGCTGTTTGTTCTCTGTCGTCGTTTCTGTTGCCATGGGTACCCACCAGCGCCCGTGTCCACCACCGCGCGTCACTGGCGAACAGACGCTATATTGAGATACGACGAGATAAGACATAGTCATTTGCTAACAGCCATCACTTAAGCGACGACGGCGAAGGACCGAAGTGCAGAACCGAGACGGCGAGTCTCGGTTACCTGTACAGCTTCGATCCTCGCTCGTCGAGGTCCGGGTCATCAGGCGTGCGGACACGGTCGACGAGCGTGGTGAGTAGCCCGAGTGCCCATCCCGTCGGAATGGCGAGAACGAACCACATACCGACGTACGCGAATCCCTGCAGTTCGAACGTGTTGCGGATGAACGCGGCGATACCGGCGACGTCGAGCACGTTGTCCAACAGCCAAATCGCCAGCGACGTCGAACTCGGGAACACGACCGACGCCAGCGTCGGTGAGTAGAGCGATGCGACGACCGGGGGGAGAAACAGCGCGGTGACACCCAATGGATAGGCAAGCCCGACTGTGGTCTTTCGCCCGCCTCGCTGGGTGAAAAGCAGTGCGAGCACGGCCGCGACAGTCGCGACGACGCCCGCGGCACCGACTGCGACGAACCCCTCGAAGGCGATAGACGAGACGTACGTCGCGGCGGTGAGCACACCCCAGACGAGCGCCGAGAGGAGTGCAACGCCCACGAATCCGAGTCCTGCCGTCAGACGGTCGATACGGTGGGCATAAAATCTGGTCGCGAGACCCACGACGAAAAGCGGGTACACCACGGCGAGGAGCAGTGCGCCGAGTACTGCCCACAGGCGGTATCCCCAGCGTTTTCGACTGGACTGTGCGTTCCAGTTTTCGACCACCGAGTGATTTCCGTCTCGGTCCCGAGCGAACGCCACTTCCATCCAGTTCGCGTGCAACCAGTGCAGGTCGACACGCATGGCTCGGACGGTGGCGGCGACGCGGGATGGAACCCACGCAGGCGTCTGTTGCCAGTCGTCGTCGACAGGGGTGTTCATTCGGAGCGTGCCGTACCGTACTGTTTCCCGTCGGTACGCAGGGATTGTTGGTGCTCGACCGCTGTCTCCTGAATCTCCGCGATTCGGTCGACGTCGGTCACGTTCGACAGCAGAACCACGGCCGTGAGCGCCGTCGCTCGCTCGTTCAGTTCGTCTCCGGCCATCACGTCGACGATGTCAGCCTCTTTTTCGAGCCAGTAGCGGCCGCCTTCGAACCCCTGTCTGGAGAGTGTCTTCGAGGGCCCCGAGAGGACGACAAGCGCCCGCTCGGCGCTCGATATCTCACACGGAAGCGTGAGCTTCGACCGGGCGGCCTCGCGGACGAGTCTGTTGATTTTCGCCGCGTCAGTTGGGGTGTCCTCGTCGCTGTGAGGCGGAGCAGACACCCAACTGGGTTCGGGAATCCACGCGAAGCGGTCGGTCAGCGACCGGACCCACGACCGAATGCCGCTCGGTTGTGGAAGGTCGAAGGAGGCGTACCCGATAGTCGAGACACCACCCGTATCGAGCGCGCGGATGATGTCGCTCGGGTCCATTCGGTACTCGTCCGCCGATGGCTCACGGAACTCGCCAGCGGCGAACAGCGCGACGAGTCGCTCGGCCAGCGCGGCGTTGACGGCTGCATAGCCACTGCCGTCTGACTCCGGTCGCGGAGGAGTCGCTTCGTCGTCGGCCGTGTCGTCTTCGGGACCGGTGTCGTCGTCTTCGGAACTGGTGTCGTCGCCTTCTGAACCGGCGTTATCGTGGTCGTCTTCGGGCCGGTTGTCCGGCGCGCTACCGGCACCGGTTGGACGGTCACCATCGAGCCACGCGTCGTTGTCGAAGGCGATGACGTTGTCAGCCTTCGAGACGAACGACTGGAGCGAGCGCGCAGCGGTCAGTGCTTCTTGCTCGCCTTCCGAATCCGCGGGAAGCACGCCGACTGCGTAGACTGGCTCGTCGCAGATTGCCTTCAGGTGGTCGATGACGACCGCACCGGCACCGCCGCCGGTTCCCCGGCCGAGCCCGGCAATCACCAAGATTCCATCGACCTCGTGGAACTCGATGTGGTCGAACGCGCGGATGATGTCGTTTTTCTCCTCGCGTGCGATTTCGGCCGCGAGGTCGGGGTCGCCGTCGATGTCCGCGCCGTCGGCTTCCCAGTAGACATCCCCAATCGTCAGTCGCCGCGCTTCGGGGACGTGTGCTGTCGTGTCGAACGTCGGCTCCGTCGAGTTGATGAGCAACGTGTTGCCGTTACAGAGGTCTCGACCCGTCGTCTGCTCGGTTTCGAGGATTTGATTCGCGAGGCGACACCCCGCGTTCCCGACGCCGACGACTGCCAGTTTCACAGCCTCACCTCCCGAGAGGTGGACACCAGGCTCCGCGTGGCGGTTGTCCGCGTGGCTGAAGCCACGGTCGTCGTGCTCCACGTGACGGGAGCCATGGTCAGATGACCGGGTCGATTTTCCCGTCCGAGTCGGTTATCAGGTCGGCAATCTCCTCCTCGCGGACGGCCTCCTGTTCGGCGATTTTCTCCTGTGCCTCGACCGCTTGGTCCTGAATCGACTCGATTCGAGGCGTCTCCGTGACGTTCGACAGAAGCACCACCGCCGAAAGTGCCGTGGCGTTCTCTCGGGGGTCGTCGCCAGCCAACACTTCGACCGTGTCGACCTCGTTTTCGATCCACTCGCGGGCGCTCTCCAGTCCCTTCCGCGAGAGTTCAGACGGCGGTCCGGACAGGACGATGAGCGCTCGGTCGGCACTCGAAACCTCACACGGGAGCGTGAGCCGAGAGTTGACCGCGCGGCGGACGAGGCCGTTTATCTTCGCTGCGGCGTTCGAGCCGTCTTCTATCTCGTGGTCTTCGCGGAAGCGCTTGAGCAGGCCTTCGCCGTTCGTCTTGTCTACCGAAGTCGACGCGTATCCAATCGAAGAGATACCGCTCGTATCGAGCGTTCGGATGATGTCGCTGGAGTCCATCGCGTTCTCGGCGACGGTCGGTTCGTCGTACTCGCCAGCACCGAGGAGCGTGACGAGGCGCGTCGCCAGTTCGCGGTTCATTCCCTCGTAGCCCTCGCCGACCGTCTGGTCCTTCGAGCGCCACGCGTCGTTGTCGAAGGCGATGAAGTTGTCCGTGTTGTTGACGAACGACTGGAGCGACCGGGCGGCGTTCAGCGCCGGGCGACCGCCTTCGTACTTTCCGGGGAGGACGCCCAGTCCGTACACCGGCTCGTCGTACATCTTCTGCAACTCGTTGATGACGACCGGACCCGCGCCACTCCCGGTGCCACCGCCAAGCGACGCACAGACCAAGATGGCGTCGACCTCGTGGATGTCGACGTCGTCGAACGCGCGCCGAATCTCGTCGATGTCGTTTTGGGCGACTTCGGCACCGACTTCGACGTCGCCGCCGACGCCGTGGCCTTTGGCCTTCTGGTGCGTGTCGCCGATTAAAATCCGCTGGCTGTCGGGGATGTGGTCTGGTTTCGAAAGGTCGGTCCGTGCGGTGTTTATCACCATCACGTGGCGGCAGAGTTTTCGGTCCGTAAGCGATTCGAACTCGACCATCTTGTCGACAATCTTGCTACCGGCATTGCCGACGCCGATTATTCCTAATTTCATGGTTGGGTTGCGTGACTAGGAGTGTCCGTGAGAAGGGAACTGAATGCGCGAATGAGGCCCTGAAGTGCCCGGACAGGACCGACCGAAATATTCGGCTCGTTGCATCCACTCGTTTGGTGGAACCCCCCAGTCAAGTGGCCATCCTCACTACCAATAAATAAACAATGTGGCCAAGTGACACACCGATTACTGGACGAACGAGTGGGCCCGGGAAACACACAGCAACTGAGCCGGGCCCCGGCATCGTCTCCTGAGCACCGACGACGACGCTATCTCGTCCGCGCGCCAATCTCTCTGGATGACTTCGACGCGCAATCACCGGTTTTCTGAGGGTCGCGGTTTCGGCAATCCGTACGCGGGGTTCGACTTCGACCCGGTCGAACTCCGACTGAACGGCCGCCTGGTCGACCCAGCCGACGACCACGTTCTCAGCGAGTTCGTCGACGAATCGCAGGTCGTCCCCGAAGACGTCGACGTCGCGGCGCTCGTCGGCATTGGACTCACCTACGTCGCTATCGAGGAGTACGAACAGGCTATCGACAGTTTCGCGCGTGCAATCGCCTACGCGGACGAAGACGCACCGGAAACACAGGAGGCGTGGGTGAACAAGGGCGTCGCACACGCTCAACTGGAGGAGTACGACGAGGCAATCGGCGCGTACCGCGAGGCGCTCCGCATCGACGACGACAGCGAGTTCGCTGCGACGGCGGAGTCGAACCTGGCGTATGCGCTGTGGGAATCCGGCGACGCGTCGTCGCCGCTCGACCACGCCGAACGAGCGACTGAACTCGACCCGCGATTGCCGCACGCGTGGTACAACCGCGGGTTCCTACTCGCCGAACGGGGCCTCTACGAGGACGCGATTCGCTGTTTCGACAGCGCCATCGCACTCGGCATGCGGGACGAATCTGTGTACGGTGAGCGTGAGCGAGCAGTGGAGAAAATCGGCGATATCGAGGCGGCGACAGCCGACTACGAGCAGGTCACGGAACGCGGACGCGACGACGACACGCTCCAAGAGCCCGGCGAGTAGTCCCGCCACCCCAACACACTTTGCGGATACTGTAATAACATGTAATTAGGTCGTGCTGCCCGCCAACGCCCCCTCCCGATTCGACGTCGCCCTCGCCGGAATGGCGGTCTGTTTAGTCCTCGGTGGCGTCGTCGGTCTCGTTTCTGGGATTCCGACCCACCTTGCGACGAGCGGTGGTGCAACGGGTGCAGCGGCGCTTGCAGTAGGTGCAACCGCCGACGGACTCTGACGAAGTTACCAACCCACGACATTCGTTATCACCACTGATATCTGGTGGGTCAACACTTTACGTTCGATTAGCTTGCGAACGAGTAGCATGAGAATCGCACGGTTCGTTCCAGAGGTCCTCAGACGGAGTTACCTCCGGAAGTTCTTGCTCGTCCTCGTGGTCGTCGCCGGGGTGATGGGCGGGTTGGGCTTCTACATCTCGGGGATGGTTACCGAGGAGGTCCGGGCCGACGCCCACTCCGAACTGGAGATGGTCGCGTCGCTCGAAGCCGAAGAATTGTCGAGTTGGTTGGAGGGATACACGCGGACAGCCCGGATGTTCTCGGAGTACGATGCAATCCGCTCCGGGAACCCCGACGCAATCGACACAGCCCTCGAAAGAGAGAAAGACCAACTCCCATCAGAGGTGCTCGCAGTCCACTACGTCAAGCCGTCGAACGGTGACATCGTCCACAGTACCGACGCCGTGCTGGAGACGAAGACCATCGCCGACCTCGAAGTGTCGTGGACGACCGGGTCGCTGACGATGAACGACGGCGTTGCCATCTCCGAGGTGTACCGCTACGCCGGGGGGCAGCGCCTCGCGTTCCTCAGCCCCGTCGCGGGCCGAGACGCTGCGGTCATGATTGTCGTCGATGCGTCGCGTCACGCCCAGACCATCAGTGAACCAATCGAAGGGTCGCACACGCAGGTCGTCACCGCCGACGGCGTCGTCGCCTTCGACAAGTACCACAGTAACGTCCTCCAACAGTACCGTGGCGATTCCTCGACGCCCGCGCTCGACGCGGCAGTCTCGGGAGAAACCGGCGTCATCGAACGCGATGGGAAAGTCGTCGGTCATGCTCCCGTCGAGGGGACTGACTGGGCCGTGCTCATCCAAGCACCACCCGAGAGCACCTACGCGCTTGCGACGTTGGTCGAGCGAGATATCACTATCCTCATCGGCGTCGCGCTGGGCGGTCTCGGACTTGTCGGCCTCGTCATCGGCCGCGGGACGGTCGTCTCGCTCCGGCGACTCCGTGGTCGCGCCGAGACACTCGCGAGCGGCGACCTCGACGTGGACCTCTCGACCTCGCGTGTCGACGAGTTCGGTGCACTGACCAACTCGTTCGCCGAGATGCGCGACAACCTCAAGGACCGAATCGAAGCGGCCGAAGAGGCCCAAGAAGACTTGGCTGCAGCCGCGGCCGACTACCAAGCGACGATGGACCGCGTGGCGACGGGCGACCTGACGGTTCGGACCTCGGTCGAACCGGACGACGACGCGATGGCCGCTGTCGGCGACGGCATCGACTCGATGGTCGACGAACTCGAAGACACCATCGGGCAGGTCGCGACGTTCGCGGCGACCGTCGATACTGCCGGAGAGCGCGTCACCGCAGGGACCGAAGAGGTCACTTCGGCCTCCGAACGCGTCGAGCAGGCGACCGCCGACATCTCCGATGGGGCGTCCACGCAGGCGACGCTCCTCGACGAAGTCTCGACCGAGATGCAGGACCTCTCGGCGACCGTCCAAGAGGTCGCCGCCTCCGCCGACGAACTCGCCAGCCTCGCCACCGAAGCCAGCGAACGCGGACAAGACGGTCGCGACGCGAGCGCCGCCGTCCACGAAGAGATGGCGGCTATCGACGACCGAGTCGCCGCGGCGGCAGACGGCGTCGAAGCGCTCCGCGACGAAGTGGCGGAGATTGGCGAAGTCGTCGACCTCATCGAGGACATCGCCGACCAGACGAACTTGCTCGCGCTCAACGCCTCCATCGAGGCCGCACGCGCTGGCGAAGCAGGAAAGGGATTCGCCGTCGTCGCCGACAGCGTCAAACAACTCGCCACCGAGACGGCCGAAGCGACGACCGAAATCGCCTCCTCGATAGACGAGGTCGAAACGGCAGCCGAAGAGACCGTCTCAGAAGTCAACGCAGCCAGAGAGCGCGTGTCCAACGGGGCGGAGACGGTCGCAGACAGCGTCCAGGCAATCGACGAAGCGGTCGACCGACTCGACGAGGTCGACGACGGGGTGGCCGCTATCGACGCCGCGACCGCTTCGCAGGCCGAAGCGGCGCAGTCGGTCGCGCTCCGCGCCGACGAAGCGGTCGAAATCGCCAGCGAGACACAAAGCGAGGCGGCCGATGTCGCTGCCGCAGCTCGCGAACAGAACGACGCGATGATGGGCGTTGCCGGGCAGATACAGGAACTCTCCGGAACGACCGAAGAACTCCGGGCGCTCGCCGACCGCTTCGAGGTGCGAACCGACGAAGTCGAGACCCTCGACGGCGAGAACCACGCCATCGAAGCCGAGACGACCGACGAGCCGACCCCCTTACCGGAAGGCGTCGAGCCGAATGTCGCAGCCGAACCCAGTGGGGAGCCTGACGGAGGACACAGCAGCGATGGCGCTGACGACGCGCACATCGACGGCAACTCCGAACCGGAAACTCCCGACGACACTCCTGAGTCGGGGGCTCCTGAGGACATAGACGTCGTCCCGGAGCCCGACGTCGACGACGACGTACTCTCGTCGCCGACGCTCTCGGAGCTCGCGGCCGACGGCACCGGAGACGACGAGTAGCACTCTCCCGCGCAGAACGGCCGAGTGCGATTCCCGCGCGAACACTCTTCTCCAACGAACCGTCGCGAACGCTGTCAGTACCACGAGACGACCACAGCGTCGCCACTCGATGCGGATACAGCCGGTAAAATCGATAGACTGGCGGCTCGATGGTCGAGTTCTTCAGAAAGGGATAGGCAGCCGCACGGGAGCGGCCCGTGCGGCGAATGCCGCCCTAGATTGGTCCCCGCTGACGCTTCGGCCCTCCAAAGCGAAGCGTCACCTAAACGGAGTGCGGCGAGATACTTAAACATGCCGCCATTCTGCCGATTCCGGCGGAATCGGGCGATTCGGGGACCGAACACGAACCGACCGAGACGCAACGGCCTTTTCTCCCATCAGTTCCTTCCTCTCGCCATGAGTGAACAGCAGGAGCTTCCCGGTCGGGTCCGCCGGGCGTTCGGCGACCACGGTTCGTTCGAGCACGAGGGCGACCGAACGTTCGTCTCGACGACGACGCACTTCGATGGCCGCGTCACCGTCACACAGCGAGACGACGGGAAAATCGAGTTCGAGGTGTCGGTTCGCGTCCCGATGCTGTCGGCCGTCACCGAAGACGGGGTCGCCGACATCGTCGAAGACGGCTGGTTCGAGACGTTCGAACTTCGGATGGACGACGCCGGCGGCGTTACCGCAGGCGACCACCAGCTCGAACCGACCGTAGAGCGCCAGGACGACGAGGCACTCGTCGAAACGTCGTTCGCGGACATCAACGAGCGTCGCGGCGTCGACGACGCTGGCGCGGTCATCGACTACGTCGAGGGGACGTTCGTCCAGGGAATCATCCCCGGGTACGACTACACCGAACCGGTGACGAGTATCCTGAGTCGAGCACAGGAGAACGCCGGAACGGGATTCTGAAACTGACGGTACGAGCGGCGGACGAAGCACGTCTGACGGCCGACTCAGTCCATCGCGATGTACGTCTGTGTGCCTTCGATTCCCTCGACCTGTTGGATGCCGTTTGCGACTTCCTTGACGTCGGCCGGCGAGTCGACGTCGACTTTCACGATGAAATCGACGTCGCCCGCGACGATGTGGACGCTCTCGATACCGTGGTCGACGTCGACGAGTTCTTCTCTCAGTTGGTCGATACCATTCGCGACGGTTGCGGCTTTCACCATGATGTATGCATGAACCATCTCAAGCACCTCCTGCAGCAGTGACGACTTCGTCGCCGACGAGGAGTTGACGCACGTCGTCGAGGACGTCGAAGTCGGCGAGAACGGCGACGCGGTCGCCGGTTTCGAGTGAGTCATCCGACAGCGGGAGACTCATCGGACTGTCTTTCTTCCCGAACGCGAGGATGCGCGCGTGGGCCGGCAGCGCAACCTCTTCGATACTGTACCCGTTCATGGGCGAACTCTCCGTGACCGTCACGAGGATGACCTGTAGGTTCTGGGCGATATCCGCGATAGCGCGAATCGACCCGCCGAGAAGGGCGTTCTTCGCACCAATCGCTCCCAGTCGCTCGGGGTAGACGATTTCGTCGACTTCCCTGGCGTACTTCTGATACACTTCTTCGCGGTAGTCCTCGTCGACGCGGAGCACCGTCCGACAGCCGAAGTGTTTGGCAATCATGCACGCCGCGAAGTTGACGTTGAGGTCGGCTGTGAGCGCGCCGAGGGCGTCCGCCTCGTCGATGCCGGCCTCCAGCAACACCTCCTCGCGGGAGCCATCACCTTCCACCACCTCGAAGTCCCTCTCACGAGCCCGGTTCACCCGGTCGCGGTCTAACTCGATGAGGACGATGTCGTGACCCTCCTCTCGAAGGACCCGGGCTGTCCGTAGCCCCACCCGTCCAGAACCAATGATAACGAACCGCATGGAAGTACGGTATGTCGGCGAAGGCAAATAACCTTACCCCGGTTTCGGTCGAACCACCGGACATCGAACGGAGCAAGGCTTTTGCATCGTGTGATAGAATATCCCACACATGGTTCACGCCTTCATCATGGTGAAGACCGGTGCCGGGGAATCAGAACAGTTGCTCGGTCCGATTCGCGACTTCGAGACGGTTGCAGAGGCCCACATCGTCGCCGGGGCGTACGACATCATCGCGGAGGTCGACACCGAAGCGGTGTACGAAGTCCTGAAGACGGCATCGACGCGCATTCAGGGGTTACAGGGCGTCTCCGAGACGAAGACGTACATTTCACTCGACGACTGAGTCGCCGACGCCGTCACCGACAGGTCGGCTGCGGCGTCAGCGCTCGATGTGGAACGGTCCGTGTTCGTCGACGTGCGCCATGTGCTCGGCCCGCTGTTCGGCGAGTTCCGGCGTGAGGTCCTCGTACACGTAGTCGAACAACTCGTCCGGACCGGGTTCCGGCGTCTCTTCTGCCGTCTCTTTGGCTTCGCGGAGTTCCTCGTTCGCGTCCTCGTACATCGCGTCGAGTTCGTCCTCGTCGACGATGCCCGCGTCGAGACAGAACTCCTCGAACCGTTCGAGGGGGTCGGCAGTCCGCCACTCGGGGAGGTCGGGGTCGTCGTCTCGGTAGCGCGTCGGGTCGTCTGCGGTGGTGTGTGCGCCCTGTCGGTACGTCAGGCTCTCGACGAGCACCGGCTTGCCCTGTCGGGCCTTTTCGAGCGCGTCGCTGACGACTTCCCGAACGGCGAGCGGGTCGTTCCCGTCGACTTGCACGCCTTCGATGCCGTAGGCCTCGGCCTTCACCGCGATAGAGTCACTCGCAGTCTGGCGGTCGCGGGGGAGCGAGATGGCCCAACCGTTGTTCTCACAGAAGAAGACGACTGGTGCGTCGAAGACGCCCGCGAAGTTGAGTCCCTCGTGGAAGTCGCCCTCGGAAGTCGCGCCGTCGCCGAAGCAGACGAGCGCTGCGTAGTCGTCGCCGCGGTAGGTGCTGGCCATGCCAACCCCGGCAGCGTGGGGAATCTGGCTGGCAATCGGGACGGCCTGCGGGAACACCGGAACGTCGTGGTCGGACTCGTATTCGGCGTAGCCGCGGCGGAAGAGAAAGAGGTCGCTCGGCGGCACGCCGCGAGCAATCTGCAGCGCGTTCGACCGATACGTCGGGAGGAGCACGTCGTCTTCGCGCATCGCGTGCGCGGCACCGATTTGTGACGCTTCCTGTCCCTTGAACGGCGGGTAGCCACTCATCCACCCGCGTCGCTGGAGGGCGAGTGCACGTTCGTCGAACCGGCGCGCTCGAATCATGTCGCGGAGGGCGGCACGGGCGTCGTCTTCGGTGAAGTCCGTGTCGTCCAACCCGTGCTCGGCGATGAGTCGATGCATGCGCGGAGGGTCACGGTCCTTCGTGATAAACGTCCCCGGTTTGGACCCTGGTGTCACTCGACTGACTCCGGTTGGGTCGGTCAATTCGCGTCGCCACGCGGCCTGGCGACTCGCGCGTAACGTGCTTCAAAAATAATCTATTAATGCGACGTAGCGACTGGATAGCAATTCACCTCCTCTGTCTCGACTGGGCTATGTATCCACGTCTGCAGGAGAGCGCGAAGGCTATCGCCGCGACGGCGCTCGGGGCGGTCGTCATGCTCGCCGCCCTCGGCGGTGCTGGCTTCGGTGGTCCTCTCGTGCCCGCGACCGACACCGAGTCGGGCGCTGGCTCGACTGGTTCACTCGACGATTCGGAGAGCGTCGGTGCCATCGGAGACAACGAGACGACGACTACCGAGACAGACGAGACGGACGAGACGAACACCCCGACCGAGACAGAAGCGAACTCGACAGACGAATCGACGGAGGACGGTGAGAATACGACCGTCGAATCGACGGGGAGTACAGACGGGGCGACGAGTGGAGACGAAGCAGGTGAGTCGGACGATTCGGATGATACGGACGACGCGGACACGGACGACACGGACGACGCAGTTGCTTCGGGCGGTGACGACAGCGACGAGACTGACGACGCGGACCAGGGAGACGAAACGACGGCTGACGATTCGACAGCCACCGACGAGACAGCAGACGCCACGCCCGCGGAGGACTCTGAAACGGTCGAGTCGGCAGGACCGACGGACACAGACAGCGACGGTATCCCTGACAGCGACGAGCGCGCGGGTGACCTCGACGGCGACGGCGTCCCCAACGTGGAGGACTGGGACGACGACGGCGACGGCATCTCGACGGCCCGCGAGCGCTTCGACACCTGGCCGTCAGACGTGGACAACGACGGCGCGCCCGCGTGGTACGACACCGACACCGACGGCGACGGACTGCCGAACTACAATGACCGCGACAGCGACCGTGACAAGGTGGGCGACGCCCTCGAACGGACTGCGCCGACGGACCCGTACAATCCCGACACCGACGGCGACGGGAGCAGCGACCTCGCCGAGTGGAACAGTCTCGGCGGCGACCCGGTC
Source organism: Haloferax larsenii JCM 13917 (assembly GCF_000336955.1). Classification (GTDB taxonomy): domain Archaea; phylum Halobacteriota; class Halobacteria; order Halobacteriales; family Haloferacaceae; genus Haloferax; species Haloferax larsenii. The sequence continues at coordinate 71,868 of NZ_AOLI01000019.1, read as the reverse complement.
GATGGTGACGTGAGCATCCAACAGTCAGACACCGACGGCGATGGCCTCGAAGACGACAGCGAGCAGCAAGGCGGGCTCAACCCCGCCGACCCCGATTACGACGGTGACGGCTACCTCGACGGCGACGAGGTGTACGAACGCTACACGACCGACCCGAAGGACCCCGACACCGACGGTGGCGGGGCGTACGACGGCGTCGAAATCGAGGCCGGAACGGACCCGACTGACGCCAGCGACGACGCGCAAATCGACGATTGGGACGGCGACGGACTCGCCAACGACTACGAGCAGGCTATCGGCCTGGACGCGAGCGACCACGACACCGACGGCGACGGGCTGAGTGACCGCGTCGAACTCGAAGCGGGTCTCGACCCGACCGACCCCGAAAATCGCGTCGTGGACGACGACTTCGACGACGACGGTGTCTCGAACACCGACGAACTCGACGCGGGAACCAACCCCTTCCGCGCCGAATAGCCCCGCCGGGAGCGACAGGGAAAAGACGCCCCGATACTAACCCCCGGTATGGTCTCGGTGGTCAACCTCGCGCTGATGGGCGTCGTACTCGTGCTTCACACCCTCATCGCGGCGGTCATGACGCGCTTCTTCCGCCTCCGATTGAAGACGCAGTGGGGGTACATCCTCTACGCCCTGTTCCTCATCCCGCTGGTACTGTTCGTGTCCACGCTCGTCTTCTCGGGCGTGCTCGGTATCGGCGTGAACCTCGGCAGTGCCGCGGCGGCGTTCGGCGTGATGATTGGGATGCCGCTGGTCCTCGGTTTCACCATCGACACGCTGTACGTCCCACCCCCGGAAGAGTACGAGAACCTTCCCGAGTCGCGGTAGCGGGACACCACTTCGGGCGTGAGGGGTACGACTGAAGGCCCTACGCGTCGGCGAGAATGTCGTCCAGGGCCGCTTCGACTTCGTCGAGAACCTCTTCGGGTGACTGTGTGGCGTCGATTCTGACGAACCGGTCCGGCTCCGCCTCGATGAGTCGCTCGTAGTTCGCGCGCACCTCGGCGAGGTACGCCGCCTGTTCGAACTTGTTCGTCGACCCACTCCGAGCGGCGGCCGTCTCGGGGTCGACGTCGAGGAAGATGGTCTTGTCCGGCGGGCGAGTGAACGCCGAGTGAATTCCCCTGATGTACTCCATCGGGCGCTTCAGGTCGCTGTCGCGGAGCGAGGCACCCTGATAGGCGTACCGAGAGTCGGAGTACCGGTCAGAGATAACGAGTTCACCCGCGTCGAGGGCGGGTCGAACGACGCGCGAGAGATGGTCGGCGTGGTCGGCGGTGAACAGAAACAGCGTCGCGAGCGGGTCGGCGTCGTCGTCGCCGATAGCGCGGTTGACCGCCTCACCGTACCACGAATCGTCGGTTGGTTCTCGTGTGAAGACCGCGTCCGAATACGTGTCACGGAGCGCCTCCCAGACGGTGGTCTTCCCACTTCCGTCGAGTCCCTCGAGGGTGACGAGCATACGTCCCCCGAGTCGCCCCTGCGAAAAAAGCGCCCCGAACTGGCGCAGCGATACTCACCCCGAACTGCCGGGGCGACACGCGCCACAAACTGCCGTAACGATAATGTCAACCCAACACGATGACCACATGTGTTGTTCCGTGAGTAACCGATGGGATGCACTCCTCCCAGTGTCGTTACCGTACAGTGTCGTCTGGTACGACGAGACGGTGCCACTGGGAGACGAAGGCTTCGCAACCAAGCTTCGAGAGGTTGCAACACCGTGTGAGGCCCCCGACGAATGGCACTACGAACACGAGGAAGTCGTCGTCTACGACGAAGGCGGGAAGATGATTAAGCGGACAGATGGTCCGCTTATGCCACCGATATTGGCGTGACAGACACACCGCCGAACTGACTCGAATCCTCGGTCTACCGAACACTCTTGTCGTCGGCAACTACTCCGGCGAAATCCACCTCGAACTCCCGTTAGCTTTAGGCTCGCTCCGCCGAATAATTCGCTATGAAAGTCCTTGTTGTCGGCGGAAGCGGATTCGTCGGTAGTAACCTCTGCCGAGAGCTGAAGTCGCGCGGGCACAGCGTGACTGCGATGTCACGCAACCCCACTAGCGAGGACCTCCCGGAGGGCGTCGAGACGGCCGTCGGCGACGTCACGGATTACGACTCCATCACCGACGCGTTCGAGGGGAAAGACGCCGTCGTGAACCTCGTCGCCCTCTCGCCGCTGTTCAAGCCGGACGGCGGCTACCGGATGCACGACATCGTCAACTGGCAAGGCACCGAGAACGTCGTGAAAGCCGCCGAGGCACACGACGTGCCCCGCCTAGTGCAGATGAGTGCGCTCGGCGCGGACCCGGACGCAGACACGGCGTACATCCGGTCGAAAGGAAAAGCCGAAAACGCGGTGAAGTCGTCCGGCCTCGACTGGACCATCTTCCGGCCGTCGATTATCTTCGGCGAGGGCGCGGAGATAATCGACTTCACGAAGAAGCTCAAGGGGATGTTCGCGCCCGGCGTCCCCCTGTACCCGCTGCCCGGGAACGGCCGGACGCGGTTCCAGCCAATCTGGATTGACGACCTCACGCCCATGTTCGGCGAAGCCATCGAAGACGACGCGCACGTGGGTGAGACCTACGAAATCGGCGGCCCGGAGATACTCACGCTCCGGGACGTGACAGAGATGATATACGAGTCTGAAGGGAAGTCCATCACCATCGTGCCGCTGCCGATGCCGCTGGCTCGGGTCGGTCTCACGACGCTCGGGTTCGTCCCCGGCTTCCCGATGGGTGCCGACCAGTACCGGTCACTCAAAATCGACAACGCGGTCGCAAACAACGACATCGGTTCCTTCGGCGTCGACAAATCGTCGCTGAAGACGTTCGGGGAGTTCCTCTCGAAACGGAACTGAGAACACGCCGTGCGGCCGACCCGACCGAACTGAACAATCGGGTCGTTTCTCGGGTCCAAACACCGAGAAACCCTGTTAATCATATATAAATCACGAATATTGATAATGTCACGCGTCCGTCAGCCAGAATAATGATTGCTTAAAATTCCGCCTCCGTCCGCCGTTTTTTCCAGCTAATCTGTTCCTGGGTTGACACCTGGCCATCACAACGCTTATGTCTGCGTTCGTACTGGCTTTCACGCAATGGCGAGGGGACCGAACCTATGAAGCTCGCAATGATCGGATTCGGGCAAGCCGGGGGAAAGATCGTCGACAAATTCGTCGAGTACGACCGGCAACGCAACTCGGACATCGTCCGTGCAGCAGTTGCAGTCAACTCGGCGAAAGCCGACTTGCTCGGACTCGAAAACATCCCGAAGGACCAGCGCGTCCTCATCGGCCAGTCCCGCGTGAAGGGGCATGGCGTCGGTGCGGACAACGAACTAGGCGCGGAAATCGCCGAAGAAGACATCGACGAAGTGCAGGGTGCAATCGATAGCATCCCAGTTCACGAAGTCGATGCCTTCCTCGTGGTCTCTGGACTCGGTGGCGGTACCGGGTCCGGCGGCGCGCCGGTCCTCGCGAAACACCTCAAACGCATCTACACTGAGCCTGTCTACGGCCTCGGCATCCTGCCGGGGTCCGACGAGGGTGGTATCTACACTCTCAACGCCGCACGCTCGTTCCAGACGTTCGTCCGCGAGGTCGACAACCTCCTCGTGTTCGACAACGACGCGTGGCGAAAGACCGGCGAATCGGTGCAGGGCGGCTACGACGAGATTAACCAGGAAATCGTCAACCGCTTCGGCGTCCTCTTCGGCGCCGGCGAGGTCAAGGACGGACAGGAAGTCGCAGAATCTGTCGTCGACTCCTCGGAGATTATCAACACACTGGCTGGCGGCGGCGTCTCGACCGTCGGCTACGCCTCCGAGGGTGTCGAACCGCGAGAGAACAAGAGTAGCGGCCTCCTGTCGCGACTCACTGGCGGTGACGAACCCGACGACAACCTCGACACCGCCCACACGACGAACCGCATCACCAGCCTCGTACGCAAGGCTGCACTCGGCCGCCTCACACTCCCGTGTGAGATCGAAGGTGCCGAGCGCGCGCTGCTCGTACTCGCTGGCCCGCCGGAGCATCTGAACCGGAAAGGCATAGAGCGCGGGCGGAAATGGATCGAGGAGCAGACCGGGTCCATGGAAGTTCGCGGCGGCGACTACCCGATTCCGGGCGCCGGAAAAGTCGCCAGTGTCATCCTCCTTTCGGGCGTGACCAACGTGCCACGCATCAAGGAGCTCCAGCAGGTCGCCATCGAGGCGCAAGACAACATCGAAGAGATCCGTCAGGAGAGCGATTCGAACTTGGAGAACCTCATAAACGATGACGAAGACGAGCTGGAGTCGCTCTTCTAAGCTGGCGCTCGCGCTCGTCGTGCTGCTGTCGGCCCTCGTGGCCCCGGCAGGAGCCGTGAGCGTCGCGTCCGACGACGTCCCGAGCGAAGCACAGGCCGACTCGAAAGTGACCGCGTCGGTCACGCTCGACGAACTGTACAAGAACCCACAACTCGAATCGTGGTCGCTCGCCGGAAGCACTGAGCTCGAAGACGTGACGTGGACCGTCACGTACTACGACCAGACGGGCGCAAAAGTCGACCAGCAGTCCTTCGACGGGCAGAACTTCAGTGGCGCACAGGTCGTCGCTGACGACGGGACGAGCGAAGTCGAAGTCAAGGTGACCGGAACGGTGCCGTCGGTCGAGGAGTACTCCTACGACCCCGCACAGACGTTCACCGCAGTCTCGCTCAACCAGACCCGCGAAGGTGGCTCTAGCAACCACATCCAGACGTGGGACGTGAACCACTACACCGAAGACAGTGCCGCCGCGCGCGCCAAACTCGACAGCGCGCAGGCGACCATCAGTTCGGTGAGTGGCGCGAACACGAAGGAGGCACAGCAGTCGTTCGACAACGCAGTTGACGCCTACAACAGCGGCAACTTCGACCTCGCGACGACGCTGGCCGAAGAAGCGGAGACCCGCGCGAACAAAGCGAAGCAGTCGAGCCAGACGACCCAACTGCTCATCTACGCAGCAGGTGGGCTCGTCGTCGTCGCACTGCTCGCCGGTGGCTTCCTCTACTGGAAGTCCCAGCAGCAGACCTACGACAAACTGGGCTGATTCTCCGTGCGAGTGGTCGTTCCCTTCGGGGCACAGTCCCCGAAGACGCGACTCGCTCCACTACTCGACGGCGCCGAGCGACGCGACTTCGCAGTCGCGATGCTTCGAGACGTCCTCGATGCGGTGTGTGACGCCGGCGGGACACCACTCGTTCTCGCAGATGCTCCCCTCGACGCACCCATCGACGCGCCCGTCGCAGTCGACGACCGCCCGCTCACGGACGCGGTGAACAACCAACTCGCGGCGGGCACGCCTGTCGCCGTCGTGATGGCGGATTTGGCGCTCGCGACACCCGAAGCTCTCGCTCGGCTCTTCGAGACAGCGGGAGATGTAGTCGCTGCGCCCGGACTCGGTGGCGGCACGAACGCGCTCGTCGTCCGCCACCCGGACTTTTCGGTCGATTACCACGGTGCGTCCATCGCCGACCACCGACGCCTCGCCGACGAGGCGGGGGCGACGTTCGTCGAAGTCGATTCACTGCGCCTCGCCGTCGACGTGGACGAACCCGCCGATTTCGTCGACGTGCTCCTTCACGGAGAAGGGCGCGCTCACGAGTGGGTCGTCGACGCTGGAATCCGCCTCCAACGTGGCGACGGCCGGGTCGGCGTAGTTCGCGCGCGCCGATAGGACCATAATGTTCCACGGTAAACAGTAGCTTGGCGCGGTGTGTCTGTGCGCCGGCGGGAACTGAGGCCACGTGCGCCGCGCCCTTCCGAACCGTCTGTCGGCGGTGCGGGAGGCAGTGAAACTCCGGCCGCCACGCTACGACCTGACCGACGCTTACAAAGAGTCTCTCAGGTGTGTGGCGGGTTTACGGAGGAGTCGGAGTAGTGTCTGGCACCAACACTCCGACTTCGTTCTCGCCAATCGGTTCCGACCAGTGAGCCCCGCGACTGACACGTTTTTTGTCCTCCACCACAGACCGAGTGGTATGTTCCCCGGAGCCGACGAGTACGGAGTCGGAGTCGACGTGGACGCCGACGAAGTCGACCGACTCCTCTCGGTCGGCCCCGACGACGTCGAGAAGCCACAGTCCGTGTCGTTCTCGCGGAACGTGTTCGTGCCGTTGACGACCGCGTGCCGGTACACCTGTACCTACTGCACGTACTACGACATCCCCGGGCAGGCGACGCTCATGTCGCTCGACGAGGTTCGCGACGTGGTTCGCATGGGTGCTGACGCCGGATGCACGGAGGCGCTGTTTACCTTCGGCGACGAACCCGACGACCGGTACACCGAGATTCATCGCCAACTCGACGAGTGGGGATACGACGACATCCTCGACTACCTCGCGGCCGCGTGCGAGGTCGCACTCGACGAAGGCCTCCTCCCGCATTCGAACCCCGGCGACCTTACGCGCGAGCAGCTGGCCGACCTCGCGCCACTGAACGCGAGTATGGGCGTGATGCTGGAGACCACCGCCGACGTGGACGCACACGCCGGAAACCGTCGAAAGACGCCGGGGCAGCGACTCAACACCATCCGCGCCGCGGGCGAGGTTGGCATGCCATTCACCACGGGCATCCTCGTCGGTATCGGCGAGTCGTGGCGCGACCGCGCGGAGAGCCTGCTCGCCATCCGCGACCTGCACGAGCGTTACGGGCACGTCCAAGAAGTCATCGTTCAGAACGTCGTGCCGAACGAGCGGTCTGACTTCGAGCGCCCGTCTATCGAGACGATGCGCCGCGTCGTCTCGATGGCGCGCGCGGCGCTTCCAGCGGAGGTGTCGGTGCAGGTTCCGCCGAATCTCTCGGAAGCCGCGTCGCTCGTGGACTGCGGCGTCGACGACCTCGGCGGCGTCTCGCCCGTCACGGACGACTACGTCAACCCCGACTACGCGTGGCCGGCGCTGCAAGAACTCGCCGATATCGCCGACGAAGCGGGCGTTTCGCTTCACGAGCGGCTGCCAGTCTACGAGCGGTTCTTGCCGAGCGAAGACAGCGCGGTCGGAACGGGAGACGAGTGTGAGTGGCTTCGAGGCCCCATCGTCGAGCGACTTCGCACGGACGACGTTCACGGAGAACGGCTTCGGAGCGTTGCACGCGGTGACGGGCCGCTGTCGGTGCCGGACCAAGCGAATCGTACTCAGTCGTAAAACGACCCGGCAATCGAGACGACGCGGTTCCGGGGGAGCACGCGCGTCGCTTGCGCGAGCGCCTTCATCCGCATCGACGGGACGATGATGCGTTTCCCATTTTTCAGCCCGCGATAGCCGGCTCTGGCGACCGATTCGGGGTCGTTGAGACGCTGGTCGGCGGCACCGGAGCCGTCCATCCCGTCGAGCGACACGAGTTCGGTGTCGACGGGGCCGGGACACAGCGCGCTGACGGTGACACCGACGGCTTCGAGTTCGTCCGCGATGGCCTCGGTGAACGAGAGGACGTAGGACTTCGTGGCCGCGTAAACCGCCAGCTTCGGCGTCGGAGCCATCGCAGCCATCGACGCCGTGTTGAGTATCTCGCCGTGTCCACGCTCGACCATGGGCTTCGCAAAGCGCTTTGTCAGCTCAGTCAGCGCGACGAGGTTGACCTGAATCATGTCGAGGTCGGTCGACAGGGACGTCTGGTCGAATCGACCGTGCGACGAAAAACCGGCGTTGTTCACGAGCGCGTCGATTTCGATTTCGGCGTCCGCCAGTTCGTCGGCGAGCGCCGCCGGTGCGTCGGGGTCGGCGAGGTCGGCCGTATAGACCGACGCCGAGACATCGTGAGTCGATTCGAGGTCTTCGGCGAGCGTTTCGAGCCGCGCGCGACGTCTGGCCGTCAACACGACGTCGTACCCATCGGCGGCGAACTGCCGTGCTAACTGTGCGCCGATACCGCTTGATGCACCCGTGACGAGCGCCGTCTGCGTGTCGGAGTGGGTCATTGTGGCTATCGCTTTGGAATGTGGAGTGAAAAGCTGTCGAGTAGCGAGTATTGGACTAACTCCTAATATTCGGAGTGGTTGCCAATAGTGCAGAAGTTAAAGTATTATACTACCGGCCACAACCATCGGACCATGAGTACGCCACGCGGGATGGACAAAGACAGCGAGGAACCGGAAGACTGTGGTCAGCTAGCCGAACTCGACGCCAGCAGCGAAATCAGCGACGTGCTCTCGCTTTTCGGCAAGAAGCACACGCTCGCAATCATGCACGAGTTCGCGTTCAGCGACTCGGGACTTCGGTTCAAAGACCTCGAAGAACGACTCGGCATCTCGTCGACGACCCTCTCGAACCGACTCGCCGAACTTACGGACGCGGGATTCATCGAACGCTACTCGTACGACGAGATTCCGCCACGTGTAGAGTACGTCGCCACCGAGAAGACGCACTCGCTCACGCCGATTTTCGAGGACCTCTACCAGTGGATCGTAGAATACGAAGTCGAGAGTGCGGCTACCGAGTTAGACGGTGACTGAGTCACAGCCAGCGGAGAATCAATAATCGAGGTACTCGGGCTGTGACGGTGACAGTCCGTCATCGGCGTCGCACCAACACCGAAAACAGTGCGACGAGCGCCGCGTACATCGCGGGCGTCCGCCCGGAGAGTTGCGGGACGCGTTTTCGAACGGTCGTATACCCGATAGCCACAATGAGACTCCCGACGAGGACGAGATGCACGTCGCCACCGAAGACGAGAAACCCCGGAATCGACAGCACCGCGGCGAATGCGAGGTCGCCGGGCGACCCGTCATAGGCGGCCCAGCGACGTGGTGCGACCCAACCACCCGCAGACCGAACATAGACGCCGCGGTCGGTAGCCGCCTCCCACGGGTTCGGTTCGCTGCTCCCGCCCGCGAGGTCGGCGAGGCAGTGCAGCGCCGCAGCGGCGAATCCGGTCGCCGCGAGCACCGGCGTCACGTCGCCCGTCGCGACCGCGACGACACCGGCGACGACTGCGCCGCCGACGAACACTTCGAGTTGGTGGAGCGTCTTGCGGTGGACGCCGACGACCATGTCGAGGTCGGGCGCGAGTCCGCCGACCAGCGCAGCAGCGACGACGAGCGGCGTCGCTTCGGGGACGACGGCCGCGACGACGGCAGCAAACGCGATGCTCATGGCGGCATGCGTGGGTGCCATCATCGGGTCGTCACCTCCCACTGCGTCGGCGAAGTTGACATCCTTCGCTACTCTCCGTCGCGGAGACGCTTCAGTGCCGTGGTCCGTCTGGTACATAGATACGGTGACAAGTGTTGAGACGGGCGTCTGGCTATGGTGGTGGTGAGGTGACGGTCAGGGGGAGATGGTGAGGTGACGGTCAGGGGGAGATGGTGACTCAGATATTGAACCACTCCGGCATCCGCTTTCGAAAGCCGGTGTAGAAGACGGCGACAGCGACACCGACGAGGACGACAAGTCGAAGTCCGCCATCGAACGCGAGGTAGCCCGGAATCGAAAACAGGAGCGTCAACACGAGGTCTTCCGGCGCTCCGTCGTAGCGGACGACGTAGCGAGGGCGAAGCCAGCGCTTGGCCGGGTGCACGTACACGGCACGGTCGGAGGTCCGATGCCACGGCCGGAGTTCGTCGCCCGCGCCGAACCAATCCGAGATGGAGTGGACACCTGCCGAGAGGAGGAAAAACGCGATAGCGACGACCACCGCACTGGGTGCGACGACCGCGACGAGGCCAACCAACACGGCCGCGATCGTGTAGTAGACGGGGAAGTGCAGGCTCTTGCGATGGGTGCCGACGAAGAGGTCCACGTCGGGGACGACGCCGCCGACGAGCGCGCCGACGGCAGCGACTGGTGCGAGTTCGGGTGCAATCCACACGAGCGGCGCGGCGAGTGCCAGTCCCACCGCCGCGTGGGTGGTCGCCATCATCTCAGTCGTCTGCGAGCGCGGGGTCGCGACTGCGCTCCAACAGCGGTGTCCCGTCCGCATGCGGCCCGAGCATCGGACCGTGTGTGTCGGCGTCGATATCCAGCGGGCGGCGAGTCCGGTAGTCCGTCGAGCGTTCGACCGGCTGGCGGCCGATTGCGGTAATCATATCGACGTACTCGTCGAACGAGCGGAACTCGCCGAACTCGCCGCCGGCGCGCTTCGTAATCTCCTCGGAGAGAATCGTCCCCATCAGGTCGTCGGCCCCGCAGTTGAGCAGTTTGAGCGCCTTCGCGTTGCCGAACTTCACCCACGACGACTGGATGTGGTCGACGTTGTCGAGATAGAGCCGCGCGACGGCGACCATCAGTTCGTCTTCGTCGTCTGTCGCGCCGCCGGTGACGAGGCCGCGGTCGTACAGCGGCGTGTTCTGGTGGACGAACGACAGCGGGACAAACTCGGTGATGCCGCCGTATCGGTCCTGCAAGTCGCGGACGACGTCGAGGTGCATCACGCGATGCATCTCGTTTTCGACGTGGCCGTACATGATGGTCGCCGTCACGTCGAGGCCGGCTTGCATCGCGCCTTCCATCCCAGCGACCCACTCGTCGGTGCCGATTTTTCCGGGGCAGATAACGTCGCGGACTTCCGGGACGAGAATCTCCGCCGCAGTGCCGGGTGCGCTGTCGAGACCGGCCGCGTCGAGGCGGCGGTAGACTTCCTCGTAGGTCCAATCGGTCCCGCGCTTGGCGTGGTGAGCCTCTTCGGGTGTCATCGAGTGGACGTGGACGCCGTCGACCGACATCGCCGCGAGTTGCTCGGCGTACGTGCCGGGGTCGGCGTCGTAGACCTCGGGTGGCTTGTAGTTCACCTCGGCGGCGGGATTGTCGTACGACTGGAGAATCTCGCGGTGTTCCTCGTCGAGGACGAGCGCCGGGTGGAGGCCAGAGACGGAGGTGACTTCGTAGATACCCATCTCGACGGCGTCGGCGACGATATCGCGGGATTCGGCGGGCGTCTTCGTGAATCCCTGGTGGTCGACATCGGAGTCCGACTCGAACAGGTGGGCAGTGTTCTTGAAGTTACAAAAGAGACAGCCGGTGGTACAGGCCGTCGTCACGTTGTTGTTGAGGTTGGCGACGAACGTCACCTCGTCACCGACCATCTCGGCGCGGCGGCGGTCGGCCGCTTCGAGGACGAGTTCCTTTCGCCGGGCGTCGATTCCGGCACTGTCGGTACCGGTCGTCATTAGTTCGACGCCGTCGGCGACGCTGAGGCGCTCGCCCGCTCGTGCCTTCTGTAAGGCCTCTTCGAACGACTGGTCGGTCTCCGGGACGTGGTCGAACCCGAAGTCGTCGCGGGCGGCACCGGTCATGGTTGTGGAGAACGCGCTACGGCGGTAAAAAACGGGGCGGTAGCGGAAGTAGAATCGAAGCCCGTTGGAACCGGAGAAAGGATTACCCGCTCAGACAGTCTCGTTCCCAGTATGGAACACCCCTCGTCGGGAGACACTGACCCCGAATCAGCCACCGACAGGACGTCCTCGGGAGACAGCGTTTCGGCATCCTCAGGAGACGGCGTCGTGGAGTCGGCGAAGTCGGGACTGGACGACGACGGTGAGAGCGTCCTCTTTTCGGCGCTCGTCGGCGCGGTCGTCAGCATCGTTCTCTCGCCACTGCCCGGGTCGACCGTTCTCGGCGGCGCGCTGGCAGGCTATCTCACCGGTACCGACCGCAACGTGGGTGTCAAAGCGGGAGCGCTTTCGGGCGTCTTCGTGAGCCTCGTCGTTGTTCTCTTCGCACTCGTCGGATTCGGCTTCGTCAGCGTGTTCGCCCTCGTCGGTGCGCCGCGTTTGGGCGTCGGGCTCGGCATCCTCGGAATCGGTCTCGTCGTCCTGTTCGGTCTGGTCGTCGCCCTCGCGTACACTGTCGGGCTCGGCGCGCTCGGTGGCTACCTCGGTCCGTATCTCCGCGAAGAGTTCCAGTAGTCGCCTGCGCCTCCGCTCGCGGCGTCACTCGGCTACGCTATTGACATCCTCCCCGCGATAAAGCGTAAACTCGAATCGCGCCCCGCCAGCGTCGCCCTCGCAGATTTCGACGTTCCATTCGTGTGCCTCGGCGACGCTTGCGACGATAGTCAGCCCGAATCCGCTACCCATCTCCGCCGTGGAAAAGCCTGCGTCGAAGACCTCTGTTCGAATCTCCGCCGGGATGCCTGGACCGTCGTCCTCGACGAAGAACCCCGTCCCTGTGTCGAGCGTACCGACCGTGATTGTCACGTCGTCTGCGGCGTGTTCGACCGAGTTTCGGAACAGGTTTTCGAAGAGTTGCTGGAGTCGTCCCTCGTCGGCGTCGATAGTCAGGTCGGCGTCGACGTCGAGTGTCGCCTCGGCCGTATCGACGTGCTCCCACGAGCGGTGTGCGACCGTTTCGAGGTTCGTCGGCTCCGGGTCGAGTGCTGCGGCCCCCTCGCGGGCGAACTCCAGCAGTTCGTCCGTCAGGTCTGCCATTCGGTCCAGCGAGCGGGAGACTGCTTGGAGGTGTTCGTTGTCAGTCTCTTCGCGAGCGAGGTCGAGGCGACCTTGGGCGACGTTCAGCGGGTTGCGCAGGTCGTGAGAGATGACGCTGACGAACTCTTCGAGCCGTTCGTTCTGTGCTTCGACACCGCGTTGGAGGTCTCTGCGCTCTGTGATGTCGGTATACACCGCGTACATCGCGTCGTCGCTGAGTGGCACCGACCGAAGGAGAAAGTCCTTCTCGCCGTCGTTGGTCTGTCGTCTGACCTCGGTCTGGACGTAATCTCCGGCACGGACCTGCCTTGTCAACTGCACTGCCTCCTCGTGACGCTCGTCCGGCGCGACGATATCGTCGATAGGGACGCCAACGACTTCGGACTCGTCGTAGCCGAACGTCTCCTCGAATGCCGGATTGACCGCCTGAACGATTGGCTCGCCGTCGTCGAACGTCGCTTCGACGATACAGTCGGTGCTGTTGTCGAAGAGAGCAGCGAACTGGTCGCGCTCGACGCGAAGTTGTTGTTGGTACTCCAGTCGTTGCAGGGCGGCGGTCGTGTGTGCGACGAGGAGTTCCGTGAGTTCGAGGTCGATTTCGTCGAACGCGCCGGTTTGTTTCGAGACCGCTTGAAACACGCCGAAAGAGCCGATAGCGACGCTGAGCCCCGAACGGTACTCACCGAACTCGGGTTCGGCCAGCGCGTGGAGGTCCATGTCGACGGCGCGGTGGGAGTCGCCGGTTCGATACGTCTCGCCCATCACGCCCGCGTCGAGGGGAACCGGTTCGAGAGCGCGGTCGGTTGGCGTCGAAGACTTCGCCCGCGGGACGAATCGGTCGGCTTCGGCTTCGAACGCGAAACAGATGTCGAGGTCGAGAATCTGTTCGGCCGCGTCGACCGTCTGTTCGTAGATGTCGTCGACTGTGGACGCGGAACTGAGTTCCATCGCGACGCCGTGGAGCGACGTAATCTTTCGTTCGGTCCGCTGAATGCGGTGTTCGAGGCGCGAGACGATGTCGCGTTCGGACTGCTGGGCGCGCGAGGAGTGGTATTTCGCAACGGCGGCTCGAATTCGGTCGGCGAGACGACCGTACGAGACGGAGTCGACGTCGGCGAGAACGTAGTCGGCACCGTCGGCCTCCTCCAGTTCGGCGACGCGGTCCTCGTCAGCCTCGGAGACGAGGAGGACGAGCGGAACCGCTATGTTTCGTTCACGAACTATCTCGACGAGTTCCGTGGCTGTCAGTCCGGCAATCGGCGTCGGTGCGACGAGGCAGTCGGCGTCCTGTTCGCGGAGCCGTTCTATCGTCACGCCGAGGTCGTATTCGACGGAGACGGCCACCCCCTGTCGTTCGAGTGCCGCGCTCGCTGCCTCAGCGAGTGACGGGCTGGGAGCGACGAAGAGAACGGTCGGTTCTACCCCGTCGGGCTCACCCGTCCGACCAGTGCGCGCCATGTTTATCCATGACACAGTTACAGTATTTAATGGTCCGTCCGGTAGAATTCATGTCTCTCGTTCCCGATAGTTATTATGAGCTGTCAGGTGTCGTCAAACGCGTTTTTCGACCGCCGGAAGAAACTCGGTGAGGTCGGCGCGGACGACCACGTCTGCGCTCCTATCGTACTCCGTCTCGTCGAAGTTGACCACGACGAGCGAGCCGTTTTCGGCCGTCCGGCCCGCGAGCCCGGCTGCGGGGTGGACCGTCAGCGACGACCCGAGTGCGAGCATAATGTCGGCGTCGTCGGCGAGCGTCGTCGCCTCGGCGTAGGCTGCACGCGGGAGTTGCTCACCGAAGAGGACGACGTCAGGTTTCAGGACGCCGTCGCAGGTTCGGCAGGTCGCAGGGACGGCGTCGTCTCGCACCTGTTCGAACGCCAACTCGGCATCGAACCTGCACCCGCAGGACTCACAGACCACGTCGGCGGCGTTGCCGTGGAGTTCGACCACGCGTTCTGACCCGGCGGCGCGATGGAGTCCGTCCGTGTTCTGGGTGATGACGGCGTCGAGAACGTCCCGTGATTCGAGGGTAGCGAGCGCGTCGTGGCCGGCGTTCGGGCCGACCTCGTCGGGAAACATCCGTTCGTGCAGGCGAAGACGGTCACGCCAGAAGCCCGCGGGGTCGTTGAGGAATCGGTCGCGGTGGAACGACGCGGGGTCGAACTCGGTGTTCCAGATGCCGTCGTCGCCGCGGAAGTCCGGGATTCCCGAAGCGGTGCTCATCCCAGCGCCAGTCAACGCGACCGCAACGTCCGCATCGCGGAGACGGCTGGCAACCCAGTCGGCGTCGGTGTCGAAATCCGCGTCCATGTCCAAACTGACGTGGTGGGGGCGAAAAAGCGCCGTGGTCGCCACAAATACGCAAAATCGTGCATATCTGTAGGGATATTCTACCCAATATGCGCACACAAGTGGAAGGTTCTTAGTGGGAGGGGCGCAGACGTGGGAGCATGACCAGCGTGAAGGACTTCCGTGTCGAGGAGGACGCGACGGCGACCGACCTCGGCCGGGGCCGCTTCGTCTTCTCCGACCGCTACTCTGTGTTCGACTGGGGCGAGATGCCCGACCACATCCCGGGTAAGGGCGCGAGCCTCTGTCTGATGGGCGCGTACAACTTCGAACTCTTGGACGTGAACCACATCCCGACCCACTACCGCGGCGTCGTCGAGCGTAGCTCGACGGGCAGCCAGAACTCGTCGAGTTCTGGCGACGTCGTCGAAGACGGCGAGGTCAAAGACCTCGGCGAGTGCGAGTCGCCACCGACGGAGATGGCTATCGACCTGACGCAGGTGCCCGACCTGCCCCACGAAGACGGCGAGTACGACTACGAGGCCTACCACGACGCCGCGGGCGAGAACTACCTCATCCCGCTCGAAATCGTCTTCCGAAACACCGTCCCGGTGGGGTCGAGCCTCCGCAAGCGCGGTGAGCCCGCCGACTACGGACTCGACCTCGACGAGTGGCCGGACGAACCGCTCGACCTGTCGGAGCCAGTGGTCGAGTTCTCCACGAAGTACGAAGAACAGGACCGCTATCTCGACCGCGAGGAGGCCGACTACGTCGCGGGCGCGGTCGACCTCGACCGCCTCGAAGAACTCGCGCTCGCCGTCAACCACGTCCTCAACCAACAGGCCGCAGACGCCGGATTTACCCACGAAGACGGGAAAATCGAGTGTCTGTACCACGACGGGACCGTGAAGGTCGCAGACGTAGTCGGCACGTTCGACGAGAACCGCTTTTCGTACGACGGCCAGCAGGTCTCGAAAGAGGTCGTCCGGCAGTACTACAAGCGCGTCCAGCCCGAGTGGGTCGACGCCGTCTCCGATGCGAAGCAGGAAGCCATCGAGACGGGCGAACCCAACTGGCGCGAGAAGTGCGAGGTTGCACCCGAACACCTGCCCGAGGAAATCGTCGCGGCGCTGTCGGACCTCTACCGCGCCGGGGCGAACGCCTACGTCGGCCACGACTGGTTCGACGCACCGGACATCGAGGATGCGGTGGCGCGCGTGCAGGACCTGTAAGCGGTCAACAGCAACTGTAAGCGGTTAACAGCAACATCGGTAGCAACACGACGACGACCTCAGTGTCGTCTCGGTTGTCCTACTCGTTCGTTTCGTACTGCTCGTTTTTCCCCGCGCCCTTCGGGTCGCGGCAGACCAACTCGACGCGGTTGCCCTCGGGGTCGGCGAAGTACAGCGAGCGCCACTCGACCCACTCGTGGTACGCGAAGTCGAGTTCGAGGTCGTGCCCGCGCAGGCGCTCGACTTCGGCGTCGAAGTCGTCGGGCGAGATGGAAAACGCGAGGTGGTCCAGCGTCGTGAACGTCTGGTCGAGGCCTTCGTAGTCCGCCTCGTCAGTGCGGTCGAAGAGTGCGAAGACAGCCTCGTGACCGGCGTGGCTCTCGCCGAGGCTGAAGAACGTCGCAAAGCCGAAGTCACCGATTGGCTCGCCGAGTCCGACCACATCGCGGTAGAACTCACGCATCGTCTCGAAGTCTTCGACGCGCAGGGCGAACTCTCCGAGGGCGCGGGCGGCGCCGGGGCTGTCGGGTCGGTCGGGGATACCGGGAGCAGAAGAATCTGTCATCACTCCGTGGAGGCGGAGTGAGTATATATCAGTCGTCGTCCGACTGCGGGGGGACGGCCGACTCCGTCTCGCCGAGCGCGTCGACGATGCCGTCGACCGGGCGGTCGGGGTTGGCAGTCTGCGCTTCGCGCGTCAGACCGAGTTGGTAGTCGTCGGCGTCGGCGTTCTCACGAAGGCTGGTACGCCCGCGGTGGACCGAGATGGCGTCGTCGAGGTGCAGATTGACGGCTTCGAGGAGCGCGTCGGCCTCGACGGGCTGGCCGCGGGCTTTGATTTCGTCGATGCTCGCGTCGTCGGGGACGTCGAACGCCCGCTGGGTGATAATCGGCCCTTGGTCGAGGTCCGTCGTCACGTAGTGGGCGGTGACGCCCGCGATGCGGACGCCGCCTTCCTTGGCCTGTCGGTAGGCGGCCGCGCCGGGGAAGGCGGGTAGGAGCGACGGGTGGATGTTGATGATGCGGTCCTCGTAGCGGAAGACCACGTTGGGGCCGAGGATGCGCATGTAGCGCGCGAGGACGATGAGGTCCACGTCGTACTCTTCGAGCAGGTCGAGGAGTTCGTCCTCGTCGGGGGTCCCCTTCTCGTCGCCGATGTCGTAGAACGGAACGTCGTAGTGGCTCGCCAGCGGTTCGAGCGTGTCGTGATTGCCGATGACGACCGAGATTTCAGCGCCGAGTTCGTCGTTGGCCCACGCCTCGAACAGCGCTTCGAGACAGTGGGATTCTTTCGTGACGAGAACGGCAATCTCGCGGGTCTCGCGGTCCGACGGGAAGCGAACCTGCACGTCGACGCCGAGGTCGTCACCGAGGTCGGAAAGCGCCTCGCGGAGTTCGTCGCGAGTGCAGGTCATCTCCGCGGTGTCCGCGTGGAGCGTCATTCGGAAGATTCCCTCGCGGACCGCCTGGTCGAGGTCCTCGACGTTGATTCCGCGCTCGAACAGCAGGGTGGTCACGTTCGCGATGAGTCCGGTCTTGTCTCCTCCGATGACCGTGATTTCGGTTAGTTCTCGCGTCATACCGTCACCTCCAGCTGTTCGAGGCTGAACATACACCGCCCTGCGTGGTCGAACGGTAAACCCCTGTCGTTCTCCGCAACAAATTATGGCGAAAGACCGTGTCGAAGTGCCGATTCCGGCCGGTTTTGTTTCCCCCACGAATGTATTATACTCGACAGCTACGTAGCACGGACCATGTCGAACGATTCCTCGTCGGCGGTCGAATCGAACGCCGAATCGGCGTTCTCGCTGCTCGCCGACGAGACACGACTCGCTATCGTTCGCGCGCTCGCGAACGCGACGGACACGCCGCTTACGTTCTCGGAACTCCGCGAGCGCGTCGGCACCATCGACAGTGGCCGGTTCAACTACCACCTCGGCAAACTCACCGGGCGGTTCGTCGAGAAGACGGACGACGGCTACGAACTGCGACTCGCGGGGCAACTCGTCTTTGGGGCTATTCTCGCGGGGTCGTACAGCCGCGGCGACGACGTTGGCCCGATTCCGCTCGACCCGCCGTGTCCGATATGTGGCGGCGACATCGAAGCGACCTACGCAGACGAACGAATCACCGTCCAGTGTACCGAGTGCGACAAGCCGTTGGTGGACGTCGGCATCCCGCCGGGTGTATTCGAGGGCTACGATATCGAAGAACTGCCAGCGGTCGCCGACCGCTACACTCGAACACTGTTCTCGCAAGCCCGTGCCGGATTCTGTATCACCTGTCGCGGCACGTTCGAGGGGCGACTGGTGAGGAGTGGCGACGACAGTCACAACGACGTTATTTTCGACGATGTCCACGCGGCCTACAGCTGTGACCGGTGTAACGACGAACTCGTCACAGGTGTCGGGATGGTCTATCTCGACCACCCCGCTGTCGTCTCCTTTTACTACGACCACGACATCGACCTGTCACAGCCTCATCTGTGGGGGACCGCATGGCGCACAATGCCAGACATCGAAACCGTCTCCGACGACCCGCTTCGCGCCGAAGTGACATTCGAAGTCGACGACGACACCCTCACACTCCGCATCGACGAGGACCTGAACGTCCTCGACGTGGCACGGTCTCCGGCCGAATAGGAGGCCGCTCGCCGACCATACACACATTCGTGTATATCAAACACGACCCAAAACCGTTTTTGCACATCACTACGCATCACCACTCGATGACCACCTACACCGCGACGGTGACGGTACGCCTCAAGCAGGGCGTCCTCGACCCGGAGGCGGAGACGACGAAGCGCGCGCTGGAACGACTCGGGTTCGAACTCGACGCGCTGCGCTTTACCGAACGGTACGAAGTCGACCTCGACGCCGCCGACGCCGACGAGGCGGCCGACCGCGCCGACGACATGGCCGAACGTCTGCTGGCGAACCCGACCATCCACGACTACGAGGTCGAGGTCGCCGAGGCCTAAGATGATTGCAGTCGTGCAGTTCGGCGGGTCGAACTGCGACCGAGACGCCGTCCGCGCGCTCGAAGACCTCGGCTTCGAGGCCGAACGCGTCTGGCACGAAGACTCGCTTCCGGAGGACACGACGGGCATCATGCTCCCCGGCGGATTCTCCTACGGCGACTACCTCCGCGGCGGTGCGATGGCCGCGCGCTCGCCCATCATGGAGTCCGTGCGCGAGGAAATCGAAGCGGGAACGCCCGTGCTCGGCGTCTGCAACGGAGCACAAGTCGGCTGTGAGTCCGGTCTCACCCCCGGCGCGTTCACGACGAACGCCAGTGCTCGCTTCCAGTGTGAACACGCCTACCTCCGCGTCGAGAACGCGGACACGCCGTGGACGCAGGCGTACGAGGAAGGCGACGTTATCGAACTCCCCATCGCCCACGGCGAGGGGCGCTTCGAAATCGACGACGAGGGCTACGAGAAACTGGAGTCCGAGGACCGCATCCTCTTTCGCTACTGCGACGAAGACGGCAACGTCACCGAGGAGGCGAATCCCAACGGGTCACGTGGAAACGTGGCAGGTATCCTCGGCGAGTCGGCGTCAGTGGCCGTGTTGATGCCCCACCCTGAGCGGGCGGCGCTTCCGACGCTCGGCAACACCGACGGTCGCGGTGTGCTGGCCGGCTTCGAGGGGTACTAAATAACAAGACCGTCCGCTGCGATGGCGGGCGGTACAGGGTCGATGCGAGTGGCGACGTGGCATGAGCGATGGTTGGAGGTTTTCCGACCCGCATACCGCGTTCTATGAGACGAGAGCGTGTGGGGAGTCCGTGGCAATCCACGCCTCGGTGTTCTCCTCTTCACGAATCTCGAACCACCCATCCGCGTAGTAGACGGTCTTGTACGTGTGTGTCGTCATGATGGCAGGCAGTTCGAGCGAACCCGTCCGAACTACCAAATGTGTCAACGTGTGCCATCCTATTTGATACGAGTATCCTATCAATTCGGTTAGGTTCCAATTACCACCCTATATGACACATTAACCCTGTGTGTGCGTGAAGAAACAGGTCCGATTGTGATGAACTAGCAGACAAATGTCCACTTCTAATTGCAGGTTTCACCCCGTTCAGCGTGGGCGATGAGTCGCGTGCGCTACTTGACCAGCGGCATGTTGTAGCTCGTCTCCGCGTCGAGGACGTACTCCCACGTGGCCTCGCACTCACAGGACACCTGGTCGAAGACGCTCGGGTCCTGCCGCAGGTCGAAGTCCTTGATGGCCTTGAACACGAGTTCGTCGCACTCGCCGCAGTTGTGCGCGCCGCGTTCTTGGCCGCCGCCGACGGGGTCGGAGACGACGATGGCGTCGACGTCGGCGGTGTCACGAAGTGCTTCGGCGACCGACCAGAGCCACGGCGGGCGGTAGCCGCCCGCGAAGTGGAGTTCGTCGACCATCGTGTACCGCTGGACGTTCGTCGGGTTCATCGAGACGGTGTGGCAGTTGTCGACGGCTGCACACCGGCGAATGGACGATTTCATGTCTTCGAGCGCCTCGGGCTCCGAGAGGAACGGCGGCTTCATGAGGAGATAGGCCTTCACGCCACCGCCCGCCTCGGCGGCCTCGTCGCAGGCGTCTTCGAAGTCGGCGAAGTCGAAGTACTTGTTCACGCAGTCGTGGCGGACGCGGTCGGTCGCGGTTTCGAGGCCGATAGCGACGTCCGTCTCGATGCCGCGGTCGGTGAAGTCTTCGAGTTTCTCGCGCGTGACGAAGTCCGGCAGCGACTCGACGACCATGCGGTCGCGGTCGGCGAACGTCTCGGCGATGGCGTCGCGCGTCTCGGCGGGCACTTCGCGCTCGTCGAGGAACGACCCGGAGGTGTAGATTTTGATGAGTCCGGCTTTCTCGCCGTCGTCCATGTGCTCGGTCTCGTGGTCGAGACAGACCTGAATCTGGTCCATCAGCGCCTCGTGAGAGACGCTGCCGCCTTCGACGGACTCGGCGACGTAGCCACACATCGTACACCCACCGGCGCGCGCCCAGCGGCAGCCACCGGTGTTGAGGATAATCGTGAGCGAGTCGTAGACGCCGTCGGGGGTGTTGTCCTCGTCTATCCACACCCGCGTCGGCTCGTGGGGGTCGTAGGTCTTCTGCTTTTGCGAACGGATGTCGCGCATCACCTTGTTGTGCGCGTCCATCCCGCGTCCCCGTTCGTAGACCTCGGGGCTCGGCTTACTCATTGAACTCTCCTATCGGATGGTGGCGTAAAGCCGCTTCGTCTAGCGTGCGCGTGCCGCTGGTTCGCACGCATCCTATATGCTCCGCGTCCGTAGGTCGTGCCATGGACCGCCGAACCCTCCTCTCGGTCGTCGCGGGCGGCATCGCCGGTCTCGCCGGGTGTAGCACTCCGGACAACGAGGTCGGTACCGCAACCGCGACCGCGACTCCCGAGGAGCGGTCGCCCCAAGCGACGACCACCGCTGCAGCGGCGCGGCTCGGCCAGCGCCTCACGGTCTGGAACCCGACGCCAGACCCGGTGTTCGCGACGGTCGTCGGGATGCGTGGCGGGCGCGACGTGTTCTTCCGCAACGTGGACCTGCTGCCCGGCGAGCGAACGAGCAGTCGCATCGAGGTTCCGCGTGCCGACCTCGCTGTCGTCGTCGAAACCGACACCGGCATCCGAGAGGAGACGACGTGGCGCGTCACAGAACCGCTCGATGGGCTCGAAGTCGTGTTGAACAGGTCGAACGCGGTGTTCTGGCGCGCCAGCACGTGTTCCGGAGACGGTGAGTGCGGTCTCGCGACCGGAGGCGACGAGGCCGACCTCCCGCTGGTCGGGGACGGCCTGTCACGGTGGTACGCTCCAGCCGCCCTCGTCGTCGAAAACCCCGGGGGAGAGACCGAGGCCAGTATCCGCGTCGACCTCCGAGATGCGACGCTCATCGACCGACGGTTCCGGCTTCCGGCGGGAACGAGACTGTCGGTTCCCGTCACGTATCGAACCGGGGACTACCAGGTGAGCGTCGAGACGGCGGACCGGGACATCGACGTGACGTGGCAGGTGCCCAACGAGCCGGCGAAGTACGTGGACGTGACGAGCGGAACGACGGGGTGCGGTCCGGCGAACACCACACTGACGGTAGCCAACCGAGACGACGTCGCACACAGACTCTCACTGCGCATCGAGACCGTATCCGGTGTGTTCGACCGCGACATCGACCTTGCGGCAGGAGCGGTCCGTACGCTCGTCCCCGTCGTCGAGTCCGGCCCGCACCGCGTCGATGCGAGTCTCGAAACCGGGACGTCAGTGTCTGGTACGTGGTGGTCGTGTCCGCCGCGAGGACCTGCGACACTCGCCGTGGATGCCACCGGTAGCCTCTCGTTAACGGCCGCAGGACCGCAACCAGGATGATTCGCCCCGCGTTGTCGGATTCCGGGACGCGAAAGAGCCCCGTGACGAGGACGTAACCGAATCTAGTTACCATCGTGTGAGAATCACTAACCCTATTCCGACCGTATATAATCAACGACGATTACAATGACTGAACTCGGCGGGTATCACGACAGAGTTGCACGGGTTGACCTTTCGGCGGAGGAGGTGCAGTACGAGGGCATCGACGACGAGGACGCAAAGAAGTACATCGGCGCACGCGGACTCGGCGTCAAGTACGTGTTCGAGCAGGGTCCGGACGTGGACCCGCTCGGACCAGACAACTTGCTCGCGTTCATGACCGGACCGCTAACGGGCACACAGACAGTGATGAGCGGCCGTATCGCGGTCGTGACGAAGTCTCCCCTCACGGGCACCGTCACGGACTCCCACCACGGGGGGTGGAGTGGCGCTCGACTCAAGTGGTCCGGCATGGACGGCCTGCTGTTTACTGGCAAATCCGAACATCCGGTCTACGCCGTCGTCGAAGACGGCGAAGTCGAACTCCGCGACGCCAGCCACATCTGGGGCTGGGGCATCCACGACACCATCGACGAACTCGAAAACGAGGTCGACGGCCAACTCGGCAAGAACCTCTCGGTGATGGCTATCGGCCCGGGTGGGGAGAACGAAGTCCGCTTCGGCTGCATCGTCAACGAAGACGACCGCGCGTCCGGTCGCGGCGGCACAGGCGCGGTCATGGGGTCGAAGAACCTCAAGGCGGTCGTCGTCAAATCCGGCACTCGGATGCCCAAGCCCGCCGAACCCGAGACGTTCAAGCAGGGCTACCAGCAGGCGATGGAACTCATCCGCGAATCGGAAGTCACTGCCCCAAACGAGGGCGGCCTCTCACTGTACGGGACGAACGTCCTGATGAACGCGGGCGAGGAACTCGACGGTCTCCCGACGAAGAACGGGAAGTACACCTCGACGGGTGCGATGCGCGACGCCGAGGGTGGAAGCATCGACGCCGAAGAAGTCTCCGGTGAGAACGTTCGCGAGAACATCCTCGTCGACGAACCGACCTGTCACTCCTGTCCGGTCGCCTGTAAGAAGGAAGTCGAGGTGTCGATAATGCACAAGGGCGAGGAGATGAACGTTCGCGGCGAGTCCTACGAGTACGAGTCCGCCTACGCGCTGGGTCCGAACTCGGGACACACCGAACGCGACGAAATCGCCGTCATGATCGACCGCTGTAACGACATGGGTGTCGACACCATCGAGATGGGGAACATGATGGCGATGGCGATGGAGATGTCCGAGGAGGGCAAACTCGACAGCCTCGACGAACAACTGGACTGGGGCGACACCGAGCGCATGATAGACCTCATCGACGAGGTTGCCAACCGCGAGGGAGAACTCGCCGACGCCCTCGCCGAGGGTGCCAACGGCCTCGCCGAACGCTTCGACGCCCACGAGAACTCGCTGGCCGTCAAGGGACAGACCATCCCGGCGTACGACCCGCGCTGCATGAAGGGTATGGGCATCGGCTACGCCACCTCGAACCGCGGTGCGTGCCACCTGCGGGCCTACACGCCGTCGGCCGAGATTCTGGGCATCCCGGAGAAACACGACCCCTACCAGTGGGAAGGAAAGGGCGAACTCGCGGCCCTCTTTCAGGACATGCACGCTATCTCGGACTCCTTCGACATCTGCAAGTTCAACGCCTTCGCGGAGGGCATCGAGGAGTACGTCCTGCAGTACAACGGCATGACCGGCCTCGACGTCACCGAAGACGAACTGCTGGAGACCGGCGACCGCATCTACACGCTGGAGCGGTACTACAACAATCTCGCAGGATTCGACGGGAGCGACGACTCGCTACCGGGGCGCTTCGTCGAAGGCGACGAGGCAGTGCCCGGACAGGGCGCGTCCGAAGGCCAACTCTGCGAACTCGACGAGATGAAAGAAGAGTACTACGCGCGGCGCAAGTGGGTCGACGGCGTCGTCCCCGACGAGCGTCTCGACGAACTCGGTATCGACCTCGGCCCCGGTACGGGCGTCTCCCGCGGCGACTCCGCGGCACCGGCAGACGACTGAGCAGTTAGGGTGGAGTCGCCCTGCGCGACACGCAACCGACCTTCTTTTTCGACGCTCGCTCCATGAGCGACGCGTCGAGGTAGTCTCTGATGATTCAGCTACGGAGCGACGCTGCGGCCCCACCGAGTCCACCGAAGACGAGGCCGAACACCAGCCCAGAAACGACCCCCCACAGTGGGATTCCGACCGAGTCGCCGTCGAGGTCGGACGGCGGGAATCCCGTCGCCCCGATGCGGACGACTCCCTCGGAGGTCGGCGGGATGTCACCGAGTCCGAAACGAGCGACGAGCGCGACGGCGGCCACCACAGCGGCGAACCCGAGCGCAACCGACGCTCCCGTGGCGAAGCCCTCCGCAGGGCGTCGGTTCCACGTCGTGAGACGGGCCGTGGCGGCCCCCGCGAGAACGAGGCACGCAGGCGGAATCGCACCCATCCAGACCCACGCGTCGCCAGCGCCGTCGAACACGTCGACGAGGTTTCGTGAGACAATCGCGCGTCCGTGACCGGTCGTCTCGACGAGTTGGACTGGGAGACCCATCGCGCCGCAGAACGTCCAGACGGGGGTGAAAACCGCCGGAACGGGTTCGCCAGCGGTCATCGTGGTTACGGCGTCGAGCGTCGAAAACGGGCCGTCGGTCGCGAGCGCGAGCCATCCGGCGACGGCGACGGTGCCAGCGACGAACGCGGCGACGCCCGCAACGAACCCGGTCGTGAGGAGGGCACGACCCGCGTCGTCACGGGGACGCGAGTAGAGGTACGGGGGCGAGGAAGGCATGTGTTGGCGTGTGGTCACCGACGAAACGAGTATTTTGGGGGTCGCTCAGACGACGAACCGCAGGAACCAGAGCGCACCCATGCCCACGGCGATAGTGACGAAGACGCGCTCTGTGTACCACGCCGCAAGTGCCGCGAGAACACCCGCAACGAGACGTTCGTTCCCGAGCGAGAGCGCGACGTCCCCGGCGGGAGCGACGACGGCGGGAAAGACGAGCGCGGCGAAGACGGCCGCCGGGACGTATTCGAGTGCCGATTTGACTCGCGGCGGGACCGTGTCGATGTGCCCGAAGAGGTAGATGAACGACGCCCGGATACCGAAGGTGAGGACGCCGGCGACGACGATGACGCCCCAGACGGTGACCGGGTCGTAACTCGTCGCCACCTACGCGTCACCTCCGAAGGACTCCACCGCGAGACCGGCGGCGACGCCCGCGACGGCGGCGACGATGATGTCGAGGTGGTACGGGATTCCCGCCGCGACGACGGCGACGGCGACGATGCCGCCGACGACTCCCGACGCCGCCGATGCCCGGTCTTTCAGCGCCGGAACGAGAAGCGCGAGAAAGACTAGCGGCGCGGCGAATCCGAGACCCCACTCCGGCGGGAGACCCGTCCCGAGTACCGCGCCGGCGACGGTGGCAACCTGCCAGACGGCCCACAGCGAGACGGCGACGCCGATGTAGTACGCGAAGCGATCAGTCCCCGTCTCGCGGTTGTATCGAGCGAGCGAGAGCGCGAACGCCTGGTCGGTCAAGAGGTACGAGGCGATGGTCTTCGAGCGGGCCGCGAAGTCACGGAAGTACGGCGCAATCGAGGCCGAGTACATCAGCATCCGGAGGTTGACGACGACGGCCGTGCCGACGACGATGGCGAGTGGCGCGTCCGAGCCGAGCAGTTCTATCATCGCCAGTTGCGAGGCACCGGCGAAGACCACGGTCGAAAAGCCGATTGCGTGGAAAATCGACAGTCCCTGCTCGACGGCGGCGACGCCCGCGACGAGACCGAACGGCACGATGCCGAGGTGCAGCGGGGCCGCATCGCGGACACCGTCGACGAAGTCGGATGGGAGCGTAGGCATCTGTCAGATGCAGGGCGTCGCGCCCGAAATAGGCGTCTATCCGTGCGCTGGTTGCCGGCTCTCGCTGCGATTGACGACCGCAACCTCCCGGATTTCGAGCGCCGTCTCGAACTCGTCGCGGCGGTCGGACTTCGTCCCGACGCGGCGGAGATGCTCGGTGTGCGCCCGCCGGACGGCGTCAAGTTCGCGGTGTGAGAAGCCGATTTCGAGGCCTTTCGTGTCCCAGTGGCCGAGCGGGACGAAGTAGACGGCCGTCTCGTCGTCTTCGTAGACGCACTCGAACTCGCGGTCGTACTCGTCGGCGTGGGTGTCGAGGTACAACTGTGCGCGGTCGAGAAGCAGGGGGACCTGGTCTGCCGGGACGCTCGCCTTCGCCGCGGCGAGCATGATTGCCGTTCCGTCGACTGCGCCACCCCGCGGGTCGTCACTCGTCGCGTCCGGGACGAGGTGGTCGCGGAGTCGTTCGTGGTCGTCGTTCTGCTCGTCGCTCGGGCCGTCGTTCGGGTCGTCGTTCGAGTTGTCGTTGTGGTCTGCACCCATCGTCATCCACCGGCGCGCATGGCCTTCTGTGCGAACTGCTCGACGAGGTCGTCGAGCGTCTCTTCGGAGCCCTCGAAGGTGAGTTGGACCTCGGTGAGTTCGATACTGCTCGTGATGGAGACCGCCTCGGTTTCGATGTCGACTGTCCAATCGGGGCCGACCACGCGCGTGTCGCTCTCTACGTCCCCGCCGAGGTTCGTCAAGTAGTGTCTCACGAGTCGCGGCGAGATTCCGCGAAACGCACGCTCCCGGCGAGCCATCTCATCCACCCGCCACCGGTGGGAAGACACTGACCGTGTCTCCCTCGTCGAGTGCGGTTTCGAGACCGTCGAGGTGGACCACCTCGCGCCCGTTTTTCAGGATGTTCACGTGCGGTCGTATCTCGCCTCCTTCGAGGAGGCTGCCGGTGAGTCCCTCGTACTCGGATTCGAGCGCGTGGAGTACGTCACCCACCGTCGCGCCGTCTTCGACCTGCCAGTGAAGCGTCTTCTGTCCAACTGCCTCACGGAAGGTCGCAAAGAAGCGCAGTTCCAATTCCATATACCACTTCGGCGGCGGTGAAACAAAAAGGTACGTCGCGGTGACGCACACCCACGGGAGCGCCGTGGCGATTCGTCGCTGTGAGGAGAGGTGTGTTGCGGCCGACTCCCGACATTCTGTAGATGCTGAAATTGCGCCGTAGAAGACCATTCTATGCGATATTCCTTGTCTAACTGAAGTTAATAAACTCGTTACAATGTCTGTATGAAACATAGATATAGCCGATAGGATATGGTCTCGCTCAGAATAGCCGCAGTACTCGCCATCACGGTGGTCGTACTGGCGGCGCCGATGGTCTCCGCTGTCTCCACGCAGTCCGTCGACGACGTGTTCAGGGACACGTCCTCCAACACGGACGCGACAGCCTCCACAGACGGGGCCACGGCAAACCAACCCTCCCAGAGAAACACCCCTGAATCGGCACCTTCCAACGGCTCGGCATCGACCCCGACGCCTCCACAGAACGAACCGGCTTCGAAGAACGGGAGCGCGAAGGACGAGAACGCGAAGAACGGAAACGCACCTGCGAACGAGAAGGCGAAAAACGAGAAAGATACCAGTAACGGAACTGAGACCGCGAACGGCACCACCCCCACCCCTGAACCGGCGAACGACGATGCGTCTCCCGTAAACGAGAGCCAAACAGGAACGGAAGGGAACGAAGGTACTTCCGGTAACGAGTCCGGCGAGACGACGCCAGCGACCGAGAGCCCACAGAACGAAAGCGCCACTGCAAGCGAGCACACCCCCAACGAGACATCCGAAAGCACCGACAAAGCACCTCCAAACACCGACAAGAAACCTGCAAACACCGGCGAGACACCAGCGAAGCAACAACCTAGCCAGACATCGACGAGCGAAGACACACCGAAGAACGACAACACCCCGGCCGAAAACAGTGCCAAGAACGACGCGCCCCCGGCGAACGCTGGTGGGTCAGCGACCGACGACACTCCAGCGAGTGACGTCGCTCAAAACGACGATACTCCTGCAACCGACCACGCTCGAAACGGCAGTGACCACGCTCGAACCGACAAGCGTCCAGCCGACATCTGCAAGCCACCGAAGGCGACGGTCGGACAGCAGGTCTCGGCGTTCGTCGGCAGTCTCCTCGGTAACGACCGTGCCAAAACTACGCCCGCAGACTGTGAGGAGGTCTCCGAGTGCACGCTTCCGCCGGAAGACGGAGATTCGGCTGGGACTATCGGCGAGCAGGTCTCCGCCTACGTCGCAAAGCTCCTCGACGAGTCCCACGATTCGGGAGCCGCTGACTCGAACGACTGCTCCGACGACGGCGGGGCCGGTGACGATGGGAGCGACGGAAGCGACGGCAGTGATGACACCGGCGACAGTGATGGTTCCGATGGCACTGATGGAACCGACGCCGGTGGTTCCGATAGCACCGATGGTTCCGATGGTGATGCTGGCGACACTGACGGCGTAGACGGGACTGACGGCAACGATGGAACCGACACCGGCAGCTCAGACGACAGCGATAGCACCACTGGTTCCGACAGCAGCGATACCACCACTGGCTCCGACAACACTGGCGACACGAGCGGTACTGACGACGCCGAAAATACTGACGGAAGTGCTGGCGACACCACCGACGGCAGTACTGACGGCACCACCGACAGCAGTACTGACGGCACCGACGCGAGCAACGACGACTCTGCTGACGGTGGCGACACTGGGGCCAACGACAGCACTGCAACTGGGCCCTCGCAAGACGACACGACAGCAGGCACCGGCGATGAGACTTCGTCGTCCGACGACAGCACATCGTCGAATGATGGGACTTCAGGAGCCAGCGCAGGCGAGTCGAACAAAGGAAGCGGAGGTGGCGGTTCGAGTTCGGCTTCCGCGTCCGCCCAGTCACCCCCGTCGGCTCCCACTGCTCCCGATTCGCGCGAGTCACTTTCGGGGGGCGGAATCATCAGCACCGACACCGGGAGTGACGACGCCAGCGGGTCGGCCGACCAATCAGTGACCACCGCAGCGGAGCCACCTGCCTCGACCAACCCCGATATCGAAGATATACTCGCACCATCGGGGAGCAACCTCCAAGAGACTGTCAGCACCCAAGCCAACAACCCGGTTGCGTACCTGTTGGTACTCCTGTGGCTGCTGATTGTGGCCACTATCTACCGGTACTACAAACGTGAACTCCCGGTGCAACTGGAAGGCGTGTAGTCCCCACCCGATTCGGTCTGATTTTTCCGTCTATCCCCTGACCAACTGCGTCACTCCGGCGCTTTCGGCGATAGCCCAGACGACGAACACGAAATAGGCGACGAGGAGCACGTACGCTTCCGGGCGGGTGAGCGAGAGTTCCGTCCGAAGGAGCGTAAACAGAAGGACGGTCGCGAGCGTGAGCACGCCCATCATCGGAACGGCGACCGCGAAGTCGATAGGGACGCTACCGACGATGAGGACGCCGACGGGAATCGCGACCAGTAGGTCGAACGTGTTCGACCCGAGGACGTTGCCGAGACTCGTCGCACTGTTTCCGTTCTGTGCCGACCGAACACTGACGAGCAGGTCGGGGAGGCTCGTCGCCGCGGCGATAATCGTCACACCCGCGAGGAACGTCGGGATGCCGAACGTCGCACCGAGCGATTCGACGCTTCCGACCAACTGCTCGACGGCGACGAGGATGAGAACCAAGCCGAGCGCCAGACGGCCCCACTCCCGAGCGACCGCGATGTCGTCGTCGGAAGACGTGTCGCCGTCGTAATCGTCTACGTCCTGCCATTGAATGAAGAGGTACAAGCCGTACAAGAGGAGTGGAATCGCGGCGAGGGGGCGGGTGATGAGGCCGGTCAACGGCGGGGCGTCAGCCACGGGGATGTAGATGACCGCGAGTGCGAACGTGACCACGAGAGTCGCGACCGCGACCATGTAGAACTGCGCTTCCTTGTAGACGATGACGCGACTCGTTTCGAGGTCGCCTTCGGTAGACAACCCCGAGAGAGCGGGGATGACGAGGATGTTGAAGATGGCCGAACCTACGATTGCGCCGACGCCCATGTCGAACACGCCGGCGAGGGAGGCGAACAGGACACTCGTGAACTCCGGGAAACTCGACCCGAGCGCGACGATGACAGACCCCTGGACGACCGCCGGGAGTCCGTAGTAGGCTGCGAGACGGTCTGCCGCGTGTTCGAGCCACCCACTACCGAGCCAGATGACCCCCGTCGCGACGAGGACGAGGAGCACGTTCGTGGCGGGCGTACTCGGGAGTAATCCACCGAGGACCATGATAGTCTACACGTTCACCGAATCGGTAAGTGAAGCCACCGATACTCGTCCGGCGAGGGTCCCACCTAGCACCAAACAGCCGTCCGAACCCGCACTCACTCGGCGTCGCGAACCTCGACCGTGCCGACCGTGTCGACGTCGACGACGAGGTCTCCGTAGTCGAATTCGAGCGTGCCACGGGAGAGTGCTGGCGACATCGGCGAGTCCTCGCCGAACAGCACGTTCAGCGCGTCGATATCGACGTACTCGCTGAGTGGGGGGAGTTCCGTCGGGTCACAATCTCTGTGCTCCGCCGCAGCGAACAGTATCGCCTCGGAAATCGTCTCAGATCGGTCGCAGTCGTACCAAACCCGAGTCTGCTCTGTCTCGTCTCGTCGGTGAGTGGTGAGTGTGCTGATAGTGTATCCCCCCAGACTGTATAGAGTACAGTACTGCCACTACCTGTTATATTTCTTGCGTACCAGCAGTATACGCCGACAGAATGTTCGATATGGGATATCAATGAGTCTACATAATCTCGACAGTGCAAACGGAACGGGACTGCACCACGGCAAAAACAGTACCCTGACCCCCCTCGTGTGGTGCGCCAATAGTCAAGTCAGGTCAATAGTCGAGGGGCTAGCCGAAGTAAGTCAATAGTCGACGCAGGTCGCCGGGTTACTCGTCGCCCCACTCGACGCGGTCGTACGAGTCGTCGAGCGCCTGTGCGTCCTCGGGGAGCAGCGCGACCACGAGGAACTGCGGAAATGCCTCGAAGTGGTCGACCAAGGCGGCGATTCGGTCCGAGTCGATGGCCTCCACCGAATCGAGAAGCATGAACGGAACGTCCTCGTGGACGTCGTGGACGAGGTAGCCCGCGAGGGCGAACACGAGGCCGATGACCTCCCGTTCGCTCTCGCTGAGGTGGTCGATGGTGTCTTCGTACACCGCGCCGCTGTCGGCCGTTCTGACGATGTGCAGTTCGAACTGCGTTTGCATCACCTTCTGCCGTCCCTCGCGAACGCGGCGCTCGACGCGCTCTAACCACACGCGCTCGATGTTCTCGTATTCGAGGAGGTCGAGAACCGTCTCCATCTCCTCGTTGAACGCCTCGACGGCCGACGAGGTGAGCGATTGGATTCGCGTGCGGGCCGCTTCGAGGTCGGCCGTCAGTTGCTCGCGTTGGGCTTCGAGTTCCTCACGGCGGTCGAACTGTTCGTCGAGAGCGTCGAGTTCGTCGTTGACGTCGGCCAGTTCGTCGCGGGTGCGGTCGAGCGAGAATTCGACCTCGTTGCGGTCCTTGTGGAGTTCGATGAGCGTCTCGTTCGCTTGCCCCCGCTTGTCTTCGGCCTCGCGTTCCAACTGCTCGACGCGGGCGGCGAGTTCGTCGCGCTCCTCGGTCAGCGAGTCGATTTGCTCCGTGCGGTTGTCGAGTTCGCCTTCCAATCGGTCGAGTTTTCGCCGGAGTGACTGCCGTTTGGACTGCGTCTCGTCGGCCGACCGGAGGTCGCGTTCGAGTTCGTCGAGTTCCCGTCGGAGTTCCGTGCGTCGCTCGCGTCGCTCGTCGCGAACGCCACGGAGTCGGGTCGTCGTCTCCTCGATTTGACTCTCTTCGACCTCCGTGCCACAGGTCCAGCAGGTAATCGTCTCCGAGGAGACGAGTTGGTCCGTCACCGACCCGCTGCTGGTCGATTCGACGAGCGTGTCCTCGATGAGGTCCGTCTTCCCGTCCAAGACGTCTTCGGTGTACTGGATAACCGTCTGGAGGTCCGCAATCGTGGTGTTGAGCGATTCGATTTCTCCTCGAATCTGCTCGACGCGGGCCGTCACTTCGTCGCGGTCGATGTCGGCGGCCTCGGCGGACTCCAGTTCGGATTCGAGTTCGGCGCGTTCGGTTCTGAGCGACTCGACGCTCTCGCGTTGGCTCTGTAGTCTGAACCGAACCGTCTCCAACTCCGACCGCGCATCCTGCAGTTCGCGCAGCGTCTCGTCCAGTTCGTCGCGCTGTGCGTGCTGAGTCTCGACAGTCTGGTCTTCGGCGTCGATTCGTTCTGCGAGGCGGTCTCGTTCAGATTCGAGTTCGGAAATTTCGGCTTCCAGTTCGGAGCGCCGCGATTCGAGTCGTCGCTGCTCCGATTCGAGCGATTCTAACTTGGAAAGCTCCTGTTCTGTCTGCTTTCGCTCGCGCTGTAGCGTTCGAATTTCGGCATTGATGGCCTCCGTATCGACCGGGGCCATGATGACGTCGTGGAGGTCACGGTTCGTGACGACCGCCTGCCGCGCCTCGTTCGACCCGAGAAGGAACGCGAACAACTCCGCGGTCGATGCGTCCTGTAAGTACGGCGTGCCGTCGAATACGACGCGGCCGTTTTTCCGAGAGAGATGACGCGTGTACGTCCGACCGTCCAGTTCGAGTTCGACCAGTCCCTCGTCTGCGTCGCTCTTGAGACTCACCGCGTCGCTGCCGCAGACGCCCATGAGTCCCCGCAGGAACGAGGTTCGGTTCGTTGCGTTCCGACCGGTAAGCACCGTCACACCCGGAGAGAGTGTCACGTCTCGCGTGTCGATGCCACCGATATGCTGTAGTCTGACAGTTGCGTCCGTGGGTGCCTCTGAGTTCGTCATAGTGTGTCTGAGAGAGTGTGCTGTGCCTCGCCGCCGCTACTCATCTGCTGTGTGCTCACAGCGACAGTGCCCGGTGGTGAGTAGCTCTGTCGGCGTCAGGCGCGTTTCGCAGTCTGTACACGTGATTCGGATATCGACGTCGACCTCGAACGGGCCGATGAACACCGCCCCCGAATCGACAAGTCGGTCGACCACGTCGGTCGTGACGACCCGAAGACGCGCCCGCAACTTTCGAATCGTATCCAGCCCGGATTTCGTCGCGGTTTCGTCGTCTTCCTCGGTCGATTCGCGTTCGACGTTTCTGTGTCGCTTGAGATAGTTATAGACGGATTGGTAGGAGATGATGTCCGCTTCCAACTGCTCGACGTCGACACCGTTCTCCCGGAGGGAGTTCCGCGCCGCGGTCCGACTGCCGGCGCTCACGTCGTCGTCGGTCAAGAGTCGATAGAAGTTGTCGACTTCACCGTCGAGGACGTGCGCGCCAGCCTCGTCGAGTGCTGCCCGGATGAGTCGCTTGTTGACGTCGGTTTCGAGTTCGCGGAGGCTCCGCTGCTCGCGTCCCTCGCCCAGCCAGGCAGCGACGAGTTCGTCGCCGAGTCCGGACAGCCCGTAGCGCTCGGCGACGCGCTCGATTTTTGGTCCGGTGCCTCCCCGACGGGAGACGGTGTCGCCTGAATTTGGCATTGCTGTCTGTACAGTCCACTCTCAGTGCCCCAGTTGTAAATATTACCTCATTACATCGACAGGAAGATGCAACGACAACCCCTAACGCGGTACGGCGATTACGAGGCTCAGAAACTAGATATTTTGATGGATTTTCGAACAACCATATTGAATAGAGATTCCTATTATATTTTTATCTCCTTATCTTCACACGATCAGGGTGAAAATAGACTATACAATATTTGAATCTCAATTCAGAGCTCGGAAAATACTTGCTGTCAAATTTAGTTGTGTTCTATATTTGAATTACTGCCCGTCGCGTCGAGTCCAGACGGCGAGAGCCGTCCCCAGCAGAAGCACACCGAGGGCTGGAAGCCACGGGCCGGGGAGTGACGTGGAAGTCTGTTCGGGCGTCGCTGACTCGGTGTTCGGAGTGAGGACGCCATCGTCAGTCGTCGTCTGCGGTGTTTGTGTCGACGTGGGTGCAGTCGTCGTGGTGGTTTCAGTCGTCGATGGAGACGACGTCGTGGCCGACGTGGTCGTGTTCGTCGGCGACTGAGTCGTCTCTGCGGGAGTCTGCGTCGCGGTGGTCGTGTCGGGTGTCGACGTCTCCGAGTCCGACCCACCACCGCCGGGGGCAGATGTCTCCGAGTCCGACTCCTCGACAGTGAGTGACTGCGTGTTGCTTATGCCGACGAGTTCGTGTTTCCCTTCGACAGTCGTCTCGTTGCGGACGACTGCGTAGACATCGTAGGTCCCTGCCTCAAGGTCAGACGAGAGAGACGCCTCGTACGAGAGTGAGTCAGTTTCGCTTGCGTCCACGCGAGACACGAGAGAGTCGTTCTGCGAGACGACGACTTCGACCGAGTGCGGGTCGGGTATCTCCGTGACTTTCGACAGCGACACGTCGACGGTCACGTCCTCGCCGACCGTAGTTTGCTCGGGCAGGTCGGCAGAGACACGGTACGCGGAGACGACGACTGGTTGGATTCGCTCGATGTTCCCATCGACGTAGAGAGCAGCGACGTAGGAACCGGGATTCCCGAAGTAGGTCGTATCGAAGGTTTCCGAGTCGTCCCCCTCTACGGCGGCCGTATCGACGATGTCGCGGTCGCCGTTGTAGATGTAGATATCGTATTCGGTACCAGACGGTGCTTCGGTGTTGACGGTGAGCGTGTCGTTTTTCTCGACTTGACCGACCGACGAGACCTCGTATTCGTCGCCCTCTATCGTCACGGTTCGATTGGGCGTGTCGATATCGTTCGCCGTCGATATCGAGTAGTCAGCCGCGCCAAGTGCAGACGGCGCAACGCCGCCGCAGAGGAGGGCAACGACGAGGATACCGGAAACGAGAGACCGAAGAGACATACAAGCATATGCTCGATAAGCCGACAAATGCTTTGTCGTTCGGTCAGGGACTATCGAGAAACAGGTGACCGAAAAACTGACAGCAGAATTACTGTTTCTGTTTTATCTTCGTACATTTCTCGGGTTTAGTTTCGCTAGACGAAAATACTATTATCTGAGACATGAAATGCGAACTTAATGCCCGACACAATTAGAGATATCGGCCGGATAGGCCTCCTGTTACTACTTGTAGTATCGGTATATACTGGGAGTGTCGCAGGATACGTGGGAGTCACCGGGGACGTGGCTGCCGGAGTCGATGAAGACCAGTTACTCGACGCAAGTGACGACGTCAAGGTCTGGGAACGCGCAGGGCTGCCGTTCCGAGCAGACACGTCGAACGCTGCAACGACCGTCGACAACACGAACGTGTTCGTGAGCATCGAAGACCAGAGCCTCAGCGAGGCCCCTATCAGGAAAGACAAACTCGCCGTATACAACAGCGACGACACAGTCACGCTTGACTTTGAGGACACAACCCTTGCAGGAACCTCAAACTTCGCAACTGAGGACGTCGAACTGCTCGTCGCCAAGCTCGACGCCGACCACTCGATTCTCGACGAAGACTACACGGGACTGACCGTGTCCGAGGCTATCGACCTCGTGACGGTCCCGAACGCGAACAACAACGCCACGTTCGAGATGATCGACGCCGGGTCGCTCGACGGCTCCGGTGAGACGTCGATCAACTACGACCTCTCTGCGTCGGGGACGAACAACGCAATGCAGCGCGGCTCCGGCCAGTACATGTTCTTCCTCGTTCAGAACAACACTAGTGCCAGCAACGACGCGAACGACGGCTTCGAAGTCGATTCCAACGGCCAGCTCTCGGTAACCGGTCAGACGCAGGTTATCGGGATGGACGCAGTCGCCGTGCAGTCGACGTCTGCGACGGCGTCCGCGAACGATGCCGAACAGGGCGAGACGGTCACTATCGACGTCGATGCGTCCGGCCTCTCGGACAGCACGCCGAACCACACGCTCGTGGTGTACCACGAAGAGACGTTCGAGAACGCCCGAACCGAAATCAACTCGCCGAACATCTCCCGCGACCTCGAAGCCGACGACATCGAAATCGAACACGAGATTTCGAAGCTCAACGGCCCGGTCGAGAACGCCCAAGAGGTCACGATTGGCGGTGCGACCATCGGGGCAGGCTCCGATAGCGGTCCCGTCTCGGTGAGCACGGCAATCGACTACCTCGTCGACTCGGCTGGAACCGAGCGACCGCAGAACAGCCTGCTCCCGAACCCGACCGAACTCGACGGCGCGGTCTACACCTACGCGGGCCAGAGCCTAAACAGCGTCACGGTCGACACCCAGGACGACTGGGAGACCGGTGACTACCGCTACATCTACATCGCCGGTGGGTCGGACTCGACCGAACTCGCCACGGTGTCTGGAACGTTCGAACTCGAATCTGATTCGCCGACCGGTCCGCCAAGCGGTGGCGGTGGTGGTGGCGGCGGCGGTGACGGCGGCGACGATGACGACGACCGCGACGACGATGACGACGACAGCGACACGACTCCGCCGGTCGACAGACCCGACGTGACGAAGGAAGTCGACCGGAAGAACGGCTCGGTCAAGGTCTCCATCGAGAACCCCGGCGTCAACAAGGAGTTCGAGATTGACCTCGGAACCGACGACGAAGAAGGGGACGAGACCGAAGCCAACGACACTGGTGCGAAAGTCACCAAGCTCGGTCTCAACCTCTCGAAGAGCGCAGAGAAAGTCAACGTGAGCGTCAAGAACCTGGACAAGCGTCCGGACGACATCACGGAAGACCCGAGTGACAAGACGGTCGGCTACGTGCAAGTCGACGTCGAGGGTGTCGACGATGACGACGACGTCAACAGTGCGCGCTTTACGTTCTCGGTCAGCCAAGAGCGCCTCGACGAAATCGAGGCAGCGCCCGAGGACATCGTCCTCTACCGTCACCACGACGGCGAGTGGCAGGAACTCGAAACGACGTACCTCGGTGACGGCGAGTTCGAAGCCGAGACGCCCGGCTTCTCCGTCTTCGCAATCGGCACGAAGAAACAGCAGGTGACGACTACGACGACCGAACCAGCCACGACCACGACTGCCGAACCGACGACGATGACCGACGAGCCGACGACCGACGAGCCGACAACTGACGAACCGACGACCACGTCCGGGACGGGCATCCCCGGCTTCGGTGCCACGGTCTCCGTGCTGGCACTCATCGCAGTTGCCCTCGTCGCACTCCGACGCGACTAACTCGGCCGAATCTCTCTTCTCTCGTCTCGTTTTCGAGCCGTAACCGACGACGAGTCGTAGGTGCGCAGTTCCACCGCACCGAGTCGAAAACCCGGTACATTCTAATGCGCTGTTTTGCAACAAGGGAGATATGGGAGCGACCAAGCGACAGCGATTCGTGTTCGCCCAGATGGGGTGGATGCTGGGCGCGACGCTGCTGTTAGTCCTCGTGGAGTCGCTCACACTCGAACTGTTCTTCGTCGTCTCGCTCATCGGCTTTCTCGTCGTGACCGAACTGACCGCACCGTTCCGCGTGACGCCAGCGTGGCGGCGGCGACTGTTGTGGGTCATCGCGGCCGGGCTGGTCGGCTTTGGCTACATCGTGATTCGACGGATTCTCTCGATTCTGCCGCCGGGGGTCTTCTGAGAATGGCTCGACTCGACCGTCGGTTCCGGCTCGCTATCGCCGCGTTCGCACTCGTCGTCGTGGTCGTCGCGGGCGTCGGGCTGTCAACGTCGGCAGCGAGCTTCAGCACCTACAACAGCGGGTGGGACGGAAGCGCTGGCTTACAGGACGTGGCGACCGACGCGGGTTCGGACATCGTCGTGGCGACGACTCCCGCCCGGTACAACACGACCGACGCGTCGACGGCGTTCGTCGTCGCCCCCGAAACGAGCTACTCGCAATCGGAGATTCGGACGATTCGGTCGTACGTGGCCGAAGGGGGGACACTGGTCGTCGCCGGCGACTTCTCGCGCCCGGCGAACGAGTTGCTTCGCGGGCTCGGAACCGAGTCTCGGCTCAACGGGCGACTGTTGCGCGACGAGCAGCACTACTACCGCTCGCCGAACCTCACCGTCGCTACCAACGTCCGCAACCAGTCGGTGACGACGAACGTGTCGCAACTCACGCTCAACTACGGGACCGCCATCGACCCCGGAAACGCCACGGTGCTCGCATCGTCGTCGAACTTCTCGTATCTGGACACCAACGCCAACGGCGAGATAGATGCGTCAGAGTCACTGGGGAGTCGAGCGGTCGTCACCCGTGAGTCGGTCGGAAACGGCACCGTCGTCGTCGTGAGCGACCCGAGTCTCTTCATCAACGCGATGGTCGACCGCCCGGACAATCGCCAGTTCGTCCGGAATCTCGTCGCCGACGAAGAGCAAGTTCTCGTCGACGCTTCACACCAGAAGACGGTGCCACCGCTGGCCGCAGCGCTCCTCGCTATCGAGGAGCGTCCGCTTCTCACCGGGTTCGTCGGCCTCCTCGGAGTCGGAGGACTCGGTCTCCTCCTTCGACACGGTGGCATCGAGTGGGTTCGAAAGCGCGTTCGTGAGGACGACCCGGACGACCGAATTCCGGTCGATGCACTCGCGCAGTCGGTCGCGGCGTCGAACCCCGAATGGGACGCGGATGACGTTCGTGAAGTGATAAAAGAAGTTATCAACACGGACAGATAACCCGCAGAAGATGGC
Source organism: Haloferax larsenii JCM 13917 (assembly GCF_000336955.1). GTDB lineage: Archaea > Halobacteriota > Halobacteria > Halobacteriales > Haloferacaceae > Haloferax > Haloferax larsenii. The sequence goes on along the minus strand of NZ_AOLI01000019.1, from coordinate 32,936 downwards.
TGCGCCCCAAGAGCTCTACGCTGCGATTCGAGACGAGGCGAGCTCGGTTCTCATCGGGAACGAAGACATCGTCGAGCGTCTCACTATCTCACTTTTGACCGACGGACACGTTCTTCTCGAAGGCATTCCCGGCGTCGCGAAGACCACTATCGCGAACCTCTTCGCGCGAGCGCTCGGTCTCGACTTCCAGCGGATTCAGATGACGCCGGACCTCCTCCCGGCCGACGTGACGGGCACGAACGTCTATCGGGAGAACATCGGCGAGTTCCAGCTTCAGCGCGGCCCGATATTCGGAAACGTCATCGTCGCAGACGAAATCAACCGGGCGACGCCGAAGACGCAGTCGGCGCTGCTCGAAGCGATGCAAGAACGGCAGGTCACTATCGAGGGCAAGACCCTCTCGCTTCCCGAGCCGTTTCTCGTGATTGCGACGCAGAACCCCATCGAGATGGACGGGACGTTCGGGCTTCCCGAGGCGCAGCGCGACCGCTTCCAGTTCAAGTTGACCGTCGACCTCCCGAACCGCGACGAGGAGGCGGCCATTCTCGACCGCTTTACGAACGACCCGTCGCTGACGAGTGCCAGCATCGACTCGGTGGTCGAAAGCGGCGACGTCGAGGAGGCCAAAGCCACCGTGACCGAGGTCCACATCGCGCAGCCAGTCCGGTCGTATCTGCTCGACATCATCGAGGCGACGCGCGAAAACGAGTACGTCGAACACGGTGCCTCACCCCGTGCAGGCATCGCGACACTCCGCGCCGCACAGGCATACGCCTCCATCGACGGCCGCGAGTACGTCGTCCCCGACGACATCAAGCAACTCGCCGCAGACGCACTCTCGCATCGACTCGTCCTCAGTACGAACGCGGAGTTGAGTAACGTGACGCCGCGCGAGGTCATCGAGGAAGTCCTCGACTCGGTTGCTGCCCCCGACGCCGACGACGTGCTCGACACGCTCGACGCGCCCGAAGTCGAAGCCTAAGCCGGACTCGTTTTCCTAAGCCAGACTCGTTTTCCTCAGAACCGGAACGTCACGAGCGTCCCGCTGTCGTTCGTGAGCAGTTCGCCCACGCGAACCGGCGTTCCGAGTGTCGTAGCGAGGCCGACCGCGAGAACGGATATCGAAGGGTGGTCGAACTGGTCAGCTTCGCCGTATGCGGGGTCGGAGAGTCGCGCCGTTGCACGGCCGCCGTCGGCGTCGATGTCGAGGTCCACGTCGTCGACGAGTTCGAACTGTTCGACGAGGGCGTCGCCGAGCGTCTCGAAGCGGGCTTCGGGGTCGGTGTCGTCGCCTGTCGCGGCCACCGAGAGTTCGTCGACGAGACGCTGTCCGGTCGGCGTGAGGGCGACACCACGCGACTGCGGGGTTCCGGCGTCGACGAAGAACTCCGACAGCGACTCACGTGACGGAACCTCGTAGTCGTGGAGTTGGGGGACGAACAGTTTGGCTTCGGGGCCGGTGTCGTCGCCAGTGGGCACGTACACCGACTCGTCGGCGAGGCCGAGTTCCTCGCGCAGGTGTGTTCCCGTCTCTCTGTGGGCGTGATACGCCGATTCGCCGACACTCACGGGGACGAGTCGGTCCGGCGTGAGGAAATACAGGAGGACGCCGCCGAAGATACCGATACTCCCGAGGACGACGAAGACGGTCCTGAGCGCCGGGAGCAGGGCGGCGGCGACGAGCGCCACGGCACCGATGGCACCGAGTGCGAGCGCGCTCGTTCGGTACTGGCTCTGTCGAGCCCGGAGATACTCACGGCGGAGTCGTCGGTTGTCGGCGCGGAGCGCCGCAATCTCCGCGTCGGTGTCTAACTGCGCGTCCTCAGTGTCCGGAGCGTGTGTCTCTTCCTGCATGGTTAGGAGTCTGGGAGGAGGTCGAGCGCGACGAGTTCGTATCGGTGGAGTCCGTACGCCGCGAGCCCGAGCCCGAGTGTCGTTCCGAAGGCGACGGCTTCGAAAGACGCCGACGCGAGCGCGACGACGACAACCGCGCTCACACCGGCCGTGAGCGCGAGATAGCCTGCGACGGTGCGTCCGTCGAAGGTTCCCTCACGAAGCGACGCCGCGCCGACGAGCGTTGCGAGACCGAGCGTGACACCCACAACCTGACGGCTACCGGCGTCGTTGCCCACGGCTGCCGCGGCGACGACGAAGGCAGTACCCAGCGCGTACGGGAGTGGAAGGAACCACATGGCAGCGAGGATGCTCCCGACGAGCGGGATAGCGAGGAGGCCCACAGAGGACCACGTGGTGACGCCGACGAGGAGAGCGCCAGCGAGCGCGACGACGGCCCACGAGCGCGACGGTGGGCGCGATGCTGGCCGACTGGCCGCGTCCGATTCGTCATGACTGGACACGTCCGACTCGCCATGACCAGCCGCGGCCGACTCATCGCTCATCGGCTCCCTCCTGCCCGATTTCGAACGGGCTGTGAGCCGCGGAGGAGCGTCTCGCGTTTGTCTTTCGGGCTGAGTTCCATCGCCGAGACGTTGGTGAGGCGGTCGAGGCGCTTTCGGAACGACTCGAAGTCGAGGTAGGCGTCGTAGCTCTGTTCGGGCGTCGATTCGGGGTCGAAGAGCGTGGTCGGGGCGACGAACACGAGCAGTTGCACCCCGCGGTTACTGGCGAACTTCGCGGATTCGAGGAGTTCCTCTCGGTGGGTGTCGTCGGTGAAGAAGACGAGCCAGAGGTTCTCAGAGCGGTCGGTGATAACGCGTCGCGTCGCGGTGAAAAACGGGCTGGATTCGACCTTCTCGACGTACGGACGCATCGTCTGGAAGTACGGCCGGAGCGTCCGAGCGTAGGCAGACGAGTCGCCGTCGAGTGACGCCCGCAGGTCGTTGGCCCGTTCCGGCACGGACAGTCGGGAGTCGTCGCCGCCACTGCGGGTCGTCATCGCGGTGCCACCGACAGCAGAGAACAGCGAGCGAATCGTCGCGTACTGCACGTCTGCGGCCTGACTCGCGCGAACCGACTGCACGTCGTCTTCCGAGACGGTGTAGAGACCGAGTGGGTCGCTCATGGATGCCGCGCTGTTGGCGAACGCGAGCGCGACTTCGCGGACGAAGTCGATTTTCCTGCGTCCGGCGGGCCCGTCCCACATCGACGAGCGCTCGTCGACGATGAGTCCGACCTCGCGAGTCGTCTCCACGTCGTGTTCGCGGATGTGAGGTTTGTTGAGCCGGGCGGTCGCCTTCCAGTCGATACGGCTGATATCGTCGCCCGGCATGTACTCGCGGAGGTCGGCCGCGCCGACGCCCGGGCCGCGTTGGCCGGACTCGTGTTCGCCGAATCCGGCGGAGATTTCCATGCCGCCCTTGCCGACGAAGAGCTTGTCCGACGCCCGCGGTTCGACTCGGATGTCGAAGCCGCCGCCCTGCGTGAACGACTCCGCGAACAGGCCGAAGTCGTCTTCGACGCGAACGTCCGGCGCGTCGAACGAGAACTCCCCCGCGATGGGAGCGCGGAAGGTCCCGACGTGCGTGGCTGAATCGGAGTCGGGGGTGAGAGACACCGTGGGCCACTCGTCGGCGTCGTCGATACCGACCGGAGAGTCGGGCGTTATCGTCACCGAACACGGGGTCGAAAGCGACGCCGACGCGGTGAGTCTGACGGAGAACGGTTCTTCCGCACCGACCTGTGTTCGGAGCGGCGACAGCGTCACGTCGAGCGACGAGCGAACGTCGCGGACGCCGACGTAGAACCGATACTGGGCGGCGAGCAGCCACGTGGCGGCCGCCACTCCGCCGAGGAGGAAGACGGACGAGTCGATGGCGACGCCGAAGGTGGCGAGGAACCCTGCGAGGGCGGCCATCTCCCAGTATCGGCGTGTCGCCTGCATATCAGACGACGGGTGGTATGGCGACTTAAGTGGTGTGGAGTCGGGCGTTTTCTCGGACAGAAGCGGTTTTGTCCGTGGCCTCGAAACGCCGGCATGTGCGATTGAACTCGGCGGTTCGTGCGTGCCTGTTCGCGGTCCTCGTCGGTGGACTGGTCGCCGCACCAGTGGTGGGTGCTGTCGGCGCAGTCGGTCCGGCGACGCCCGCGGATGGTGCGCCGACTGTCGCGACAGAACCCCGCTCGCTCGTCGCCGGAAGCGAGTTGGCACAGGTCGAACCCGCCGAGTCGACGAACAATTCGACGGCGAACGCGTCAGCGACACCACCGCAACACGAGAAACCGGACCGCGTCGAGGGCGACCGCGACCTTCAGGCGCTGCAATCGTGGCTCCAAGGCCGGATGAACGAGTACGTCCTGGAGTGTACGGGTGAGTTGAACGCGACCCAAGAAGCGCTCTGTGCACAACGCAACGAGAGCTACCCGCAGTGGGTCTCACAGTACGTCACGCTGAGCGAGCAGACCGACACCGAGCGCGACGACCAGACGGCACAGGCGTACGACGAGGTTCGACGGACACAACAACGCTACTCGAACCAGACGCGTCAGTTCGAAGACCTGCGCGTCGCCTACGAGACGGCGCGAGAGAACGGAAACGAGACGCGGGCCCGCGAACTCGCGCGCCGACTTGTCGACCTCGCGGGAGAGTTGAACGGCACCTCGGCGACGCTGCAGACGACCGTTCGAGCAGTTGGGAATAACACCAGTACGGATGTTACACCAGTGGTCGAAGAGCTCGACCAACAGACAACGGCACAAGTCGCGGCGGCTGAAGAGATTCGAGAGCGAGAACTCACCGATACGCGACTTTCGGTCTCACTCAATCGGACGCGAATCGGGTTCGCCCGCCCGGTTCGGGTTCGTGGTGTGCTCCGAGACGAAACCGGGTCTGCGGTCGCAAACCAGTCGATTCGGGTTCGCGTCGGCGGGCAACTGTTCTCGGCCGAAACCGACGGGACAGGCCAGTTTTCGCTCGCGTATCGGCCGGTGCTGCTCTCCGCCGACGCGACGAACCTCTCGGTCGCGTACGTTCCGCAGGATAGCTCGGTGTACCTCGGGTCGGCCGATAGCCACGCCGTGACTGTCGAACAGGTGACTGCGACGACGACGGTCGAGGCCGACACGCAGACCGTCAGCTACGGCGAGTCGGTGTCTGTGACGACGACCGTCGCAGTCGACGGCGTCCCGGTTTCTGACGCCCCTCTCGACCTTCGGGCGACGGGGTTCGACCGCAATCGTTCGACGGTGGGAGATAGTTACGAGCTGGTCACGGGCGATGAGGGAGTCGCGTCGGTTTCGCTGGTGCTCGATTCGAACGCTTCGATTGGTGCCCAGACGCTCGCAGTCGGCGGGAGCAACGACACCGCGGTCGCGATTCCAGCGGCGACGACGACGGTGACTGTCGAGCCGACTGCGACCGACCTCGACGTGGCCGTCGAAGACAGAAACGAGAGCACGGTGGTCGTGGCCGGGACGCTTGCGACGAGTCGGGGGACGCCAATCCCGAACCGAACCGTGGCGTTCGTCGTCGGCAACGAAACCGTCGGCACGGCGACGACAAGCGAAAACGGCACGTTCGAGTCTGAGCTCCCGAGTTCGGCGTTCCCCGACACGGGGACGGTGGCGCTCGTGACGCAGTTCGAGTCCGACCGCGGGCTGCTCGAAGCGGCGAGTGCGACGACCGACATCGACTTCGGGAGCGAGTCGTCCGGCTTCCCGGTGCAGGCGGTGCTTCTGGTCGTCGGCCTCGGTGTCGTCGCGGGTGGCGTCGGCGTGGGGTGGTGGTGGCGTCGGGACACCGGGGGAGAAAGCGGCAGCGGCGTCGGAGGAGTCGGTGAGCGTGTCACAGCGCAGTCAGCCACGCCGCAATCTGGCGAGTCGGCGGCGGTGAGAAACGACGACTCGGATTCCGGGCTGGAAGCCGAGGAGTCGGTGAGTTCGGCCATCGAGGCGTCTCTCGACGACGCGGCGAGTCGCATCGACGAAAACCCGGAGTCGGCGGTCGTCGTCGCGTACGAGGCGGTTCGGCAGTCACTACTGGCCGACTTCGGGTACGGGTCGGCACTCAACCACACGGAACTCGCCCGCCGGGTGCGTTCGGACGGCGAGACATCGCAGGCCGACGCGGTCGACGACCTTGTAGGAATCTACGAGCAGGTCGCGTTCGCGCCGTCTGGCGTGACCAACGCGGAGGCGTCTCGGGCGCTGGACCTCGCGAGAGAGCTCGTCGAGTCGGCCTGAGTGGGTCGTTCGTATCGACCTGACCGGGTCGTTTGTATCGACCTGAGCGGGTCGTTCGTATCGTCCTACTCGGGCCTCCGAAACGTCCTACCCGGGTCGCCCAAGTCGTTCTCCCCGACCGACTCACTTTAGTACGCCCTCGAATCAGATTCATCACGATGACACGCGACCCGGATTGGCGCTTGCTCCTCCCCAGACAGGTGCGCGAGCTTCCCGCCGATTTGGCGGCAGTCGTCGCCTTCGTCGGGGTCGTCAACCTCGTGGCCTTCCTGCCGGTCGTGAGCGAGACGCCGCTTCGGGCCGTCCTCGGGCTCCCGTTCTTGTTGTTCGTCCCCGGCTACGCACTGATGGCGGCGCTGTTTCCCGAAGCCGGTGGCGACGTCTCGGGTATCGACGGCATCGAGCGCGTCGCCCTTTCGTTCGGCGGGAGTATCTCACTCTCGCCTCTCGCGGTGCTCCTCCTCAACTTCACCCCGTGGGGGATTCGCCTCGTCCCGATTATGGTCACAATGAGTGGCCTAACACTCGGATTGGTGGCCCTCGGAGCACGGCGGCGGAATCAGTTGTCGCCCACCGAGCGCTTCTCGGTGCCGTACGAAACGTGGCTCTCGGCCGCGCGTGAGGAACTGTTCGACCCCGAGACGCAGACCGACGCGGTGTTGAACGTCCTGTTGGTCGTCAGTATCCTCCTCGCAGTCGGTAGCGTAGGCTACGCCGTCGCCGTCCCGAAAGACGGCGAGGCGTTCACCGAGTTGTACCTCCTCACCGAAGGCGAAGACGGCGAACTCGTCGCCGACGGCTACCCCGAGGAGTTCGTCGTCGGCGAGTCGAAGCCACTCGTGGTCGGCGTCGGGAATCAGGAACACCAGCCGATGAACTACACGGTGGTCGCCGAGTTACAGCGCGTTCGGGTCGAGAACAACAGCACGACCGTGTTGGAAGAACGCGAGTTGACGCGGTTCTCACCGCGCGTCGCGCACAACGAGACGTGGCAGACGACGCACGAGGTGACGCCCACGATGACGGGCGAGCGCCTGCGACTGGTGTATCTGCTGTACAAAGGCGCGCCTGCGGGAGAGCCGACGGTCGAGTCGGCCTACCGCGAGGTGCATCTGTGGGTGAACGTGAGTCAGTCGTCGCAGTCGTCGTCGCAGGCGAGACTCGATGGAGTGACGGTGGCGGGGAGTGCGTAGAAGTCGCTGTCAAGCGTCTCCACAGAGCCGGACATTCAAGAGCCGCGCCACGAATCAGTCGCCTACGTGTTTCCATTCGGCCACCTCGCGTTCGGGTATCTCTCGTATGTGTTCACGCGACTCGCGCGACGACAACCGCTTCCACAGGGCTGGCTGGTGGGCTGTGTCGTCCTCGGGACGCAACTTCCGGACCTCGTCGACAAGCCGCTGACCTACGTGGGCGTCCTCCCCAGTGGGCGGACACTGGGCCACTCACTGTTCTTCGCCGTCCCGCTGCTCGTCTGCGTGGGGTGGTGGGCACACAACGCGGGATACGACGAACACGCCATCGCGTGGGGTGTGGGCTTCGTCTCCCACTACGTCGGCGACGTGTACGCACTCGCGCTGGCGGGCGACTGGTGGACGATGCGATTCCTGCTGTGGCCGGTGTTCCCGACGGTTCTGTACCCCGACGCCGACGCTATTCCACCGTGGGTTCGGGTCGTGAACTCGCTTGGCGACCCGCGATTTCGGGTGCAGAACGCGCTGTTCGCGCTCGCGGGTGTGCTGTGGATAGCGAGTGTGATTCGGCGACGATGGCGGGGCGAGGGGGCATAAATGATAGTAGAGCGGCCGCCGCTTAGCCGTCGAGCAAGTCCGTCACCGGCTGTCGTGCGAGACTCCACGACCCGGCGAGTGCGCTCGCGAGGCCGATGACGAGCGCGATAGCGAAGCCACCGAGGACGACTCGCTGGTCGACGACGACGACGTTCTCGAAGCCGACGAGGTGCTGGATAGCGACGTTGAGCACGTCCGCGAGAGGGTAGGTCAGCCCCGACGCCAGCAGGCCGCCGAGCAGTCCGTAGGTGAACGCCTGCGTGCCGACGACGCCGACGAGCGTCCACACGGAGAGTCCCTGTGCGCGCAAGGCGGCGAACTCGCGGCGTTGCTGGTAGATGAGCGAGAGCACGAGGTTAAGCGTCAGTGCGATGCCCGTGATAATCGAGAGCGCGACGAGCGCCACGCCCGCGGCGATGAGGACGGCCTGCTGACGAAGCGTCGCTTCGAGTTGCTCCTGATTGGTGCGAACGTCGAGGGTCGGATAGGTCGATTCGAGGTCGGCTGCGACCGTGTCGGGGTTCGCGCCGTCTCGGAGTCTGACAGTGACCAGACTCGCCGTATCGGTTCCCGTCGTCCCCGAGACTTCCTGCAGTTCGCTCAGGTGCAACACGACGTTGCTCGACCCGAGGAAGTTCGAGTAGGTCGGCGAGATTCCCGTGATGCGGAACTCGTGTTGTCGGGCCGAGGCGAGAGTGCTCCCGATGTAGAGCGTGTCGTTGACGCCGACGTCGAAGCGCTCGGCGGCTTCCGGGCTGATGATGACCTCGTGAGTCATCGGGCCGTCGTAGCTGCCGCCGTTGTAATGCGGGTCGCCGGGCGTGTACTGCGACCCTTCAGTGACCGTCACCGACTGCCCGCCGCTGGGTGCGCCGACGCCGATGATAGTCTCGAACTCCGACGTATTGGGCGAGACGTACACCGTCTGGAAGCCGAGCGCGTAGGCAGTCGAGACGTCGTCTCGGGCCATGATTTCATCGGCGATGCGGTGGGAGTTGTCCAGCGAGTTCTGGAAGCCACCGGTCTCGGGTGCGAGTTTGACGGGGCCGCCGGTCACCCAGAGGTCGCGGCCGGAGGCATCGAACTTCTCTTGGCCAGTCTGGACGACGCCCATCCCGAGCGACGTGAGAAGCGTCATCGACAGGACGGCGAGACAGATGCCGACGACCGCGAGGAGGCTTCGGAGTCGTTGCGTGCGGATTTGTGCGCCCGCGATGCCGACGACGGCACGGAGCCGCGAGAGGAACTTCATTGCAGCACCTCCACGGGGTTCGCGCGATGGCTCAGCCACACGGGGTAAACCGACGCGAACAGGCCGATGAGCACGGAGACGACGAACGCCGCCGCGACGAGGAGTGGGTCGAATCGGGCGACCGACGCGATGCCGAGATACCGCTCCGTGAGGACGTTCGTGAGTTCGATGCCGCCGATGCCGAGGCCGAGACCGACGACTGCACCACTGAGCGTCACGCCGAGCGTCTCGACGACGAGCAGCAGACTGCGGGAGGACGAACTGTAGCCGATTGCTGCGAGCGTCGCGAGTGACGCGCGCTCGGAGAGGACTTCGAGACCCATCATCGTCGCGACGAAGAGCGTGCCGACGACGAAGGCGGTGAGGACCGCGCCGACGGCGATAGCGAGCGGCAGGCTCGACGAGGAGAGTTGCTGTTGGGCGAAGCCGGTTCGCTTGACGACGTTCGTCTGCGGGTAGAGCTGTTCGATATCGCCCGCGACGGCGGCGTCGTCGGTGCTCACGAGAATCTGGTCGGCCTGGTCGCCGCTCGTCGCACCCGAGAGGGTCTGGGCCTCCGAGAGGTGGACGAGAGCGACGGGGACCTCGCCGACGCCGGTCGTGTACTCGCTTTCGGCGACGCCGGAGACGGTCAACGAGCGGTTCGTGGCCGACCCCGTCTTCGGGGAGAGGGTCGTTCCCTGTTCGGCGTCGAGGAGTGTCGCAGCGCCACTGCTGAGGACGGCCTGTCCTGTCCACCGGCCGTCGTAGTTGCCATCGGCGTAGTGTGGGTCACCGGGTTCGAGGGGCGCAGTGGGAAGGCCGATAATCGAGCGATTGGTCGAGTCGGGGATGACGCCGGCGACGAGGACGTACTCGCTGTGTCCGGTCTGTGGGTTCGAGAGTTCGAGTACCCGAATCAACACGGGTGTGGCGTAGTCGACGCGGTCGTCTTCCCCGAGTCGGTCGGTGACCGAGTGGACGCCACCCAAGCGAGGGGCGTCGACGGAGACCGCGATTGCGGAGGCGCTCGCGGCGTCCGGGACGACCCAGTAGTCAACGTCCTCGCTCTCGATTGCCGACTGGGAGGCGAGGCCGAGCGAGATGCCGCCGACGGTCGTCATGAGCATGACCGCGAAGGCGACGCCGGCGATACTCGACCAGAGTTGGCGCGAGTCGCCGCCGAAGAGTCTCCCGGTAAAGCGTGCGAGTCCGAGGCGGACGACGCCCGCCAGTCGCCGCAGGTTACGACTCATGCGGAATCTCTCGGTGCATACTGGGGGTCGACTCGGATTGGAGTCGCCCGTCGTGCAATCGGAGCACGCTGTCCGCCCGGTCAAGGACTGCCTCGTCGTGCGAGGCGATGATGACTGCGCGGTCGTCGGCGACGTTCGTGAGAAGGTCGAGAATCTGGCGGCCGGTTTCGCTGTCGAGTTCGCCCGTCGGTTCGTCGGCGACGAGAAGCGACGGGTCGGTGACGAGCGCGCGGGCGATAGCGACGCGCTGTTGCTCGCCGCCGCTCAGTTCGGCGGGCTTGTGGGATGCGCGGTCGGCGAGGCCCACGGCGTCGAGGAGGTCGTTTGCTTTGGCTCTGCGGGTGGACGTGGGAACGCCGCGCTGGACGAGCGGGAGGGCGACGTTCGCACGGGCCGAAAGGGAGGGCAGGAGGTGGAAGTGCTGGAAGACGATGCCGACCTCGTCGAGTCGGAGTTTCGCGCGCTGGCTCTCCGAGAGCGTCGTGGTGTCGGTGCCGTCGAGGATGACGCGGCCGTCGGTGGGTGTGTCGAGCGCGGCGAGGAGGTGGAGGAGGGTCGATTTGCCGCTGCCGCTCGGTCCGGCGAGGCCGACGACGTCACCCGTGTTGATGGTCGCGGTGACGTCGTCGACGGCGACGACTGTTTGAGCGTCCTGCGGCGACGAAAGCCACCCGGACCGCCCTCGTGTGAAGGTCCGGGTGACGCCGTCACAAGTGAGAATCGGGTCGGCCGTGTCGCTCTCCGTGGAGACCATTTGCAAGAGATGATGGATAGCGATTTGATAGGTGTTGCGCTGTGCGAAAGCGGCCGGTTCGACCGACGTCCTATCGGGAGGTCGTCACTCGATTTGTCGAACCAGTTCTTGGACGTCCCGCATGTCGAACACGCCGTCCTCGTTGAAGTCGAACGCCGTCGCGCCGGCACTGACCGTGCCTTCGAGTGCGATTTGGTAGAGCAACTCGGCGTCTTTCATGTCGACGACGCCGTCGCCGTTTACGTCCTCGTAACGACCGTCGTCGTCGGGGTCGGCCGGGAAGTGGACCTCGCCGTCGACTTCGATGCCGCCGGGGAACGGGACCGGCTTGGTCCCCGCTCGTTCGATGTCGATGTGCCCCGCGCCGCGGAACGTCGCCGAGTCGTACAGGTCTTCTAGCTCGTAGTCGTCGTAATCGTCTTCGTCGGTCTGTTGGTCCGTGAAGTAATCGACGTCCGGGTACGTGGTGTCGATGTGTCTCGCCGTGTTCTTGATGTGTGCTTTCACTTGCTCGGGGTCGGCGTCCGGGTTCGCGGCCATGATGACCGCGGCGAGTCCCGTGACGTGTGGGGCGGCCATGCTCGTCCCGTGGAGCGTGCCGTACATCCCGGAGCCACCGTAGAGGCCTTCGCCGCCGCCCGGGCCGATACGGATGAAGCCGTATCCGCTGACCTTCGGCGAGAGCGTGCTCAGCACGCCATCGAACAGCGACCCGCCGGAGCGCACGTTTCCACCGGGGGCACTCACGTCGACCGAGTTGGGACCGTAGTTCGTGTAGACCGACGGCGTGTGCTCGGGTGCAATCGACCCGAAGTCCGGCTTTCCGTCGCCGTTCGAATCATCCGGGAGGTCGATGAGTCGCTCCACGTCCGAGCGCGGGCCGGTCGCCGACACCGTCAGCCACCCGGGGTGGCTTCCCTTGCCGGTGTTCGTAATCTGCGGCTCGAAGTCGTCGATGTTCGTGTCGTCGTTCCCGGAGGACTCGACGAGTATCGCGCCGTTGTCGCGGGCGTACTCCCCGACGCGTCGGTAGGATTTGACGCTGAGGTGCTGGCTGATGCTCGGCCACCCTGGGCTACCCGGGCCGAGACTGAGGTTAATCGCGTCCGCACCGTTGTCGACGGCGGTCGTCACGGCGCTCAGAATCGAGGCGCTGGACTTGAACGGGAACACCTTCATGTCCAAGAGGACAGCGTCGGGTGCGACGCCGACGACGTACGGACCGTCCTCGGAGACGCGGCTTCCATTCGCGGCGGCGATACCGGCGCAGTGGGTCCCGTGGCTGCTGTTGTCGCTGGTGCCGATATCGTCGTCGAGCGAGAAGTTGCCGGAGCGCTCCGTGTCGACGACGAGGTCCGGATGGCTCGCGTCGATACCGGAATCGACGATGGCAATCGTCGCGCCCTCGCCCGTGACGCCCTCGTCGTGGAGGGATTCGACGTTCTGACTGTGCTTCGACCACTGATACGGGTGTGGTTCGGGGACTTCGTCGGTGACCTCGGAAGCCGTGTCGAACTGCCCGTCTTCGGGGACCGTGTTCGGGACCGAATCAGGAGAGACGCCTTCGATTTCCGGCGGTTCGATAGAGAGTTCGATTTCGGGGGCGAAGTCGAGGCCGTAGCCTTCGAGGTCGCGTTCGTCACCCTTGACCGACGCAAAGCCCACGGTGTCGGCTTCGTCGACGACCTCGACCGCCTCGCGCCACGCGTCCGACGATGCCGAGCGCGTGTCGACGAGGAACTGATTCTCCCGGACGCCAGTCGCAACGACTGGCGACGTCGCGACCGACAGCCCACCGACTGCGGCCGCGGCAGTCTTGATAAAATCTCGACGTGTGTGGTTCATGTGACGTAGCAAATGCTAAACATATTTATTGTTACCGAAGTTCATGCCAACGACTGACGATATCGACGCCGTCGCCCGAAAAAATACTGCGAGGTGTCTCGTGACTACTCGATTCGGAGTGCGACCAGTGCCGCCGCGAGAACGGCAGCGAGTGCGGGTCCCACGCCGAATCCGGGGGCATCAGTTCCCGTCGTCGATTCACCGGCCGTCACTGACTCGTCTGCTGTCGTCTCTGTCGCTGTCGTCGTCTTCTCTGGGGTGGGTTCGGTCGTCTGTGCTGGCTCGCTCGTCGTGGGGTCGACCGTCGACGACGAGGCGTCTGTGCTGGTGGCCGTCGTTCCCACCGCTGTCGACGTGTTAGTGGTGGCAGTCGTGGTCGTGGGCTCCGCGGTTGCGCCGCCAGCGCTTCCGCCACCGGTGCTGCCACTGTTGTCGCCGTCGCCACCGGAGCTACCGCCGCCACCAGAACCTCCAGCACCGCCGGAACCGCCACCGCCAGAGCCTCCGCCGGGGTCACTGTCTCCACCGGAACCGCCGCCGTCGCTGTCGCCGAGGGCGAAGTTCACTTCGGTCGACCCCGTCGACTCCCATTCGAACTGTTTGGATTCGCTGCGGACGGTGACCGTCACGGTTCGCTCTTTGTTCTGGTCGATTTCCTCTTCGGGCACCTTCAGGTCGAAGTTCCCGTCGTCGCTGGTCGTGTTGGACGCGACGACAGCGCCCTCGTAGGTCACTTCGACAGTGGCTCCCGCCAGTGGTTCGCCGTCATCTTCGACGGTTCCGAAGAACCGATGCGGTGGTGACGGCGGGGATGCGAGTGCCGTGCCCGCGGCACCGGTGACGACGAGAAGCGCGACGAGCGCCACCGCTGCCGTGGTCGGCATGCGTCGAGTGTTCGTGTCTCGTGAGTTCATGTGAGTTGGCACAAAGACGTGGGTGTGGGGTTAGTTCTCCGAGGTGTTCTGCGACGCGCCAGTGTAGACCTCGTCGTCGCGGACGAACACCCAGTAGGCTTCGCCGCGCTCCATCGTCTCGAAGTCGCCATCGATGTAGGCGTGATAGGCGATTCCCTCGCTCGACTCGTCGTGTGCGAGGAGGTTGTAGACGGAGTCGCTATCGACCGACGAGAGCGCCATCGTGACGTTCTGGTCGTACTCCTGGTAGTGGCCGACCAGGTTCCACCCCGCGGCGAGTCGCTGTTGTGTCGGCGCGGGCGACACGTCGTCTTCGTTCTCGCCGCTGCCGGGCATGTTGTAGACGTTGACTTCGATGGTCGCGGCGCGGTCCATCACGAAGATGTAGCCGTCACCGCCTTCGAGCGTCGAGAAGTCGTTTATCCACGCATCCGGGTCGAAGGCGTCCCACGACCCGGACTCGGCGTCGTACGAGTAGACGGCGTCGACGCCCGAGAGGTCGAGTTCGTGAAGCGGAACCTCTCCGCTCTCTGCGGGCACGGAGACGAAGTTCCAGCCCTGTTGCAACTCGAGCGTATCGGTGTGGATGACCGTCTTACCGTCGGCCTTCCCGTTCGTGCCAGCGAAGTCGGCGTAGCTGTCGCCGTCGATGGTCACTGTCGGGCTGTTGCCTGTCTGTATCTTGCCTTCGGTGACGATAGTGACCGACCCGAAGATGCCCGCGTCTTGCACCGCGACGACTTCGCCATCGAAGCCTTCGATAGACACGTCACGCGGCGTGATGTCGCTGGCGTCGATTGGTTCGTTGAACAGCACGCGAAGCTTGGTGGTGTTCCGGGTGCCGTCCTGTTGGGCTTCGGCAGTCACGTCGAGCAGGACCGCGTCAGTCGGGTGCGGGGCAGTCGTATCGACGACGGTCTGGTCCGACATCGTCTGGCTATCGACCGACCCGGTGATTTCGTAGCGCCCGTCTGCGCCGTCAGGATGGGTTGGCACCGAGACGGTCGCGCGGTAGACGTGCGATTCCGTCTTCGTGAAGTCGGATGCGTTCAGCGTGGTCGTGTAGCGCGCGCCGAGTTCGAACCCTTCGAGCGAGTCGAGTTCTCGGTTGACCCTGCTGATGGTGTATCCCGTGCTCGTCGCGTTGGTGATGTCGCTCAGCGAGACGACCGTGACGACCAGCGTGCCGTCATCGGCGGTCATGCTGAGGTCCGGCCTGACACCGATGGACTCGTTCGTCTGTCGGACCGCCTTTCCGACCGAGTCGTAGACGCTGTCGGCTTCGACACCGACCATGTCTTGGTCGAGGTCTTGGGTCGTGAGCACGCCGTTCGTCTCGAGGACGACCGTCTGCGGGCCGGTCTGGGTGACCGACTCGATGGCGGTCACGCCGCCCGTGTCTCGGTCTCTGTACGCGAAGTCGTCGAGAGTGAACGTCTCGTCGTCACCGGGCGTGACGGCCTCGGTGAACGTGAGAACGAGTGCTTCGTCGCCCGGTTCGGCTTCGACCCGGGAGAGTCGCGGCGTGCTCCCGTCGACGAGCGTCTGTCCCTGTGTGAGCTTGTTTCCGGCGCGGTCGGTCACGTTCGGGGCCGAGATGGTCACGCTCTCGTTGCGAATCGCACTCGGCGGCACAGACTCGTTGAGCGTGAGCGTCACGAACGGCCCGATGACGCGTGAGGTGTTGACCGTACGCGAGAGGTTGTTGACGACGAAGTCCTCTGCGTCGGTGTCTGCGACCGACTCGGAGAGTTTGAGGGCGACCTCTTTCGTTCCCGCGTTCGTCTCCGCGAACTCGAACGTCGGCGGGACGGTGTCCGTCACGATGTCTCGTGTCACCGTCTGCTCGTTCCCGGCGCGGTCCGTCACCGTCACGTGGAGCGTGGTCGCGCCGTCGGCGAACGCGGAGGCGTTCACCGTGAGCGTCACGGTGCCTTTCGTCGCGTCCTTCGTCGTGGAGACGGACGCGCCGTTCGGCCCGGTAAGGTTCATCTCGACGTCGGTGGGTTCGGTCCCCGTCTGCACCGCCAGACTGTAGTTTTCGATGTTGTGCGTGTTGACGTCGGGGACGGTTTCGAGCGAGATTGTCGGCGGCGTGGTGTCGGCGAGTGCGCTGGCATCGGTGCCGACAGCACGGGCGTCAGTGTCGTGCGAATCGACGAGTTGCCCGCTGCGGGCGTTCACTCGGTCAGTCCCGAGGTCGTCGAAGGTGACGTTGGCATCGAGGCGAAGCACCACCGTGTCACCGCTGTGTGCGACGACGGAGGTAATCGACCCCGGACCAGCGCCGTTGCCGTCCTGGTAGGCGAAGTCGGCGCGAGTGAGGGCGGTGTCGCCGTCGCCAGCGACGACGACTTCGGAGAACTGCAGCGTCACCGTGTCGCTGCCGACGGTCGCTTCGACCGATTCGAGACGCGGAGCGTCGGCGTTCACGTCGAGCGTGCCAGCCATGCTGGCGTTGCTCTGCATGCCGGTCGCGTCGGTCGCCGTGAGGAACACGCTGTAGTTCGCGTTGTCCGAGATTCGGTCGGCGAGGTCGACGCTCAGGGAGTGGTTTTCGACGACGCCGTGGTCGACGGACTGCTCGTAGGTCGTGTACGACGCGTTTTCGAGGTCACCGGCGGTGAAATTCGCGGTGCTCTCGTCGTCGACGACCCACACCGTGGCGGTGGTGGCGTTCGGTGCCGACCCGTAGTCGTAGGTGAGGTTCAGCGTCGCGTTCGGTGCGATATCGGTCGTGGGACTCACAATCGAGACGTTTCCGACCGTCGGGTTCTCGTCGTTCACCACGACGACCGGCGAGGCGGTCCGGGCCGTCTCCGTGTGGCCCGACTCGTTCGCCACGGCCACCTCGATGTCGTATGCACCGTCGGTCAGATTGCCCGCCGGCTTGTCGAGGTCGAGGGGAATGGTGACAGTCGCACCCGCGACGTAGTCGGTCTTGTCGACCGCGTAGGTGTACGTGTTCTGCCCGTCTGTGAGCGTGAGTTCGGTCGTCGTGACGTTACTCGGTACGTCCTCGACGTAGCCGTACGTCACGTCGAGCAGGTCGTCCGACTCGACGATGGTCTGGTTGGTCGGCGAGACGACCTGGAGGTCCGGCGCGTCAGACGAGTTGTCGAGCGTCGGCGACGACTCGGTGTCTGTCGTGTTGTCCGTGGTCTCGTTCGTCGCCGTGGTCTGTACCGACTCGGTGGTTGGTGTGTCTGTGGTTTCGGTGGTCGGTTCGTCCGTGGTTTCGTTGGTTGGTTCCTCTGTGGTTTCGTTGGTTGGTGTGTCGGTCGTCTCGTTCGTTGGTTCGTCCGTGGTTTCGTTCGTCGGTTCGTCCGTCGTCTCGGTCGGCGTCTCGGTCTCGTTCGTTGACTCGGTCGTCTCGTCTTCGGTCTGGTCGGTCGCGGCGAGCGTCTCGGTCACGCCGTCGGCGACAGCGTCCGTCTGACCGGAACTCCCGTTTTCCGTCCAGTCGGCGCTCGTTTCGAGTCCCAGTTCTGCAGACTCGGAGACGTTGGACGCGACGGTGACCGACACTTGGAGTGTCGTACTCCCGTCGTCGGGGACCGTAATCGTGGAGATGTCGAACGTCTGGCCCGCCCCGAAGAGACTGTCCGTGGGGGACGCACTGGCGACTTCGTTGCCGTCGGCGTCGAGGAGACGGACTTCCGAGAGGTCACTCGCTGACGCGGTGTTGTTGCTGCTGCCTGCGACTGTTACCGCAGTCACGTTCAGCGCGCTCGACTCGTTTTCGTCCGCGTCGGTTATCTCGATGGTCTGTACGACTGCCGTGTCACCAGCTTCGAGTTCCCCGGCGTCCGTGTGTTTGTCGGAGACCGTCTCGGGACCCGTTGCCTGTGCAGCGGCGGTCGCCCCCGTGAACGCGATGGAGCTTCCGAAGACCGAAAGCACCAGCAGCGCAGAGAGGGCGAGTGCACGTAATCGATGGCTGTCGTTACCGTCTGTCATATTGTGAGATGAGTTACACTAAATGTCGGGGAGGGACCACTGGGGACCAGACTGTGTGATGTGCCCCACTATCTCGTGGTACAGGTGCCCACCACCCGCATTCATCTCAAACCTATACCAAATACAATTGAAAACTGTTTTGAATTGTCACGGTTGTTCCTGTGGCTTCGTGGTGGGAGGTAGGAGGTGGTAAGTCGTGCTCGGCCTTCTCACCTACTTCGGTGGGGAACCCTTGCAAAACAGACTGACCGTGTTACGTGAGTTGAGTAATCCAAGCCTCAGCCTGGGTCTACCGGAGTCGGTCAGGCCGATGCGACGTTATGCGCCTAGATACTCCGCGAGACCGTCTGTGATACTGTATTCTGGCTCGAAACCGAGAACAGTCTGCGCCTTCGAAATATCTGCTCTGCTCCGGTCGATATCCCCCTCTCGTGGGTCGACGTGGACGATATCAGAGTCTGTCTCGGTGACGTTCTGAATCGTCTCGGCCAGTCCCCGAATCGAGATACTCTCACCAGTGCCGATATTGAAGCTCTCACCGACAGCCTCGTCGGTCGTTGCAGCGAGCAGGTTCGCTTGGACGATGTCGTCGACGTGGACGAAATCGCGTGTCTGGTCGCCATCTCCCTCGACAGTGATATCGTCACCAGAGCGAGCCTGGTCGCGGAAGATGCTGATGACACCGCTGTAATCTCCTCCCTGTTGTCGCGGGCCGTAGGCGTTGAAGTATCTCAACGCCGTGGTCTCGACACCGTAGAGGTCGTGATAGAGGTGGCAGTAGTGGTCGGCAGTGAGCTTTTCGAGACCGTACGGAGACGAAGGCTGTTTGGGGTGGGATTCGTCGATAGGGACATACTCTGGGTGTCCGTAGATAGCGGCACTCGACGCGAAGATGACTCGCGTGTCAGTTCCCCTCGCCGCTTCGAGGATATGGAGACTTGGTTCGAGGTTTGTCTCGTGTGATGTCGTCGGCTTCTCGACCGACCGCTCAACGCTCACCTGCGCTGCATGGTGAAAAACGACGTCTGCGTTTTCGACAGCAGTGGTGAGTTTGTCAGTGTTTGCGAGGTCTGCTTCGAGAACAGTCGCCTCCTCGGGAACGTTGTCTCGGTTGCCCGACGAAAAATTGTCGTACACAGTTACCGAACAGGTGTCGGCCAACTGTTCGGCGATGTGACTCCCGATAAATCCTGCCCCACCCGTGACTACTGCACGGTCTATCGACTGCAAACCTCGTGTCATCGCTATTGAATCATATACCAGAACGAGTGTTCTTGGGTATACCGGTTCGAATCAGCTACTGAGAACAAGTCAACGACGTTCGTCGTTCAAAGAGCGTTGGGTGTCTGGAATTTGGGATGGGGAGATGGGAGAACCTGTACTCATACAGCAGAGTGGTGAAACAGCAATATGTGTGTTACACCATTTGGCTAAGTGATTTCAGGTATCATTCGGACGAAAGCACTTATTACAGTACAAATGATGTTTTGAGTTAACGTAAACACACTTCCGTTGAGCCCTCAGTATCGGGTTTAGTCAGGGGTGTGGGAGGGACAGACGCAGTATGTCGAAGGTACGCTACAATCAGCAAGAAGGGGGTCTAAAGAGCGAACAGAACGAACCTCCCGCAGTTGGCATCGTCGCGACAGGGGAGGACGCGAACGAAGTTGCCGGAGCGATACTGCGGGCGCGTGAGCACGATTGCGAACCGATTGTCGCAGTATCGGACTCCGACAGTGAAACGTTCCGCTTTGCGAATCAACTCGATGTGACGATTGTCACGGGAGGGTCACAGGCATCCAGTGCGCGGCAGTCCTGGGACGAACTTGCGGCCATCGCTCGGAAGAACGGGTACCCCGGACTCCTTCGACATACGGACCTCTCGCTGGCAATCGACTACGAGGAGAGCATCGAGAGTTTATCTGACGCGTCCACGTACGCTGTCTCTCCGGTGCATCAACCACGGGTTCAGGGTCAACCGGAGGTCCTGGTCGCCATCCCTGCATACAACGAGGGCGAAACGATTGCAGATGTCGTCGCCCAGTCGAAACAGTACGCTGACCAGGTGGTCGTCATCGACGACGGGAGTTCGGACGACACGGTCTCCGAAGCACGGTCTGCTGGTGCGACAGTCATCGTCCACGAGGTCAACAAAGGATACGGTGGGGCACTGAAAACTGCGTTTTCTGAGGCAGAGCGCTCCGGTGCGTCTCACTTGGTGATTTTAGATGGTGACGGCCAACACGACCCGAAGGATATCCCGGAATTAGTAGCACACCAACAGACTCACGAGGCGGCTATCGTCATCGGTAGTCGGTTCGAGCAGGGGTCAGAGACTGACCTACCGCTGTATCGGCGAGTCGGATTGCGAGTGGTGAACGCACTTACGAACCTGAGTCTCGGTGTAGTCCGCAAACGGTCGCGTATCGAAGACACCCAAAGTGGCTTTCGTGCGTACAATCGGCAGGCTATCGAATCGCTCGCGAACGACGAGGACGTCGGTGACAGAATGGGTGCGAGTACTGACATTCTGTACCATGCCCACAAGAACGGGTACGAGGTGAAGGAGGTCGGAACGACCATCGATTACGACGTGGACAACGCGAGTAGCCACAATCCGATTTCACACGGGCTTCATTTGGTGAACAATATTTTGCGGACGGTCGAGCGTGAACGGCCGGTGACGGTTCTTGGTGTGCCCGGCTTTGTGAGTACGGTTGTTGGTATTGGGTTCGGATATTGGACGTTCTCGAACTATCTTAGCTCGGGGACCTTCCCACTTGGTCTTGCGATTGTCTCTGTGTTCTTCGCGTTGGCAGGTATCTTTTCATCGTTCACAGGGATTATCTTGCATTCATTAGAGATGCATCTGAAAAGCTGACATCNTCTCTGTGTTCTTCGCGTTGGCAGGTATCTTTTCATCGTTCACAGGGATTATCTTGCATTCATTAGAGATGCATCTGAAAAGCTGACATCAAAATGACTATCCCGGGTGTCATTATTATAATCCTACAAAAACAGTGATTGGTGAACCCCGCTCAGCATAGAGAACACAATATTGCATTGAATTCATTATCACCAACAATTTTAATAATGCCTTCTGAAACGTATGACTCATGAAAATTGCACAGGTGNAGAGAACACAATATTGCATTGAATTCATTATCACCAACAATTTTAATAATGCCTTCTGAAACGTATGACTCATGAAAATTGCACAGGTGTCTCATGTATATCGCCCATCAATTGGGGGAATAGAGAACTACATATACAATCTAAACAACGAGTTGCGTAGTCGGGGACATGAGGTAAGAGCCCTAACAACAACATCTAGCTTCTCTGGCTCATCTCCCCTAAGTGCCCCTGACGATGCAATATATTGCGATACCGACTTTGAGTTATCTAATATTCCTGTATCGAAAGAATTGTATAAAAAAGTATCTTCATCTGACATGGATATTTTTCACTTTCATAACCCATTTTTTC
The DNA here is from genome assembly GCF_000336955.1 of Haloferax larsenii JCM 13917. GTDB lineage: Archaea > Halobacteriota > Halobacteria > Halobacteriales > Haloferacaceae > Haloferax > Haloferax larsenii. The sequence continues at coordinate 11,562 of NZ_AOLI01000019.1, read as the reverse complement.
CGACTACATTAACGACTCTCCCAGCAGTGCCAGAAGATGCGACTAGTGTGGTCACTTTACATGGTGTGAACGTCTTTGAGCCAGATAAGATTCCAGTCAAGGATTACACTTCACCAAGTTTGAAAAACAACCCCATTTTTCTCAACGGAGTTAGAACAGTTTATAAACCACTGCTGCGGTGGGTGCTAAGTCACGTCGACAAAGCTATCTTTTTAGGGCAACAGCAACTGGACGACTTCAGTCGTTTCATTGAGGTCCCTGTTCGTAAGCAGGCAGTTATCCCGAACGCCATTACCGGTCAATTCCTCCAAGAAGTTAGAAATATTGAGGAAAAAAAAGAGATTGAGATGGTGTCCCAGGACAAGACAACTATCCTGTACGTAAGCCGTTTTGAAGATCATAAAAATCCCGACTTACTAATAGAAACAGTTACTTCAGAATTGTCTGACGTTGAAAATATTGAGGTGGTCTTAATTGGGTCAGGGGAGTCCGAATATGTTGATTACCTTAACGAAATCTCTGACGAGCGTATTAGCATACTCACAGATGTACCATATCCAAAATTAAAGCAGATCTATGGGTTGTCAGATCTGTTTGTATTCTTGGGAACTTGGGAAGGCCTGCCAACAGTGATACTAGAGGCAATGGCGGCTGGGATGCCCATTATATCTACTGACGTCGCCGCGATACCTAACGTGATAACTGACCCTAATAACGGTACGTTACTTGATTGGCCTCCATGTCAGGAACAATTAGCAGAAGTGTTGTTGAGATATATTAAAAACCCAGAATATTCTAGCAGGGTTGGAGAAAATAACGTCAGTAAGGTCAGTGAAGAGTACACCTGGGAAACAGTTTCTCGACTGGTTGAGGACATGTACGACCAGATCACAGATTAGCAGGATTCTGTCAACAAGGGGTAGTAACAATCAAATTTATATACATGTTCAATCTATGACTTCCTATTAATGGCTTTAGACGTGGGAATTATCGGTGCAGGGAATATTGCTGAGAGCAGACACTTACCAACATACAAATCCGATTCGCGTACGAATATTAGCGCTATCTATGACGTGGACAAGAAAAAATCCAATCGCGTTGCCGACCAATATGACGCCTACACTTCAAAATCAGCAGAGGACCTATATCAGAGAGTTGATGCGGTTTCAATTTGTACACCCCCATCTGAACACTGCCGGCAAACTGTAGAGGCCCTGAGAAATGACTGTCACGTCATAACCGAAAAGCCAATGGCAATGTCGAGCTCAGAGGCGCAAAAAATGGTGGACACTGCAAATAAGGAGGGTAAAATGCTTTCTGTTGTCCACAATTTCAAATTCATGAGTGAAGTTAGGAAAGCCCGAGCGATGGTTAAAAATGGAGACATCGGCGACGTTGAGAGAGTAAATGCAGTTCTCATGAAAAGAGAAGGTCAGAGCAAAGAATACGTCCAGCGTGCGAAATCGTCTGGGGATATCGGTATTAAATACTGGGATGAGTCACCTCACATGATTTACCTTGTTAAGTCTTTTATGGACGATATAGAACTATCCGCGGCAGAGGTCTGTGAGAACCAGTCCAATGACGGATATAAAAGAATCAAAGCAAGGTTCTCCGGAAATTCCTTGTCTGAAGCCTCGATCTCGTTTCTGTGGGACTCCCCAGTTACTGAATGGTGGATTATTGTTACAGGAACAGAAGGAATATTATTCATTGACATATATCGTAATATAATGGTCAATCTGAGTCGGGAATCAGAACATACAGCCAAGAGCGTAATGTACGTTCTACTAGACACATGCCAACAACTACTGTTTGGGACTGCGTTTTCAGGAGTGAAGTATATTAAGGACAGGTTCGTGAATGGGTATAAAATTCCTGATGCCGGGTTTTCACATCAAATACAGAGATTTGTTGATGCTATAGAGAGGGGTCATGAATTACCTGTGACTGGCGTGGACGGGAAAGCAGTGCTTGACCATATGATTGAAATCCAAGAAATGTCAGATATATCGATCAATAATTAATCTTCGCCTGTGTCGTTTGGTTACTACTAATATGACAATAGTAACCAATGGTAAGAGCAGACTTGAAAGTAGCACGGGTAGGGGACCAGCGAGCAACTCGTCAATGACGATAGTCGTTAATATGAGTGAGACCCAAACCGACATAATAATCGCTGCATCTCTTTTTGTTAACGGCGTGACCCCATAGCCTGTTCGAAGTCTAAGGTTCAATGAAGCATTGTAAACGATATATGAGGCTAAAGAGGCTACAGCAGCACCTGTAATCCCAAAACGGGGGATAAGACCTATGTTTAACACGACATTTGTAGAAAGAGCGAATATNATGAGGCTAAAGAGGCTACAGCAGCACCTGTAATCCCAAAACGGGGGATAAGACCTATGTTTAACACGACATTTGTAGAAAGAGCGAATATATTTGTGTATAATATAGTTGTTGTGTCACCAGTTCCAATGAGTGTCCGCTCGTTAGGCCCCATTAATGCATGTAATAAAAATCCAGAGGAGATAATCGCAAGTGCTGTTCCCCCAGATAGAAAATCTTGACCAAATACCCATAGAATGATATCTTCCCTAAAGTAGACTACCAAAACATACATGTTTATTGATATTATAGACATGTAAAAAGTAGTAGTAGCATATAGGTCCCTCATTTCTTTGTCTAATCCTTTGTCTTGCATTTCTGATAATATTGGTAAAAATATAATATTTATAGTCCAGATTACTATAAGAAGACCCCTTGAGATCCTAAACGAAATATCANTCATATACTCCTAACTGGGCCGTGTTTGAGTAGAGCGTTATTAAAAACGAGTCTACTTGTTGTGTGAGTGTCCAGGACATGTCTGATATGAGTAGAGGGAAAGAAAATACTAGCAAATCGTACGTGTATGATGATAGATCAACACGAGATAACGAAACCCCGACAGAGTTCTTATACTTTACAAGAATAAACGAAACGATCGACGCAACCCAAATTGCACATACCCAAAGTAATGCTAATTGGTCAACGCTAGTTCCTAACCAGATACCAAAACCGATTAGAAGCATAGAGAGTCCTTGCTGTAGGACATTTTGAATTAATACACGGTGTATGTTTTTACCAAGGCCAACCAAAAGATTCGATGCAATAAGTAAAAACGCCCTTAGGGGAACAGTTGCTATGAACACAGTTACCACAAGCTCGTGTCCGCTGAGATTGAATACTCCAAGCAACTCTTTATCCATTAATATAAATACAAATACAATTAGCAATGAATTTTGGAGAGAGATGTATGTTGACGTTGATACAATCCTTCCGGGTTTGGTGTCTGACCGTGGAATTTCCCTTGAGATGGTCTTATGAAGACCAACGACCGAAACCAAGCTAAGCGTGTACAGCGCAGTATATCCAAACACTATAAGGCCATAATTGTCTGTTGAAAGGTAGTTTGCTAATAGTATCCTTGTTCCAAACTCAGACCCAATTCCAATCACATTTCCCAGTAATATAATAACAGTTCCTCTTGCAAGTCGTTCTCGAAATGAACCAGAAAACATGGTTATGATTTCTTCAGCACCTCTGAGCGGCCATTCGAATATACACTATTACTGACTGTAAATGTCTGATTTGCTGAGATGAATTTTGGGAAGAAATGGAAAGATGGCTGANTGAGCGGCCATTCGAATATACACTATTACTGACTGTAAATGTCTGATTTGCTGAGATGAATTTTGGGAAGAAATGGAAAGATGGCTGAACGAATGTATTTTGCTCTTTATTAAAGTCACGTGCAATTATATACGAATCTGGAAGCACTTGCTTTTCTTCAACTAGATTGTACACTTGATTTCGACCTAGGTTTTTTGTGTGGTGGAAAAATCCGTATATATGCAATTTAGTTCTAGCATTCCGGTCGGCGAAGATCGGGTCCGTACCGCTATTTCGACTCAACCAACTCATTGCAGCATCTTCTGTACTACTCAAAGAGATTCGTTGGAGTAATTCTTTCTCTTCGACACTTCCGCTGGATGAAATACGAGGCTCGCTTATAAATGGTGAGGGACCTACGTTTTCACTCCAAACAGTTTCAGCTGCTAGTCCACTATTGAATATTAAGAACGCACCTAACAAAACTACAATTAGCGTCCTGCTGCCGTAGGGTGTTGTATATCTGAATAGCTCTTCCATACCGAGCACAGCAAATGGAATTGCGAAGAACCCTGACAGCACCCATATCCGGCCACCACCGTATTGAGCACTTCCAGACACATGTGTTAGAACAATTAGTACCATCATGCTAAGCCCAATTAACTCATACTCTGAAACTAAATTTTCCTGACATATATGCTTTATTGAGATAAGAGATCCAATCCCCATGAAAAAGTAGAGGACAAAGTACGACCTGACCGTGAATGCTAAACTCGCTGGCAGCGTTGCGTCAACAACCGACTGCGAATAGGAAGACTGGCTTCCTAAAATAAGCTCTGGTATCGAGAGAACGAAATTTGCTAAAATAAGGGAGACATCTCTGAAGATAGTCCCAGATGCAACATACATATACCAAACAACTGCAAAAATACCAAAGAAAGCGATTATTGAGATCTTCATCACCTCCCCATATTTTTCTAATTTAATTATTGAATTGGACACTGATAAATAAACTACATACGAAATTGAAACAGCGATTAGTAATAATACCGTGGTACCGTAGTGCGACAATGCAAGGCCGGAAAACAATAAAAATATCATAAGCCTTTCTCGTTTATGATCTAGCGTGGTCAGTGTATAATAAAGGAGAAAACTTAGAAAAAGACCACTGATGGCCATTTTCATCGTCATTGAGTACCAGCTAAAGTAATTAAATAATACAATGAAAATAAATGACGTGTTGAGACCAACCTTCGGCGTGTGGTACTCTTTGATCGTAGAGTAGATTATGACTGGAATGAGTGAGGATACTGCCGGGGCTAGATATCTAAATACAGTCAATGTACTAGATTTTGTTGGTAGAGTAATTGATGCTGGCAGAAAGATCACAGATGGCATCGCATTTGCTGATCTAGACAGTTCAAAGTTCCAGTACCNGTACTAGATTTTGTTGGTAGAGTAATTGATGCTGGCAGAAAGATCACAGATGGCATCGCATTTGCTGATCTAGACAGTTCAAAGTTCCAGTACCCGATACTGAGAGAGTTTTTGATTAAGAAGAGTTCTCCAGTGTTATCTGTCGGCCTCAAGAGAGCAGCACCGATCACAACGTGACCTATAATTCCTATTGAAAAGGCCCAAATAAACCAACCATATAAATGCGCGAATTTGTCACTTTGGTTGAAATTTAGTATNAAAATGCCACAGAAATCATGAAGGATAATATCAGAATGGAATTTGTAGTTCCAGACTCAGAAATAAGTGAGCCAGATATGAAAAGAGATACTAAAACGCCAAACAATAACAACCCCCTAGGAGCACATCTGACCTCAACTCGTTCAATGTCTAGTCTACGCCACAATATGAAAAATGCCGACGAAGAAACCAAAAGTGCGTTTGGAATCAATGATATTGGCGTCGATATAGATGTGGCTTGATCTACTAACGTTAGAATAACACCAACAGCACTCACGAAAAATATTGATAATGGTATGGAATAGAGCAGCTTTCTATGCGATATTTCCCTTCCCGGGAAAATTAGGGGTAGAATGCTCAGCCCGGGCATGAACAGGACGTAAACACCAACAATGAAATCAGTGTAGAAGTCTGTAGACAGCATGCTGAACCACATTGCCAGGCTGACCACTCCTACGAGAAGGTATAGAGCCCTGCCTGAGATATACCTACTTTTCATCAAGATCAGTTAGGCGATCAGCCAAGAACTCCACCTGCTCACGTTGTACCTCTTCTAGTCCAGACTTACGGACTACTTGTTGCGTAATGTTTCCACTAGTTACTTTTTCGAACATTGGGGCGCGCAAGCTTTCATTATGTAACATGCATCTCCCTCCCAGTGCTATCGTTGGTACACATGCATGAATCCGGTCAGAGTGAACTTCCTCTGCATTTGCATACAGGCGCAAGTAATCCTCCGGCAAATCGGATACGAAATCTTCATCTCTCGGTTCAATCGAACGGAAAGATCTGACTGGATGTGGTGCGTGGCAGGCTTGGATGATATCATACGTTTTCTCAACCTCTCGCATGACTTTTTTCTCTTTTTCCATGCTTTTATATTTGTCAAAAGTCAATACAGAATATTCATCCAGTGCCATTGGCGGTTCCGAGTATTCGATTTTATTGACAAAGAAGGCAGAATCAATTCCATCCATCGTGTAGTCAAAGAACTCACCATAGTAGTCGTAAGCAGTTCGGTCACGGGAAATCATTAGACTTGTGTCGATTTTAGATAAAATCTTAGACAAATACTTCTGCTCATAGTTTGAGTAGCTGTTACTGCCTGCACCAATGAAAATGAGAGTTGTTGATGACTCTGAGATGTTTTCTAAGAGTTTTCTATGGATATGAAAATATGGGAGTGTCAGCACACAACCCGATATAAAAAGAAAGTCAAAATCATACTGTTCAATTAAGTTAAATTTATGTTCTCCACCTAGGCTTCTCTCTAGCAATCGATCAATAATTCCCCGTGGGACTTTATCTTCTACGAACCGCCACAATGGGTTAGTAATCTTCCGTAGGGGCGTCGGAATTGAAGAGTTTAGCAAAGAATGGTCACTCACAGGGACCAGTTCATACTGCTCGAATGCTCTGTCCAACGCAGAATCAATTTGTTCAAGCGCCCCAATATCAATAAACGCATTACCAATGTTATACTGATTCTGAGTTACGTAGCCTGCAGTGATTCGATCAGTCATTGCTTTGGACTTCCTGCGACGGCAGATAAAATTTTTGATGGTTGTTAAATCCACATTACTGAGACTACTTGCAAACACGAATAAATACAGGTCACCCGCGAGTTCTATTAGTAGGTCAGGTAGAATAATCGCTACCGGAAAGTGACCTAAACAATCGGTCTGGTGAATCACTAGACGGCATCGATTTCGACCGTTAGAATTTGGAAGATGAAGCGGGAAACCGCCGATGCTCTATGTCGAAAATTTTCCGCTTCACGAAAAAGGCGGTCACGTTAGCTAAAAATGTTGTTGGTGACCGAGGCGAAGTCGCCACCCCCTTGGGGGGCGGCGACTTCGCCGACTAAGCTCTTGTATCGCTGCACTGTCTGCGGATTTACCTCGATGAGTCGTACCGCAACGCCCTCGATCTGCTGAGCGAAATGCCGCATATTTGTGGGNGCTCTTGTATCGCTGCACTGTCTGCGGATTTACCTCGATGAGTCGTACCGCAACGCCCTCGATCTGCTGAGCGAAATGCCGCATATTTGTGGGGAGATCGGCCTCGAAGAGGGCGATCTCCCTGATCACTCGACGCTCGTTAAGGCATTTGATAGGTTTCAGATGAAGGTCTGGCGAGTGCTGCTCCGACTCTCGTCGGAGCTGCACGACCTCTCGGGTCACGCCGCCATCGATGCCACCTTTTTCGACCGTGAAAACGCTAGCAAGCACTACTGCCGCCGCACGAATTATCATGTTCAGACACTCAAAGCGACGGCTCTCGTCGATACTCAAACCCAAACTGTTCTCGACGTTCATTGTACGACCGAGAAAACCCACGACACACAACTCGGCTGGCAGGTCGCCTGCCGCAACGCAGGCGACCTGCACAGCCTCGCCGCTGACAAAGGCTACGACTGGATGCAATTACGCGAGAAGCTGCGAGAAGAGGACGTGAGACCGCTGGTTAAACATCGCATCTTCCGGCCCATCGACCCGCGCGTTGTGCGCGTGGTCGATGGGCCTCGCTACCGCCAACGATCGATGTGTGAGACCGTCTTCTCGTCTATCAAGCGCACGCACGGCGACGCCGTGCGAGCGCGAACGTGATATCGAGAATTTCGTGAACTCGTTTTGAAATGTGTCGTTCATAACATCAAGCGTGCCGCAACATAGCCAAANCGAGCGCGAACGTGATATCGAGAATTTCGTGAACTCGTTTTGAAATGTGTCGTTCATAACATCAAGCGTGCCGCAACATAGCCAAATCAACCGCAGTATGGCGATTCACCAGAGCCGAACAAACCTATTCTCATGACGTTCCTCGAGACGTGGGACATCGAGTCTCACGATGAAGGGACGATGGCAGACAAGCTATCGCCGGAAGAGCTCGGCAACGCAATCGTCGAGGAAGTCGAAGCGAGACAGTCAGACGATCCATCGTCGTTCGGAGCAAATCGTGACGAGATTATCGAACTCTTCGTCGACGAGGGAGTCCGTGAGAAAGAAGTCGAGTCGCAACTAGAGAAACTCCTTGATGCGCGAAAAGTGAGCGAAGTCGGAGGTGGGAAACTCATGGTTGCATGAAGATTGTCCAGACAGACGAGGCACTCGTCTTTGTCCCCGTCTGTCCGACTGTCCATTTTGTCCAGAGATATAGAGAACGCCGTTTTCAGATAGAGAGGCGCATGAATTTTCATACACAGACTGTCTCTCAGGCGCGCGTGTCCGGGTGTCCACGAGGCCGCGCTGGTACGCGCGTATCACGTAATGTCATTGGGGTTACTAGTAGTCCGACTTTCAGGACCGACGCCGTGGTGTCCGGGGAACTCTCCCCTTCCATCCTTTGGCAGACAACAATACAGCGGCGACTGAGAATAAACGACAGCACACGCTTCATAGATTGATTCGTGAGTTGACACCCTCGCTCAAAAGCGAACTGTCCGCAGCTACTCTATATCGATTTCAGAAACTTTTTTGGCTGGGTTTCCAGCGTAGATGGCGTTTGCTTCACAGTCATCTATCACGACGCTCCCTGCCGAGATGACGGTGTTTTCCCCGATCTCGCACGGGCCGATTACATCAACACCCCACGATATCCACGCCCCGTCGTGGATGATTATGTCTCTTCCCTCGGTTGGGACAGTTTCAATCCGCTCTCTCCCCGTCTTGTTGAAGTCGTGGGTGCCAGTAATCAACTGGACGTTACGGCCAATCATGACTTTGTCACCAATCTCGATGCTCCCCGAGCGGGTGTTGAGCCACACTCCGGCTTCGAGTGAGGTGTTTTCACCAGTCGAAACTCGTGATGAGTCGCCGTGGATATAGGGTTCTCTGACGATTGCCTCTTGAAGGACTCCTGCAATGCCAGACCACTGTAAGAAATGAAGGGTGGCATCTCGACTTTGGTGTTTGATGAAACGGAGTGCAGATGATGGCTCACGTATCAACTTAGAAATATTTGCGCCTTTCATAATTTCTTGTCGTTACTGGTATCGTTTGTACGTCGTGTAGGTAGTCATCGGGTGCCTTCTTGATGCTGCTGGACTCGAGCAACGTTCTGTGGATACGTTCTTTCGGTATCAAACAAGGGGCCATCGGGATTCACACGCTCGCCCTCGGGTATCGTGACGGTCGGCCACTCGGTGTCCTCGATTGTGTTGCGAACCTCGTCTTTCCACTCGGAGTAGTAGCCGTGCTGTTTGAGATTCTGTAATTCTTCGACATCACCGGGTCCTTGGAGCTTCAACCCAACTAGGGTTCGTCTGTAACGAGCGCGTTGACCGGCACGGTCCTTCTCGGATATTGGCTTCAACCCAACTAGGGTTCGTCTGTAACTGTCTCGGTTATCGACGAACGCGGGCCGAACTACTGGCTTCAACCCAACTAGGGTTCGTCTGTAACCGCGAATCAGTACAACCAGCCGGGGCAGGTCTCAGTTCGCTTCAACCCAACTAGGGTTCGTCTGTAACGTCGAGACGCCGGCGCTGCGACGACGTCGTCGGCCGAGGGCTTCAACCCAACTAGGGTTCGTCTGTAACGGAGTTTGACGATTGCACAGGAGCATCGTTCTATGGGCTTCAACCCAACTAGGGTTCGTCTGTAACAGTGGTAGGTGCCGAAGCCCGGACGGCCCGCCGTTGCTTCAACCCAACTAGGGTTCGTCTGTAACCTCGTCGACATCGTCGTCGTAGCCTCGAATTTTGTGGCTTCAACCCAACTAGGGTTCGTCTGTAACCGACCGTGTTGGGACGGTCAACACACTCGTCCTGCTTCAACCCAACTAGGGTTCGTCTGTAACTTCGACTGAATTCATCGCGACCCTCACCGAGGTCGACGCTTCAACCCAACTAGGGTTCGTCTGTAACACTTCGAGGCGAGCGCCGCAGTCGCCGCAGTACCCGCTTCAACCCAACTAGGGTTCGTCTGTAACCGGCGTTGACGCCGGCGACGAACGCCGCGAGAAACCGGCTTCAACCCAACTAGGGTTCGTCTGTAACCATGGCCAATCCGGCCACTATAGCCCTCCTACACCCCGTTCCCACTCAAGTGTTTCCGNTCAACCCAACTAGGGTTCGTCTGTAACCATGGCCAATCCGGCCACTATAGCCCTCCTACACCCCGTTCCCACTCAAGTGTTTCCGTCGACCCCCAATCATCCCCAAACCCCCGGGGGGTCGAAAGAACGCTGCAACCGCGACCCACAGAAACACTAATCACTGGTCAGCCAGACAACGCTCGGAATCACGTTGCGTCCTGCTGTTCAGCGGGAAAGCCCCCAAATCACACCCACTCTTTGGAACCCGGGGGACACGCCGCTACGTGGATGCCTTCTCAACCGACAGTCGCCAGATGGGAATCTCGAACAACGCGATTTCGAGACGGTGAGTTGTCCCCTCGTACCGCACGTATCGATTCCCCACGAGTTGTGGCGGAAGCGTATCTCCGCGAACCGTGTGCTGTCCGTCATCGAGTGCGTCTTCGAACGCAGCTTTCGCTTCCGTAGACAACGCGTCGAAATCGACCCACTCTGTCTCGTCATCAATCGCAGACGCAGAGACCGGGGTCGCACGCAACGTGTACTCCGCGAGCATCTGGTCGATGAATTCGACGGTAAGAGCGTATATCGAGCGCTCGAACTGAACGTACTCAGCGTCTGAGAGCGTCGATGGAACGGTGTCTGCGGGACGTTCGACGGTCCCTTGTGCAAGTAGCTTCTCGAACAGGGCCTGTCCCTCGTCGCTCAACTCCCGATACGAAGTCACCGTCGTGGGTGGAATCGTCGTGGATGGCGAAGGCGAGTCAACTACCGTGGACTGGACAGTCGTATTCTGAGACTGACGACCCGAGGACGGTGGCATCGAGACGCATCCCGTACTCCCGACACACAGCACGGAGAGAACCGAACCGAGCACCTGACGACGAGTGAGAGCAGAGCCCATCACCGCAGATAGTTGTTGTTCTACTAACTAATTTCTTGGTGGAACGGCCTCCAGTAGAGTCATCGCTCGGCTATCGGCTGTTCGAACTGAGCGACGGCTGACGCCACCTGAAGACCTTTCCCGCTCGACTACCGAGGACCGGTATGCAGCGGTGGGGCCACGGGACGATATCAACCAAAGACGGGCGGTACGGGCGGCGGATGCCCAAGACGAGACTCCAAGTGATACCGTGACCTGTCTCTTATACACATCTCTGATGGCGCGAGGGAGGC
>NZ_AOLI01000018.1 GCF_000336955.1 Haloferax larsenii JCM 13917 | reverse complement strand
CCCCAGCCGAGTTGCGTCGGGCACTCGACGACTTGTTGGCGTCGGACCTCACCAGGCCGCCGGCACCGACACCGACGAGCGATTCCTTTATCCTCTACGTCGACGGCAGTTCGCGCGGCAATCCCGGCCCAGCGGGTGCGGGTGCCGTCATCATGGACGATTCGGAAACTGAACTCGTTCGCCTTGGTCGGCCGGTGGGCTCTCGAACGGGGAACAATACCGCCGAATACGTCGCGCTCCAACTCGGACTGGTCGGACTGCTGGCCCGCTACGAACCCCAGCACTTGGAAGTTCGAATCGACTCCATGACCGTCATCCGAGACATCTGGGGCGGCGGCGACCCACCGGAACTGGGCGTCGAGACGTACCGCACAGCCATCGAAGGAGCACTCGCAACGATTCCTGACCACCGATACACGCATCTAGCCGACAGCGACCCGAATCCCGCTGACGCGCTCGCGACAGTGGGTGCCGATATCGCGGCCTTCGGACCCGGATAGGGCTAGGTTCTCAGTCGAAGATTTCGCGTCGCTCGGCCGCCGTGAGTTCCGTGTGCACCGCGTTCGGCGAGCAGTTCTCGCACTCGCGTGCGGGGTTGGTACTTCGGTCGTAGGTCCACAGCGGCCACCCGAAGAGGAAGAACGCCTCCTTTTGGTGTCGTTCGATAATCGCCTCGGCTGCCTGCCCGCAGTTCGGACACCAATCGTCGTCTTCGTTCGGGACTTGGAACGTTACCTTTCGGCGACCGAACCCGGCATTCGAGTACGCCTCTCGGCGTGACATCTCGATGAGGTCCTCTGCGGGGTACGGGTCGGCGTCGATTTCGTTGTCGAAGCCGGTGTCTGTCTCGACTGTCGACGAGAGATACGGACCGACGTGGACGGTGTTGTCGTAGCCGACGAAGTGGACAGTCACACTCGCACCGCGACCATCGACGCGAACGTCGTGGCTGTGGCCGACGAGATACAGGTCCACGTCCTGACGAACCTTCTCCAGTTCGATGTCGTGGTCCATCCCCACTGCGTAGACGCCAGAATCGGGGTCGGTCGCGGAGCCCGACTGCTGCCAGCCGAACGTCGAAACATCGTAGTCGTCGGCCGAACTCACGGGGACCGACTCGTCCGTGTAGACGTTTTCGGCACCGGGTGCGGAGACCGCCCCTTCGACGGCGTCGGCCGCGATAAAGACGTCTTCTGCATCGGTGAGCAGGACGTCGCCACCGACCGATTGCACGTATCCGTCTTCGAGGTTCCCGCGAATCGTCGTCTCGGTCTCGGAGTCGGAGGCGGCCGTCTCGCCGGTCACGGGCGTGTGCGTGAAGACGTACTCCGCGTTTTGGACGGTGAGGTCGCCGTCGATGCTCGCTCCCGAGACGAACGCGTCCGCCGGGTCTCGGACTTCGACTGGTGGTTGTTCGGAGCCGTTCAGCGTCACGTCGCCGTCGTAGGTGGTGTTTCGTGTCATCGTCGTGGGGTGGGGTTTGTCGTCTGTCGGGCAATCCGGTCTGCAGATTCAGCTGTTCCGGACGCGTTCAGCGTCAGACGAGTTTCCGTGTACAATGCGAGTTCGTACTCGGGGTAGGTGTGATACGTCTCGTAGCCAGCGTCTGTCGCGTGAATCGTCGTCCACGCGTCGGGACCAAATCGATACGCGACGGTCGCATCGTCCGCACCGGGGAAGCGGTCGAGGGGGCGTCCTTCCACGACCGTCTGGGCGCGAAGGTGCTCGCTCTCGAAGTCGAAGTCGTGGGCGACCCCAACCGAAAGCGGCGTCTCGTGCGTCGCTTCCGAGGAGAGCGGCTTGCACGAACACAGTTCATGGAAGTCGAGTGTGGGGAGACCGACGTAGTGTGACTCACCGATGACGGTGAACACGGCCGGTTCGCTCAGCAACGACTCCGGGTGGACGGTCTTTACGTCGACAGACGCCAGGTCCGGGACCTCGGTCGTGTACCCGAAGTGCAGTGCAGTCGGTGGGTCGTGAGATGATTCGGAGGGCATGGTTACGTATCGACGAGAATGTCGTAGTTCGGGTGGAAGATGGAGTTCGCTCGAACGCCACGATATCGAGGGACTGCACGCCATTCGACGTGCCGGTAATGGTCGCGATGTTGCCGGACGTACTCGGTCTCGGACTCCCCAGTGAGTGGTCGGCGGTCACCGGGGGCGAACACGTAGAACTTCTCGACGCGTTCGGTCTCATCGTCGGCGTCGATGTCCTCGCGGACCCAGTACGAAAGTTGCTGTGTGAAGCCAGCAGCCCCGACCGTGTTGACGAAGGCTTTGTGGTGTTCGGGATATCCGTCCGGCGAGTACCCCCACGTCACGACGACGCCGTCGTCAGAGAGGTGGGTGCGAACTGAGCGATAGAACTCCGCCGAGTAGAGGGTGAGGAGGTCGTCGTCCGTCGCGCCGGGGACGTCGAGAAGCACGAGGTCGTACGTCTCGTTGGTCTCTTGGAGGTAATGATAGCCGTCCGCGGTGGTCGTGTTCAGCCGGTCGTATGTGTAGGCGTCGTCGTGCCACTGACGGAAGTAGGGGTCCGTCTTCGCCTCCTGCATGAACTCGTCGTCGAGGTCGACGTGGTCGATGGTGACGTTGTACGCTCGGAGGTGGTCGATTGCAATCCAGTCGCCGCCACCGACGACGAGAACCTTCGTCTCCGGGCCGGGCTCTACGAGCGACATCGGAACGTCGACGAGTCCCCGGTGGTAGCTTTCTGCCCAGCTTTCACAGAGTTGCACGGCCGCACCGAGACGGAGACACTGCTCGGTCTGTCCAGTGAAGTGTGGATTCGGACCAGCACCGGTCCACGTTCGGTTATATCGGATGACGTGCTGATACGTGGTGGTCTCCTGTGAGACGATGTTCGCACGCATCGCACCCGGTGGATACTCGTTTTCGATTTGCTGTTCCAAGTAGAGTTGCGACAGGCGCTCGTCGGCCACGTCGTGCTTGGCAACGACGCCGGCGTACGACGCCGTCAACAGCAGGCAGACCACGAAGAGTGTCTTGGAGATGCGGCCGAGTGAGAGCGCGTGGTCGTCGGGGCGGGAAAGAGCACTGCCGCGACCGAACGGCCACCACGACCACGGACCGAAGTGAGCAGCGAAGACGAGTGCCGCAACCCCGTTCAGCAGTGCCAGGACGAATATCGTCGGAATGAGCCCGAGTATGGGATACAGAACGCGCGCGTAGACGACTGCTCCGACGAGCCCACCGACGTAATCCATCGCGAGGACGACCGAAAGCCCGCTTCGCCGTCCGTCAGTCCGTTCGACATTCCAGACGATGCCGATTGCGGAGACGACGACGCCGTGGACGGTAGCGCCGACAGTTCGAAACCACGTCGGTGTCTCTGTCTCGTCGGCGTCGAGTTCGTCGACCATGTGGGTCAAAAGCGGGAGTTCGAAGCCCGAGAGGAACCCGACGACGACGACAGGGAGACGCGCGACCGTCCAGACGAGTGCTGCTGGGACTGCCTGTGGAATTCGAACGCTGTTGAGACCGACGATGAGCAGAAACCCCGCAGGAGCCACGGCCGCGAGCAGGACCTCTGTTCGGAAGAAGTTCCCACCGAGGTCCGTGGCGTCGAGGTCGTCGGAGAGCGCAGCCCCGATACCGAGGCTGAAGAAGTACAAGCCGACCGTGATGACGTACTGAGTCACCGTCCCACCGTACATCACGGTGAGAAGTTCCGAGTAGACGAACTCGTAGGCGAAGCTACAGAACGACACTACGAACGTGAGTGCCAGTAGCGTGCCGGTGTCGGTTCGTGTCGTCGTCATCTCGAAGGGAGGGTACTCGGTAAGTCAGGGGGCAGTTGCGACCGCAACGCGGCAATCGTCAGAAAACGACAGCCGCGGCGGAGGGCCAACAGGCAGTCGTCAGTCGGTCAGATACGCGGGGACACCTTCCACTGCTCTTCGATATCGAATCCCTGACTTTCGCTGTCGACTTCGAGGTCGAAACACTCCCAGCGGAAGTCGTGGTTGACGTTGTCCCCGACGATGTTGGCACCCACGCGGTACCAGCCGTCGCGTCGGAACTCGCTTCGGTCGGTGATATCGTAGGTGACAGTTTCGTCCGGGTTCTGAATCGTCTCGTCCCACGGAACGGGGCCTGCATCCGGCGCGTCGTCTCTCATCTGGGTCGTCCCACCGAGGTACGCGATGCCGAGTGCGGCGACACCGACCTTGTACCGGTCGAACTTACCTCGGTTGTCCTCGTACCAGTCGTCGGCGTAATCGCCGCCGTGGTACCAAGCGTGACCGTGGACCGTCCTCGGAGCACTGGAATAGCCGCCTGAGCCACGGCCGGTTGCACCTCGGCCACCGCCTCCGCCCTTTCCTTTCGCGCTGGCGACGCCGATGGGGCTGACGCCCGAGAGAGACTGCTGGTCTGGTTCGTAGCGGGACGTGACCCACGTCTCGTCGGCGAGGTCGATGACCAGTTTTCCGTTGTTCATCTCGAAGTCGGAGACGACGCTCGACCGTCGCGGGGGTGGCGATCTCGAGCCGGTGCATCCAGCGAGGGCACCGAGTGCCGCGAGGCCGGACGCGTGGAGGAATGTACGGCGGCGCATAGTCTTACTCGTCTGTTTCAATCAGATAACGTGATTAACAGTCTTGTGGTTCAGAATGTCGGGGGTTCTGTTACGTGTATGGTCGTGGAGAGGCTATCATGACCGAATGCCCCGGCAGGGGACGCTCGCGTACGAGTCCGGTAGAGTTTCGCCACCGACCGCACTGGTGACCCAATGATAGAACGGTCTACGGTATCAATCGGAAGCGACGAAAAGTCCGTACAGCCCACCGAGAACCAAGCCAACCATGTGATATGGGTGGCCGATGGTCACTCCGAGCAGCCACACGTCACTAACTGTGCCAGCGAGGCTGAGAACGAAAAGCGCGACGAACCAAACCCACCGTCGCGGCTTGAATTTCCAAAGATACACCCGTCCGTTCAGGTCCAGTGCCAACAGCATCCCAAGAACAGCAAGCCAACCCATGCTCGACCCAGCAACGACCCACGTAGGCGAGGAAGAGGAGACGTCAGCGATGGGTCCAAGGTCGACGATGAGATAGCCGTATGCCGCAGCACTGACTATCGTTCCAAGGAGTGCCGTGAGAGACCCACCAACAACGAATACACCGAGATATCGACGTGTTCTGACGGTCGATTCGGCCCATCCACCGATTAAGAATGCGAAGTAGCTGTTGACCACGAGGTGAAGGAGGTTCACGTGCCCAACTGTTGCAGTCACCCACGTCCACACGTAGTCCAAGTGAGTGGATCGAATGTAGAACAGCGTCAAGGCGAGGTCAGAGCTATAAAACTGGAAGACACCCACTTTCAGGAGATGAACTATCCAGAACAGAGCAACGAGAGCAGCGGTCGCTGGCATCGACACGACGTACTTATCGAGAGCGCTTTCGACTCGTCTACTGACCGTGTTGTCCATTGGATGATAATTTTGAATTGGCATATATAAAACACGAGTTTTCAGCTTCGGGGGACAGTACCATGGAGCGGTTGGCTGTCTGGGTTTAGCAGGGAACCCACCAACTCCGAACTCCCTTCCGTCACGATTCCACAGCGAATTCGTCGAGGAGTATCTAAATTGCGGCCGGTGTCGAGTAGGTAGCGCACACGACCCTGGTTACTAAATATAGTATTGGAATTTAGAATTGGAGATTAGTCACTCAATGGCGCAGTCCCGCGACAGAAGGGGCAATCAAAAGACATAATCTCCAACTGTCTTTCTTTCTAGTATGTCTCGACACGTACTTCTACTGTGTCTTCTCGTCGTGTCGGCTGGGTGTGCAGGCCACAGTGACCCAGCGTCTACTACATCCTCGTCGACACAAACGCCCACAACGACAGCGACTTCGACACAAACGCTATCGCCCACTGCGACGCAGACACCAGAACTAGAAGCACAGTCCCGTCCAGCCAATCCCTTCCAGAGCGACCCGATTCGAGTGGGATACGCCGTGGATGAAAATGCCTTGAATCGCTCGTACAAACAGGCGGTCGTCGGTGCGATCGACTTCTGGAATAACCAATCGGTAGGGTCGTACGATGCCAACTACACCTACGTATCTAACGCATCCGAAGCACAGATTCTGATTCAGTTCGTCAATAAGATCACCTACTGCGACGGCTACGACAATTCGACCGTTGGATGTGCACCCGTTCTCGAAAAAGACGACGTCGCCCTCGCACAGACCGTCAGGGTGGAGGACCGATACGCGATGGAGAGTACCCAAGATATCATCATCCACGAGTTAGGACACACACGCGGCCTCGTTCACGAAGATAGTAACGAGGTACCGGTAATGAACGAGACGATTGGTACACTACTCATCCCAGAGACGAATCTCGAAAATCGGTCTTACGGGTGGCAAACGACTGACTTCCGAGTCTACTTCGATACCGCAGGGACCGTCTCCAGCGTCGAAGAGGATACGTATCGACAGGAGATTCGAGAAGGATGGCAATACTGGACCAAAGACACTGACCACCTCGAAAAAGACGTCTCCTTCCGCTTCGTCGACAGTCGGGAAGAGGCTAACATCGTGGTCAAAATGCGTGATCACGAAGGCGTTCGCTGGGAGTACTGGGTTTTCAACACAGATAGCGACGACAGCTTCGAAGTGTACCAAAACGCCACCCTATACGTCGGCGAACGAAATCCAGAGTATATCGATTACAACACCGCGACTGCACTTGGATACCTCCTACTGAATGCAGAGAACGAAACGGAACTCCCGGAGCCATTCGATGGAGACGACGAGTTAGGTGACACAGACCGATGGACCGATTAATCACCTCTCGGTAGAGAGCGTACCTGACTCCCCCCAAGTCAGCATCTCTCCCGATTCCGGAGTGGAAAATTCAGTAGACAAACCCAGGATTACAGCCATCAATGACTCGTTTTCGACCGGCTTGTCCCGAAAGAACCATTGCAGTACACGCAGTCGCCAGGTGCCAACGTTCTTTGGCACTCGGTCGAACAGTCAGCCGGAATGAACGCCGTCAGTCTCTCGACGCTCGCTCGATTCAAACGCCCGCTTCGATACGTGATGGGTGCTCTCTACGTCGTGGCCGGTGTGATGCACTTCGTCGTGCCGAGTGCGTACGCTGGCGTCATCCCGCCGCTCTTTCCCCAGCCACTTACACTCGTCTACCTCTCCGGTATCGCCGAAATCGTGCTCGGCGTGGGCGTCATGGTTCAGCGCACACAGCGTCTGGCCGCGTGGGGCCTCATCGCGCTCTTAGTGGCAGTCTTCCCGGCGAACGTCTACATGGCGACGAGCGATGTCGTGCTCGCCGACGTTTCACCAGCGCTCAAGACACCATCGACCATCGCGTTGTGGCTCCGACTCCCGATGCAGGGTGTGTTGATCGCGTGGGCGTGGTGGTACACCCAATGATGAGACTACACCTGATGTAGAGTACCTGACGATGGACGTGGGTCTTCAGGGAGAACTCGGTTTGTAGTTGGCTGCGGAGTTCGAGTGCACAGTCGAAGAGCTGTTCTGGCTCGACCGAATCGGCCGTGCACCGGGGTGGAATGAACGCGAGGAGTGTCGAACCTCGGCTCAGAGCCGGTCGATTGTGAGCGGAGTCGCGTCGTTCCAGTACCGCTCGAAAAGCTCCGTTGCCCACGAGTACACTTCTGGCTCGTCGACATCGAGCGAGGCCTGGAGAATGCCGTTATCGTCGCGTAAGAAGAGATGAACGGTAGAGTCCGTAATCGTCATAGCCACTGGAATCGACTCCTCAGAGATTCGAATCGTGGCGTTCTCGGCCGTGAGCAAGTCCCGTAGTTGGTCTCGTAACTGTGAGTCGTCGGCGAGGGCGTCGATTGCCGTCGACGAGAAGACGCCGTCGAACTCTTGGTCTCCCGAGGCGGTCCGCTCAGAGATGAGTTCGAGACTCTGTTCGTTGAACGCGTAGGAGACGACCCGTACGTCGGTCGCGGTGCCGAGGAGGTCGAGCACTCGTTTTACCGGCGCGTTCGGACGGACGCGACTCGGCTTCGTAATCGTCGCTTCCGTCAGGTGTTCGAGGTCGAACGAAATCGCGTCCGCGGGGAGCCACCGAACGATTGGACGGAGTTCGAGGTCGGTATCGAGAATCTCGACTAACTCGCTGAACCCCCGAGCGACGAGCGTCCCAGTCACAGTCGCACGGTACGCACCGTCTTCCCGTTCAATCCAGCCCCGGTCTTCGAAATCGTGGAGAATTCGTCCCAGTGTGGGCTGGGACGCACCGGTGAGTTCGACGAGTTCACGTCGAGTGTGTGCCGTCTCCGTGAGATGTGTTAAGGCCTCCACTCGATTCGGTGAGAGCGCGAGAAATTCGATTTCTTCTAACGCCGATTCCATACACGTCTCTCTGTACCCCACTGGTATACGGTTTTCGTGTCGCGAAATAATTTCACTCCTTGAATACCTGCCACACGCTCCCGCGAGTTTCTTACTATGAACTAATTTCTGAATCAATGTAAGTAGTGGGCCGTCCTACAGAGAGGTATGAGTTCACTGTCGCATTCTTTGCTTCTCTCAGCGGTCCGGGGTGAGTACTCGGAATGAAGGCTCACGGTAGCACAGGAGGCACGCGCCGAAGCCTCGTGTTGTTCACGCTCGCGAGTGTCTTCTTCGGGGGAACGTTCGTCGCAGCGAAGGCGGGACTCGAGTTCTTCCCGCCGCTTCTGTTCGTCGCGCTCAGGTTCGACATCGCTGCTGTCGTGTTGCTTGCGTATGTCGCGGCAACGACGCCACGCGACGAACTACGCCCCCAGTCTGTTCACGACATCGTCGGTATCCTCGCGACCGGCGTGTTCGTAATCGGACTGTCCAACGCCTTCCTCTTCGTCGGCCAGCAGTACGTCTCCAGTGGTGTCGGGTCGATTATCTTTAGTCTCAACCCAATCTTGACGCCCGTGTTCGCGATGGTCGTTCTCGCAGACGAACGCCTCTCGGCCCGCGGCGCAGTCGGGATGCTCATCGGACTGGTCGGCGTCGCGCTCGTCGTCAACGTCGACCCGTCGAACCTCCTCGGCGGGGCGGCCGTGTGGAAAGGCGTCGTGTTCCTCGGCGCGGTCACCGGCGCACTCGGGACTGTCGTCATCCGCTGGGCCGAGACGTCGATTTCGAGTACCGTTCGGACGGCGTGGGCGCTCCCGGTGAGCGCTGTTCTCACCCACGGCTTTAGTGTCGCTTCGGGGGAGTCCCTGGCGATGGTCACGTGGACCCCGGGTGCAATCGTCGCGCTCGGATACGTCGGCATCTTCGCCGGAGCAGTCGCCTACATCGCCTACTTCGGCCTCCTCGACGAGGTGGGACCGATTCACGGGAACCTCGTGTTCTACGCGGTCCCAATCGTCGCCACGCTCGGTGGGTCGGTCCTCCTCGGAGAATCTATCTCGGCGTCGGCCATCACGGGGTTCGCGACGATATTCGTCGGCTTCGCCGTCCTCGCGAGTAGTTCGATTATCGAAGAAGTGGAAGCGTTGTACGACGTGGTGCTGTCGTCGCTGCGTTCGACGAACTGAGTTCTGTCGGTTGTCTTCGGTCGGTAGACGGCAGCAGAGACCCCTCAACGTCGGAGTTGGCTCAATACAGTTATCCTACCGTCTGAATTGGCTCAATACAGTTATCCTACCGTCTGAATTGGTTCAGTGCTGTTATCCTACCGTCCGAATTGGTTCAGTACTTCGACAGTCGTGAACGATGCGATAAAGCCCAACGAGTAGCCGACGAAGTGCTCGTAGAGATTTACGACACCACTCTCCGTCGTCGGGTCGACCGGAAATGCGACGAACAAAACCGTGACGAACAGGAAGACAGCGGCGACGCTCAACTCGAAGTAGCCGGTCGCGTCGGCACTGGAGCGAAGTTTCGAGAGGATGTCATCTGCTTGCTCGTAGGCCGAGATTGCGTAGAGCAAGACAGCGAGGAAGACAGCGAGGACCAGTCCGGCAGTCATGAACAACACCGTCGAGTTCTCCGGGACGACAGACTGGACACTCAAGACCGAAACGAGTCCCAAACTCGTGAGAAACAGCATGGGCGCGAACGTCCGTACCGGCCCGATACCGAACCGACTCTCTAGATAGTCGGCCAATGTGAGCGGGAGACAGCCAACGAGGCCCATGACGACACCCGATGCGCCGAGTGTGACCGACGACCGAATGATGGCGAGGTTCAGGTACGAAAGCACGGGAGGAAATGCAACGAGAACTGTACTCACGAAGATATAGAATCGTCGCCGATTACCGCCCGCGACACCGAGAAGGTACAGCGTGGGAACGACGACGAAGTACAGAAAGACGTTCGTGAGGAGGTGTCCGAGCTCCAGATGAACGAACGACGAGGTAAACGCGGTCGCTACCGTCGGGTCGGTGTAATCAAATACGAGAGACTCACGGACCGCGTGTGGGAGCCGATACACGAGAATCAATACAGCGGGAAATGCGAGGATAAACCCAAAATCTGCCAAGCGCGTACGCTCCGAAAACAGTCGGTATAACGACTTCTGACTCGTGTGTTCTGTGTCGGTACCCACGCTCTTATAGATTATTGTATCATAAAGCAGTATAATATTTTTGCAGCAGTTATCAAAACTGGTCCTCGACGGGCGGGAGTGGATTATATCATTCACAATTCGTTGGAAGTGTTGTAATTTAATTATATTTTCACTGCCTGCTTCGATACCGTCACTGTCTTGTTACGTCCCCAAGTTTCTTCTAGAACCGCCGCAAACCACGCGCTGAAAAGGTCTTCGAGCGACATGTCCACGTGAGTTGTGGGCTGTTCGCGTCTCGACCTTACGTACCTAGACAGTTCCCATCACCCAATCGTGTCATTCACATGACTAAAATTCCCCTCCCAACCAACCGACGCTCACTCGTCGTCCTCCTCGTCGTCGGAGTCGCACTCCCCGCCGTCATCTGGTCGTCGGGGCTCGTCGCGACCGACAGCAGTCCATCAGTCGACGCGAACGTGAGCGAACGCTACAACTCGATAGAAACACTCGACGCGACTCGGACGGTCGTTCACCAAGAAAACGGGACGACGACGACTCGGACCGTCGCCGACGTGACGCTCGTCCCTGGAACCGACAAGAAGCGTGTTCAGTTCCAACAGGATTCGTCGCGACGCTACACACTACAGGTTTCTAACGGCTCGACGCTGTGGCTTCACACTCGAAACCAGAGCACCGTCACAGCCATCAACTTGACCGGCCCCCCGTCTGAGTCGGTGACTCCTCTCCGCCTCCAGCGACTCGTCACCGCCGCAGGGCTCACAGACGTGTCTGGGCGGCCACAGGCACCGGACGTGGCACCACTCCCAGTCGTCCCACGGCACGGGGTTGCGCCAGACACCAACGCATCCGGCGGGTACACTGCTGAGTACGTCGAGACGGCCTCGGTCGGCGGTCGAGATGCGTACGTCATCAGTGTCACGCCCGCGACGGACCAAGCGGACACCCAATTCCGGCAGCGCCTATGGCTCGACACGGAACGGTTCTACCCGCTCCGAAAACAGACTGAGTGGACTATCGACGGAACCACTCGGTCGATGACGACGACGTACACGAACGTGACCTTCGACTCGCAGGTGCCGGCGGATACGTTCCGTCCTGAAATCACCGCAGAGACGACAGTCGAGCGTCCGGAGACTCCCAAAACAGAATGGTACCACAGCGTCGATAGACTCAGAGCACAGAGTTCGGTTTCGATTCCGAACCCGACTGTCCCTGCGGAGTTCGAGTTGACGTACGCCACCCGGACCACCGGTCGAATCCAGAGTGTCGGCCTCCGGTACGCCACAGAAGGGCGACGGATAACGATTGCCAAGTACAACATGACCTACGCCATCGACTCCGAAGACCAGGACCTGACAATCGACGACCGACCGGCGACGCTCGACCGTGGCCCGACGACATCGTTGTCGTGGAACTGCGACCAGTACCGGTACACCGTCCGCGGGACCGGCGTCAGTACGGACGAACTCGTCGCAGTCGGGCAATCAGTCGGCTGTTCGAACTCGTAATCCGGGGGTTGTTTCTGACCCAGAAACTGCTCCCACTTTTATATTATCTACCAGCCCCTTCGTGGAAATGCGATGGATGTCTCGGAGTCGATAGGGTGTTGCCCGCACCCGTCACTTCACCCCTGCCCATCGCGATACCACGATAGCCATCGTGGTCCCCTCTGACATCACCCCTCCAAAGTACTCGCACACTGAAATACGATGACCCCTGCACTCCATTGTCGGCTCAGTCTCCCCCGAATCGCTGACCCCGAAACCGGTCAGGCTTTCTATTCGGCTTACAGTTCCACAGTCGAAGCGTGACTGAGGAGCCGGAGCTGAGTGAGATTCTCGACATCCTCAGCGACGAGTACGCCCGAGACATCCTCGCAGCAACAAGTATCAAACCCATGTCCGCCCAACAACTCGCCACCCAATGTGAGATGTCCAAGCCGACAGTCTACCGGCGGGTCGAACAATTACAGGAATACGGTCTTATCGAAGAACAAACGAAAGTCCAGAAGAGCGGTAACCACTACAAGGTCTATGCGGCTACACTCTCGGAGTTCTCTCTCGAATTGGACGTCGGAAGCTTCGAAGCGTCCGTGACTCGAACGACCCCAGAAGCGTTCCCCGGCCAAGAAGAAGACGACACTGCCGACCGATTCAAGAAAATGTGGGAGAACCTCTGAGATGGTTGGACTAACTGCGATACTCGACTGGCTCATCATCACGCTCGCCTTCGGTTCGACGCTCGTCGGCGGCTACGTTGGCTATCAAGCCTATCGCGGCTATCTCCGCCACGATAGCCGGACGATGCAGGCCTTGTCGCTGGGGCTGTTCTTCCTCACAGCCGTCGCATTCAGCGTTGCCTTCGTCGGCTCGCTCCTCCTTCGAGAGGGTTACATTGGACTGCAATACCAGCGCCCGCTGACACTCGCCACGCGGACGTTCCAGTTCCTCGGTGTCCTCCTCATCGCCTATTCGTTACACTCTCGGGAGTGACGCTCTCCACGTACGTGTTGCTCTCCCACCTCGGGCGCTTCTTGTCTCAGTTTCGCGCCTCTTGTCTCGGTTTCGCGCTTCGAAATCGCTGAACCCGTCCCGCCGCCAATCTGTATCAAACCTTATCTACCCCACTCGACGTTTCATATTCTATGAGTAGTCGGCGACGTGACATCACGAAGACAATTATCGATAATTTCGATCTTATTCTCGTCTGTCTACTGGTCGTCGGACTACTCGGCGGGTACATGACGTACACGACCCACGTCGCCCCGGAAACCGAGACAGTTACTCGGCAACTCTCCTCGTGGCAGTCCAGCGGCTCGTACACGCACAACGCGACAGTCCGCAATGGAACGTCGGCATTCGCCGAGGGAACTGTCCTCCGAGACCGGTCAGTCTACGTGACTCACGTCGCTCCCGTACTGACCGGGTCGTTCACCTATACGTACGGAGTCAGCAACGAGAGCGACCTCGCCGCGGAGACGACAGTAGTGGTGCGGTATCGGTCGGTCGATTCGGCCGGTTCGTCCGACGAAGTCGTCTACTGGCAGGTCGAGCGTGAACTCGCCCAAAAGCGAGACGAGTCACTCACGCCAGACGAACGTCTCTCGGTTCCCTTCTCACTGAACGTCAGCGACGCGACTGAAACCGTTCGTCGCATCGACCGTGAACACGGTGGGACGCCCGGCCAACTCGACGTGATGATTGTCACACGGGTCGAGCTATCGGGCACTCGGAACGGACAGGAAGTGGACACGACTCGAACGTATCGCCTCCCGGTCGTTCCGAGACAGAACAGTTACCGCGTCGAGGACCCCGGACGAACCAACCACGGTGACGAGAGAACCGCAGACGTGACCGTGATGCCCGACTACGGCCTTCTCCGACAGGTCGGCAGTCCAGTGCTGTTCTTGCTCGGCGTGGTCGCCGCGGGCGGTCTCGTCGCTGCGCGGTCGACCGGTCGGCTCTCGCTCACTGACCGCGAAGAAGAGTGGCTGGCGTATCAGTCGGCCCGCGAGGAGTTCGACGACTGGATTACAGTCGGGAAAATCAAACCCGTCGGAGAGACTGTCTGGTCTGTCGAAGTCGATTCCCTCGAAGGGCTGGTCGACGTCGCCATCGACACGGATAACCGCGTCATCGAACAGCGAGAGGGCGACGAATTTGTCGTATTTACCGGCGACCGACTGTTTCGATATCAAAAGCCTCCGAAGCCAGAGACCGGCGGGGAATTCCTTTGGAACGACGACTCGCAGGTCGACAACTCGAAGGTCGACGACTCCTGACGACTCGGTTGACTCCTGACGAACAACTCGGTTCGGCCCGACGCGACTCAGCCAGTCGCTCGGCCTAAGCTACTCTGATTCGAGTGGGTCACCATCCACACCGTGGCTGGTAAGCTGAATGTTCGGCAAGCGTCTGTAGCCCGACGTGCTTCCGGCGATGACCGAAAAGCCGAGGGTGCCAACGAGTTGTGGGACGCCGGTGATGCCAGCACTCGCGAGGGCGAACGAGACCAGTACCGAGAGGACGACGACAACCACACCTACTGCGGCCTCGCGCAGAAGAACGTCTCTCAGCCGACGACGTCGCACAGACTGTTGTGTCTTGAAGACGGGCAGCACGTCCCGAAGTCGCGTCTGGACGAGGTAGTTCGACAGCACGGCAGCAAACCCACCGAGTGGGAACCACCACAGCCACGAAACACCGAAGACGGGACTGAGTCCGGGGATAAATCCACTCAGTTCGGTGGGCTGTTCAGCGCCGTCTGTCGGCCTCGACGACTGCCCGTCGTCGATGGAGTCGCCATCGTCCGACTCAGGAGCACTGGTGACGACGGAGCCATCGCTCGTGTTCTCATCGCCTGACTCTTCGGGAGTGGTAGTAGCAGTCGTAAGCGTACCCTGGGTGCCCGAGTCGTCCGTCGCATCGTCACCAATCGTTCCGCTATCGACACCGCCGGAACCACCGTTGTCGCTTCCGCCAGTGCTACCGCCGGCAGAGCCTCCGTCGTCACCGTCACCATCGCCACCACCGCCGCCGCCCGAACCGCCACCGCCGCCGCCCGAACCGCCACCGCTGCCGCCCGGGCCGCCGGACCCTCCGCCAGAGTTGGACCCCGATTCAGGGACGGTGGCTTCGACGGTGATTTCACCCGTGAAATCGCGGTCCTCGGGGATGACAGTGACGCCGAGCAACACCGACTCGTCCGGGCGAAGCTGTATGGGCTCACCCTCGACGCGCTCGCCGGTGTCCATCCGATGAATCGTTATCCGCTCGCTATCGGCCCTGAGTCGAACCGTCGTACTGTTGTTGCTGTTTTCGTAGCCAGCGAATCCAACGACGAAGAGGTCGTTCACTCGCGTGTGGCTGTTCGGAAGGACCGGAGAGAGATGAAGTCGGATGCGTCCAGCGTCGTCGTACTCGACGTAGCGGTTGCCGTTGTCGGTGTCTGCCGCGGTGAGATACACCCCAGAATCGGATGCCGGTGCAATCTCGTCGCCACCCGTGAAGGCACCCGTCGCTAAGACTGTGCCGCTGAGAACTGCGGCGAGGGCGACGAGGGCGACGAGGGTACGGTTCATACTCGCGGGGACCTATAGTGGCTCGCCCGTCAGTTGTTCGTCGCTTCCACGACGAACGTCACCGACTCGATATCGTCGAGGCTGCTCCCGTCGACGTTATCGTCCAGGAGGTCGACGACGATGTCGACCTCGACGACGTCAGCGTTCTGCCCACCGTTTCCGTCGGGACCGAGTTCGATTGCGTTCCCGGACGTTCCGTCTCCGACGATAGACGCGTTGTCGACGCGGAAGTCGAGAACGTCGCCGTTACTCGGGTCGGCACCGACGCCATCAGTGCTCCCGTCGACGTACAGGTTGACTGTGTTACTGCCGTTGTTGTCGATTTCGAGTGCGTCAGTGAACGTCGTCTTCGCGCGCTCGTTGAGGTTCGTCTCCTCGAACTTGATCACGTCGACGGACTCGCTCGTATCTGTTCCGATAATCGTTCCCGCACCAACACCACTTCCCTTGTCGAAGCTTACCTGTGCCGAGCCGCTGTCACTGGAAACGTTGAGGTCGACGTTACGGTCTGCCTCGATAGAAGTGAACGCACCGGAGCCGAAGACGGCACCTGTTCCGACGCTTGCGGCACCGATACTGAGTAAGAGACTTCTGCGATTCATCTTACCCGAACTCTCTCCTACATGGGCTTATTACTGAACAGCATTAGCCCCCTTAATCAGTGGTTTAGCCCAGCTAACGCCAGTCATTAGTAAGTCATCACTTTTCGAAGGGTGCAGGTATGAAGATGAACCGCAGAAGTGTCCTCGGACTCATCGGGACGATTGGTATCGGAACTGGTGCGGCATTCGGCTCTGGCGCATTTAGCACAGTCGAGGCGACACGCGAAGTCGAAGTCAACGTGGTCGGCGTCGACGACGACGGGAACGAAGACGGGTCGGAGATTGCAGACAACTTCACGGACGTGCTGGTCGACGCGTCTTCCGACGAAGTCGCACTGCGCAGCAGCGACGGAACGCTCGTCACAGACCCCACGACGCTGTTCCCCACGGCGAGTGACACGCTCGATGCGAACGGAAGCGCAGACATCGACGAGAACTACGTGAGCCTCATCGCCAACGACGTGACTGTCGTCTTCGGATACGAAGATGGGAGTACCGACGAGCGTCTGATGCCTAACAGCACGTACACCTACCCCACTGGCTTCTTCACGCTGGTCAACAACGACGATGGCAGCGGGCAGGCCTTCTCCGTCGAACTCGAATCTGGTGGCACGTTCCTCACCGAGATTGGCGGCAGCAACCCCTACAGCGAAGACGTCGCGGCCGATGCGACGTCCGAACTGAGTGCCAAACTCGAAACTGGCGACACCGGGACGGAGAGTGAAACGCTGACCATCACGATCAACGAAGTCTAATCGGTCCTCACGCCCTCACGGCGGATATGGATACTCGCTTGGGTTGTCTGTCGGCGTTCGTCTCGCTACTCTGCTGACGGTCAGTTGGAGAGTTAGTTGGTGTCTTCCTTCGCCACATTGGGAGACACTGTTTGTATGACATATGGTTGCCATTGACAATATCAAAATGCAGAATGTAACGAGAACACGTATTACGTTCACTACTGAAGGGACACATATGGCGCAGTTGGAGCAGAGAGACTCCGGTGAGAGACCCGTCTCGCGTGACGAGGTCCACGGTCTCTTGAGTAGCCACCGCCGTCGGTATGCCCTCCACGCGATCAAACAAGCAGACGGGCCAACTGAGCTCTCGAACCTCGCAGAACAAGTCGCAGCGTGGGAAAACGGAAAGGCCGTCCGGGAAGTCACGTCCACCGAGCGACATCGCGTGTACACCTCGATGCAACAGACCCACCTCCCGGCGTTGGAACGTGCGGGTGTCATCACTCACGATAACGGAACTATCACGCTGACCGAACAGGCGACAGATTTGGATGTCTATCTGGACGTCGTGCCGGGTAACTCGATTCCGTGGGCCGAATACTACCTCGGGCTCTCGGCAGTGGCGATTAGCCTCGTCACGGCCGTCTGGGTTGGCGTGTTTCCCGCGTGGATTCCACAACTGGTGTGGGCCGCGATTATTTCGCTTCTCTTCATGGGCTCTGCGGCGTATCACGTCTACCAGAATCGGCGTATGCGGTTGGGAGAGACCGACAAACCACCAGAACTCATGGAATGACGAATCGCTCACCGAGGCGCAAAGAATGACGAATACACTCCCAGAAATTCACGGATGACGAAGAAGTGGACTCGGCGGGGCGCACTCGCGTTTCTCGCCTCCGGCGCGGGGATGCTCGCTGTCGATACCGCCGGGTTCACGACGATTAACGCCGACCGAGCAAGCACCCTTCGAACAGAGGCTGATTCGAACGCCCTTCTCGGAGTTGATGACACGCATGTGGAAGGCAGTGACGGCGACAGCGTGACACTCACCACGCTGACGAATCGATTCGACGTGCCACTCACGTGGTTCCACGTCGACGTGCCACTCGGCGCGCCGATACGCGATGTCGAGACGCCGAGACAACTCGCCCCCGGTGAAGAGGGCGACATCGAAGCCACGCTGTCGTGTTCCCGAGAAGAGACGACGTCTGTCGAACTCACCATCTCTGCAGGCGGCAATGATCAAGAAGTCGAACTCACACGGGACTTCACCGTCGTGTGCGACGACCCCCAAGTCGCCAGATGGACGTTCAGCGAGCCCAAGAACACCAGCACTCTCGACGACGAATGGGGCTCCCACACTGCGCGACGAAGTCGCTCTACGTGGCCGCAGACGTGGCCGAGAAACGCCGTACCCAAAAACAGGACGTTGCGCTTCAACGGTAATCGCGACGTCGTGACGGTCCGAGACGACGACGAGTTAGACCTGACGTCTGACTTTACGCTCTCTATCTGGGTTCGGTACTGGGAGAACCCAAGCCACGACCTAGCGAGGTTGTTTAGCAAGTGGAATTCGGTCGGCGATGAAAGCTATCAGTTCTTCATCGCCGAGCGACCGTTCAGCGATAGGGACCACGAAATTGTAATCGAGACCACAGAGCGATACGAACTCACTGGCATTTCAGTTCGGGAGGGCCATTGGCAGCTTCTGACGTGGACACACAGTGACGAACGAGACCACGTGTACGTCAACGAAGCTTGCTACGACGTTCCGAGTGTTCCCGATGCACAACCATCGGAGCAACCACTCCGTATCGGGAACGGACTCGACCACGGAGGGAATCTCGACTATGGATTTACGGGACTGTTAGACGACGCCCGTATCTACAGTCGAGAGTTGAAGCCGGAAGAAGTGCGGAATCTCTACTATCACGGAAACATCGATGGGTAGGTGCGTTGGGTCCCCGATTTACTCATTTGAACAGGCGCTTGAGCCGACGTGTGAGCGGAAGGTCGCGGCTCGTATCTCGAAGACGCTTCGAGCCGAACCCGAAGACTGCACCGACCATCGCAGAGACACTCAAGAGTATGAGTACGTTGAATGCGGCGATAGCCACGACCGGATGAATCGAGTGCAACTGTTCGATGATGCCTGGAGGGAGTATCAGGAAGTATCGCCGCTCGGTAATCGTGACGACGGTTTGCTTTCGCGGCGGCGGTGCTGTCACGAAGAGCGTCGCTGTCGCCGATTTACCACGGGGAACGACGAGCCTGTGTTGGCTCATCTCCGCGTCCGGGTGGGTCGTTTCGAGGAAGATGAGCATCGTCACGAGTCCGCCGTTCTTCGCGGTGAACCCGTTTTCGACCTGGTCACCGGGCTGGATGTCGTCTGACAGGTCGTCTCCATCGACAGCGACCTGATGTGTCCCGCTCGGTGCCAACATTGCGGCGTTCGCCGGGACGAGCACCAGGAATGCCAACCCGAGAGCGACCCACCGGCCGTCGATGGCGTCGCTGTCAGTTCGCGACCGCTTTCGGTCTCGGCGTCTCTGTTGTCCGTCGCGTAAATCGTCGACGAATATGAAGAGAAACAAGACGAGTCCGACGGAGATAAACAGGCCACTGAGTCCCTGTGAGCCAAACGGTGAATCGACACCGAGTGCAGTCGTCAACGCCGTTTGCGCACCAGACACGGTGTTTCGAACCGTCGCGATGGCAGTCCCCAGCCCCGGGATTCGAATCACGTTGCCGTTTATCTGGAGGGCCGTCGCGACGATTCTGTCTTCTGTGACCACCGGTTCGTCGCTGCTTTGGTCCCGAAACGGATTATTGTCTCCTTTCGTGATATAGCCGCGCTCGGTCTCTTCGACGACACGGTGTGTCGTCAGCCCACCCCCTTGCAGTTCGACGGCGTTGAAGACGATGACATCACCCGGTTCGATTTCACCAGCGAATGGCTCAGGGACAGCGACGAAGGCATCTCCCGTGTGCAGCGTCGGCGACATGCTCCCAGAGGTGACGTACCCCAGAAGGACGGGTTGGCCGAGGAGTTGGCCAACCACGAGTGAGATGACCACAATCGTGGCCACGACGGTGAAGAAATCCTCTGCGAACTGCCGCAACATATCTTCTCTTCTTAGTTGTAGGGTTTCAAACTAGCGGAGGTCACACCGACGAGCGTCACTTGCTACGAGAGTTGGTGTTCCGCAACCTCGGTGACTGACTCGATAGTGTCTGTAAGTTGGTCCTCGACTTCGTATTCTTCCGAATGCTCGATTTCCCATCCATTCCCAGGAGAGCGTGTGACGTAGAGAACTTCTCTCTGGGTAGCTAAGATGATATCATCGACGTGTGGCGGCTCGAACCCCGTCGAATTAGTAGATTTGATTGCAACTGGGACCGCTCTGCAGATGCCCTCCTCGGACTCGAACTGACCGACCGCATCAGGAGAAAGCGGAACGTCCGGGAGCAGGTCCAAAGCAGGTATATCAATCGGCATAGATTAATTTTCCAACTCAACATACATCAATCTGACTACAAAATGGCACGAAGTCGTCGGCGTGAACCGGTCCGATAGCTTGGACTTCCGAAAGCGACGAGCGTAATTTTACATTCACAAATTTCAAATGAGTACCTTCCGGAATGTACGATAATGACGTACGAGAACCTCGACCCCAAGCTTGTGAATGCGCTTCTCGACGACGGTCGGACGAGTCTTCGGAATCTCGCAGAGGAACTCGATGTCTCGGTGACGACCGTCTCGAATCACCTTCGAGACCTCGAAGAAGAGGGTGTCATCGAAGGGTACACACCGCGTGTCAACTACGACGCGCTCGGCTACGACGTAACGGGGATTATCCAACTGAAAGTGGAAGGTCGTTCGCTCACCGAAGTGAGTGAGTTGCTCGAATCCCAACGCCAGATTATCTCCGTCTACGAGACGACCGGCGACCACGACGTGACTGCCGTCGGGAAATTCCGCGATACCGACGACATGAACACGCAAATCAAGGCGCTGCTCCAAGACGTGGATATTCGAGAGTCGAACACGAGCGTCACACTCAACGTGGTCACCGAAAGCGAACAGTTCGAACTCGACCTCGACGAGTAGTTCGTTTTCGGCCGGACGAGACCGCTATTCTAGCGTCGAAATTCGACTGTCTCGAAGTAACACCCGCTTTACGATATCGGGGTCTTCGAGTAATCGGTGGGTCCCGTGGACGCCCTGTCCTCGCCCGCGGCCTCGAACTTCCGATTGAATCACGTTCAGGAAGTCGAGTTCCTGAAGCAGTTCTTGGACACGCCGCTCCGAGAGTTGGTCTAAGTCGAGTTCGTCAGCGACTTCGAGATACTGGCGATAAATCTTGTTCGTAGTGATTTCGGCCGTCTTTCGCCCGCCCGTCCGAAGGACGAGTGAGTACAGTACCGCCTTCGACTGCGTGGCAGTGCCCTCGATGAGTTCGCTGAACCGGTCGGCCTCACTCTTTTCTTTCGCAGCACGGACGTGTTCGTCGGTGACTTGTTCAGACCCTTCCTTTCGTGCGATTCGGCCCGCATTACGGAGGATATCGATGGCCTTGCGGGCATCGCCGTGTTCCTGTGCGGCGAGTGCGCTCGCGAGTGGAATCACATCTTCCGTCAACACACCGGGCTTGAACGCATCGCGCCGGTTTTCGAGGATTTCACGGAGTTGGTTCGCGTCGTACGACGGAAAGACAAGTTCGTCGTGGGAGAAACTGGACTTGACGCGCTCTGTGAGTTCCTCGGGGTAGTCGATCTTGTTGGAGATACCGACGATTCCGAGGCGGGAGTCCACGATTTTTTGATTCTCGCCCGCGCGCGAGAGTTTTCGAAGTACCTCGTCGTCACGTAGCATGTCGATTTCGTCGAGAATGACGATTGTAACGTCCGAGCACGTGTCGAGGACTTGCCACAGACGGTTGTAGTAATCACCAGTAGAGAGACCACGCTCGGGAATCGTCATCCCACTCTTGTTGGGGTCGTTGATCTGTGAGGCGAGCGTTTTGATTACAGATGCCTCGGTGTTCTGCTCACCACAGTCGATGACTGCAGTGTTGACCTCGACCGATTCGCGAGCAGCCTCGTTCTGTAACCGCTCGCTTACGAGCCGAGCGGTGAGCGTCTTTCCCGAGCCAGTTTTCCCGAAGATAAAGAGATGTGTCGGTTCACGACCGAAAATTGCCGGATTGAGTGCCTGAGCGACCTTTGCCATATGCTCGTCACGGCCAACAATTTTATCGGGTCCCGGAAGGTGTGATATCTTGAGAATATCTTCATTCGCGAAGATAGGTTGATCGTATCGGAAGAGGGGGTCTCGGTCACCACCCTCAGCCTCGTCCGTAGTCATGTAGCTTCGATATTCAGACCCACCATAATAAACTTGAGGGGGTGGCTTCGCGTTTGTAAATTCTCCTAATACAGCATCACGAAACGTTGTATTGCCTGATTCAATTAGGTCTACATTTTTAGTGGTTCCGCGCAAGTAAGCGTCAGACACCACCCTCGCGTTTGTAACAGAGGAGGGTACCCTCGCGAGTGTAACGAGTGAGGTTGTGGGAGGAAGGACCACCCTCGCGAATGTAAGTGTGACGTGAGGGACTACCCTCGCGAATGTAAATTCGTGAAGATTGACGTGGTTTAGACACATCGTGAGGACGGTTCAGACACACCACCCTCGCGAATGTAACGCGAAAAGGGGGGTAGGGGTCGAGCGAAACAGTGTGAAGAAGGCAGATATCACCGCGAAATTACAAACGCGAGAGTGGTGTGTGTGCCGAAAACCTCTAGGGTCTCTCGTAGCTGTTACAAACGCGAGGGTGGTGTGTGTGCCAAACACCGACAATCTAGTTAACTAGGTAACAAATCACGTCACAACAAGATATATGATATAATTTAAATTAATACAACGTTCTAGTTTAGAATATTTAGTGTGGTGTGTTAGCTAGTGTTCCGTTGCCTTCGATGGCTACCTAACTCACCGTGGTTCGAGACGGCCGCCGACTAAACGAGTTCTTCCCGAGCGAACTTGACTCCGAGTACGAGACTGGCTATCCCAAGCCCACCGGCAAAGACGACAACGAACAACGTGATTGGGTCTCCAATCCCGCTTGCAGCCTGCTCTCGAACGAACGACCCCGCAAGAACCGAGGTGATAGCGACGAGCACCAGTCCGGCACCGTTGGCAATCCGGGAATTCTTCACCGGCACCACTTCCGACTTATTCAGGAGATACAGAACGAGAACGAGCGCGAACGGCGTGCCGACGAGTCCGAACGCTAGCACGAGAATGAGAAGCGGGAAGAACGCACCACCGATGAATGCGCCACCCGCACTAAGCAGTGCAACGACCGCGAGCAGACCACGGTACCGCGAATCAGAGACATCGGTCTCCCAGTCGAGTTTGTCGGCGACGAGGTAGGGCGGGACGACGGTGTTTCCACCGAGTGTCGAGACGGCCGCACCCCAGAGACCAACGAGGAACAGCCACTTCGCGTTTGTTCCGACGAGCGGACCGAGAGCCTGAGCTGCGTCGATAGCGGTCAACCCACTCGCTTGGACATCGGGGTTGTGCAGCACGCCGGCGGCAACGAGGAAGATTGCGAGACTGTAGACTCCGAATGCGACGAGCATCGACGCGCCGATGTCGAACGTGGCGAGACCGTAGTTTTTCCGAGTCCACTCGCGCGCCCGCATGGTGTAGAACTGCATCGTCACGAGCGTAACGTGAACAGCGCCGCCGAGAATACCGGCAGCGACGAGCGCACCGTCGACGCCTCCCGGAATCGTCGGGACGAGCCCACTCGCGGCGGCATTGGGGTCGATGGGAACGACGAACGTCGACGCGAGGAACGCGACGACGACACCACTCACGAGTACTTTTGCACCGAGTTCGACGACCCGGTACCCGCGTCCAGCGAGTCCGGCGGCGAGGATAATCGCCCATGCGACACCCCAGATTCGGGCGTCGATTCCTGTGACTGTCTCTGAAACGCTCGCGACTGTTTTCATGATGATTAGCTGGGCGAGACCGGCGGCGAGGACGACGTCGGCGACGAGAATCCACGCCCATCGGTCACCCAGTGTCTCTTCGACGATGGAGACGATTCCGGACTCGGTGAGGAGACCGAGTCGCATCGAGAGGTACTGTGCTCCCGCACCGAGAACTGCCGAGAGGATGACGACCCAAAGAAGGTCGTAGCCGAACGTTGCACCCGCGGTGATGAGACTCGCCATCGTCGCGGGACCGGCGGCGATTGCTCCGGCAACCCACGACGGACCCATCCCAGAGAGGTATTCGCCGAGGCGGCCGCG
This sequence comes from Haloferax larsenii JCM 13917, assembly GCF_000336955.1. Taxonomy (GTDB): domain Archaea; phylum Halobacteriota; class Halobacteria; order Halobacteriales; family Haloferacaceae; genus Haloferax; species Haloferax larsenii. Next base: position 62,274 of record NZ_AOLI01000018.1, on the reverse strand, counting down.
AGTTGCGGCCCAAACGGTGTACTGTGTTTCTTCGCTCATGCTCTCGGACTCTCCTCCACTCACGCAATAATGTTTCTACTTGGTGGTATCACTTGGTAATTATTCGTTGAAACGTGGTGATCATTCGTCGAACCCCACATGCTGGGCGAACCGGCTAGATTCAGTACGCGACTCTTGGATTCAGCCCACGACTAGCCCTACTCGCACGCGAGGTCGAAGAAACGCACTTCGAGGTCGACGACGCGGCGGAAGTGGCGCTCGACGAGTGATTGTCGGCGGGCGCTCAACTCCGGTCCGTATCGGTCGAGTTCGCGTCGCAACCACTCGACGAAGGCCTCGAACTCGGGAACTGCGTGGAGGTCTATCCATTCCCGATAGTAGAACCGACCGGGGTCGGCGTCAGCCACGCGCTGTCCCCACGACAGATACACCCACTCTGCCGGGAGGAGTACTGAGAGGGCTTCTGCGTACCCTCCTTCGGTGGCGGCACGCGTCAGAAGGTCTTCGAACGCCATGGTCACAGGCTCGCGCTGGGGATTCTCGTACTCCTCTGTCGGAATCGACAGCGCCTCGAACGAACGTTGGAAGTAATCGTTCTCGTCGGCGGTCAGCGTCCCCAAGAAATCGGCCAACTGACCTTTGGCGTGCATCGTTGGCGCGTGGCCGACGGTGTGGCCCACGAGTCCGGTCAGTGTCTCGACGAACGCGTAGTCTTGAACGAGGTATCTGCTGAAGGCATCCTCGTCGAGCGACCCGGCACCGAGTTCCTCGACGAACTGGTGTTCGACCGCGTTCGTCCACTCGGGTTCTGCTCGCGCTCGTAACCATTCTGTGAATCGTGCGTCTGGATTTTCGGCTGCGTACGCTTCGAACGTCGATGCCGTCATCGTGCCACCCGAACAGTCGCCATCTCTTCTTCGTTCTCGGTCGTACGTTGGTCCGTTCTTGTCATACGTGCCGGTCTCTTCGATTCCCGAAAAGTATTATGACTGGGTTGTACCACCAATTTTAACTGCATAATGCTCGTCCAGCGAAAAATATCAAGTTCTCTACGTAAAACGGATTCAGGGAAACTACATGTGGTTACGAACCCACGTCCAAGTTGGGATTTACAATGACGAACTACGAACTCGACCCGCTTCCGTACGAGTACGACGCGCTTGAACCACACATTTCCGAGCAGGTGCTGACGTGGCATCACGACACCCACCACCAGGGCTACGTCAACGGCTGGAATGCCGCTGAGGAGACGCTCGAAGCCAACCGCGAGGCTGGCGAGTTCGGCTCGTCCGCCGGCGCGCTCCGTAACGTCACCCACAACGGCTCCGGACACATTCTCCACGACCTCTTCTGGCAGAACATGTCGCCGGAAGGTGGCGACGAGCCGGAAGGCGCACTCGCCGACCGCATCGCGGAGGACTTCGGCTCTTACGACGCGTGGAAGGGTGAATTCGAAGCCGCAGCCGGTGCCGCCGGCGGCTGGGCACTGCTGGTGTACGACTCGTTCTCGAACCAGCTTCGAAACGTCGTCGTCGACAAGCACGACCAGGGCGCACTCTGGGGCAGCCACCCGATTCTGGCGCTGGACGTCTGGGAACACTCCTACTACCACGACTACGGCCCGGCCCGCGGTGACTTCGTCTCGGCATTCTTCGAAGTCGTCGACTGGGACGAACCTGCATCCCGCTACGAGCAGGCCGTCGAACTCTTCGAGTAACTAGACTCGACGCCTCTCGATTTTTTGCATCCTAGCTACTCACGAGGAGTTCTGGTAATCGCCGCTGACTGAGCGTCGATTTACCGCTGGGAGGTATCGTACGATTTACCGCTGAGAGGTACCGTACGATTTACCGCTGGGCTGCGCCATACACCACTAGTGCACCCACCAGTCCGAGGTGGCTGACGATTACGAGACCCAGCATATTCTCGTCGGACCACTCGCCAAATGGAATCACAGCGAACACCCCGATACCGACGACAGCCAATACGAGTGCCAAAAGACGGTCGTACTTCGGGTCGTACTCCCACTTCGCGAGGCGCTCTAACGCCTCGGACCGTGCTGGACGTCGTCGACGGACGATTCCGTCACTCGTTCGGACGGCATTGAACTGTCTTCGAACCCGAACGAGCAACCAACCGACGCCAGACGCACCTATAGCACCCGATGCCACGTCGAGTGTGGGGTCCGTGAGTGCGATACCCGCTCCGACGAGAACGGGTATGGTGAACACGACGGCCATCTCGAAGATATCGATTAGTGGCGCGTCGGATTCGTCGTCTACTGCTTGTTGGTCACTCACTGTTCCTTGCTCGTTGACACTCCGTCTTGATAATTCATAATCAATTCTGTCTCCAGACGGAGTGGAACTGATGTGTGGAATTCTTATGTTTCGATGAATTGACTAGTCGATAGAGTCTACTCACTGATGAATCGGTCCCGTGCTATTGCCCTCCTCGTGACAGTGTTTGCTCTCGCAGTCCTCGGTGTCGCCGCAGGGACGCTTGAGTCTGCACAGCCGACTGCACCAACTGATTCCGGCGACGTCCCGACGTCCCCGCGTCCGAACAGTGACGAGGGGAGCCCACAACCAGACGAACCCGACGGACAGCCTGTCGAACACGTCGCGTTCCCCGACGTAGACCTGACAAACGGACTCGATAGCGGTGGTAATTCCGAGAGTACGCTCTCTCGGCTCGGAGTCGGCGTCGTGTTGTTCGTTGCCGGCTCCGCCCTCGTACTCTGGCGACTCACGAGCGACGATTCCCGAACTGAAATCGGTGCCACGAGCACCGAGGCGGTGTCTGAAACCACAGAGACGACGCACACACCTGCCCCCAACGTCCGAGACGTCCCACCGACAAACGGTGTCTATCGCTCGTGGTACGCTATGGTCTCGCTGCTCGATTCGGCACCCGACCCGCAACGGACGCCCACCGAACTTGAGCAGGACGCACTCGAAGCCGGGTTCCCGGAGTCTGCAGTGAACTCGATAACCGACCTGTTCTGTGCGGTTCGATACGGCGGTCAACCACCGACCAGAGAGCGTGAACAGCGTGCACAGGACGCCCTTGAGTCGATTCAGCGTGGTCGAACGACGTCGCCCGAGTCGGATCCCACGACTGACTCGCCCGATTCAGACGCACCTGACTCAGAAGCGCTCGACTCGGAAACGTCTGACTCAGAAGCACCTCACTTGTCTGAGCCATGAACAGGACCAACCGCATCGTTCTGGTCGTCGGTCTCGTGTCGAGTCTGACCGGTCTGTGTCTCGTTGCCCTGCCATCGGTGGCGAGTCTCGTCTCCCTTTCTGGCGTCGCACGAACAGCACCGATTGCACTCGTCGGCATGCTCTCGTTGCTTCTCGCAGCACGCTATGTCGCTGGTGAGGCTTCCGCTTCCAAGGCCCGTCGCGACGAACAACAGACACGCTCGACCGAATTTCCCACTCCGAAGCACCGGCCTCGATACGAACATCCCGGCGCAGCGTTTGCACGGCGCTTGGAGAGTATCGAATGGACGGACCGCCGCGAGGAAGACCCGAATGAACGACTCGAACTCCGGGCTGAACTACGGGAGGTAGCGAGGACTGTCCTCGCTCGAACGGAACAGTGGTCCCGAACAGACATCGAGACGCGGTTGGACGACGGAACGTGGACTGAAAACCCACAGGCTGCGGCGTTCTTTGCCGACGACGTTGTTCCGTCGCTCTCGCTTTGGGACCGGGTGCGCTCTCTCTGGCGCAGCGAGCCGGTGTTTGCTCGACGGGCACGGTATGCCGTCTCCGAGCTTGCGAGCCGGTTCGATGGGGACGACGTTTCATCGGACGTGTCTGCAGCAGCTCGAACGTCGGTCGAAGACGACCCAACCGTGACGACTCGTTCGTTCTGGGACGGCCGTGAGGGTTCAGAGCACCGTGAGGATTCGGAGACCCGTGAAGTGAGTACGGGACGGACACGCGGCGTCGCGGCGGCAGCGCTCGGTGCTGCTGGACTCGGTATCGTCACGCTGCGACCCGCGCTCTTCCTCCTGACGTTGTTTGGAATCACCGTTTATGGGTATGCCCGTGCCGTCTCCCTTCCGACACAGACGGTCTCGGTCACACGAACTGTGAGCGAGACGGCTCCCGACCCCGGGCAAGAAATCGAAATCACCGTCTCGATTCTGAACACTGGTGACGAGACGCTCGCTGATATCCGCGTCGTCGACGGCGTCCCCACGGGACTTGCAGTCTCCGAAGGCTCGCCTACCTTTACAACTGCACTTCGCCCCGGGAAGGAGGCGACGTTTTCGTACACCGTCGAAGCTGTCGCCGGCGTCCACGCTTACGACCCGGCGCTCGTCGTCACGCGTGATGTCGCTGGCGTCAAAAAGCGAGAAACCCTTCACCAGTCGTCGGAGACGACGATTACGTGCCAACTGCAGGAACACCCCGTGTCTGGCGGTGGTCTCCAGCGGAAGACGACAGTTCTTCCCGGCCAAGTGCGGTCGAGGACCAAAGGCGCTGGTGTGGAATTTCATTCGGTACGAGAGTACCGGCACGGTGACCCTCTCTCGCGAATCGATTGGAATCGGAAAGCAAAGACGGGTGAGTTTACGACGGTCGACTTCCGGGAGCCACATCTCGAAACGATTCTCCTCGTCGTCGACGTTCGTGCCGAAGCGTACTTGGAACCGGCGACCGACTGCACCAAACCAGTCGTTCGCCAGAGCGTGACAGCTGCGTACTCCATCGCCTCTCGCCTACTGGCCGACAGTACGCCGGTTGGAGTCACAGCACTGTCTCCGCGGTCTTGCTGGTTGTCTCCGGGTACCGGTGACGTCCATCGCCGTCGACTTCGGGAGTTGTTGCTCGGAGAGTCTGCATTTTCGTGGGACACACCGGATAGTGAGTTCGACGCGAGTACCCGACTTCGTGAAATCAACCAGCGAGTCCCGCTGGATACGCAGATACTCTTCATTTCGCCGCTTTGTGACGACGAGGCGAGGGAGGCTGCCCGACGCCTCGACGCCTACGGCTACGCAGTATCAGTTCTCAGTCCTGACCCGACGGCCTCTCCCGTTTCGACACGGACGTGTGGGGTCGGATACGCGTCTCTCAGGAGACAACTCCGTCTCAAAGAACTCCGAAATGCAGGCCTCGACGTTACGGACTGGGACCCATCAGAGCCGTTATCTGGGGTGATTTCCCGTGAATAGTAATCTACCTGCTCGTCCCGAGGAGATGCCACCACTTCTGAGTAGCTCCATCGCGCTCGTGGCTGCCATCGGAACGGCCATCGTCACTGCAGTGTCTGTCTACACTGTCGCGGCGGGCACACTCGGCGTTTTACTTCTCGGTGCTGGCCTCGTGCGCGGCTCTGTGAACGTGTATTCGGCGGGGAACGTTCTGCTCGTCGGTGCAATCCTGTTCGCCGGTGCTGTTGGGATGGCACCGTCGTTTCTCCTCGCCGCCTCGTTCTTGCTACTCCTCTCGTGGAACGTCGGCCAAAACGGATTCAGTATCGCCAGAGAAGTTGGCAGCGATGCCTCGACCCGCCGAATCGAATTGGTTCATGCAATCAGTAGCAGTGTCGTGTTGGCGGCGGGATGTAGTGTCGGGTACGCTGTGTTTCTCTCTGTCACGGGGAGTGAGTCGGTGGTCGCACTCGGTGCGCTTCTGGTCGGTGTCCTCGCTCTCCTGAGTACGCTTCAAGGGAGAATGTTGGAAAATTGATGCCGAAGCGATGTGTCTCTCACTGTATCGCCATTCTCAACGATGGCAGGCGCTTCCAGAGGCTCCTCGATACGTTAGAATCTCGATACGGGAAACTCCGTTGAATCGCCATTCTGGAAATGAGTGACAAAGCTATCGCATCTATGGAAACTCTGAACCAAGGAACTTATATGGAATCGGACACGCTGTTGGGTTTATGATGGCAAAAAAGCGACAGTATTCGGAGGTCGTCCATCGATGAGTCCGAAATTACTGGACGGAGATGGGTCTCCGGTCGCACCTTGGTTCCTCGCTGCAGTCATCGTGCTCTCCACTGCCGCAGCTCCGTTGCTTGCGGTCCCGGCAGCAGCAAACGGGGCACACATCGGAATCACGGACGTACAGGTCTCACCGGACGAGCCAGCACCGGGTCAGCAAACTGAGCTCTCCGTCTCGATACGAAACGGGAAAAACAGTCCCAGTGTCGTTGATGTCACGGACATTTACGTTCGACGACCGGGGAGCTCAGACGATATTACCCGAGTCGAGGACGTCGGGACGATTCCTATCGGTGAGAATATCTCTGTTCCGTTGCCGGTTTCGTTCGACAAATCTGGTGTGAAAGACCTTCGAGTCGTTTTCGCTGGACGGCTCAAAGATGGCTCACACGTCCGAGTTCGATACCCGCTGACAGTCGATGTCCGTGAACCGACCCGTCCGCAGGTAGAGCTATCCGTCGAAGAGGCAGTCCCCGGTGCGACGCGGTCTGTCAACGTCACGGTTGCGAACGGTATCGACAGAGACATTCGCCAACTGAAAGTCGTCTCGTCCTCCGCTGACGTCAACTTCACCGTCAACGAGCGTGTGAAGGCCAAACTGGCAGCAGGGAAAGCGGTCACGTTCGACTTCCCCGCTCGTGTCTCTGAGGCCGGCCAGCACCCGGTGAATCTAACTCTTCACTACGTGGACAGAGGGGTTCACCACGAAATCTCGCGCACGTACCACCCGCGGTTTACGTCCCCGACGAATCCCGGAAAAATCGTCTTGACCGACGTTCGAGCGACGCAGACCGGCGGTACGCTGGAGGTGTCCGCGACCGCTGGCAACGTCGGGTCGAGTTCCGTCAAGGGTGTCGTCGTCGAAATCGCCGATACTGAGCGCGTAGAGCGAAGTAACTACTTCGTCGGGAGTATCGAAGACAGCGACTTCTCGTCGTTCACGCTCAAGTCGGACGTCGAAGGGAACGTGTCGTCTGTCCCCGTCGAGGTGTCCTACACTGTCGGTGGCGTCCAGAAGTCGTTTACCACCGAAGTCGACGTCTCACGTCGGGCCGTGCGGCGACCTGCACCGCAACAGGGCGGTGGACTGCCGCTGCTTCCGGTCGGTGGTGCCGCCTCGGTACTCCTCGTTGGTGCAGTCGTCTACCTCTGGCGGAGGTGATGAGAGATGGCTCCGGACATCTCTGCCCCCGCTGAAACGGACCAACCGGGGGCGGACCGCGAGGAAGACCGGCAGTCTCCGAGAGACGCTGGTAACGACGTGATTATTCGCGGCGAGAGCGTCGTAAAGGAGTATCAGACGGGAGCCCAGACTGTTCAGGCACTGAAAGGAATCGACTTTAGCATCCAACCGTCCGACTTCGTCGCTATCGTCGGACCGTCGGGCAGCGGGAAGTCGACGCTGCTGAACCTGTTGGGACTGCTCGACGTTCCGACCAGAGGAACCGTCCGACTCCGAGGGACGGACGTCTCGACGTTCTCTGACGGCGACCGAACGACGAAGCGAAAACACACGATTGGGTTCGTCTTCCAGAGCTTCTACTTGATTCCGACGCTGACGGCGCTGGAAAACGTCGAGATGCCGCGAATGCTCGACAGAACGCCGAAAAAGACGCGCGAACGCGCAAAACAGTTGCTCCGCCGCGTCGGTCTCGGCGACCGACTCGACCACTATCCAGACGAACTCTCCGGGGGCCAGAAACAACGAGTCGCAATCGCGCGCTCGTTGATAAACGACCCCGCGATTCTGTTGGCGGACGAGCCGACAGGGAACTTAGACAGAGAGACTGGCGACGACATCCTCGAACTGTTCGACGAACTGCGCGCCGAGGAGAACGTGGCTGTCGTGACGGTCACACACGACGCGTACGTCGCCGAGGAAGCCGACCGCGTGGTGAACCTCGTCGACGGTGAGATAACGGATGCAGACGAAGCAGAGTCGAACGGAGTAGTCGAACAGTGACGATGAACCGACGCGCTTCGGCTTGGGGGGACCCCACGTGAGTTGGCTCCGCCGAGTAGCAGCCTACTTTCCGACCGTCGTGCTTGCGCGGCGGAATCTATCACGAGCAACCGCTCGCTCTCTCCTCGCTATCGCCGCGGTCGTCATCGGCGTGGTGGCAATCGGGACGATTGGGATGGGGGGAGAGGCGTTCAAACAGGACCAAATGGAAGCGTTCGAAGGCTTCGGCGGCACTGCAACGGTCTATCCGGTGTACCACCACGACGGCAGTGGGAGTATTAACGGCGACTTTTCGAGACAGAACATCAACCGGATGCGACAAGTGACCGACGGAACGACTGTGCTTCCTATCGTAGAACGGTGGGATACACTCGTCCAGACACCAACTGGCGAGGTTATCATTACGGCACAGGTCAAAGGACTCGACAACCCCGGGTCGTTTTACGACGCACAGTCGGGAACGATTCCAGATAACTGGAAGCGGAGTGCCATCGTCGGCTCTCGCATCGCAGAGAACAACGACATCCAGCCGGGTGACCGAATAACGGTATCGGTAAACGGCAGCTTCACGCGAAAGTTCTCCGTCGCGGCCGTTCTCGAACCGCAGGGATTCGCCGATCAGCTACGTGCCGACCGCACCGTCTTCGTCCCGCTCGACGAGTTCGACGACCCCGAGTACGACAGTGCAATCGTCCGCGTCGACCCGACGACGACGTCGGTCGATGCGGCTACCGAGAGCATCGAATCGGAGTTCAACACCCGAGAGAGGAACGTCTACGTGCAGAAGGTACAGGAGCAACGCGAGGGATTCGAAAAGACGTTCGAGACTATCAACCAGTTCCTCATCGGAGTTGGTTCGATATCCCTCCTCGTCGCCGCAGTCACCATCGCCAACACGATGTTGATGTCGGCAATCGAGCGTGAGCGCGAGATTGGCGTGATGCGAGCCGTCGGGTACCCGAAACGGGCAGTGGTTAGCCTGCTCGTCGCCGAGTCGTCCATCCTCGGAATAATCGGGTCTATGGTTGGCGTCCCCCTCGCGCTCGGTATCGGGATGGTACTCAACCAGGTCCTCCTCGGTGATCCGCTTGCGTTCACGGCTGCCGGGTTACGATACGTGGCTATTGGGGCTGTCTTCGGTATCGGAACCTCACTGCTCGCTGGTGTCTACCCCGCCTGGAAGGCGGCGAAAAAACAACCCGTGGAGGCACTCGACTGATGGAACAAAACTACGACAGTGACTGGAGGTCTCGACGATGAGCTGGCTCTATCGAATCGTCGGACTGTTTCCACGACTCGTCATCGCTCGACGGAACATCTCACGTGCCAAAGCCCGGTCGATACTCGCTGCTGCCTCTATCCTCATCGGTGTCGTCGCGATTGGAGCCATCGGTGCGGGTGGCGCAGCGTTCAAACAGAGCCAACTCCAGAATATCCAGGACCAAGGGGCGACGAACGTCTTCGTCTCCCCGGGACTCGATATGGAACAGTCGCATTTCGACCGCGAAGACCTGAAAGCTATCGACGAGACGGTCGGTCCGGCCGGTGTCGTTGCGACGAAGAGCAAGGACATGGAGATAGTGAAACAAAACGATAGTCGTGAGCGCGTTTCGGTCACGTATCTCGACGACCCACGGGCGATGTACGAGATTGGGAGGGGTGAGCTCCCCGATAACTGGCGACGCAGTATCGTCGTCTCTCACGATTATGCAATCGACCGGGGAATAGCCCCGGGCGACCGAATCACACTCGCCCCCGAACAGGACGCTGAGAGTGAAGCGGCCGCGGCCGAGCGCACGTACCGAGTCGTCGCTGTACTCCAAGAGACGCAGTCGTTCGGTTCGAGCAGCATCTACCTCCCTATCGAGGAGGCTGAAAACCGACACTACAGCCAGGTTCGGATTATGACGCGGTCGACCGACAGAGCGGAGGCGGTCGCCGATGCACTCCGTGACCGGTTCAACGACCGAAAGGATAAGGTCTTGGTATTTGAACTCACCTCACTCGTTCGGCTGCTCAAACAGGTCGTCAACGGTATCAACACGTTCCTCGTCGGCCTTGGTTCCATCTCGCTCCTCGTCGCTGGCGTCTCCATTACGAACACGATGCTCATGGCGGTCATCAAGCGACGTGAAGAGATTGGTGTCCTGCGGGCAGTCGGCTACGGAAAGGGAGATATCGTCAGAATACTCCTCATCGAATCCGCATTGTTGGGTATCCTCGGTTCGGCAGTCGGTGTCGTAATCGCTGCCGTGGTGGCTGCGGTGGCGAACTCGGTCTTCCTCGGCAATCCGTTCGCCTTCACGCCGTCTGCGTTCATGTACCTGGTCGGTGCTGTCGCGTTCGGCGTCTTCACGAGTTTGCTCGCGGGTGTGTACCCTGCGTGGCGAGCGGCGAACGAACGCCCCATCGAAGCACTCCGGGGCTGACATCCTCTTCCGTTTCTTGTAACCGAGTAGATGGAATTTCTCCGCTCGACGGACTACCGAATTCTAGCAGATACACGGGAATAAATCGGCTGGGTGGACTGCGATTTTGGACGCCATATATTGCAATATTGATGCAATAATGTGTTCGCCAATCGTACCCTGTCGGTAGTTTCTCCAACAAGAGCCGATGCGGTTTACTGCATCGATTCGTTTCGATTCCGAAAAGACGAACGTGTAGGTGTTCCCTACCTCACTTCACAAATCAGTATTTGAGCCTCCAAATTGGTTGTCTATTTCTCTGTATTTCGTGTATGATTGTGTGTCCAATTTCTTCGTCTAAATAAAATACGGGTTGGATTATTTTTCAACTCTCTGTGAAATCCGTATTGTCGTCATCGAAGTATTTCGATAGAAATTGTGAATCTATTTCAAGATTAACTGTCTCGATGAGCTTTGAGAAACTTCGTCAGTCGGCGGTCAGCGTTCGGTGGTCCCGATGTATTTGGCCGCCAATTCGGGTTTATCTTCCCGTCTCACACGAACTCGATATCCGGTAGTCTCCCACCGAGAGACGTTCGGATGGTCGCGTGTTCAGGTCGAGTTGCCGTACCTGATGTTGATGTGTATCTCGTCGATTGTCGCCAGAAGCTTGTCTGGAAGTTCGTCGCGGAGGAGGCTCCCTTTGACCCGGTTCGCAGGGCCGGAAATACTAATGCCTCCGACTGGTACGCCTTCTTCGTCGCGAATTGGGGCTCCGACCGCGTTCAGCCCTTCGATGGACTCGCCGAGGTTGAACGCGTACCCTCGCTCTCGAATCTTCGCCAACTCCTCGAAGAGCGCTTCGCTGTCGGTTATGGTCTGTTCGGTGACTTCTTTCAGTCCCTGCCGTTCGATAATCTCCCGGCTTTCCGCTTCGGGAAGGTAGGCAAGAATCGCTTTCCCGGCAGCGAGCTGGTGGAGATTCCGGCGCTGGCCGACGCGAGCGGACGTCTCTAACGGGCTCGCACCCGATGCTTTGTAGAGGTGGACGCTGTAATCTCCCTCCTTCGCGACGAGCCAGACCTTCTCTCCGGTCTCTTCAGCTAAGCGGTCGACCTGTCTCCGAGCGACGTCGAAAAACGAGATGCGGTCGCGGGCGCTGATTCCGAAGTCTAAGAGTCTGAGGCTGAGATAGAACCGACCGTCTTCTCTAAAGAGGAAGTCGTTGTCTTCGAGGGTCAAAAGGTGCCGGTGAATCGTGCTCCGAGCGATATCGAGCTCTTCAGTAAGTTCGTCGAGCGTGCGCCCCGGATTGTCTTTGAGTCGTTGTAAGATTCGAATCGACGACTCTGTCGTCGTCACCGGGCGATTCGATCGGGGTCGTTCACTCATATTTAATCATCGAGGTATCTACGATTTAGCTTTTGTCCTGGTCTCGCAGGGCACACCGCGATTCACGGGGTGATTTTACGTCTCTGTCCAAGCTATTCGGACAGACTCGTCGCTCGATTCTCTCTCGCCGACGACAGTTGGTGCTAGGACGTTACACATGTACAGCTGTAATTTCCGGTTCGAATATCCCTGCTTCGGTGTTGTTTCTCGCCGAAACTCCTCTTTCCCGAGTGCTTCGGGAGTGTTCACTGTCCCCGAAATAGCCTCTCGCTGCTGGCGCTGAAATGGCGGTCAAACAGAGTCACACCCCGCCGCTGTCCCCGGATATTCAGTTTGGCGCGACGATAGTCCAAGCTACTCGGATTTTTCTTCTTTGTTGTTTATCTGTATGGATGGGTTATAAATATGGGAAATAGTATACAAACAGCTCATTTTTAGAAATTAGTGTGGGGGATTGGATGTGATAGCCTGAATAAACAGCCGTTCGTGAGCCAATTGTTGTCCGAGAAGTCCGAACGAAGAGGCCATGTCCCGCACGTGTTGAAGTCCTGTCACAACAGAACATTTTTGTTCTATGGGTGAACGATTTCGGACGCTACCATGTCATGTGGTGTCCACCCAAGCTATCAGTGTGCGGTCCAGCGAGGGCTCTCTCTCGGAGAAACTCGCGTTGACGACGGTGTACAGGCCGATTACGACGAGCAAACTGAGGAACGATATCGATGAGTTCGTACGCACCACGCGTCGAGCAGATGGATATCAGCGGAATTAGGGAAGTATTTGAGGGTGCGAGCGAGGACGATATCAACCTCGGTATCGGACAGCCTGACTTTCCCACGCCGGAGCACATCCGAACTGCGGCACTGTCGGCGGTCGAGGAAGGACTCGTCGACTCCTACACGGGGAACAAGGGAATCCCTGGTCTCCGCGAAGCCATTAGTGAAAAATACGACCGGGACAACGGGCTCTCTGTCGACCCGAATAACGTCATTGCGACATCTGGTGCCAGCGAGGCGCTCCACATCGCAATCGAAGCACACGTCCAACACGGAGGTGAGGTCATCCTCCCGGACCCTGGCTTCGTCGCGTACGAACAACTCGCGCTACTCGCTGGCGGGACGCCCAAGCCGGTTGGGTTGCGACCGGATTTGACTCTCGACCCGGCGACAGTCGAGGACGCAATCACTGAGGACACCGACCTCTTCATCGTCAATAGCCCGGCGAACCCGACCGGTGCGGTCCAGTCGAAGTCGGACATGCAGGAGTTCGCGCGTATTGCCGACGAACACGACGTGGTGTGTGTGGTCGACGAAGTCTACGAGCACATCCTTTTCGACGGGGAGCACTACTCCCCGATGGAGTTCTCGAAGACCGATAGCGTCGTCGCGGTGAACGCCTGCTCGAAGTCGTATTCGATGACCGGCTGGCGACTGGGATGGGTCACGGCGAGCAACGACCGTATCGAGCGGATGTTGCGTGTCCACCAGTACGTGCAGGCGTGTGCGAGTGCCCCGGCCCAGTACGCCGCCGAGGCTGCTCTCAAGGGGCCGCAGGAGCCGGTTCAGGAGATGGTTTCGGCGTTCGAAACTCGCCGGGATGTCCTCTTGGACGGATTGGAGGACATCGGACTGGAGACGCCCCGACCGGAAGGTGCCTTCTACGCGATGCCCAAAGTCCCCGATGGGTGGGCGGAAGACGTCCTCGACAACGGCGTCATCGTGGTTCCCGGCGAGGTGTTCGGAGACCGTGGGGCAGGGTACGCCCGACTCTCGTATGCAACGAACGTGGAAGAACTGAAGGAAGCCTTGGAAGTGATGAAATCCGTCACGCAGACCACTCTCCACTGAGAAGGTCGCTCTTGGTGGTGGCGGGTCTTCCTCTCGTAGAACTGCTTCCGAAACCCTCTCTTCCTATGTCATTATCAATCATTGTGATTAGTTGTCACAGAAATATTAAGTTACTACCCTACAATTGATGTAGATATGGTGTCCGTTANCTTCCTATGTCATTATCAATCATTGTGATTAGTTGTCACAGAAATATTAAGTTACTACCCTACAATTGATGTAGATATGGTGTCCGTTAGTGACGCAGGGATTCGCGCGGCAACCAAGCCTATTCACCATCTCGGTGCCCTTTTTAGCGCGATTTTTCTCATTACATTTAAACGGACAACAGCCGCTCCGATGCGAGGGGGAGTACGCCCTCGCATCGGACACACCATCTCGACATAACTTGCAGGTTCCGTACCCAGCGGCCCTGTAACCCCCAAACCAACCGTGGTATAGGTGACAAACCATCCACCGGTATATCGCCCACAACAATGAGTGCACAAAAGGAACTCAATCAGCAAGAACCCACCAGTAGAGTGACGACGGATACTCAGCCAGTCCAAGTCTTAGAGGCAGACGGCAGCGTGTGCCCGAACGCGACCGTTCCTGACCTCTCGGACGAGGAACTGCTTTCGATGTACGAGGACACCAAACTCGCTCGTCGCTTCGACCAACGCGCAATCAGCCTCCAGCGGCAGGGTCGAATCGCAACGTACGCGCCCATGACAGGACAGGAGGGCGCACAGGTCGCGACTAGCTACGCGCTGGAGCAACGAGACTGGCTGTTCCCGACGTATCGCGAGCACGCAGCGAAGTACGTTCACGGCGTCAGTCTGGCAGCGCTTCTGAAGCCACTCCGTGGGATTCGAGAGGGGTATGCCGTCCCGGACGGCGTCAACGTCATGCCCGAGTACATTCCAATCGCGACGCAGATTCCGCAGGCGATGGGAATGGCGTGGGGGAACAAGCTGCAAGGAAAGGTCGACCACGCTGTCCTCTGTCACTTCGGCGATGGGGCGACCTCCGAAGGCGACTTCCACGAGGGACTGAACTTCGCTGGCGTCTTCGACGTTCCGGCGGTCTTCGTCTGCAACAACAACCAGTGGGCAATCTCTGTCCCCCGAGAGCGCCAAACGGCGAGCGAGACTATCGCACAGAAGGCACAAGCGTACGGTATCGAAAGCGTCCGCGTCGACGGCCTCGACCCGCTTGCAGTCTATCAGGTCACGAAAGCGGCGCTCTCCAAGGCGAAGAACCCCGCGGCCGGTGAGCGTCGCCCGACGCTCATCGAGGCGGTTCAGTACCGGTATGGAGCGCATACGACGGCAGACGACCCGTCTGTGTACCGCGACGACGACGAAGCAGAGGAGTGGAAGGACAAGGACCCGCTCGACCGGTTACAGAAGTACCTGTACAAGGAGGGCATCCTCGACGAGGAAATCGACGCCGAACTGGACGAGCGCATCGAAACGACCATCAAGAACGCGATTACGGAGGCCGAAAGCGTAAGCGAAGACCCCGAACTGATGTTCGAGCACGTCTACGAGGAGATGCCCGACCGACTTCGCGAGCAGCGCGACGAACTCGCGGCACTCCGCGAAAAGTACGGTGACGAGGCCTTCGAAGAGGTGTTGGAATGAGTTCGACGGCGGAACCCGGCACCGACACCGGCGCTCCCATCGAGAAGCTGAACCTCGTCGAAGCCGTCTGCGACGGACTCTACACCGAAATGTCGCAACACGACGACGTCGTCGTCTTGGGTGAAGACGTCGGGAAGAACGGCGGCGTCTTCCGTGCCACCGCCGGTCTGTACGAAGAGTTCGGCGAAGAACGCGTTATCGACACCCCGCTTGCGGAGGCCGGTATCGTCGGCTCCGCAATCGGTCTCGCACTCTCTGGAATGCGCCCGGTGGCCGAGATGCAGTTTATGGGGTTCATCTACCCCGCATTCGACCAACTCGTGAGCCACGCCGCCCGGCTTCGGAGTCGGAGCCACGGCCAGTACACGGTTCCGATGGTCGTTCGAGCGCCCTATGGCGGTGGGATTCACGCACCGGAACACCACTCAGAATCGAAGGAAGCGTTCTTCGTTCACGAGCCGGGGCTGAAGGTCGTCTGTCCGAGCACGCCGTACGACGCCAAGGGACTCCTCATCGCAGCGCTTCGAGACCCCGACCCAGTGATTTTCCTCGAACCGAAGCTCATCTATCGGGCGTTCAAACAAGAGGTACCGAAGGGAAGCTACGAGGTGCCTCTCTCGGAGGCGTCGGTCCGCCGAGAGGGAAGCGATATCTCCGTCTACACGTGGGGTGCGATGACGCGCCCGACGCTCATCGCTGCGGACAACCTCGCAGACGAGTACGGCGTCGACGTCGAAGTCGTCGACTTGCGTACGTTGTCACCGTTAGATATCGAGACGATTGTCGAGTCGTTCAAGAAGACCGGCCGCGCCGCTGTCGTTCACGAGGCACCGAAGACGGCTGGATTGGGGGCGGAGATATCCTCGACGATTCAGGAGGAAGCCCTGTTACACCAGGAAGCGCCTATCAAGCGTATCACCGGCTTCGACACGCCGATGCCGCTTCACGGCGTCGAGGACTACTACCTGCCGCAAGCCGTCCGGATTCAAGACGGCATCCTCGAGACAGTCGAGTTTTGAGTTCTTCCCAGTCACGCGACCGACCTCTTTTCCCCCGAATCCTTACTGATTCCTCACATTTTATTAGCCCCTACGACGAGTCGTAGTCCATGTACAAGCATATCGCACTTCTCGTGCGTCAGTCAGCGCTGTCTCACGACGAGTTCGTCGACCACTGGCAAACCACCCACACGCCCATCGCGAAGGACATCGAAGGCGTCGTGCGGTACCAGCAAGTCCTCCCGACCGACCCCGAGCACGCGGAGTTCGATGGGCTGGCCGAACTCTATTTCGAGACGCTCGACGAACTGCACGAAGCACTCGGAAGCGAAGGCTCTCGTGACTACGACCCGACGAAAGAGGTCGCGGCGAAAGCACGACAGGACGTCGATAACTTCCTCGACGTACAGCGTCGCCCTCGACTCATCGGCGAGGAACGCGTCGTCAAGGACGAAGTCGACGGCGACACCGACGGACTCTACAAGCACTCGGCGTTCCTCGTCCGAAAAGATGGGATGACTCACGAGGAGTTCCTCGACCACTGGCAAAACACGCACACGCCCATCGCGAAGGAGATCGAGGGTGTCGTTCGCTACTGCCAGGTCGTCCCGACGGACCCCGAACACGCCGAATTCGACGGCGTCGCTGAGCTCTATTTCGATGACCTCGACAAACTCTACGATGCACTGGGCAGCGAAGGGTCGCGTGACTACGAGGCGAAAGGCGGCAAGGCTGCAGAAGCGCGCGCAGACGTGGACAACTTCCTCGCTATCGCGGACCGCCCGCGGTTTATCGGTCGCGAACGACTCGTGAAAAACACGATTGCGACCCACGATGGCTACTGAAACTCACAGACCTGACTTCGAGACGCAGGTACGAGACGCCTTCCCGTCACTCGACCGAATCGACGACGACGACCTTCGAGAGCAGGTTGTCGAGGCCTGGGTACTCGGACTGGAACGTGGTGGGTGGCGAAGTATTCACGATATTCCGTACGCGTGGAACATCCACGAGGTCACGAACGTCGAACACGTCCGTGGCGTCACGAAAATCGCGCTCGAATCGGCCGAAATCCAGCGCGACTTCCACGGTGCAGACCCGGATATCGACACAATTGTCGCGGCGTGTCTCCTTCACGACGTCGGGAAGTGTTACGAGTACGTCGACCACGTCGACGCCGAGCGCCTCGACGACCCTGACAGGAAGCACTACGCAAACGAGGAGATTCCGCACTCTCTCTCCGGGTACGCGCTGGCTCACGAGGTTGGCTGCCCACTGGACGTCCAGCGAGCGATTCCGCACTTCCTCGGGGAGGTGCCGACGCGGACGCTCGAAGCCGAACTCGTCAAGAGCGCGAACTCGGCATCGTCGAACGCCATCACTCAGTCAGCGATGGGAATCACGCTGAAAGAGTGGGTGGATAAGTACAGTCAAACGCAGGACTGAATCTGGTATTTCGCTGGCGGGTGGGGACGTTTCGTTCGACCCGCTCGAACTATCGGTCTGGATGTCTGCTCGTCTGCCTGTATGTGTCTGCCCGTTGTCTCCTCCTGTTGTTCGAGAGTTCTGAACACGCGACATCCCACTCTGTAGTGCAATTCAAAACACTTGGATAGAGAGTACTCAGTAGACCCGCATCAGCTGAATCTGACGGAGATTACTGGCACCATGGTAGTGATTCTATTATACAATACTATCTTGGGGGAGTTGGTACTCTTTCAAGACTAGATGTCGTTCGTGGGCATCGAATAAAATCAAATAGAACATGATGTTTGTCAGTTCTCTGGTCTATGTATGATGTCTTTGTGAGCTGCATATAATGGTTACAGTGACGAAAGAGTGGTGATTGTTGAGGGTGTCCGCCCTAATAAATGATGAATACCCTGAATACTGATAATAATATGATTGTCTCTGTTCTCAATCAGTGTCGGTCAAAACAATCCAGAATAGGGGTTGATGATGCCACTGAGTATTGCTAATAACAAACATTAATGTGGTCATTTGTCCACCCCATGTCACCGGGCTTATCGTGAAGCAAGGATGTGCTACCCATTACAAACGTACTTTTGTAATACTAGACGAGCCCATTAGTTCCATCTACGACGTAACTCGGGCCCTAGCCGTCTATCGACGAGTACTCGTAGTACTGATTACGGACTTCAATCTCGTTTTTGCTGTACTGTAGTATGTTGAGTAGTTCAGCCATATACCCGGGTGCAAAACGGTCTCTGGGACCGGTGATTCCAATCGAGGCTATGACGTTCTCGTCTCCGTCGAGAATCGGAACGGCGACCCCACGAATCCCTCGCAGGTGTTCTTCGTCGTCGATTGCGTATCCCTGTTGTCGAACTCGACCGAGCTCACGTTCGAGGTCTGTGAACGTCGTGAGCGTCTCGCTCGTCCCTTCGGGGAGACCGTGTTGCTCGACGATGTGCTTTCGTCGGTCCTCCGGGAGGTACGCCAAAATCGCTTTTCCGAGCGAGGTCCAGTGCATCTCGGTGTGGTTTCCGATGGGTATCTCGTCGGCCGCCGCCTTCTCACCAGTACTCCGGTAGAGGATGACCCGTTTTCCGTTTTCTTCGATACCGGCACCCACTATCTCGCCGGTCGTATTACTGAGTTCTTCGACCTTATTTCGGAGTAGCCGAGCGATACTCAGTTGCTGCCGGACGCTTCCGCCGACTTCGAGAAACCGGAACGAACGACGGTACTGCCCCGACTCTTTGACGACGAACCCCTGTTCGACGAGCGTGTTTAGATGGATGTACGTCGTACTCGTCGGGATGTCGACCGCCGAGGCGAGGTCGGAGAGTCCAGTCGGCTCTACCTCCCCGAGCGCCGAGAGAATCTCGAACGCCGTTTCGACCGCCCCGATTGTCTTATCGTTCCCAGTTGGCATGGCTTCGTATTTTCGCACCGGCTGAAAAGGTTTTTGCTGGTGTAAAACGCCTTTCCAACGATATTGGAAGTATGCTTGTTGGTAATTTATTCCTGGTGGGAGCTATTCGAAAAACTATAATTTACAGGAGATACGTTCATGCATTCCATGGTGTTTGTTACCGCTTGAAATTTGGATGAAGACTGTATTAGGGGCAATGCCGTGTTAGAGGCTGCTACGAAGCCGTTCTGGTGACCGACGACACAACTGCCCCGAATCTATAATTTTTGACCATGTTGAAACAGCGAGCGTTGTGGTTCGAACCGACACTCCGGCTTAAGCAACGGGTCTTTTTGGGGCATGCTTGGTGCCGCTACAACCGTTAGCGTGCCGTCAAAGTCCCCTCTCTCCAAAGACCCGTCAGAGACGACCTTTTTGAGTGTAATCGGAGCTCCATCGAGTATCGTTGGAAACACTTCGAGTATTGTTGGAGAACTAGGCGAGGAGGCAACTGAACGAGGCTGAATTCTATGTCGGATACTATTCTCAGAACCGCCGGAAACGGTGTGAATGCCTTCGATGTGGGCTTTCAACACGATTGAGAGGCTGGTTTTTGCAACCACTGCCAACATTTATTATGCAGGATAGTGCAGTATCTCTCACTCTGCATGAGCAAGGTTAGACTGTCGAACGTTAGCAAGGTATACGAGGACGACATCCTCGCGGTCGAGGGGTTGGACCTCACTGTCGAGGACGGTGAGTTCGTCGTAGTCGTCGGACCCTCGGGGTGCGGGAAGTCGACGACGCTCCGAATGGTCGCGGGGCTCGAAACTGTTTCGCACGGTGAGATATCTATCGGCGAGACCGTCGTCAACGACGTCCGTCCTCAAGACCGAAACATCGCCATGGTGTTTCAGTCGTACGCACTGTACCCGCACATGAGCGTGCGCGAAAACATGTCGTTCGGGCTTCGGCTCGCAGGTGACGACGCCGACGAAATCCAGCGCCGCGTGGATGACGCCGCCGAGATGCTGGAAATCTCGGAGCTACTGGACGATTACCCAAAGCAACTCTCCGGCGGCCAACAACAGCGGGTTGCGCTGGGACGCGCCATCGTCCGCGACCCTGATGTCTTCTTGATGGATGAGCCGCTTTCGAACTTGGACGCCAAGTTGCGAACGCAGATGCGAACCGAGATTCAACGCATCCAAGAGAGCCTCGGGGTCACGACCATATACGTCACGCACGACCAGACGGAGGCGATGACGATGGCAGACAGAATCGTCATCCTCAACGACGGAAAACTCCAGCAAGTCGCCCCGCCGGAGGAGTGCTACGACGAACCGAACAACGAGTTCGTCGCGGGCTTTATCGGCTCGCCCTCGATGAACTTCTTCGACGTGGCGGTGACCAGTTCCAACAGGGGTGCACACTTCGAATCACCGGCCGGTGAATTCACACTCGGTATCGATGTCCCGCCCGGTGAGTACACCTTTGGGGTCCGACCGGAGGACCTCACTGCCGAGCGAGAGGGCGGATACATCGACACAATCGTGGACGTGGTCGAGCCTGTTGGCTCGGACAACTACCTCTATCTGAAGACGACTCGCAGTACCTCGGAAGTGATTGCGAGAGTCGAGAGCGACTTCCGTCCGGAGGTCGGCGACGAAATCGAACTCGGGTTCGACATCGAGGATATCCACCTCTTCGATGCCGACGGAGAACGTATGCCGGTTACTGAACTGCAAATGACGGATTCAGCCTAACATGATGTACAACACTATCGGTCGACGGGAGAGCGAATGGGCGGGAATGACGGCGCGCGAAGTCCGAGACATCGGGTCACAATCGGGCTCTATCATGGTCATTCCGGTCGGGAGTATCGAGCAACACGGAAATCACCTGCCGGTCGTCACCGACTCGCTTCTCGTCGAAGCGATGGTCGATGCTGCGGTCGAACGAACCGATGATGTTCCGCTCGTGGTCTCACCCACGGTTTGGAGCGGTTTTTCGCCGCACCATCTCCCGTTCGGCGGGACGCTCTCGCTCGACTTCGAGAATTTGCGCGCCATATTAGAGAATATCGCGCACACGGGACTGGAAAACGGATTCGACGCCGTTCTCTTTGTGAACGGCCACGGAGGCAACGGTCCACTCATCGGGTCGGTCGTCAGTACGGTCGGTGTCGACACCGACGCCGAGGTACTCGGGACGACGTACTTCGAACTCGCATCCGACCGTATCGAGGCACTTCGAGACACTGAGACGGGCGGTATGGCCCACGGGGGTGAGTTCGAAACGTCACTCATGCTTGCCGTCCGCCCGGACCTCGTCGGCGATATCTCGGAGCGCGACGGCGAACCGATGGACGAACACTACCAATGGGCTGGTCAGGACCTTCTCGATGGTGGTTCGGTCGGCGTGTATCGGTCCTTCGACGTGTACTCCAACTCCGGTGCGATTGGCTTGCCCGAAGAGGCAAGCGCCGAGAAAGGTGAGCGAATTCGGTCGATAATCGGAGAAGAGCTCGCATCGCTGTTGCGGGCTATCCACGAGAATAATGCGTAAACTGTGCGAGATAAACTTGCAAAAAATAGAATATGAACATAAACAATTATATATACAGAGGTGAGTGGTAGCAATGATGCCAGAAGATAGCAAGGGCCAACCTAGTGAAGAGACTCTCGACCGTCGCCAACTCCTTCAGGCGTTCGGTGCTGGCGGGATGATTGCTATCGCCGGGTGTACCGGCGGTGGAAACGGCGATGACGCCGGTAGTGATGGCAATGGTGGCAATGGCGGCGGTGGCGGCGACGACTCTGGTGGGAACGACGGCGGCAGCAGTAAACAGAGCGTCCAGTTCCTCACGATGGGTGTTGGCGACAACATCAAGCAGTTCTTCGAAGAGAACAACACTGCCTTCGAAGAGGAGTACGGCGTCGACGTCGAGTTCACGAGCGTCACGTGGGACAACGCGCGACAGACAGTGAACAACCGCGTCGACGGGGGACAGGCACCCGACGTAAGTCGCTGGCCTGCGCGGTGGATTCCGCAACTCGTCGGCAAGGATGCGCTCGAACCTCTCGACGACCTCATGGACGGCGAGTTCGGCGAGAAGTTCGCCGACGGAGTGGCGGAGGGAACGATGTACAACGGCTCTCACTACGGTGTTCCGTGGGCGGCCTCGAACAAGTGTCTCTACTACAACAAGGACGTGTTCGAGGCCGCCGGACTCGACCCGGAGAACCCGTCTCTAGACACGTGGGACGACATGCTGTCTGCCGCACAGACGATTACCGACAGCGACGATGTGAACGTCCCAGCACTCGGACTCGCCGGTGCGGACGCCATCGAGACCGGGTCGCAGTACTACCACTACCACTGGTCGTACGGTGCAGACTTGGTGGACGACGAGGGAATGCCGGTCGTCAACTCTGACGGCGCTGTCGATGCGCTCTCGTTTTACGCCAATCTGCATCTCGAACACGGCGTCACGCAGGCCTCGCCGCTCTCTTCGACCCGGCAGGACATCCGGCAACTGTTCGAAAACGGCGACCTCGGGATGGTCATCGGACACGTGTACACCGGGCTCAACATCACGGAGTCGCAGGAAAACGGCGACGTCGATTTCGAATACGGTATCGCGCAAGTTCCGAAGGGGCCCGAGGGACGGTACAGCCTCTTTACCATCGACACGCTCGGTATCCTGAGCCAAAGCGAGCACAAGGACATCGCCCGGGACCTGATTCGGTTCTACTTCGACGAGGAGCGTCGGTTCCAGTACTCGAAGCAGAAGGGGTTCTTGCCGGTCGTCAAATCGGTCGGTGAGCGGTCGTACTTCTCCGAGTCGAAAAACTGGGCTCCGTTCGTCGAGGCGGGCCAGTACGCCCGCGCCCGGCCGAAGCTCAGTAATTTCAGTGAGTTCAACGACCGGATGGTCCAAGCGATTCAGGAGGCGCTCGCCGACCAAAAGAGCCCGCAGAAAGCATTGAATGACGCTCAAAGCGACCTCGAAGACGCGATGAACTGATGAGTGAAAGACATGAGTCTCGCTGAAGAATACACCGGGACGGACGGGGACTCTCGCCTCTCGCAGTCCGTTGCACACCTCAGGCGGAACCGACGCGCCTATCTCCTGATAGCGCCCGCTGCGGTGTTCTTGCTCGCCGTCGTCGGCTACCCGATACTGGAGACGTTCCGCCTATCGTTGTACCGCTCACCGGCCGACTCGACTATCGAGACGTTCGTTGGCCTGCAACACTACGTCGAAATCGTCAACAGCGACATCTTCTACCGGCTCATCTGGCAGACGGGTCGCTGGGTGCTGGTCGGCGTCGCCGGCAAGACCCTCCTCGGACTGCTCATCGCGGTTCACCTGAAAGGCGATATCAAGGGCCGGAAGTTCTTCCGGACGGCATTTTTGATTCCGTGGGGTATCCCGTACGCCATCTCTGCTGTCGTCTTCCGGTGGATAGAGCACCCGCAGTTCGGCTACCTCAACGCAGTGTTGCTCAAACTCGGCGTGATAGAACAGGGTATCGGCATCCTCGGCAACCCCGACATCGCATGGTTGGGCGTCGTCGTCGCCGACATCTGGATTGGAACGCCGTTCATGGCGATTATCTTCCTCGCGGGGCTCCAGTCGATTCCACAGGACCTCTACGAGGCGGCCGCAATCGACGGGGCCGAGCGATGGCACCAGTTCAGATACATCACGCTGCCGCAACTCAAGAGCGTCATCCTGATGGCCACGCTGCTTTCGACTATCTGGACGTTCGTCAGCTTCGACGTCATCTGGACGATGACCGGTGGCGGGCCGATTAGCACGACCGCGACGCTCGTCATCCACATCTACCAGGTCGGCCTGCAGAACGGGAACCTCGGCCGTGGCGCTGCGTACAGCGTCATCGGGTTCCTGTTCCTCCTGTTGTTCGCAATCGTCTATCTGCGGGTGTACACCCGCGGAGGTGACGAGCTATGACGATGGCAGGTCACGATAGGTCCGGTCTCCGTCGGGTCAGAGTCTACGGCGTCCTCATCGCGCTCCTCGGGATTATGATGTTCCCGTTTTACGCGATGTTCTCCAGCACGTTCAAACCGGAGTCAGAGATTTTCTCGGCTCCGGCGACGCTGGTGCCGTCAGACCCGTCTGTCAGTGCGTACCTCGACGTCTGGACGCAGACCGACGTCGTGTTGTGGGTCGCAAACAGCTTCGTCATCTCGCTCGGAACCGTCGTGTTGACGCTCCTGCTCGCGATTCCGGCCGCGTACTCGTGTGCGCGGAACGACTTCGTCGGCAAGCGGACGTTCCTGCTCGCCGTGCTCGTCGTCCAGATGTTCGCACCGGTCGTACTCATCGTCGGACTGTTCGACGTCATCACGCAGTTCGGGTTGTTCAACACCTACCTCGCCGTCATCATCCCCGCCGCGGCGTTCACGTTGCCGTTCAACATCTGGATGCTCTACGGCTACTTCAAGACGGTTCCTGTCGCACTGGAGGAGTCGGCTCGCATCGACGGAGCCAACCAGTTACAGGTGCTCACGAAAATCGTCCTTCCGCTGACGAAGCCCGCACTCGTCGCCAGTATCACCTACACGTTCCTGTACGCGTGGAACCGACTGCTGTTCGTGCTGACGTTCCTGACCGACAGCGGGAAGTACAACATTCCGCGTGGTGTCTTCTCGATGGTCGGGGCGCTCCAGACGGATTGGCGGATGATGCTGACGGTCTCGGTTATCGGCATTATCCCGCTTCTCATCCTGTTCGCCTTCCTCGAACAGTACATCGTCGCCGGGATGACCGCCGGCGCAGTCAAGGAGTAACCCACTCCTCACACCTCTGCCGCGTTTACCACCTCGGCCGCGTTCACCACCTCGGACTGACCATCCTCGGCACTTGACGCACGAATCGAACCACGCCTCACTCCCTTCACTGATTGCACCCCCCGCTGGGCGGCCTGCTCACGCAGGCTCGCTCTCACCCCGTCCTCCATATTTATTATCGGCCCACGAGACGGCATCGTATGGAATTCGCTCTCTGGGCGTACCCGTGGGACCTGTTAGACGAAGGGCCGACACGGGTTACGAACCGACTCGACGAACTCGGCGTCGGTGAGATAACCCTCGCAACCAACTACCACACTGTACAGGCGTTCGCACCGCACAACCCCGAACGCCGGACGTTCTTCGCCCGCGCGAGTTCGTACTTCGACCCCGGTGAGGGCTACGGGCGTCTCGAACCGGTGCCGTACGAGGGAATGACAGGTGACTGGGTCGCCGACATCGCCGCCGAACTCGACGGTGTCCGGCTGAATTCGTGGACGGTCGGCTGTCACAACTCGCGGCTCGGGATGCAGCATCCCGATGTGACGTTGACTTCGGCCCACGGCGACGACTTGGTGTTCGGCCTCTGTCCGTCGAATCCTGACGTCCAAGAGTACCTCGTCGCACTCGTCCGCGACCTCGCCGCCCGCGAGCACTTCGACCGCATCGAACTGGAGACGTTCGACTACTTCTACGGCACCGGGTTCGGCTGGCACCACCAGAAGATTCACGCACAACTCGGGACACTCGGCGAGTTTCTCTTCGGACTGTGCTTCTGTGACCACTGTCGGGAGAACGCCGCAGACACCGGAATCGATGTCGATGACGTTCGAACCACCGTCGCCGACGCCCTCGATTCCGTCATCGCCGGTTCGACTCCACACGACCTCTCGCCGGAGTTGTGGCTCCGCGAACACGGCGCAGTCGCCGAGTACGTCGGCGTTCGAGCAAAGACGCTGGCGGACCTCTATGCTGACTTCGCGGCGGCCAGCGGGCAGACACCGCTCGGCTACTACGTCGGTGCGCCCGAACCCGGACGAGAGTGGATGCTCGGCGCGGACCTCGAACAGCTGTCCGAGCACGTCGATTACTACTGCCTCCCGGCGTACGAGTCGTCGGCGGCTGAAGTGATGGACGCCTACCAGGCCGTCGATGCGCTGTCACCGGATGTCCCGCTTCACGTTGGACTCTTGCCGGGTCATCCGGCGATACATGACGAGGAGACGCTCGTCGACATCGTGGACGCACTGCGAACCGCTGGTGTTCCGCGGGTATCCTTTTACAACTACGGGCTGTTGCCGGAGCAGTCACTCGACTGGATTCGGGCGGCGACGCACTCTGCGAGATTGTAACGAACGATACTTTCTTACTGCCACCCCGTACAACCATGGGTATGGAGATAACCGACGTGACAGCGGTTACTGTAGACGTTCCGCTGACCAGTCTCGACGAACCGCTGGGTATCGGCCCCTACACGACCAACCACGGCGAACTCGACTCGATGGAGCGCGTGCTCGTCCGTGTCGATACCGACGAGGGAATCGCCGGATGGGGCGAAATGCGCGTGTTCCTGTCGCCGTCTGCAACCGAATCGATTCTCGAAGATGGCGTCGGACCGATGATTACCGGGCAGTCGCCGTTCGAAATCGAACGCCTTCGTCGCCAGGTGTTCGTCGAGTACACGAACGTCGATATGTTCTTCGCCGCCGTCGAGACGGCTTGTTGGGACATCGTCGGGAAAGCACTCGACCGTCCCGTCTACGAACTCCTCGGCGGGTGGACCGCCCCGACTCAGAGCACGCTTCGGCATCGGGAGAACATGGGCGAAAACGACCTGACGCCACAGGAGGTTCCCATCGCCTTCTGTCTCGGTATTCTCTCACCCGAAGAGTCTCGGGTCAAAGCGCGCGAGGCGCTGGACGCCGGTTTCGACGTGCTCAAGACGAAAGCCGGGAAGGATTGGCGGCAGGACGTTTCCCGAATCAAGGCGATGCACGACGAGACGGACGGACAACTCGAATTCCGCCTTGACCCCAATCAGGGGTGGACGCTCGACCAAGCGGTTCGCGTCGGTGCCATGCTGGAAGATGAGGGAATCTACCTCCAGTACCTCGAACAGCCGATTCGGGTGGACGCTCACAAGTCGCTGGCAGCGTTACGACAGCGTCTCCGGCAACCCATCGCACCGAACGAGGACACCTACATCTCCCACAACATCTCCTCGCTCGTCGAAGCCGGGGCGATGGACGTCGGCGTCATCGACCTGACGCCCGCGGGTGGAATCAGCGGGCTTCGCCAACAGGCGGCGGTTCTCGAAGACGCCGGTGTTCCGTTCACGCACCACTGCGCGTTCGACCTCGGCATTCGAACGGCGGCGATTCTCCACGCCGTCAGCGGTATCCCCGGATTCTCGCTCCCGCCGGACTCGACGTACTACGCTTGGGAGGGCGACGTTATCGACGACCCGTTCGAGGTCACCGACGGCTGTCTGCCCGCTCCGAGCGGTCCGGGACTCGGCATCTCTGTCGACCTCGACGCAATCGAGGAGTACAGAATATGACGAGCGAAGCACCGGACACGGTGAGAGACCATGACAAGGTTGAAGAGGTGCGACCGCGTCGATTTGCCTGCTATGGTTGAGTTATCACTACGAGACCGTCCAGCAATCGTGACCGGGGCATCTCGCGGTATCGGCCGCGAAATCGCGGCCCGGTTCGCTGAGGCTGGCGGAGAGGTCGCTATCTGTTCGCAGTCTTACGAGGACGTCGAGCCGGTGGCCGAAGAACTGACCGCCGCACACCCCGGCCGAGTCGTTCCCGTCGAGTGCGACGTCACGGAACGAGACCAAATCCGAAACCTCGTCGATACCGCACTCGACGAGTTCGGCGAAATTCGAGTCCTGGTGAACAACGCTGGCGGTTCCGACGAGCCGTCTAACACCATCCACCGCTGCGACGAAGAGACGTTCGAGTGGATGCTCGATTTGAACCTCAAGAGCCAGTTCATGATGAGCAAAGAGGTTCTCCCGGCGATGGTCGCCGCCGGTGGCGGGTCGATGGTCCACATGGGCTCGGTCAACGGGCTGTTCGGAATCGGACTCTCGGGTTACTCTGAGGCGAAGAGCGGACTGCTCTCGATGTCGCGCAACCTCGCTGCCCACTACGGCCAACACGGCGTTCGTTCGAACGTCATCTCCGCGGGGACCATCGAGACTGCCACCCGTCGCGACGAGATGGAGAACACGGAGGGCCGAACCGGAGAGTCCAGCGCCAGAGAACGCTGGCTCGACCAGTATCCGCTCGGCCGATTCGGTAGACCCAGCGAAGTTGCGGACACGGCGTTGTTCCTCGCCTCCGAGTTTTCGAGCTTCATCACCGGCGAGAACATCGTCCTCGACGGCGGACTCACGACGAGCCTCCCGACGTCGTTTATCAACGAAGTCTACCAAACGGACGACGTACCGACACGAAACGACCACGAGTGACACCAATGAGAGAGCTATCCACCGACGACGCACCGGACAGTATCGGACCGTTTTCGCAAGGAATCGTCTCGGGAGACCGAATCTACGTCTCCGGGCAGGGGCCTGTCGACCCCGAAACCGGCGATGTCGTGCCGGGCACACCGGGCGAACAGACCGAGCGAACGCTGAAAAATATCGAAGCCATCCTCGAAGCGGGCGGTGCGTCGCTCGCGGACGTGGTGAAGGCGACGGTGTTCCTGAAAGACATGCGGTACTACGACGAGGTAAACGAGGTCTACGGGGAACACATGTCGGCACCGTATCCTGCACGGAGCGCAGTCGAAGTCGTGAAACTCCCGGTCGATATCGACGTGGAAATCGAGGTCGTCGCCGAAGCGTGAGTGGACGGCTGACGTGAAGACGCGGTCAGAATCGTCTGTTTCGGCTCAGTCGGTGCGGGCAGTGGCGACGGCATCGACGAATGCCCGTGCGTTCGCCGTCAGCACCTCGTAGTCGCCGCGCTCGATTGCCTCGCCGTCGACGAGCGAACTCCCGACGCCGACGGCGGTCGCACCGGCGTCGATGAACGCGCCGACATTGTCGAGTGAGACGCCGCCAGTGGGAACAGTTGGAATGTGGCCGAGCGGTCCCTGTAACGACGAAACGAACCCCGGACCCAGTGACGCTGCCGGGAATATTTTGACCATGTCGGCCCCTGCGGTGTACGCGTCGACGGCTTCGGTCGGTGTCGCGACGCCGACCACCGAGGGAACCCCGTAGCGGTTCGCGGTCTGTATCGTCTCCGTATCGAACGACGGCGTAACGATGAATTCAGCACCTGCGAGCGTCGTCGCCCGCGCGGTTTCGCTGTCGAGCACTGTCCCCGCACCGACGACCACCTCGTCCGCTGTGAACGTCGAGGATATCTCTCGAATCATATCGAGGACACCGTCGGTGTTCGCCGTCACCTCGACGACCGAGACGCCACCGCGCTGAAGCGCATCGACGGTCTCGATTGCCCTCTCGGGGTTCGTACCGCGGACGATTGCGACGACACCCGTCTCTACGACTCGCTGGACGATATCTGCGGACATCACTGGTATCACGAAGACGCGCCTCTTAATGTTCGGGATACAGGCGGGAATAGGTGCTCAGTCCCAGTCGTGGTCGGTTCGTGGTTACCCAGCGAAAGACGACACACCAGAGCAAACATCGTCGAAAACAGAGGAACTATGCCGCGACTCCACGAGAAACGCATATGGAGACCACCCCCCAGGAGAGTGGACGCTGTGACGGCTGACCTCGTGACTTTCGGTGAGACGATGCTTCGACTCTCGCCGCCACGCGGGAGTCGGTTGGAGACGACAGAGACGCTTCGGTTCAGCACGGCGGGCGCGGAGTCGAACGTCGCAATCGCCGCAAGCAGACTCGGTGCTGAGGCGACGTGGCTCTCGAAACTTCCGGACTCGGCGCTCGGTCGTCGAGTCGTTACAGACCTCCGCCGACATGGTGTCTCCGCGGAGGTCGTCTGGACGGACCACTATCGTCAAGGCACCTACTATCTCGAACACGGCAGCGCCCCGAGAGACACGGCAGTCATTTACGACCGAAGCGATGCCGCGGTGACGACGGCCACCCCCGAGGAACTCCCGACCGAACCAATCGAGAATGCGAGCTACTACTACACGAGTGGAATCACACCGGCGCTATCGGACCAACTCCGTGAAACGACGCGGGTTTTGCTCGAAACTGCGCAGTCAGCCGGAACGACGACCGTGTTCGACCTGAACTATCGAACGAAGCTCTGGAACCCCGAGGAGGCTCGGAAGGCGCTCGAACCGCTGTTCTCTCACATCGACGTTCTCGTCGTCGCGGCTCGCGATGCGCGAACCGTCCTCGACCTCGATGGTGATGCGTCGGCGATTGCGACAGCACTGGCAGACCGGCACGGTTTCGAGACGGTTCTGGTCACGCGTGGCGACGAAGGTGTGGTGGCAGTATCAGATGAGACGGTGTACGAGCAGGGAGCGTTCGAGACCGAGACGTTCGACCCGATTGGGACGGGCGACGCCTTCGTCGGTGGATATCTCGCAGCTCGAATCCGGGGAGATGACCTCGCTCCAGCACTCGAACAAGGTGCAGCAACGGCCGCACTCAAGCGGACACTCGACGGTGACTTGGCGGTCGTCACGCAGGAGGAGGTCGATGCCGTTCGTGAGCACCCCAGTGGCGGTATCAGTCGCTGAGAGCCAGGAACCAGTATTGATTTGAAAAGACACGATTAGTCTGGAACAGCCTGGTCTGTGAGGTACTCTGTGTGGTTCCTCTCGGAGAAATATTCTACTCTGTCACTAAAACTGAGCGATTGCTCAGATAGATGGCCTAACCACTAGATTATATTATTCGGTCATAAATTTGTGAACAATGCATTAGTGAATATAGAGATGTTATTAACATACAAGATTGACTGCGTTTGCTCGTCGTGTCTATCGGGCGAGGGTCACAAAGACCGACGGTTCTTCTCACACTACTTCGATTGTCTCGTCCGGCGAGGAAGCGCGACCCCGAGTCCGTGATTAAATAAATTGAAACTGTGTTTTTCTCACAATCGGTTTGTGGCAGATGAAGCGGTCTATAACGCGTTATCTCAGACTGCTGTCGTGCGTATTTTGGTAGTACCTCTTGCCGGTGTAAACTGCCAATATACGGACTTTGTGAATCTCACAATTGGTATAACTCGCTGTTAATAGCCGTCTGGGTGCTGGTCTCGACTCCCCTTGTTCATTCGTTCACTCAATTCAGAAACTCGGCCTAGATTTAATATGATAAATAAATATAATTAGAATATGACAACTCAGTTGTCAGGCCGAGCGATGTCGTCACACGAGTGGACAGAAGTATCGATTCCAAACGGTGAATCTGACGAGAGAGTAGTTTTGGCGTCAATCGAGACGTACAACGGGGATAACACTGCTGCAGTTCGAACACGGAACGTCGACTCCGACGGCATGGAGTTTTTCGTGGAAGAAGAGCAGTCGAGCGACAGCGAGACGCGCCACAACCGAGAGGTAGTTGGCTTCTTTAGCACCGAACCGGGGAAAATCACCGACCAATTCGGCCACACCATCGGTGAGTCGGAAGTCGTTGCGACGAGGCAAGCCGATGACGACCAGTGGCACTCGGTCAGCCTCGACGAGAGTTATTCGAACCCGGTCGTCTTCGCACAGGTAATGAGCTATCACGGGCGGAACCCGTGTCACACGAGGATTCGGAACGTCGGCCCGGACTCCTTCGAGTTCCAAATCGAGGAGTGGGAGCATCTCGACGGCGCACACAACGAAGAGGAAATCGGATACGTCGTGCTCGAAGCGGGGGTCCATCTGCTATCCAGTGGGATTCCCGTCGAAGTCGGCACGACTACGACCGGCCACGCGTGGCAGTCGGTCGATTTCACCGCCAAGGTTGGAAGCGACCCCGTGTTAATCACGCACTGTCAGACCCGAAATGGTGAGCACGAGGTCGTCACCAGAAATCGCCGTGTGGCGAGTGACGGTGCACAGGTGAGACTCCAAGAAGAAGAGGCCCGCGGTGGCCAGCACACCGACGAAACAGTCGGGTATCTGGTCCTCCCGCAGACGCTCTCTCAGTACACGTCCGAACGAGTCGCGTCGGCTCACGAGTGGACTGACGTGAACTTCTCGGGGGCTCAGCCGTCGGAGTCTGTCGTCGTCGCCTCTATCGACACCTACAACGGTGCCAACCCCGCCGACGTTCGAATGCGGAACGTCAGTGCGAGTGGGATGCAGGTGTTCGTCGAGGAAGAGGCCTCCCAAGACAACGAGATGAACCACGCCGAGGAGGTTCTCGGGTTCTTCAAAACCAGGACTGGGCCGTTGTTCGATTCCTCGGGCGAACGTGTCGGCGAAACGGGAGTGATACGCACGGACCAACCCGGAAGCGACCAGTGGCACTCTGTCGCTCTCGACGGACGGTATTCGGACCCGGTCGTCTTCGCACAGGTGATGAGTTACGAGGGGACCAACCCCTGCCACATCAGGGTGCAGAACGTCGCCTCAGACTCGTTCGAGTTCCAAATCGAGGAGTGGGACTACCTCGATGGCGAGCACTACGAAGAGGAAATCGGCTACATCGTCCTCGAAAGCGGTGGCCACGACCTTTCGGGCAGTGGCTACGTCGAGGTCGGGACGACAGACGGAACTGACTCGTGGACTGGACTGAACTTCGATGGCGACGTCGGTGGCGACCCGGTCGTAATCAGTCGCTGTCAGACGTACAACGGTCACAACGAAGTGGTCACGCGGCACCGTCAGGTAACGGCGGACGGGGCCGACGTCCGATTGCAGGAAGAACAGGGGCGAGACGGTGAGCACACGACCGAAACCATCGGCTATCTGGTCGCCCCGCGAACGACCGCCGATATCACCACGGGCACTATCGAAGCGACGGAGGAGTGGTCGTCCGTCGGGCTGTCCGGTATTCCATCGACCGAACCCGTCGCGCTCGCGTCGTTACAGAGCTTCAACGGCGGAAACACGGTCGGTGTTCGGTTGCGAGATGTCGGGTCTCACGGCATGGAACTGTTCCTCGAAGAAGAGACCTCGGGCGACGACGAGACGGCTCATACCACCGAAGACGTCGGAATCGTCGCCACGTCAGCAGGTGCAATCCTCGACGAGAAAGGAGAGCAAATCGGCGAAGCAGGGGTCGTGCGGACACACCAACCCGCCGCCGACCACTGGCACTCCTGCGACTTGGACGAATCCTACTCGGACCCGGTCGTCTTCGCACAGGTGATGAGTTACAACGGAAGCGACCCGTGTCACACGCGGATTCGCAACGTCGGTTCGGACTCCTTCGAGTACAAAATCGAAGAATGGGACTCCCTCAACGGGGCACACATCGAAGAGTCGGTCGGGTACGTCGCAATCGAACGAGGCGCCCACGAAATCGAAGGCGAAGTTCCCATCGAGGTCGGGACTACAAAGACAGACCATACATTCGGAACCGTCTCGTTCGCCAGTGATTTCCAGTGTAACCCGGTGTTCCTCACACACTGTCAGACCCACAACGGCGGTGACGCAGTCGTCACGCGAAACCAGGCTATTCGTTCCGACGGGGCCGAGGTCCGCTTGCAAGAAGAGGAAGCTGGCTCCGCAACACACACCGAGGAAACAGTCGGCTACCTCGTGACTCCGCAGTTGATTCTCGGGAACCGCCGGTCGGTGTCGGAGTTCCACCCGAGTTGTCACGGGTTCGAGTTCGTCAACTCGTTCAACGAGCTTCCTGACCTTCCCACCCTCCCGGGCAACCTCGACGACAAAATCGAGAACATCGACGCCAGATACGGGCTGTGTGGTGGGATGGCGCTCGCAGCGCTGGACTTCTTCCTCTACGACCGCCAGGTTCCGGACACCGCCGACGACGAAACCCCACAGTCTGGTCCTCTGTTCGAGTATCTCTGGAAGCGCCAGATGGACACGTTCGACCACGAACACACCTACCGACATCTGCGCAAGTTCGTCCAGTTCTATCTCCCGACCACGTTCACCCGAGCGCGGTCGGTCGAGGAGCTACGCAGTCTGAAACGGGCGCTGGACGACGGCGACCCGACTGTTCTCGGACTCGTGTACGTCCGCGCCGGCGACGGAAACATCTGGAACAACCACCAGGTTCTTGCGTACGATTACATCGAGACTGGGGACACCACTCGAATCCACGTCTACGACCCGAACTGCCCCGGTGACAACAATATCGAGGTTCGAGTGAAGGTCAAAGACCAGGGTGTCTTCGACCCGCGTCCCGACGACGAATACATCGAAGGCGCGCAATACAGAGGCGGAAACAAGATGAGCCGAGACGGCATTGGCACGCTGAACATTATCGGGCTCATCCACATGGACGTGCCTGCCCAGCGTCCGCCGCACAATCTGTAATCGGTTCTTTCTCCGTTTTTCGGATGAGCTGACAGCGCAGTCGCTCCGTCGCCGTCGCTCCGTCGCAGTCACTCAAAGAAGTCGGTCGACGCTCGGCGTTTCAGGCTGCCTGCAGCACGTACCGGTCGTCGTCTCGGTCGACGAGTCCGAGGCCGACGAGATGGTCCAAGACCGGATAGAGCGTGATTGTTTTCATCCCCAGTGCGTCTCGGAGCTCTTCGACGGTACCGCCACGCCGGATTGACAGGTAGAGGTAGACGAGCTTCGTCTGCGACGACGTGAGTGTGTCGGGGACCGGCTCGACGAGCCAGTCCAGTTGCTCGTCCGCGTCTAACGACGGTGTCGACGACGGGAGTCGGGGGTCTTCAGTGTACATCGTCACCATTCCATTCCGCCGTTGACACCGAGCACCTGCCCGGTCATGTAGTCCGACTTTTCGCTGGCGAGGAATCGGACGATACCGGCGATATCGTCCACCTCGGCGAACCGCCGCAACGGAATCCGTTGGCGAATCTTGTCTTGGATTTCCTCACCAACGTCGGCGAGCATGTCCGTCTTCGTGAACCCGGGTGCGACACAGTTAGCCGTCGTGTCGTGCCGGGCAAGTTCGAGCGCGATGGTACGAGTGAACCCGAACAATCCACTCTTGGTCGTCGCGTAGTTGGCCTGCCCGTAGTTGCCCTGTTGGCCGACGACGCTCGAAATATTGATGAGACGGCCGTGGTCGGCTTGCTTTAAATCGTCGTAGAAGACTTTCGTCGCGTTGAACACGCCGCCGAGGTTGACGTCCATGACGCGGTCCCACTCCTCGCGTGTCATGTTGTCGAACGTCCGGTCGACGGTGATGCCCGCGTTGTTCACGAGTACGTCCACTGGACTGAGAACCTCGTGAATCCGGTCGCGCATCGCCGCTACTTCGTCGAACTCACAGACGTTCGCCTGCAGCGCGATGGCGGTCCCACCGGCTTCCTCGATTTCGTCGACGACGTCGTACGCTTCGGCCTCGGAACTGCGATAGTTTACGACGACGTTTGCCCCCGCCTTTCCGAACTCCGTCGCGATTCCCCGACCGATTCCCCTCGATGCACCCGTCACCAGGCACGTTTGCGTTGTCAAATCGTTCATTTTTGTGTAGTAGTCACTATTCGCACACGAGTCTGTCTCGCCCCTGTTCTATACTCGATATCTCGGGGCGCGTCGGACGTATCGCCTGCGTGGTAGTCTTACGCCACTTCAATTGTTAACTCGCCGTCATTGCATATAGTAATTTCTCCGGTTAGATTGATGATACTTAGTCGTTTGACTATGTTCCTCAACCAAATGTGTTGGATGTGCACGGCTGTCACGAATATGGCGAAGGATTGACGCAGAACGTATCGAAATTCACTCGACTCTAAGCCGGCGGAGTAGAGAGTCGCCGTTTGCTCTCGAAGGTTTCGAGGTACTCGACGGCCGAACAGTCCTGCTCTCCGGTGTGGCAGGGGTACACGCTGGCTACCTGTTCGCCCTCGTAGATGGCGATACAGATAGTGGGCAGCGAGACGACTTCGTATTGTTCGTCGGCGAACGAGGACTCGATGGTGTGCTCCTTGAATGTCGATTCGAACGAGACGTCGTGTTCTCTCGCCCACTCTCTGAACGCCTCGACGTAGCCGAGCAATTCGGCTCCGTGTCCTGTATCCGTGAGAGGTCCGTCGGCACGTAGTTCACGGCCCCACACGTGGACGTCGTAGTCGTCGATTCGACCTGCGGCGTCGAGTTCTGCAAGCTTCTCGACTGCTGCCTCTTTCGTACGCTCCACGCCGACCTCCGCGTCGGCGCGGAGGAATAACTTCACGTGCTTTGCTTCGTCTGTGTTCGTGGTCATATCGAGTTCTACCAGTCGAGGTGCTGGGATTGTCACTACGTTGAACTTCGCAAAAACTCTTTGCACGCTCACATTTTCCGGAGTATCCACGTACTCGGCGTAGAGTGAGTCTCTTTGCGTACGAGTCGTGACTGTCTCGACCACAGGCCTGCAGAGTGGATACCTCCGGTCGCAGGTCTGGTTACTCGCCTCCGTCTGGGGCCGGGTCGACGAGCACGACTGCTTCGCCATCGATGACGGCCTCTTCGTCTTCGTTCGTCACCGTCGTCGACAGGCGGAAGCGGTCCGTGTCCAGCACTTCGACGACTTCGGCTTCGGCAGTGAGTCGCTCCCCAATCTCGACGGGACTCAGGAACCGGGTGTCCTGGGACAGATAGACGACGACTCCCGGGAGGCGGGCGAGGGCTGCGCTAATGAGTCCCGAGACGAGGGTTCCGTGGGCGATACGGCCTTTGAATCGCGTTTCCGATGCGAACGAGTCGTCCAAGTGGAGCCGGTTCGTATCGCCGCTCGCTCTCGCAAACGAGTGGACGTCCTCTTCGCTGATAGTCTTGGAGAACGTGACGACGTCGCCCGGCTGAATGTCTTCGGGCGTTTCGACGGTTCTCGTGTCTGTCCAGTCCTGTTCGTCGTACGCGACGGACTCGACGTTCGGTTTCGTCTGTCTCTTCTCGCTTTGGCCACCGTTACTGAAACCGAGGGCGGCGAGCGTCGCGCGGTTTGCTTCCAGGACGCTGTTTGCTAGGTGGTCCGAGGCGCGGAGCCACGATTTCGTCAGCTGTTGCATTCCTGTCGACGGGGAAGGCGTTGTTCTGTCTGGGGCGGTGTTCTCGCGGGGCATGCTCTACGGTCGTTTCTGCGGTCAGCACCCACCCAACTTATTCACTTCGGTGTGTTCACACCTCTCAACGAGTGAATTTAATGACACGTCGAGACATTTGGACCCATCTAATACCATCTGTTGCCATCAAATGGTATCTATGGGAATCTATTTGTTGTCTCGGCCACAACAGGCTGATAGGAGATGACGAACGACGCAAACGATGCGAGTTGGCCGCCGGCGCTTTTCGCATCACAGATGCAGAAAGCCAGCGAAGAGTTCACCCAGCAGCAACTCCAACTGTTCGAAGAATTACTGACGGCGGGTTCGGGCATGTCGGACGGTTCCCCGATGGGTGACTTCCCCGACCTCGGGTCGATGAGTCTGCAGACGGCAGTGTTCAAGACGCGCGTGCAGAGTGGGGGCCGAATCAGTATCCCCGACGCAGAGCGCGACGCTCTCGACATCGAGGAAGGAGACCTGGTCCAAGCGTTCGTCGTCCCAATCAAACAACCACGTGGTGATTCAAATGAGTGAGCAAGCAAATCCGTTCGCACAGTTCTTCCAGATGCAGCGCCGTTCAATCGAACAGACGCAGCGAAGCATGCATCAGGGCATCGAGTTCCAAAAACAGCTAACCCGGATGATGGTCGACGGCATGAAGGCACAACAGTCGGTCAACCGGAAGGGAACCGACTTCGCCCGGACCGCCTTCAAGTCGTATCTCGACATGATGGACTCGGCGATGCCGGGAGACGCCCACATGTACGCGGACATGAAGGGGATGATGGACGACCAGTTCGACAACATCGACGAAATGACCGCCGAGACTTGGGAGGTCATGGAAGAGAGCTTCGAGGAGAACGCAGAGGCCATGGACGAGTTCATGGACCACTCTGTCGAGTACCTCGACGAGGCGACTGACGTCTACCTCGAAGGCCTGCACGACGCAGAAGAGGCCTCGGCACAGGTCACGCCAGACGCCTCAGAGTAATTCGCTGAGGAACTATTTTACCCCGGCCGAAAGTACACCATAACAATGTCAAAACAATCCGGCGACGAGTGGACGATGTATGCAGAAGAGATGAACGAGACGATGATTGCGGCACTCGAACGCAACCTCGAAGCCCAAGCGCAGTTCGTCGAGTCTTGGTTCGACGTACTCGACGAGACGCCTGAAATGTCTTCAGAGCAACTGAACGAGGGGCTCGATGGCTACTCCAGAGCGTACGAAGTGTGGATGGAGGCTGCTGAACAACAGTTCGAGCGTGCGAGTGATGCGTTCGAGGGCGAGGACGTCTCTCTCAACGAGTTCCGTGATATCTGGCTGAACTCGGCGAACGAGGCGTTCAAAGAAGTGATGGGTACCTCGGCGTTCGCTGCCGCGACTGGACAGACCGTCGAGGATGTCCTCGAAATGCAACAAGAGGTCGACGAGGCCGCACAATCGACGTTACGCACGCTCGGGTTCGCCACGGAGGACGATATCGACGAAGTCGCGAAACGTCTCGTCGAACTCGAACGTCGTCAGCACGCCGTCGAGAAAAAACTCGACCGAATCCTCGATGCGATGGACGTGGAGGAATGACACCGGTGACATTCACGTTGGACCTGCAGCGACGCCAGTGGGAGGAGGCCGCGAAACTCATCGATAGGGCGGCGTCTGCCTCCGAAAGCACCGAAACGATGTCTCAGGTCGAAGTCGGACAAACCCCGAGCGAGGTCGTCTACGAGGAGAACAAACTCGAACTCCTCCACTACGAGTCACAGACCGAGACACAACACGACGTGCCGATTCTCATCGTGTACGCGCTCATCAACCGGCCGTACATCCTCGACCTCCAGCCCGACCGAAGCGTCGTTCGGACGCTCCTCGAACAGGGGTTCGACGTCTATCTCATCGACTGGGGTGAGCCGTCGCCGCTCGACAGACACCTCACGCTCGACGACTACGTCTCGCGGTATATCGACAACTGCGTCGACGTCGTTCGCGACCGCTCCGGACAGGACTCCATCAACCTCCTCGGATACTGTATGGGCGGCACGATGAGCGTGATGTACGCCTCGCTGTTCCCCGAGAAGGTTCAGAACCTCGGGCTGATGGCTGCGGGACTCGTCTTCGACGACACGGGTGGCGTTCTCGAACGCTGGGGTGACGAAGAGTACTACTCACCGTCGGCCGTCACTGGCGCGTTCGGCAACGTTCCCTCGGAGTTCCTCGACGTCGGATTCGCGCTGATGGACCCCGTCGAAAACTTCGTCACCAAGTACGTCCGGTTCTTCGAAAACGTGGAAAACGAGTCCTTCGTGGAGAACTTCTCCCGGATGGAGCGTTGGCTCGCAGACGGTATCGACGTCGCGGGCGCGACGTATACGCAGTTTTTGGAGGACGTCTATCAGGGCAACAAACTCGCCAACAACGAACTCGAACTGGATGGAAAGCACATCGACCTCTCACGACTCGACATGCCCATCGTTCAAATCGTGGGAGAGTACGACCACCTCATCCCACCGGAGGCGAGCAAACCCTTCAACGACCTCGTTCCGAGCGAGGACACGGACGTCATCGAAGGAGCGACTGGACACATCGGCCTCTCTGTCTCGTCGCGGTCCCACAGAGACCTGTGGCCAGCCGTGAGTGACTGGTTCGCCGAGCGTTCGGTGCCAACCCACTCGCAGGAACCAGAGCCGAAGGCTGAAGACGAACCTACGACGGCCGAGGAGTCACACGAGGATGCAACCGACTCGGCAGGCGAGCCACACGAGGATACACCTGACTCCCCGGACGGACCGCGCGGGTCGCAGGGAGATGAGTCGAACGGCGCTCACGCAGGCGGACTCGAAGCCATCGACGGTGTTGGGCCGACGTATGCGGAACGGCTCGCCGATGCGGGAGTGTCGTCTGTGGCCGCATTGGCTGCGGCCGACCCACCGGAGATTGCAGACGCTATCGACGTGCCGGTTTCGCGCGTGACCGCTTGGGTCAAGCAGGCGTCAGAGAAAGTGAACTGAACGGTTCTCGGTCGCACCGCTCAGATTGGGTGGACCGGAACTTTCGCCGACCGAACCACGCGGTCCGTACAGCTTCCGATGTGTGGAAGCTCGAAATCCGAGTGGCCGTGTTTTCCCATCACGATGAGGTCGATACCCTGTTCTTCCACGTAGTCGAGGATGGTTTCGTGCGGGAGCCCCCGCTTACAGACAGTGACTGTTTCGAGTCCCAGTTCGTTGGCTTTCTCTTCGACTGCCCCGAGCATCTCTTCACCGTGGTCTTCGACCTGCTCGAAGAACAACTCGTCACTCGAAAGTGCCGGCGTATCGCCGTACGTTCGCCGGTCGACGACGTAGAGTGCGTGCACAGTCGCGCCGTACTTCTGTGCGATGTCGAGTCCGTACTCGACACCGCGCATGGACCCATCGCTTCCGTCGATGGGGATGAGGATATGGTTGTACATCACACTCACACATTCTCCAGCTTGGATAATCAAGTTTTAGTCCGTTGACGTGATATTCCGGCGACGACCGACTCCGTGGACGGACGAAGGTACTCCCTGAACAAACGAGGGTTATGTTGTTAGTAGTTGGTAATTACCATTTACACACGTATGTCTGTAATGGGGTCATTTGAGGTACTTGTACAACTAGAACACTATTGGGGAGTATTTACTATCTAGGTGACACTATGTGTTTTCCCCTCGCGAATTGTCTCTCCCGAAACTAGAATTCAACTGTAGACAGGAAACATCAAGAAATGTATACTATCAAATTTCTCTGCTCTGGTCCCAAACACTGAATTTGAATGCCTGCTGATGAAGTATTCTCTCTATATGTACTCTGATTTAAGATGTGTGTCTGGAATCACCAATGTTTTTGAATGTACACTCTCACTGACTAATTTCGACATTCAGTTTTATCTCTCGTTGTCTTCCTCTTATCTTTCTGCATCTGCTTGTGTACTATCTTATCAACTGTTCTGCTGTGGTTCCCCATACGAAGGCCAGTGACTGGTGAATTGTCTCCCGTTTTCCACCACTCGTCGCAGCCCATCTTCTCTCCTCTTATCCTATCCTATCCTACCTTCTCCCATCTCCTATCTCCTCTTATCCATCTCCTCTCATTCCACTCAACCTCATCCACCCCACTCAATCTACGACCTCCCACCGTGGCTTCGAGCACCGCTTCACGACGACAACTCCAACAGTTGTAGGGGACTGCACAAATATCTTTAGGCCAACCTAAAACCGAAACGCATTACATTGGTTTAGGCTAGCCTAAAACATATGCAGCAACAATTGGCAGGCACCACAGTTCGTACGAACCACGGCGACACCGTGGGTGAGAACCGATGAAGTACGTGGACGCATCGGACGACAGCCTCTTGGGTCAACAAGCAGTCCGGGAGTCGAACGCGCGGACGTACCCACGTCACCTCCCGCTCGCCATCGACGAGGCCCGTGGTATCACGGTCACTGATATGGACGGGAACCAGTACCTCGACTGTCTCGCAGGGGCGGGTACACTTGCGCTCGGCCACAATCACCCCGTGGTCACAGACGCAATCGAGCGAGTGCTCTCGGAGACACGCCCGCTCCACACACTCGACATCACGTCGCCGGTCAAGGAGGCGTTCGTCGACGAACTCTTCGACAGTCTTCCGTCCGAGTTCGCCGACAACGCGAAGATTCAATTCTGTAGTCCTGCCGGTACTGACGCCGTCGAAGCGGCGATGAAGCTGACGAAGACTGCAACCGGAAACC
Organism: Haloferax larsenii JCM 13917; assembly: GCF_000336955.1. Taxonomy (GTDB): domain Archaea; phylum Halobacteriota; class Halobacteria; order Halobacteriales; family Haloferacaceae; genus Haloferax; species Haloferax larsenii. The sequence continues at coordinate 20,508 of NZ_AOLI01000018.1, read as the reverse complement.
GGAGCATGCTCGCGTTCCAGGGCGGGTATCACGGCATGACAAACGGGGCGCTCAGCCTCATGGGTGACACCGGTCCCAAAGAGTCCGTTCCGGGACTCATGAGCGACGTTCACCACCTGCCGTATCCGTACGCATACCGATGTCCGTTCGGTATCGGCGGCGACGAGTCACACCGCGTCTCCAGTGAGTACGTCGAACGCTTGCTGGACAACCCGTCGTCGGGTATCGTCGACCCCGCGGGGATGATTCTCGAACTCGTCCAAGGCGAGGGTGGCGCGGTTCCCGCCCCCGACGAGTGGGCGCGAGAGATTCGCCGCATCACTCGCGAGCGTGACATCCCGCTCATCGTGGACGAGATTCAGACGGGACTCGGGCGCACGGGCGAGCTATTCGCCTTCGAGCACGCAGATATCGTCCCCGATGTCGTCACCCTGTCGAAGGCTGTCGGCGGTGGCCTCCCGCTTTCTGTCGTCCTCTACCGCGAGGACCTCGACGTCTGGGAGCCCGGTGCGCACGCCGGAACCTTCCGCGGGAATCAGGTCGCGATGGCTGCCGGTCGGGCCACAATCGAACACGTCGTCGAAAACAACTTGCACACCCATGCGGCGAACATGGGTGCACGACTGCGTGACCACCTCGAAGACCTCGACCGCGACTACGAGGTCGTCGGCGACGTCCGCGGACGCGGACTCATGCTCGGCGTCGAGTTCGTCGACCCGACTGGCGAGCCAGATTCCTTGGGACACTACCCAGAAAATCCAGAACTCGCAAAGCGGGTTCGAGAGGAGTGCTTCGACCGCGGTCTTATCATCGAACTCGGCGGCCGGCACAGCTGTACGGCCCGGTTCCTCCCACCGCTTATCGTCAACAAGACCGACATCGACGAGATTGCCGACCGATTCCACGAGGCGGTCCGCGCTGCGGTCGAGGCTCGAAAGCCACTCCAGGGGGCAGCATGAGCCACGAGTCGCTCGATGCTCCGCCCGAGTCTCGCTCCGCTTCCGACGCAGAGTCTGTCGATTCGCTCTTCCTCGGGAGCGAGGTCGGAGCCGAGTCTTACCGTGACGCAATCGAGCAGTCTGTCGATATCGTCGCCGAGGCGTTCGGCGAGGCCGACTCGCCGTACACGGGTGCGAGCCCGGAAGCCGTCGAAGCGCAACTGGCTTCGTTCGACTGCCTTCCCGAGGAGGGCGTGGGACTCGACGAGACACTGGACCACGTCTCCGAGGAGATTCTCGCGGAGACGATTCGCGTTGCGCACCCCGCATGCGGTGCGCACCTTCACTGCCCGCCGGTGATTCCGGGACTCGCGGCCGAGGTGTTGCTGACGGCTGCGAATCAGTCGCTCGACTCGTGGGACCAAAGCGGTGCGGCGACCATCCTCGAACAGCGGATGGTGGAGACGCTGGCTGAGACGTTCGGATACGACGACGAAGCCGACGGCGTCTTCACGAGCGGCGGCACGCAGTCGAACTTCATGGGGCTGCTCTTGGCCCGCAACAAGGTGGCGGACAAGCGGTTCGACCACTGGGTGACCGAAGACGGACTGCCCCCGGAGGCCGACCGACTGCGGATTCTCTGCTCGGCAGACGCCCACTTCACGGCCAAACAGTCGGCGGCGCAGTTGGGACTCGGCGAGAACGCGGTCGTGTCTATCGAGACCGACGACGAACACCGCATGTCAGTCGACGCGCTCGACGAGACGCTCGACAGGTTGGACGACGAAGACCTCGTTCCCTTCGCGCTTGTCGGGACTGCCGGAACGACTGATTTCGGCAGCATCGACCCACTTCCGAAACTGGCTGCTCGCGCGCACGAACACGACCTGTGGTTCCACGTCGACGCCGCCTACGGTGGCGCACTCGCATTTAGCGACACGCACCACGAGAAACTGGCCGCCATCGAGTGTGCTGACTCTATCGCCGTCGACTTCCACAAGTTGTTCTATCAACCGATTAGCTGCGGTGCGTTCCTCCTGCAGGACGGAACGAACTACCAGTACATTCAGCGACACGCGGCGTACCTCAACCCCGAATCGGACGACGAGGCCGGCGTCCCGAACCTCGTCTCGAAGTCGGTCCAGACGACACGCCGGTTCGACGCCCTCAAACCCTACGTGACGTTCCGAACACTGGGTCGAAAGCGACTCGCGGAACTCGTCGACTCGACCCTCGAACTGGCCTCGGAGACCGCGGCGTATCTGCAAGATAGCGACCGGTTCGCGTGTCTTCACACGCCGACACTGAACGCGGTCGTCTTCCGATACGTGCCCGAACACGTTCCATCCGATACCGACACAGACCAGTACGTCGGCACACTCAACGAGCGCATTCGGGACGCCCTCCTGAACGAGGGCCGTGCCGTCGTCGCTCGTACCGAGGTCGATGGTGTCGCGAGTCTGAAGTTCACCTTGCTCAACCCCCGAGCGACGTGGGCTGACGTCGAGTCGCTCCTCGACGATATCGAACGCATCGGGAGCGACCTCGAAGCGACGACTGACGCGTCTCGATGAACACACTCGCCGAACGCACGTCTTTGTCCACCGACTGATGTCTCTGGAGTCCGGCGCGTCGTGGCGGTCGAGGTTCGTTACCGCTGTGGTCGAGCGGTGGGGTATCTCTCGGAGCCTCGCCATTCTGTCGATCTCGCAGGCAGGGGCGTCGTTCGGTGCTGGGCTCATTATCCCGCTTTTGGCTCCGCTCGTGGCCGGTGTGGAGTCGCCGATGGTTCCTGCGACGGTCGCCGGGATTCGCGTCACTCAAGAGGTGCAGGTCGGCGTGTTCTTCGCCGTCTTCGGCGTCGTTCGCTCTGCGGTTCAACTTCCGATGGGGCACTTCTCGGACCGAATCGGTGCCAGAAAACCGTTCGTCGAGGCCGGATTGCTCGTCACTGCCGGTGTCATTTACGCGTACGGTATCACCGGGTCACTCGGCGTGTTGCTGTCGGTACGCGCACTCCACGGCGTCGCACTCGCGATTTCGACACCGGCGCTGATGGCGCTTCTCGAACGGCTCACTGTCGGTGAGTCCCGCGGTAGTTCGATGGGGTTCTTCTCGTCGCTTCGAACTCTCGGCTGGGGGGTCGCACCAATCGTCGGCGGTGCAGTCGCCGACGCATACGGCCTTCAGGCCACCTTCACCCTCGGTGCAGTGCTCATCGTGGCGATGGTCGTGGTAATTCGAGTCGGCGTCCCCGACGTTTCGACCGCAGGCGACGAGACGGACGAACACACGGCGGACGCCGACTCTGGACGCGTTTTCTCCTCGTGGTCGCAGGCGCGGTCGTTCTGCGGACTCGTCGTCGCCGTCATCACCGTCATGATTGGCGTCTCTGCGGTCATCTCGATGGAGATGCCGATTTTGGAACGAATCGGCGGGTCGAAAGCGGGTTTCGGACTCGTCTTCGCGAGTACCACGATTACTCGCCTCGTCGTTCAGATTCCAGTCGGTCGTGCGACTGACCGCTTCGGCCGGATGGCGTTCATCGCGGCCGGACTGTTTCTCAGCGCACCACTCGTCGCACTGATGGGCTTCGCCCAGACGCTCTGGGGATTCGTGGCGCTGCGCGCGCTGCTCGGTGTCGCGCTCGCCGGTGTCATCGCTCCGGTCTACGCACTCGCCGCGGACTTGGCCGACGCCGGTCGAACCGGTCTTCAGATGGGGTTCGTAACAACCGCCTTCAGCATTGGATTCGCGGTCGGCCCCGTCGTTACCGGCGTCCTCTCGACAGTCGGCTTCGCCGTGCCGTTTGTCGCAACTGGTGGTGCGACTGCGGTCGCTGGGGTGTGTGTGGTCGTTTTGGTCGATGGCTGACCGAGCGTTCGACTGCCAGTAGCAGGCAGTGTGGCCTCGTCGTAGACCTGCCTAGCTGATGACCTCGCCGACGAGGCGTTCACGAAGCACGAGCAGACTCGGTAACACTGTCAGGCACGCCCCGAACGCGAAGACGATGCTCAACCCAGTCACGATTCCGAACCGTCTGAGTGGAGGCGACAGCGCGAGGGCGAGCACGCCAAACCCTGCGGCCGTCGTGAGTGCGCTCCCGAACAGTGCTCCACCAGTCCCCGTGAGGGACGCAGATAGCGCGTCGTCGAGTGAGGACGCCCGACTGCGCTCGTCGACGAACCGTTCACCGAGGTGGATGGTGTAGTCGATTCCGAGCCCGATAGCCAGACTGGTGATGACGACCGTCTCGCTGTTGAATGGGATGTCGAGCACCGACATTGCACCGAGCAGCCACGCAAGCGCGAGGACGACGGGAACGAGGAAGACGAACGCGAGCCCCGGCGCACGATACCGCCACCAGTACAGACCCACGAGGAAGACGAAAATGACGCCTATCGTAACTGCGAACCCCGTCACCAACGTTTCGAACAATGCGTTCTGCGCCACGGCTGTGATGACCGGGCCACCGGTTGCGACTGCGGTCACTGGCGCACCAGACTGGATTCCCGTCGCGATGGTTCGAACGTCGCCCGCGACTGACTGGGCTGTCGCGTCGGACTTCACACCGACGACCATCCGAGCGGAGGCGTAGGAGCCGCTTTCCGTCCGGTGTAGGACTGTCGCTGCTCGCTCCGGGGCGACGTCGAACAGAACGTCGTACACCGCTGAGACGTTCGAATCTGGAAGGCCGTCTCCATCGTCGTCTCGGTCGTCGATTGCTGTCGCGAGGGTCTGGTTTTCGGCGGCGACAGACCGCAGGACGGAAACTGGACTCTGGCCCATCGCTTTCCCACGGGCGTCGAGGGCGACTGTCCCACCTTTGTTTACCCTACCGCTCGACTCATCGACTGCTGTGAGGAAGTCAGGTGACGTCACCGCCCCGCGTATCAGTATCTGTCCCTCCGAATTCTGCCCCTCTGGATGAAACGTTTCGCTTAGATATTCGAGGTCGCTTCGGACGTCGGTTTCGCTCGGCTCGAACGGTTCTGGAAGCGATTTCGCCCACTCGGGAGCGTCCTGCGGCAAGAAATCAGCTTGGTTGAACTCTGTATCCAGTCCGGTCGCGCCGTACGCTCCTGCCGAGGCCACAAGCAGCGCGACGACGAGAATTCCGAGAGGTGCCCGTCTGGACACGACTGCAATGCGCGAAAGCACTCCTTCGAGCGGTCCCGGTTCGGTTCCGACAGCGGTCTTCTCGCGAGGGCGTCCGAGACGGACGAGTCGCTTCTCGACTTCGAGTTTCAGCGCCGGGACGAGTGCCGCGAAGACGACGAACATCGCGACGATACCGGTTCCACTCAGCACTGCGAAGTCCCGAATCGACCCGAGCGGACTCCCGTAGTTCGCGAAGAACCCGATTCCGGTCGTGAACGCGGCGGTGGCGAGTGCGACGACGACGCTCGCCATCCCGACTCGCATGGCCGATTTTGGGTCTCGTGGCGCTGCGGTGGGTTGTTCGTCCTTGTTATTCCCGGCACGCGCTTCGCGGTAGCGCATCACCACGTGAAGGGAGTAGTCGATACTCAACCCGACGAGTAAGAACGGGACTGCGATGAGTATCGAACTCGACGGAATTCCCAGCCAGCCCTGGATACCACTGACCCAGACCAGCAGTATGGCGATACCGAACACACTCACGACGACGTCGACGAGGTCACGGTACGCGATACTGAGCGCCAGAAGCACGAGCACGAGCGCGATGGGTGTGATGATGACGAAACTGTCTCCGACAGCCTGTGACGAGGCTGAATCGACAATCCCGCGACCGAACACGAACGCGCTTTCGAACCGCTCGTCGACAACTGTCGCTATTGCCACTTGTGCGTCGTAGGCTTCCTGTGGAGTCTCGCCTGCGCCAGGAGTTTCGGGTGATTGAAAGACGAACGTTACCCTCGCGTCGACGTCGGTCGTCCCCGACTGATAGGACGACGGGAGGAATCTCGTTGGGTCGCGACCGGGTGTGGTCGTCCCTGAATCGAGCACGCGCTCGACGAGTGTCGCCACTTCTGCTGGTGAGCGCGATTCGAGCGCCTCGATTTGTTCGTCGAGCGACGGTGCAACTGGCCGCGTCTCAGACTGTTGTAGTCCTGTGTTGCTTTCCGCGTTCGCGGCCTGTCGGTCCGCAGCGTACGCGGCGGTGGCGACGACGTTCTCGATTCCGACGATGCCTGCTTTCGTTTGGAGTGTCACATTAATCGACTCGTCCTCGCGTAGCTCTCGTTGTACTCGAAGACTCCGCAGTAAGGACTCGCGGCTGAGAACGTCTGTGTCGGTATCCTTGACGACGATTTGACTCACCATTGTATCGTCGGTTTCGTACGTCGCTTGGATACGGTCGAGTGCAGCCTGCTCTTCGGAATCGATTCCCGTTTGGTCGATATCTTGCTCTGGTGTCGTTCCAAGCACTGCTCCTGCACCGACCGCGGCGGTCAGGAGAAGCACGAGGACAATCACGGGTACACTCCGCTCGACGAGTACCTCACTGAATCTGGAAGCGACCGTTCGTCTCATCGCGCTCCTGCCTCCCGCCGATTCCGTGGTCGGTGTGAGATGAAGCACGACCGACTGTGTGGTATCCTTGTATCCTTCATCACTACATCCTCCGCGTACTGTCGATAAGGAACGAAGGAGGCGTCCCAAAACGTGGGACAACTACGAGACGAACGCCGTCGTACGTAGCTCAGGAAGTACTGCCTGCTCTCGATTCGATGAAACCGTGACCACGGACTTTCACCCCCTAACGCGGGCTATTGCCCGTAGAGACCGTAAATCATGACCACGAACCCGACACAGGCGATGATGCTCTCGTAGAGCATTCCCTGTATACTCGGGACGTGGAAGATATGGTGGAGAATACCGACGAGGAACGTCCCAATCGTGATGACGAGGAGGCCCAGTGCGAAGTACTGCAACCCTTCGATTTGGGTTCGCTGGTACGCCCGATACGCTAACCAAGTGACGACGCTCCCGAGGAGGAGTGCTGCGATTTTGACGCCGCCGACGAGGTAGATGATACTCTCGGTCATGATTCGTCCTTCATCGCGGACCAGAATGCAGCCATACGGTCTTCTGCATCGCCTGTCGGTCTGTTGATTGTGACTTCGAACTCGTCCTCGTCGTCGATGCTGATGGAGATGTCGGTGAAATCCCGTTCGTACAGCGTCGCGTTCGGCCCGTCGCGCCGAATCTCCGTGTACTCTTTGACGAGGGCCGCGTCGCTGAGCCGTTCGAGTTTCCGATACACCGTCGAGCGCGGCAACTCACAGCTATTCTGGAGTTCACTCGCAGATTTCGGCTCGCGGAGCGCTTCGAGTATCACCCGGCACTTGTCGTCCTCCAGTGACTGCAGTACCGTAGATACGGGCGGTTCGTCTTCGTTCTCGGTTGTCCCTTGGCCCATCTTGGCTGCCGTTTCGGTCCTATTCGCACGTGTTGGTATCAAAGAGAGCCGACGTGGAGTGAGATATTTTTCAGTCATTCGGGAGAGGTGTCGTGTATCGGTGCTCGGAAACGACGTCTGGTACTCTCGTCTTGGTACCCGCGTCGGTTTAGGTGTATGGAGTTGTCCCAGAACGTTAGACTAGTAAGACTGTCTGCACGTTTCGAGTATCCTGTCCCTCTCCCAGTTGTCCCACATCTTGGGACCCTTCCAGCGGTGTTTATCTCTCGTCGTCGAACTCGGTGGTGACGATGATTATCCGCGACGGACACACTCGATTGTCCTATCAGAACAGCGCGTTCCAAATGCATCTCCCCCCGGAGGGACGGCCATGATGTCGATGCTCGACATCGTGCTTTCCATCCACACTCTCTTTGCTGCGGTTTGGACCGGCGGCACACTCGTGATTGCTGGTGCCGTCCTTCCAGCCGCTCGGAAAGGCCTGCTCTCGACACAGGCAATCTCACTCATCGCCCGGCGGTTCTCCTATCTCACGATTGCGTCGGTGGTGTTGCTGATGGCCACTGGCGGGCATCTGGCCGGAACGCTCTACACGTTCGAATCACTCCAATCGACGAGCAGAGGGACCCTCGTCCTCGCAATGCTCGGTCTCTGGCTTCTCCTGTCGGTGCTCCTCGGCGTTGGGTTGAGACGACTATCTGCCCCCACTGACGAACAGTCTGGTGCGAACGTGGCGGCTGCAGCGCGCCCATGGTTCGGCAGTGCAAGTGCTGTTTCAGTCGCGCTTTTGGTCGTCGCTGGCCTGCTGTAGTTGGTATAATCGCTGGCCTGCTGTAGGCGAGCAGCACTGCTGGCCTGCGATAAACCACTACTCTGCGGTCGAACTGAGCGTCGAGGCTGGTGAGACTGTCGTCTCTCACGAATCGCTCGCGGACTGGGAGTGGTGTGAAACGTCGTCCGGCGCGGAAGGGTGGGTGCCGTCAGAGAACCTTTCGACGTAGGTGTACGACTTCAGAATATCCACGTCGGCTTCACCTAGTCGTCAGCGGGGGACGCGCTCCCCGAAACGATACGTTCGGGAAACACGTCCAGCGGAAGGTGTTTCCGGACGCCTGCGACCACATCTGACGGCTCCGAAACGTCGAGCGGCGGCAGCGTGTACACCGGACAGTCGGTCATCTCAGCGAGCACGTCGGGGTTGGTTCGCTCGGCGAGTGTCTCGCCTTCGTAGTGGTTCAACACGACTGCCGAGACGTCGATACCTCGATTCCGGAGCGCCGAGACGGACAGCGCGGTGTGATTCAGCGTTCCCAGTCCCGACCGAGCGACGAGCACTGCGGGAATGCCCAAGTCGGCGACCAAATCAATCACCTCGTGGCCGTCGGCCAGTGGGACTCGTAACCCACCGACACCTTCCAGCACGCCCGGATTCGAGTCGGCGAGCAGCGCGCGGGCGTCGTCTCGAATCGTCTCGTATTCGACAGTTTCGCCCGCAACGTCGGCGGCGACGGCGGGGGCCAGCGCGGGTTTGAGTCGTCGCGGGCACGTCGCCGCATCGGCAGTCCCACACACGTCGGCGATGAACGACGCGTCGTCGTCCGGTGGATAGCCCGATTGAACCGGTTTCACACCTCGTGCGTCGGACCCTGACTCACGCAACCAACCGACGAGCCCCGCTGTGACGAACGTCTTGCCGACGTTCGTGTCTGTCCCGACGACGGCGAACGCGTCGTCCAACGTCTCGGGTTGGGTCATAGCAACCCACGCTCCTGTCCTGCGATTTCGAAGGCGTCGAGACAGCGGTCGAGTTCGGCTGTCGTATGGGTCGCCATCGGTGCGACGCGGATGCGACTCGTCCCTTCGGGAACGGTGGGTGGGCGAATCGCGGGGGCGACGATGCCGCAGTCTCGAATGCGGTCTGCGAGGGCGACTGCGTCGTCGCGACTGCCGACCAGCACCGGGAGAATCTGCGTCTCGCCCAGCACGTCGTACCCAAGCGACGTGAGACCGTCGCGGAGGTACTCGACGTTGTCCCACAACTGCTCGCGACGGTCGCCCTCGCGGGCGATTCGAAGGGCTTCGCGGGCAGCACCGACCGCGGGCGGTGCCAGACCGGTCGAGAAGACGAACGACCGCGCGGCGTTCACCACGTGTTCGACGAGGGGCTCGCTTCCGGCGATGTAGCCGCCCTGACTGGCGAGTGCTTTCGAGAGCGTTCCCATCTGTACCTCTATGCGGTCTGCCAGTCCGTCGCGTTGGACGATTCCGCCGCCGTCGTAGAGACCCGTCGCGTGGGCCTCGTCGACCATGACCCACGCTCCGAACCGTTCGGCAACGTCGCAAATCTCGGCCAGCGGAGCCACGTCGCCGTCCATGCTGAACACCGAGTCGGTAACGACGAGCCACGATTCGTCGGCGTCGCGCTGCACATTGGCGTCACACTGTTCGTCGGCCTCGCCGCTAATGTTGCGAGCGGCCATCTCCTCGGCGAGCGAATTCGGGTCACAGTGGTCGTAGACGACTGTCTCGGCCCCGGAGAGCCGACAGCCGTCGATGATACTCGCGTGATTCAGTTCGTCGGAGAATATCACGTCGGGGTCGAGTGCGGTGATGGTTCCGACGTTCGCCGCGTATCCCGACGAAAAGAGTAGGGCGCGTTCGGTCCCTTTCGCCACGGCGATGTCTCTCTCTAACGCGCGGTGTAACCCTGTATCTCCGGTGACGAGCCGACTCGCCCCAGCGCCGGTGCCGACCGACCTGGCTGCTTGTTGTGCAGCGCGAACGACTCGGTCGTCCTGCGCCAGTCCGAGGTAGTTGTTCGCCGCGAAGACGAGTCGCTCGTCGCCGTAGTCGGGCCGGGTACCGCGTGGGTCTGGTGCCATCCGCGTTCGCGCCGCGACGCGGTCCGCCGGTTGGAGGTCGCGGTCGAGATTTCGGTCCCGTCGCTCGGCGAGACGCGCGGCGGGGTCGAATCCGTGGTTGGAACCTCCCACCTCGGCGTCAGCGTGCAGGTCCGCTTGTTCGGTCATCGTGGACCTGTCAGAACCGCGGCAGCAACTCTGCCGGGCCGAAGACGCCATACTCTCCCGCGCGGTTTCGTCGGACGGCCGATTTCAAGTAGCCCAGTGCTGGGCCGTTGACGTTGGCTTCCATGCTAGTGTTGTCGTCCAGTTGGAAGGTGTTGGTCCCGCGTTCGCCGTCGAAGGTCGTCCCAGTCACGCGAACGGTCGTCGTCGTGGGCTTCTCGTCCGAGGTCACGTCGAGGATGCCGCCGACGGTGACATCCTCGGCGTCGCAGATGCCAGCGCGTTCCAACAGCACGTCGTCGGCGTGTTCCATATCGGTGAACTCGATGACGCCGTCGTGTTCGTCGATGACGTCAGCAATCTCCTCGTCGCTCATCTCGCGGGCGTCGTCGATGTCGTACTCGGGGAGGTGCGCGATGTCTTCGCGGACCGTGCCGCGGTTGTCCTCGTAGCCTGATTTGAGGCCGACGCCCCACCAGATTTCGACCTCGTCGACTTCGACGAACGACTGTGCGGCGAGCGCTGCTGCACCCGTGAGGAACCCGGGCGTCGCACCCGCTCCGCAGACGAACGTGATTCCCGATTCCTCGAACGCTTCGGTGCGCTCGTCGAGCATCCCGATGACGCGAGAGCGCTTGAGAACGTCCACGAGGACGCCCGAGTAGCCCGCATCGACGAAGCGGTCGGCGACCCGCGGAATAAAGTCGTGTTCGAAGTTCGGCAGCGCAATCAGTATCGCGTCGATGTCGTCGCTTTCTTCGATGATATCGTCGATTGGCGTGTCGGTCGGAACCGCCTGCGTCGAGGCGGCGACGCCTTTCATCTCGCCGGTCTCTTTGACCGCTGTCGCGCCGCCGTCGGAGGCGATGTTTCCTTCCGTCGCCGAGAGGAGTTCGTCTACGTCCAGTCCGTCGTGGTCGACTGCGACGCCGTGGCGGTCACACGCCGCGACCGGTGTCAGTCCGTCTTTGTGCGTCGAAACTTCGAGCGTCCGTCGGCCGATACCACCCGCTCCGAGTACTGCGAATGTAACGTCGTTCATCGTCGTGTCGTCGGTTGGTCGTCAGTTAGTCGTCGGTTGGTCGTCCGCCGATGCGTGTTCGTCTGCTGTTCAGTCGTCGAGTTCGGCGTCGCCCCCAGCGGTCGCTGATTCTGTCACGCCGTCGGCCACGTCCTTCGAGCGGGCTTTGACCGCTTCGGGGTCGAACTCGTTGGCCTCCATATTGGGCTTGAGTCCCGCTCGCTCGACAATCTCGATGTCGTCACCGGGTGACTGCCCCTCGGTCGTGAGGTAGTCGCCAGTAAGGATGCCGTCTGCCCCTGCTTCGAATGGCAGGTGCTGTTCGTCTTTGTCGAGGTTGACCTCACGGCCGCCGGTCAACCGAACGCGAACGTCCGGGAGCAAGAGCCGGTAGACCGCAATCGTCTTGATAATCTCCTCGGTCGTGATGTCGGCGGCGTCGCCGAGTTCGTCGCCGAGTTCCGTTTTGGCGACTGGATTCAGAATGTTCACCGGGAGCGAGGAGATGCCGATGTCGCGGAGGGCGAGCACCGCGTCGACCCGGTCGGTCGGGGCTTCGCCCATGCCGAGGATGACGCCGGCACAGAGGTCCATGCCCGCCGCCTTTGCGCGTTCGAGCGTCTTCACCCGGTCTTCGAATCGGTGCGTCGAGACGATTTCCGGGAAGTATCGCGGTGACGTTTCGATGTTGTGATTGTAGTGATTGATGCCTTCGTCGGCGAGAATCTCGGCTTCTTCTTCGGTCAGGATGCCGAGGCTCGCGTCGATTTCGATGTCGGTCTCGTCGCGGACGAGCCTGATTGCTCGCAACACGTCGGCCCACTCGTCCGGGCGTTTTTCCTTACTCACTCCTTTCTCGGCGACCACGATACCGAATCGCTGTGCGCCGTCTCGTTCCGCGCGCTTCGCCGCGTCGAGAATCTCCTCTGGGTCGAGAAAGCCGTAGGTCTCGATGCCGGTATCGAAGTGGACCGATTGCGCACAGAACCCGCAGTCCTCCGCGCAGTTGCCCGCCTTCGCGTTCACGATACTGCAGGCGTCGACCGTGTCATCTCCGAAGTGTGCTCGCACCGCGTCGGCGGCTGGTGCGAGGTCTTCGACTGGTTGTGCGATGAGCGCTAACGCCTCTGTCCGGTCGATTTGGTCCCCGTCGAGAACCTTGGCGACCGACTCGTCGACCGTCTGATTACCAGTCTCGTAAACCACGCTAGGCAACGGAGTTTACGACAAGATAATAATTTCGGTGAATCTTCACATCCTGCCAGCAGCAATCGGTTCTCTAGCCGAGGCGCTGGCATCGACTAATCCACTTTCTCTCGTACGTGTCTTGTTCGACGACTCGGCCGTGGAGGTCGTGAATTGACTGGACTCCAGCCTCCTCACACCAGTCGATACAGGTTAGATACGCCTCGAAATCGAACTCCTCGCGGAGCGTTTCGTCTCGTTCGACACAGAGCGTGTCTTCGCCAGCGAGTGCTGCTGCGAAGCCCCGCGTGTGGCCGTCTGAGAGATACCACTGCCCTTCGTGCTCGAACACGGGAAGTGGGTCGTACTGTGGGTCGTCGCAGTCGAACCACTCCAGTACCTCGACGAGCTTCGGTTTCGAGAGGTACAGTTGCGTCGGAGACACCGCAGGGAGTGGGAGTTGACGTGCCATAGAGTCCGAGTGGCGGTGGTGATATGTTAAACATTCAGGACAGAAACGTGCCCAGCGGGTTCAGCAGTGACTTGGCCGAACTTCGGTGTAGTCTCTCGGCCGCACCCGCTCTCGATAGATGCCGGGCTTATTTTTCCGTGGCCTTCCTCACACCTTCTATGGTCTCTCGCCGAGTGTCGTTCCTCCTCGTCGGTCTGGTTCTCCTCAGCGGCGTCTCTGTCGCTGCGAGCGAAGCTATCGACTCACCGCCGACGTTCACACTTTCGAACGAAGACAACACGACCTATCGGGTGACTGCGTACACCGCAGAGAGTACGCAAGCCGCACTCCTGATGAACTTCGAAGTCACCACACGAGACGGTGAACGTCGTCTTGCGACGCTCTCGCAGTTGGTTTGGCCCGATGGATATCGGAACGTGACACTGGCGGACGACGGGATTCCAACGCAGCGTGTCACGGTCGAACCCGGCGACGAAGTGACGACGACTATCGAGGCGTGGGAACCCGGCAACGTCACGGTGTACATCGTCGAGGACCTCGGCGACAACGAGACGCATACGATGACCGAAATCAAAACCTGCACCGAGCGAGAACAAAAACACCGGCTGACGCTCGAACCGGACGGCGCGAGTGGGTCTTCGGTCTGTGCCTCCAGTCTGGATTGGTTGCTTCAGTAGTCAGCCGTCTCTCTCGGTGGCGTTCTCTATCCGTGTTTGGCGCACCACCACGGCAAGCGAGATGGCGTGAACCGGTCCGACCACGGCCGTACTCAGAAGCCCGCCCGCAATCGGTATCTGCGCGAGCCCCCACGATGCAAGGCCAAACAGACTCAGCAGCCAGAACAGCGTCATGCGAATCCCACTCGACGCTCGGACGCTCTTCCAGAGTGCCACCTTGAACCCCTCGTCTGCGGCCAGAAATCCGGGAACGAGGAAGACCCGAACCAGCACGAGCGTGAAGGTGAGAAACAATAGTGCCCCGAGTACGAGGCTCCCAACGTCGATACTCGGAGAGCCGAGCATCCAGGGAAGAATCGTCACTGTCGACATCCCGCCGAGGTATCTGGCGAGCGAACTGCGGCACCGCTCGACGCCGAGTGCGCGAGTAATCGTCAACCAGCCAGCGACTCCAGCGGCTAGCACCGCGAGGAGTTCGAGTGTTAGGCCACCGACCAAATACGGGAGTCGGAGGTCGACGAACACGGCGGCGCGTCTGGCTGTTCTGGCGGTCCCCATCGGAAACACGGAATATTGGATGCTGAACGTTTGACTGAGTCCATCCGACGCCGACAGTGGAATCGGGTCACGCATGCGAACCCAGTCGGCGAAGGCGACGAAGAGGCCCACAACCATGAACGGGACGACGAGCCCCGGGTCGCGACTGACGTGCCTTTTCACCGCGTCGAGTATGACTGGGGTCGACAGCCATCGTCTGGACTCCGAGGCCGTTGGTTCGGTGTCGGCCGCGCCGTGTTCTCTCTTACTCGTCATTTTGCTTCCTCCAGTGCGATGACGCGCTCGCGGTTCACTGCATAGAGAACGCCGTCGCCGACGACCGGCGCAGAGAGCGGGACCTGCGGAGGTTGGAACTCGAACCGCTTGGCACCCGTTTCGGCGTCGAACGCGAAGAGCGAATAGCCCTCTTTGACAGCATAGACGACGCCGTCGGCGACGACCGGTGCCGTCGCGCCACCGAATGGCGCGGTCCACAGCGTCTCTCCCGTTTCGAGGTCGAGGGCGTGCAGCGACTCCAGTTCGTCGGTAACGAAGACCTTCCCGTCGGCCACCGCCGGTGTGCTTTCGGTCGCGTTCGCGTCTAGCGTGCGTTTCCAGAGTGTCGTCCCATCGTTGGGGTCCAGTAGCCAAACCACTTCACGGGAGGGGACGACGAGACCTGCTTCGGTCGCAATTGGCGGTAAGAGTAACTGCTCGTCGACGTTGCGTTGCCAGTGTTTCTCTCCAGACTCTGTGTGGAGCGCGGCCACTCCATTGGGCCAGTACGTGACGTAGACGAGTCCGTCTTTCACCGCGGGCCTGTTGAAGTCGGCACCGAATGTGTCGTCTTCGGTTATCGTCGTTCGCCATCGAGTCTCTCCGTCGTTTGGGTCGAGTGCAGTGATGTCGCTCTCTCCCGGAACTGGCGTGTAGATTTCCCCGTCGGCGACGACCGGTGCCACCGGCTCTGCTGGACCAAAGAAGAGGCCTCCTGTCTCGTATCGTTGGTTCCACCGTTCGACCCCGAACTGGGCTCCTGTGAGTGGAAGTCCGACCCCGCCGTCAGCATTCAGGCCGAACACTCCAGCCGAGGACCCGACCGCCAGCGTGTCGGTGTTGTAGACTGACGAGTGAGAACGGGCCGGCGGCGACTGATAGGGACCGGGGTGGCCGAATTTTTTGGCCCCCGTCTCGGCATCGAGTGCGAGCAGCCCTTCTCCAACGGCGTAGAGTGTATCGCCCAGCAGAATCGGAGACTCTGTTCCGCGAAACCAGTCTGTCGAGTCGTGCGACCACGCGACCTTCACGCCGTCTTTTGGCCCACTTGCTGTGGGATTAAACCCGGTTCCTTCGGGGTCGTACCGGTCCATCGGCCAGTCGTATGCAGGTGTGGAAGCAGACTTCGGGCCGCCTGCGACGACGCTACTCGCCAGTGTCCCGGTCACGGCGAGTCCGGTTAGTTCGAGAAATCGGCGTCTGGAGGGGACCATCTACCCCATCTTCTGGTTTGTTCACATAATTAGTGTCGATACGTGAGGAGTTGCTCTTACATTCTGTTGAGAGCCTCTTCGGGGACCGGACGTACCACTCCGAACACGAAGCGATACCCGAGGAATCCGAGATACATGCCGGTGAATCCGGCGTAGTAGAGTCCCACGAGTGCCGAATTCAACACGAGCGGGAGACAGAGGGTTACAATCCCAATCGCGGTGAACAAAACCGTCTGCAGCGGGTGGCTCCGTAGGTAGTCTCGGACATCGTAGAACCGAGGCGGGAAGGCTTGATGTTCAGATAGGTATTGGAACCAACCGCAACCGCTGGCGACGACCCCGGCGGTCAGCAGGTGGGTCAAAGAGATGTCGAATGGCACGCCGAAGAAGGCGAACTGATAGAGTATCCACACTCCAGATGCCCCCAAGAGAAAGTCATGTAGGAGAACTTTTCGTGCGTCGTCCATCGATGGCGCGAGATACTCACAGAACTCATTCATATCTTATTTTTAGGACACATGTCGCCGATAGCGACTGCGCTGTTTGTCGTGAGGGGCCTGAAATAACGTGCAGCTGTCGGCCTCTTAGGCGGTATCGAGGTCGTAGCCCCACTCTCGGAGCACGCCAGCGATTAGCTCTGGATTCCGCTGGGCGACGACCATCGCGGCTTCACGGTAATCGGATTTGTAGACGTTCTCTCCGAGGAGTTCTTCGAGCGTATCCTGGAGTTCCGCTTCCCCATCGATAACCTCCTCTCGGAGGAAATACGGAACCTGCTCGCGTCCCTCGTTTACCTTGTTGCGTCGAAGCTTGTACGGAATCGAGTCCATCGTCGGTCGCTGGGACGTCGATTGCGACTCTGACTTTGACTCGGACTCTGATTTTGACTCCGTCTCGGCCCCCGACTCTGACTCCACAGCGTCCGTCTCGGCAGTCTGCGCCTCAGCGGTCTGTGTCTCAGTAGGGCTTGCGGACGTGCTTTCAGGTTCGGTATCCTCGTCCACCGCCCCCGCAGGTTCTTGTTCCGTCTCTGCGGGTGGTTCCTTTTCGTCCGTGTCGTCCAGACCGGCGTCCCGAGAGCCTGATTTGAGTCCCATTAGGCAGTCACCTCGGGGGCTTCCAGACCGGCCTCGCGTTCGAGGTGTCGGGCGAGTTCGTCGAACTGGTCGAGCGTTTCGAGTTCGTAGTCGCGCTTCCGGTCGCGATGTTCTTCGACGTACGTGTAAGGACTGCACTGCTGTTTCCAGCACCCTTCCATCAGCGACCCGCGTTCGCCGACGACGACCGGGACCGGGAAGCCGCTTTCGCGGAGTTCACTGAGAATCTCCCGCTGGTCGCGCGTATCTTTGTAGCCGATTGGCAGGACAGACAGGACGCCCACGTCGACGTTGATGCTCTGTTCCAGTCCGTCGACGAGGTCGTCGAGTCCCTCGATGGACTCCTGTCCTTTCGCGGTCGCTTCGAACGGGATGACCACGTTCCGCACTGCGACGAGCGCGTTGTAGAGAATCGGCCCCGCCTTCCCGGCGGAGTCGACGATGACGACGTCGTACTCGTCGCGGACGTTCGCCTCCCGGAGGACGCGATGGAGTTGGTGGTACATGCTGTAGGACTCTCCGAAGTTCTCGGCCTGCTGTTTCTCGTTGAGGAGGAATTCGTGGAGGTCTTCGAGCATGTTGTGGGAAGGAATGAGGTCGATACCGCTTTCGACCTCGATAGCGAGGTCGTGGAAGTCTCCCTTCGGTCGGCCGACGAGGTGCCGAACGAGGTTGTCCACGTTCGGGTCTCCGCGGTCGTAGTCGGGGCCAAAGAAGTAGGTCAGGCTCCCGTTCTGCGTGTCCATGTCGATTACGAGAACGTCGTGTCCGGCGCGCGCGTGACTCGCCGCGAGCGTCGCCGCGGTCGTCGTCTTCCCGACGCCTCCTGCCTCCGAAACCGGCGCATACGTGAGCATTTGCGCATTAGTTGGAGACCGTGAATATAAATCTAGGTCAGACAACGTAGCGATGACGTCTGGCTATTATTTATGACTATGAAGTATAGCTATAGTTTGTAACTATAATTTCTAGCTACAGCGTGTGTTCAACTATCGTGGGTGTGCTGTGTGGCGATTGTGGTCAGATACGGTCTGTACCTACAACTTTTGGGCAATACTGCTGTAGAGCGGTATCGTTCGTGGCTCAGTTATCTGGTCTAGTGTCTACCATAGTTGGGACGCTAATCTGCAGACTAGGGGTGTGAGGTGTAGGTGTAGAGTGTAGTTGTTGGATATAGGTGGAAAATATAGCTGTGCGGCATAGGTGGGAAATATAGTTGTAAAATATGTGTGTGGGGTATAGCTATACATTACTGGTGTGAACTACAGTTGTTAGCTGCGGCTATGGACTCTGGGGATGAATCATGGCTGTTGGCTATTGCTGTGGCCGGCTCAAATGCGCGCCATCCTACAGGAGACTATCCAGTCTTTGTGCCCTCGATTTTTCGTTGGTGGACCTGTCGGAACGAATAATCACGGTGCTCCGCAGGTACAGCAGCACAGCGGGATACTGCCGTAGAGTATAGCTAGATTCAGGCCATATAATATAGCCACTTGTTATAGCTATACAGTATAGGTGAACTGTGTAGGTGAACTGTATGGCTTCAGTGCGTGTTTTTGAGAATACCCCCGCCGTTCGTCACTCTGTCTCGATGGGCACACCCCGTTCGTCGAGGGTGGCGGCAACGTGTGGAACGTCGCACACACCGACCACGTCGAACACGGTGAGTTGTGGGCGAAACGGAACGTCCGACTCGGTTGCCATCTCGACGAAACTGGGGCCGAGGTCCCGAAGTTCGCTCCTCCGACGTTCTCTGCGATGGCCGCAGTGTACAGTGCGTGATAGGCGCCGATTCTGGTACTATCTGTGTCGGCTCGCTAGTCGAAATGGTTGAGTTCGCACCTCGCGTCGTGAAACCTGTTTTCGGCGTGTCGAGGTGCCCACAGCAAAGAGTACCGCGGGGTGCGGCCCCTCGCCATCGGGCACGTAACAGTTTGCGGTCACGTGGAAGTTCGGTCGACTCTCGAAGACGACCGACTCGACCGAATACTCGTCTCGGTCGAGTCGCTTGACTGTCTCGACCGATGGATTGTCCATTCGCTCGGGTAACCCGCCGATGCTCGACAGAAACGTCTCCCGGACTTGTTCTCGTCGTGTTTCGAATTCGCTCCGCGAGTCGAGAGCCCGCTTTTCGACGCGTTCGGCTGCAAAGTGGTCCTCAGCACGGTCCAACACGTACCGCGACAACTGGTCTCGAACGTCGACGTACCCGTCTACGCACTTGCCGAACCCATCCATGAGTGTCACTGTTGGAATATCAGTGAATGATTATTATTATACTGGAGACACTGTCTCGTTAATGACCTCCCAACTGGTGTTCGTCTGTCGGGTGCTTGATGCGGTGGCTGAAAGTCATAATAATTCATATTTTAAGCAAGACACTGGCGGACGACCAGCCCTGCCCACTCATGAGTTGTGGAAACCTTCGACCTTCATTTGGACGTTTGAAACAACTTTTCAATCAGGCTTTGGTCTGTGTAGCCGGCCCGAACATTCGAATCTAATCCGATGATAGATGTCCAATAGCCAAAGAAATCTGCCAGGGACCCAGTCTCTGAACAATCATGTTTCTCGTTGAGTCTATGGAGAAACGCAGCTACCGGGTTATTCGCATGTCGTCCAAACAATTCGATGTCACAAATCAACGTTGTTTCGGTGTCTATTGCAGCGGACAACCAAGACCGCCCGCCATTATTTTGGCAGCGGTCTCGTCCATTGTACCCCGCGTCGGCGTCGCCCTAGGCGGGTTGTATCTGATATCAGACAGTCGATGTATACACTGCCAAACGGCTTGGTGACACCGTTTAACGCCGAGTGACCGAAGAATTTCTTTTGCCTCTCTAAGTGAACAACCGGTCGAGTGAAGCTGGACGGCGAACACCCTGACGGGCGTCCTCAGAACGCTCCGCGTTCTGATGGGCTGCATGAGAGCTCTGCTCTGGTGAACGTTGCTGTCCACTCACGCTCCCAAGTCTCTTCTAAATCCGTCTCAAAGAACTCGCTGAGCAGGTCTGCGAGCGTCATGACCAACTAATCCAACGACCTGCTCGTTCCTCAAACTGGTTTAACTAGACAGTGCCGTTGTGTCATTCATATTCTGTGACGGTAGTACTGTTGTAACTGTAACTCAGAATTGATTATTGAATGTCAATTATTGGTAGCTAGATCACTAAAGAAGTATCCTGGAGTGTCTGTCGCCTCTACGAGGGGTGGCGAAGCGTATGGCGCAGGACTCACCCCGAAAGTAAGGTCTGCAGGAAGTCCCTGCTGGGACGGTTCCGACCGACCACGATCACGCGGTAGTCGTCGGCTCGTGGTGTGTGCCCCTGTTGGAGTCTCCTGCGGGAGTGGGCGCTGTCTTCGTCTCACAGCAGGTTGGATGGTCGGCGGGGACGCAGTATGTCGCCGTCCGCTCACGCGCCCACGTTTCTTCATACTCCGTCGTACCGCACTCGCTGAGCAGGTCTGCCAGCGACATCCCAAACTCATTCACCGACCTGCTCGTTCCTCAAACTGACCCCAACTAGACAGTGACTTTTTCTCACCCTGTCGTTTTACCGAGAAACTCAACCACTTGGGTCATCGTTTAGCACTCTTGAGTCTGGTTAGGTTTCCTCCTTGTATGTGTTGAACTGGATCATCAACGATCGCGTTAAACA
>NZ_AOLI01000017.1 GCF_000336955.1 Haloferax larsenii JCM 13917 | reverse complement strand
AGTGACTTTTTCTCACCCTGTCGTTTTACCGAGAAACTCAACCACTTGGGTCATCGTTTAGCACTCTTGAGTCTGGTTAGGTTTCCTCCTTGTATGTGTTGAACTGGATCATCAACGATCGCGTTAAACAATCATATTTCTGGGAATTAGAAGTCACTTTATTAGTAATAATTGTCAACTGAATTTAAAAAATAGGGTGGTGGGGACTCTAAGTACGTCGTGTTGACGGTCGGCCAGTGACCATGACTNAAGTCACTTTATTAGTAATAATTGTCAACTGAATTTAAAAAATAGGGTGGTGGGGACTCTAAGTACGTCGTGTTGACGGTCGGCCAGTGACCATGACTGGCAACGAACGGTCCTGTCTGTGGTTCGGAAACCAGTCGTTGGGTGGTTGAATACCTATAGGGGTCATCTGGATAGTAGTGTGTGAGTAATAATCCAGATGGCAGTAACAATTACAAAACTGCTGGAGAAATGCTTTAATATACTGTACAAACCCCTTTGGCGAGAGTGAGCCCCAATGCAAAACACAATTGGGTTGTTCCCTGGTGCGTATACGTCCATCTCTCTTCCTCGAGAAGAATATTGAGTTCCAGCAACGCGGATGAGACCCGCTGTTTCTAGCTTTTCAAGGTGATAACTGACGCTTTGGACGGACGTACTAAGGCGACCGGCCAGACCTGAGGCAGTATCTGCATCGTCATAGGCCTCTTGTAATATGGTTCTCGCCTGCTTTGCCCCCAATGCTCGAAACAATTTGTCCGCCTCTTCATTAACAAGATCTTGGACGTGGTAGATAGCAATTGCCCCGTGTTGTGATGAATTGATCGAAGGCTTGGGTCCGGGCAGAAGTGACATGAATGATAAATGTCAACTGACATTATTTACTTACTCGGTTGGATCGAGTTCGTGGCTACTATGAAGCCTCTTTCCACACCACCAGCTACCGTGGTGTGTACTTAATAGACTCTTGTATCGACATTATCTGGTCTTAAGTCGTCTACTACCTCGGGTCGATCTATACACGTACCAATAAGAGACAATAATTTATTATATGGTTTTCGAAACTTGTTTATAATACTTCTCCAAGCAACTGGATATTTTGAGTTAGGGAATTGAATAATGCACTCCGTACGGATCGGTCCTGTATGGAAATAGTGCCCTCCCTGTCAGCGTTGAGGACAATGATTTCACGTCATCGTCTCTTAGAACAGATATCTGATGGTGTTCAGGATAAGCGAGATCTCCATGAGAATCTGAATTCGTCACGAACCACTATTGACCGGGCAGTCCGTGAATTGGAAGACGAGAACATCCTTCACCGTCGCCGCGGCTACAGTGAATTCACCAGGTTTGGGAAGCTCGCGTATCAGGAGTTCCTTGCAATAGCCCAGTCCTTTGAGACTTTATCTAATGCAAAGGATCTCCTCTCAATTCTGCCTGCGGAATCAGCAGTTAGTCTTGAGCTCCTTCGAGGTGCTACTGTGGTGTTGTCAGACCAACGTGCGCCAGTTGCCCCGTTTAGGCATTTCTCGCCTGATCCAACTAGTGACCAAATTCAGGCAATGTTTCCGGTCCTGTTTCCGCAGCAACT
The DNA here is from genome assembly GCF_000336955.1 of Haloferax larsenii JCM 13917. Classification (GTDB taxonomy): domain Archaea; phylum Halobacteriota; class Halobacteria; order Halobacteriales; family Haloferacaceae; genus Haloferax; species Haloferax larsenii. The sequence goes on along the minus strand of NZ_AOLI01000017.1, from coordinate 367,464 downwards.
CAAGTTCCTTTGTCAGAGGGCAGAGGGTGGTAGTGACATTGAACTCTTAGTGCATCGGGATCTTCTCCCGCTTCTTGAAGATGAATACGCCAGCGAGCTCAAGATTTTCGAGAAGTATTCTGTTCGTATCCGCTCCGCTACTGAGCTGCCACAGTATGGGGTGACTATTGTCGACTCATCTACGATGTGGTTGAGTGTGTATCGACCTGATGGTGGTCTACATGGAATTTTGGAAAATACGACTCCTGAATCCATTGAGCACGCTCAGCAACTGTTTGACGAGTACTCCGACTGTAGCAGACGGTATACGAAAGTCCAGGCATAGGGTCACTGCTATCCTTCTCCGCTGTCTGGGGAGGGCAGAACCCTTTTGGCTTTGATGCGACGGCTACGGTGCTGACTCAGCCATCGCAACAAATGCCTCCTCAATCGTCCCGTGAGCCACCTCAAATGAGTTAATCGATGCGACCGCCCCAACAGCGTTGAGTACCGTGATTTGGGCGTCCGGATCGTCACAGGCAACGTGCAACCGGTGCTGAGAATCGAACGCGACAGTCGACACGCCAGCAACTGCGCGGGCCCGCTCGGTGACCTGCTGGGACAAGAAAGAACCCGCGTCGAGCGTGACTACGAGCTTCGGGGTGACACCCGCCTGTTCCCGAACCGCGGCCGGCGTGCCGGCAGCGACAAGGCGGCCGTCAGCAAGCAACCCGATGTGGTCGCACACACGTTCGACCTGGTCGAGAAGATGACTGGACAGAAAGACAGTAGCACCGCGCGCTGTCTCGGTAGCGATGAGCTCACGAACGAGTCGAACACCGTGTGGATCTAGGCCAGCGAAGGGTTCATCAAGGATCAAGAGCTCAGGCGCCCCGACGAGGGCCATCGCAAGTCCAAGTCGGTGTTGCATGCCCTTTGAGTAGGTCCGCGCGACCGTCTCCGCAGCATCCGCAAGCCCAACCCGGGCCAGCAATGCATCAGGATCGTCGTCGACGCCGTTGGCATCCATAATGAATTCGACGTGCTGCCGGCCAGTGAGCGTCGCATAGACGCCGAACCGGTCGGGGAGAATCCCAACCCGACTGTGGACGGCCGTTGGGTCAGTGTGTGGATCGAGGCCAAGGACACGTGCCTGACCACGTGTCGGGCGGATATAATCCATGAGCAGGTCGATTGTCGTCGACTTTCCGGCGCCATTCGGACCGAGGAGTCCGTATACGGATCCATATGGAACCGTCAGGTCGAGGCTGTCGAGTGCGACAGTGCTGGGGTACTGTTTCGTGAGGTTCGTGGTTTGAATTGCAGGCATGAGCGTGTGTCGTTAGGTGAGGTCGATCGTTCGGAAGCGATACACGGCGAGTGCGGCGGGCACACAGATCCAGAGCCAGCTCAGCAGAACCGCGACCCATGGCGCAAGGAGAACTGGTAGTGGGTGGGACGCAAACGTCACGTCGGCGACGAGTCCGGGTGAAATAAGTGTATGACTCGGATCTGCGGCCGCCTGCTGGATCGCCAGCGCCTGTGCGTAGTCGGTGCTCGCGTTCCCAACGCCAACGGCCCAGTTCGACAGCACATAAAAGAGCTGTTGGGGGCAGAGTCGTCGGGTTACGAAGTACACTGTATCTGGTGGTGGTTGGTAAAAGGGATACGAGGGGCCAACGAACACTTTGGCACCGGTTCGATGGACGAACGGCCAGAAGAAAGAGACCAGAAGGGACGCAAATCCGAGGGCTACCGCACGGGTGCTGGTCGAACTGAGTGTCGAGAGTCCAATGAAGAGTGCTGCGCTCACTCCAAGATAGAGGAGTGTTGCACAGAGGACGCCGAGAACCGCCGTCGGCGTGGGCAGTCCATACTGGACGATCCCAACAAGCCCACCCACAGCGAGGCCGTACACAAGTGGGGCCCCAACAGCAAACGACAGCGCGATGATTTTGCCACATACAACACTGCCTCGGGAGACTGGAATGCCAGTGGTATACCGGACGGCCCCAGATTCTCGCTCCTGGACGATCGATCGAATCCCGAGGAAGAAACACCCCAGCAGCCCAACGGTGGCAACCGGAAATTGAAACGCGGCAAGTATCACATTCGCCCCCAGTCTGTGGTGGGCGTCTGGGGTGATTGAGTGGAGCTGCCAGAGGACAGCCACGAGTGTCAGACTGAACAGCACGGGAGGGGCGAGCGACTGGGTATGGACAGTGAAGTCGCGATGAGCGATTAGTTCCCACCCCGGAGATGGACGATTGCCTACTCGAGACACACAGGTGCGAAACACAGCGAATGGCGCGCGACACAGGTCGGAGGAGTACCTCCGGAGCCGACGTGGGACGACCGTGCTGAGAGGCATCCACCGCGCTGCGGTTGGCGTCGGCAGGTCATGGGACTGGAACTGCCGTGTTGCGAGACCCAGTGGGAGGACACACCAGCCGACGAGCGTGAGGAGCGCGAACCACGGAGTGAGGTAAAACGGCGGGGCTGGTCCGAAGACCTGTCCCACAGCAAAGCCAGGTTGCTGGGCGTGCAACGACTGGACTGCCCGTGCAAAAAACGCATGCGTATTTGGCAGCCCCAGCACGGAGTTGACCACAGCCCGATAGGCGTTGAGAGGGAACAGTCGCAGGCCAAGGAACAAGACTGGGTCACTGGGTGGGTGAACCACATCGACCGGGTGGCCGGTGACGACCCCATAGAGTGCCGTGAAGAACCGGTCACCGACACCGAGCAGCCAGACAAGGGCAATACTGACCGCTGCTGCGCGAATCGTACTCGACGTGACGGCGGAGACGGCAGTCAGGAGACTCGTGTAGGTGATGACCAAGAGCACGGCCAGCAAGCAGAACCCAGCGAGGACTGTGAATGATGGCGGCCCGTGACGAGCCCAGCTGAGAGCGATGATCCCAACGACACCGAGCCCGACAGGGAGAACGAGGGCGAACCCACGACCAAGCGCGGTGCCAACGACGAGGGCTGTCCGCGAGAGTGGTGACCCAGCCGTCAGGCGAATACTTCCGGACTCTCGCTCGCCGATAATCGAACGGAAACAGACGATAATTGCGGCGAAGCTCACGGCGGTGACAGCTTCCGAGGCAGCTGCGACCCCGAACCACGGGTCGGGCGTAAGTCTGGGAGTGAGGTGATTCTGTCCGATCCAGAGTACAGGGACGGCAAAGAGCCATAGCCATTTTGAGCGGGCAAGGAGGGCAAATTCACGGTGGATGAGCGGGGACAGACGCATCACTCCTACGTCATATGTATGATTTCTCATAAGTACCGGTTCTCTGTTGGGTCGGCCTCCGAAAAAAGTAGATGCTGTATGGCTTAGCGGGTGCGGGGCCTCTTGTGATTATACTGATTCGAGGAGCGTCTTCTCAGCATCAATATTGCCATCTGAATCCCCAGTAATCTCGATCTTTGGGTATTCAGTGTCGAGTTCGACGCCACCAACAGAGTTCATGAACTGGCCGATTGCCGTGTAGCCAGTTGAGTCATCGGTCGTCTCATGGGGTTCTCCTTTCTTAATTCTCTCATAGTGCCAGATGGACGATGTCCACCAATCGAAGTTTGCGGTTGTTGTACCGTCGACGATATCTCCCCCGCTAACGTCGTAGTCAATTCCAACCGTGAAAGTGTATGCCTTTTGACCGGCAGTAAACCGTCTATAGGTTGCACTTCCCGTGCTTGCGATGTTGAACCCATTGCTCTTTGAGGCCGACGTGATGGTGAGTTCTGCTGACGAAAGGTCGTCATATGCATCTCGTACGAGATCGACCTGTTCGGGGGAGAGATTACTGTATGCCTGGCTGACATTGTCTGTATCGCTGGTATGAACCGTTTTTCTGACGAATTCACGGGCGGTTTCGGGCTTCCCGAGTTTGACCATATCCGCAGAGAGTTGGTCATCGCTTTTCGCCGTGCTGTCCGTGCTCTTTGCAGAAGCGGTTGCTGGAATCACACTGGCTCCGATGGTTGCGCCAGCTGCTTTCAGGAACCGACGCCGACTTTTCGACTGATCAGGGTTCTTGTCTTCTGACATACTGCACTCTGACGCATGGATGCTGACGAATTTACATTAATCATCGAACATTTTTCGGCCAGTGGGTACTCCCCATCTTGTGGACACAGCCCAGATTGTGAGCAGTGGTTTCGATCTCTCAATCGTATTGGTTTGTAACATTTGGAAAAGAAGTCAATGGAGACTTCCACCTCTGGAGCCCCATCCGATTTGTCTTTGGGGTGTGCGGACTGTTTCGACGTTGGCATTCAGATCATCTGTTGGCAGCGGGCGCTCACCCCTCGTGTTCAGGGAGATACGCGCCCGTACGTAATTAGACGATGCCATGTGGCGCTGGTTCTCTCCCGGTTACTTCGACTACGAGGATGCCGACAAGCACGAAGAAACCGATGTTGGGCCGACGTATTGGTCTGTGTGACTGCTGACTAGCCGCAAATTCCTTTTACACTGACACTAAATGAAAGCTAATGAGGGTACCCAACCTCTCGCGGCGAGCATTTATGGCGGCGGCCACACTCTCACTTCCGCTCGCTGGGTGTTCGATGTCGATGAATCAAGAGCCGAGACCCTCGCCGTCGTTTGATTCTGCAGACACACTGTGGCCACGGGTGGGTCATGACCGGCAGTTTACTAGTAGTACTGCTGTCTCACTTCCTGATGGCCCACTCCAAGCGGAACGAATACTCACAGTCGGGAGAGACGATCGAGACGATGGCCCCACGGTTGTGGACGGCCAGCTCGCGGTTGCAACCGAGGGAACGGACGCCACGACTGCGCGGACTGTCTTCCGTGACATCCAGACTGAGACGGAGGTGTGGAGCATTGATGGCCTCGTCGATTACACGACGCCCTCGGTATACGGGAATGTAGTGATTCTCTCGGGAAACGGTCATACAACTGCCGTCTATCGCGATACCGGTACTATCTTGTGGGAGTTTGATGGTGGCGCTAGTGGGACGTACATGTCCCAGCTCCTGCATGACGAGACACTGGCAGTCGTCTCCGATGGCCGTGTTGTCGCGCTGGATGCGCAGTCTGGCTCTCGACGCTGGACGTCACCCGAGCTGCGGACACCGTATGCGATTTCCGGTGATTCCGACAGGATCTTCGTCAGTTCACAATACAAAGACAAGCATTCGGTGTCGGCACTTGACTGGGAGTCTGGCGAACAGGAGTGGTTCCGAACCGACGTTTCCAGTGTGAGTGTGCCGGTCGTTTCAGACGAGTTTGTCTACTACGTCGATTCTGTCGCCGGTGTGCTTGAAGCGCTTGCACCAACTGATGGGTCTCCGGTTTGGTCTCGTACGATACGTGGGATTTCTGCACCCCCTGCCCTGACACCGAGTGGCTCGTCTCTGGTTGTGTCTAGTGAGGAATCTGGCCAGACAACCGTTCGAGACGCGGCTACTGGTGCTGTCGAATGGAGCTCGAACGCGGTGGCGCAGTTCCAACCAGTCGTTACCGAGTCGAGTCTCTTTATTCCTGGCTACGACACCCTCTACAGAGTCTCCCGTGAGGAAGAGCGGGTCGTCGACCAGGTCTCCTTTGCTGGTCCGATCACCTCACCAGTCATGTTGACGTCTGATGGCTGCTGTGTGACTGCCGGGACGGTGGATAATCAGTATGCAGTCTATCATCTTACGGCGTCGCAGAATGCATGAACTCACCAGTGAATAAACGTGGAGACGACGTACGTTGGGAACACAACCGAGGAATACTCTTCTCATGGAGGAACTTGGGCCTTCTACGACAGCACATAGACCTACCACTCCTCCCTATGGTCCAGTTCCGTAGAACGGGATCATGACCATTAACGTGGAGTACATCCAGAGCGACACCAGTACGAACATCATCGCCCTCACCTTCGAGCGGGTTTTCAACAGAGAGACGCCGCCACAGAGGAGAACGACGAACTGCAGGCTAAAGTCGAGGTATGCGACTATCTTCCCTGTCGCGCTTGGTCGGAACTGTACATACGCACCAATAAGTATCGATGACAGTCCACAGGCGATGATTACGGGTAAAAGCTTTGACCCGCCTTCCGACCCATGTGCGACGAAGCCAGCGAACAACAGGGCTGCGAACGCCTTCGCTGCTAAGACTGCGGCGAATACAACTATAGAGTATTCCACGACGTGCCAAAATTCGGTCTCATTTCGTAAAGACCTACCTGTCGGATTTGGGTACTTGGCCCTCGTTTAGGGGGCTGTCCGAAACTATCTGTTTGCTCGATCTATCTGAATCATGCTGCCTGCTTTATTTGATACGAAATTCGTTGTTGTCGTCCCGATTGTCACACTTGCAACTGGGGCTGTTGAGGTAACCCTCAGTTTCAGTCACTTCGAATGTGGGTGGCGATAGGATCGCTTGTCACCACGCCTGCACTGATGACACAAAGCCAGAGTGCTGTCTGGTCGGGGGTGCTGTGTAGGTCGGTTCCAATCTCGTAGAGGGCGATAATTGCGATCAATAGGAGGAGCTCTGTGGTGATGGAGCTGCGCATACGTGGTGGCTGTTGGGCAGTCTGCGTATCCGTTGTGATGTGTGGGTAATCTGTTCGACTGAGGCCGTACCGGTACCGTATTCACCTGATTTGAATTATCCATATTTGCTGGGGTATCTGATGTGGTCCGTGGGCGTTGGGGTCGGTATGAGGTTCTGTGGTGGCTAGGTGTGGCAGGAACTGCTTGTTGTACGGTCTGGGATAAAGATGCCAAAGAAAGACGATTATTAACATCAGGCCATCTCCTAATGTATGAGACCGATGACGATGATGACTACTGCACGAATGGTGAGTACCACTCGGACGTTGTGCAACCATCTGGAACGAGGAGCAGCGTTATCGGGGAAGTTGTAGAAGATAAATGTGTCACCTGCAATGGTTTCGATGCAGGGCTTTGTACCCTGAATACGGATTGGACTCCGCACTTCGTTGACTTAGACGATGAATACACAACAGAATCTANTACTGGGATCCGATCTTGGGACTGGATGACCTCAGAAGGAGCATTCGAAGAAATCTTCCGGCGGGGAAGAACAACTGGTGTAGATTCTGGACCCTCAATCTCAGAAAAGTTTAATGATGAACGGAAATCATTCTATACAGACGCAGAGTCAGAAGGGGGTGACTCTGGAGGACCCCATTATGACATTGAAGATGGAGATTATTGGTTGTGGGGTGTCCACAATTGGACCAATAAAAACAACCAGGCTGGTGCTCTCGCACTAGAAAAAATCCAAGAACAATTTAATTGTATAGTGTAGTCTAATTCGCGAATCGGGGAGCCAAAAAACTTATCGCCAATTGTTTTCAATAATCTGCCATGAAGTCGCGTAGAAAATTCATTGCAATATTAGCCGGGGCCACGTCGATCTCGGGATGCATTGGACCAACACAACAAGACACCAATGGGAATGACAATGAAGACAGCAGTGATATCAAAAGAATGCAGGGAGAAGGCGAGACAATTGAAGTGCATAAGGATTTCAGTCAAACTAACGTAACTTATGTTTCCAAAAACAACACTGTTAAAATAATATCGGGATACAAATCTGTAACAACAAGTAATAGAAAGTCTGATCAAAAGCCAGTCTACGATGAGACAGAATTTGATAGTTGGGCAATGACAAAGACAGGGTTGTTGGCATCAAATGCCGTACGAGGCAAGTTAGAATCTGAATTTGAACAAGTTCCACATTATTTGTCGATCACATCTGGACCTAGCAAATCAGTCTTAGTATCGGTCGATATGAATCAGTTGGATAGCTCTGAACAAGAAATTCAATTCAACCAGTTGGTTGCGGTGACCCCTCGAAAAGTAATATCAAGTTTAGATATTGATCAAAAATCGTATTCGAGAGAACTAACCGCATATGTCGTAAAGGATCGAATTACGCGGGAGTGATTGGGTCATCACGATACATTTTAAATTGAAACTAGTGGCTCTGTGGCACTGTCTAGTCACGCTGGTGTGTCTCTGCCCTTCAGATGTATTTCGGGCAAGAGAGCCCGTCACCGGATTGAGAAAGCGAACCAAAGAGTGAACGTGTACAGCTACTGGCTAAGTTGTCTTACTGTATGTAGCACCGAGGCCAAGAATACTACGTGATCGGCTTGCGCGCTGTATGCAGCACGGGCTCTGAACCTGATCCCTGATTGCGGATTTCAACAGACAGCATTATCTTCTCGGCTCCAGCAGTAGTGATAGTGTTCCTTCATACGAGACGCCGAGTGCTCGCTACTGCCGGGGCTGCCGGTGGCGCCGCTCTGGCCGGCTGCTCAACCAGCCGGTTCAGCGGAGGCTGGCCCCGGACTGCCGAGACGACGACCGGCCCGCTTCCCGGCGAGCAACACAGCTGGGCGCAGTTTGGACGCACACCCGGTCACACGGGGGGTTCGAACCCGAGGTTCGGGTCAATGACCCAACCTGGCCTGGTCGGTGAGCGTCGATGGGGGGCTGACTTCTCCGGCCGTGGTGGGGGACCGAGTGTTTGTTCAGGCCGGGCCGAGTCCGGCGTCCTATGGTGCCGGAACGGTACTTGCCCTCCACGGAGACGGTAACGAACGCTGACGTCGACGGCAGGTTGTCCTTGCACACGCAGGTCACGGCCAAAAAGGAGCTGACGGGCGAGTGGTCGTCACGCTCGGCGTCCAAATGAACCGTGAACCTCCCGCCCCGCCTGCGAGCCTTTCCAACGAGTGTGAACACTTGGAACGCGGGCAACGGACACTCTCACGCAAACAGCACGGGTTCGAACAACTACGAGAAACAACGATGGCGCAGCGAATCGTCACCGACCGCCGCCAGAAGCGCCGAGACTTCTTGCACAGACTCTCGGCGTACTACGCCCGGGAGTCCGTCCTTGTGGCGGTCAAAGATTTGAACGTGAAGGCGATGCTGGACGGCAAACACTCTGGCGGACCTCCTCCAGTTTTTCGTGTCTCGGAAACCAGCGTTTTCCGGTGAGTCCGCAGAATCCCTGATTCTGAGAGATGCGAACGAGACGCGTTGCGCCTCGCAAACGTTCGAAGGCTTGCATCTTTCGAGCCCACAAACTCGCGCCGCGACTTGGGCCATCGCTGGCCGCTCACGCTCCCAAGTCTCTTCTAAATCCGTCCCAAAGCACTCGCTGAGCAGGTCTGCAAGCATTCTACCCAATTAACTCAACGACTTGCTTGTTCCTCAAACTGGCGTAACTAGGCGGTGCCATAATACGACTAAAGTCGTGGAATTGACAATGGCCTTCCCAGTCTGTTCATAACGGAGTCGGTGTGGAATCTCTATTTAGGATGAAGGAAGTATTATATCCCATACTTTTTCATGTTGCTCAATTAAAGTATTCAACGTGGCTAATCAATATTTGCCATCTCGACGGGCTATTCTCGCGACTGGCCTTACTGTAGTCTCTTCAGGATGTATGGCTCCGTTTAGTAATGGGCCAGATTGCTCACTATCGTATGATCATAACGAAGAAGAGGATCACATTTATATGTATNTTGGCACCACGAGCAACAATGTCAATAAAGGAGGCAGCTGTAGCCGGTGGACAGCCAATAGTTGTTTCCAGATAACGTTGTGGATCAATACAGAGGTTATTACTAGGATCGAAGTCCAGGCACCAGATAACGAGACCGTCGCCCGCTGGAGTGCGAACAGTACATCTGAGTCTGAACAACCAATGGCGAATGAGAACAAAACCCTCCCGAGTGATAACGAAGATGTTTTTGTAGGGGTTACTGAGACACCCTCTGCTAATAATCCGAGTTTTGGTCCGGATGTTCCAGATTCTGCGCTTGGGGTTTATTTTGAACTAGCTGACCTGAACACAGGAGAGATGGCTACGCGCCAAATATTGCTATTTGATGACGATGAAGAACAGGTCGAAGAAATGTCCGCTACACTAGATTGTTTATAGTCATTAAATAGGGCATTGTTAGTTAGTGACCTCCTCAACCGGTGTTCGTCCATCGAGCGATTGATGCGGTTCTGAAAATCATAGTATTGCACAAATTGTGTGAACTTCCCGTGGACGCTTCCGTGACTGCCCACCCACGAATGATGGAAGCGATCTTCTTGCTTCTCAAACTGGCCGTACCTAGACAGTGCCCTCCTAGATGATATGGAAAGTAATATCAAAAGCACACTTATAATTTATAGCTATACTTCATATCTATATTTTCTAGCTATAGTGTTGATCTCCCAGAGTCGTAACACGTCGCCGTCGAGTAGTTCGTTCGAGCCGCCACTGTCGTTTCAGTCACATCCAGTCGAACAGCGTGTTTCGCAGTGACCGGTGGGACTTACGCATTGGACGTTCGTATTCACTCTCCATGACCGAATCCCCCTTCGACGTGACAATCCGCGTCGCCACCGTCCAGAAGGCAACCGAGTTCCCCGAGACGAACAAGCCGAAGATGGTCAAACTCTGGTTGGACCTCGGTGACGAGACACTCCAATCGGCCGCCCAACTCGGCTATCATCACGACGTCGACGAACTCGTCGGGACCCAAGTACTCTGTGCAACGAACCTGGGTTCGGTTCGGATTGCGGGCTTCAAATCCGAGGCGTTGACTGTGGGCGTCCCTGGTGACGATGGCAACCCCGTCCTCGTCACTCCCGAGAAGGAGGTACCGACCGGCGGGGCGCTTTATTGAACGAGAGCGCGACAGCTGACGACACTGTTCTGTCTGTCCGCAACTGGTGAGCGCCTAGCTGTTCCACTGCCACGGGTCCGACAGACTACTCGTCGCGTCGTCGGATGTCGTGTTGGTGGTCGCCGTGGTGTCGCCAGTCGCCGTCGCGTTCGTCGGGACCGATGTGGATGTCGTGTTCGTCGTGTTCGTCGATGCCGACGTCGTGTTCGTCGCGTCCGTCGAGTTCGTTCCAGTCGTTTTCGTCGCCGGTACTGATGACCCGGTGTCTGCAGTGACCGTCCCGCTCGTCACCTCACCGAGTGGTGCTTGGATGGCGTAACTCGGCGTCTCGATTTGAATCGTGCTCTGTGCGTCCACTTGGACGAATCGAAGTTCGAGCGTGTACGACCCATCCGAGTCGATTTTGGTCGCTTCTACTTGGCCGGTCGGCGGGTGGAACGCCCAGACCGTTCCGTTCGCGTCGCCTTGGCTCGTCTTCCCGTCGATAGTTCGCACATCGTAGGTGTGGCTGGTGTCGCTCCCCGCGAGTGGGTAGTCCCGGTCGAGCCAGGCCTCGTAGCCTTCTTCGATAGCGTACACCTCTTCGAACCCTGCATTGAGCAGTGCCGCCGCCCGAAGCGAGGAGAGGTAGTGTGGGCATTGACAGTAGGTGACGACGCGGTCTGCCTTGTTCCAGTCTTCCGTGGGGTCGTACGCCCGACCATCTGGTGCGGGGCTGAGGACCGAGCCGAAGATGTGGGACACGTCGTGGTTGGTCTCGCTGCGTGAATCGACGAAGCGGGCTTCCCCTCGCGCATACCAGTAGTAGGCGTCTTCGATTGGCACGAGTGGCACTTCGACGGACGTCTCGTCGATTTCGCGAACGACCGTGTCGTACGAACTCGTGTCGATTGCCCGCTCTTCCGGCACGGTGTCGAACTCCGGTGGGTACCCGTCGGAGGGATTGGTGTCCTTCGGCAGGTCGTCACCCTTTCGCGGACCGTTCTGTTCGTCCTGTGGAGTGGTGGTTGCCGTGTCCGTCGATGTCGTCGAATTCGTCTCGGTCGCCGTCGTAGCCCCTGCTGTCTGGCGTTGCTCGGCCGCACCACCCGAACAGCCAGCGAGTCCTGCGAGTGTTGCTGCACCGGTCAGTTGGAGGAACCGCCTCCGGTTCGACTGTCGTTCTGACATCGACAGGGCATTGCCCGCAACTGCTGTTTATTATTTTTAGGGTAAGGAAACCACCCCCTCACAGGCCGAAATCGTCCCGCACAGATGCTGATAGTTCACTTTCACGAAACAGACGTGGTCAAGCCGTTTGTCTCACGTAGCGTTTCTCCCAGCGCTGACGATTCCTGACCGCTTCGCGTCCCTCCTCTGTGAGGGAATACTCGTTGGTCCGGCCATCCCGACTGCCTTTGTCGATGAGACCACTGTCCACGAGTTCGTTCAGGTTCGTGTAGACCCGCCCCGCAAGGAGGCTTCGCCCCTGGGTCTGTTCGAGTTCCGATTTGATTGCTTGCCCCGAAGACTCGTCCATCCCGCTCACAACGAAGAGCAAATCGCGTTGAATCGCGGTCAATTTGTGTACATCCATGGTTGCCGACACGAGTCCGTCACACATGAACCACCCAGATTGTTGCTTCGGTTAAAGGACTCTATAAGCCCCGAAACTGTCGTTATCAAGCGATTACTCCCCACCCAACCACTGTCGACCCCCGGTTCTAGTCTCCTGATAGTAATGGTGGTGCCTGCACATCATAGACGTGGGTCGACACACACCGTCCCCCCTCCGGTACGTGCCGACCTGCGAACTGGGGCTGTCAGGGTGCCAGAGCCTGCCACTGCGCGTGGCTGGGCTACTCTCCCCTCCCATCTCTTCTCCTTACTGATATCATAGTAAGGAATGTGGAGTTCTTCGTCCGAACTATGTTCGGAACCAGCGGTGTCCGCGGAACAGTCGGCGAAGACGTCACGGCGGAACTTGCGGTCGCAATCGGCCGTGCGCTCGGGAGTGAAGGATACGACCGCGTCGTCGTCGGACGCGACGCACGAGAGAGTGGCGTCGTGTTCGAGCACGCACTCGCGGCCGGGCTTCTCGAATGTGGGGCAGACGTGATTCGCGTCGGAACACACCCGACGCCGACTGTCGCGCGGGCTGCCGAGTGGTTCGACGCCGACGCTAGCGCCGTCGTGACCGCCTCGCACAACCCTCCGACCGACAACGGCGTGAAACTGTGGACGAAATCTGGCCGCGCGTTCGGCACTGACAGGCGAAACGCAATCGAGCGCCGCGTTCGGGAGTCAGACTACGAACTCGCGGCCTGGGACGGCGTCGGCAGCGAACGACACCGAGACATCGGCGACCGCCACCGACAGGCACTCCGCGAGAGTATCGAGCTTGAAGACTCTCTCTCGGTCCTCGTCGACATCGGAAACGGAACTGGACGACTCACCGCAGACGTCCTCGCCGACCTCGGCTGTTCGGTCACGACGTTCAATGGACAGCGCGACGGGCGGTTCCCAAGCCGACCCAGTGAACCGACCGCAGAGACGTGTCACGACCTTCAGACTCACGTTGCCCTGACTGGCACAGACCTCGGAATCGCCCACGACGGCGATGCAGACCGGATGATGGCGGTCGACGAGTACGGAACGTTCGTCGACGGCGACACACTCCTCGCGTTGTTCGGGCGGGAAGCGGCCACCGAAGGCGACCGAATCGCCGTGCCCGTAAATACGAGTCTCGCGGTCGACGACGCGCTCGCGATGGTCGGTGCAGACGTCGTTCGAACCCGCGTCGGTGACGTGTTCGTCGCCGAGAAGTGCGCCGAACCGGACGTGGTCTTCGGTGGAGAACCCTCCGGCGCGTGGGTCTGGAGCGACGAAACACCTTGTCCTGACGGTCCGCTTGCGGCCTGCAAACTCGCCGAACTCGTCTCGAAACGGGGGTCGTTAGCCACTCTCGTCTCCGAAGTCGATACCTATCCCCTCCGGCGCGAAAGCATCGAGACGGATGACAAAGCCGGCGTCCTCGAACGTGTCGAGACGGTCGTTCGCGAGCGGTACGACGACATCGACGACCGCGATGGCGTCCGTGTCGCGACTGACAGTGGCTGGTTCCTCGTCCGGGCGAGTGGGACACAACCCCTCGTCCGCGTCACCGCAGAGGCACGCGCTGAGAGTGATGCGGACGACCTCTTCGACGAGGCGGTAGGGGTCGTCGAACAAGCGACCCAGTCGCTCTCAGTGTAGCTACTTCACGCATCATCCCGCTCAATCCGAGTTCTCCGCACTGCTAAAACCCATTCTAATAGAATGTCACTATCACACACGGGTATTTCAATGCTGAACATATGAAGACTGAATTTCACACTCTAGTGTATTGTACATCTAATTGAAGATTCATGGAGCCTAGAACCACTCGCCGAAACATACTGACTGCCGCTGGCGGACTCGCCCTACTGGGCACGGTCGGTACTCGAACTGCAACTGCCGGATTCGCTCCGGGATTCGTCGGAACTGCACCAATGTTGAGCGACCGTCTCCACCCGACGATGGGGACGAGCGACACCAACCCGACGCTCGTCGTCTACGTGAACTTCCTCTCGGAGGAATCGCAGTACTTCGTCCAGCACAACCTCGAAGACATAGTTCGCGAGTACGTCCTCACCGGCGACCTCAACGTCGAACTTCGGTTCCTGTCATACCAACCGGATTCGCTCGACTCGCCCCTCGTCGGCGACGACGAGGGTGAGGCTCGTGCTGCTCGTGCCGCGTACGGCGTCTGGAACGTCGAACCGGAGAACTTCTGGACGTTCTTCGAGTTCATGTTCTGGAACTTCACGACCGAGACCTACACGCACGACCGGTTGGAGTCCTGCATGGACCAGGCAGGGGTTCGGAACATCACGAAGATTGCTAACCGCGCGTACGAGGGACGCTACAACAGCCTCGTCCGTGCGGCGACTGAGGACGCCGTTCGATACGGGATTTCGGACGTGCCACGGGTTCGACTGCTTCGGGACCACAAACACGGAAACTACGCGGATATCTTGGGCTGGACCCAGACCCGTCTCGACAGAGTCTCCAAGGGGAGTGTCGAGATTCACCCGCTCCTCCCGGACACGAAATACGAGACGCCCGTGTACGTCATCGATTCGGGGAAGCCCGGTCCCACGGCGTTCGTCGTCGGCGGGATGCACGGTGAAGAACCGCAGGGGTACATCGCTGCGGAGCACATGACCCGGTTCCGTCCGACTGGGGGGAAACTCGTCGTGATTCCGTACGCGAACCGGCCGGCGGTCGACCTCGCTGCGCGATACACCGAAGACGGCGACCTCAATCGCCAGTTCCCCACCGGGTCGGACCCGACCAGCACGCTCGCACAGGCAATCTGGGACGAACTCCTCGAACACGACCCCGACGTGGTCGTCGACCTCCACAGTTCGAGCGGAATTTACAAACACGACGGAAAGGTCGGACAGGCCATCTTCCCGACCCGTGCAACCCCACAGAACGCGGTCGACGCCTGCGACCTCGCCAACAACTACTACATCGAACGGTCTGTCTACCCGTCGTATTACGACTTCAAGCGCGGAAACACGCTCGATGGGTCGCGGCCGCTGTTCATCCACAAGGTGTATGGCGACCTGCACCACCCGGGATACCTCGTCGAGACGACGCGAAAAGAGACCCACATCGAAGATGCGGTCATGTGGGGTGTCGCTCTCGCACGCGACCTGCTGTGGCGACACGACGTCCTCCTCGGATGAATCGCACCTACGACGGTCCTAATTTCTCCAACAGTCGGGTTTTCTACCGTCCCAGCCGCTTATATTGCGTATAATAAGGCCTCTCGTTCGACTACGTCAGTCTATGCAGGCTATCGTACTCGCTGCCGGCAAAGGTACTCGAATGCAGCCCCTGTCGAACGAGGTTCCGAAGCCGATGCTGTCGGTTGCGGGGCGTCCAATTGCGGCCCATACGGCCGACGCCGCGGTCGAAGCCGGTGCCGACGAACTCGTGTTCGTCGTCGGCTACGGCGAACAAAAGGTCCGGGAGTTCTTCGGAGAATCCTACCAGGGAGTCCCGGTGTCCTACGTCGTCCAGGACGAACAGCAGGGTACCGCCGACGCCGTTCGAGCGACGAGCGACCACATCGACGGTCCGTTCGCGGTCTTCTACGGAGACAACCTCTACGACCCCGAGGGAATCGCGAGACTGTTCGAGGAAGCGCCCAGCATCGCTTCGTTCCGCGTTCCCAACCCCTCGAACTACGGCGTGTTGAACGTCGAAGACGGCGCAGTCGCGGAAATCACCGAGAAACCCGAGGCCCCCCAAAACGACCTCGTCAACGGCGGCGCGTACGTCTTCCCCGAGGACGCGCGCGACATGCTCGACGTCCCGATGAGCGAGCGCGGCGAGCGTGAACTCACCGACGTCCTCGACCGAGTCATCGCGGAGTTCACCGTCACGCCCGTCACGCTCAGCCGATGGATGGACGTCGGCCGCCCGTGGGAACTCCTCGAAGCGAACGAGTGGAAACTCGGAACCGTGGAACGCCGCGTCGAGGGCAACGTCAGCGGGAACGCGACCATCCAGGGGAGCGTCGTTGTCGAAGAGGGAGCCACAATCCGCGATGGGAGCGTCGTCGAAGGACCAGCGTACATCTCCGAGGGCGCGACCGTCGGGCCGAACGCTTACATTCGGGGCTGTACGTACGTCGCACCCGACGTCCACGTCGGCCACGCCGTCGAAGTGAAAAACAGCGTGCTCCTCGAACGGACCACCGTCGGCCATCTTTCGTACGTCGGTGACAGTGTCGTCGGACGTGACGTGAACTTCGGTGCCGGGACGAACGTCGCGAACCTTCGTCACGACGGCGACGTCGTGTCGATGACGGTGAAAGGCGAAGCCGTTTCGACTGGTCGGAAGAAGTTCGGTGCCGTCGTCGGCGACGGTGTCAAGACGGGTATCAACACTGCGCTCGACCCCGGCGTGAAACTATCGGCTGGGGCACGAACGAAACCCGGAGAAGCCGTCTCTCAGGACCGCTAACAGTAGCTGATTCGGTAGAGGTTCGTTTCTAGGTATCGCGCCGGTAGTTGGCCCGATAGTCATCCCGATAGCTGGCCCAGTATCGGCCCGGTAGAACCCCGAACTCCGTCGGCGCAGAAATAGCCCGGCTGGGTTAGAGGTTCGAGAGAAGTCGCTCCGGCGGACAGAGCACGTCGTTCGGCGTGAGCAGCGACGTATCGACGGCGGAGTTCATCCACGTCGTGATGTCGTTGATGCGGAGTTTGACTCTGACCGGGAGTTCGTGGATTCTGGGGTACCCAGGGAAGAGTTTGCGGTCGAGTTCGTTCTCCGCGTACTGGGCGTCCATGTCCGGCCACGGCGTGCTGAACGGCTCGACACCGGGGAGTTTCCGCCGCAGGAACTTCTCTATCTGGTTCTTCCTGAAGGAGTGGTGCGGGCGGTCCGGCGGGCGGTGCTGGAAGATGTCCGGGTTCAGCTTCCGCATAGCCTGCTTCATCGTCTCCGTGTTCCGCTCTTCGGGCGGCGTCTTCAGGTGCCAGTCGATGAGTTCGGCGTCGGCCGCGACGAACGACTCGATGTAGTTGTCGGAAAGTTCGAAGTGGAACGGAAGCGTCGGCTGATTCTGAATTCCGACGAGTGCGATGCTGTCGTAGATGTTGTCGTAGCGGTCCGACCACTTGTCGAGTTGTTCGTGGACGACCTCGTCGATGAACTCCATGCTCGTGTCGAACTCGTCGTAACACTCGGGGAAGACGTGGTCGCACGCCGGGTGATAGCCGAACTTCGACGACAGCACCTTGGTCGCGTTGGGGTTGGGGTCGAGCCCCTGAAGCGGGAACTTGTTCCCCAAGATGTCGACGACGTTCCGGGGGAGGAAGTGCCCCCGAAGGAGCGTGTCGAAGAACAGGCCGTGGAAGACGGTGTCGGCGTCGAGCTTACCGTCGCATCCTGCGTGGTGGACGTGGACCGATTCTCGCGTCCCGAGGCAGTACTTGATGACGCCCTCGTCGACGTTGAGATAGTCGTCGTTCGCGACGAGCGTCTCGTGGTCTGCGCCGTACTGGTTCGCGATGTTCCGGGCGACGACGACCTCTGGATGGTTCGGCGTCCCGAGTGTGTAACACACGTCGATACCGGGATGCTGCGCGACGATTGTCCGTGAATCGTAGCCGCCGCTCAAGAGCAGTCCCTGTTTCCCCGGGTAGTTCGACCGGCGGGCGATAGCACGTTCGAGTCGTGCGGCGAGTTCGTCCACGTAGTCGAATTCGTCGGGGTCTGCCGGGTCGTAGATGAACCGAGACAGGGTTCCGGCCTCGTCGGCGGTCAGGAAGCCGTCGAACGGGACGGCGTTGAGCTGGTCGAAGACGGTCCGTTCGTCGACGACGACCCCCATGTGGACGTATTCGAGTAACCCACGCGTGTCGACGTCCGTGTGCGGAACCGCGGAGACGACTCGTCTCGGGTTCGTCCCGAAGACACGCCCCTTCGGCGTGTCGGCGTAGAAACACTGCCACGTTCGAATGGGGTCGGTCGCAACGATTGCGTCACCGTTCAGTTCGACGAACGCGAGGAACGACCCATTGAGTTCCGAGAACGCATCGCGGCCGATTTCCTCGTATCGGTCGAGTGTGTACTCGGCGAGCGGAGCCGAAACGTCGTCCGGGGGGAAAACCTCACCCCAGAGGACGCAGTAGCCTCGCTCGTCACTGTAGGTCGCCGACCGACCGGGGAAGCCGAGCGCAGGGTCGCGAATCGCGACCGTCGCGTTTTCGCCCGCTCCGACCCAGTCGAAACTCGACCGTGAGGCGAGTTCGTCGAACGCGCCGTCGTCTTCGAGCACGCCAAACAGTTCTTTGTTCATCGTTCGGAGATTCGATATTCGGTCGCGTTCATTCGACGGTGACGCTCTTTGCGAGGTTCCGTGGCTTGTCTATCGCGCGGTCGAGTTCGGTCGCACAGTAGTACGAGAGCAACTGCAACTGGACGTTCGCGAGGAGGTTCGAACAGACGGGATGCATGTCCGGGACCGAGAGGTGCGCGTCGGCCGTATCCACGATTTTGTGGCTCGGCGGCGAGACGGCGACAATCGGTGCGCCGCGCGTCTGGGCCTCTTTGGCGTTCGTCACCGTCTTGTCGCAGTCGTCGGCACAGACTGCGAACACCGGCGTCCGCTCGGTGACGAGCGCGAGCGGGCCGTGCTTGAGTTCGCCCGATGCGAATCCCTCGGCGTGTTCGTAGGTAATCTCCTTGAACTTGAGCGCCCCTTCCTTGGCGACCGAACAGCCGAGTCCGCGGCCGATAAAGAAGTACGCGTTCTTGTCGAGGTGTTCCTGAGCCAGGCCGGCGGCGTCGCTCGACTGGAGGATTCTATCGACGGCACTGGGGAGCGCTCGCAGGTCCGAAAGCAGTTGCCCGACGTTGTTCACGCGGGTCGCCGTCTCGTTGACGCGAGCGATGTGCTGGCTGAGCATCGTGAGCATCACCGCCTGCGAGGAGAACGTCTTCGTCGCGGCGACGCCGATTTCGGGACCGGCACGGATGTAAAGTGGTTCGTCCGCCTCGCGTGCTGCGGTCGACTGCACGACGTTCGTCACGGCGAGCGTCGAGGCTCCCACGTCGCTTGCCTGCCGCAGTGCTTGGAGTGTGTCTGCCGTCTCGCCGCTTTGGGTCACTGCGACGAACAGTGTGTTTTCCGGCGGCGTTCCGGTGTTGACGTCGTATTCGCTGGCGCGAATCGCACGCGCCGACACGTCACACCGGTTCAAGATGCTCGACCCGAAGAGGGCGGCGTGGTACGAGGTTCCGCACCCGACGAGGTGCACGGTGTCGATGTCCGTGAGGTCCAAATCCACGTCGAGGTCGGTCACGTGCTCGTCGGCGTCGATTCGTCCCTCGATGGTCTTCTGCAGCGACGTCGGTTGGGTGTGAATCTCCTTGAGCATGAAGTGGTCGTACTGGCCCTTGCCGGTCTCGTCGGGTTGCCAGTCGACCTGTTGTACCTCGCGCTGGACATGCTGGTCGTTCTCGTCGACGATGTCGACGCCGTCAGTGCGTACCTCCACGGTGTCGCCGTCTTCGAGGTAGACCACGGTGTCGGTGTAGTCGAGGAACGCTGGCACGTCGCTCGCCAGGTAGTAGCCGTCTTGCTCGACGCCGAGCACGAGCGGCGACCCTTGCCGGGCAGCGAAGATGGAGTCGTTTCCGTCGACGACCACGGCGATTGCGTAACTTCCTTCGAGGTCTGCGACCGTGTGCTTGAACGCGGCGAGCGGTTCGTTCCCTCGGTCGAGGTAGTACGCGATGAGGTTCGGGATGACTTCCGTGTCGGTCTCGCTCGTGAACTCGTAGCCCTCGGAGAGCAGTATCTGCTTGATAGACTCGTAGTTCTCGATGATACCGTTGTGAACGACCGCGACACGGTCGCTCTCGTCGGTGTGTGGGTGTGCGTTCTCGTCGCTCGGCGGTCCGTGCGTACTCCACCGAGTGTGGCCGATACCGAGCGTCGCACTACTCTCGACGGTGTCGATGGTATCTTTCAGTTCCGAGACCTGACCCGAGCACTTCCAGACGTCGAGTCCGTTCCCGTTTTTGACTGCCACCCCGGCCGAGTCGTAGCCGCGGTATTCGAGCTTTTCGAGTCCGGTCACGAGCGGACCGAGAGCGCGGTCTGAGCCGACGTGCGCGATGATTCCACACATTTCAGAACACCGCCGTGTGGGTGTCGGCGTCCCGGCTGTCGTGCGTAGCCGGGGTAGTCGAATGGTGCGGTGCGACTGGTGTCGTCTCGTTCGAGTGTTGGGTCCGACGTATCATGGTTTCGGGGTACCAGTGGGCGAGAGGGTGCCCTTGCAGTCCCCATGTGCTGAAAGTCCCATTACTATAGACGCGCTAAGCCGCGGCTTCGACGCCGAAATCTGGCGAATCCGCGTCGAGTCGGACGAGATACACGTGTGGCGGTTCGTGCTCGTAGACCACCCGATTTTCCCACTTTACGCTCCCCAGAAACAGTCGAAGGACGCCTTACAGTACCGATAAAATACCGTCTCCCAGCGAACTGACGCTCTCGGTCAGCGTACCGGGCGCGTACAAATTGTGACGTGGCCGTTCGAGTAGACGTAGTTTGTCGCCCCCGGACACACCTCGGTCTTGGATGGATTCAGATTCCGAACCGACTCGGTTTGATTCCGCTTGAAGTACGACGCGCTTTCGGATTGGTACGACCGATACGCCGTGATTCCCTGTGGCATCGGTCTGCCGTCGCTCGTGGGCAGCGGTTCGGCGGGATAGGAATCTGTTCGCTCCCACACCGTTCCGTACGGGAGGTCGGTGTACAGTTCACCGCCTTCACCAGTCGGGCGAGCCGAACTGAACGTCTCCACTGCGGCGAGTTCTTGGTCGGTGTACGAGAGGCGTTCGTGCTGGTCGGTGAACACTGGACTGTCCATCGCCCCGTCGTTCGACATAATCATGACATTGGGGTAGACCAGTGTGAAGACGAGCAAGACGACACCGATGACCTTGAGTGTGGTTCGGTTGGCGAGGTGTCGAAATCCGACGACGCCGACGATAGCGAGCAGGGCGTAGAGGAACCCGACCCATCGACCCGGGACGAAACTCTCGATACCGAAAAGCGGGAGACCGAGCACGACGAACAGCATCGTGACGATACTCCCGACGAAGGTGTACGTCGTCTGGTTCGACCGCGACCGCTTGAGCACCGTGAGACAACCGATGACGCCGGCGAAGAGCAGTAACAGGAATCCTGCTTCGGTGACGTACGTCGATACCTGTGAGAGGAACGTCGGGCCGGCGCTCCCGCTCGCACCGGATGCACCGGTCGAGCCACCACTTCCGCTCACGCCGGTCAGGAACCCGGCGTTGAACAGGTTCACGTAGAAGTAATTGAGCACGGTTTCGAGGAAGGTGTCTCCCTTGTACGGGGTCAACGACCACGTGAACACGATGAGCCCGAGGTTGAACACCACGAGTCCGGCGAGGTTCACCGGGTTCGACCCGCCACCTGTGAACGAGAGGGGGTCGGGGTTCTCGGTGAAGAAGTCGAATCGGAGGAGTACCTGGGCGAAGAACCCCGAGATGAGAAGCACCAGCATGATGAACGACGACACTTGGTGGGTGAGGATGACGGCGGTGCTGAACAGCACGAGCAGTCCGAAGTCGCGCCAGCGTTCGCTCGCGTGCGTGATTCGAACGAGACTGTAGAGACACGCGAGGAAGAACACCAGCCCCATGCTCGTCGGGATGAGGTGCATCCCCCAGCGGACCACCTGGTCGCCCATCGCGTAGAGCGTGGTCGCGACGAGCGCCCAGCGAAGCGGGACGAGGAGCCGTGCGGTCCCGTAGACGAAAATCGGGATGAGCGGCATCACGACACCGAGAGAGAGGTACAACCCGTTCCGAAGCGACACGTCGAGCAGGTTCGTCGCCGCGGCCGTGACGAGGTGGAAAAGCGGCGAGGCGTAGTACTTGATGTCGCTGATTGCAGCCAGCGAATCCGCTTCGAGCACCATCTGGACGAACGTCGTGTGCGACCAGATGTCGATTCCGATGTAGCCAGTCGTCGTGTAGAGCGCAGCGAACCGAACCACAAACGAGTACACGAGGATTTGGGTGAGGAACACGCTCGGGCGGAGTTCCTCGGCCGGAGAGAGGAGTATCTGCCCGAGCAGCACGGCACCGACGACTCCGCCCACTTGCAGGAAGAGAACACTTCGTTCGCCTTGCTCGACGGCGATGACGACCATCGCGGCCAGTCCCAAGAAAATCCCAGCAGACAGGAGTCTACTGATGGATGGTGCCAGTGTTGGAAGACCAGTCGTCGTTCCTGTGCCTCGGGCTGCGAGCAGATACAGCACGCACCCCGTCCCTAGTATGGGCGGCAGCGTCACGATGAAAATCTGTGACGACAGGAACCGCAGCGGGAACAGTCCGATGGCGAGCACGAGACCAACGACTGCCGTGAGTACGTCGAGCTCTGCCTGTCGCAATCGACCGTATAGTGATGAGGGTAGGTTCATATGTAACGAATTCGAGCGTCCGAATCGGCGTTCGATGCCGACTCGGGACCGCAATTAGATTGTCGTCGTCTCTCTGTCGGTGGAGGAGAACACGTCGTGATAGTTCTGCGTCGCGTGGACGCCCCATTCGACGTCCACCTCGGGAAGGTCCTGCCCGAGGGCGTACTGGACGCCGAGCGCCGGCATGTTGACGCCTGCGCCGACGCAGGCTGAACTAGACCCAGAGAGACGGGGAGCGAGTTCGACGAGTTTTGGGTGCCCGGTGGCGTCCCGCTTGAATCGAAACGTGGCGTTGTATTCGAGGCCGAGTGACGAACTGAGCTCCCGCGCATACCGGATGAGCCTCGGACACTCCTCGATGGTGCTCTCGACGCATTCTCGGTCGCTGGTCTCGTCGTGGGTTCGCGACACCGCCACTGGAACGTCGTCCGCTCCGGCGAGTACGTCGACACAGTACTCCTCACCGGGCAGGTACTCCATCACGACGAGGTTCGGAAACTCGGCCGTCTCTTCGAGGACCGGGATGACGTCGTCTAAGGTTGTCACGATATTGCTGGACGTCTTTTCCACCAAGGCATCCGCCTGTTCGGCGTCTGGGTCGAGAATCCGGAGCCCGCGCATCTCGCTTTCGACGGACGGCTTGAAGCAGACGCTCCGGCTAGGATAGCCGAGTGCGTAGACTGCGTCGATGAACTCTTTGGACGACGAGACGCGGTAAAACTCGGGCGTGATTGGGTGACACTGCTTGACGAGTGTGCCATAGAGCTCCCCGCTATCGCACGCGACGGCGAGCGTGTCGGGGTCTGAGACCATCACTTCGACTCCGAGTTCCTCGAAGGTGTCTGTGGCCTCCGAGAGCGGTCGCAGTTCCGATGCGACGAGCGGGAGCAAGACGTCGACTCCCTCGCGGCGCACAATCTCCGCCACAGCCGGGACGAACTCGCCGCTCTCGGCCGTCGGTACAGTAGCCGCCGTATCGACGAGGCGAAATCCGCGCGCATCTGGGTCGGTATCGACACCGACGATACGAGCGTCGAACGCGTCGGTCTGGCGGAGTGCGCTGATGATGCCCGACGTGGCGGGAGACCCCACGCCGGTCACCAGCACGGTCATGCCGTCGTCCCGACTCGAAGGCCGAGTGGTATCCAGCAGTGTCATCGGCAGATGTGGGGCCCCGGAGGGTCCTTATTATGTAGTCGATAAGAAGCGTGAGACAACGAAATTCGGCGCAATTGCGGAACGTCGCGGGAGACGCTACCCGGCAGTCGCGAGGATGCGCTGGACGACTACGTCCGTCGCATCGACTTTCTGTCCGAGTAGTGCTTGCCGACGTTCGTCCCAGTCGATACCGGACGATTCGAGGATTTTCACCGCCTGCTTCGCTGCGTGTTCGTTTCGCCGCTCGCCGTGGAAGCCGAACAGCAGGTCGAACGAGTCGAGGTCGCGCATGAGGCCGGGGTTCGCGCTGTGGACGTACACCGTCGGCGTTCCGAGAACCGCGCTCTCGGACGCCATCGTCCCACTCTCCCCGACGAAGAGGTCGGCAAAGGCGAGAACGTGATGGATGCGGTGTGGTTCGATGTTCATCCCGTATCCATCGAGTTCTGAAGGCAACGCGTCGTCTTCGGCGGAGACGAGAACTTCGGCCCCGGAGTCTTCGAGGCGGTTGACCAACTCGGAGAGGCTATCGAGTCCTTCGTCGCCGATGTCGTGTGCTGCGCCCCAACTGACCAACCGGAGGACGACGTACGTGTCGTCCGGGTCGACCGGGAGGTCGTCGAGGGCCGACGGGTCGGGTTCGAACCGGTCCGGGTGGAGATACGCCAACTCGTGATAACTCGGGTACTGATAGTGGTTCGGTCCCGCGTCGTCGTGGTAGCAGTCGGGCGTCACGATTTCGTCGGCGAAGGGGAACGTCAGCGTGTTCGACAGCGTCGCGTGCTCCGTGTCGGTGAAGACGACACACCGTGCGCCGACGAGTTGGGCGACGTGAGACGCTTCGAAGCCGCCGATAGCCGCAATCACGTCCGGGTCGATGGCTTTCGCGTCGCGGTAGAGTCGGTACTCGATTGCGAGCGTGGACAGCGCGACGCGTGGCAGCGACCCGCCACGAGACCCGAGGACGTCGTAGTCGATGTCGTACTCGTCGAGCAGCGACAGCGCCACGTCCTTGTCGAGCGCCCGGACGTGAACCTCGTGGCCGCGGGCGTCGAGTTCCTCGATTGCGTGTTTGAAGAAGTGGACGTGGGCGGGATGCTGAATCGTGATGAGGATGTCCATTGTCAGTGCCTCACAACTGGGCGTACTGGAAGCCGTGCCGAGCGGCGTTCTCGCCGTCGAACACGTCTGCCACGTCGACCATCACCGGGTCGGAGCCAAGCGCGTCGGCCATCTCCCCGAGGTCGTAGTCGACGAACTCCTCGTGTCCGGTGGCGACGACGACACCGTCGTAGGCCTCGAAGTCGACGTCTTCGACCACGTCGATACCGAAGACCGCTCGGGACTCCGCCGGGTCGGCGTGCGGGTCGTAGCCCACACAGTCGATGTCGAACTCTTGGAGTTTCTGCACCATCGTATCGACTTCCGAACTTCGGATGTCGCCGACGCCGGGTTTGTAGGCGAGTCCGAGCACGAGCAATCGCGTCTCGTTCAGCACGCGCCCCGAGTCGTTGATGGTCTTGACCGTCTTTCGGGCGGCGTGAACGGGGACGTACTCGTTGATTTCACGGGCCTGCAACACGAGCTTCGGTGAGAACCCCTCGCGCTTGGACCGATACGTGAGGTAAAACGGGTCGACAGGGATACAGTGCCCACCGACGAACCCCGGCGAGTACCCGTCGTGGAAGTTCCACTTGGTGCCTGCCGCTTCGAGCACGTCCGACGTCGAGAGGTCCATGTGGTCGCACGCGATGGCCAGTTCGTTGACCAGCGCGATGTTCATGTCGCGTTGGACGTTCTCGATGACTTTCGACGCCTCGGCCGTCTCGATGTCGGGCGCGCGGTGGATACCGGCGTCGACGACGCTCTCGTAGAGGTTCGCGAGGTCCTCACGAACGTCGTCGGTGTTCGCGCCGACGACCTTGACCACGTCGCGGACGCCACGACCGGTATCACCGGGCGAGGCGCGTTCTGGCGAGTATCCGACGAAGATGTCTTCGCCGACAGTGAACTGGGACGTCGATTCGAGTGCGGGAACGAGGACGGACTCGGTCGCACCCGGATAGACGGTCGATTCGAGGACGACGGTGGTTCCGGGTGAGATGTGTTCGCCGATGGTCTCACCGGCCGACTCGACGAACTGGAGGTCGGGATTCTCCATGCTATCGACCGGTGTCGGGACCGTCACGATGACGAAATCGGCGTCGGAGATGTGCGCTGGGTCCGTAGTGAACAGGACGTCGGATTCCGAGACGCCCTCGTCGGTCACGTCTCCGGTCGGGTCGGTTCCAGCGTTGAGCGCGTCGACCTTCGATTGGTCGACGTCGTAGCCGATGACAGACTTTCCGACGCGGTCGAACTCGATAGCCAGCGGCAGGCCCACGTAGCCGAGCCCGACGATACAGACTGTCTCAGTCATGGAGGCCGATTCCTTCGTAGACGACGTTCTCGTGGTCTCGGTACGCAGTTGCGGCCTGTCGTCCGTCGACGAAGACGACGGGACGTGATTCGCCGCCGAGTGCCGGGATGTCGATATCCTCGAACGCGTCGTGGGCGGTCACGAGGACGACGGCATCGACCGTCAGGGCGTCTGTGTCGACGTCGTCGACGACGGTCGCACCCGCGTCCTCGAAGGCGCTCGTGTCGTCGAGAATCGGGTCGGTCGCGAGCACGTCAACACCCACTTCGGCGAGGTGCTCGACGATGGGGAGCGCCGGCGCCTTTCGAATTTCTTTCACACCGGCGCGGTAGGTCAGTCCGAGGACGAGGACGGAGGCGTCTTCGGGGTCGACGCCCAGCGTCTGCAGTTCGTCGAGTGCCGACTGGGCCGTGACGTGCGGCATCCCGTCGTTTACGTCCCGTGCGGTCTGCATGAGTGGTGCGTCGGTTTCGAACTCGTTGATGAGGAACTGCGGGTAGTAGGGGATACAGTGCCCGCCGACACCAGCACCCGGTGTGTGTAGCTCACAGAACGGTTGGGTGTTGGCCACGTCGATTGCCTCGGTCACGTCGATTTCGAACTCGTCGGCGTGGGTGGCCAGTTCGTTCGCGAGCGCGATGTTGACGTCGCGGTAGACGCCTTCGAACACCTTGACCGCCTCTGCTGTCGTCGTGTCTGAGACGGTGATAACCTCGTTCGAGGAAACCTGGTCGTAGACGAGCGCCGCAGCGCGGGTGCTCTCTTTGTCGGCACCGCCGACGACCTTGGGATATGCGCCCCGAATATCTTCGAGGGCACGGCCGGAGGACGTTCGCTCCGGACAGAACGCGAGACCGAACTCGCCGAGCGAGAGGCCGCTCTCGGCTTCGAGCGTCGGCAGGAGAACGTCGCGACACGTCCGGGGTGGAAGCGTCGATTCGAAGATGACGAGGTCGCCCTCGTCGAGTCCCGCCGCGATGTCGTTGGTGACCGCTTCGATGACCGAGAGGTCTGGATGCCCACCGTCGTCGACGAGCGTCGGGACGATGACGACGTGGATGCTCGCTTCGGCGGCAACGTTGCGAGGCTCGGTCTTCGCCGCGAGCGCGTCGTCTTCGACGAGTTCTGCGACGAGGTCGTCGAGGCCGGGTTCGCCGACGATATGGCTTCGCCCGGCGTTGATTCCCTCGACTACCTCGGGGTCGATGTCGGCACCGGTCACGTTGCCGGTCGTTTCGGCGTACACGGCGGCGAGTGGCAGACCCATCTTACCGAGTCCGTAGACGCCGACGGGAACGTCACCGGAGGTGAGGGCGGCAATCTGTTCATCTTCGGGGCGAGTGGAACCGTACAGGCGTGTGGCGGAGACGTTCGAACTCATATCGAGTTTTCTCCCTGTAACTTCGGCGGGAGTGGGCGGTGTTCAGCGGGCGCTCCAACTGCGAGTGTCTCGGGCGGAACGTCCTCGGTGACGATGGCTCCGGCGGCGACGAACGCGTCTTCCCCGACAGTCACGTCGGGCAGAACAGTCGCGTTCCCGCCGATAGAGGCTCCGTCTTCGAGGGTCGGCCCGGTCATCTCGACGTCCTGCCGAACCGGATACGGGTCGTTCGTCAGAACTGCACCGGGACCGACGAAGACGTTGCTTCCGATGGTGGTGTCGGTCGGCACGTAGACTCGACTCTGGAGGCTCACGTTGGACCCGATGTCGGACGTTCCATCGATGACGGTCTTGGTTCCGACGACGACGTCGTCGCCGATTTCGGTGTCTTCTCGGACGAGCGCGTCGTGGCCCGTGATGAATCCATCACCGATGTCCACGTCGCTGTAGATTATCGTTCCCGAGCGAATGCGGGCATCGTCGCCGATGACCGTCTGGTCCGGGTCGTCACCCGCAGCGTAGCCGATGGTGACGTCGTCGTCGATGTCACATCCGGTTCCCGTGACGTACATCCTCATGCAGACGTCGAACTTGCAATCGCTTCGTCTTCGTCTTCTCCTGGCAGGCTACTACTCCCGGTCGAACGGAGCGTGGTGACGACGACGAGCAGTGCAACGAGTATCGCGGCGAGTTTGGTTTTCGTGCGCATAGATTACCTCCGCGGACCGCCGTGGCCCGCGATTCGAACTTCAGGTCACGCGAGACGGCCATTATTATCGGGCGGATAAGGGGTCGGTCGCTCACGGTCGCGCGATATTTGGGACTCGATAGTGCGTCCACCGAGACAACCCGGCCGTGAGAGTCCGCGATGTATCGAACTATCGCCCCTCGAAGGGGTGAGTCGGGAGTTCAGAACTGACTTACCAGCCGCGTAAGCTCCGTGTTCCGCTCTTTTCGACCGTGAACGGTCGCCCCCATTTTTGAGCACGGAACGACAAGCCGCGGGCGATGAAGTCGTCTCACCGTCGCTGGACGCTCGATTTGTTCCTCGTCGTGGCGGGGTCGGTCGCCGCACTCGCGGTCCTGCTTCTCGACGTTCCCGGGTCGGTCGTCCGGAGTCTGTTCGTCGTCCCGTTTATCGTCTTGTATCCGGGGTACGCGCTCATGGCTGCCGCCTTCCCAGAGCGACGTTCGGACGTCGATTCGGACACGATGCCGAAAAAAGAGATTCTGACGCGACCGACACCCCACACTGCGGGGCTCCTCTACTCCGTTCGCCTCGTTCTCTCGGTGGCGTCGAGTCTCACCATCGTCGGCGGTATCACACTTCTCACGAACTTCCTCGGACTGGGGTTTTCTGCAACCAACACCAGTCTGGGCCTGTTCGCGGTGACGATGGTGCTGACCGCCAGTGCGTTCGTTCGCCGCGCGATGCTTCCGGCCGAAGTCCGAAGTGGACTCCCGTCGTTTTCGATTGCGTACTCAAGTGCAGCGACGGCCGCGGGCCACATCAAGTCGCCACTCTCCACCGAGCCCCGAGACTCGCCGGTCCCACTTCTCGTCAACGTGCTCGTGGTCGTGAGCGTCGTCGCGTTTCTCAGTAGCGTGGGCTTTGCGATGGTCGAAACGCAGGCTCCCGAGTCTGATTTCACCGAAGTCTATCTCGTGACCGAAAACGGCTCGGAGTACGACGCGAGCGACTATCCCCGAACACTCTCACAGGGTGACGAGACGCCGATAACGCTCGCAATCGAGAACCACGAACACCGGACGGTGACCTACTCGGTCGTCACCGAACTTCAGCGAATCGAGCGCACGAACAACAGCACCCGGGTCATCCAAGAACGCGAACTCTCTCGGACGGAGCGCCCGGTCGAAAGCGGTGAAACTGCCTATCTCCAGCGTGACGTGCGGCCGACGTTGACTGGCGATTCACTGCGACTCGTCTTCTTCGTCTACACGGGTGAGGCTCCCGACAATCCCGACCGAGCGTCCGCCTACCGAACGGTACAACTCATGGTAACCGTCGGTGACGACGCTACCAGACAGTCGAATCGGTCGCAGAACACTGGAGGAGCGCGTAGCTGATGTGGCCGTGGGAGCACTTGCTCTTCGGGTACATCTGGTATTCGATACTGAACCGAACCCTGTGGCGCACGCCGATTACTGATGGCATCGGTCTGACTATCGCCCTCTCTACGCAGGCTCCTGACCTCGTCGACAAGCCGCTCTCGTGGACACTCGGCCTCGTCACGAGTGGGTACGGGCCTGCACACTCACTTCTGCTCGGATTTCCGGCGGTGCTCGTCGTCGCAGGGCTCGCGTGGACGCGCGACAAAGCACGCGCGGGAGTCGCGCTCGTCGTCGGGTACAGTTCACACCTCGTCGGCGACGTACTCGCCCTTCGCGCGAATGGCCCTATCGTTGGTCGCCTTCTGTGGCCGCTCGTCACCTACGAACCGTACCCCAGCGACCTCGGGTTCGTAGAGCGCTTCGCCGTCTATCTCGTGACGTTCGTCGCGCAGATGACGGCCCCTGAAAACACGGTTCTCGTCCTCGGATACGTCACTCTCTGTGGCGCTGTCGCCGTCCTTTGGATTCTCGATGGAACGCCGGGAATCCGGTGGGCAAGACGCATTGTTACCACGAGTCATTAGATGGGTGTCAACGTGGGGCGCAAAAATTAGGTGAATCGGCACTCCTATTCAAATAAATCCCATTCAACTGTTTGGAGATTCTCGTCCTAACAGCTGGATAATACGATAAACGCCAAAAAAATTCAAGACACAGAGGTAGAGACAGTTCTCCAATGCAAGACGAGAGTGGAAACACAGACCGAACCATTTTATCACGGAGAAAATTACTCACGGGAATTGGCGGGTCGGTCGCAGCGGTCTCACTTTCGAGGAACGCAACGGCGGACGGTGAATGGATAAACGTCGTCGACGTCGGTGCCGACCCGACCGGTGAGGAATCGATTTCTCCAATCTTGGACGCCCTCACGACTGAGGACGGCACGACGTTCTACTTCCCGGAAGGAGAATATTTGATGGACGACATGTTCCGCCACGTCGGCTTCAACGGGTTCGAACTCCGTGGCGACAACGCGACTATCGTTCCCGCGCCGGACTACGATGGACGGTGGTTGTTTAAGTTAGGAACGTACGAGGAACCCGGTGAGGACCTCTACATCGAGGGGTTAACGTTCGACTTTTCTGCCGACGAGACGGGTCTTCGCGTCGTCCAAGCACAGGTCAAAGACGACCTCCTCGTCCAGGACCTAGCAGTCTCCGGCAGACACGACAGCGGGAAGTACGGACCTTTTTGTTTCGACGTCACCCACCCGGAGGGTATCGGGTCGATAGAGAACGTTCGGCTCCCAGACGGCGGGGAGTTCTCCGAGAACACGCCGGGAGATATCAACGTGGGGCCGACCGGGATTATCGTCTCGCAGTATCACGAGGGCAAACTCTGGGTCCGTAATTGCGATGTCGGACCGTGGCCGGACAACGGACTCTACTGTTCGACCGAAAAAGGTCGCGTCGTCGTCAAAGGGGGGCTGTTCAAGAACAGTAACATCGCGAGCATTCGACTCTCGGGTGACTACAGTTCCATCCACGATGCGACGGTCATCGTGGACAACCAGCGTGACAACGACATCAACCAGCGTGCCATCCGACTCGATGGCGGTGCGTACAACTGGGTCGAAAACACCGACGTCTATCTGAAACAGCCCAATGGACGCGCAATCAGCATCCAGAACGACGTCAAGTGGGCCCGGATTCAAGATTGTCGCGTGGTCGTCGAGGACGGCGCCCCGACGCGGGCAATTTGTGTCTCACCACAGACGGGAAAAGTCGATATCCTCAACACCGAAGTCGAGTTCGACGCGCCCGGACAGGCGCTCCACATCCAGGGACCGAGCAGTGCAGACGCCGACCCAGTGTACGTTCTGAAGACCACTATCACCGGGAGTGGTGACGGCTCGCACGGCCGCCACGCAGTTCGTGCAGAACGAGGGAACTGTCTGTTCGACCGCCTCGATGTCGAACAGACCGGAGACGACTACAGACGTGGAATCAAAATTCTCGGCGACGGGTGTACGCTGAAATGGGGTGAGTACAACACGACGCACATCCCCATCGTCAACGACGCCGACGAGACGACGTTCCACGGCGTCACTGCGCGCTCACTCGACGACGACGAGGGGATGAAGATTCTCGACGGGTCCTCTGGCGTCGAACTCGCCGAATCGACAATTCACAACGGAATCTGGGAAGACGGAGAGGTCAGTGTGACCTACGACGGGAATTGGTACCCCTGAGCGATAGGACGACGAGTATTTCGTCGCTTCGACGAGCCACGATTACGGTGCTAACGTCGCTTCGACGAGCCGCGAGATAGCACGGCGAATCCGTTGTGAGACCCCGGACTTCGAGATACCGAGGCGGTTCGCAATCTCGCTTTGTGACTCCGTCCGTGGGACGTCGAAGTACCCGTTTTGATACGCCACGACGAGTGCCTCGCGCTGCCCGGGCAGGAGAACTGTCTCGGCTCCGATATCGGTCTCCCGGGCGACGTGGAGTCGTTTGACGCGGAACGTGATGTTCTGGTCGTGGTAGTGCGATTGGACCCGATGGAGTGCCGAGTGAACCGGGAGGTGCATCTGGACGTGCCACGAGTTTTGGTCGTATTGGATGGAGATGAGTCGAACACCCAACCGCGTCGTCTCTGGGGGAACGAGCGGGACACCCCCCGAGATGAGCACTTTGAATCTGTGGTCCTCACCAATCGACCCGAGATACTCCGCGCTCTCGACTGTCGGGTCAGAATAGAGGTCGGCTCGCAACGACGAGACGTCTCCACCCTCGGCGGTCACGAACACGCAGTCCCACCCCAGGCCCTCGGTGGGTTGGTATTCGAGTTCGAGTGGTTCGGGGCGCTCTGCAGTAAACGACGACAGAACCAATTGTGGGTCCTCGAAGTGAATCTCCAAATAAATCGGTCGAGGCTCTGACGCGGGTCCCTCGTTCATCGATACTCCGTTATATCGGTGCGATAGGGGTTATTATGTAGATGATAAGGGTCTCAGAGGAATGAGACGACAACGCGGCCCCGGCGTCGGTGTCTCGGCACTCCCGACTACGGTCCACATAATAAGGGCACCCAGAGCACGACACTTTGGTACCTCTCCCGACCACAATGTACAAAGACAACTCAATCGCCGTCGTCGTACCAGCGTACAACGAAGAGGGATACGTCGGAGCCGTCATCGACACGATGCCTTCGTTCGTCGACGTCGCGTACGTCATCGACGACGGGTCCACAGACGGCACGTGGGACGAAATCGTAAGCCACGCCGAGGCGTTCAACGCCGAACACTCGCCGGACTCGCCCGCCTACGACGACGTCATCGTGCCGATTCAACACGAGGAAAACCGCGGTGTCGGCGGCGCGCTCAAGACCGGGTATCTGCAGGCGCTGGAAGACGAGGTCGATATCACGGCCGTACTGGGTGGCGACGGCCAGATGGACCCGGACCAACTCGCGAAGTACCTCGACCCAATCGCCGAGGGAGACGCCGACTACGCCAAGGGCAACCGCTTCATGAAGCGTGAAGACCTCGAAGCGATGCCGAGTTTCCGCCTCGTCGGTAACTCGATGCTCTCGTATCTGACGAAGATTGCAAGCGGCTACTGGAAGACGATGGACCCGCAAAACGGGTACACGGCAATCTCCTACGAGGCCCTGAAGGAGGCCGATATCGAGAACATGTACGAGTACTACGGGTACTGCAACGACCTCCTCGTCAAACTCAACGTCGAAAACCTCCGCGTTGCCGACGTGGCGTGTTCTGCCGAGTATCTCTACGACGACGACTGGAAGAGTCACATCGACTACGGTGAGTACATCCCGCGCGTCTCCGGCATGTTGCTCCAGAACTACTTCTGGCGAGTGAAGAACAAGTACTTGCTTCGGGACTTTCACCCTCTGGCGGCATTCTACCTCCTCGGAACTGCTGTGTCCGGTATCTCCCTCATGGGACTCGTCGCGGCGGGCGTCGTTGGGGACGAAGACACCCCGTCGGGGCTCGGCAGTTGGGTACTCGGCTTCCTCTTCGGTGCCATCTTCCTCCTTCTCGGGATGGTCTTCGACCACGACGACAACGAGACACTCGAAATTCAGGTCGACGACACGACGTACGACACCACAGTTCCCACTGAATAACGACGGGCCGACAGCACGTTTACCAATCAGTTGGTCTACAATTAGTATTTAAACAGTGGCTATATGAAGGCACAGACACTGGTTATGATTAGTCGTTGTTCTGAGTATGAACGAACCAGATTCGGAGACTCCATCGGGCAGTGGGGAACCACGTGTCGGTTCGGTCGGGTCGAAAGTCACCAGACGGACGTACCTCTTGGGTACGGTCGGTGCGCTCGGCTTCAGCGGCTACGTTGCAACCTCGACCGAGTCCGCTCGGGCTGATACACTCACCGTGGAACTTCCACAGGAGTACCTCGACCGGTTCGACAACATCGTGAACATCGTCGACGCGGGTGCAGACCCAACCGGAACGGTGCCTATCGACGATATCCTCGATTCGACCGTCGCAGACGACACGCTCGTCGTGTTTCCCGAAGGGCGGTACCTGATGAACAGTCAGTTCCGAAAGACTGGATACGAAAACATCGGCTTCTACGGGGACAATGCCACACTCACTCACGGCCAAATCGACGCGATAGAAAACAACGTCGTGACTGACGGTGAGTTCACGGGTGCTGCCCGGTTCTTCCGTCTCGGTGTCATCTACGCCCCCGGAAAGGACTTGCTCTTCGAGGGGCTCACGTTCGACTTCGTCCCGGAACAGACCGGGATTCGCGCTATCGAGGCCTACGTCACCGATGGATTGGAGGTTCGTGACGTCACTATCGTCGGCGAACACGACACCGGCACCCTGGGTCCTGCGCTGTTCAGTGTCACCACAGCAAACGGGTCTGGCGTCGTCGAGCGGTTCAAGGCACCTGACGGTGCGGCGTTCACTAAAGATACAATCGGAGACATCAACCTCGGGCCGACCGGGATTCTCATCGACCCCAACAGCGCCGGGACGCTTCGACTAGTCGACTGTGAACTCGGGCGGTTTCCGGACAATGGGCTCTACGTCTCGGGAGCGAATGGAACAGTTCACGTCGAAGGCGGCACGTACAAAAACAGCACCGTGACGTCGATTCGGCTCAAGGGCTAT
Source organism: Haloferax larsenii JCM 13917 (assembly GCF_000336955.1). Lineage (GTDB taxonomy): Archaea > Halobacteriota > Halobacteria > Halobacteriales > Haloferacaceae > Haloferax > Haloferax larsenii. The sequence goes on along the minus strand of NZ_AOLI01000017.1, from coordinate 332,528 downwards.
CGGAGTAGCATCCGTGGCGTCGATATCATCATCGACGAGTTGGTGTCCGGAATTAGCCAACGGGGAATCCGCCTCGACGACGGCGCGGACTTCCTCGTCGAAGATACGACGGTCACAGTCACCGGTCCGGCGGAAAACGCGATTCGCGTCCTCGACGATGCCGAAACGTCGACGATTAAAAACTGCTCTATCGTTCTGAACGACGCCAAGGGAAGTGCTCGGGGAATCCAATTGACCGAAAACGCCGGGCGCGTCGAGGTCTTGGATACGACCATCGAGGTTTACGGGTCTGAGTTTGCGGTGTACCTTCAGGGGAACAACGACTCACAGGACTCGATGGCGTTGTTGAGGAACGTCACCATCACCGGGCCCGCACCGGGTGATTCAGCACGCGAAGCGATTCGTGTCGAGCGCGCGAACGGACGGTTCGAGAATCTGGTTGTCGACCAACCCGGAGACAACTACCGTCGGTGCGTCGAAATACACGCAGACGACAACCTGTTCGTCGGTGGGACCTACCAGTCGACCCACCACCCCTTCATCAACAAGGGGAACAGAACCCGATTCGACGAGGTCACTGCGCGTTCGTACGGTGGGTGGCAGGCGGCCAAACTGTACGCCGAGGGAACCGACGTAGTCGTCATGGATTCCACCCTCTACGGTGGCTACATCGACAAGGGTGCAGAAGGCTTCGTCGTCGACAACACCGAGATGCCCCCTGCCTAAACGCGTCTCTCAGTGAGACGAGGGGGCCTTACCCACCCGATAATCATGAGTCGGGAGTGAGCACCGTGCAGTAACGCATGGATACCGACCGGTTAGCCGACAAGAACCTCCTCGTGGTCTCACACGGCTACAAGCACTTCGTCAAGTCGCAGGTAGACGTTCTCGCATCGTACTTCGACACGATTACCGTCTGCGTCAGGTACAACTGGTTCGCAGACGTGGCATCGCGACTCCCGATAGACGCCGGCGACGGCTTCGGCAGGGACGCGAAAATCTCGCGGGCCGACGTCCCTGACAACGTCCACGTCATCGAGACGCCACTTCTGTATCTCCCGGTCGATATCCAACGCGAGCATCTCCTCGGACAACAGCACGCCCGTAAAGTTCGGAAGAAACTCGAAGACTACCCTCTCTCGTTCGACCTGATTCACTGCCACATGTCGTGGACCTCGGGCTACGTCGGTGCACGACTGAAAGACGAACTCGACATCCCGTATCTTCTGACTGTCCACGCCAACCGCGACTGGTTCGAGCGACAACTCCAGTCCGACAACGAACGACTGGAGACCGCGTGGTCCGCTGCTGACCGCCTTATTCGCGTCAATCGTCGCGACCGCTCGAAGCTCGAACCGTACAACGACGACGTGGTCCACGTTCCGAACGGCTACGACACGGATATCTTCGAGCGAATTGCCACAGACGAGGCGCGAAATCGACTCGGTCTCGACGACGACACCCCGGTCGTCTTCGCCCTCGGGACGCTGAAGCCGCGGAAAGGGTTCCAACACCTGATGCGTGCGATGACGCGAGTCCACGAAAGCGACCCCGACGCTCGCCTCGTCATCGGCGGTCAGGGTGGCATGCGCGACGAACTCGAATCGCTCGCTTCCGACCTCGGCATCGCCGACCGAACGGACCTCCTCGGCTACGTGGAGTCGGAGACGCTAAACGACTGGATGAACGCCGCAGACGTGTTCGTCCTCCCGAGCTATAGCGAGAGTTTCGGCGTGGTCCAACTGGAGGCGATGGCGTGCGGAACGCCCGTCGTCGCCACCAAAAACGGCGGTAGCGAAGAGGTTGTCACGAGCGAGGAGTACGGACTCCTCGTCGAAGGGCCGGAATCACACGACGAACTCGCCGACGCGGTGGTCGAGGCACTCCACCGTCAGTGGGACGCCGACGCCATCGAGTCCTACGCGAACGAATTCACGTGGGAAAACGTGTGTGAAGATCTCGCCGACCTGTACGTAGACGTGCTCGACGAGTCTCAGAGGTCGGCCGTCTCGACGGTCCACTAAGAGTCCGCGGCCGGTATTCAGGCCAGAATTCAGCGCGGCAGCCGTCTTCTTTCTCACGCTTGTCGCTTCCGTCTCAACGAAAGGAGTCGCAGTTAGCGCGCGCTCCGCCCGGCGAGTGCGACGACACCGACGAACAGCAGCGACTGGTACCACACCGCACCAGTCGGAAGCCACCCCGCCGAAAGCCACTGTATCGGCAGCAGGTCGCTCACAGCCGCCGGAGTGGCCATCAACAGCGTCGACCCATCGGTCGAGTCAGTGAGGGCACTCTCCTCCGCCGAACTAGACGCCGTGGAGTCGGTTGCCGCTGTCTCTTATACACATCTNTTCCGTCGAGTCGGTCGTCTCGGTGGTCGTCGTATCACTCGACGTTTCAGTCGTCGTGTCCGTGGCTGTGGTGTCTGTCGTCGTGTCTGTGCTGGTGGTCGTCGCAGTTGTCGTCGTCGCTGTCGCCGTCTCGGTCGCCGTCTCGGTCGTCGTCGTGCCGGTGGGGGTGTCTGTGGTCGTGTCCGTGGTTGTGGTGTCAGTCGTCGTCGTGTCTGTGCTGGTGGTCGTCGTCGCTGTCGTCGTTGCGGTGGTCCCTGGTGTGTCGGTCGTGGTGGTCGTTGTGGTGTTGTTCCCCGGCGAATCAGTCGTCGTGGTCGTCGTGGTCGTCGTGTTGTTTCCGGGCGAGTCGGTCGTCGTTGTTGCGGTTGTGGTTGTGGTGTTGTTCCCCGGCGTTCCGGTGGTCGTTGTCGTCGTGTTGTTGGTCGGCGAGTCTGTGGTCGTCGCTGTCGACGTGGGCGCTTGGGTCGGCGTGTCGTCATCGCCGCTGTCGTCGTCGTCCTCGTGGTCGTCCTCATCGTCATCGTCGTCGTCGCCACCGCCGAAGAACCCGCCGTCGTCGGTTGTCGTCGTGGTCGGTGAGCTAGTCGCCGTCGTCTGGTTGCTCGCCGTCGTCGTTGGGGTCCGTGTCGGGAGCGCTCTGTCTATTATCGACGGCGTGCCTGTTCCGGGCGGCATCGGTGTGTCCGTGACCGGAGAGGTGTTGTTGACCTCGGGAACCGGCGAGTCGCCGTCGATAGATGGTCCGACGTCGACACCGGGGACGCCCATCGCGAGTGCGACCCCCGAGAGGGAAAGCAAGACGCCGACAGCGAGCAGCGCGTACTGAAGCGTATCTTTGTGCCGTTCGGCCCACGACTCGTTGCCCCACGTCGGCCCGCTCGTCGTTTCGATTTCACCGCGGCGTGCTTGCACTCCTGCCGCCCACGAACCGAGTGGGTCAGGAAGCGAAGCCATCACGTCGAGCGCTTCGTCGACGCCGACTGCGCCGACCATGAATGCCACCGTCACGTACACGAGAAACCCAATCGGTGGCACGACTACCAGCGCGACGAGGCTGTGTTCGAGCGTCATCGAGAGCAGGAATATCGGAACGCCGGCGATGAATCCCGTCGCGAAGATTCGACTGATTCGGGCGTCTGCAAACGGCTTGAACCCGAGATACCGGGCACTGAAGAGGTTGAAAAGCGGCAGCGACGAGTAGCCAGTCGTCGTCGCGATTGCCGCGCCGAGAATACCGTATCGAGGGATGAGAAGTGCGTTCAATCCGAGGTTCAGCGCGGCCGCAGCGCCTGTCGCCGTGATGAGCGGCTTCATGTCCGCTTTCGCGTGGCTAATCGCGAGAATCGGCCTGACGACCGCGAACCCAATCGTTCCGGGAAGAAGGATGAGAAGCGGTGTGACCACCGGCATCGAACCATCGCCGAGATAGAGTGGGACGAAGTCCTTCGCGAGCGCCCCGAGTCCAATCGACAGCAGGACGACGACGAGCATCCCGTAGCGCGTGACACGCGATGCGATTTCGTTAATCTGCTCGATGCGGTCTTCGGCCCAGAGGTCCGAGACGGACTGGATGAGCATCGACTGAATCGAACGCGGGATGACCCAGAGGAACTGCGTGATGACAAGCGCAGACTTGTAGTATCCGACCTGTGTCTCCGTGACGAACGACGCGAGCATCAGGACGTCGACGTGGTACATCGACGTCAGAAACAACATATAGACCACAGAGAGGTGGTTGAAGCTGAACAGTTCCTTCGTCGGGAACTCCTGTGGCGGCGTGGAGACGACACCACGAAGTGAGATACTACTTCGGAGCCACCACATCGCGAGGAGCGCCACAAGTCCGTTGACGACGATGAGGCCAACCATCAGCCCCCCGATTTCGAACCCGAGATAGGCGATACCGATGAGTGCGACTCTGGAGCCGACTTTGTTGAACACCCGAAGTGGTTCCGAGAGGTGTTCTTGCTTGAGCCCCATCAGCGACCGCCGCGAGTACTCGCGGAACTGTGTCGCGATAGTCAAGCCAGCCAGCCCGTAGAACCCGATGACGTACTCTCTCCCGAGGAATTGGGTGACGAGCCCCGACCAGGCCGCGAGGGCAAACGCGATTGCAGTCAGCACCGCCAGCACGGTTCCAAGTCGGAAGTAGTAGCCGAAGACGTGAGATTTCCAATCGCTAATCGACCGGTCCTCGGCGAGAAACTTCCGAGCCCCGCTGTTGATACCCGAACTCATCAATATCGTCGAGATACCGAAGACCGCAGTGAGAGTACTGTACCGACCGTAGAGTTCGAACCCGAGAGTCGTGATGAGAATTGGCGTCAGAACCACCGAAGAGAGTACGATGAAGATTCGACCGCCGACGATGGAGAGAAACGCCGTAACCATGTTACGGTTCATAGAAATCGCCCCCTCGTGGCACGCCTGACTCGTGGGCTCGGGTACGCCGTCCACGACCCATGGCAACGTATCGAACGCAGGTAACGTTTCACTGTCAATTCCATCTGCTGTTGCCCACCTATCACACCGACCCATCCTTATTATCGAGTGGATAGTTCGAACTTATCGCTCGGATAAGACGATACGCAGGCGCGACGCGGTCCGAATCGATGCGTACTGACGCCCCGACGAACCGTTACCAAATCGATAATAAAGGCCACAGAGTGGTGAGTAGCAGTCGATACTCGATGCCGACAGTGAGCGTCATCATTCCAACGTACAACCGAGCGGACGTGTTACCACGGGCAATCGACAGTGCTCTCGACCAAACGCTGTCTGACGTCGAGGTAATCGTCGTCGACGACGCCTCGTCCGACGAGACGGAGTCGGTCGTAACCTCCTACGACGACCCACGCGTGATTTACCGTGCCCACAAGACGAACCAGGGCGGGAGCGCGGCACGCAACACCGGAATCGAAATTGCTGAGGGCGAGTACATCGCGCTTCTCGACTCCGACGACAGGTGGGCACCGACGAAGCTCGAACGACAGGTCGAAACGCTCGAACAGCGCTCCGACGAGTGGGTCGCTGCCTACTGCGGGACGACCATCGTCGACGACGAGGAGGCAAATCCGTTGTGGGAGCGATTCAAATCGCTCGTCGGGGGGCACAGTTCGAGAGAGGGTGCGGAAGGCGGCGAGGAACTCATCAAGGAGATTCTCATGGAGAACCTCCACACCAGTGCTGGCTCGACCCTCATCGTCGAGCAATCGGTCGTGGACCAAATCGACGGCTTCGACGAGTCGTTCGACCGCTATCAGGACACCGAGTTCCTGATTCGGGTTCTCAAGCAGGGAAAACTCGCCTACGTCGACGAACCGCTCTTACTTCGGTATCCGTCGGGTGGTCCGAGTGCCGATGCCGTCCGGGAGGCGAACAGCCACTATCTCCAGACGTTCGCCGAAGACGTCGTCGAACTCGAAACCCGCGGGTACGACGTCACGGGCACTCATCACTACGCCCTCGCGTCGTTGTATCTTCGAGAAGGCCGCTTCGAACCCGGACTTGCATTCCTCCGCTCGGGCACGACACCCGGCATCGGTCAGCTTCCGGGTCTCTTGTTCAGCGTGGTCAAAGGGTTCCAGAATCGAATGAGCGCCTGACTGTCGGGACTACTCTTCGAGGGGAGAGGCGACTCCTTCGGGCATCGACCCCTTCTCGGCGACGATGTTTTGCCTGCCGACGCTAATCTTCTCTATCGTTCCGTCGTCACACATCCGAGAGAGCAACCGGCTCACCTTCGACTTCGACCAGTTGTTGCTCTCGACGATTGTACTCTGGTACACCCACCCGTCGTTCTCTCGAAGCAACTGCACGACTCTGTCTTCGTCGGTCAAGATTGGTTTCGATGGCTGCTGGGTTTCTGACACCTCCGGGCGCTGTGAGGACTGACGGGTGTCTGGTCTGGTTTCGGGCTCGGGTTCCGACTCGACAGCCGCGTTGTCGCCACCGGCTTCCCGGTTCCTCATCACTCTGTTCAGCGACCCACTGAACGGATACGTCTCAGAGACGCGAACCCACCGGGTTCCGACCGTGACGACGCCGAGCAGCGTCCCACCTGCGAACAGAAGCAACGGTGTGGTTCTGGCATCGTCGACTTTCGTCCCGAGTTTGGTTTCGAGTCCGTCACGGAGCCCATCTCCATCTGTGTCGGCGACGACGGGGTTGCTATCGTGTGCGTACTCGTACGCATCGCTCAGCCCGTCGTTGTCGGTGTCGGCCGTGGGGTCTTTCGGGGGCGTTCCGAGGCGGTTCTCGACACCGTCTGGGATGCCGTCACCGTCTGTATCGGCGTCTGTCGGTGACAGCGAGTTCGACAACTCCATCGCGTCTCCCAGATTGTCACCGTCGGTGTCGGCATCTGTCGGTGACGTCCCGTAATTCTTCACCTCGGCACCGTCTTCGAGACTGTCTTTGTCGGTGTCCATGAGAAACATCGAGGTGTTGTTCGACAGTTCGTTCACATTGGAGAGTTCGTCACTGTCGATGTCACCTTCTTTCTCGATGATGCTGACGTTGACTGTGTCGGTGCCGAGTTTCTCGGACTGGCCGGGGTAGTTGTTCCACAGGACGACCGTGACGTTCTCCGACTTTTCGAACGTCGAGAGGTTCTCGTACTCGAACGTCACGTTCTGTGTGCCTTCGGCTGCACTCTTGTCTTGACAGCCAATCTGCTCTCCGTCTTCGGCTTGGACGCAGAGCTTGTAGAGGTTCGACTCGTTCGATGCGTTGAACGTCACTTCCAGGGTGTTAGATTCAGTTTCCCAGAGGTACGCCGAGTCGTCGGACTGTTTGACTGGGACTGTATTCGTGAACTCGCCTTCGACGAACGCCGTATCCTCCGTCCCGTCCGGCGACGCGGCGACGGAGGCTGGAGCGACGAGCGTCGTCAGAATACAGATACCTATCACGAACAGGGCTCGTCTCTGTGTCATCGTCACGGAGAGTGTACCCCAATACTGGCGTATCTACTCTGGAGAGCATGTAATCCGACACCATCGTCTATCTCTCGCGTATCGAACCTACTCGGGTCTCGGTCAGTTTGGCGGGGGGCGTCTGTACTCATGGTACTAATTGTGCGATATGTCCCAAAATCATACTTGAGCAATATGAATCTCACGGCAGAATGTGCTTGTGGTTCACTCGGTGCCAGCGTAAACGACACGAACTAATCGGTTCGAAGACCGGACACATCCACAGAAACATCTCACGAGTAGCTCACGAACAGCGTCGAACACGCGGGCGAAATTCGTGAAACGTCAGTTGTCTTCCGCCATCTCGAATTCGTCGAGGACTTGCCAGAAGGTAAGCGCCGTGTAGACACTCATGATGGCGAGGGCAACAAAGAGGTGCGAGACTGCCTCGAATCCGGGAAGACCGAGCCCGGACGCACCGATTGCGACTGCACTGAGGGCGGACACTGCCAGATAGTACGTTCCCCACGAACGTTCCGTCGACGGTTCTTGTTTCTCCTCGTCGCTATCGGAGTCCTCCGGCCGTTCGAGATACTCGATGAGTCTGTTTGCATGCGGTTTCTTCTCGACGATGCCTCGGCTCTGGTTGTAATCGATGATTCCTTCTTCGTCGAGTTTCGGAAGGTGGGCCTGATACAGTGCGATGTACACGCGCTGACGCTGGTCGGACATCAACGCCTGAACTGTCGTATCGTGTTCCCACGCAGCGACCTGCTCTGCGATGTCGCGCATCTGGACGGGGCCTTCGCGGCCACGCAGATACCTGAGTACGTTCCGTCGACGCTCGTTTTGGAGGAGATGGTATATCTCGTCTTTTCCGAGGTCGGTCGTTTCTTCGTCCGCGTCAGTACGTTGGTCGACCAGCGATTCACCTGGGGCGGTAACTTGGGCAGACATCTTCGCCCAGACCGTTATTTCGGTACCAAATAAATCGGTGACTTCGTTTCTTATTTTCCAAATGTTGCAGCCCACTTACGCTTTGAGTTACTACTAATTCTGTTAATTGCACTACTGTTTCACACTGTTTCACGCCAAAAATCGGCAGACAGCGACAATATAAAATATCTGATATATGTCTGACAGCATCTCGTCGATATTCAGCGAAAATCGAATCGTTGCAGCGGTCACTGATGAGTTACAGCAGTGGTGACTCCCAATTACTGGGCGTCGACCTGCACTCGTCGCTTCTGATCCGGTATCGATTTCGCTTCCTCGTCGAGTTCCTTCGTGAGCTTCAGCACACGCAGCCCCTGTTCTCCATCGACGACGGGTTGGGAGTCCGTCTTCGCAGCGTTGGCGAACGAACTCAGTTCGCTCTTCAGTGGCTCTTTCTGCTCGACGGTGAGCGTCTCGACGAAGTTCTCGTGGCGATGGCGTACGAGCGAGCCATCGTCGATGTGCGCCGGGACCGACGAGCGGTGAATCTCGATGCTCTGGTCGATGTAATCGACCTTGACCCGGCAGTCTTCCGCCGAGATTGTGAGTCCTCGGACCTTCTCCTGTGTGACGCGACTCGTCGTGAGCGACGCGGTCACACCAGTGTCGAATCGGAGTGTGGCGTTCGCGTAGCGACAGTCGGGCGTCCCGACCGCGTTGTACGAATCGATGTCGCCGTCGACGATATCCAAGACGATGTCGAGGTCGTGAATCATCAGGTCCATCACGACCGAGTCGTCGATTGCGCGGTCGATTGGTGGCCCCACCCGTTCGGTCGAGACAGCATAGATATCGAGGTCCTCGACGAGGTCTCGGAGCGTTTGGACGACTGGGTTGAACCGCTCGATGTGTCCGACCTGTAACGTGAGGTCACGGTCGTCCGCGATGTCGATGAGTTCGCTTCCGTTTTCGGGGTCGTCGACGAACGGCTTTTCGACGAGGACGTGGACGTCTGATTCCAGCGCCCGTTTGGCGTTCTCGTAGTGGAACTGCGTCGGTACGGCGATAGAGACGACATCCGCGGCTTCGAGCAGACTCTCCATCGACCGTGCGGTCGTTCCATATTGCGCCGCAACGCCTGATGCGCGCTCGTCGTCGACGTCGAAGACGCCGACGAGATTCGTTCCCGGGAGTTCGTCGTAGACGCGAGCGTGGTTCTGTCCCATGCTCCCGACCCCGATGACGCCTGCGTTCACGACTTCGTCAGTCATTGGTCACCTCCATAATTTCTTTCGTCGGACTACTCGGTGGTTCGATGGAAACTTCCTCTCGAAGTACGGTCCCGACTCGTTCGATTTCGTCGTCGTCGAGTGCCGGGTGGACCGGAAGCGACAACACTTGGTCACAGACGAGTTCGGCCACGGGCGCACGCACGTCGATGTCGTCGTACGCGGGCTGGTCGTGGATGCATCGCGGATAGTACACCCCACTCCCGATGCCGTGTTCGTCGAGCTGGTCAGCGACCGCATCTCGGTTTCCGACGCGGATTGTGTACTGGTGATAGGAGTGACCGTATCCGTCGGGGACTGTCGGCGTCACTGCATTCGTGCTCGCGAGCGCGTCGTCTAATTGCATCGCGTTCTCACGACGGCGTTTTACGAAGCCGGGAAGACGTTCGAGTTGTGCACGCCCCATTGCGGCGGCGATACTTGTCATCCGGAAGTTGTGCCCGAGAGAGACGTGCCGGTAGCCGTCGGCCTCGCGGCCGTGGTTGATGAAACTCGCCGCGTTTTCGGCGACGTGTTCGTCGTCGGTGACGACGATTCCGCCTTCGCCGGTCGTCATATTCTTCGTCGGGTAAAACGAGAAACACGCGGCTTCGCCGAGCGACCCGACCGGGCTTCCGAAGTACGTCGCACCGTGTGCTTGTGCAGCGTCTTCGATAATCGTCACGTCGAACTCGTCTGCAATTTCGCGTAGCTCTCCCATCGGTGCCGGGAGCCCATAGAGGTGCACGACAACCATCGCTTCGACGTCACCGTCGAGCGCTTCGAGTTTCGCAGCCACAGCGGCCGGGTCGAGGTTGAACGTCTCTGGGTCGATATCCGCGAACACGGGCTCTGCACCGGCGAACCGAATCGCGTTCGCAGTCGCGACGAACGAAAACGGGGTGGTGAGTACCCGGTCACCATCGCCGACGCCGACTGCTTCGAGAGCCGTGTGAAGGGCGGTGGTGCCATTCGACGTCGCGACACCGTGGTCGACGCCGCAGTCGTCTGCGAACTCCGATTCGAACTCCCGAACTTCTGGGCCGTCCGCAATCATCCCGGACTCGACGACGGTCTCGATTCGAGAGAGTTCGTCGTCTCCAAGTATGGGGGCGGCAATGTTGATATCATCGCTCATCGGTCGCTTCGTCCTCCCGTCGAACTGTTCACAGCACAGCTAGACCATCGCGTATGGCTATCGGGGGTCTGGTGTAGCTCTTTCATAGGGTATCCCGCGGTTCTGTTACCGCTGTGGGTAGCCAGACACTATCAGGGCATTATTATGGGCAAGATAAGGGGTCTGAGGAGCTGAACAGACGGAATTTCGGTGCCGACGCTCCCGAGACTGCGACTCTGGTGTTCCCTCGTGTGACTTATCACATCTGTAAGACTGACGTGTTCCAGAATCGAACGTCCTTGGTGGGAGTCTAGGACATCGACTCGTCCAACGAGATGGGTCTTCGACGGGCTTACACCCAACATAAGCAAGTAGTGACGGATTCAACGAACGTTCATGATGAATGTGGGAGAACTCGGCTGTGTCGACACACAGGAAGCGACCACCCCGACGGAGTGTGACTAATGCTGACGGGACAGTTTGTTCCAGTGAGTGCCGCTTTCGTCGGGCTTGCACTGGTCACGTCGGGTTTGGGACACGCTCGTCAGGTCGGCCTGTCGATGGTTCGGGCTCGACGCTTCGTGTTCTTATTTTTACTCTGCGGAACGGTGACGCTCGCTCTTTGAACGGACACGCTGTCGTGGTTTTCCACGACTTTGTGGAAGGAAGACTCGCTTACCGTTCCCCTGTCGATGTCGTTCGATTCGTTCTTGGGTCTCCATCCGACAGAGCGTTCGGCTAATCGTCGATTCAGACCAGCGAGTGTGCTCGACTAGTGCGGACTGTTCGAGACTCCCTCCTTCGATGTGGAGGAGTTGGAGGATTCGCCGTTCGGGATTGAGGAGTTCGGGATTGACCCCTAACAGCGGATGGTCAGCGTCGGCATCGACGTGGTGCGAACCCGAATCGAAGTGGTTGCCAGATGGGTCGCGACCGGACACGTCTGACCGAATCTCCGCCTGAGGCTGCTCTGTCTCCGATTTTGTCGCCGAAACTGACCCTCCTGCTGGCTTCGAACTCGTTCGGGAACTAATCAGTCCGAGACAGAACAAGACAATCTTGCAGAGCTTCCGACTGAGTTTCGCGACGGGAGAACGTGGAGAAAGACGCTGAGCCGTGAAACGAGAATCACTTTCTGTCCGTTCGGTTCCCTGGACAGAAGATTGGGTGTCATCTTCAGTTCGATTCGACATGGAGATACTATCTCTCACTCACTGTGATAGATGGTATACCAATCATATTTGGGTTCCATTCGTGCATCTGCGTACTATCGTTCGATACTGTGGGCTTTCGCATAGTCAGATTCACCTTGGTGGAAGTACCTTCGCACGTTTCGTACGCGTTGAGGGTAGGGAGAATGGGTACCGTCGAGAGCGAACAGCCTCCAACTCTGTTTGAATCCTCTGTGTTGGCACGCGATTCAAGACTGGCGAGATGGCAGCGAAACGTACTGCCGGTGGGGAGTCAGCGATTGGGACACACTGGACACAACGCCAGGGGGCAGGGAGTGTCGAGTCTGTCGCCACACGTTAGGTACCCACTCCGCTTCCGTATTGATACGTCGGAACCGTCGTATTTGGGGTTGCATGTGCAAGGTGTCAAAATGGGAATTCAGGGGTGAGTCGCTGGACGAGTGCATTCTGAACGAGCCGCTCGTGGCCTCTACGGAGCCGTTGGGACGTTGCCTGGTGACTGATACCTAATATGTTAGCAACACCAGTTATATCGGAGTCGCGGGGGACTTCGTAGTACCCTTCTCTGAACGCAGTCACGAGCGTTCGGTGTTGTGCCTCGGTGAGTCCGAAGCGGGAGGGGTCCGCGGCTTCCGTGCAGTCCGAGATGCGCTCGACAGTGTGTGTAAGCCCGTTCTGTTCCCACGTCTCTGTTAATGCCCGCAGCGACTCGCGTTTTTCGGCGAGGACGCGAAATACCCACTCACTACCTTGCGCATACGAATCGACGACAGTCAGCCGTGTATCCGCGAAGAGTCGAAGGATTGGGTCCGAAAGCGCCTCGAACCCGGTGCGGTAGACGCCTCCTTGTTTCGACGAAAAGACCTTCGAGTGAGCCGAGACACTCGGGTCGCTACGGAGCGCCGGTTCGACCAATGTCGCGTCGTTACCCCGAACCCAAATCGATGGTGTCGTACTTGCACTATCCACCTGCACGGACCGTAGTAGTCGCGCTTCGATGCTCGGATGACGGGCGAGCGCATCGTCAAGGATGAACGTCGATGCGGGAACGCGGAGGGTAGCAACAGTGCTCACACGGGGACTAGGCTCTTTTGCGCCGTTATTATCGGGGCAGTAAGCGATTCGAGCGACTTCGAGGCTTATTGTAGGATAAAAAACACCATGCGGGAGTCGATTTCCACCATCGCGTAATCGCCCGTATACAGTCTGAAACTGTTGATTTGGGTGGTACTAAGGACTAGAAGCGTACATTACCCGGCCGATAGTAAACATCTCAAGACCCGATGTTGCAGTATGTTCGCACCCTCACGCATTCGCGGTCCATACGGCTCCCATATGACCGCCGAACTCGCTCTCAAAGCCGGCCGAACACTTGGTGACAGGCACGAGGCGGTCGCGCTCGGACACGACCCGAGAGAGAACGCTCGACTCCTGGCAGACGCTGTCGCGACGGGCATCCGCGAAGCTGGTGGCACCGTCTATCGACTCGGTACAGTCGCGAGCCCCGCGGTTTCGACCGCCGTCAGGCAACTGGACGCCGACGGTGGAATTGCCGTCACGGCAGCCCCTGATCCCTCCGAAGATGTCGGATTGAAACTGTTCGACAGCGACGGGTCGCGCCTCTCGTGGGAGCGCCAACGGCACCTCGTTCGGCGCGTCAACGGAACGACTGCCGATTTGGCATCGTGGGACAGTCTCGGAACAGAGCAGTGGCTGGAGGACGCAGCAGAAGACTACATCGAACGCCTCTGTGACGGCCAGTCGTCGTTCGACGAGGTGCACGTCGTCGTCGATGTCGGTGAACATCGTGTCGATAACGTCGCTGAGACGCTCGAACGGTTGGAGTGTACTGTCGACCGTGTCACCGAATCGTCCTCCGACGCGTTCCCGCGGCGACGGGTCGCCCAGAACGATTCCGTGTGTTCGACGCTCTGCAACGCCGTTGCAACGTCCGCTGCTGATTTCGGTGTGGCTCACGACCCAGATGCAGACCGAATCGTTGCAATCGACGAGCGTGGACACGTCGTCGGCGGAGATACGCTGTTAGCACTCCTCGCGAAACGGACGGTCGAACAATCGGACGGAAGCGGGCGTGTCGCGGTTCCCCTCGAAGCAAGTCGGCGTATCGAAGAAGTCGTCGACGATGCTGGCGGCGAGATTGTTCGAACACAGATGGACGGAATGCCTGGTTCGGGACCAGCGTCCACGACCGAGGTTGTATTCGGAGGTGAACCGAGCGGTGTTCACCACTGGCCCGACGAGTCACCCTGTCCCGACGCCGCACTGTCGGCGATTCATCTCGCACGCCTCGTCGACGATGGACCGTCTCTCTCCAGACAGGTCCAACGAATCGACGACTATTCGCTGTATTTCGAGTCGTTTTCGGTCGACAAGTCAACCCGTACGATGTCTCGAATTACCGATGCAGCACGGAACCAGTTCGAAGACGTTCAGACGGACGATGGTCTCTTCGTCGAAGACGACGAGGCGTGGTTCGTCGTTCGGCCAAGTCGGACAGCAGGAGAACTTCGGGTAACGGTCGAGGGAACGTCGGACCGGCATGCAAAGCGGCTCTTCGAACGAGTGACCAGGCTCGTCTGTACCGGCAAATCCGCAGCTGTCGTGTAGTTTTGATTGTGGGACTTTCACAAATATAGACACGTTATCGAGATTACCAAAATCACCAAGAAGATTTGGAGGTGAGCTTCTCTTGATTGGTCAGAAATCGTTCAGCTACTCCAGTGAATGGAGGCTCATTACAAACGTACGAGTGTAACGATAACTGAGACAAATTCCAAGTAGTCTCAACGACGTGGAATTCACCGTAATCGACTGGGAGCTAGGCTGTCATAATCGTCTTCGTCGACGGTGAGAGTACCGTTCGTGGTGTGTATTCACAAGCCAGTTTTGGAGATAATACTCGAAAATCTGCCAAATGCTGTCTGGTTTTTATTTCTAAGAACGTCAGATAGCGCTACTAACACTGTGGCTAGTGGACACGACACTACCACTGCCGTAACAGCAGGTGGTTTGTCTTTCCGAACTTCCGTCTTCGATGTCCGAACCCACAGTGNCCACAGTGGAATTGTGTAGAACTAACAATATATTCTGATTGAGGTGAGTGTCGACATAGTCACTTTCGCCATCGCGATGAGGCAGATACATCGGTCGTTCTCCTCCGCAGATATCCTACGTTCCACACTTGCTTCGGAGTAATCTCTGCTTGTGTGGCCCTACGTTGTCTAAATTTGTTGCTTGCATGCGAACGAGCACTTGAATCGGTATCGGCAGCTCCCATTAGTTTGTCCAGTAATCGTCGGCATTCACCCGTGAACCAGAGGTTCGGTTTCCTTGGTAATTGTGTCATATATTGTTAATTATGTTCAATTATACATTTTCCTCTTTTTGCCCCGACTTCACTTTGTCGTCGGTGCACTACTTCTGCGGCCGCTCGACCACGTGAACTCTCGCCCGTTCGAACTGGCGGACAGAACCAGGGCCTCGCCAATATGACTATAATACAGTATATATGATATTACAACAGTACTTGTGTAATTGTACATTGGACATCAATATGTATGTAGGTTGCCCTCTTGGTAGATAATTGAAATGTAAAGTTTAGTCCCACACTCGTGTTTCTGCCAGCGAAGTTCTCCGAGATTCCCCGAAACGCCTCGCCTCTCCCACTTGAGTTGGTTCGAACTTCCGGTCGTTATCGAAGTCAATTTTCCATGAGTACCGCTCGTGGTGTCGATACCTTGGGGAGACACGCTAGAGCGGACTATAACCTCACGCGTGTCGTCTCTGAATAGTCTACTCCGGTCCCACGCTTACTACCGTGAATGTCGAAAGCCCTCGCTCGCGTGGAGTGGGCAGTGACTACGCAACCCGGCCAGCCACGAGAGGCACCAGGCTCTCGTCTTCTTCTACACAGTCGAATACAGTTTCGACGAGGGTGTTGCACGTTTGTGGTCGTTCGACCATTACTGCGTGTGCTGCCTGCTGGACCTCACAGAAAACTGCATCGGGGATTCGACCCGCAGTTCGTCTCGCGGCTTCGATGGGCACGAGACTGTCCTCGCTGCCGTGGACTACCAGCGTTGGTGCAGTAATGCGATGACGTTCGTCGTTCTTCTCGTATCCCCAAAAGCTCTCGAGGACGTCCCATGCGGAGCGCTGCAGTGGTAACTCTAGGGTTTCGAGGAACTGTTCGACAACCGGGTCTGGCGTCGACCCGTGGAATATCTCTGACCGGGCGAACCACTTTGGCACAGTTTCGCCCCGAAACAGCTTGTATAGACCCGTGGCAATAGCGAATCGAATCACCGGTGGCTCCCACCACGGTGTGAGTGCATGGTCCGCACCACTACAGAGGACGAGTCCCTCGACCGACCACCGCTTCGCGTACTCAAGCGCTACAGCGGCCCCATAGCTCCATCCATTGAGAACGACGTTTTCGACGTCAAGTGCGGTGAGTAATCGACGGAGGTGTGTCGCGTGTGCCGAGACGGACCTCACTGTCTGCGACGACGACTGTCCATAGCCGACCAACGAGTAGGCGATGAGTTCGCGATTACCAGCGAAGTGGTCGAGTTGGAGGTAGTGATTCCACATCGACCCGAGCCCGCCGTGGATGAATACCAGCGGCGGTCCTTCCCCCGGAATATGCAGTGTTTCGAGTTCGATACCGTCTCCGATTGACGTCACTACTGGGTCTGGGAGGTCGTTGCGAACGTCTTCGAAAGTCTGGATACGTGTGTTCATCTGGGTGTCGTCGATGTGTTATCTCTCGAACGTGGCCGTTCTGTGGTGGTGACTGGAGAACTCACCACGTGTATTGCGAGACGGCGAGTGAAATGAAATACAATCCGATTACGGTGGATATCTGAGGGTCGATTTCGTCGCCGCCTTGCCAGTTCACTAGGAGGTACGTGACCGCGCCACCGAGCCCCGCGAAGAGTGGAAGTGCTGCGTACCATCCAAAGACGAGCGCAGTTGCGATAAACGATATCGGGAACGAAACCGCGAGGAACCGTTTGACCCGGCCCGAACCGTATCTCACGACGAAGTTGTCGATTCCTGCCTTCGAGTCGCCCTCTTCGTCAGGGAGGTCCTGGTAAGAACTATTGACCGGGATAACGACCATGAGAACCGCGATTAACATCCAGACACTCTGATTTGGCGTGGGTGCGACCAATAGACTGCCGAACAAAATCGCAACCGTTCCCAAGAGCCCGAAGCAGAGCATGCTACTGAACGCACCGTCTTTCAGTCTGAACGGAGGGATTGTATACACAATCGCGACGAGAATCCAGCCGAACAATGCTATCGCTGCTTCAGGTTTGACCGCCCCACTAAACAGCATCCCCACACCCAGTAGGATGATTCCTGTCGCGAGGGTTTGTGTCTCGGTGACCTGCCCCGTCGCGAGTGGTCGGTCTGGGTTCGAGTGTTGGTCGGTTTCAGTGTCGGTCCAATCGTTGATAAACCACTGCCCCCAGTGTGCAAACGCCATTGCGCCGGTTCCGATAGTAACGTGTAACAGATACCTGTCGGTCCACGAGCCCGTGTCCAGTTGGAAAACGACCCCGACTAGGGTCAACGTGATGTAGACGAACGTTATCGGGAGCATCGATTTGATTCGAGCGAGTATCGGAGACCGGTTCGTCCAGTCGTAGATTCCCCCGAGCAGAGCCCCGAAAAAGACCGTAATCCCAACTGCACGGTCAGCCGACTCGACGAGGGAAAGTACCTCTGATAGCATATGTCGTCGTGGTTTTGTTTCCGTATTAATTCTTTTCCGTCTCGGGGGAAGAGCAGTCGCAACATCCCAGCGCAGTCTGTTTGGCTAATTCTTCCCTGTTCCGAAAGGATTAATTGACATTCCTTGGTTCTAGGTGACATGACCGAGAATGCTGTAGCGGCGAGTAGTACAGACTATTCCGGTATCGGCGAGCGGGCGAGACACCTATTCGAGATGTCACGCCCCATCTGGTGGATTCACATGCTGCTCCCGATCACGTTTGCTATCCTTTATGCGGTGGATTCGGCCTCACAGATTCTCTCTGTGACTTCCCTTTGGTTTTTGGCGTACTTCTCTCTGCCCGGTAATCTCTACGTCTATGGTATGAACGACGCATTCGACGTCGACACAGATCAGGTGAATCCGAGGAAAATCGACGACGAGACGCCATCGGTGATATACGAACACGATACGATCAACACCGCAGTTATCCTCATCTGCGGACTTCTCATGGCATCTGTCGTATTCGTAACCACCGACCCGGTCGTGCTCGGACTTCTCGCAATCCTCGGTGTTGCAGCCATCGTCTACAATGTCCCCCCGATTCGACTGAAAGCGGTGCCGTTCGTTGATGCCTTCATCACGAGTACGCTCCTCATACCGCCAATCGCGGTGTACACGGCTATCTCCGGGTCCTTACCACCACTGGCTATCATCGCAGGTGCCTGGGTTTGGGGAATGGGGTATCACATTATCGGTGCCATCGAAGACATCGAACCAGACAGGAAAGCCGGATTACTGACCACCGCGACGTTCCTCGGACGGGAGAAGACACTCGCGTTCTTCCTCGGGCTTTGGGTACTTGCACCAGTCCTTATCGCTCTGGAGAGCATCCCCGGAGCTGCGCTGATGTCTGTGTTCACTGTCAGTCTCATTTACACATTGGTGAGTGACAAGGAACTCAAAGACCTGTATCTCGCAATCCCGTTCATCAACGTCGGTGTGTTCGGCGTCGTAATTATCGGCGGAGTACTGCGACACCTCTGACGGGGCAGCCTTCACTTCGATTACTCTGGCCGAGAGAACGGGAGGTACGACTGCCATCGCGTTATCTCGCCACCTTCGGTCTCGATGACGAACACCTGTGGGTAATCGACCTCTGAGCCATCCATCATACGGTGGTTCGTTTGTACTTCGACGACGAAGGTATCGTCGTCTCTCCAGAGGTTCTCGATAGTCAGTCGAGGTTGCGCGATGATTTCCCGAAGCGACGTCTCGAGCACGCGCCGAACCTCCTCCGGACCTTCGTACTGCGATTCGGGATAGTGTGGGTCGATGTACACGCCATCGTCGGCCCAGTACTCCGCAGGAACTACTGGGTCTTTGTCTTCCCACGCCTCGAATATACGGTCGATATCTTCTCGACTGAAGTCCTCGTTTCGTGTCGTCATGGTATCGACATCGACGAATGTCAACTCGTGTCAATTAGTTCTACTGGTCTGCTGTCTTTTCACAGTCGGCACGACCGAGGCCCACGTGGTGTGATTGGGTCGGTCACACGTGTCGTAGGAGATTACAACAGTATCCCTGTAATGGCTGTTGCATCCGGTCACTGATGTACTGATTCGGTGTACCCATCACAAACTATTTGTTTTGATACCATCATGACTGATGTGGATTCAGCACATCCATGGCTAATCAAATCTGCACAGAAAGTGATACGGAAGAAGCGATTGAACAAATTCGAGACGTGTACCGCAATGCGTCGGTCACTCAGTCTCAAGAGTACATTACGACGGTCAACCAACTCACCGACCAACTGCCCGCGTTGCAGCCTGAGACTCTTTCGGCAGCGAGTACCTTAGTTCAACGTCGAATCTCCGAATCGACAGACGTGATTGCTGTCGAAGAAGACAAAGGGTTGCCTATCGGCGTCCTCGCAGCCACTGAACTCCAGTTACCACTGGCTGTCGCTCGTTGGTACACCTACGAAATCGACGTCGAAGACGAGCCACAGGTCGAAGTCGAGATGGACTCGGAGTATTACTCCGGACAGCTCTATCTGAACGGTGTGACCAGTGGCGATTCGGTGACGATCGTCGACGACACGATTAGTACCGGCGGCACGATGACGGCTCTCATCGACGCTATTCGAGAGGCCGGTGCGTCGGTAGAGGGAGCACACTGTCTCGTCGAAAAGCGCGATAACGGCGGGGTCGAACGAGTCGAGGCGGAGACTGGTATCTCAGTTTCGACTGAAGTGGTAATTCGCGCCGACCACGATGGTGTCGAAGTCATCGAGTGACGAGTCTGTATGTCTCTGGGACGACTCTCACCCTGGAGCTCTCACAGTTCGAGACACCGCCTGTACAGACGGTCCTCTTCGCGTGGTGGTGTGAGTGACTACTATTGACTACGCGCGTGCGTTCGTCCAGTTCAACCGTGTGACTCCCCCGCGGTACTTCGCTGTTGACATTGCTATCTTCAGTCTGCCGGTCGTGTTGGCAGCCCCGGACAACTCCGTCGGGACGGTTGCAGCCATTGGGCTCCTGAGTTGGCTGTTCGTTCGAGGGGCCGCACTCACCCTAGACGATTACTTCGACGCAGAGGCGGATGCAATAGAGAAGGCATACCGCCCGATTCCGTCTGGTCTCGTGACGAGGCGGCAGGCACTTTTCATCGCCGTCGCGATGCTTCTCGCCGGGCTGGGGCTCGCAGCCATCGTTGGCCCACGGTTTCTCGTTGCGGTAATCGCGTTGCTCTCGATTCTTGCGTCCGACCCACTCGTGTTCAACAAGTTCGACGTTCCAGGGATTTCGACTCTCGTCACGGTGACGAGTGTGTCTATGGCGAGTTGCATGGGCTGGCTCGTCTACGGTGACGTTGGGGTCTCCCTAGTCGTGGTCTTTGCAACGACGTGGTTCTGGGACCTCTCCCACGACACGATTGGGGCGTACCTCGACCGCGACGGTGATACACAAGCAGACATCCAATCACTGGGACGGGACCTCTCACGAACGACTGTCGCCGGTATCGTCGGTGTCTGCACGGTTGTATTTGCGAGCCTCCTTGGGTCGGCAGTCCCAGGGGGTTTTCCTTGGATTCTCGTTCCGTTCGGTCTCTCTGGGGCCGTCGTCGTGATTACTGCCGGATTTGGTAGTGGCTGGTTTCGTCCCCAGACAGTGCGCCGAGCAGTCGAATGGAACGTCGTGGTGAGCTATGCGTTCGTAGCTGTGGCCTCCGTCGGTGGTGGGCTCTTGTAACGACGCCCTACCGACATCACCTCACCACGTGTGGGTCCTCGACCAATGTCAGAGAGCTAAACATTTATTGGGTCGGTGACGAGTGGTTGGAATATGGGTCCCCACTCCTACGACATCGTCATCGTTGGCGGCGGAACAGCCGGTGCATTCGCTGCCGCAACCGCAGCAGACGAAGGACTTCGCACCGTCATCCTCGAACGTAAATCCCGGGAGGAAGCTGGCGACATCGCCTGTGGTGACGCCATCAAAGGAAAACAAGAGTTGCCGACGGTGATGGACACCGACTACGTCGAAGCGGAGTCGTTTACGAACCGAGAGATACGACGAGCTATCTTCGAGAACCCGGCCGATAGTAGTGAACTGGAAGTACAGTTCGACAAACCGGGAACCGTTCTCGACCGCCGCGCGTTTGGCACCGCACTCCTCGAAGAAGCTTCCAGAGCCGGTGCGGAGATTCATTACGACACCGTCGTTCGAGACGTCGTCCAATCAGATGGGAAAATTCAGGGGGTAACGGCAGTTCGAGATGGGTCACTGGTGACGTACGACGCCTCTGTGACGATTGATGCCGCAGGTGCGCTCTCGATATTACAGGACAACGCGGACTTCTCGGCGTCGACGTTCGATACCAACGTAGATTACACTCAATTCTGCTCTGCCTACCGAGAGATAGTCGAAGTTCCTGACGAGATTGAGTGGTCCGACGCACTCGTGTTCAAACCCACTGAAGAGCTCGGATATCTCTGGTACTTCCCGCGGTCGTCGAGCGAAATCAACGCCGGTCTCGGATTTCAGATGAACAAGCCGCCGGTGCAGTTAGTCGACGCTCTCAAACGAGACCTCAATAGCAGACCAGAGTTCGACGACGCAGTCGTCACGAGCAAGCTCGGTGCAGCACTTCCGACTCGTCGACCGTACGACTCGGCTGTTGCTCCCGGGTACGTCGCTGCCGGCGACGCTGCTGGTCACGTCAACCCGACGACTGGTGGTGGTATCGTCACGGCAGCGAAATCTGCTGTCTGGTGTACGAGACAAGCCATTTCGGCGCTCGAAGATGGAACCGTAAGCGAAGCAAACCTTTGGGAGTACAATCGGAAGGTTATGACGAACTTTGGGGCGCGGTTCGCTGCTGCTGACCTGTACAATATCGCAGGGGGTGCGCTGTCGGTCGAAGCACTCTCACAGATCGTTGCGAAAATCCCGGGTGACAACCTCGTCGACGTTCTTGGTTCCGGGACATCGAAGATGGGACTCGGAACAAAAGCCAAGCTCCTCTTCCGCACAGTCGGCCACTGGGATACGATATTCGACCTCTACAGGGTCCAAAAGAAGGCCGCTGAGTTGCGGGAGCACTACGGTGAGTATCCCGCGTCGCCATCTGGACTAGAACAGTGGGCGAACAGGCGGGATGACATCCTCGCGGACGTCTACGAAATCACTGGCGCGGAACCGAAGTACTGAGCGAGCGTCTCTCTATCTCTTACTCGTTCGACAGTCGTGGAATGGGTGTTACGAACCGACGTAGTAGTAGATGTACGCTGCACCGACAACCGAGATAGCGATGAGTCCGAGACCGGCTGCTGCCTGTACAGTCTGAATTGCCTGTGGGCCGTTCTGTACCACCGAGACGATGAGGTCACTCTGGGCGCTGGACAAGGCTACGGCCGAGAGGAGGAGAGCAATAGCCACTAACGTCTGTTCGCGAACCATACTCCATGTAAAAAAAAGGACGAAAATATGCCTTGTGGCAGTCAGATAACTAACACGTGTTGTAGCATCGTTCGCACTCGGAGTACGACAGGCCTCCCGTGACTGCCAGACAGCCCAGGCAAGCGAGGATACCTGGAATTCCAGCTTTCCCGATGTACTTACAGACCCCACCACAAGTGACGCTCCCGCCACCGAGGTACGTCGCACAATCCCAACACGCATCCTCGTCGCACGCTACTTGGACGTCGACCTGTTGTGACTCAGGTGTGACGAACTCTTTGCCGCTTACGGAGTTGGTGTCTGACGTGGCCGGAACTGAAATCTTCTCGACCGAGTCGTCGCCCGTCTCGTGTAGGACTTCGTACGAGTCGGAGTAAGACGAATACACCGTCAGCGCCTCCTCGGATTCGACGTCAGTGTGACGCTGTATCTTCTTTTGTTCTTTCTTCGTCACACCGCGGATATAGACGAGTTTCCCGCTGCTGTTCGAGATGAGGGTCGCGAAGTCGACTTTCTTGACGTTCTTGTACTTCTTTTTCACCTCCTTGTCCAGTTTCTTAATCTCGTCCGAGAAGATGAACTGCGCATTCTGCTCACCGTCGACGTCGATAACTCGTAACTCGCCGATGTCGGTGGTGAACCGATAGACTTCGATGGTACTGTCAGAGACCGTCGAAACGACCTTCCGGCTCTCTCTGATTTCGGGGTTCCCGACTTCTTGTCGAACCTGTTTTACCTTCTTCGACTGAACGAGCGATTCTCGCTCATCCGTGGAGACGGCACTTTCTGCGGCCGAGATACCGCTCATCCCAGCCACACCAACTGACGCTGCTGCGATTTGTTTTAGAACGCTTCGCCGACTCGGAGTGAATTCTGTGTTGTCTGTCATAGAGTTATCGTCCCGGAATTATGCGCAGTTCTCGATCAATTTGCCACAGGCTATTGGGAGCGTGAAGTGGCACACTCCGCCGACACACGTCGCACACGCGACGACACCCGGGATATTACCGATGGAAACCGATGCACAAAGCGCTGCACACCCCGTACAGATAGAGATGTGTTGGAGACAGCGGTCGCCCCACGTCTCACAGTCGGCTTGGATTGTCACGTCGTCGGAGTCCGTTGCTAATCGGGCGCTTCCCGACTCGATGGCTCCGTCGGATTCGGTATCCACCAAGTAGACCTCGCTAGTATCTGACTCGGTCGATGCCGTACTTGCCTCCGATTTCGTGTGGACCTCGAACCCGTCGAGCGTCGAGGTGTAGAACATCAGGGCCTCCTTTTTGTCGGCACCCGTCTCCTTGGCGAGCTGAGCGCGCTCGTCAGGCGTTGCCTCTCGGAGCTGAACGATATTCTCGTCGTTGTCCAAGATAAGTACTGCACCAGTCGTCTTTGCGAGCTTTCGATACTGCTTCGGAAGCTCCCGCGTCTCTGGCGGCTTGAGGTCTGATGCGAGGTGGAACTGTACAGCGGACTTCTTACTTTCGTGTTCGCCGAACACTAACTTCCCGACCGGCGTTTGGAGCGTCGTGACGGTGAACGTCTCGTCGTCTTTGACGACGTTCTTCCGCGATACGTCCGACACTTCCGGGTTGTTTAACTCTGACCGAAGGTTCGAGACGAGGTCGTTATCGAGAATTCGCTCTTTTTCTTCGGAGCTGACTGCCTCCTCGGTAGCACTGACTGACCCAGTGAGACCGGCTGTCCCGACGGCCGCGATACCGATACTCTTCAATAATTTACGGCGGTCTATACTACTGTCTTGGGGGCTATCTCTTCGACCCACGTGAAAATTGATATTCGAATAACACATAAGGATTGTCCACAGTTTATCATATAATGCTATTGACGATACTGTGTTCTGGTATCCAAAAATTGATAACAGCATGACTATTTGTGGAAACCACATGAAAATCGACGTAGTTGACTCCCTCCATCAGCCGGAGTACACCGGCGAGAACCGGTGTGAACCGTGTACGGTGTTGAATCTCGTTATCGCTGGACTCCTTGGCTCTCTTGTGGCTCGAAAGTCCAAGCTCGGCGGACTCGTTGCGGTTGGCGTTTCGATAGGCCTCATCTACCTCCGCGGGTATCTCGTCCCGGGAACCCCGACGTTGACGAAGCAGTATCTCCCGCCAACCGTTCTCGAATGGTTCGGAAAGGACCCGGAGCCGAACCTCGCATCAGGGTTCGGTTCGACCACGACTGAGAGCGCTTCGACGGCGGGCTCTCAGACCACGTCGAACTCCGAATCGACGTCACAGACACCACCGGAGTCAGCGTCGGAACCAGTCGCCGACGACAGTGACGAGACCGACTCCGCCCAGGACGCCCCCGGTGACGACCTCGAAGCGTTCTTTATGAACCACGACATCCTCGAACCCTGTGCGGACACCGACGACCTCTGTTTGACCGACGACTTCGAGGACGCGTGGACTGACGAAACCGAGGCACTCGTCGACACAGACCTCACCGCAGAGACAGTTGCAGACGCCTTTGGTATCGACGAGCCGGACCAGACGTTCGAACTCATCACCAACGACGAGGCACGAATCCTCAAATCGGAGACTGCGTCCCTCGGACAGTGGCCCTCTCGTGCTGCGCTCATTGCGGACGTCGCGGCGAGTCGCGTCCTTCAGTCTCGAATCCTCGGCTGGAACGAGTTTGCCCCCGAAGAGCGAGGCCCGATTCTCAACAGTCTTCGAATGTTCCTCGAAACGTGCCCGACGACGGGTGGCGACATCCAACTCGGCGAGGAAGTCGTCGAGTCGTGCTGTAGCTCTCACAAAGTCATCGCTGTCACGTGTGAGGACTCGGGTGAACGCCTTTTCGAACACCCGCTTCCAGATTCTGAGTAGTCTACGAGGAGAAGTTTCATACACTTCGCTTTTCGCTCGGCTTCGGCGCGCGTTTGGAAGGCTCAGAGACTAAAGCCATCTCTTGGCTTCGGTTATTCTCTGTTAGGTCTGTTGAAACGTCGATTAGCCGGAACGTTCCGAAAGCCAACCAATTGCCACCCAAACCACCACGCCGATACCAACACCGAGTGCCGTAAAGAGCGTACTCCATGGTGATTCAGTCAGCAGGAATCCAACTATAACACCCACGACAAGGGCGACTACGAACGAGAACAAGATACGACTACCAAGTGATTGTGCGTGGAGGGCGTCTATACTGCTACAAAGAGAAGTATGAACAGACGTTCACTGAATTACGCATCCCAACTAATGGCTGTTCAGCAGGAGGTGCCGACGGCTCTCGGCCAGTTCGTTGCTAAGCCATTCGTCAGGACTGTGGATGCAGTCGCTCCGAAGATCACCCTCCGATTAAGAACGTCGAAGTGCGATAGCCGACCAGAGAGCGACACCTGAAAAGAGAATGAGGAGTGGATAGAAGAAATCCACTGCAACTGAGCCAGTCCGAACAATGTACTCTCCGGGTCCGAGAAAAGATAGTGTAGCAGGATACCACCAACCCCGACAAGTATCATCTGTCACTCGTATATCTTATTCCAGATATCCATATGATGCGTGAGTAGACCCCGTCAGATAAACAAACTATCTAATTTTATACGTTGAGGCTGAGATTAAATATCAGACGGGTGTAATTCTCTCGATGGAGAACAAATCCACACAATATTACTGTCGTACTCTACCGCAACAACATGTATGACTGACCTCTTGACGCGCGTTCAATTCGGTGTCGTCGGGGTGCTTTCTGCGTCTATCCTCGCAGCAGCTATGTTCGTGGGACTGTCTGATACCGGTCCCGGGCCGGCCAAAGCCTTCGTCGGCGCAATCCTCCTCATTGGATACACTGTCCATAAGGGAGCACGAGAGTACCTCTCACCTCGACAGGAGAACCTCCTCACAGGCGTGGTCTTCTTCCTCGGCTTCGGGGCTGTCGCTTGGGGCGTCTTCGTCGACGGCGCGAAAGTGAGTCAGGAAGACCTCGTCACTTTGGGTGGCTTCGTGGTCGCTATTGTGCTCATTGGCGGGTGGACGCTTCTCGCACGTCGTCGTCCCGAGTGAGACGTCGTCGAGACCACTCCCCAACTGATATCGAATCAACAATTTCATATGATGTCACTCGTGATGGGTTATCGAAGTTAACAGATTAACATGTCTGATAACAACGATTCAAGTAGCAGTTTCAGCCGCCGCAACATTCTCAAATCAGCCGCTGGGGGTGCTGCAGGTCTCTCCGGTCTCAGTCAGGTTCCAGTCGCGTGGGCACAGCCCACTGAATCGGAACTCGACGAGCTAGAGGGCAAACCAAACGTCCAGGCGGTCCTCTCTGAACTGGGCTTGGATTCCCTCCCCGACGACATGCAAAAGCTCTCCAATTCTTTCGGTGATGGCGAGGGAGCGGTCGAGTTCGAAATTTGGGAAGGTGAACTCCCATACGGGACGCTCCACGTCGGGCGGATCGAAGACCTCACGAACGTCGTTTTCGAATTCGGCGAAGACGCTGGGTCCACAGCACCCCAGCGATTCCGCTCGATTCCCGATGGAACAGAGCCACTTGTCTCAGCTACTGGCGGCGAGGCGTTCGTTAAGCGGTCGGCGACAGAGGACGAGGAAGCTGTAATCGGTCAACTGCTCCCAGAATCCGGTACGATGGTCGCCTCCACGACGACCATCCACGATGGCTTCCGGGTCGACCTTGTTCGCCGCAACGAGAAAACAGACGAACTCGAACAACTCCAGTACCGGGCGACTCTCGACGGAGAGGATGACGTTCATCCGGTGTTCAAAGAGTCCTCAAGTGCGCTGCAAAACGCTTCGGTGAGTCGGACGGTTCAGACCCGTGGCTTCCTGGACGACGTTTCTGACGCAGTCAACGACGTTGCTGATGGCATTAAAGGAAGCTACGACAAATGGCAGGGCGACCTAGACGCCGTCAAGGGATGGGTCGACCACAAGCCCTACAAACAAATGCCCGGGGCGAAGAAAATCTCTAACTTGTCGAAAAGCGGCGTCAAAGCAATCGTTGCTCAAGCAATTGTCGGTGAAAGTCTCGAAGCCGTCGCCGGCGACTGCGGTGAAGACTGTACGGACTGTGCGTTCACCGCCTCTGATTTAATCTTGAACTGCCACAAATGTCGCATCTTTGCTTCGGCATCACTGTCGGGAATCGGTGCGGCGTCTGCTGTGCTCTTGGTCGTCTGTGTCTGGCAGTTCTGTAAGCTCCCAACAGCTATCAACAAGTGTAGCAGCTGTCTCGACTGTGCCACGAACGCGGCCAACGTGTAGCTACCCTAACTGAAACCACCTGGACCTACTCCTTCTTTGCGTGGAGGTACTGTTATCAGAGCAGTGTATCTTGGCGTTAACGAGACGCAATCCGTCTTGTCACCTCCGCTTCCAACGACAATTGCGCTGGATTAATATAAAGTCAAATCTAAGACAATTTGTATGAGTCAGTCTCTGACGCGCGTCAAATTCGCTGTCGTCGGAGTGGTTTCGCTCTTGATTATCGGTGTACTGATGCGCGCCGGGCTCGCCGAGGGTGGCCCATGGGGGCCGTTCGAGGCGGCTGCAGTCGCAATTACGATGGTCGCTATTCTGCTGTTCAAATCGACCGAGGCCCACCTCTCCACGCGACAGGAAGGCGTCGCACTGGCGTTGTTAATTCTGCTGTGTCTCGGAATCGTCGCTGTGGACGCACTCATCGCTGGTAAGGTGATATCCGGAGGCTTGCTTGGCAAGATTGGAATCGGCCTCCTCGTTGCACTGGCGTTCGTCGTCTGGCCGTCTCTGTCCCGACGCGGCACCGAGTGAGAGACGTGCTTTCGCGTCCGTCGGTTCAACTCAGACGTTCTGTGGGATGTCAAGCAGGTGTTGGGCGAGCTTCTCGGGAGCGGATAGCGGAGTTTATTCAGCTCTACTCGCCTCAATTCCTAGAATTCTACCGTTTAGACAGTTTCACTATCTCTAAAACCCACCCGGAAACAGAAGTGCAAACCTCAACCCCCAGGTGGTGCTTGGGAGTAAGGGAGCATGTGGATGACTTGATTGTCGCTTTGTGATACAATTCCAGAAGTGCAACATGTCTGTACCATCACACATTCTATCGATTAATCGATCCTAGTAATAACGTATCTAAAGAATGGATTTCAAAATGTTTGCTTACTCGGTACTACCCTATGATCCGTTTGCAGTGGGCGGTTCGGGAACCAGATGTCCGTACTCATCAACGACGTATCGAAGGCAGTCGTACGTTTCTTCGCCGAATGCGTAGCAGCCCCAGTCAGTAAGATATTCCATAGCAAACGAAAAGCCACCATCAAGACAAACAATAAGCCAACAAGCAACGGCCACTGGTCCAGTAAGAGTACTAGCTAGGAAACAGTAACCACAATCAGCGTAGTCTGTTATGCATAGAGCCAGATCCAGAAGAGCGTCTGCGTTACATCCAGGTGGAGCTGCCTGGGTGGAGACATTTGAGGCAGATATAATTCCTGAAGAAGCGGTATCCATTTGCTTAAAATCGGAAGCTGTTGACGTTCGTCTATCAACCACTGTTAATTCTACACCAGTGTCTCCCTTTTCAGACACACTCTGTGCTTGTGTAGATTTCGTAAATTCTTGCTGGGTGACTGCTGTCAGAACCTCAATTTCACGCTTTTTATGATTCGCATGAGTAAATTTGACCTCTTCTCGTTCGGGAGTCACGATAACGTTGGTGCGTTTTTGATCAAACTCTGAGCGGTTGATCGCAGCAATGAACTCTTCTTTTTCTGTATCAGTTGCCCCCCGTTGGAATAGAAGACCGCCATCTTCCGCGGCTAATCGAGCTTCGGTCCCCTGAGGCCAGTCTTTGTGTATTCCCTCCACCCACTCGTCGAAATAGAAGCTTGCAGCTTCATTATTGGTGGTTGTAAGGAGCTTCCCGTAGTTAGCAGGAATAACAATAGTTTCTCCATTTTTCCCGAAAGCAGTGGCGTTTTGACGGTCCAACTCCAGACCTGGGATGTTCTTTGTCACCGTCTTGACTTTTGGGTTATTCAAAACCCTGTCAAGATTAATCTCTTTGCTACTGGGGGTCGCACCAACTTGAGGTGCAGCGGCAGACAATGCCCCAAAAACAGCAACACTCTTAAGCATGTTCCTTCGGTTTATGTTTCCATCCTTATTATTTTCATCTGGTGACTTTTTTGTCATCAATTGCTACGAATTTGTGACAACTTAAAATAATTTCTATTTGTATGTCTTTTTAGTCGTTGGATAAATATCCAAAAACCGACTAGGTCTCCCCATAAAATCAATTTCAATGAAAAATTGGTGCATGTTGATTAGAACCAAACAACTACTCTCTGCGTGGACCAACAAAATTATAACCTCTGGATAAATTTCCTAATACAATACGAATGATTTCGCAATCCTCGAGTGCAGACACAAAGACAGATGTAACGTCTTGGACGACAGAACTTGGTGGGCTTCGAAGACTCCCCCTCCGTGTCGCGTTTAATGGTGCCGACTTCAGTCGGTTAATGTGGTGGCTAGTGTTCTTCGTCATACCCCTCAGTTTGCTAAGTGTTGCTGTTCTCATTGGTGGTGAGACCGCATTCTTTTATAGCATGTATAGTGCGATCATGATAATGGGAATTTTGCAAACCTCTGAAAGGTTTATTAAAATGGCTGTTGAATTAGATCACACTTCGGGAGACCTAGTGAGTACTTATCATATGGGTAATCCCACTCTCTTCCGCAGCGATCGAGATGTGGCTACTTCGCTTAATGATGTGGAAGAGGCTAGCTTTCTGTCACTTGCTGACCAGACTATGGTACGGTTATACCACGAGAAATCATTCACCGACAAGCCAACCGCGTTTTTTATTCCTTCTGATGTTGAGAAACAATTTCAAAACTCTCTCCATCGTCATGATGTTACAATTCGTAAGAAATTAGATGAAGACACTAATCGTTGGGTCTGGGGTAGATTCGTAGCAACCGCACTGTTATTGGGAATCATGCCTTTCAGTGCTATATTTATTTGGCCTGCAGCTTCGTGGCCGTTTTTGGTCTCCCTTGTGGTGAATTCTGTTTTCTTAGTTCGACAGGGTTGGTGATTCCCACAACTTTTTCATACATTCAACAGTCGTGGAATTACTTCTCATTGAACATTCTCATAAGTAGATATTCAATTAACAAGGGCGCTGTCTAGTTAAGCCAGTTTGAGGAACGAGCAGGTCGTTGAGTTAATTTGGGATGAAGCTCGCAGACCTGCTCAGCGAGTGCTTTGCGACGGATTTAGAAGAAACTTGGGAGCGTGAGCGGACAGCGACGCCCGTNGATGAAGCTCGCAGACCTGCTCAGCGAGTGCTTTGCGACGGATTTAGAAGAAACTTGGGAGCGTGAGCGGACAGCGACGCCCGTCAGGGTGTTCGCTGTCCAGCTCCACGCGACCGGATATTCGCTTAGAGAAACAAAACAGATTCTTCGATATCTCGGCGTTGAACGCTCCTACCAAGCGGGTTGGCAGTGGGTACCTCGACTGGCTGACAGCGGTCACAACCCGCTTCGGCTTCGCCTCAGGCGGGTTGTGACCGCTGTCAAAATCAATGGCGAATGGTCTTGGTTGTACGCCGCAATAGACACCGAGACAAAGCTGATTCTTGACGTCGAATTGTTTGGACGACATGGTACCGACCCGGCTGCTGCGTTCCTCCATCGACTCTCAGAGAAACGCGACCTCTCAGACGCGGTGTTTCTCGTTGATGGTTACGGCTATCAGACTGCCCTCTCTCGATTAGGATTGAGCGGTCGGCTTGGCTACGTCGAGAGAAACCTCATCGAAAAATGGTTTCACACCCTCAAAATGCGAGTCGACCGCTTCCATAATTCGTGGGTGGGCAGTCACGGAAGCGTCCGCGAGTGGTTCATACAATTTGNGTTTCACACCCTCAAAATGCGAGTCGACCGCTTCCATAATTCGTGGGTGGGCAGTCACGGAAGCGTCCGCGAGTGGTTCATACAATTTGCACAATACTACAACTTTCAAAGACCGTATCAAGCGCTCAACGGACGAACGCCAGTTGAGGAGGTCACTAACTAGACAGTGCCGTGCGCACATACCTTTACCGAACTACAACACTAGCTTCCGTACGTAATCTCTCCTGCTGCTAGCAGTTTCCACTACTTTTGCATGGGCCCGAGTATGAGTCTTACTGAGGTACCGATTTGCGGAATCGTCGGTGATATGGCCTACTATGCAGACGTTTCCATTTGAGCACAGAACTGACTGTAATCACACGTTCAAGAGCAATATCTTGCTGTGTGTCTCGACGGTTGGTTACGCATTCTCTGTGAACGCCAGTTCTCATTGACGGTGTCTTCTATCAATGATATTTGACTACTGTGTGCAATCTAGCGTTGTCGACATCTCTTCAACTTGTTTTTCGTTGTCATCAAAAAGCAATATCTTACGTGTTGCAGTTTCCCCCTTGTCCAGTGCAGCCAGTTCAAAATATATCCCAAGTGCAGAATCTGGAACATCCGGGCCAAAACTTGGGTTGTCTGCAGTAAGACTAGTCGCGAGAATAGCTCGTCGTGAGGGTAAATGTTGTTCAGTCACAGAAAATGATACTAAAGATACATTTGTAAAGGTACGGCTGACTCTGTACAGAAGTCTGAGATACGAACAGTCCGGTGAATTAATTAGTTAGCATAATTACAATACATTCAGCAAGTGCGTTGCGGCGGGGTGAGCAGACTCGCCGGAACGTAAGCAGAGAATTCAGAGACAACCAATAGAACTTCAGTACGTGTCTACCAGTACATCACACCCATTTGGTGCGAGTGGTTCAGCCATCAACAGAACACTGTCCCGAATTGGGAACGCTTGTTGGCGACTCGGGTTTCTCGGGGTCCTCGGCCTGTTTGAACACCTTCAGTGGCTCTGGCAACCTCTCGAACTCGCGCAAGTCTTCAACGCTCTGTTCCTCCTGTTTCTCGCCCCTCCAATCTTGGGGACCGCTCAATACATGTGGAAGTATACTCGGTCCGAGAGCGAACAGGCTGAGGCCAACACCGACGATGACCCCACAGACTGGATGACAACCGGCTACGAGCCCCACCCACTCAAATTACTCCAGACGCTCGTGTTCATGATTCACCCGAACACGGTGGTGCGAGGCACCGCACAACTGTTTGGCAGCCTCGTCGTGTTCGTTCGATATCGGGGTCACCTACCAACTCCAGCGGAATACGAGACGACAGTGGACTATACACTGCCATTCCGAGGTGAATGGACAGTGCATTCCGGGAGTCCAGACCCCGACTATTCACACTCGTGGTTCCCGGTCCAGCAGCGGTACGCATACGACTTCGTGAAAACTGATGAGCACGGACAGACGCATGACGGGACCGGTGGCCCAGAGTCGTTCTACTGTTTTGACGAGCCTGTAACCGCACCTGCAGATGGCACCGTCATTAGGTCGCCTGATGGTCACAGGGACCATCACCGGACGACTGGTTGGCTTGACCCGCTACAGTACCGCCTAGCCGGGAATTGTGTCGTTATCAAGCATGCTCCAGCGGAGTACAGTTTTCTTGGACATCTTAAGCAAGGGAGTGTTTGTGTGTCCGAGGGCGACACAGTGAGTAGAGGCGAGGAGATTGGCCGGTGTGGCCACTCTGGAAATTCAACAGAACCGCACCTTCACTTTCAGGTCCAAGACAATCCGCGGTTCTACCTCTCGTCGAGTCTCCCACTCCAATTCACTGAAATCGCTGTTGAGGGTCGAGATGGGGATACTGAGTCGAGGGAACGCGCGTACATTCACTGCGGTCAGGTAGTTCACAATCACGTACGCGGGTTCTCATCCGGGTCAGAATTGAACCGGTAGTACGTGTCAGCAATGATTCTTGAGACCTTTATCACTCAGCATACCCCATTCACCGTATCGATGACCAACACAGAACGTGACTATCACGGCTACACCCCGATGGACTACGATGCCGACAGCGAGGCAGGTGAGGTGTATCAGCGGTGTCTGTCCTATCTCCTCACCCACGCTCCGATCGAGCGCGACGATACCGTGGTCGATATTGGGACGGGGACAGGTATCGTCGCGCTCGAACTTGCGTCGAAGTGTGACCACGTGTTAGGACGGGACATCAACGACGAGTGGCTTCAATACGCCCAAGAGAAGGCAGCGGAGAAGGGGGTTGAAAACGTCTCGTTCGACCACGGGTCGTTCCGTGAACCGAACGTTGACGACGACGTCGATGTCGTCGTCGCCAGCTACGCTCTGTACATGGCATACGACGAGGGAGGAACAGACGAACTGCGTGCCGCTATTGATGGTCTCGCGGCGTTGAACCCTCGTTGTGTGGCTGTGGCCGAGAAGATGCGCTTTGGACCGGAGCAAACGTCACCCGACTACGAGACGCTGCCGCCGATGGGAACCGTGGCAAATCTCCTCGTAGATGCAGGCTTCACGATTACCGATATCGAAACCGTCGCTGAATCAGTTGGAGTCCTCATAGCCACGCGGTAACACCATCTCAAGCGGCTATCAATCGAAATCTCGGTTGTTGCGGTTTTCTGGGAACAGAATGAATAGCTCTGTTTCGAAGGAGAAACTGTCAACAATAACTCTTGAAGCATTTATAAACTCCTCCCTCCTCAGAACCCTGTGGACGAACATCGCGGCAGAACGAGAAGAGGGGCCAAATGCACACGACACAGCTTGATATCTAATGACTAAGGACAACAAGTGGAGCTTGTACGAGGAGCTTTCCCACGTAGAACAGCGGCGCCCACTCTGGGAAACGCTAGCTGATGAGTTAGCTCCTGAACGAGTGTTGTATCCCGGTTCTTACGTCGATATCTTGCCGAGTTTCGTCTTTCGTAACGTCACCTATGTCGACATGGATCGACGCTGTCCCGCGTTCTTCGCGGGCGATGCAGTGCAACAGCGTGTTCCATATTCGTATCAGTTCATCCATGGCGACTATCGCGACCCACTAGACATAGCACCTGTGGACCTGCTGCTCTCCCAGTATGCAGGCCCCATATCGCACTACTGTAAGCAGTATGTACGTCCAGGAGGCCACCTACTAGCGAATAACAGCCATGCAGACGCAGGTGTGGCAGCTCTTGACTCGGATTGGGAACTTGTGGGTGTGGTGCGTGGTTCCCAAATCAGCCGAGATGTCGAAGGGTACTTTGAACCCAAGCCCGGTCGCGTCGCGGACCGGGAGGAGATGATTGAGTCTATGATGCCAATTGGATACACCAAGACAGCGTCCAACTATCTGTTTCGACTCAAGTCGACAGACAACGCCCACGATGAATAGTTCCGTTCGGGACAAAATGTGGTTCAATTCGCGGTCCGAGGGATTCCTACGGTGAAAGTGCCTCTGGCGAGGTCCAGACGCCCATGTTGCGCCCGACCCCGACAACACCACCATGCCGGATGGGAGTCCACATCTGGGGGTCGTGGGCGGGTTCGCTGGCTAACAGAAAGTGGTCTGCTGTTCCGTGGTCGATAACCCATGGTGGTTCGTCAAAATTCTCGTGGTCCACCGACGGTGCGTGAACAAAGAGGGATTTTCCTCCTTGGTGACCGATGAGAGTTCGGCCATCCGTGAGGACGAACGTCAAGTACGTCCGGTCAGACGGGCCATCTGGGTCAGTGTGCATCCCACCACCCAGTTCAGCGACCCGTGTTACGACCGGGCGAATGATTTCCCAGAGTTCCTTGGGACTGCCTGAAAATCTGCCGTCATCGTCGACGTACCCTGCATCAGACAAAGCAGTGAGCAATAAATAGAACAGAACCTCGCTGTCTGTGTCACCCAAAATGTGGGGACGAAAGTCCGGAGCGATTTCCTCGCGTAGGGTTGGCCGAAGGTCGTCGAACCCAGCGATATTGCCGTTGTGCGCGAACACCCACCGCCCATACTGGAAAGGGTGGGTGTTACCGATAGTGTGGTCTCCGTGCGTCGCTCGGCGCACGTGTGCAACCACAGTCTTCGACTCGATTTGGTTCGACAGAGTATCGTAGACGGGGGTGTCGGCAGCCATTTCCGGGCTCTTTACGACTTGTGGAACACTCTGTACGTAGTGAGCAACCCCCCAGCCATGTGGATTCGTGCGGCTGAGTCGTTCAAGAGAGCAGTCCGCATCAGTCAACGCCCGCTCGATAGGG
Source organism: Haloferax larsenii JCM 13917 (assembly GCF_000336955.1). Taxonomy (GTDB): domain Archaea; phylum Halobacteriota; class Halobacteria; order Halobacteriales; family Haloferacaceae; genus Haloferax; species Haloferax larsenii. The sequence goes on along the minus strand of NZ_AOLI01000017.1, from coordinate 296,869 downwards.
CACGTAACGTGGCTCCGAAGGGCAAACATCCGACACATCGTTACGCGTGCCACCGTTCCTGCGCGATTTCATGAACGATATGTTCGGCACATTCTGAGCCCTCACTTGCGGCATTCATCAGGCCGCTGAACCCTGTCCTTGCATCGCCGACGACGTAGACTCCGGGAACGTCAGTTTGCCCCGATTCGTCGGCATCGTACACTTCCATCCCCCAGACCGTTGTCGTTTCGACACCGAGCTTTTCAGGAAGGCTCGAAGCTGGAACAGAACAATCGTCGAACACGAACCCCGAGTCGCGCTGGATGCGCTTTCCGTCTTCCAGTTCGACCGCTTCTAAGACCCCGTCTGTCGAAACTAACTGCGATACCTGCTCTTCGACGACCCGTACGTCCCGCTCGTTCATGGCAGAGACAGTAGACGAGTCGAGCTTGGTTCCGTTGGTGAAGACGACGATATCCGTGGACCAGTTTCGAATCAAGGGGACGAATTCCTCAACCCCTTCACCTCCGAAGACGGCGAGAGCCTCGTTTCGGTGTTCGTACCCATCGCAGAACGGACATGGGTAGACGCTGTTGCCGTAGACATCTTCAATCCCAGAGAGACCCAACTGTTCAAGTTCGTTACGGCGCCCAGTCGCCACGACAACCCGGTCCGTGGTCAAGCGAGACCCGTCTTCCAGCTCCACCTCGAAGCCGGACTCCGATTTTCGAGTCTCTATCGCCTTTCCCTCGATGTACTGGACAGTATCGTACTTCTGTAACTGCTCCTTCGCTATCTCGAGCAACTCCATCGGGTGGGCACCATCGCGTGTGAGGAACCCATGTGAAGCAGTGGTCACAGCATTACGTGGTGCTTCAGCATTGACGACGACGGTCCGCAGCGAGGCGCGACCGGCTACGAGTGCGGCACTCATCCCAGCAGGCCCGCCACCAACGATGAGAACGTCAAGATCCAACCCACGGTCATCAGTTGTTTGCATATTATTTGCAATCAGGACGGTGGGCATAAGGATGTCGTTCCGAAATGAATAGTGTCGAACGGTTTCTTTGATTCTCGGCTTGAAACACATATACGGGCCGTTCTTTTCACTAGCTCCCGATAGAGAGCGGTTAACCCATCTGTTTCGGGAGTTCTGTGGCGGTTGTGGGAGACAATCCTGTATGCAGTAAATATGCAACCTTTTTCTGGTGGTGCAACCAACTGCTGATAACAATGACAGACGCTGTACTACAACAACTTCAGGACGAGCGTGAATGCGAGGGACTGCTCGAATGTATGCTCGGACTAAACAAACTCGATAAACGGGTATTCCAGCTGTTAGTGGAGCGCTCTGAACCGCTTTCTGTGGATCAGATTGCGGAACTTATCGACCGCGAACGGACGACCGCATACCGTTCAGTCAAACGGCTTCAAGAAACGGGAGTTGCTGTGAAGGAACAAGAAAGTAGTAGTAACGGTGGCTATCGTCACGTGTATCGAGTGACCGACCCGGACGAAATTGCAGATGGACTCCAGCGGATGCTCAACGAGTGGTACGCTGACACCGGACAACTGATTCAGGAGTTCCGAGATACGTATTCCGGAGACCTCTCTCCCGAGATAGACCCAGAGAACCATGAGTGAATCACACGATAGCGGTGACGAATTCACGCCGGAGCAGTACGATGAAGCCAGCGCGACCTACGAGGAGTACCAGATGTGTCTCTCCTACATCGTCGAACAGGGACCGATCGAACGCGACGATATCGTGGTCGACATAGGAACCGGAACCGGCAATCTCGCGTTGGAACTTGCCCCGATGTGCGAGTTGGTCCTCGCGAGAGACATCGATGACGAGTGGCTTCAATACGCCCAAGAAAAGGCAGCGGAGAAGGGGGTTGAAAACGTCTCGTTTGACCACGGCTCATTTCGTGACCCAAATGTGGACGAGGACGTCGATGTCGTCGTTACGAGCTACGCATTCCACACAGTTTACCACGAAGACGGTGAGGAAGAGTTGCGCGCCGCAATTGAGGGAATTTCGTCGTTGAATCCGCGGTATCTCGTCGTTGCGGACAGGATGTTCTTTGGTCCGCCGGAATCTCAGGAGGTGGGTGACAGATTCCCACGGATGGGGACTGTATCGAACCTACTCACCGACGCAGGCTTTACACTTACCACCGTGGAGCCAGTTAGCGGTTCCGACGGTGTTCTCGTCGCCACCCGAACGACCCAGTAACGGACGGAAAGGAACTTTCAGCCTCAGTACTCCGATATGGTGACGCAATTGAGATTGGTGAGGTGAGTTTGTGGACTGTGGCCGTTCAGAAAACTGTAAGATACTGACTCCACCAATTTGATATAGCAAAATGAAGTTTATAGACGAAAAGCCGCCATCTAACCCTGATTTACTAAATTCGGTTGTCTGCACAGGACAACCAAATCAGGAGAATTTATTAGGCTCTGACACGTGTGGCCGTTAACCACCAAATGCGACGCACACAAACGCCCACCGCCAAAGCAAGCGAGCTTCTCCAGCCAAGATTCCACGGCTACAGTACAGATGAGTGAGTACCGCTGGTCGCAGCAGTCGCTCGACGAACTGCGAGAGTTCCATTGGGACACCATCAACCCCCAGATGATGCGTGACGGGCTCGACCCGGACGAACCACCGAGCTATCAGTGGCTCGCAGACAATGGTTGGTCGGGGCTCGCGTACACACTTCGGGAGCACCACGACCTCACTGTCAAAGAGTTCTTCACTGACGTCGTGGGTCTCGAAGACGGCCGAGACAGCGACACCTACGAGTGGGGAATCGACGACCGCGACACCATCGAAGCGTTCGACTCCTATCTCTCGATGCTCGACCGGCGTCGCGGCCTCGCTGACTCCACACTCCCGACGAGACAAACCCATCTCGCGCGGTTCGCTCGCGTCTATCGCGACCTGCACGGCCGCGCCGACCTCCTCGACCGCCTCGACGACCGCGACAACGAACCCGAAGAAATCGACCGCTGCCTGCGCGTTCTCGACGAGTTCGACCGGGAACTCTCGACCGACGGGACGAAACTCAAATATCTCCAGACGGTCCGGAGTTTCTACGAATACCTCGTCGACTTCCGCCGGGCAGTCTACAACCCCGTTGCGAACGCCGCGAAGCAGTTCCGCTGGGAGCAAGGAACGCCAGACAACCGAACGATGACGGCCGACCAGATTCGAGCGATGTACGAGGCAGCGTCGTCTCTCGAAGACGAACTCCTCGTCTTGGGCCTCGCATCCTGGGGGTTGCGGCCGGGAGAACTAGCATCTATGCACGCCTCACAACTCGTTCTCGACGTCGAGGAGGGTACTGAACCCTACATCGCGTTCGACGAGCGAAAGAACGGTCCCGGAACGGTCGCACTCCTGTACGGCATCGACGAACTCTATCACCGTATCGACCACCTCGACGAACGCCCGTCGTGGAACGGGTACATCTTCCCGTCGTCGCAATCGACCAGTGGTCACCTGACGACCGACACCATCAACAACCGATTCAAGCGCCTCGCACAGGAGTGCGACGTTCGAGTCGATGGCTCGGTTCCGACGGCAAAGTTGTGTCGTCGGTTCTGGTACACGACCTACCAGTCAGCAGTCGGTGAGTTACTCACGCAACTCGAAGGTGTCGCTGAGGACCAAGGGAGTTCGTCAGCAACAGTCGTGATGTCGAACTACCTGTCTGAAGAAAAACGCCGGCAGTTCCGTCGTGAGGCCATGCGAAAGTCACTTGCAGAAATATTCGAATAGGCAAGGTGCTGTAGTCGCGTCGGTAGTTGTTCGAACTGCTAGAGTACCACCGGGCACTTCTCTTCTGGAGGGATTCTAAATCTCGAAAGGTGACCAAATCCATTACAAAAATACACATGTAATTGTGAGCAATAGGGGAGAAGAAAAGTATGGTTAGAAAACATTTTTGGCCGATGTTTATTCTCAACATCGAGACCAGCGGGCTCGACGACGCCGTAACGAGATGAGAGGTCACGGAACTCTCTTGTGAGACTCTACAACAGGACCGAAACCTCGATTGGTTAAATCATATTTCGCTATACTCAATATGTTTGCATCTGCAATCACACAGTTACAGAGCACAAACTATTCGAGAGCCACGGTACATCCTAGTGAGAATCAATCGTCGCCACTCGGTTTCCGGGCAGTGACTACGAAAACTCCTGTTGCTCATGATTTGGTTGTGAACACGGGGAAGAAGCTGAACTACGAACTCGACCACCCTCGTGTTACAGGAGCTCATCCGGTAGTCGGTACGTTTTGCGTCCCGACGCTGTCGGAACGCACTAACAACTGGTCCGCGGAAGAATATAATTCTTACTATCTATATTCTATATTAGACATGTCTAAACTATAGATTTGGTAATAACGATTAACTGGTTTGAGGTGCAAAGGTACGCTGGAACCATACAGAATTCCGCGACTCAAGAGGTGTGAACCCTCCCGCGTACATCCAACAAATGACTGAGAGGCACAAAGCAGCGCGTTCGAGCCCCGGTTCGAAGTGAGAACACCCGCTAGCGATTCACGACAGAGACCATACCACAGATGTCACGTTACAATACGTCCGAACCGACCGTCCGACAACTCACGACTGCGATGGAGGACGCGATAACCGGAATCTACCGCCTCCAAGAAACGACAGACGGTCGGGTCTCCACTTCCGCGCTCGCCTCAGCACTCGATGTAAAGCCGGCGACGATTTCGAGCATGTTCACTCGACTGGACGAACAAGGGCTAATCGAACGGGAAAAGCACCGACCGGTCATCCTCACAGACACGGGCGAACAGCTCGCACTCCGAATCCTCAGGCACCACCGATTGCTGGAGACGTTCCTCGTCGAGTGCCTCGGCTACGGTTGGGAAGAAGTCCACGACGAGTGCGACCGCCTCGAACACCACATCAGCCCACGCTTTGCCGACGCCCTCGAATCGTTTCTCGCGTCACCCGAGGTGGACCCACACGGCGACCCGATTCCGAACGCGAACCTCGAGATAGAAACCGAACACGAACGCGTCCGGCTGGAGACCGTCGATACCGACGTTCCTGTGGCTGTTCGTCGAATTCTGACCGACGACCGCGACGTCCTCGATTTCCTCACGGACGCCGGCCTCGAACCGGGAAACCCAGTGCTCGTCGACGAACGGTTTCCGATAGAATTGCTGGCTGTCCGCACGCCCGCCGGACGACAGCAACTTCCACTCTCCGTGGCACATATGGTCGAAGTCGCTCCGGTCGACGAAGACGCCGAGTTGCTGGCACCGCTTTCGGACGGTAGCCAGCACCCGTGAGAGGCCTAGAAGTTGGGGGTTCGCGAATTATTGTCTATCGACAATCAGGACCATCATCTTTATAACCTGAGACTTATTTTTATGTATTTAGTAAATGTGTGAATCGAAGGATGCCGGTATTGGTCTCCCCTTCCAACCGAACGTGAGCGGTGCGCCTGGAACGGGACGCAATGGTCGCCTCGTCGAACCAGCAGACAACCTAATTCACCCGTGAGAGCATGATTCGGCTGTTCCCCAAAATCCGAACGAAGATTAAGCGCGTCCACAAGCGACTCGGCCCAATCTTCCCGATTCTCGTCACGGCTCTGGTAACTGCACTCCTGACGTGGGGAATAGGTCGTCTCTTCGACCTCTTCCACCTCGCGCCGTCGATTGCAATCAACGGGATATTCAGTGGCAAGACGCTCTGGGTTATCGACCGGCCAGAAGTCACCTTCATCGCCGCGTTTATCTTTGGGGCGCTTCTCGGGACGTGGTACTTCGCGTATCGTCCGAATCGAGAGACAGTCCGCGAGCACTGGGAGCAGATTCCCACATGGGGGCAAGCGACGACACTTGGTCTCGGAGGTGCCATTGTGGTGGTCCTTTGCCTGCTCGCAGCCCGACACTATTGGGCCATCTCCGACCTGACTGTCTTGGCTGCGTTCCTCGTCTCGTGGCCGTTAGCGACCGGTGCTGTCATCCTCGCGAACCGCCGTATCGACGATTGCCCCCGCTCGACGTCCATCAAAATCGGGTACATGCACGCGAGGGGGTTAGAGAGTCGAACGATGGCCATCGTCGTCGGGGCGCTGTTCGCGGTGGCAAGCGGATTCGTGACGTGGGCACTCTCGACCCGGTTCACGGAGTCGGATTCGGCACTCCCCGCCGTAACCGTCGCAGTTCTCCTGTGGATGCTCGTCACTGTGTTCGTCTACAATCGCTACGAGGCTCAGACGACCGAGCAATCCGGGCTGTCGATTACCTCCGTCAATCGTCCTGACACGCGAACGGCGTGGGAACTGACGATTCGGAACGAATCGAACGAGACTATCGACCTCTCTCTCGCAAAGATTCGCGATACGAAGTTCGACCTCTATCAGTTCGGCGTCGATACGGACCTCGGTCCCGGTGCACTCTGTACGTTCAATGCACCCGAAGAGTTCCAGTTGGAACCAAACGACGACTCGTGGGAGCTACCACTCGGGTACACTCTCAAACAGGGGTCGGAGACGCCGGTCATCCTGACCCGGACTGGAGAGATATACGCACTGCAACGGGACAAGTTCGACGGGACAGACATCGACTCGATACTCTCTGAGGGGGCCGACGAAGACGTGACAGGAACTGGACAGCCAACCAGTTCCGGAGGCCAGTCACCCGGGACCAATCCCTCCACTCAGGACTGACACTTCACAGGTCATCTCAAGTTGTCTGCCGCACGCGCGTCGACCAGTGGACGAGAGGACGAGACACGCACAAAAGACCGCCGCGGTGTCTTCCGATTCCAACCGACAGATACGTAAGATGTCAACTCATGATGATTAGTAAGAATACCGCGTGCCACCGGACGCGGACCTTCGACACGCCGAGACAGTAACAGGAGACGCACCCATGAATCGAGAACACTCACATCTCACGCTCGAATCATCCTGTCGTAACGTCGGCATGCTAACCGACTCCGACACGAGTAGCTCGGAAAGAAGTGGTACGCCACGCGCGACAGTTGGTGGGCTCCAACAGCGAATCAGTTCGATTTCGACGCTCGATGCGAACCGTCTCGGTGGGGCGTTCGCACAGCGAATCATCCACAAACGAGGTGCGGCCAATCTCGTCTTTCGTACGTTCCAGAACGCCGTCCAACAGCAAGCGATGGAGGAAGCCGACGGCTCGGACGACCAGTTCTCAGTTTCGTATCCGTCTCTCGAAGACACGCACCCACAATACGGCGGAGATGCACCCGAGCTAGACATCCCAGACAGCCGGACTGCACGTACTAACACGGTCCTCAGAACGAACCGCACGAGCACTTCCGAGCCAACTGGCAGTGAGCGAACTGGGCAACCGAGGCAACCAGAGCAGGCAGGTGTCTCACAAGCGCAGACGCAGACACTTGTACAGACGCAAACACGGACACAGGACGCAACACAGACACGGGAACAGACAGCCACGCAGACGTCTGACATACTCGCGGAGTCAGAGAGTCCAACCCACGAACCTCGAAGCAATCTTGGAAGGGTCAGCGAAGCGACGACGGGAGTCGATACGACGGGCGGCTCGGAAGGTGAGTCCCGAGAGCGTTCCCCACCTACCGCAGCTCCCGCCCACCCAACCACCGCCAGCGACGGACATGAGAACAGCCGTGGCACCATCAATCGACGGCAGACGGAACGAACTAATCGCACCATTCGAGCGGCGCAGCAACAACTTCATCGCGTGACGCGCCGGGCTTCGGGAACACGAACGGTCCTCGTCGACCGGACCGACCAATCACCCACCACCTCGGACAGTGGCCCTGTCGTCGATGGTGACGCCCGACAGCAATCAACCTCGGAAGGACCGACTTCACTCTCCGACTCGGTGTCTGAACACCACACGAGTCAAACTCCCTCGTCGACAGCGCAGAGGACAGATACCACCCAGTCGCAGTGGTCTTCGGGTGGAATGGAGGGTTCGACAGACAAATCTCACGAGGTCGGGTCCTCGAACGCGTCGCAACCGACGGTTGCACCGGGAGACTCGGCGACTGACGACGCGACCCTCAGCTCAGCAACTATGCAGCGTTCGATTGGGGAGTCCTCGTCGCTCCGAGCACAGCGCACGGAATCGACAACTCGACAGCCAGAATCGTCAATACAGGCGTCGACCGCAAGAGACCGTCAGACGACTCCAGACTCGGTATCGGAGGACCCACAGTCCGGGGTACACGAATCCATCGCATCGAGTGCTTCGCTCCGCGTGACAGCGTCCACGATTCCGGGGCCCGATAGTAGAGCACCAACGCGGGCGACGACGCGAGCCACCGGGCACTCCTCGAACAGAGGGACTGCACAGCGCCCAGCGAGTCCAAGTCGAACTTTCCGTAATCGCGAACGAACCACGCTCTCGGACGAGTCGGCACCAGTCACGACTAATGCGGAAGCGAATGCGAACCGGTCAGGGACGACCGCGAGTGACGCAGCCACGAGCGACCTAACCGCAAGCAATCCAACCACAAGCGACCAAACTGCAACCGCTCCACCGACAGCGAGGGACGAGATTTCGACGGGGACAAGTGGTCCACTGAGGGCGACGAGCACCTCGCGAAGCACGACAGATTCCCCCCAACCAACCCAAGGCACGGGAGATAACACACCGAGCCGACCATCGCTGGAGGTCGCACCGACGACGGTACTGGACGTTTCGGCTCATCAACAGCGCACGAATACGAGGTCGGCCGCTTCTGACCACGAGAGAGCCGGGCAGTCAGCCAGTCGAATTCGGACGGGAGCGAGTCAGGCATCGGCTCGGTACCCAGAGAGTTCGGTATCGACTCCATCTGACTCGTCGAAGACCCCCTCCGATGTGGTGTCGAATACGAGCGACTCGTCGACGTCCACAACTGGTTCGGCCCAACCAGCGACGGCGAGAACCACACCGACACCAACCCGACCTTCGTTGGGGAGAGCACCAACAACGGTACTCGACGTTTCAGTCGCACAGCAGGCGATAGATAATCGAGAAGTGGCAGTGCAGCGATTTAGCTCTGGGTCGGTGACAGGTGCGCGGAGACGTGTGTTCGCTGCCGAAAATCCAAATTCCACACGCCCAGAGCCCACCCCCGAAGTAGCTTCATCTTCCGCACCGGCTTCGGAAGCACGTCCTCAGTTGACTGAGACTACTTCTGCAGGTTCCAGTCACACAGAAGGCAGGCTCACAGGTCCGACGGAACAAGCCCGCAGTTCGGCATCCACTGAAACGGGTCGGTATCTCCCACAGACGACAGCGACGACGACGGAAACTCGCCGTCACTCAACTGCAGACAACCCAGTCGCTAACGACTTGGCACCTGCAGAAGCGACCACTAGAGCCACGGTCACAGACCTGCACTCCCAGACGAGCGAGTCGACGGCACCGAATCCAGGGTCCTCTACGAGTTCATCGACACAGGGACCACGACGAACGCTTACGAGAGCACTCGATACGAACCCACAGTCGGTAAATACGAACGAAAAACCGTCTCAGTCGGCGTGGTCGGTGTCTAGTTCTCCCGAGGCGAATACCACGAACCTCCCAAAGAGCCAAATCAGAAGTTCATCCCCGGTGTCGGAGCGGCCCCTCCATACGAACGCCAACGTTGCAGAGGATGGCTCGAACCCCACCGTACCAACAGCGGGGCGGACACCGACACCATCGACAAATACCTCGACAGCCACGAACACACTGTCGGAAGACACAACCACACTGCAGACAGCCACACGACCAACAGCCGCAAACTCACCAGTATCGAGTGACAGCTTCGACAGACAGCAGCCGAGACCGACTGGTCGAGACGGTCCACGCCCAACATCGCAACGCCCTGCTGTCCAGCACCAGTCAACTGTACCCGGCACGATAGCCCGACTAACAGTACACCGCCTGCCGACTCAGTCGTCGGCCACAACTGTTCCAACAGGGCGTGCCCAGCCAATCAGTTCACCGGGCGACGCGAAACACAGCAACACGTCGGACAGGAATCGAGACAGCCCGGGTGAGCAGTCGTCAGTCACCCGAATGGCGCTGAACGAAATCTCACCAGCAACTCGGCCCAGTGTAATCGAATCGGATACCCACTCGGCAGCCATGGAAGCGACGAGTCGCCGGTCTGAGCACCCAACAGCGGAGGCGAGCACGACGATCCTCAGAAACCAGGTACCCACCACTGATTCGTTGGAGTTCGGACAACGCGCCGCTTCTAGTCCGGTTCACTCCTTCGGTGCCACTAGTCAGCCCTCGCAAGCAGGTGGTCGAGCCCTCGATAGTGGTGGTGATTCAGCGTCCCGTACCGCTGTCGAAGGCCGCCTTGGAGAGCAGAACACACGGGATGCAACCGAAACCCAGGTCCAACCGTCGACAATCGTTCGTAGCCAACGAGGTACGCAGTCAGTACGCACTGGGTCGCGAACCGTCGACTTATCGACGGTCGAGTCTGGACTCCGAACGTCGAGTGCATCGAACCTCGGGACTCAAGCGGGAGCAACTGTAGACAGTGAAACCCACCTCACGAGAGACACTCCGAGGGCCTCCACTGGCAGCACACGTCTTAGTCGGTTGCAGAACGCGTCGGCGACACAGCGTGTACAGCAGGCGTTCCCGCGAGGAACGCAGCAAGCACCTTCGTCGACACCAGACCGCGCTCCGGCCTACGATGTGGTGTCGGCGGCGGATACGTGGTCGTCCACCCCGGCTGAATCCGCATCTCGGATGCCACGTCTCCGACAGCAACCGACTGCCCAGTCTCCGTCCAATTTGACCGACTCGCCGGTGGACCACGGACGAGAGAGCGTGACTGGAGACCGGTTGCAGGCAGGAGAGCCCGCACTCTCATCCACAATATCTGCATCCACATCCGAACCCGCACCCACATCCACATCCGCAGAACGTGACACCTACCGAGAGCGGCCAGTCGAACGAACGCACCGACAGCACTCCTCCAACGTTGGAGACCGACCACAGTCCAGCACGGGCGAGATGGCTACGCAGTACATCGAGACAGAGTCCACCGAGCCTCAGAGCAGCACAGGAACGACCGGCGGTGTTGGACTGCCGTCGGTTACACGGGGACCGTCTGAGGGAGTCGGCCTCTCGCCGATTGCAGCGGGTGCGTTCGCACGTGCGCGTCGATTCGGTCAGATTGGGAGTCGAGCACCTTCGACGAGTCCATCCGGAAAACGACCGTCGGCCCGTCCAGAACGTCGAGACGTGACTCCACGACGTGACGCCGGGGTACCGACATCCGGGGCAACGAATACATTCGCGACACTACCCACCCAACTCACGGGCCAGTCGGTGGAACAAAGGACAGCCGATTCGGAAACGGGACGTCCGAATCTCGTTGTCGCACCGGGGGAGTCGCGTGCGCTGGCACACTCCGAGGGTGTCGATGCTGTGGCAGCCGACCGCGACAGCCAGCCTGAACAGGCGGCGACAGCAGCACCAACACATGGCGAACGCTACTCAGACACGCTGAGTCGCGACGCTTCCGGAACACAGTCACGAGACAGCACTGCACCACGACAACGCACAGCCCTCGATACGAATGGCTGGCAGGGTGACTCGCTTGAAGGGCGTGACACGAGCACGCTGTCGGGCGAGGTTGTAAGCGAGTCACCGACCGACGATACAGCGACGGCACTAGGAGGTCATCAGCGTTCGGCACGACGTAGGGAATCGACCCTCGGGCAGCGTGAGACGCCGAATTCGATGCAGCACGAAGCTTCGAGTTCCGTGCCGCGCGAGACTGTGGGTTCGGTCCCAACCAGCGTCGACGGCGACGCTGCCACCCAGTACACGGGCCAGAGCGATGCAGTCGAAAGGACTGCGAGACAGCACACGGGCGGAGTCGAAGTCGGGCAGTCGGACCCCCTGCGAGACACCGAGCAGTCGAGAACACTTCGGGACACCACCCAGACGCGTGTCGCGTCGGCGGCGACAACTCGGTCGGGAGACCAAGGTCAGGGAGACGGCCGAGAGACGACCGACAGGTCCTTGCCGACGAGTGGGACAACGCTTCGGGGACGAGCGACCAAAGGCGACAGATTCGAGAGAGCGGTGGTGCAGCGACATCGACCAACTGCGATTAGTACACCGGCGCTCGGGTGGGTCGCCGAGACGACACAGTTCGGAGCGGTCGGAGCGGAACAGTCGCCGGACAGCTACTCGACGCCGGGCACCACGAGCGGGCAGCAACGAATCGACAGTGTTGGCCAGCGAATTGCTGGTGTCCAACAGGGTCGTGGTAGTGCAGCCCCATCTCGTGTGACTGGTGCGTCTGACGTAGCAGGGACGCACCCGCAACGAATCGTTCGCAAATCGGAGGCGTCCGCGCCCCGTGGTGAAGTCGAGGGCGAGGCTAGCGTGCGTGGACCAACCGCGTCACCGACGAGGTACGAGTCGGGACTGAACGAACCTGAGGTTGGAGGCGTTTCAGCAGGACAGGGTTGGAGTTTCGAAGCTCAGGGAGCAACTTCCCGGGTATCACAGAACTCGACTTCCCCAGATTCGCAAAGCGTGACCGCTCGTTCCTCACAGAGTCAAAGCGTGACCCCCCGAGCTTCGCAGAGAGTGTCGTTCTCCACAGAACACTGGTCGCCGAGTGTTTCGTCAGCCACCCCCGACCCCACTCAGATAGGGTCGACTGCCAGACTCACACCGAGAGTAGCTACTGGAGAGCAGATGACCAAACGGGAAGGGAACGCATCGCCCGTCGAGGCCAACAGCGGTAGTGAGACTGTTGACCAACGGTCGGTGGCGGGTGCGAGTGGGGCAGTTCCCCAGCCGACGAGTCAGCGTTCGAGCAGAGCCATCGAGGGAACGGAGGTGGATGCGAGCGCACCGAGCGATTCCTCGTCGGGACAGGCATTTGCCCGAGCCAATCGGGCTCGTACCATCGTCTCGACGACGAACACCGAGTCAGGGGGTGAGAATAGCTCGGGGGCAAACGCACGCGTACAACCATCTAACCCGACTGGGGAGTCTGAATCGACTGCTGTCGATTCGGCCAGCGCCAGTCCGTCTATGGACGCTGGCGTCCGCTCCAGTGACACTTCATTCCGGGGGACAACATCATTTGTCGAAAGAATCAAATATCGGAATAAGAATATTGAATATGACACCACAAAAGAAGGACAGCGCGAAGGAACCAGTGGCGTCACGCGGAACACTATGCTGGAACCACAGACCAAGCCCTCGCTCGTCTATCGACAGGATAGTCCGTCTGCTACCGACGACGACGTAGCCAGCGGTATGCAACACGCCTCGCAGGCAGGCGCGTCGATGGGAAGCCGAACACAATTCGCTCAGCATCACTCTGGCTCGGCAAATCTACCTGCCCATCGAGACGGATTCGACACTGGGTCGGTGCCCAGCCACGGACCACGAGGGGCCGGTTCGAACCAGTCCCCTCGCCAGCAACATCGTTCCGCGTCCCGTGCCGGTGATTCGACAGGCGGTTCTCCATTCGAGACCAGACGTCTACAGAACCCAGACACCGACTCGATACTGTCACCGACGGGCGACCACAGGCAGCCCTCCGAAGACAACCACTCGCAACGTGCACAGGGTCGCATCGACGACCTCGACGTTCAACTGGGTGAACAGTCGATGCAACTCAACGCCGACGTCGACCGACTGGTCGACGTGCTGTACCGAAAACTCGAACGCAAACATCGGATGGAACGACAACGGAGAGGATTCTAAATGAGTGCATCAGGGAAACTCGAGAAAGCACAGATTATCATCCTAAACGGGAACCACGAGAACACGACTATCGACTGCAAGTTCAATCCAAACTCCTACACGCTCGAAAAGAGCGTCAACTACGGGGAGTTGAAAGCGACAGGGTCGGGCGCGTCCGTCCAGCAGTTCGTCGACGGAAACGCCGAACGACTCTCGATGGAACTGTTCTTCGACACGACAGACGAGGTCGACAACGCCAAATCGGTCGACAAAGTCGACGTCCGAGAGCAGTACACGAAGTATATCGACTTGCTGCTCTCGGTCGACGGTGAGCTTCACGCACCCCCAGTGTGCCGTTTCGTCTGGGGCAAAGGCATCGACTTCACGGCGCTCGTCCACAGCGCGAACAAGCAATTTACGAAGTTCCTCCCCAGCGGGGTGCCGGTCCGCGCCCGCGTCTCTATCGTCTTTCAGGAGTTCAAAACGGCGGACTACCACAAGTCCGAGGTCTCCCCGGAATCGACCGACAAGACGAAGGTGTGGACCGTGAACGAGGGCGACACGCTCTGGCTCATCGCGTCCGAGGAGTACAGCGACCCGGCGCACTGGCGAACCATCGCCGAGCACAACAACCTCGATAATCCCCGAGACATCCGAGCAGGGGAGAAACTCGAACTCCCACCACTGTAAGCATGGCACCGCCCATCAACAACCACCCGGCCTATTCGCCGCGATTCAAGGTGCAAGTCGGGAGCAAGAAGTTCCAAGAACCGGGCGGTCGGATTGCAGACCTCGTCGTCGAGACAACGTTCGACGGGGCCGACCGGTTTTCGTTCACGCTGAACTACCCCTTCGACGAGGAACGAGACCAGTTTGCCGGACTCGATTGGGACCTGTTCAGTATCGGCACCGACGTCGAAATCGCGATGGGGTACGGCGACGACGGACAGCTCACAGACCTGTTGACCGGGAAGATTCACTCCATCAACACCGAGTTCACGACCGACAGAGGGCCGTCGGTCCAGATTTCTGGATACGGGCTGCTCTGGGAGATGATGCAGGGAACGAACTCGGACTCGTGGGAGAAGACCACGATTGGTGACGCGGTCAAGGACGTTTTGTCGTCGTACTCGTTTTCGACGACCAAGGTCAAAAAAGCGAACATCAAACGAGAGAAGCTCATCCAGGACGACCGCAGCGACTACAAGTTCGTCGAACAACTCGCGTCGGCCTACGGATTCGAGTTCTACGCGGAACGCGACACGGTGAAGTTCGTCCCGCGGTCGTCACAGCCGAACGACAAAAAGCCGGTCGCCGAATTGTGGTACGGCGAAGACCTCCACGACTTCTTCGGTGAAATCACCGAGCAGCGACAGAGCCATCAAGTAGAAGTTCGGTCGTGGGACATCCACAAGAAAGAAGAAATCAAAGCGACCGCGGGCAGCCGAAGCGCCAAACACAAAGAAGTATTCAGAATTCCAGCCATGTCACGCGACGAAGCCGAACACATAGCCAAGACGAAACTCGGGAAGTTCTCAGACGGAATCGTTCGGGCTCACGGTGAGACCGACGGCATTCCCGCTCTTCGAGCCGGGGTTACGGTGAAACTCGAAGAACTCGGAAAGCGGTTCTCGGGGAAATACCACATCACGAACGCGACTCACCGAATGGGGGCGAGCGGATATCGAACCACGTTTGAGGCGACGGAGGTGGCAGGATGACGCATCCAGACTTGTTCGGGTCCGAACAGTCCGGTAACGATGGTATCAGTGGCGTCGCAGTCGGTATCGTCACCGACAACCAAGACCCGAAAGACCTCGGGCGGGTCAAACTCCAGTTCCCGTGGCGAGACGCCGACGACGAGAGTTACTGGGCGCGCATCGCGACGGAGATGGCGGGCAAAAAGTACGGGACGTACTTCCTCCCCGAAGTCGAAGACGAGGTGCTCGTCGCGTTCGAAAACGGAGACATCCACAAACCGTTCGTCATCGGGTCGCTCTGGAACGGGAAGCAGAAACCCCCGCAAAAGAACAGCGACGGGAAGAACAACACCCGTGAAATCCGGTCCCGAAGCGACCACAAAATCGCGTTCGACGACGCGAAAAAAGGGAGTATCACGATTCAGACGAGTGCCGGAAACGAAATCGTGATAGACGATTCGGGCGACTCCGAGACGATTGTCGTCCGCGACGAGAAAAACGACAACAGTCTCTCTATCGACTCGGGAAGCGGGTCGGTGAAACTCGACGCCAAGAAGGAGATAGAACTGTCGGCGCAAAATATAAAGATAAAAGGTAAAAAGAGCGTCAAGATTTCGGGGAACAAAGGCGTCAACGTCGCAAGCAAAGGCCAGATGAAGCTCTCCAGTAAGGCGAAGTTAGATATCAAGAGTAACGGCCTGATGAGCGTCAACGCGACTGGCCCGCTTCAAATCAAAGGCGCTCTCATCCAGTTGAACTGACGACACACTGCCACACAACCACAACGACTCAACCAACCAATGAAACCAGCAGCCAGACTCGGCGATTCGACCGCTCACGGCAAACCACTCAGCGGCGGTACAGGGAGTCCGAACGTCCTCATCGGAGGAAAGCCAGCGTGGCGCGCCGGAATGGACATGCACGTCTGTCCGCTCGTCACGGGAACCGTTCCGCACGTCGGCGGCGTCGTCGCCAAGGGAAGCACGAGCGTCCTCATCAACGGGATGCCCGCCGTGCGGATGGGAGACAAAGTCATCGAGAGCGGACCGCCGAACACCATCATCAGTGGCGACACGACCGTCCTCATCGGCTGACCGGACATGTCTGAAGACTTTCTCGGCAAAGGCTGGGCCTACCCAGTGCGACCCGACCACCGAGGTGACATCGAACTCTCGGAAACCGACGAGGACATTCGAGAGTCGATTCGTATCATCCTCGGAACTGCGAAAGGCGAGCGCATCATGCGTCCCGAGTTCGGGTGTGACATCCACGACCACGTCTACTCGGCCGCGACACCAGCCACGCTGAACGTCATCGAGACGAGTGTCAGAGAAGCACTCGTCCGCTGGGAGCCCAGAATCGACATCGAAGACGTCGAAGCGTACACCGACGAGGACGACCCGAACAAGATACTCATCGCCATCGACTACCGCGTTCGAACCACGAACGCGCTCGCGAACATGGTCTACCCCTTCCACATCACGGAGGGTGATGGATGAAGACACCGCCGACGATAGACGACAGAGAAGAAGACGAGCTATTCGACGAACTGGTCGAGCGCGCCGACGTGTACACCGATAGCTGGGACCCTCGGACGCCGGACACCGGCCAGACCGTCCTTCGAATCTTCTCGACGTTCGAGGCCGACGTCCGAAACCGCCTCAACAGCGTCCCTCAGAAACATCGCATCGCGTTCCTCGACGCGTTCGGCTTCGACCGGCGCCCCCCGAAAGCATCCCGGGTTCCGCTTACGTTTCACGTACCCAGTGACCTCGACCGGAACGTCGTCATTCCCGGCGGAACCCAAGCGGTCGCCAGAGCAGGCGACACCTCACAACTGTTCGAGATTCCGCGTGACAAGGGGTTCGAAGCGACGGGAGCGTCCCTGACCGACGTTATCGCCGTCGACCCTGCAGCAGACGCTATCGTCGACCACTCCGACGTACTCGACTCGGACGACCCGGTCGAACTGTTCGTCGGCGACAGTCTGCAACAACACCATCTCTACGTCGCAAACGAGAACGCGCTGAACCTCAAACCGGGGTCGACGCTCTCGATTACTGCACAGACTGACGTCGATGCCGACGCGTTCGCAGACGCCGTCGTGTGGGAGTACTACGGTGAAGACGAGTCTGGGGAAGAAGGGTGGCACCCGCTGGTCCCGCCACGAACGGGGTCCAACACGCTCACACCCGACAGTGGCATCGAAGCGGTCAGAGAGCAACTTCGTGGTCGCGGGTCGGGACAACAGGAGACGCTCGCCGGTGTCCAGTCGGAATCAGGAGGGACTGCGAGCGATGGGTCGACGTACGAAGCAACCTTCCAGATTCCCGGAGCCATCGTCGAGCGGTCGGTAAACGGGGTCGAGAGTCGCTGGCTTCGGTGCCGACTCACTGATACCAGCCCCGAACTGTTTTCCACGTCGATTCGGGACCTCTCGATTCACGTGGGGAGCACCGACGACGTAAACGGATTAGAGCCAGACCTCATGCTGTCGAACGACATCCCGCTTTCGACCGACGACGGCGACGTCAAGCCACTCGGGCAACTCCCCCAGCCACCGACCTCGTTCTACGTCGCGTGCGAGGAAGCGTTCACCAACTCCGGCGGGACCGTCACCCTCGAATTCCACCCGCCGGAAGCGGATGGGAACGCGGGCGGTGACGACACAGACGATGTCGACGCGGCCGACGAAGCGACCACCGCGTCTGGACGCGGTGCCGATATCGGAGTTATCGGAGGCGACCCACGGCTGTCCTGGGAGTACTGGAACGGAGACGGCTGGTCCCAACTCGACGCCGTCGAAGACGAGACGGATACGTTCGACCACGCGGGGACTGTCACGTTCCAAGTCCCGGACGACATCGACCCGACGACCGTCTCAGGACACGAAAACGTCTGGATTCGCGCGCGACTCGTCAGCGGGAACTACGGACAGCCGTCGATTTCGATTCCGGACAACGACGCCTTCGACGGGTTCCAAAGCGAGCCAGACCCACCGGTGTTCGGTGACATCTCGATTCATTACGAACACCGAGGGCAATCGTTCGACACGGTGTTCAGACACAACAACGCCTCGTACAGCGACGACCTCACGGAACACATCGAGGCGTACACTCCCTTCCAGGACCTCCCCGACGACGGCCAAACGGTGTATCTCGGATTCGACGACAGCTTGCACGATGGGCCACTGACGCTGTTCGTCCCCATCGACGACACGACGTATCCCCAGTCGTTCGACCCGGGAATGGAGTGGGAGTACTGCACGAGCCCGACAGAGTTCTCGTGGACCGAACTCGACGTTCGCGACCGGACTGGTGGCTTCACCGAGCGCGGTATCGTCACGCTCACCTTCCCGGAAGAGACGACAGCGTTCGACCTGTTCGGACGGACGCGGCACTGGATTCGAATCCGAACGACGCAAGACGAGTTCGAACGCCCCGACGCGACTCGCCAAGCAAACGGGTCCGCGACTGCCCAGCGTGTTGCCGACCGGTCGAGTCGAACGACGACACCACCGCTTCTGGAGGGCCTGTACCCCAACACGCGATGGGCGTACAACAAGCGAACCATCGAAGACGAGATTCTCGGGTCGTCAGACGGCTCACACGACCAGTCGTTCAGATGCGCTCACGCCCCGATGATTGGCATCGAGTTGTGGGTCGACGAGAGTGCGACGTTGTCCGCAGGAGAGCAACGGACGTTACTCGAAGAACGACCCGACGACGTCGAGCGCGTCTTCGACGACCGGGGCGACCTCGCGGAGTTCTGGGTGCGATGGACGCGCGTCGAGGACTTTCTCGATTCGGGACCGACAGACCGCCACTACGTCGCCAACAAGACCACCGGAAGCATCACGTTCGGCGACGGAGAGAAGGGAGCAATCCCACCGAACGGACAGGACAACGTCCGGGCGACGTACACCACCGGCGGTGGAAGCGACGGGAACATCGACGCCGGGACCGTTTCAGACCTGAAGAGTTCGATTTCGCTCGTCGACGACGTGTCGAATCCCGAGTCCGGCGACGGAGGGGCCGACGTCGAATCGATGGACGCCCTGGTGTCGCGGTCGGCGAACCGAGTCAAACACCGTGGGAGGGCGGTCACGCCGTCGGATTACGAACAGGTCGCGCTCTCGGAGTTCAGAGAGCTCTCGACCGTGAAGTGTGAAACGACGTCGAACGGAGACGAGACACGGGTGGTCGTGATAATCGTCCCCGAGACCGAGCGCGACAAACCCGTTCCGTCGATGGCGTTGAAACACGAGGTCAGAGACGTGCTGACGGACTGTGCACCCGCGACAGTCGTCGAGTCCGACGACACGGACATCGTCGTTCGAGGACCGGGGTACGCAGAGATATCGGTGCAGGCGACGGTCCACGCGCCGAACGTCAAGAGCGTGTCGCTGCTCAAGCAGACGATTCGCCGGGAACTCGACGAGTACCTCCACCCACTCACGGGGAGGGACGGGGGAGGCTGGTCGTTCGGCGAACTCCCCGATTCGGACACGCTCGTGCAGCGCCTCGACCGACTCGACGAAGTCGAAGAGACACTCGAAGCGACGACGTACGTCGAACTCAACGGTGAGCGTCGGGCACTCACCGGACGGACGACAGACGAGATTCTGCCGCAGAACACGCTCGTCTGTAGTGGTCAACACGACCTCAGCATCACCATGGACACGGAGTACTAACGATGGGAATCGACACCCCAACCCTCGACGACAGGTCTTACGAAGAGTATCTCGAACAGGCGAAGAAGCTGATTCCGGCCTACTCGGACGAGTGGACGGACTTCAACCCACACGACCCGGGCATCACCATGCTCGAGGTCCTCGCGTGGGTCACCGAGACGTACACCTACCAACTGGACCAAATCACGGACGAACACCGTGAGAAGTACCTCCAGTTGATGGGCCACCGAAAACAGCTTCAGGAAGCCGCGTCGGCGCGACTGTCGTTGTCGCCGCCTGAAGCCGCGTCCGGAACGAGACTCCCGGCCGGAACGAGGTTCCTCGTCACCGACGGAACCAACGACACCTACCGGTTCGAAACGGACCACGACGTCGTGCTCACCGACGCCACACTCGACCGAATCGTCACCGTCGACGAGAGCGGGAAAACCGACAACAGCCAAGAAAACGCGACAGACGGGATGTTCTATCGGGCGTTCGGAAACACGGTCGAACGCGGGGATACGATGTATATCGGCTTCGATGGCGACCCGTTCGCCGAGTCGAATTCGTTCACCCTCGTCGTCGAGTATCACGACGACGACCTCCCGGAACCCACGGCGAGTCCGACCGGCGAGTCGTTCTTCGAGCCGTCGGTCGAATTGGAGTGGGAGTACCGCCCAGCGAACGGCGACAGTTGGGTACAACTCGACGTTGTCGCGGATGGAACGAAGTCACTCTACGAGGGTGGTGCAATCGAACTGGCACTCCCTGAAGACAGCCACGGCCCCTCCAAACAGCTTGCCGAAGTTCCAGACGATGTCGAGTCGTCGGACCTCGCGTGGTTCCGGTGTCGCGTGGAGACCGCCGGATACGAGATTCCACCGCAAGTGGACCGAATCGAACCGAACGTCGTCGAGGCGAGCCATCGTGCAACCGTCAGCAACGAAGTGCTCGAACAGGTCGCGGCGCTCGGCGAGCCGACCGCCCTCGATGGGCAGACCTACGAAACCCAACACACACCGATTCTCTGGGCCGACGTTCGCGTCGACGGAGAGCGATTCGTCGAAGTGCCGGATTTCGACGCGTCCGGGCCAACTGACCCACACTACGTCCTCGACCGGGAGACGGGGGAAATCACGTTCGGTGATGGCGAACGCGGCCGGATACCGCCGTCCAGCGCGACCATCACCGCAGACTACGTCTACGGCGGCGGTTCCGACGGGAACGTCTCACCCAGTGCAGGCTGGCAGTTCGAAGACCCGACGAAGTCACTCACGGAAACGACGTCGCTAGGTGACATCGAACTCACGGCGGCGGGTGCTGCCACAGGCGGGAGCGACCGCGAGACGATTTCGGAAGCGCTCGAACGCGTTCGTCAGGACCTTCGGACGCCTCACCGCGGCGTGACAGTCGACGATTACGAGGCGATTGCGTCGCGGACGCCGGGTGTGAGGGTCGGTCAGACGAACGTCCTCGTCGATGGCGACCGTGTCATCGTCGTCGTGGTTCCGTACGCGCCCCCGGACGTATCGCGCCCGACGCCGAGCGATGGCTTTCTCGACGCTGTCCGTCGCCACGTCACCGACCGGGCTATGCTCGGTGACAGAGTGACCGTCACCGGGCCGACATACGTCGGCCTCGACATCACCGTCTCTGGACAGGCACGCCCGAGATACACCGAGAACGGCTACGAAGAAGACGTACGGGCGGTCATCGAGTCCTACGTCCACCCACTCATCGGCTTCGACGGGGAGGGATGGCCGTTTGGCCGTAGTCTGCAGACCGAAGCGATAGCCGACCACGTTGCATCTCTGGATGGCATCGACTACGTCTCGGACGTCGACATCACCGCACACGGTGGAGCAGCACTCGAAGACGCCGTCGCAATCGGTGAGCAAGAACTGTTTTCCGTGGTGAACGTCTCGACGAACTTGACGATTCCCGAAGCGGACGATGGAGGACGATACCCGTGAACTTCTCGTATACGACGACGACGAGTGAAGCAGATTGGTCGAACGGCGTGCTGGACAACGTCGAACTCCGAAACGGCGGTGTCCGCCTCGCGACGAAGACGACGACTCGACGAACCGAGGTCGCATCGGAGGTCCGCGACATCGCCGCCGACCCCGACGGAATCCTGTACACGCTCCGAACCAACGGTGCCGTCTATCGGTACGACCCAGCGACCGAGTTCAGAGAACGACTGCTCAAAGGGACGGACAGAGCGGTCCGAGACCCGCGTGCAATTTGCGCGAGTTCGAACAGAGTGTTCGTGTGCGATGCGGCAGATGGGACGATTACGGCGCTCTCACCGCGACTCCACCGTGTCGTCGGGACGCTCCACCCCGACCTCGATGCCCCCCGCGCCCTCGCGTACGCTTCCGGGACGATTTATGCACTCACTGCGGACGGACTCGTCGCTGTCGACCGGGGCGGAACAGCAGACGCCACCTTCGGTGACGAACTCACCAATCCCGTCGATTTCGCGGCCCGAGAGGGTGCGCTCTACGTGTTGGACAGAGATGGTGGCGATGCCGGTACGACGAACGAAATCAGCGCAGAGGGCGCTATCGACACGACGGGCGAACTCACAGACGCCGAGCTATCTCTTCGGGTCCTTGGACCCTCGGGGTCGACTACCGCCGATTCGACACTGGGTCCCGACGGAACGTTCGACTTCAGTGACGAAGCGTTCACTCCCACCTGTGTGACAGCGTTGGGTGAGAAACCTGCCGTCTCGGGCCCTATCGACGCCGCAGGCGGTGAGGAACACGGGATATTCGTCTACGACTCGGCGACGGAAACGTTCGACCAGCGGGTCGCGCTCGAAGCGTCTCCTCGCAAGGTGGTCGCACAGTCTGGAGACTCGGAGAAGCAGACGCTCCACGTCGTGACTGGCGAAGAGCGTACGTGCCACGGATTCCGCGCGCTCGACCAGTACGTGAACCACCCTCGACAGAACCGCCACGTCGGAACCGCGATACTCCGGTACGACTCGGGGACGAAAGACATCGACTGGCATCGGGTGACGCTCGACATCATTCGGTCATCTGCCAGTACGCAGGTTCGAATTCGATACCGAGCGACCGACGAGCCACCTGTCGTGGAGTTCGACGCCGACTGTTTCGAGGACATGTCGCAAGCCGAGGCCTCGGCGGTGCGCGGAATGGGCATCGAGTCGATGTGGGAGTTCGTCACAGCAAACCCCGACGCCCTCGTGCCGCAGGACGCAGCATTCACCCGGAACGACATCCACTCGTGGCAAGCAGCGGGACGCACGGCGCTGGCTTCGCACGCAGCGTCTGAGTGGACGACGAGCGACGTTATCGACCCCGAAGACATCCTCTTGGACGACGCCAACGGGCGGTACCTGTACGTCGCCGTCGAACTGCTCGGAACGCCGGACGCGTCGCCACTGGTCGATTCGGTTCGGGCGTACTGCCCGCGGACGTCGTACCTCCGCCACATGCCCGAGATTTACCAGGAGGACGAGCAGTCTGCGGCGTTCCTCGAACGGTACCTCTCGGTGATGGAGAGTTCCTTCGTCGATATCGAGTCAGAGATCGAGTCTATCGGCACGCACTTCGACCCCTATGGCGTGGCGAGCGAGTCCCTCGAATGGTTGGAGGGGTGGCTGGCCGCGGATATCGGGCAAGACTGGCCCGAGAGCGCCCGGCGCGAACTGCTGGCTCGCGCCCCAGAGCTGTACAAGAAGCGGGGGACGAAAGCCGGACTCATCGAACTAATCGAGTTGTACCTCCGGCATACGAACCCGAGAGTCAGTACCCCACTGCAGCAGTCACTCCCCGACGCATCGAAGCCTGTCCGCGCCAGTTCCGGAACGAACACGCAGTCAGATTCCGAGTCAGGCCAAACCACTCCGAAGAACGGCGTCTCGGACTATCGGCTGTTCTTCGTGGAACAGACCGACCTCGGCGCGCTCGACGAGGACGTCGTCGACAGACAGTACGGGTCGTTCCTCTCCGGGAGTCGGTCGTTCGCGCTGTTCTGTGGTTCACTCGACTCCGACGAACAGGTCGAAGCGCTGCAGGACATCATCGACGCGGAGAGTCCGGCACACGTCAACGGAACCGTCGTCGAGATGGAAGACGAGTTCACCCTCGGCGAGAGTTCGTTCCTCGGCCTCAACAGCCATCTGGCGTCGCGGGAGTTCTCGATGGGCGAAGCCCGACTCGGTGAGGATACCGTCCTTACACCGCGCGGCGCTGTGGAATAACTCGACTCGATTGTCGGCGGTCGCTGATTTTCCCCCACTCGCTTCAGCAATAAAGAATTAATAGCGTGAATGTCAATCCGTCATAACGATGGGATTTCGGACCGCACGAGAGAGCACCACAGAGGCCGAGCGGTCCTCCGTTTGGAATCGTGACGAAGCGGATTCGTCGCGGAACCGGCGCCGTCGGCGAGGTCCCCGCCTGTCGGCGACGGAGTGCGAGAACCTCTTCGGCCTCGATATGTACAGAGACGGACTGGAGGTGACGGTCCAGCGCCTCGTTCAGAGCCACGGCGCAGGTCAAGTTCGGCAGTGGGCCGACGAAGGCATGACCGTCGAGACGATGGGCAAGCCGCGGGACATGCGAGAGTTCCGCGACCGCCAGCAGGAACGCCCTGCTGAGGTTCCGAAGGATATCGAGCGCCGGAACGCGAAGTCGGTCCAACGCAGTCGGAATGCGCACCACGAGGCAAGCAAGGCTGGGGATGCGCAGGTTCCCGACTCGGTTCGGGACGTGATTTCCTCACCCGGCCAGCAACTCGATAGCTCGATTCAACAGGTAATCGAGGAGCGCATGGGCGACAATCTGGGCGACGTGCGCATTCATACGGGTCCGCAGGCCGCGAAAGCGTGTGAGGACATCAACGCCCGTGCGTTCACTGTTGGGAATCACATCGCATTCAACCACGGCGAGTACGACCCATCGAGTGCAGAGGGTCAGCACGTGTTGGCTCACGAACTCGCGCACGTTCGCCAGCAGACTGGTGGTGCGGTGTCGATGCTGCCGCAGACCGGGGAATTGGAAATCGACCCCGACGAGCGGCTGGAGCGTGAGGCTGAGGAGACGGCCAAGCGCGTGATGCGTGGTGGGGAACTCGGTATCTTCCGGATGCGGAACTCCGACGTGCACGTTCAGCGCGTCCCGAAAGACCAAGTGTTCGGTGCGCTCGCGGTGTTCGAACTCGAAAACGAGAACAAGCGAGGTGACATTGGTGACTTCCAGCACCAGCAAAACGAACGGCGCATCGGGCAGATGCGCGAGTGGCTCAGTCAATACAACCAAGACACGACCGAGGTCGAACGGAAACTGAACGAAGTCGCAGCGCAGAACCTCATCGAGACAGAAGTCGAATCGCAGGGTGGGACGGTAACCGGCAGTCGAATCGAAGGCCCAACCGAAATCACCGACGAGTACCTCGACCACGAGGAGGCAAAACAGATCCTCGAAAAGGACCTGCCCTCGAAGTCTGAGTTGGAAGCCCAAAAGAGAGACATCGAGAACGAACTCGGTGAAAAAATGGAACAGGTCGCCATGACCGAAAGCCAACGTGATGACTTGGAAGTCGGTGTCGAGCGAGGACTGCTGGGCAAGCTCGGAGAGAAGACCGCATTCTGGCTGCTTGCGAAGGTTGAACCACTCTTCAAAGTCGTCAAAGGCGGCTACGAAGTGGTCAAGAACAACTGGGGGAAAGTCGATGGCGATATCGTCGAACGGGCGATGAAATTGCGTGAGGAGCTGCTCGACGAGGTCGTCACAGAGATGGAATTCAATTCGGGTAGTGACCCACTCGCCAATCAAAAGCAGTCATGAAAGGATCAATTTCCGCAGAAAACAACCGATACATCGGTATCGATGTAGTTGACAATCCAGGTATCGCTCACGACATCACACTGGATAAAGAGACTGGAGAGGTTGAGTACCATGGGACAAGTGGATATCCAGACAAACCCTCTAGTCGAACGAAAGAGCAGAGTGAGTACGGTAACCAAGCTCGTAGATTTGCCAAATGGCACGTCTACCGCGAGCGAGGCTACGACACACTCACTCCATACGACAACCCGGACCGACTGGTCGCAGCAGCGATGGTTATATTCGACCTGACCGAGGTCGAAACGCACCACTACTTCGGAGACCTCAGGAATGCGATACAGCAACACCACGAACACGGTGAGATCGACGTGCCGTTCGAAAATGCCGACCCGGACGACATCATCGTCTACCGGAAAGACATCTGGCTAGACCCGGACCCAACCGACACCGAACCACCACTGCTCAACCAGTTCTGCGAGTACGTTAGTGACCCACTGGACACGCTCGCCGAGATTCTAGGTGACAGTCCAGACCCTCGTGACTCATTGCCGGACTACGAAATCGAGGCCGTCTCGGACATCCACTACCTTCACAGCGATGGCCTCTCCCGCCAAGAGCACTGGAACGACCAACCACTCGACCGCGAGCCAGACGCCCGTCTCGAACTCACGGCCGTCGATATCGATGAATTCGACTCGGTCCAGACGTTCCTCACATCGCATCTGGTCAATCAGGTCCGGGACTGCTTCATCGAGATGGGAGTCGAACCACCGGAACCGTTCCAAGTGCAGGGTCTCGGGAAACACGACTCGATGGTGAAACAACAACTGATGCCGATGTACGACCGGTACTTCCAGGCAAGTACTCCAGTCACTACCTGGGACCCCGCCTCGAAGTAACCAGTACACTCGATTTCGGCCTGTACGGGGAACGTAACTTAGCCCAGCCGTCAACGTGATGAACACCCTCCGCGACATGGAGATTTTCCACGAGACCAGTACATACTCTCTGGCGAATTAGCGCACGTTCGCCAGCAAACTGGCGGGGCGGTGTCGATGCTGCCGCAGACGGGCGAGTTAGAAATCGACCCCGACGAGCGGCTGGAGCGCGAGGCCGAGGAGCTTCGATTCGGGCCCGCCTATTGTACGCGAAGGTGAAGAATTCGGGTTAGAACTCCGGCCGCGGTGCAAGCCCCGCCCAGTCGAGAATCGCGTGGTCGTTGTGATAATTCTGCAGTTGGCCAGCACGGTCGTAGCGGTCGGTACACGCTGCAATTCCGTGCCCCGTCACTCGTGTGTCCGCGGGTGGCCGAAGCCCCATGCCGACGTAGCAATCCCGGATTTGACACCGGAGATGGTCGACGAGAGTGCGCTGGAAGGCAGCCATCGAGATAATCGGCGTGTGAGCAGGCGTGAGTTGGATGCGAGCAGCGAGTGTGGCGTCGTCATCCGGTTCTGTGCTGTCGCCGTACTCGACGCGTGTCGACCCGCCGTCTGCGTTCCAGTGAACTCTGAGCGGGGAGGAGACACGGAGGAACCGCTCGCTGGACACATCCTCGGCAGATGTCCCCCCGGCAGTCGAGAGGAGGCGGTTCAAGCGCGCGAACAGGTCGGAATCGTCTCGGTCGGGGCGGACGTCGAGTGCGTGTCGAATCTCACCGAGGCCATTCAGTTCGGTGAGTACGTCGGAAAGCTGCCGAATATCCTCGGTATCCAACGTGAGGTGGATGTCCTGTTCGACGAGTTCCAACGGGGTTCCTCGTGTCGGCTCTGGCGGTGTAACTGGTGGCTCATCGTTCCTCCGGTGGGCAGTGAGTTGGTCGTAACACGGCTGGAGGTGCGAAGCGAGTGTGTCCTGTGCCATCGCGCCGACGAGGAGTGTCGTCACGGCGAGTCGGTCCGGGTCGGCGATTTGGTCGGTGCTGCTGTAGGGCGAAAGCACGTCGGCGTCGGTCGTGCGCGTGAGATAGTATTTGGCGAATCGCTCGACACGAGCAAGTCGTTCTTCGTCATCGAGGGACCGAGAGTGGTCGTCGGGGAGGGACTGGTCGTGCCAGTGGTCCTCGACCATCCCGTCCGCGGAGAGTGTGAGGTGGTGTGCTGTGTCTTCGTGGTCGGTGATTCGTAACTCGACTGTGCGACCCGTTTCGGAGTGTTCGGTGACTTTCATACTGTGAATCCGGGGTCTTTGGGAGCTGCCGACGCTTTTCTCGTAGTCGGCCTGTGAGACTACGTCGGCTCGTTCGTCCGAGGTGGAATCTGGTAATGGATGCGGGGTGTTGAATGTGACCATCCTGTCTATCGGCCAAACAGTTTATATGAAAACAGTGTTACAGTCAGCATAATTACTCATCGCATGGCACGCGAGGAAACATATTCGGACTCGGATACGCCTGACTTGACGCAGTTCCAGAAGAATCGCTTCTTCAAGGGGAAGCTGATGACCCCCCGTGATATGGAGGCAGAACAGGCGTATCACGCCGAACGGTTACATACGATAAACCGATTCCTCAACGGAAAGGGAATCGTTCACGGCATCGAAGTGCAGTCTGTGACAGAGACGGGCGACGGCCTCGACGTCACCCTGACACCCGGATTGGCGCTCGACGGGAACGGTCGGCCAATCGTCGTCGAGCAGGTCACGACCAAATCCGTACCGATGCCGGCAGACGACTCCGTGTACCTCTTTCTCGAATTCACCGAGGCCGCGATGGAGACGATTCCAGTGCCAGACACGGAAGGTGCAGTCGCCGACGACACAGCATCCAACCGTGCTGTCGAATCGTTCACGCTGACGTACCACGAGACGGAACCGGACGAAGTAGCGGCGACCCCGGACGTCGAGATTCCCAACCTCCAATCGGACGATTTTACTCCGGAAACGCTCCGTCAACTGCTCGCCGAGCAGTGCGAGCAGAAGCAGTGGACTCGGGGAACCACGGGGCCAGCCGTCTTTATTGGTGCCTTCGAGCGTACCCCTGACGGAAGTTGGGTCCCCATCGACGACGCCCCAGCACGACCCGTCGTGCTCGACAGCGAGTTCCTGTTTAGCGTCCTCGTCGACCACGTTGCAGACACCGACAATCCACACCGGACTCCAGTCACGAAAGAGCCGATGGATGTCCCCGAAGACGTCGACGAAATCATGGATGCGCTGGAAGGACTCCAAGCACAGGTCGAGACGCTGCAAGACGACCGCCGGTCGCTGACGAGATACGTCATGCGGAAGACCATCAAAGACCGCATTCGCTTCTTCGAGGAACTGGCCGACAGAGTCCAAGAACAGAGCGGTCAAGCGAGTCAACTCGCACGGGGTATCGTAGACCGCTCCCGCGAGGACCTGCAGGCGGTGCGTGTTCGCGAGGAGGACTACGAAGACCAGTTGGACGCACTCATCGACCCGCTCGTCGAGCTTGGTGACCACCTCGAACCAGTGACCACCGAAGAGAGCCTCGAAAATTATCTGCGAGCCGTGTCGAAC
Source organism: Haloferax larsenii JCM 13917 (assembly GCF_000336955.1). GTDB lineage: Archaea > Halobacteriota > Halobacteria > Halobacteriales > Haloferacaceae > Haloferax > Haloferax larsenii. Next base: position 267,478 of record NZ_AOLI01000017.1, on the reverse strand, counting down.
ATGCAAGCGGCCGTCGAAGAACGACGCTCGCTGTTGGACCAGGTCGACGCGCACGACGAAGTGTGTGAAGCCGCAGACTCCCTCGAAGTACTCCTGAACGTCGTCCCCATGGATGGAAACTAACGAACCAGACCAGTTCACCGAATACAAGGATTTGACCCAGCGGTAATCGCCACACTACCGAACCGGCGCTGACAGCCTCTCCGGTCACATTTCCGGTTGGATAGCCGCCGTTCTCTATATTTAAATTAATTTATCAAATAGTAACATTTATCAGTAACCGATTGGATTATTGACACTGTTGGAGTCAGCAAACAAATGAGTGAATATCAGTCTCCAGGCGTATACGTCGAAGAGGTGCAGAGCGGAAGCAAATCCGTCGAAGGAGTCAGCACTAGCACCGCTGGCTTCCTCGGTCAGACCGAGCGCGGTCCTGTCGAGCCTCGCCTCATCACGAACTACTCCGACTTCGAGCGACTCTACGGTTCGAGTCCGAAGTCATCCAACCTCGATTCGGCTGTCGATGGCTTCTTCAAGAATGGCGGGAGTCGCTGTTACGTCGGACGTGTTTGTGGTGCCGACGTCAACGACGTAGCGACTGGTATCCTCGCCGACGACCAGGGTAACGAAGTCGCCGAAGTCGAAGCCATTGGTCCCGGCCAGTGGGGCGAATCCGTCGCAGTCATCGTCGAAGAAAGCCAGTACCCCGGTCAGTTCGACATCGTCGTCCGTTACTGGTCCGATGACCTCGAAACGGTCAAGAAACCGCACGGCGACCGTCCTGACCCGTCCCCTGACGTAGAGGAAGTCTTCGACGGCCTGTCGGCAGACATGCAGTCGAGCAACTTCTACGAGAAGCAGCTCGAAAGCTCGGTCCTCGTCAACATCGAGTACAAAGACGACGGCATGCCCGTCGAAGGTCTCACCTGGCTGCACCGCGACAGTCAACCCACTCTGTACTCCGACGGTGGTGTCGTCGAGGCTGAAGAGGAAGAAGAAGCAGAGGAAGATGAGGACGAAGAAAAGACCGTCGTCCACATCCCCGAAGACCTCGACGAACTCGAACAGGAAAGTCTCGAAAGCATCGCCGAACCCCTCGAACTCGAAGTCGACGGCGCTGATAAAGACGACCTCGTCGTCGAACTCGAAGAGGTCCGCGAAGGTGAACGCGAGGTCGACGCCGAAATCGTCACCGAGAAGCCGGAAGCGGACGGCGAAGTCACGCTCAAGGACTACGAAGGCGTCAACAAGCCCGGCCTCCGTACCGGGCTCGCAGCCTTCGAAGCCATCGACGAGATTTCGATGGTCTGTGCTCCTGACGAGAACGACGTCGAGGGCCTGACCGACGCGCTCGTCGCCCACTGTGAGAACATGGGCGACCGCTTTGCGATTCTGCAGTCTCCGCAGAACCCCGGTCCGATCTCCGAGATCGAGACGCCCGTCGATTCCTCGTACGCGGCGTACTACTACCCGTGGGTCAAGGTGCTCGACCCCGTCACGAACCGAGAGAAACTCGTCCCGCCAGGTGGTCACATCGCGGGAATCTACTCGCGGACGGACCAGGAACACGGCGTCCACAAGGCACCCGCAAACGAGACGCTGCGTGGCATCGTCGGCCTGCAGCACAACATCACCAAGGGCGAACAGGACGTTCTCAACCCGAAGGGTATCAACTGCATCCGCAGCTTCCAGGGTCGTGGCATTCGCGTGTGGGGTGCCCGCACCACGTCGTCTGACCCTGAGTGGAAGTACCTCAACGTCCGTCGCCTGTTCCTGTACATCGAACAGTCCATCAAAGAAGGAACCCAGTGGGCCGTCTTCGAGCCGAACGACCAGGACACCTGGGGCCGTATCCGGCAGTCTGTCAACAACTTCCTGCGTACGGTCTGGCGAAACGGCGGTCTGCAGGGTCAAAGCGAAGACGACGCGTTCTACGTGAAGTGTGGCGAAGAGACGATGTCACAAGACGACATCGACAACGGTCGTCTCATCGTCGAAATCGGCGTCGCTCCGGTCAAGCCCGCCGAGTTCGTCATCTTCCGTATCAGCCAAGACACCGAACAGGCCTAACGAATCACCCGAAACCGAACGTAACCAAACGACTACCATAACAACATCCAACAATGTCCAAGTCTCAACCGATCGCCAACACGCAATTCGATGTCGAGCTCGACGGAACCAACATCCCCGGTGTCGTCGAAGTCAAACTCCCCGAAAAGAACGTCCAGACGCACAACTACCGTGAGGGTACCGACATCGCCTCCGGGACGAAGCACCTGGGCGAAGTCACCTACACCAAGCTCGAATTCGCACGGTCCGCCGACAAGTCGAACTCGGCGCTCGACGACTGGCTGAAGGCCGCCGAAGAGGGTCGCGAAAAGGACGCCAAAAAGCAGATTGCAGTGCTCCTCAAGGACCGTACCGGTCAGACGGTCGCCCGCTACAACATGGAGGGCGCGATGGTCATCCAGTACAGCCCGCCGACGCTGAACGCGACCCCCGGTGGCGACCAGATTGCTGTCGAGACGTACGTCGTCGACTTCGACACGATGCAGGTCGACCGCTCGTAATGGGCACTCACACAACTGACCCGACGGACGGCTACGCAGTCGACCGATTCCGGGAGGAGTGTCATCTCGACTCCGAGGGATACCTCCACACCGGGACCGCGTCGGCACACGTCAACAGAATAATTATCAACACGAAAGGACAACGCCGGTAACAGATGACTAATCAGACGCTCCAGACCGAATTCGAGTTTACCCTGCCGAAGGGATACGTCGACGACGAGGGAACCCTCCACAAGGAGGGTCGGATGCGGCTCGCAACTGCCGCAGACGAGATTCAACCGCTGAACAACCCGCGTGTTCAGTCGAACTCGTCGTACCTGACGATTGTGTTGCTCGCGCGGACGGTCACGGAGCTGGGCTCGCTCGATACCGTCGACGAGAACGTCATCCAGAGTCTCTTCGTGTCGGACCTCGAATACCTGCAGGTGATGTACGAACGCGTCAACAACAGCGGTTTGAACGCGGTCGACACTGCCTGTCCAGAGTGTGGTGAGCCGTTCACCGTCGAGGTCGAAACCGGCGCACACGTCACGGACGCGACCGACGACGGAATTTCGACGACCGAGTCGGACGTGTCTCTGGATGATTCCGACGGCGTCCGCGACATCTCCACGGTGTCCGAGACACCACAGGAAGACCCCGAGCCCATCGCAGAGGACGCAGAACCGGGAAACCCAGCCGAATGATTCACCTCCACGACCCTGACGTGCTGTTCGAGGAAGTCGCCTTCGTGGCGTACCACTTCGGGTGGAGCCGCGAAGACGTCTTGGGAATGTCCCACTGGGAACGTCAGCGGTGGTGCGAGGAGATAAGCGACATCAACGAAGAGATGAACAGGAACGACGGCGCTGCGTCGGGGCAAGAACCCGAACAGCAACGTCCGAACTTCCTCGATACTGGGGACGGCGGCAAGGTCCTCTCGAAGTCGTTAGACGAACTACGCGACGGGTAATCGCCACGAGATTCCCATTCAACCATGGCAAAAAAATCACAATCTCCCTACGGACAATACAACTTCGAGGTCTTGATCGACGGGAAATCTGTCGCCGGCTTCTCTGAAGTCTCCGGAATCGCGATGCAGTTAGAAACCGTCTCGTACCGAGAAGGCGGTGTCGACGAGTACGTCCACCAGCTTCCAGACCAGTTCGCTCATGCCAACCTGGTCCTCCAACGAGGATTGACAGACGACGTCACCTTCTGGGAGTGGATACAGGACGTGATGAGTGGCAACGTGACGAGAAAGAACGTGACGGTCAAAGTCCAAGAAAACTACATGGGGCCGAACACGTGGGGCTGGCAGTTCCTCGGCGCGTACCCCACGACGTGGCGTGGTCCCGACCTCATCGGTGGCCGACAGGGTGGTGTCGCTATCGAGACCATCGAACTCGCCTACAAGCAGTTCAACAAACTGTCCGGCGCACCGAAGTAAACCCGGTCGCTACCTCACTCTCGTTCTGGACGCCGTTGCACACCGACGTCGCGTTCTGCGATACGCGTGAACGCTTCCTCGTTGATGGACTGAATCATCACTGGCGAGGCTTCCACCGTCACCGACGGCTGATACGTGGCGTCGAACCGCGCCCACAGCGAGAGCACTTCGTCGAACGGCGGGTCCGTAATCGACAGCGCGATTCGAGTATCTTGGTCGATTCCCTCGACATCGGCCGGTTCGAGTACGCTCACGTCGTTGAGCGTCTGGAGAACGAGTCCAAGCGCCTGCTGTTGGCCGAGCGTGCCGCTGACGTTGTCTTCGTCGTCTCGCGGGTACGCCGTCACGAGATACTCGATACTGACGGGCAACGGCGGGTCGCGTCGTGACGAGTCGCCCACGGGAGTCGTGTTCATCGACCCGACCGAGCCGTCTTTTCGGACGCGATACGGGTAGAATCCGATTCGAACGGTCGAGTTGGGGCCGATGTCCTCCGGAGAGACGAGTTCGATTTCGTCGGGGGCGACAGGGAGCTCTGGATAGTCGGCAGTATCGGACAGGAGGTCGACGAGCGCTTCACTCACGTATCGAATTGCTTCGTAGGTCATCGGTGGTTTCTCTCCAAACGTCGGGGTGACATCGGCGTCTCACGCAGTCGCATACGTCGCCCGTTCGTGGACCGCTCGAAAAAGGATTCCGAGGGCGTCGAGTCTTCCGAACTCGTCGGTGGTTCCGACCTCATCGTCGGTTCCGTCGGCGACTCTCAGACTCCTGTGCTGGCTCTGCAAGCGCGTCGGCGTACGGTTCGAACTCCGATTTTCGGACGACGCGACCGGAGTCTCGGTAGTCGCGTTCGAGCACGCGAACGGCGTGTTTCATCTGAATCGAGTCGGCACCGCAACTCGCTGCTTCGACGGCGATTCGCTTGGCGAGCGAGGCGATTTCACCCCCGCTCAAGTCGAACTGCGCGAGCCACTCGGCGTCGATACCGTCTGTGGGGGTCCCATCAGGGAACGCGGCCTCCCAAATCGTCTCTCTGGTCTCTTCTTTCGGGTTCTCGAACCGAATCGTGTGGTTGATACGTCGGGTGAACGCCTCGTCGATGTTCGAGGCGTAGTTCGTCGTCAAGAGGATGACGCCGTCGTACGTCTCGATGCGCTGGAGCAGGTAGTTCACTTCCGCGTTAGCGTAGCGGTCCGTCGCATCCGACACCTCCGCCCGGTCGCCGAACACCGAATCAGCCTCGTCGAAGAGAAGAATCGCGTTCGACTGTTCGGCCGCCTTGAAGATTTGTTCGAGGTTCTCCTCGGTCTCGCCGATGTACTTACTCACGACGCTGGAGAGGTCGATTTTGTAGATGTGCATACCGACCTCGTTGGCGAGCGCTTCGGCAGCCATCGTCTTCCCGGTCCCAGGCTTGCCCTTAAACAGGGCGACCACGCCGGTGCTTTTGTCCGTGTCACGGAAGCCCCAGTCGTCGTAGATTCGCCCTCGGTTCGAAATGTGCGCCTGAAGCTGGTCGAGTTTCTGGTCGGTTCGTTCTCGGAGGATAACTTCCTCGCGAGTCACCGACGGCGTGATATGCTGGGCGAGTTCGGCCAACTGGCTGGACGATTGCGCACGACAGCCCTCTCGAACGTGTTCGGCAGTCAGTTCGTCGTCACCGGCGAGCGTGTTCGCCGCCGCCAGCGCGGACTCCATCTGCCCCAACGTCAGGTCGAACGTGCTGGCCATGTGTTCGGCATCGAGGTCGTCAGGGAGCGAGTCGGCGTGTGTCCGCCAGAATCGCCGCCGCAACGGAATCGTGGGGCGGTCGAACCCGACGAGTGCGTCTACGACCTGTCGGGTAGTTCCGGCTGGCGTCCACGACGATTCGCCGAGTAGGAACACGTCGGCCACGACAGGGTCGAACCGTTCGATAATCGACGTTAGCGACTGGGAACCGCCTGTCGTCGTTTTCGTCACGTCGTCAGCGTCGGCGAGGACGACCGGCCGTGCCTGAAGGGCAGCCTCGCGAACGACGATATCGAGGACGCCAGCCTCCAGCACCGTCGGCAGGTGGATTTGGAGATAGGTCTCGTCGTCGCAGAGGGCTTCGGCAGCCCGTCGGGGGCCACTCCCCTGTGGGCCGTAGAAGTAGAGGCGACGCCCAGTCTCGTCGCTGTCGCGGAGCGAAGCGAGCGTCGAATACGTGTCGTCTTCGACGAGCAGGTCGTCGAGCGTGGCGTCGGCAGTCGACTCTGTGACGAACGACTCGGCCGCACCGGAACCCTGTGCAGGCGACGGAGAGCGCAATCCAACGTCGACAGTCCCGTGGTCGAGCAAGAACGCGTAGATACGGTCGTCGACTCGGAGCGAGTAGTCGAGTTTCGAGCCGGCCCGTCCAGCCCCCTCTGGCGGTTCGAGGACGAGAAGACGGTATTCGGACAGTGGTGACCCCTGACCGAACAGGTCGGTCGCGGTCAGAAACGCCGCGGGCGTGGTCGAAAAGAGGTCGGCGACGAGACTGACTGTCGGACGTTGCTTGCTCGCGTCGTTGTGGAGTTCGCTGAATAGCTCGGCACCGGCGGGGTCGATATCCGGAAAGAGCGCTAGCAACAGAACGTCCAGATGTTGCCGAGTGAGGTCGAACGCATCGACGAGCGTCTGGAGTCGGAGTTCGACACCCGTATCGACGGCAGCCGTGCGTTTTTCTTCGATTGTCCCTCGATATCGGTCGAACTCGTCGCGGATGCGAGGTGGGACCACCAACTGCGTCGACTCCGACAACGTGTGTGACGCGCCGGACTGCAGGCGGTCAGCCAACCCGAGTTCGGAGCGCGGGAGTTCCTCGTGGCGATTCCCGAGATGTTCGCGCAAGAGCAGGTCGAGGCACCCGAGTTCGTCCAGTAGGTGTTCAATCGTGTCCTCGTAACTCATTATCTGCGTCGAGGTGTCGGAGCACTAATAATTCACCGAGATATATGTTGGGTATTCGGCTAGGCAACAAACAATATATAGGATGGCTATCAATTCGATGGTAAGATGGGATTTCGCTCTGCGAGTGAGAAGACGAGCGAGGGCCAACAGTCCTCGACCGTCCCGTCAATTCAAGAGCTAACGGGTGGTTCCGACCGCAGTCGTGGTGGGGGTGGACGGTCACCGACACCCCGAGACGGTGATTCCCGGTTCGGCTTGGAGATGTATCGTCCCGGAATGGAGGTCCAGGTGCAACGCCTCGTCCAGAGCCACGGCGCAAGCCAAGTGCGACAATGGGCCGACGAGGGAATGACTGTGGACACGATGGGCAAGCCGCGAGATATGCGGCAGTTCCGCGACCGCCAAGACGAACGCCCTGCGGAAGTGCCGAAGGATATCGAGCGCCGGAACGCCAAGTCGGTTCAGCGTAGTCGCGGCGCGCACCACGAAGCGTCGAAAGCCGGTGACGCGCAGGTACCAGATTCGGTTCGAGATGTGATTTCCTCGCCCGGCCAGCAGCTCGACACGAGCATCCAGCGCGCGATGGAAGAGCGCATGGGTGACAATCTGGGTGACGTTCGGATTCACACCGGCCCGAGTGCCGCGAAAGCCTGTGAGGACATCAACGCCCGGGCGTTCACGGTTGGAAATCACATCGCCTTCAACCACGGCGAGTACGACCCGAGTTCGGCAGAAGGACAGCACGTCCTGGCTCACGAGTTGGCGCACGTTCGACAGCAGACCGGTGGCGCGGTGTCGATGCTGCCGCAGAAGGGTGAGTTAGAAATCGACCCCGACGAGCGTCTGGAGCGCGAAGCCGAAGAAACCGCCCAGCGTGTGATGCGTGGCGGCAAAATCGGTGTGCATCGGATGCAGCACTCCGAGGTGCACATCCAGCGGATGTCTCAGGGCAAGGTGTTTGAGGCAATCGCGCTGTTCGAGGATGAACTTGGGCAGGACGATATCAGTGAACACCGACAGAGGCACAACGAACACCAGTTTGGGTATCTCTACGGTGTGGCGAAGGATGTCATCAAAAAGAAGGACAATCAGAACGCACTGAACATCAAAGAGGAGGTTCAACGGTCGGCAGAACCAAACAAGGTTGCTGAAGAACTCGCTCAGCGGTACGACTCGATTGCAGACCTTCGATCTCAGGTAAAAGATCTGAAGAACAGCATCGACGCAAATCTCGATGACGTTGCGCTGACTGATGACCAGCGACTTCGGCTCTCCGGGGGCGGTGAAACCGACAAGTGGGACAATGTCTCGTGGACCGTCGTCAAGACGATTCTCTCTGCGACTGCGGTTCCACAACTGCTTGAAGTGGTCAACGTGGGTAAAGAAGTCTCTAGCTCTGCCGCCGTGACTGCAACTGACGTGAGTACGCAGTCTGCTGGATACGACATCAACGACCGCGCCAAGCAGACCATTGCACAAGCTCGGCGAGGGAAAATCACAAGCTTTGACGATATCAAGAACATCTGGAAGAAAACCAACGGGTCCCTCGAAGAACGTGCTGAACAGATTGAACGGGAAATCCGTGAAGGAACGTGGCTCAAGGATGCGACCCGCGGTCTCTCTGAAAGTATGATGAACGGTGAATAATATGAAGGCAACAATAACTGGCGAAGATGAAGTTGCAGTCGGATTGAGTGTAATCGATAACACTGAATCTGAACATCTGATTGAGATGAAATTTGATGGTGAAATCTACCACCATCAATCTGAATCGTACGCTGATAATCCGGCACTCCGAACACGCGAAGAGTGTGAACGCGTTGACCAAGCGCGCCGATTTGCCCGCTGGCACGTCTACCGGGAACGTGGCTACGATACGGTACCACCAACAGAAAATCCCGACCGACTGCTAGCGGGGCTACTCGGCATCACGATGCTATCAGAAGCAGAGTTTGACGAGTACTTCGGTGACCTCGAAGACCAACTTCACGACCACTACGATGGATCGTCGGTTAACCTGCCGTTCCCCAATGCCGACCCGGACGACGCCATCATCTACCAGAAAGACGTATACCTCACGCCCGACCCAACCGAGTTCGAGCCACCGGTCCTCGACCAGTATCTCGCACGGTTTGAGGGTGAACCAGATTCACCGGTGACTGACGGAATTCGAGATATCGAACCTGACGGGATGAATGACCTTACCTTTGAGGTTGAGGCCGTCTCTGAGATGCACATCCTCCACAACGACGGACAGGGTTCAGAACAGGTGTACCACGGCGACCAACCACTTGACCGTGACCCAGACGTACGGGTCGAATTGATGGCATTCGATCCGGCGTCGGTTGACTCGTTCCACCAGTACGTCGTCTCGAACCTTGCCTACCAAATCCGAGATCGCTTCTTGCTGATGGGCGTGAAACCCCCCGTCGCCTTCCGTGCGCAGGGCTGGGGAACCTACAAAGGGTTCCAATGTCAGAAGTTCTGCTCACTGTACGAGGAGTACTGGTCGAGTGAGGCCGAAATTACCTCTTGGGACCCGGGGACAGTATGAGTGTCAGAGTCTGAGGACATCAACGCCCGGGCGTTCACGGTTGGAAATCACATCGCGTTCAACCACGGCGAGTACGACCCGAGTTCGGCGGAGGGACAGCACGTGCTCGCCCACGAGTTGGCGCACGTTCGCCAACAGACTGGCGGAGCGGTGTCGATGCTCCCGCAGAAGGGTGAGTTAGAGATTGACCCGGACCCACGCTTAGAGCGTGAGGCCGAGGAGACCGCCCAGCGCGTGATGCGCGGCGGTAAAATCGGCGTTCATCGGATGCAGCAGTCAGATGTCCACGTTCAGCGGATGCCAGACGCCGAAAAACTCGAACAAGTTCAGAACGCGAATGCGAGTCCGACAGTCGAGAGCTTAGCCAATCGTGTGAGTGAACTGGAAACGAAAGTCAGCAGCGTCCAGAACGCGATTTCGGATATGACTGGGGGCGAAGCCGCCACTGAGAGTCTAGTTGCAGGTGTCACAGACGCTGCGAAAACGAGTGCCGGGACAGTTGCAACGAGCCTCGTAGCTGGTGGAAGTGCGGCAGCCGGCGGCGTAAGCCTCGGAACGGCTGCACTCATCGCCGGCGGGGTCGGTCTAGGCGTCCACGGCTTGGAAAACCTCGGGCGTGCTTACGGTGACGACGCAATCCAGGGCGCAAAGCAGGGTGCGAAAGCAGCGAAAGACCGCTTCACTGCGCTCGGTGAACAGATTCAGGACGGCTACGGAAGCATCAAAGAACGTCTATCCAACATCAGTATCTTCAGTAGTGACGATACTGGGTCGGATCTCGAAGGGAAAGCACAGAACAGAGGTGGTCGCTAACTATGGATGCACTAATTACTGGAGAAGGAGATGGTATCGTCGGACTCAGCGTCATCGACAACAATGACGTGGAGCACTTAATCGAGGTGTCGAGTGATGGTGAAATAACTGGACACCAGCAAGACGGCTATCCAGACGATTCCTCGAAGCGTGAGCCATGGGAAGGCCAAAACGTGATGCAGGCGCGGAACTACGCTCGCTTCTACGTCGCCCGTGAGCGTGGATACGACACCATCACACAGGACGAAAACCCAGACCGAATCAACGCCGCTCGGCATGCGCTCTCGGCCCTCTCTAACGACGACTTTCTCGACCTGTTCGGTGCATACTGTCGCCAGCACCGAAGTCACTACGACGACTCAGTCACTCGGCCTGTTTCACTCCCAGAAAGCATTGACGAGGATGATTACTTCCAGTACGAACTCGGCATCTACCTCGATATCGATCAGGACCGCCTCGACGAAAAAGCTGCAGACCTGAGTGAGTTGCTCACCGAAGCAGCACTCGAACAAGACGAAGGGACACTGGAGCGAGTTCAAAACGTCCTTGGTGCTGACGGGGGAGAAAAATCGCTCACCGGGAAGACAGTCCAGCGCCTGACGCAAAAAGCAGCGGATCGAGACCTCGACATCACCGATATCGTCGAAATCGATGCCGTCTCTGGTGTTCACGTTCGCTGGGAAGACGAGGTTGGTCTCATCAACAAACGCGTCGAAGAGCGCCGCCAAGAGGGAGCGATTCCATACGACCGCGAACCAGATGCACTGGTGCAACTCCCACCATTCGACACGGGTGCACTCGATAACTCGGGCGCAGTTCAGGAGTTCAAAGACTTCCTGTGCTATCACCTACAGTGCCAAGTCCGGGATTGTTTCGTCGGGATGGGGATCGAACCGCCACACGAGTTCCGTGTCGTCGGCCCGGGTCTCTACCACTATGCGATTCGGTACAAGCAGTTAGATTTCTATCCACCCCTCCACGACCTCACCTCCGACGCCATCGATCTCGACCAGTGGCACGAGGATGGGCTCATCGAGTCGAACCCCTCAACCTGAACTAGTTCGACTCGTGTGACCCCGTCCGTGTCCCAAGCAAGAATCGGAAAGGTACGTGGCCTGCGGTGGAAGGCTGGATATTCATCAATTTCGGCAGGCGGTGGACGACGCCTACAGTGATGTCGACCCGAACGATGTGCAACTGGATATCCCCGGCTCGCAAGACCAAGAGCTGTCGACTCTGGGGAAATTCAAGGCAAAGCTCGGGAACATGGGCAACAAGATGAACCCCTTCTCAGAAAGTGGCCAGAAGACGCTCTCGAAAGGGACCGTTGGTGGGGGCTTGGCCCTCGGTGCGTTCGCAATGGGTGGCGGCCCTCTTGGGGTGGCTGCAGCAACCTTAAGTCCAATTCTCGGCGATACTGTGGCTGCTGGAATCGGAGACTCTAAGCAAGCGGTCCCGAATGAAATCGTCGAGAAAGTTGGGAAGTCGCTCGCTGCAAGCGAGAATTTCGCCAGACGGATTGCTGGCGATCCAAAACTCGCGAAGCAACTGGCGAGCAATGAAACGCTACTCAACAACCTCAAAACGAGTCTCCAATCTGGTGAAGAGCAGACTGGTAGTACTCGGTTTGACGCTGATGGAGGAGAGATATGAAAGCTAAGATTATTGATGAAGACGACCAGGGGGTAGGAGTACGCGTCAGAGACAATAAGGGGTCGCAACACACAGTTGCAGTTGGATTTGATGGGGAAATCCAAGGACACTCGCAGGACGGCTACCCCGACGACCCAGACCACCGCACTGACGCAGAGAAAATCTACATTCAGCAGGCGGCGAACTACGCGCGGTACTACGTGTACCGTAAACAGGGCTACGACACGTTCGACCCCCTGAACCACCGGAACCCAGATCGACTGGCGCTCGCAGCCTTAGTCGTCGGTGCGCTTCCGACAGACGCATTCGAGGCGCATTTCGGTGACCTCTATCAACAGCTCAAAAGCGAATATACCGAGCAAGAGCCAGTTGTCGACGTTCACGAAGCGTTGCAGGACGACGACGCCTTCATGCTCTACGCCAAAGAGCTGTATCTCGGCCTCGACGAGGGTATCTTAGACGACCTCATCGATGCCACGTCCGAGGACTCTCTCGACGCATACCTCGAAGACGTAGCGAGGCTGTCAGCCGATGCAGAGTCGGGTGCGGCAGGTATCTTTGAGGACCTCGACCGTATCGCTGCCGACCACGGTGTAAGTGCAGCCACCGACCCCTCGGATTGGGTCGAAGCAGTGTCTGGGGTTCACGTTCAGTGGCGAGTCGGTACCGACCAACACCGGGAAGAAAATGAGCCATGCCAACTGGACCGTGACCCAGATGCGACTCTCGAAATTATCCCCTACAACCCAGAGTCGTTAGACGAGTTCCAGTCGTATGTGGTCCACCATCTCCACTGTCAAGTCCGCGACCAATTGGTCGAGATGGGTGTTACGCCACCGGCCCCGTTCCAAGTCCAAGGCCCTGGAGCAGATATCTCAACGATGATTCAGCAGCACTACGACGGTCTGCAACCCTATCACGACCCATATGCAGACATCGACTGGTCCGCACTCGAACCACAGGCACAGAGCACCCAGTGACTCAACAGTCGTCCTGAGGTGAGTCGAAGTCAGTGACTGTTTTTCAGGGTGGTGAATTAGAGATTGACCCGGACCCCCGGCTGGAGCGAGAAGCCGAGGAGACTGCCCAGCGCGTGATGCGTGGCGGGAAGATTGGTGTCCATCGGATGCAGCAGTCAGATGTCCACGTTCAGCGAGCGGCCACAAACAGTGACGGAAACTGGTTCGGCTACGATGTCGGCCCACTCAACTTCGGCGGCTCGAAGGACGATGAAGACAAGATATCGTCTGACCCAGAGGTGTTAGCCAAAGAAGTCGAACAGATCAACGAGCGACTGACCACTGTCGAAGAGACTGTCAACAGTAGCGAATCGACAGCGTCGGCCGTCGGAAAGGCGGCGGTACAAGGGACAGTCGGCACCGTTGGTGGACTACTCGGAGCCGTCGCAGGCTCAGCGTTCATGCCCGGTATCGGCACAATCGGTGGCGCTGTTGTTGGCCAAGAGATGGCCAAAGGAGTTGCTGGCGACGTCACCAAGTCGCTCACCGGCAAAGCCTACGACAAAGGCTCTGAGGTCGTCTCGGAGAAAATGGGTGCGGCCAAAGAGTACATCGAGGAACTCATCGACGAGAAACTGAACGCTGTGTTCAATAGTTCAGATATTGGAACAGGAAACTCGCAGGCTGATGAACTCGGGAAGTGATAAAATATGGAAGCAAACATCACTGGTGAAAACGACGAGCGAGTAGGTCTCTACGTGGACGACAATAACGGCGTTGAACATTGGATTGAAATACAATTCAACGGCGAGATCAAGTATCACGAACAAGACGGCTACCCAGACAAGGCAGCCAAACGGACACGAGAAGGCAACGAGCACGTCGAACAGGCTCGGGCGTTTGCACGATACTACGTGTACGCAACCCGTGGGTACGAAACGGTCTCGCCTCCGGACAACCCGGTCCGAATCAACGCTGTCAGACTCGCTATCCAGGAACTCTCTGATGCGGAGTTCGAATCGCTGTTCGGCGACCTGTACCAGCAGATGCGCAGCTATCACGACGAGACGCCCCGCGCTATCGACATCCCCGCTGGTGCACCCGGCCCGAATAGCGTGTTGTACCGCCAAGACGTCTATCTCGGTGTGGACCCCACCGAAACCGAACTGGAAGACGCAGCCGTCAACCTCGCAGCCTCCCACGGCATCAACCTCGACGAGGACGCGCTCAACGAGCAGGCTGTGAGTTCGCTCTCGACAGAAGCGCTCACCGATTGGGAGTCGTTCGGGAGCGACCTTGCCGACCTCGCTTCCGAGGCGGAAGCAGACCCCATGGTCGGTGTGTACGTCGATGCAGTCTCGTCGCTGTACACCTCGTACGTCGACGGTGACGAATACGTCGTGACCGAGCCGGACGAATCACCGTTCGAGCGCGAGCCAGACACGCACATCGAACTTCCACCAGTCGAACCGGGACCACTCGACGAGTTCCGCGAGTTCCTCGACCATCACCTGAAGTGCCAAGTGCGAGATTGCTTCGTTCGGATGGGTGCCGAACCACCGGAACCGTTCCGCGTGCTGGGAACGGGGCGGTTCGAATCGACGGCCGCCTACAAGCTCATGGATATCTATCCGGAGTATCACGACCCAGAAGAACAGAGCTTACTCGGAAAAGTTCGAGATTTGGTGTAGTGGACTAGGTTCACTCGCTGACTAGTTTTTCGCCCTGTCCCACGAGTCACTGGATGCGACAGTCAAGGTGGTGTTTAGCGAACACCCCGCGCGGACAAACTCGAATACTCGCAACGTCTTCGCATCCACGACTTATGAAGGCGAACAAGAGTACAGCAGTAATGATAGGTACAATCAATATTCTAACTAATCACCACTATCAATTACCATGTTTTGATATGTTATTCTCATCAGTGCCGTTAGCCCCATTAATAAGCAGTATGACAGCCCCATCAGTCTGTTCTCCAGGGTGACTTGTCCACCTATCACAACTTCACTAGACACCAGTATCGACTATCGACGACTCGCCAGTCAGCTATCACTTTGCGGACTCGGCACAAGACCAACAGCTCACTACTAGTGGAGTGGTCGTCTTCAGTGAAAATCCCGGATGTCGAATCCCGGGCTTCAATCGGTCGAATCCCGACGCTTAGTTCCCGCCAAGTACCCGCTTGAACAGCGTGAACGTGAGAAGGGTGAAGAACAACCCGTTCAGCATCCCTTGACTGGCAGCGAGGACGCGCGCTGCCGGACCGAGAGGGTTGATGTCACCGTAGCCAACCGTACTGAAGCTGATGTAGCTGTAGTAGACGTTATCGAAGAGGACTTCGAGCGACGTTTTGTCCACTGCGCTCGGGTCGAAGACGCTCCCGGCTTGCGTCAAGAACGGCCCGCCAACAGCGTAGGCCAATCCGAACGCCGCAGGTAAGAGGAAGGTGAACGCAGCGATTCGAGGGAGGCGGTTCCCATAGCCGCACGTCACCTGCATCAAGAGGTTGAGTCCCACGCTCGCGACCTTTTTGCCGCGTGCCCAGGCGTTCAGTGAGTACTCGTTGATGATGATGTCGAAGTTCTTCTGACGATTGTAGTAGTAGCGTTTGAACTCGAATTCCCGACTCGCCGGTGTGTCGCCCACGGCGTTGGCGCTATCCTGTGCTTTCCGGTAGGTCTCCTCGATTATCTCGGGAGACATCTCGACGGCGAATTGGCCCGTCGCAGCGTTCCCCACGAAGTCGTGGATGGTCCAGTCGTTTCGTTCGAGGTAGCCGTGGTGGTCGCTGAAGTCGAAGCAATCGAAATCGGTGAGGCAAAACCGGAAGTGGTCGAGCAGTTCGTGCTCGTTTCCGTCGCCTTCGAGTTGGAGGTCACCAACTGTCGCTCGCGTGAGGTCGTACGGCGTCGCTTCGCCAGCGACCTGCGAAATCGTGCCCCCGCAAAGCGTCGCGTCGGTGAAGTCGAGATACGTGTCTCGGTCGCCACCGTGAACGCGGAAGCGTGCTGTCTCGCTGAAGACCGACCGGCGGAAGTCAGCCTGGTCGTGGAACGTCGTCTCCCAGAACGACGCAGTCGTGAAGTTGGCCGCTTCGAACTCGGCGACGTCCTGAAAGACTGCCTCGTTGAAGGAGGCGTTCGCACCGAGATGTTGCATCTCACCCTCGAACAGGGTGCCGCGGAACTCGGCCGGCCCGTGGAACGTTGCAGTTTCGAAACTCGCGTCTTCGTCGAATCGTGCCTCGCCGAACCGTGCACGTGCCTCGAATTCGACGTCGTCGAACGAGGCGTCGCCACCGAATTGCGTCCCGTCGGCGACGACGTCCCCACGGAACCGACTCTCGTCGAAGTTGGCACCGCCTTGGAACGTCGCGAACGAGAGGTCGAGTTCGTCGCTGACCACCAAGCGGTGGCAGTCAGTCCGCGCGGTGAAGGTCGCTCGGTCGAAGTTGACCGAACCTTTGAACACCGCATCCTTGAAATCCGAAAAGCGGAAGCGCGCCAGTTTGTAGTCGGCCTCGCCTTCGAAAACTGCCCCTTCGAAGGTCACGTCGTCGTGGGTGGTTCGACTCCCACCGTTGAACTCGACGCCGCGGAATTCGGCGAGTTGCATGAACCGGACGTCGGCAAAGCTCACGTCGTCGTCGAACCGCGCTTCGTCGAAGTCTGCCATCTCCTGGAACGTGACCCGGTCGAACCGAGCGTCGCCGCCAAAGATGACGTGTTCGAAGTCGGAGCCCGCAGTAAACTGCGCTCCTTCGAACGTCACGTAGTCGAAGGTTGCCTGCCGGAAACTCGCGTCGTCGCGGAAGGTAGCGTTCTCGAACGTGATGTGGTCGTCGAGGACGTGGCTGGTCCCGCTCGTTTCGACGTTTCGAAAGTACGCGGCCCCGTGGAAGGTCGTCTCCGCGAAACTCGTGTCAGCCAGAAACGTCGTCTCATCGCATCGCACGTCGCCACGAAAGACAGCGCCGTCGAACCGGGCTTCCTGCTCGAAGGTCGCTTCGTTGGTTTTGACTTCGTCGCGGACCGTCAGCCGCTCGGCGTCGACTGTGCCAGTAAGCACAGCTTCTTCGAGTTTCAATTTCCCGACAGTCGCCTCGCGGAGAATCAGCCCTTGTTCGAGCTTCCCATGCGTCAGGTCTAGACCGTCGATATCGGCGTGTTGGAAGTTCAGGACGTGGTTCGTCTTACCGTTGATATCCTGGTACGTGAGTGAGAGGTGCGGGAGGTCAGCACCGATGTACTCGTTCACACGAGTGTCGGGCGACTGAAGGTTCGCCCGGAGTTCATCGACGATATCGTCAGCGGTCACGTCGAGCGACGCGCGTTCGTCGCGAGTCATGTGGAACACACAGAACTCGCTTTCCGGGTGGGCTTCGTGGGGACACTCCCACGTCGTTTGCAAGTGCGCATCCGTCTGTATCGACGGATCGAACGTGTATCGACACGCGGACGAGGACATCAGGGCGGGTTTTGACTCATTTCTCGACATGGATAAAGCGCCTCCGTGTTACATCTCGGCCGCCCGCATTCCAGCGTAGGCGTGAGATTCGTACTGTCTTCATTTTCAGGGACCGTGATATAATTCTTCGGACAGCAGTGCGTCGGCGGGGTGCTTTTTCGCGGTGACGCGACATCCCTACTAATCCACAAAAATCGGTGAGAATATTATCACGAAATTGGCATCAGAACACGTGAACAACTCCCCGTTTCGGTGGGTTACACGGCTTTGTGTTGGTCTGACCGCTGGTGTTGGCGGGGCGATTACTGCCCGCCCGTTGTACACCGTTCTTGTTCTCTTTTGGATCGACCGCAGCGTCTCGCTCGTTCGTCGGTTCGGGTTGCTGTTGTTCGCATCCCATCGACCGTCAGTGACGCCGACGGGAAAGTCCAAAGCCCCAGAAAGCGGATATTCGACGTTTTCACCGTACGAGATGGGGCTCTTCAGATTCTTCACACCCAAGGTCGGTTCGATAACGCTAGCTGAACGCCTCCCACCGATAGCGGTGCACAACCTCCGTCCGTTTGTGAATACACTCCTTCTCGGAGTCGTTTTACTGCCACTTCCAGTATTGGCCACCACGTGGGCCGAGCCGACATCGTCAGTGATGGCCGGGTTCTGGACATCGACAACCCGCCTCGTCGTTGCAGGAGGGGTCCTCGCAGCGTGCGTGAAACATGTTGATTTGGCCCGACTGCAGCGGACGCCAACGTACCCCACTGCGGACAGTGTCTTTCCGGGGTGGCGACTCGGAATCTGGGCAGTCTACTGGGTACCGTTGTGGGGATTGGCAGTGATTTACACTGCCGGGCCGAGTGTGGACTCGCTCCTGGCAGTCGTCGCAGTTGGGCTCGTCGTCGTCCACACAATTCGCGATACTCGGCAGTTCGGTGCCGCAGAACAACCCAGTACACAGACGAGCCAAACTCCGGAGCAACAGACCCAACGACACGCGAACTCGTTGCCATCGGTGCCCCCCGAAACTGTGGTTCGTCCCACGCGACGTGCAGTCCACATCGGCGGTGCAATCGATAGCCTCATTCCAGTTGGACACGCTGCGGGAAGCATCCGCCGAATCAAAGGACAGAGTGCAATTCTTGTGATTTTGCTTGTTGGAGTTCCCGTTCTCAGCCACGAATTGCTGTCGGTTGAGTCGGTGTGGGTGCTCCTCGGTCTGACCAGCAGCTTTGTGGCACTCTACTTGGGAGGGGTTGCACTCGTTGGCGCCCTTCATTACGACATTGTGTTTGGGACGACCGAATACCGATTGTACGAAGATGCACTCGTCGCATACGACCGCCGACTTGACGCCGTGCAGTGGTCTGTCCCGTACGCGTCCATTGCGTCTGTGTCGGTTCGAGATGGGTGGTTCGATTCACCGCTGGGGACCGACGTTGGAACAGTGAAAATCGAACGAACCAGCAGTTCCGACCAACAGGAGCCCTACCGATTCTACCGGGAGTCGATAGTGTTCGTTGACGACGCCGACCACGTCGCCGACCTGATTACTGCGGCACGAGGCGGTGCTCGATAGAGAGATTAGGCGTCGTCGTAACGTCGTCTCACGGGAACTGGTTTAAGCAGTATTCTAGTCAAATATTTATCATATTTGCTCTTGAGTAGTGTATCATTCCATTTATATTATGAGATCACTCTCCGACAACAACCCGACACAGGTGCCGACAGGAGCAACCGCGTGGCGTCTGCACAGATAAGAATTTATCAGCCTATGTAATCCTCTATAGTCGTTTTGTCTCCTGTTCCTGAGAGTAATCATATGAATTCAGACATAGAATATATAGTAGTCGAGCAGTCAGTAAACCACTGAGGAAAATTTCCTACACAGTTATGACACACGTTAGATAGTATTATGAAATTACAGTACCGTATGTCGGACATGGCCCTCCCAACACTGTCTGACCTCACCAGGCAACGTAGCGCACAGGTACTGCTCGTTTCCATCGGCTTGTGCGTCTGCTCAGCTATCTTCTTTGCCTCCGTTTCACGTGTTGAACTCCTCATCTCGGTACTTCGGTGGGAATATCTTGCGCTTGGATTGCTGGTATTCAGTGCTGTGCTTGCCGCCCGGGACGATGGACTGTTTCGAGCGTGGTTGTTCGCATTCGCCCTCGGGGCCGGATTCGGTATTCACCTCGCTGGGATTGGAATTACTGGCGGACAGCCAGGGCCACTCTTCCGCATCGCGTGGGGAAGTGGGATAGGACTGAGTGCTGCACTCGTCCTCGGCACACTCGGTGGGTCGCTCGGGTTAGGGGTCAAGCGCCTCGCGACGAAGTGACTGCGAGATACAACAATCTTCGCGAGGTACGTATAGGAATTCACGGATACCATCCTCGTAAATGACGTTGTGACAACACTAATACATGTACATCTATTGAATGTAATCGCGAGACTTTTACCGGTGCAGTCGTTCACTCTTGCGAGGATGTCTCGGGACTCATGATAAATATCTACACGAAGCCTGAGGCAGGATGGATTCCGATTTGGGTCAGGAACCTGCCTCACTCCGATTTTGACTGCCGCAAGCGTGTCTCAAGGGCTGTGAACTGGCAACGCTTGAGCGAGAAGTTGACCCTCGCTTGGCTGCCAGAGTCGTCAGTAGACGAACCCGAGACAAAGGAGCCAGACAACAGATGAAGCTCCGCACTCAGGTGAGCGTCCTCCTCGTCGTTCTCGCTCTCGTGTTGTCGGGCATCATGTTCGCTGGGTTTCAACTGGATAAGGAAGCGATTACCGACCAGCAGCACGCCGAAACGCTGCAGACGAGCACGGAAATCGCGGGTGGGCTCGACACCAGACTCGAAAGTCTAGAACGAACTGTCCGGCTTCAGGCCACCAATCCGGCGGTCGCGAGACACGGGACTGCAGACCAACAGCAGGCGTTGGCAGCGACCGTAAACGAAACTGCGTTCGACGGGGTTTCAGTCATCCACCGAAACGGGACGATGACCGGCATTGCAGCCGGGCTCAACGCCGAAACCCAGTCGGAATTGGTCGGGTCAGACTTTGGAGACCGTCAGTACTTCCAGCGAGCCATGGCTGGTGAGACGTACGTCAGCAAACCGGTCGCTGCCGACACGGGCAACTACATCGTCACGGTCAGCACGCCCATTTACCAGAATGGGACTGTCGTCGGAACCCTGAACGCTGCCCTTCACCTCCAGAACAGTTCGTTCTTTAGTGGAGTTACCAGTGCCGCAAACAGCCACCACGGCGTGACCATCCAGTCCCCCGGCGGAGAGGTCATCTACGACCGGGAACCGACGCCAGCCACCAACCTCGTGACAAAGAACGCCACTGTCGACGAAACAGGCTGGACCGTCCAAGTACAGACGAGTCGAAATGTCCTGGCGAGTGAGCTCCAACTCATTACGATGTACCAGACCGGTGCGGTGGGTCTGGTCATCCTTCTAATCGCCGGGGTTGGGCACGTACTCTACACCCGTACCGTCCGATACCACGAGCGATTAGTCGATGGGTTTGACAAAATCCAAAAGCAAGAGTATGGTGTTCAGGTGTCGGAGAAAGCGACGTCCGAGTGGCAGCAGATATTCACCGCGTTTAACGAGTTGAGTCGGACGCTCGCCGATTACGAAGCAGAGCAAACCCAACAACAGAAAGAACTGCAGCGAGAGCGGGACCGTTTTTCGGCACTCTTTCAGAGTATCCCGGAACCAGCGGTCATGGTCGAATCGACACCGGGCGGGACCGCTCTCAAAGACGTCAACGAAGCGTTCGAGACGACGTTCGGGTACGATACATCCGAAGCCATTGGGTCCGACATCAACGACCTCATCGTTCCAGACTCCCAACGTGGTTCGGGCAAGGCCATCGACGAGCAAGCTGCCGCAGGCAAGCAAATAACACGTGAGGTCCGTCGCGAGGCGAGCGATGGTGTGCGCGATTTCCTCTTGCGTTCGACACTGTCACGCGGCGAAGGGGACGAGGTTTACTTCGGAGTCTACATCGATATTACCGACCGGAAACGGCAGAAGCGAGAACTCTCCAAGACCAACAATATCCTCACCTCGGTGCTCGGTAATCTGCCGGTGGGAGTGTTAGTCGAGGATGCCGACCGAACGATTACCGCCGCAAATCAGACACTGGTGGACGTGCTCGGGATTCCCGAACCACCAGAGGCTCTCGTCGGCCGCGATTGTGACCGTGTGGTCGGCCAGTTGAGCGACCAGTTCGCCGACCCAGACACCGTCAGTGCTCGAATCGACGAGATTCTCGCCACAGGTGAGCCAGTCCTCGACGAAGAAGTGCAAATGGCAGATGGCTGCACCCTGTCGCGGAGCTTCGTCACCTACTCGACACCGACAGGGACCGGGAACATCTGGCTCTACCGGGATATTACGGACCAGAAAGAGCACGAAAAGAGCCTCAGCCGCTTGAACACCATCAGCCGCGACCTGATGCAAGCGGACACGAGCCAAGCAATCGCGACGGTCGCTGTCGAGTCGGCACAAGAGCTGTTCGGGATTCCGATGAGCGGGTATTGGGTGTACGACGAGGAGGCCGACGCCCTCACACCCGTGGCGGTTACTGACTCCGCACGAGAGCTCCTGGGCGAGCCACCAGTGTTAGAGCGTGGGTCGAGCCTCGCGTGGGAGGTGTTCCAATCACAGGAGGTCACACTGTTTTCGGATATTCCCTCACATCCAGCCCGCTACAACCCTGAGACACCGATTCAAAGTGAACTAATCCTACCGGTCGGCGACCACGGAGTGCTGCTTCTCGGAGCCACCGGCGAGATGGTCTTCGACGAAGCGGACCACTCCCTGGCGACGATACTGGCCGCGAACGTCGAATCGGCACTAGAGCTTGCCACCAAACAAGAGCAGTTACTCGAACAGCGCACCCAACTCGACTTGGCACTCGAAGGTGGACAATTGGGAGTGTGGGACTGGGATGTCCAGACAGATACCGTGTCATTCAACGAGCAGTGGGCAGCGATGCTCGGCTATTCACTGGACGAGATTCAGCCAGATATCAGTGCATGGTCGAATCGCGTCCACCCCGAAGACCTCCCGATGGCCGAGGTCGCGCTCGACGCACACTTCGACGGCGAGACCGAGTACTACAAATGCGACCACCGAATGCAGTCGAAATCCGGCGACTGGATTTGGGTACGAGACGTCGGCAGAGTCGTCGAACGAGACGACAATGGAAACCCACTGAGAGCGGTGGGAATTCAACAAGACATCACGACGGACAAACAGCGCGAGCTGAAATTACAGGACATACTCGAACAGACCCAGCGACTCATGCGGTCTGAAACAGTCACAGAGGCCGCGGAAGTCGCCGTCGAGATTGCAGACGAGACACTCTCGTTCCCCCTCGCCGGTGTCTATCTCGGCGACGGCGACGGACGCCTCGAACCAACGGCTGTCGCCGAGTCTGTCGAGGAACGACTCGGCTCCGAGCCAGCCTTTGTGCAAGAAAGCGACGGTCGAGTTGTTGACCGAATCGTGTGGGACGCCTACACAGCAGAGCAGACACAGGTCATCAGGAACGTCGCACAGGAGTTCCCGGACCTCACGAACCAGACACCAATCGAAAGCGGGATTATTCATCCGCTGGCGGCCCACGGTGTATTTATCACCGCCGTCGACGCACCAGATGGGTTCGACGAGTTCGACCAGTATCTCGTCGAGTTGCTCGCAGCGCTGCTAGCCACCACGGTCGAACGCATCCAACAGGAACAGCAACTCGAATCACAGCGAGACAGTCTCGAACTGCTCAACCAGATGGTACGCCACGACATCAGAAACGACCTCCAGGTGCTCGTTGGGTACCTCGACTTGGCCGCGGAAGCCGTCGACGG
Source organism: Haloferax larsenii JCM 13917 (assembly GCF_000336955.1). Lineage (GTDB taxonomy): Archaea > Halobacteriota > Halobacteria > Halobacteriales > Haloferacaceae > Haloferax > Haloferax larsenii. Next base: position 244,224 of record NZ_AOLI01000017.1, on the reverse strand, counting down.
AACCGAGAAACAGTATCTCCAAACGGCGTTGGAGAGTGCCGATAACGCAGTTGAGCTGACGAAAACCGCACGAGACCTGTCGGAAGTGATGCTGCAAGACGAGACGAAGCGACAGCCAGTTTCGTTGCGGCGCGTCGTGAGCCAGCAGGCAGACGACCTTCGCTCGGCAGACTCGGATGCGGTCATTACGCTCGACGAGTCACTTCGAGGCGTGACGATTCGTGCCGATGATATGTTCGACTCGGTCATCCGCAACCTCCTCAAGAACGCCGTCCAACACACCCGCAAGGACCGGCCCGAAATCACGGTGTCGGCAGCAGTCGAAGACGGTCGTGTGGAAGTCCAAATCGCCGACAACGGCCCCGGCGTCCCCGATAGTCAAAAAGAGTCCATCTTCGGGAAGGGCGAAAAGGGGTTAGACAGCGAAGGGACCGGAATCGGGTTGTATCTGGTCAATACGGTCGTCGAAAGCTACGGAGGTGCGGTGTGGGTCGAGGATAACGACCCGGAGGGTGCAATCTTCGTGTTGGACCTCCCACAGGCGACGACCTAACAATCAGGCCTTTCGCTCGGGAAGAAAAGCAGCGAAACTGTCGCACACGCGTCGAACCCAGAGTGCTCGCCAACTGAGACAGAACACGCTCGACGAGTTGGTTCGACAAGGGAAATGGAGTCACACTTTTGTTATATCTGTTTGTCAGTTAGTGCATGCAGTGGTCCCCTCTCGCTCGCAGAGAATGTCGAACGATACTCACCTCGAAAGGAGCGTGGATACTCACCGCTCTCATCGTGTTGTGGGGCTTTCGGCCCACGTACACGGGGTGGAACGCAATCGGACAGAACATCACCATCGGATACATCCAAACGGGCGTCAACGTCCTGCTCCCAATCGGTGTCCTCCTCCTCACCTACCAGTCGCTCATCGGTGAGCGAACGACCGGGAGCATCAAATTCCTCATCGCCTTGCCGCTGAAGCGAACCCACATTCTCCTCGGCAAGAGCGTCGGCCGGTTCGCTGGACTCGGTGCGACCGTGGGTGTCGCAGTACTCCTCCTCACCGGTATCGGTGTCTTCGAACACGGCGCGTTCGCCATCCGCCCGTTCGTCGGTGTCGTGCTCGCAACGGTGTTGTTGCTCGCTGCGCTGGTCTCGCTCGGCGTGTTGCTCTCGACAGCGGTCAAGAGCACGGTGTCGGCCGCTGGAATCGTGGTCGGATACATCCTCGTGACGCTCTTTTGGAACACGGTCGTCTCGAAGGTGTATACGGTTGTGACTGGTGTGCCAGTCAACCCGTACGATGCACCGGCGAGCGGGCCGCTGTTTTTCGTTCTCAGGCTGACGCCAGACGGTGCGTACAACGTCCTGACGAACTGGCTACTCGGTGTCGGCAACTCCGCCGACCAGTTCCGAGCCGTCTACACGAAACTCAAGCCCGGTCACGGAATCAACGCTTTCGTCGTCGAGGCGGCGTTCGAAAGCGGCACAGCGCCGTGGTATCTCCATCCGGTGTTGAGTATCGGAATATTGGCTGGATGGATAGCGGTCCCGCTCGTGCTCTCTCGTCGCATCTTCAACACCGGTGATGTGCTATGAGTGACGACGTACCCGTAATCGAGACGGATGGGTTGACCAAGCAGTACGGCGACGTTCGCGCGGTCGATTCCCTCGACCTCGCTATCGAAGCCGGTGACGTGTACGGCTTCCTCGGGCCGAACGGGGCCGGAAAATCGACGACAATCGGCCTCGTCCTCGACTACTTGCGACCGACAGCGGGGACAGTTCGCGTCTTCGGAGCAGACCCACAACGAGACCCAATCGGGATTCACGAGCGAACCGGCGTGCTGCCGGACCGATTCGGTCTCTACGAGGGCCGGTCGGCGCGACAGCACGTCTCGTTCGTCGCCGAGACAAAGCGGGCTGACGACGACCCCGAAGCACTCCTCGACCGCGTCGGGTTAGCGGACGCCATCGACGACGACGCCGGCGAGTTCTCGAAAGGGATGGAACAGCGCCTAGCACTCGCAATGGCGCTCGTCGGTGACCCCGACCTGCTCGTCCTCGACGAACCGTTCACCGGACTCGACCCACACGGGGTCCGTCGCGTCCGGGAAATCGTCCACGAAGAAAACGACAAGGGTGCGACGGTGTTCTTTTCGAGCCACGTACTCGGCCAAGTCGAACTCGTCTGTGACCGCGTCGGCGTGTTGCACCAGGGCCGGTTGGTCGCAGACGGGACCGTCGACGAACTCCGAGATGCGGCGGGCATCGACGACGACGCAGTGATGGAAGACGTGTTCGTCGAACTGACCGACGTACGTATCGACGCCGGAGGTGAGTCCCAATGAAGCGACGGACGTTTGTAACCGCCAGCGCGCTTTCGATAGCTGGACTCAGTGGGTGTATCGCCGACACGGAATACCGAATCGCGGAGACGACTGCGAAGACGGGCATCGACGCACTGGACTTCTCGGTCCGCACGGAGGTGTCTGACGTGACTATCGAACACCCCGCAGAGTTCGTCTTCATACTCGAAAACACTGGCAACGACGCCGTCCGAATCAAAAATTACGGTGTGTGGCCGTTCGGTCTTATCGCGGTCCATCAGTCACCAGATGCCGACACTTCCATCGCTTCCGGCAAACTCGCTTCGCAATCGTACGAGACGAGTGACCGCGTCGACGTGAATCCGACCGGGATGAGACTCGATAGAACCCCAATCGCACAGACGCTCGAACCGGGTGAACGGGCCCGTGAAACGTATCAGCTCCACGGCGAAGAGATTCGAGGAGAAGGAACCTACCACGTTATTCCGTACTTCGACGAGAGCCTCCCGAGCTACGCGATAGGTGACGAATGGACGACGTTCGAGTACCAATGTGCGATTCGCATCGAAGCGAAGGAACGGCTGCCGGTGTAGAACGATGGAGGCACCTCAACCTAGTTAGCCATCTTTGTTGACCCCCGTTTAGCGGTCACCGGGAAACTGTATCCGAAATAGTGGAGTGGCCGAGTTGACAACCGATTGTGACTTAAGATACTTATGACGACGGTCGGTGGGCTAGATATGAACTTCCGACGTGCCGCAGGACTCGTATTCGGGTACGGACTGCTGGCGATAGCCCTGTTCACCGTCGTGAATTCGGTCCGGGGCGTGGCGCGTGTTCTGTTCGGGTCGTTCCCGCTCACGGCTGGCGTGTTCTTCGTAATGGCGAATCTGGGGGCAGCGCTTATCGTCGGCACCGGTGGCTACGTCGTCCTCCAGCGCGTCCGCCGTACCGGTGCTGGCTACGGTGTAGACCTCGACTGGGGACGCGTTCTCGGACCCTGAATAGTGAACCGGTGAGCGACTTGGGCGCTGTATTTAGTACGTTCGCATAACTTCCACCAATCACTGTCAGAAGAGACGTGGAACAGATAGACGACGAGTTCATCATGTGACTGCCATTTAATTCGATTTTTAAGTTGTGAAAATATCCATTCAATAGTGACAGTCAAACGTGACGGGGAAATGACTATGTGTTAACAAGAGGGAACATTACGAAATGGCGTCGCCTGATACCAAGATGGAGGTCTTCGGCATTTCACTCCGGAATGTGATGTTAATCGTCCTTTGCCTGTTCCTGTTTCATCTCGGAAGGGGGTGGGCGCGGGGACTCTTGGAAGGGAACTATACGATAGGCGTATTAGGCCTAATACTTGCTCTTGGACCGATAGTCTGGCTATTGGTTGTAATCAGAGAGGCATATTTCTGAAAATGGCACTGTCTAGTTAAGCCATTTTGAGGAGCGAGCAGGTCATTGAGTGTGTTTGGGATGAAGCTCGCAGACCTGCTCAGCGAGTGCTTTGAGACGGATTTAGAAGAAACTTGGGAGCGTGAGCGGACGGCGACACCCGTCAGGGTGTTCGCCGTCCNGACCTGCTCAGCGAGTGCTTTGAGACGGATTTAGAAGAAACTTGGGAGCGTGAGCGGACGGCGACACCCGTCAGGGTGTTCGCCGTCCAGCTCCACGCGACCGGGTGTTCACTTAGAGAGACAAAAGAAATTCTTCGATACCTCGGCGTTGAACGCTCTCACCAAGCTGTTTGGCAGTGGGTACATCGACTGGCAGACAGCGGTCACAACCCGCCTGAGGCGAAGCCGAAGCGGGTTGCAGTCGACGAGATCGCTGTCACAATCACTGACGAGTGGTTGGAGTTGTACGCTGCAATAGACACCGAGACGAAGCTGATTCTCGATGTCGAGTTGTTTGGACGACATGGTCCCGATCCAACTGCTGCGTTTCTCCATCGACTCTCGGAGAAACACGGTCTCTCAGATGCTGTGTTTCTGGTTGATGGCTACGGCTATCAGACTGCCCTCTCTCGATTAGGATTGAGCGGCCGGCTTGACTACGTCAAGCGAAACCTCATCGAAAAATGGTTTCATACCCTCAAAATGCGAGTCGACCGCTTCCATAATTCGTGGGTGGGCAGTCACGGAAGCGTCCGCGAGTGGTTCATACAATTTGTGCAATANACCCTCAAAATGCGAGTCGACCGCTTCCATAATTCGTGGGTGGGCAGTCACGGAAGCGTCCGCGAGTGGTTCATACAATTTGTGCAATACTACAATTTTCAGAGACCGCATCAAGCGCTCGATGGACGAACACCGGTTGAGGAGGTCGCTAACTAGACAGTGCCGTCGGATTCATCCTGACCCTAAAGAGTCAGGTATTCTCCTCGATTTCGTATAACTATCAGGCAAAGTACGGCGTTGACTCTCCCGAAGAACTGACGATCGAGCAGACAAACCAGGCACTCGCTGAACCCGACTCAGAACAGGGTGAGATCAACACAGAGACGATTCGAGAGTGGCAGACAACGCGTCCGAATCTCGCATTCGCGAACGCCGCACTTTCGATCGCGAACGCTGAACGATTCGTCGATGGTGACCTCTCCTCGACCGATGAAAACATCCCCTCGTAATAGATCGAGAGAGAATTAGAGATAGACCTGTGTCAAGCTACACCGACTCATAAACGCAAACTTGCCGTCGGCCTAAAATCACTGGGATACGTCGTTAGTACCATCAAAAAGTCAATCTTAAATTTCGATATGACACCTGGCCTGTGAAATATCACCCAGATCGGCGATGGTATCGAAACTTGTCACGATACTGCTGAGCCTCAGTACCCGTTGCGAACGCCCGCTCGTAGCGGGCCGGCCATGGAAACCCTCGTTCGATGTGGAGAGTTCGGTCGGTAACTGAAATCTCACGAATGCGACGCCAGGGGATGATACTCACGCTGAAGCGTCGTTTGGGAACAACAATGAGTCCGCGGTCGAGCGCAAACAAGTCGACTTCTTGTGTGTCCACCATGAACTGTCCAATGAGGGTTCCCCCAACGACGGCGATGAGCAATGGGATCCCGACTGCTTCACCGGTAAGGATTCGAATACCTCCTGCACCAACGAGTGCAGAGGTGGACGAGAGAAGGAACAGTCGACGAGACGACTCTGACATCTCGACTCGGAAATGTACCGTCTCTTGTTCTCTGAGATATCGTGCTCGCCGTCGTCGCCCTGCTTCAATGAGAACGAGCCCGAGGATACCGAAGACGACGGCTGGAAGTGTGAACGGTTCAGGCACGAATGATGTACGGAGCGCGTCATCGACCATGTCTCCAAGTAAGGGGAGGAGAGCAGCTCCACCGAGTGGGAGATACAGTCGACTATCCACCGCGCGGTCAACTCGCTCTGGGATTTGCTCGAGGGTGACCCAAGTGATCCCTGTGGCGAGTACAGCTAGCCCTACACCGTTTGAAGTGAATCCCACTGCCGGGATAACCACGTAGACACACCAGCCAAACCAGAGAGAAACAGCGATGCTGAATGAATCGACGGATGGAGGGCGAAATCGCATATGTGAAACTGGCATCCGAACTGAAAAAATTCCTCCGGTGAGCGGGTGCAGTCTTGTCGTATCGGGGGCGAACGGACAGCACATTTTGCCCTTGCGTGTACAGACCGCGTAAATCGAGAGTCTGATCTTAAGACAGGAGGTCCGTTTAGTGGTTTCCTTGACAACACTCTTGATACTTGCAAATAGTATTCTATTCGAAAAATGCCCCTCCACACACGCATCTATCGAGAGTTGGTTGCGCCGGAACTTCGGCTCGCAACAGCCATCGGGCTCGTGTCGGCACTCCTCACCGTGCCGCTATCGTGGCGAACAGTAACCGACGAATCGTTAGTTGCTGGTGGGACCATCTCGGGTGGTGCGTTCGTCGTCGCTGGTTTTCTCGTTGGGTACCTCTACTACAATCGGCCAACGAGTCGACGTCGGGCAAGTACACGAACCGGTTTGGCTGCCTCCGTCGGGCTCGTCATCGTGTATCTCGCCACCATGTTCTCGACCTTAAGCACGTCTTCCCTGAGAGCAACGCTCTTCACGGTGGTTGGAACTCCCATCGCAATCGTTCTCGGAGTAGTAATCGTTGTGTTCTTTGTGCGTGTGACTGCCTTTATTGGTGACCGACTTGCTGCTGTGCGGTCGTGGCGGGCCGAAGTGAAGGAGACGACGAGTGGCGACTGGCGGGGAACGGGCAACTCAAAATGGCCGAAATACGTGGTTCTCTACGTCTTACTCCTGCCTGTGGCTGCAGGCTGTTACTTTTCTATCAACCCACAAAGTATCGTCAGCGTACTCTTTGCAATAGTATTGGTGCTGAGCACGTATCTCGCAGCCGCACTGCTGCTCGTTGCAGTGTACAAGGACGCAGAACAGCTCCATGAGAGTCACTCACCGTGGATTCCAAACGTTGCCGCGTACGTCGGCGCACCTTTCGCCGCGTTCATGATTGGGTATTACGTAGCCGAGTTTAACGCATGGAACGCTCCCGTTGAGGCCCTCAGTTTCCTCGGTGTGTGCTGGCTCGTCGCCGCATCCTATCTCCTTGACCGGAAACGTTCCGTTGGGACTGTTTGACCGACACAGTCGCTGTCGAGAAGTTTGACTGCGTGGCAAACCGCATTTCAGGCTATCCGAGAGTATTTCAACGAAGTTGAGAGAGTATCTCAGAGATGTCTGCCCTCCAAAGTGATGAACACGACGGCACTGTCTAGTTAGTAACCTCCTCGACTGGCGTTCGTCCATCGAGCGCTTGATGCGGTCTCTGAAAATTGTAGTATTGCNGTGATGAACACGACGGCACTGTCTAGTTAGTAACCTCCTCGACTGGCGTTCGTCCATCGAGCGCTTGATGCGGTCTCTGAAAATTGTAGTATTGCGCAAATTGTATGACCCACTCGCGGATGCTTCCGCGACTGCCCACCCACGAATGATGGACGCGGTCGACTCGCATTGTGAGAGTGTGAAACCATTCTTCGATGAGGTTTCGCTCGACGTAGTCAAGCCGACCGCTCAATCCTAATCGAGAGAGGACAGTCTGATAGCCGATGCCATCACCGAGAAACACAGTGTCTGAGAGATCGTGTTTCTCTGAGAGTCGATGAAGAAACGCAGCAGCCGGATCGGTACCATGCCGTCCAAACAATTCGACATCAAGAATCAGCTTTGTCTCGATGTCTATTGCAGCGTACAACCAAGACCACTCGCCATTGATTTTGACAGCGGTCTCGTCGACCGCAACCCGCTTCGACTTCGCCTCAGGCGGGTTGTGGCCGCTGTCAGTCAGTCGATGTACCCACTGCCAAACAGCTTGATGAGACCGTTCAACGCCGAGTAACCGAGGAATTTCTTTTGTTTCTCTAAGTGAACAACCGGTCGCGTGGAGCTGGACGGCGAACACCCTGACGGGTGTCGCCGTCCGCTCACGCTCCCAAGTTTCTTCAAAATCCGTCGCAAAGCACTCGCTGAGCAGGTCTGCGAGCATTCTAACCAATTAACTCAACGACCTGCTCGTTCCTCAAACTGGCTTAACTAGACAGTGCCACAAACTAGATAATGTCATACCTCGGAGTTGTAGGGTAGTAAATCCACTCTTGTTTGCTCTTCACCCACATGTCGTTAGAACATTAATATCAATAAATTAAAGTAAAATAGTAGGATGAGTGCGAGTGTCGATGTCGAACGACTCCAACCCATCGAATGGGATTTCGCGGCGTAGCGTACTGAACACGCTCGGCACGATCGGCGTAACCGGTGCCCTCGGCGCAGGCGCCTCGGACACCGCATCCGCTCAGATGAGCGACACGGTGGAGCGGGGGTCACGGGACCCGGACGCAACGCTGCGAACCATCACGATCAAGTCGAGTAACCGAACCGACTATCAGTTCTCCGTCTCGGGTGTGCTGACTGCCGTCGATGCACCCGAAGGAACGATCAAACAGGGCACAGCTTCCGGGACCGTCGACGGCGGCCTCCACCGGTACGAGTTCAGCGGGGAGTTCACCGGCTTCGACATCTCGGGGAACCCTGCGATTCGCGTCGATGGGAAGGACTTCGACCCCGAGGCGTACCTCGATCAGTCAGTCAGAATCGTACCGCGTGGGCCAACCGAAATCGACGTCTCGGCCAGCGGGCGAATCGAGGCCGAGAGCCCGGGGACAGCCGGGGAGACCAAAAACGGGGTGGAGAGCCTAGAGCGAGTGAACGGCCGCACGCTGCGGGGGACCATCAAGACCCCGGTGTCGCTGGTCTACACGGGCGAGTTGACGTTCTTCGACGCCGATAGCGAGGTACATGTCGAGCGAAACGGGGAACGGATTTCGCCCGCCGACGTCCTCCCGTCGTCCATGCCAGGCGAAGTCACGATCACCGGCGACGGGAGCGCCTTCGAGATTACGACCAGCGACCGGGCCCGCAAGTCCACGGCTGACGCGGTTGCCGAAGACGGCACCATCACGGGGACCGCAAGCGAGTCGGGAATCGAAGCGCGCTACGACGGGAATATTGTCTCCGTGAGTCAGGCCGATGCAACCGCGACTATCAGTCCCGAACAGAAGCGCGTGGTCTGTTCGGCACCGGCTGACAGCGCGGTCGAGTTCACCGTCGACGCGACGGACGCAATCCTCTACAACGACGCGGTCCATGAGACACTCACGACGACCGTTGCAGCGGGCACCACGGAACGCATCAAGTTCCTAGGAGAGGTGACGAGCGTGGGCGTCGGCGGCGTCACCGCGGCGTTCAACTCCGATCGGTATCCGGACGCTGCGGCGTCGGCGCGCCTCCAGGCTGCTGCGGCCGCCGAGCGGACCGATGCGTTCCGACGCGCAGCGTCCGCAGCCGATGGGCGGGTCCGTCACGACGCAGATGGCATCTATCTCGTCTCCAACACGACAGGTGACGAGCCAAACGATTCGACCGTCCATCACCTCACCGACCTCTCGAGGGGTGACGAGGCGACGATAACCATCTCCCGGGACCGGCGCTCGGGGGAGATACTACACGTCGAAACGGTCTACGAGTGGAAGACAAGCTACGACACCACATCGAAGGTCACAAGCGAATCCCTGCAATTGGCTGACGGTGCGAGCGTCCAGACCGCGTCCGTGGAGACGACCACGGAGGAGTACGACGTCCCCGAGGAGCGACTCCGGTCCGCGGGAGGCCCCGTGAGCACACAAGGTCTGATCGACGACGCGTCAGACTTCCTCGGGGACATTTGGGACGGGTTGACGAACGTCGTCGACACGATTGCCGGACTCAAGGAAAGTATGTTGCAGACGGTTATTGAGGAGTCAGGCGTCGACCAGAACGATCTCGCAATCTCCGGCGGGCAGATCGTCTGCAACTCGATCACAGCAGTCCAAGATCTGGCGACGGAACTCATCAACACGAAGTACGTGTACGACGTGGCGAAGTGGAGCGACGTGGACCTCGGGAAGGTCCTGTGGAAGGTCCGCCTGACCGGCTACGATTCGGTCGTCTCGGTCGCCACAAGCGACGCGTTCGCTGAGTTTGGCGACGGCGACTGGTCCTGTGGGAGCTGTATCACCGTGATTCGGCTGGCGCTGGACGTCGGCATCTGTGGGTTCGGTGTCAGCGCCTTCTGCGCCGCAACGAACTGGTGGAACTTCGGTCTCGGGGCCGCCCCATGTACTATCGCGTTGGGGGCAGTCTGCTCGCTGGCGGTCGCGGCGCTCCCGGATGCCAAAAAGCTGTGTTCGGCGGCAAACGAGCCGACGGACTGGACGGTGTGCTAGCGGAGTAACCGCGGTTACAGCCAAACCATATCCCGCCGCGGCAATCCGTCCCGGGTGTACGACGACCATCGCGTCCCAGTAACTGTGGTCACTGTCGATTCCATGCTACGGGCGCGGGCGAACGCCCGGCGACGGAGGTAAGTATTTTCACCCAAGTAGGAACATTAGTTCAACATGAACCGGAGATCGTACCGGATGGCGCTGATCGCCGCGGTGATGGCCGCGGGCGTCCTCCGCTTCGAGTGGGGGCCACACCTCCTGCTGTTCGTGTACTGGGTCGAAGCGGGGGTCGCAGCCGGTCGAAGCGCCCTCCAATCGTTGTTTGCTGAGCTCCCGCCGTCGGAAGCGTACAGGCCACGTGGGACGAGAATGCCGTTCCCGCTGGAATCGCTCGCGGACGTCCGCGGAGGCGTCCGGTTGGGAAGCTGGCTCCCCCCGGTGTACCCGCGGAACGTACCGTACGTGCTGCTGGCAGTGCTTCCACTCGCGGCCTTCTGGCCGCTCGCCGGACTGCTACTGACCGGTGCCGTCGCGCCGTTCGTCAGTGAATTCGCGCCACCGGAGACACTCGCGTTGGCCGTTTTCACCATCGTGGGCGACCAGGCGGCTCGATTCGTGGAGTGGCTGCGGTCGGGGGCGTACGAGTCGACGGCCGCCACCGGCGGCAGGACCCGGACATATCTGGGGGTTGTGTTCGTCCTCGCGGTCGTCGCCCCGCTCGCAATCAACGGCGCGGAGGCCGCGGGCGTCGGCCGCGTCGGTCTCGGGCTCGCAGTCGTCGGCGCGAGGGTCGGCTACGACCTCGTCGAGCGCCGCCACTCGGAGTGGGTCAAGTCGGTGGTGTTCAGCGGCGAGACCGTCGGGGACGAACGGCCGGTCGAGACCCCCGACGGCGAACCAGTCGCGTCGTTCAAAAGCGACCGTCGCGGCACGTTCACAGCCGCGGTGATCAGCGGGGTCATCGCCTCCGTGCTAGGGCTGATGCTGTTCCCCGTTCTGTTCGGCGGGCTGGTCGGACTGGTCGTCGGTGGGGAGATACTTGGCGCGCCGTCCGGCCGTGTCATCGGCGCCGCAGCCGGTGTCACGGCGGTCATAGGCGGCCGGGTGCTCGTCGAGCTCGTGGTCGGGTGGGTGGTCAGCGGACACGTCGTCTATCGCGTCTACCCGGACGCGGTCGTCGCCCACAACGAGTTGACGGGGACAGCGCAGTGGTCGGTTCACCGCGACGAGATCTCGGGCGTGACCACGTCCTCGGACCTCTTTGCCGCGGTGCTGCCCGCGTGGTACGACACGCTCAAGCTCAGCACCGTCGGGGGTGAGACCCACAAGCTGGGGTACTTCGGGGACGTCGATTCGGCTGCGAGACTACTTGGCGGCGAGGGCGCAGGCTGAACTCGGCGCGAGTCAGGTTAGTTCAGGAACCAGTTCGCGACTACGGCGCCACCCCCGATGGCGACGCCGCGGAGGACAGCACCTCGAACGGACGCACCGATGACGGCGACGTTCACGGTGGTCACCGCCACGAGAACGCTGACGAACAGGAGCAAAGCGTACACGAGGGTCCCTGGTTCAAGTTTGAGACTCATGTCCACTGGGTCACCTCTTTCCCATTTATTAGTGACGTCCTTTTCACAGAAACAGTACATCGTGCGTGATGCAGGGAGTCGATTCGAGTGATAAACACGTGCGAAACTGCCCGCATAGCGGTCAAACATCGTGTTTCACGGCGGGAACAATGTTCACTCGGGGGGTTCGTATATTGAAGCGAAGAAAGCGCGCTAGTCGAGCTCACGTACACCCTATGATGGGCGGTCCTATCCAGCCACCCCCGGCTGACCAGTGGCCAACGTGCGTGCTGGCTGCAGCACAGCCGCACCAAAGGAGCAGCGACGAAGGGTGGCAAAGGGCCACCAACCAAGATACCCCATAGTCGACACAGAAATCAAATCTGAAGGATTTCGGCTGACTGACCCCTGCAAAAATCACCATCTACGACCGCGCACACAAACTTGTAAAACACACATAAACATTTTTCATTTGTCACTATCTACGACCCTTCGTGTCCGTTATCGAAGCACAGTCCCTAACGAAAAGGTACGGAGANCAAACTTGTAAAACACACATAAACATTTTTCATTTGTCACTATCTACGACCCTTCGTGTCCGTTATCGAAGCACAGTCCCTAACGAAAAGGTACGGAGACATTACCGCGCTCGACGATCTCACCCTCTGTGTCGAGCGCGGCGAGTCATTCGGCTTCCTCGGACCGAATGGTGCCGGGAAATCGACGGCCATCAACATCTTTCTGGACCTGGTTCGGCGGAGCTCCGGTTCGCTTTCGATACTCGGATACGACCCCGAAGAGAATCCGCTCGAAGTCCGAAAACGGGTCGGTTCGCTGCCCGAAGCTGGCGGACTCTATCCACGAGATACTCCTCGGGACCATCTCCAGTTCGCCGTCCGGATGAATGAGGCTGACGACGACATCGACGAACTGCTGGGCCGAGTTGGAATCGAAGACGCAGCCGACCGCACCATTGGAGGCTTGTCGAAGGGGATGCGTCAGCGTCTCAGACTCGCGACTGCGCTGGTCGGCCAGCCGGAATTACTGCTCCTCGACGAGCCACTCAGCGGGTTGGACCCGGCGGGTGCACGCGTCTTCCGTGAGGTGATACGCGAGGAGCGCGCCCGAGGAGCCACAGTGTTCTTCTCCAGTCACATCATGGACCAAGTCGAATTGATTTGCGACCGGGTCGGTGTCATGCACGGCGGCCGACTCCTCCTCACCGACGACGTACACGAATTTCGGCGGGAAATGGACGCGGACCCGCAGCTGACACTCGCGGTCGAAAATCCATCGGAAGACCTCGCAGAACGAGTCTCTGCCTCGGAACGCGTCACAGAGGCAACAGTAGACGACGGCACGTTGCATCTCACCTGCAGGTCTCCAGCAGACAAGTCGGCAGTCGTTCGTTGGCTCGATGAATCGGGCATGGCTATCGCCGACCTCCACAGCCGGGGGCCGTCACTCGAACAAGCGTTCCTCCGGGCGGCCGAGGCGGAGAGATGAGCGCGACCGCAATTCGTGCCGTCGTGCGACGCGACCTCCGTCGGATGGTCCAAAACAAGGTCGTCTGGGGTGCCATACTCCTGCTCGCTGCGGTCTACCTGCCCAGCGTGCGACCGCCGTCCGGATCATCACCACCAATCGAGGTGTTCCTGAATCGGGCTGGATACGATTTGGTGACGTACACGGTCCCCGTCTCCGTCGCAATCGGATACAACGCTATCGTCGGGGACCGAACACAAGGGCGACTCCGAACACTGTTCGGACTCCCACTGACACGCCGCGACGTCTTTCTCGGGAAGGCACTCTCGCGAGTCATCCTGACTGCCGTCCCCGTTGTGGTGGTGCTGCTCGTCACACAGTACATCGTGTTCGACGTATACGGTACGCTGCACGTCGTCCCGTTCTGGGTGATGGGAGGGTGGATACTCGCGTACGCGATGAGTTGGACAGCCGTTGCGGTCGCACTCTCTGCCCGCGTCTCGTCGCGATACACGGCTCTCGTCGCACTCTTCGGGGTCTACCTCTTCCTGAGTCCGAAATTCGGCGTCTGGGTGTCGGTCGTCGAGCCGTTCGTTTCGCAGACACTCACCAGTTCGGCCGAGGCGCTCACGTACGACACGCTCGCACAGGCCCCGTGGTGGCGTCAGTCTCTCACACTGCTAAACCCGCTTACCGCCTGCTGGCGGCTCCTCCAGTCGTCGGTTGCGGCCGCGACAACCGGCCAATCGCTGCTGCCGTTGCCATTGCTCGCGTTCGCACTGGCCTCGTTCCTCGGGTTCGTAACGCTGCCGCTGCGACGGTCGTTGACCCGGTTCTGCCGAACAGACCTAACAGTCGACCCAGACGCGATTGACCTCGCAACTCGACTTCGACGGCGACTCCCGAGTGGTAGTGATGGTGGCTGTGTCCTCCGTAGCCTAAGCGGCATCTCTGACAGCGACCGAACGGGAGAGAGTCCGCTGTCACGAATTTACCTCGTCGCGTCAAGGGATGGTCGCCACGCCGTTAGAGACGGCCCCGTCCTCACCGGCACCCTCGTACTGCTCGTGTTCACCGCGTCAACCGTGTGGACGACAACTGAACCCAGCAGTATCACCCCGGTCGTAGCACAAGTAACGTTTGTCTCCGACAGGCTCACCACCACTGCATTCCTGTTTGGTGCTCTCGTCGGTCATCGAGCGATTGCCGCAGAGCGACAGTCCGGGCAACTCCGGACACTCCTCGGCAAGCCACTCACGAGAGACGAACTGCTGCTCGCGAAGGCCAGCTCTAGGGTACTACTCGCGGTTGGGACGATACTCACGTGTTCGATACTGGCGAAGCTTATCTTCGTCTTCCAACTTGGGGAAGTGCGTTTCGCCGCCTTCACCGCATGGACGCTGGTCGCGGTAATCGGTGTCATCGTAGTCACGTGTCTGGCACTCAGTGTGTCCGCAATAACGCGGTCCACCTATCGTGCGATTGCTGGGACACTCGGAACGTTCGTGATATTCACCCAGGCCTGGAAGTCGCTCGTCACTCCTGCAATCGAGGCCACAGTCGCAGGAGAATCGATGGCTGTCGTTGCCGAACGCTCCGCAGGCGTCTCTCTCCCACTTGCCCTTAACCATCTCAGTCCATTCGTTGCTCTCGACACCATCGAGCATGCACTCCTTCCGAGCAGCGGTGGCAGTTCCGTCCCACCCGGAGTCCTCCTCTACAGTGTCGGCATCGTTGTTCTCGTGAGCGTAACAGCGCTTCACGTCGGCCGGGTGCAGTTCGTGGAGACCGACCTCTGAACGATTCGTGAAGAAGCAGTCGTAGCTGACGCCGGGGCAAGATTATTTGGAAGTCGAAAGCTGTCTTTCCTTCCGACGACATCCCAGTACCTCAAAGTGTGTCGAAATTGTTGCTACAAACATATGTTATCACGCCGGAATCTCCTCCAGGGATGTCTCATAGCCATAAGTGCTGGTAGCAGTGGCTGTCTGGGACTCTCTAAATCAGCTCCGCAACCGGGTCTTTTACTCGTCAATTCTGACACGGAACCACGGACAGTGGAGGTGTCAGTCACAACCACTGCTGGAAAACTATTGTACAAGGGAACGCTCACAATTCCCGCAGAGAACCGTATTGAACGCGACCTCGCCATTGACAGCAGTCCGATAGTCGTCTCTGCCCAACTCGAAAGCAACCCACACACAACCACCGACGGTGAGTTGGACTTTCGTGGCTGTCGCGAAGCAGGTGCAGTGATTTCAGTACGTGACAATGCGATATATATCACAGGGCAGGATGTGTGTGATTCAGACGAAACGATATTCTCAAAGTGGCCCGATTTCGGGTTCTAGGCGGAGTGGAAACAAAACGAAGGCCCCGTGTGGCTTATTACTTTGCGGCATTGGAATGTCAATTGAATGTACAGAAGAGCCCTCCTCGTTAGTGTAGCCGCTAGTCTCGCAGGCTGTAGCCTTTCACCAGAGTCGACCTCCACTCCAGACAGCACTCGTGAATGGAGCCAAAAGGGCACAATCGAAACCGTCGGCAGTTCGTGGACAGCACAGCACGGCGACCGTGCCCGGTCTGGAACAGGTCCCCAGATGTCCGAGCCCGAAATGGCGTGGTCGACCCGTCTCAGTGGGTCTGTCATCCAACCGCCATCGCAACCACTCGTCGACGGACGGGTGGTAGTCCAAGCGAGAAAGTTCTCGACGACAGCAATCGATGCACTGACGGGAGACCGAAAGTGGCAGGTTGAGGTACCGGACGGAGAGCGATTGGTAAAACCGCCATCGCTTGCTGATGGCTGGGTATACACCGTGAGTAAGACTGCGGTGGCTCGTATCGACCTCGAGACGGGGACGCGTGAGACGATTCATCGATTCCCGGAATCGGTTACCATTCGAACCTCGCCACTCATCATTGACGGCGCCATTATTGTTGGCGTCCATCGGAACACCGGAAGCCAGCTTATCGTATTCGACCGCCCTGCAGCAGCACCGACGGCACTCAGTGCGCCTGCAGCACCGAGACATCTCGCAGCGAGCCCTGACACGATCTATGTACGAACGAAAAACACTCTGTTTGCGGTCGACATCGATTCGTGGACCATCCAATGGACGCATCCGAGGCTTGAGAGCGGGCACCTTGGAGATGTCCCGCTCGTCTGGAATGGAACGGTCTACACCGGGACTGGAGATGGGGACTTGGTTGCCGTAGACGGCGCGACAGGTGCACAACAGTGGCAGACACAGCTCAACGGGACGCAGAGTTTTTCACCGACGGTCCTCGACGAGACACTCTACACGACCGACACGAGTGGGACACTGTATCAAATAAATCCAGACACCGGCGTCATCCAAGCAACAGCCACGGCAGAGGCGTCTGAAGACCTCCCGGGTGTTGCATCCGGGAATATCGACCAGTCGCCAGTGGTCGCTGGGAATCGGGTGCTGTTCGTTACACCGGACGGCGGCCTCGCCAGCGCGTCACCGAGCGACTCTGGGCTCGACCTCCGCCGCCTGCCGACATTTGAGTACAGAGCAGTTGCTCCCCCAGCAGTCGTTCGCGGGGGGCTATTTGTGAGCGCTGCGCCACTGCTGTACGGACTACGCGCATGACGGTGCAGCAACGCACTCTGACCGTGGGCGGGGGCGATACCTGAACGGAGCTTATACCCGGAGCCAATCGCGTCAGGGGGTTACCCGTACGAATATATCGGACTGGTTGGCTCAAAATGCCTGCCCGACCGATGGTAGCCACCTATTCAAACATATAAAACCATCGACGGGTTGCGGCTCACTGTGACGCATCACACTACCTGATAGTCCTGTCTCCCACAGTTGGAAGTGCAATGGTTCCCACTGACGACCCGTCCTCCAACGGTTCCCAAACGCGTCGGACAGTGCTCCGTCGCTGTGCTGGGCTCCTCGCAACTGGGTTCACCACGCTGTCAGCCGGCTGTACCGCTGCGTTACCACCATTGGGGTCGCGCCAGCACTTCGGCCGCGTTGACGTGCCCGATGCTGACCCACCCACGTATCGACAGTGGCTGCCCGCACCCACGGCTGTGGATACGGGCGACCACTCACAGTACGCGTTTTGTTTTCGGCAGCCACAGTCACTCACGTCACCCGCGCCGGTCCGTTTTGTCGTTCCTCAAACGCGCCTCCGTACCGAACTCGACTATTTTGGGGTCGGGTACACGGGCTACGACCGCTTGCTGGAAACCAGATTTGGGACCGTCCTCGCTGGCGGGGTCGACCCCACGACTATCACGAACACTCTCACCGCAAGCGGCTACCGCCGCGACGGTACTTACAGAGGGTACGAACGATTCAGCCGGTCGGACGTCCACCGCGAGGCACTGGTGACCGACGAAGAAATCGTCTGGGCCAGCCAACGCGTCCACGAACACCCAAATGTCGAGGCGCTGGTCGATGCTCGTGATGGCCGTATCCCACGCTATCACGAGGAACACGACGCCTACCGACGACTCAGTGAGGTGATTGGTGAAAGCAGGATGGTCGAGTACATTCCACCGGAGGGTGACCGCCGGTGGACGAAACTCGAAGGCTTCCGCTTCGACGGCGATACTGCCTACCACATCATGGCCTTCCTGTATCCAGAAGGGATGAAAGTCCCGGAAGCCGACCTCCGCGAACGAAGCACCGACGGCACGGTTCTCACCCGAGAGGTGGACGCCACTGACTTCCGAATCGATGGCCAACTCGCGGTCGCCGAAGGGCGGATTCCACCGGGAGAAGGCAACCCACCGACACCCCAACCGCCACAGATAACGTGGGGTGTCACTCGGGATGCCGCCGCACAGACGCTGACGTTCACCCACGAAGCAGGTGAGTCGGTGGCGACGACCGACCTCCAGTTCAGGGCCGATATCGCAGACAAACCCGGAGAGTATCTGTCACTCACAGAGACACGACCACTACCAACTGACCACGACGAACTCACCCCGGGAGACTCTGTGACAATCGGCCGACAGTCCGTGCCGGATGTCGGAGTAATTCACGTCGACGATATCGACCAGGATGCTGACGACCCATATGCAGCACGTGAACTACAGCCAGCGACGCGGCTTGCGGTCACGTACTCCTCTGTGCGTTCCACCCGCCCGCTGTTTGCAATCGGCTTGGAGGATACAGCATGACCGTTTCGTCCCGACCCAAGCACCCACGCAGGGCCGTGACGCACCACACTCGTCCGATAGCCAGACACTGGCCAGACACCGCCAGTTTAAACGCCCAACGAATGACTGATACGTCCGTGGCCGACGACGCTGAGCTTGCAGACATCGTTTCCCTCCTCGACGACGACCACGTCCGGGATATCCTCGCCGCAACCAGTGCCGACCCACTCTCGGCCAGCGCGCTGAGTGACCACTGTGGCGTCTCGCCCTCGGCTATCTACCGGCGTGTTGACCGTCTCGTCGAGGCTGGCCTCCTCGAAGAACAAACCCGGCCACGGAGCGATGGCCACCACGACACGGTCTACGTTGCCTCCCTCGAACGGTTCGAACTCGTCGTCCAGGACGGCGAGTTGACGTGGACAGTCGAGTGTACAGACGTGGACGTTGCAGACGAACTGACACGGCTATGGAGGAAGTTCTGAGATGATAGTCGACAGAGTACTCGACGGCTCGCTTTTGAACCTGCTTGCGGGCGTGGCGGCGACTGGGTCGGCTCTTATCGGCCTGTATATTGGCTACCAAGCGTACCGTGGCCTCCGGCGCAACGACGAACCGGCCATGCGGTATCTCTCTGCCGGCATGGTCCTCCTGTTCGGCGTCACCTATGCGCTTGCCGTCGTTGGCCAGGGGTTGATCGCGTTCCACATTGTTACGCTCTCGTTTCAGGATGTCTTCCGGTTCCTGACTCGTGTCCTCCAACTGGCGGGGCTGTCACTGATTGGGTTCTCCCTCCATATCGCAACCAATAGTAAGCAACCCGGCGGGTGAGATAGCTGTCCTCAGCGAGTCGGCCCGTGGCTGCTCCTGCTGGACCGTCTCGATTTCGTTCAGTCGTGGGGTGTCAGACACGAAGATAGTGGAGCACTCCCGCCTTTCACCGCTCGTTTACAGCCGTATCATCGTAATTGTATGCTGAGGAGTATTCTCGCTTTAATTCCAATAACCTCGACAGCGACGCCCCTGTTGTCTCTTCGATAATTCAGTACAATCAACGTGGGTGCTTGCCTGAAATCTACCGCGAAGCGAAAATTAACACATATATCCGACACACGTGTATTGCGGCGGTATATGCAATTCTGTGACGAGTGTGGTTCGATAATGCACACGGAGGGCAACGCGTGGGTGTGTCGCTCCTGTGAAAACGAGGAGCCGCGGGACTCGCAAGCAGAAGCGGCGATGACGACGCAGAATGGACAGCAGGACGACGGAGCACCCGCCGTGGCCGACGCGACCCAAGGCTCTACCGAGACGATGCAGGAGCCCTGTCCGGCGGACGACTGCGACAGCGACCGAGCCTACTACGAGATGATGCCGAAACCGGGCGGGTCCTACGAGGTTCGACTGTTCACTTGCGTCGAGTGCGGCCACAAGTGGCGCGAGGCCTGACGGGACAGTGGTCGCACGGATCCGTGGGCTACTGGTTCAACAGATGAACAGGGTGAGGCACGAAAGAAAAAAGCAGCGTGCCCGAAAGACGACACACAATGGAGTGGATGGTTAGTGTTGCTGTCCTCATTGCGCTCCCTATAGCATTGTTTTCAGAGCTGTTCGTCCACGAACTCGGGCACGCAGTTCCGGTTCTACTGGTAGGTGGGCGTGCACATATCACCATCGGGAACCCTGATGGGTGGACAGTCAAGCTTGGTCGGCTCAAGATAACGGCAGGTATTGATGGTCTTAAAAACACGTTCCTGTATGGGTCCACGGACTGGAGTGGCGTCGAGTCGAAGCGCGTTCACGCGCTCGGACTCGCCTGCGGGCCGCTAGTCACTGTGACGCTCTTACTTGCCACCAGCATCCTTCTACTAAGTGGAATCGACGGACTGCTGTTTGGTGCACTGCAATTTTTCTTTTTCTGGCTGCTCGGCAGGGCCTACTATACGATTGTTCCCCAGACGTACTCCGGTGGTTCCTACGGCGGCAGGATAAGCGACGGGAAAAAGCTACTAGAACTGCTGCAATCTTGACTACCAGTTGATGAATGAGATTCATCTCCTGTGCTAAGCCGTTCACCTACTCTACCGTTCAGAGTACCTTGTCGATATCGTGAGGAGACAGCCGACAACGAGTTCACGGAACTGCTTCCACCAGTATCGTGAGCGGACGAATGCGCCGTATTTCCGTTTGATACGAGAGTTCACCGTCTCGTTCTGACTACGTTGTCCGTAGAAGTCCGGTGTGACTTTCAATTGCTGAATCGTCAGTTCGTTCGCTTCGTGTAGTGCTTAGAGGCGTGAGTGCGGTCAAGCCGGAGGCATCGACCCCGACGATACCGTTGGTCGGAAGAATCGTGACTGAGAGATTGAGAAGAACCCGCCAAACGGCCATGTCAAGGCGGTTGAACGCTTTACATGATGTTGAGGGTGACGAGACCTCATCCAGATTGATGGCTTTCCGAATGCGGGGCATCTCGATGAGTTCGTCGAGAAGTGCCCGGTATGTCGCATTTTTCCGAACTTTGAGACAGAGCAAGACGATGTGCTGGTGTAGTGTGTACCGTCGTTTTGAAAACTTCGCGGAGTAGCGGGCGACAGGTTGCCGAGCCAAGTGGAATGCCTACTCGACGAACCGGAGTAACCACGACTTCGGGAGGGCCTACATCTAGTCAAACTACCGGGTGGACGTGTAACTCTCTGAGGATTTCAACAGAGCCACTAGACAGGAAAGAAGGCCGATAATCGCTAAGTAAGGTATGAAACACCAATAACGAGGAGACAGACCCCAATGAATCGGTATAACCAGATGATTATAGCAGCGGGTTCAGATGGGTCCGATTGAGTGTCACGTAAGAAATCAAATCCGAAGTGGTATATCCGCCTTGGTTTGGCGACGTATGCGACACCAAGTATCGAAATCACAATTCCAGCGAGCTGAAAGAGTGTACTCACACAGAACCATTCTCAGCTACGTCACTTGAACCTGAAGGTTCGATTACAACTCAGTAAGATGAGTCCAAATCGTTCGGGGGGGTCTGAGTTCTGTCCTGGGTCTTCTGGTCCAGCGTGCGACCCCTGTCCACGCTCTTGAGGAAGAAATGGCTCTGTTGAGACCCCATTTATCAGACACTATTATCGACGGAACAGCTGGTAAGTGGAGGTTGCGAATCTATCGGCAGAATGGTTCAGGATTCGCATTCGATGTCGGCGATCATCGCCAACTGCGGTCGCTTGTCGGTTGGATGCAAGTACGAGAAATCGAATTGGAGACAGTAGTTCTCGTCGAGGTCATCAACACCTAAGATATCGACGCTCCCTGCGAAATCCTCGACGGCTCCGTGTAACGCGACCGGGGAGACGTCTTCGTCCGGAGCAATCGTCACTAGCTCGTCGGCGCCCGCGTCGATATGGTGTGACTCCCAGTCCAGCATACCGGCTTCGGTTTCGAGCGCGAGGTGGAACGTCCGCGCTCTGTCGTCCGCATTCCAAAGTTTGACGCTCACCTCCTTGAGGGATCCGCTGGACGTGAACGGGGCGATACAACCGGTGAATCCGGACAACGCGGCGGTCGCGGCGAGGAGGGCGTGGCGACGTTGCACATGTTTGACTACATTCGGCCGTAGTAAGTATGTTATCTCTACTTCACGACCCCAACCAGAAGATGTTGGCCATTGAGGATTTCAACAGAGCCGAAGAAATCAAACGTCAGGCGCCCCAGTGGGCTGCTCACTCGCTTCTCCAACCCACTCTGCATTCCACTCGTCGATTGCGTCGAACACTGGCTCGAGTGCTGCACCCTTCTCAGTCAAGCTGTAGTGGGTCTCGACCGGTGGCCCTTCCTCGACACGACGGTCGACGATTCCATCGTCTTCGAGTGATTCGAGGACTCGCGAGAGTGTGTACGAACTCGCCCCAGAGGCTCGCTTCAGCTCGTTAAATCGGTGACTGCCATCGAATAGGTTGTAGAGAATCCGAAGTCGCCACTTGGTCCCGAACTGGTCCAGCGACTGGACGCCTGGACACGCGTTCGGCGTGAGTTCGCGAACCTCTCGGAGGTTTTCATCGATATCCTCGTCGGGTGCTGGAGCCATATCAGCTATACCGCAGCCCCTACTGTAAGCGTTTGTCTCGGAGTGCCTTGTCCCTCTCAGAAACTACTGACCGTACCGACTGTGCAGATAATTTGCGTCGTTATTGTCGTTCAGACCCCAAGAAGCGGTCGATTCGTCAGGTAACGCCGACCGCTTTTCTCTCCAGTGACTTCGAATAGAGGGGCTCGTTGAGCCGATGTTATTCATTTACTGTTCATTTTCGATTGTGAGAAGCCGTAAAATCGATATCCGGGCCGACCGGCACGAATCCGGTCGGGTTGATATCCGTATGACTCCGGTAGTAGTGCTTCTTGATGTGGTCGAGATTGACCGTCTCTGAGACGCCGTCGTGTTGGTAAATGTCGCGCGTGTAGCCCCAGAGGTTGGGATAATCGACAAGCCGTCGGATGTTACATTTGAAGTGCGTGTAGTAGACGGGGTCGAACCGGACCAGCGCGGGGAACAGTCGAAGGTCGGCGATAGTGAGCGAGTCACCGACGAGGAATCGCTGGTCATCGAGCACGTCCTCCCAGTAGTCGAGGGCGTCGAACATAGCCTCGACTGCTCTCTCGTAGGTATCCTGCGACTGCGCGAACCCGGCAGTATACACGCCTTTGAGAATCGGTTCGTACAGTTTCTCGACGACTGCGTCGATGCGGTCACGCTTACCCGTCGGATACAGGTCGTACTCGTCGCTGTGGTCAGCGAACGCCGTCGCGAGCATCTCCATAATCTCGATGGACTCGTTGTTGACGATAGTCCCGGCCTCTCGGTCCCAGAGGACCGGCGTGGTGACGCCACCAGTATACTCCGGGTCGGCTGCGGTGTAGACTTCGTGGAGGTAGTCCGAGCCGTGGAGGGAATCCGGCGTACTGCCAGGGTTGTCAGGAGTGAACCGCCAACCGCCTGCCCCACGGTGGGGGTCGACGATGTCCATTGAGATGGCGTCCTCCAGCCCGAGCAGTTTCCGGACGAGGGCAGCCCCGTGTGCCCATGGACAGGCGCGAGCGATGTACAGGTGATAGCGCCCCGGTTCCGGAGGGTGTCGAGAATTCGGGGAGACTCGATTTCGGAATCCGTCGTCACGTCGATTCTGGTCGTTCTCAGTCAATTCGTCAGTCGTCTTCCAGTGGCCGTCGATGAGGCGTCCCATGTATGTTGAATTGTAGTTGGTTGTCGTGTGCGGGCGTCGATTAGGCCGTCTCCGCGGCGGGCTCTTTGAGTTCGAGGAGATAGCCGAACGGGTCCCGAACGTAGATTGCTGGGGCTTCACCGGTCGCACCGTAAGGCGTCCCTTCTCGCTCGATAATGACGCCGGCATCCTCAAGTTCCTGCTTGACGTCTTCGATGTCTTCGTCCAGAATGATAGCGAGGTGGTCGAAGTTCTCGCGTTCGGGGGGGACGAACTCGTCGGTCGGCCTCACGTGGATAATCGTGTCTGGTGTCAGCCGGAAGTGAAAAATCGGCGTCTCATCTGCTTCGTACTCGTCGAATCCTTCGAGTGGGAACCCAAGGAGCCCCTGATAGAATTCGATTGCGTGCTCGATCTCATCCTCCGGGATTCGGAGGTGAACATGGTCGATACGTTGTGCGTCCATCGTTCTAGATTGAGATAGAACCGTCCGTCGAATATAGTTCAGGCAAGCCGGGTTTGATTAGGTCACACTCGGCTAACCACCCTGCAAGCGACGACGAAACAACGACGCTTTCGTGGGAGTACGGAGGTGAGCCGCGTATCGCTCGCTGCAGTCCACACTCATTAGTGCGGTGAATGCGATTACAGTGCCAAGCATGAACAACAGCGGTGCCAGCGACGGCCTTGCAAACTGAGACCTTACGAGCGGTAGTATCGGAGCCCCGAAACACGTCACAAATAGACGAAGGATTCGACTGGCACACCCTAATCCCTGTATGTTCAAGACGGACCACCGTCGAGTAGGCGTATGTCATCGTTCGATGTCGTGACGGTCGGCAGTGCCGTTATCGACCACATCTATTCTCTGTCGAATCTCCCGGAACCCGACGGCGGTGCGTTCGCCCGCGAACACACGACCGACGTGGGAGGCGTCGCTGCAAACGTCGCCTCGGGGCTCTCCGAGTTTGGGAACAAGACGGGAATTATCACGCGCGTCGGGGGCGATGATGCTGCCGAGACCGAAGCTGACCTCCACGCACGTGACATCGACTGTTCTCGGATTCAAGTCGGCTCCGAAGAATCGTCGTACACGCTGATTCTCCGTGGTCCAGATGGAGAACGAATGATTGTCGCCGGTGGCCAGAGCATTCCGAACCTTCGGCTTGATGCTCGCGATATTGAGTATGCAAGTGACGCCAGCGTGGTGTTCACGAGCGCCTATGCACCAGATGAGGTAGTGTCGAGACTCGTGACAGCCCGTGAGCAGCATGAGATTTCGACACTCGTATTCGACCTCGCAGGTCCACTCTCGGAACTCGAAGGGCGCGGGACAACACCAGAGACGATTGACCGACTGCTTTCTGTTGTCGATTTGTTCGTGGTCGGTGAGGTCGCTGCACGCTCGTATTTCGGTGGCACCGACGAAGCCATTGCCACGCTTACACAGCAGAATGTCCCTCGTGCGGCGATTACACAAGGGAGTGACGGGGCACGCCTGCTCGAAGGAGACACGGTGACCGACATCCCGGCCTTCGAGGTGGATGTGACTGATACGACCGGCGCTGGCGATACCTTCACGGCGGGACTGATTCACACGTGGCTGCTGAACGACTATGCAGCACGCAACGCAGGACGCTTTGCCGCTGCCACAGCCGCGCTCAACTGTACTGAACTGGGCGCACGTGGCAATCTCCCATCCGAAGCCGACGTGCAAGAGTTTCTAGAGATGCGGTGAGTCACGCAATCCCAATTTCCCGCTGAAGACAAGAGAGCCGCCCAGCGAATTAGCGAACGGACGCGACAAGCCGTTCGACTGCTGCTTCGTCGACAGGGTTCGTCGTCTCGCCGCCTTCTTTGAGAGCAGTTCCAACGATTGCACCATCTGCGACCGACAGCAGTTCGGGTGCCGTCTCGGGGGTGACACCGCTGCCGATTAAGACCGGGGCGTCGAGACCGCGAGCATCGCGAGCGTCGACCACGTCTTCGAGAACCGTCGTATCGACAGCCTCGCCCGTGCCAGTTCCACTCACGATGATTCCGTCGGCACCGCCACGTTCGACGAGTTCACCGACGACCTCCTCGTGTGACCGTTCGGCGAGTGGGGCAGAGTGTTTCACGTCGATGTCTGCGAGAATGGCCACGTCGGTGTCGAGTTGGTCACGCAGACGGAGGGTTTCGTGTGCCATCCCCTCGATGAGACCCTGATCAGTAAGTCGGGAACCGGTATGGACGTTCACGCGAACGAAGGAACCATCTGTCGCGGCGGCAATGCCGAGCGCACTTTGGACGTCGTTTCGGAGGATGTTCACGCCAAATGGGACTGTGACATTCTCACGAAGTGTGTTCGCGAGTGCTGCAACGTCAGCGACGACGTGGCGAGGCACCCGGTCTGGATAAAACGGAGCATCACCGAAGTTTTCGAGCATAATACCGTCGACACCACCCGATTCCAAGGCTGTGGCATCCTCAAGAAGTCGGGTTCGAATTTCGTCTCGATTACCCTCGAACCCGGGAGAACCTGGAAGGGGCGGTAAGTGGACCATCCCAATGATTGGGGTTTCCGTGCTGAAGAAATCCATATCCACCGTGACCCTTCGAGAGACTTAACCGTACAGATGTGCCACTCTGCGAGGGGTTTCAGGTGCGAGGTTTGGAGAGGCCGTGCTGGACGTAGCGCGAGTCAGTCAGCGATTTCCTGCAACAGAGGGCATAGCTTTGCTAGACGGAGACACACCGACTGCGCTAGTGCCGTGGAGGAACGTCGAGGGCGCTCACGAGCCGCGTATCAGGGCGACGTTACTCGGAACGTCGTGCACGACTCGTTTGGTGACTGTTCCGAAGGGTATCTGGGACCCCTCGGTCCGCCCCGAGAGACCGACGCAGACGGTGTCGTACTGACTGGTTGCTTCGACGACTGCCCGACCGATATCGTCCGCGACGACGACCTGAACCTCGTACTCGTTGGGGTCGAGGCCCGCCGCCTCGGCAGCGTCGGCGACGACCGACCGTCCCCGTTCTTCGGCGCCCGAGTCGCTCTTCCCCCGGGGAGACTGGACGTTCAGAAGGGTCGGGACAGCCCCGTCGACGGTTGCGAATTCGACCGCCTGATGGGCGACGACCGGCGCATTGTGACCGGGGGCGATGAGTGCCACTGGCGTCCCGATGGTCTCGTTTGTGAGGTTGACGAGTGAGACGTCACAGCTCGCGTTCCGAACCACTGGGTCGACCGTTGCGCCGAAGACGTTGCCGTCACGTTCGAGCGACCCATCCCAGCCGAGGATGGCCTCGTCGGCGTCCTCCTCTTCGAGCACGTCGAGTATCGCCGCTCCCACGTCGGGAGCGACGACCGTTCTGGTCCGGAGGGTGACGTCCATCTCGGCCGCGATGTCGTGGGCACTCTCGAGAAGTTCGCGCTGATGCTCGAATCGCTCGGCCTCGACGTTCTGGAACGGCGAGGGATGTGCGACCGGCGTGACGTTGACCGCAACGAGTTCGGGCGTCCCCCGGTCCTCGTTGGCGTGCGCGCTGGCCGCCGCCAGACGGAGGAGGCCGCGCTGTGTCGTCGGATTCGCCACCGGAACGACCACGCGGAACGGTTCGGCTGGTTTGCCTCGAATCGCTTCGCCGAGGAGTCCCTCGTTCACGACTCGTCCCCGCGTGTAGGTCGCGTACCAGACGAGGCCGAAGGCGACGATGCCCGACCCGATAACGACGACGACAGTCGCCATCTGCGAGACGACGACGAGCGACAGCACCACTCCCAGTACCGGGACGGCCGGGTAGAGCGGTCGGGGGAGCGCGAACGAGGGGTCGTAGCCATCCGGGTCGGCCCGTCGGAAGACGACGAGTGAGATGTGGACGAGCGAGTAGGCGACGAGGAAACTGAAGCTCGCTGCCTCTGCAAGCAGCGCGATGATAGTCTCCACTTCGAGACCGACGAGAATCAGCAGTGCCGTCACGCCGCCAGTGGCCGCAATGGCTCGGTGGGGCGTGTAGAACCGAGGGTGGCTCACGTTGAACCAGTCGGTCACGACTCCGTCTCTTCCCATGGCGTAGATAACCCGCGAGGCTGCGAGTATCGAGGAGTTCGAGCTCGATATCGCCGCGATGATGGCGGCGAAGACGATTGCGACGACCCCCACCGGACCAAGGTAGACGACAGCCACGTCCGAAACCGGGATAGGAGAGTCGCCGAGCGACTCGAAGGGGATGACGCCAGTGCTGACGAGCATGACGAGAACGTAGAGGATGGTCACCAGCACCACCGAGAGAATCATCGACAGCGGGATGATTCGACTGGGGTTCTTGATTTCGCCCGCGACGGTGGCGATAATCTCGAAGCCGAGGAACGAGATGAAGACGATTCCAGTCGTGGCGACGACACCGTCGGGCCCGAAGGGAGCGAACGGTTCGAGGTTCCCCGGGTCGATGAAGAACACGCCGACCGCGACGAAGACGAGGATGATGGCAGTCTCGGCCCCGATGGTGACGTTCTGGAAGGCGCTCGACTCCTCGGTCCCGTAGTAATTGACCCCGAGGAGGAGAACGAGCCCGACGAGCCCGAGGGCGACGATGAAGACCCGTCCGTCGAGGAACGGAATCGGCTCGACGAGATACTGCCCGAAGCCGATCATGTAGAACGCGCTGGCGAACATCAGCCCCGTCCACATCCCCCAGCCGACGACGGCCCCGAAGAGTCCGCCGAGTGCGCGGTTGACGTAGTGATAGCTCCCCCCAGCGATGGGCATCCCGGTCGCCAGTTCGGACAGCGAGAGCGCCGCGAGCAGCGCGACGAAGCCAGCGATAGCGTAGGAAATCGAACTCGCGGGACCAGCGGTTTCGGCGGCGATGCCCGGGAGGATGAATATTCCCGCACCGATCATCGTCCCCCCGCCGAGCGTCATCGCCTCGAGGAATCCGAGCGTACGCTCGAGTTCGCCTTCGTCGGCGCTCATCTGTCCCGCCTCCATGTCGTAGCGTTCGGGTTCACTCGACATCCCTCACGATGAGCGCCGGGACATCGAGTTCGCTGACGATAGCCGAAAGAACGTCCCCGATGATACGCTCGCGGAGTGAGGGGTCGGTCTCGCCGAGGACGACGAGGTCGTACGCTGCTCCGAGTTCGACGATGTCAGTCTGTGGGTCACCGCCCTCCGAGAGTCGCCAGTCGAGTCTGTCGCGGTCGACGCCGTACTCGACGAGGCGGTCGACGGCACCCATGAGCAGTAATTCTCCCTGGGTTGGGTCGGCGTCCTCCGCGACCGAGTGGAACAGGGTGGCGGTCTCGTTGCCTGCGAGTAACAGGTCAGCGACGACTGCGAGGATTCGGTCGAGGTTCACGTCCCCACGAAGCGGGACGAGGACGCGGTCGACGGCAGTCGAACGACCGGTCGTCAGCACCGCGTCGCAGTCGTACTCGTCAGCGATGCGGTCGATGGTGGCCTCGTGGTCGTGCGTGAAGACGAGCACCTCGGCGGGGTTACCGTGCTCGTCGGCGACCGTGTCCAACCGGTCGGTGGCCTTGGGACCGTACTGGTCCCTGAGCAGTGCCGGTTCGGCCTGGTCCGGCACCGGGAAATACCCGAGTAACACTATCTCGACGGCACCGAGATGGTCGATGACGTCGAGGGGTGGCGACTCCGTCCCCGAGACATCGACCGGGACGAGAATCCGCAACTCGCCGATGTGTGTCATTATGTACCAAGTATTTCCTCCCGGAGCGTTTCAATCCTTCGCGGGGTGCAGGCGTCTCCGAACACCGGAGGCAACCACGCTCCGGTGAGCGGGAGTCCGAACTGTTGGAGAGTACACCTAGGTCTCGTCGAAGGGTTGTCTCCGTGCTTCCTGTTCTCTCATCACTGAAACGAACTCAGCCAGTTTGCTGCATCCTCTCTGTCTGTGTCACGCCGATTCTCTCAGTCTCTAACGGTTTCGATAGAGTCGTCGACTCCCAAACCCCACCCAGTCAGACTACCGAGCAAACATGTAATCTCTGAGGACTTCAACAGAGCCGTAGAGATTCAAATCAACACCTGATGACTCAATCAGTGCACCTGCTTCGCGAAGACAATTCGGTCATTGATTATTACATGTAGCTGGTTCTCGACAGAACCCCACTCGTAACTGTGACTAGTAGTTCCTGAACCAGAGTCAGCATTTTCGACGCTAACTTCGACTAAGTACTGACTGTTCATCGGAAGCTCGTCTTTGATCTCCTGTTGGGCATTCCCATCGATGCTGATTGAGGTGTCGATCAAGGCCTCATCAGTTTGAGTGTCGACTGCACGTACGACAATCTCGATCGCAGTGGAACGCTCGTTGTGAAATCAGTCAGCGGGCTGTGCCTTCGTCGATGGGGTCCCGCTTGGAAGCTCAGGGATGGACAGATCCACCCGGCGGAGCAGTTGTGCGTTGATCGCGACGATTACTGTACTCAGTGACATCAGGAGGGCCCCCACAGCGGGGGACAGCAGAATCCCAATCGGTGCCAACACGCCTGCTGCAAGCGGGATTGCGAAGACGTTGTACCCCGCTGCCCAGACGATGTTCTCCTGCATCTTTCGGTAGCTCGCTTTACTCAGCTTGACAAGTCGAACGACGTCCATCGGGTTGTTCTGCACGAGGATGACGTCGGCCGACTGAACCGCGACGTCGGTGCCACTCCCGATGGCGATCCCGACGTCGGCCCGCGTCAGCGCCGGCGCGTCGTTCACACCGTCGCCGACCATCCCCACGAGCTTCCCCTGGTCTTGGAGTGCCTGGACTTTCTCGTCTTTGTCTTCGGGGAGGACCTCCGCGAACACCGTGTCGATGCCCAGTTCGTCGGCAACAGCGTTGGCGACGTCCTGGGAGTCCCCAGTCAGCATCGCCACCTCGATGCCCAGATTGT
Source organism: Haloferax larsenii JCM 13917 (assembly GCF_000336955.1). Lineage (GTDB taxonomy): Archaea > Halobacteriota > Halobacteria > Halobacteriales > Haloferacaceae > Haloferax > Haloferax larsenii. Next base: position 213,768 of record NZ_AOLI01000017.1, on the reverse strand, counting down.
GGAGCGCGTCGACGACGGCGTAGCTCTCCTCGCGGATCACGTCGGCCATCGCGAAGGCGGCGATTAGCTCTCCGTCACGAACGAGATACACCACAGTCTGGGCGTTCTGGCCGGCCTCGTCAGTGAAGCGCTGGAGATGGTCGGGAATTTCGCTATCGAGTTGGGTCAACAGGTTCGGCCCGCCGACGTACACCTCGTTGTCGTCGACGTTCGCACGAACTCCTCGTCCTTTGATCGCCTCGAAGGCGGTCGCGTCAGGAGTAGTTAAGTCCCGCTCGTCGGCGGCCTCACGGATCGCTCGGGCGATCATGTGTTCGGAGTCGCTCTCGACGGCTGCCGCCAGCCCGAGCGCATCGTCCTCGTCGACGCCGTCGACGGTCGCCATATCCACGACGCCGTGTTTGCCCTCGGTAAGCGTCCCTGTCTTGTCGAAGATGATGGCGTCCAGATTCCGTGCGTCTTCCATCGCGATGCGGTCGCGAACGAGCATCCCGTTGCGCGCCGCGAGGGAGGTGTTAATCGCGACGACCAGCGGGATAGCGAGCCCGAGGGCGTGTGGGCAGGCGATGACGAGCACCGTCACGACGCGCTCGATGACGGTCACGTCGAACGAGACGGCAACCGTCCACGCGATTGCGGTCACGACTGCCGCCCCGAGCGCGACGTAGAACAGCCAGCCGGCCGCCCGATCGGCCAGCACCTGCGTCTTGGACTTGCTCTGCTGAGCTTCCTCGACCAAGCGCATGATGCCCGCGAGCGTCGTCTCCTCGCCCGTCGCCCCGACGCGCACGCGGAGACTCCCGTCGCCGTTGATGGTGCCGCCGATGACCTCGTCGCCGGGCTCCTTCGAGACCGGTTTCGACTCACCGGTGATCATCGACTCGTTGACGTCCGAATCACCCCCCTCGACGGTGCCGTCAGCAGGGACACTCGCGCCCGGCCGGACGAGCACGAGGTCGCCTTCCGAGAGCTCACTGACGGGAACTTCCTCGGTCTCCCCGTCGTCGGTGATACGCTCGGCGGTGTCTGGCATCAGCTTCGCCAGCTCGTCGACCGCACTCGAGGCACGGCGCACCGACCGCATCTCGATCCAGTGCCCCAGCAGCATGATGTCGATCAGCGTAACGAGCTCCCAGAAGAACGCCGACTGCGTGGGAAAGACCACGCTCGCGAGACTGTAGACGAAGGCGACAGTGATCGCCATCGAGATGAGCGTCATCATCCCCGGTGATCGATCTTTCAGCTCCGGCACCGCCATCTGAAGGAAGGGAATCCCACCGTAGGCGAACACGATCACCGCGAAGACAGGATTAATCCACTCGCTGCCGGGGAACGATGGAACCGAGAATCCGAGCCACTCCTGCAGCATCTCGCTGTACAGGAGGACGGGAACCGACAGGAGTGTCGAGACGAAGAAGCGCCGCCGGAACATCTGCTCGTGGCCTTCGTGCATCCCGCCATGGCCCTCGCCGTGTCCCTCGTGGGAATCGTGGTCGTGGCCGTCGCCCTCGTGGCCGGCGTGCTGCTCGTGGGACACCATCTCACCTGCCGCAGCAGGGTGAGCCTCCTCCTCTAGTAGCTCCTGTTCTACCCCTTCCCCGCCTGATTCAGCGACTGCTTCATCGTGGTCGCCGTGTTCGTGCTGGTGGCTGGTGGTATCCTGTTGGTCCGCTCCTCCCGAGGAATTCTCAGTTGTATCTTTGTGGTCGTCCATGGGTCATGTTCTCTATTGAGGTGGTTCCGCCGGTTTCCTGAATCTTCGGCCCTGAAACCGTACAGCAAGACCAGCGTAGACAAGCTCCGAAGACAACGGTTAGTCGTCGTCTCGAAGCGACTTGTGCTATCCGCAGCGCAGGATACTCATGCGTGAGCGGTGTATCCCGCGTCTTCGACGGCCGCCACGAGGGCCGTGACCTCTGCCTCACCGTCGACACTTGCCTGTTCACCCTCCCTGTCGACGGTCACGGAAGTCACGCCAGAGACCTCTTCAAGGGCCTCTTCGACCGTCTGCTCACAGTGACCGCACGACATTCCTTCCACGGTGATGGTCGTCGTCATACAGAGGTACATACGGCTCCCTCTCTTTAGCGGATTTTCCCTTCGATTATACTGGTCTCTTGGGGGTCAAACTTTAGATTCCAAGTGGTACGTGCAGCCGCAACGAACCAAATCTCAGATTCAGCAGCTGACGATGGCGGGAAGACTCAGGTATCGTTGTGGCGCTCCAGATACGTCTTCGCCGCTAAAAAGACGTATAGTGCTCCGATAGCCCGAATACCCGAGCGGACCCACCCTCTCACCCCGTCGCGGGGTTAACGGTTGGGTGCCCAACAGCGATCGGTGGGGATGGCAGTGTCTCAGATGGAACAGCAGCCGTTCCGATCATCCAGTCCGTTCGAGCTGTTTTCGCCGCCGTTCGAATTCATCGTCCGAAAGCTCCCCGCGAGCGTATCGCTCGCGGAGAACCGACAACGACTGCTCAGCGTCCCCGCCGGATCCTCGGTTGAGGAGCGCATAGACGAAGTAGAGCGGAACGGCGATGAGGAGTCCCATCCAGAGGAGTCCCCAGAGCCCCATCGCTCCGCCGAGGAGGCCCCAGCCGCTTCCGCCCATCATCCCGCCGCCGTGGGCGGCAGCCGTTCCAGTCGCCGCGACCAGCAGCGGGATAGCGAGGATCGCGAGGCGGCGAGCAGTGCGTCCGATGTGAGTGATGGGTTGCATCATTGTCTTGCGGTGGTAAATTTCGGTGTTCGGTTAAAGCGATCAAAACGGTCAGAGCCGTCAGCAGTGGCCCTGCCCGTACATCCCGCCGTTGTAGTCGTTGTCAGCCATGTCTTGGGCCATCTCGTCGACGGTCACACCCATGTGCGACTCCATCCACTTGACGCTACCCGGGCCCATGTGCTCGGTCATCTGCGCCTCCATCCAAGCCGCCCAGTCATCGGCGGTAGCATTGTCAGTGGGCGCGTCGTCTGCGGTCGTGTCGGTGCCGTGTGCGCTGACCACGGGGGCGGCGAACGCGAGTCCGACGATCGCGAGTGCCACGAGCAGCCAGCCGCTGAGTTTGAAGTTGGTCATTGTCTTTCTCCTCGGTTACTCGTAGGACCGCTCGGGAGTTATCACAATGGGTGTGAATCCGCGCAGGAGAACGTTCAAGAACGTGTATCGAGCGTTCTAACCGTTTTTCAGAGACATGACCGTTCACGAATGCCGAATTCGACGGCGTCGGGTGGAGCGTCTCAACGGGCTGCTGTAGATGTGCGCCTGTCCCCTCACGGACGAGCTCCCAGCGATACGAGGATCGCACGACCCACGCGGGAGAGTCCCATCCCTGTGGTTAGTGCGCTTGATTCTGTTGTAGGTCACCGCTCGGATAGATCCGATACGTTCGCCCTTGGCGCTCGCGGTACAACAGCCCACGTTTCTCGAGGGCGCTAACTGTCTGGCTCACCTTGCTCTTCGAAAAGTCCGAGCGATCCCGTAATTCGATTTGTGTGATGCCGGGCGAGGAAAGGATCGGTTCGAGGATGCGACGTTCATCATCTGGCAAGAGGTCCAACACGCGAGCCTGCGGCTGAGACTCTGGATTGATGGCTCCCGTTGGCTGGGTAGCCACTGCTGGTGATTCTGCGCTTTCAGAGTCGGTTGGATCCGTCATCTCCTCCAGTGAGCGATCGTTTGCGCCTGTGCTCGTGAGGTCGTCCCGCACCGCGAGATACCCCCCACCGAGGACAGCCGAGACGAGGAGTGTTCCGAGAACGTACAAGAGCGGATTCGTTCCGTGAACCGCCCCCATCGACGTGCCCATCATCGATCCCATCTGATCGAATGCCTGCTGCCGTTGGTACGCTTGCCAGCTGAGTGCCCCGCCGACGATGAGGACGGCAGCGACCAAGGTACCGGCTACTGTATCGGTTCGCCGTGGATTCATCTTCTCCACCTCGGTCCTTCGAGACTCTGGCTCATACGTGAGAGTTCGTGAGACAGTGCTGTACCAGTTTTGATTGGCCAATGCAATCACGGGGCAGGCAGTCCCACAAATTCGATATCTCGAATCGGTGTTCAATGGTGGTCATGATCCTGAGACGCTCCCGCCTCTGGGTGTTGATGGGTGAATTCATCTGGGTCCTTTTCGAACGTCTCCTTACAGGTCTGCGAGCAGAAGTAGTACGTCTCGCCGTCGTGCGTCGCCGATGGTTCGCTGCCGTCAGTCCGCATCCCACAGACGGGATCACGGTACTGGCCAGGCGCACCGAGGCCGCGACGATAAACGTACAGGAGAAAACCGGAGAGCGCGAACGCGATGAGGTTGAGATAGAACGTGTAGTTGAGCTCGAAGTACGTTTGCTCGGTCGCCGTCTCGCCGCCCGCCAGATCTGGAACGATACCCAGCGCGTCGAACAGCAGCTCCATGAGGAAGCCGGTGAACGCCATCGTCACGAAAAAGACGCCGAGGATGTACAGCATAATCTTCCAGCCGTAGTACTTCCGGTAGACGTTCAACACGGGAATCGTGATGAGGTCGGCGTAGACGAACGCGATGATCCCGGCGAAGCTGACGCCACCGCCCCACAGCGCGACTGCGAACGGGACGTTACCCATACTGCCAACGAAACTGAGCACGGCGATGGTGACACCCATAATCGCGTTCTCGGCGGTCACAAGCAGCCCGTCGCCCTGGATGAACAGGGTGTTCCAGACCCACTGGGGGACGAAGACGATGACGAACCCCGAAATGAGGAAGCCGGCAATGATGTCCTTCCAGATCATCGACCACTCCTTGCGGTACTGATTCCCGACTTTGTACCAGCCCCCCCACGACAGCAACTCGTTACGCCACCCGCCACGACTCGACGTCTCCTGGCGGTAGGTCTCCATACAGCCCTCCGAGCAGAATTTGATCGTCTCACCGCCGTCGGTCGTGAGCGTGTATTCGTCTTTGCCCTCCATCCCGCAGGTCGGGTCTTCGGTGACGCCCGCCTCACGGTCGCGCTCGTTGAGCGTTTCTCGAACTTCGGCAAAGAGATTCTCGGGGAGCGTGAGGTGGACGATCACCGCCATCACGGCGATGAGGATGAGGCCGCCCAGCAGTTCCGCTAGGAGGAACTCCCAGCCAAGCAGAATCAGAATCATCAGCCCGAGTTCGACGATCAGATTCGTCGACGCGAACATGAACGCGAGAAAGTTCACCGCGTGCGCTCCCTTCTTGAACAGTCCCTTCCCGATGGCGACAGCGCCGAAACTGCAGCCACTACTGGCCGCACCGAACGCAGTCGCCTTGGTGAGCCCGCTCAGATCACCGTCGCCCAGCACCTGTGCCATTCGCTCCTTGGAGACATAGACTTGGACCAGACTCGTGATCGTGAGTCCCATAATGATCGCCCACGCCGCCGTCCAGAGGAATCCGACACCGATTCGGAGGGCTTCGAAGATACCCTCAACCATCGTCACCTGCATAGATGTAACATCATGCGGATCGTCTTTTGCAGTTTCCCTTCAGATAGTTCGGGTTAGAGCCGTGATAAGTATGAATTCAAAAGAATAGTGGTGGGATTAGCACGCAGATCTAAGGCAAAACCGCATTGAATAGTTAGTGCGTAGTAATACTTGAGACCCAAACTCACAGGGTACTGTCTAGTTAGTAACTTCCCTCAATCGGCGTTCGTCAGTTGAGCGCTTGCTGCGGTCGGTGAAGTACACCGCTAGTGACGGCTGGATGCGTGCGATCGGTCTCGGGTTGGTCCGTCCAGTCTTTGAGTTCACGCGGACAGAGATCGGCCTTGGAACCGCACGGTTTGTAGAGTGGGGGAGCCAATTCGGTGACCCCGCTGGGCTGTCCCAGTATCCGTTGGTGGACCTTCTTGTGGAGTCCCTCAGGACCATCTGCTGGGTCCTCATCGCAGCGGCCCTCACAACCATGCACAATCCCATCCGCAGTGGGGTAGACGTTACCTCACATGGAATTCGAGGGTATCGATGTGGTTCGCCAGTCTCAATTGGTGTCCCAATAATTGTCACCTCTCGATGACAGCCGTAGTCCCGTAACTGGACATGTGGAGGCAGTAGGTGGTGAGGGGAACGCCCCGGGCACTCCACCACTCCCCCAGGGGGAGGTGAATCTCAGTCCGAAGCAGTCGCCTGGTCGCTGAGATCGGTGTGCAGCACCGTCTCGATGCCACGAGCGTCAAATTCCGTTACAAGCCCCTCAAGATGTGCTTCCCCGACAGTGAGGCAGACATCCTGGTCGGTGAATGTGGGAACGTGGTTGAGCAGCCGCTGGGCCATCGCCGCTTCCCTGCGTTCCGCCGTCACGCGGATGACGAGCCCATGCGCGATGAAGGCGACCACTCCGAACGCAAGCGGGACAAGTCCAAGTGGGACAATAGCCACAAGTCCACCCCAGCCAAAAAGCAGTGCCAAGGGCGTCTCATACGTGACTCGGCGGCGTTTAAACAGAATGAGAAGGCCAGTACACGCCACAACCCAGACAGAGAACACGCCAATCTGAAATGGTGCCACAGCGACGCCCAGCAACAATCCGAGCCACCCAACAGCATGCCAGCCCACGGAGAGTTCTGGCACCACCTGTGACGGGTGGGTATCGACAGGGACTACTGGCACACCGTGTTCGGAGGAGAGTTCGCGTACAGCTTCAGTCTCGACTGCCTGTTGTGTGCCGGAACGAAGTGCGTAGAGTGGCCCATACAGCATCTGGGTCACACACATCCCGATCAGGTAGAGTGGAAGGGAGACGGCAGCAGTAGCATACTCTGCGATGGTTGGCAGTTCCGCTGGGTGTTCGGTGTAAAACACAGCGATATCCGCTGTCGTCAGCAGTCGTTCGAGGCCACGGGAGAGCTGGTCGTGCTGTCCGAGATGTGACTCTCCAACGAGATGTACTGTCGGTTCGGGTGTGTTCTTGGGGGCGTTGGGGGCAGTCATGTGGAGGTGCTTCGGTGTACGACTCGTCTCGGCTGGTTCACTGTCCGCCGAAACAATATTCTCAGCCGCGCCGAACTCACGAGTAGTCGAGACGCAGGTAGCTCGTACCGTGGCGGTAGTTGTACACTTCGACGCCGACACCGAGTGTCGAGAGCACTGTCAGCACGAGCAACACGACGTCGTTGTATGCCCCACCGAAGTACATCCCGGCGAAGAGAAGCATCGTGTACACCGCCGAGACGAGGTTGTACAGTGGGTGTGTAACGACCGGTTTGAACGCGCTCGCTCCGAGAAAGACGAACGTCAACACCGCAACCGAGAGCAGTGAACGCGATAGCGGTTCGTCGATGAACCAGACGAGGAACCCGAAGAAGAGGGCGAACGCGACGAACACCGCCGCTCTCCACGCGCTGACGCTGTCCATACTGTTGCTGGAAGGCATTACGTGTCTTGAAAATATCATTTGTATTAGCATTTTGGGTCGGGACGCCGACTTCACTCGGCCGGGCGAAACCTCCATTCAAAGTTATTTTTTGACAGTCCCCGAAGCCTGGTGTATGGATTGGTCCCCAAGCCGTCGGTTACAATTTCGAATGGCAGCGTCGCTCGCGGCGCTCGCCGTGTGCGTCCTCGCCGTCGGTATCGCCAGCGGTGTCGTCGTTTCGCTCATGTTAGTGAGCGCCGGACTCGTCTCTGAGTTCATCGCGTCCATCTCGCAGGTGACGTCCGTACGATTCACCGGAGCGATTATCGGCGGTTGTACACTGCTCGTCCTCTCTCTCGCCGTGTGGGGCGAACGTGAGGCACCGACCCACGCAATCGCCTCTATCGGAGCGCGGCGTGCCAACGAGTCAGAGTACCCGGCGTTGTTCGCAGTCGTTGACGGCGTCTGCCGGCAAGCGGACGCACCGCGAACCACGATATATCTGGTCCCGTCGGATTCGCCGCTCTCGTTGACTGAGGAACCGGCTCCCGTCCCCCCGAGCTCGTCGGAGTCACACTCGTCGCCGGGAGCAATCTCGTTCCGCTCGGTGGCATCGCGTTTTGGAACTGGGGGCTGGACGTTCTCTTGGCGCTGTACTGGCTCGAACTCCTGACGACGACGCTTTTCGCAGGGGACAAAGGCACTGTTTTAGCGCCGTTCGTCCCCGCCAACGGTACCACTGGTGGAACCGCCCACCTCGTGTTCATCGTCGCGGCGAACCTGTTCTCGGAGTCGTACTCCTATCTGGTCGAACACATCGGTACGCTCCCGGTCGAATCTTCGAGCTGCCTTCGAGACGGCTGATACGTCGAACCCGCTGCCGGGGATCGATGCGCCGGACGTAACCCCTGCCAACTCTCGTAGTGCGGTGGTGTTGGCTGGCGATCGAAAATACTCACGGATACGACTGAAGCTGACTGAAAAGCTGAACAGTTTTCTCTTAGTTATTCGATGAACGCCACACCCAGAACTCGACGCCACCAAGGGCAGCGTCGAGAACCAGAACCCCAATCCAGAGCAGCATGTACCACCCGAATGGGGTTGGGTCCACCGGTGTGGAACCAGACTGAACAGTTTGCCACGTCGCAAAAGCGGTCACCCCCAACAGTCCTCCCGTAGCAACAATCGGCGAGAACGTCCGATACCGAGCATACAGGAAGGCAGGGACGAACCCAACGACGAACATGCCGACCACTATGTAGGTGACATACAGCGGTTCAGCACCAAATGTAGCAACTAAGTCTTCAAAACCAAACGCATTCCATAAAACGGCTGCAAGGACGACGTGAACCAATCCAGTGAGGAGACCAGTTGAAACCGATTCCTTCGTTACCGGTTTTCTTGGTTGGAGGGACACCATCCGTTAAATAAGCGGGCCCATCCACGAATATGTTACCGGTCTGTACTGTTACGCCCCGAACTCGACTCTTGGGTAAAATACCGCGGAATGGCTGAGCTACACTTATTCGATTCTGGCCAGTATGCTCACCAATGGCAGATGAGTACAGTCCCGTCGTGAACAATTCCAATCCGGGAGCCGACGAAACGCTTGTGGGGGCGATTGTGCGGAACCCCGTCGTGCAGACGCTCGTTTTGATGGTCAGTGTCTCGTTGGCAACGTGGGTGTCTGTGGTTGCAGGTTTCGGTCGTGATTTGTTTGTCCTCACCGCGCCCTTGAGCGCCCACCCCTGGACGCTCGTCACGAGTGTGTATGCACACATCGGGCCGGCGCACCTCTTCGGTAACGCAGTAGTACTCGTGGTAGCTGGGGGATTGGTGGCGATGTCGACATCGTGGGGGCGGTTTCACCTCTATTTCGTCGTCACCGGGGGAATAGCTGGCGCGGTTCAAGTCCTCGCACTGTCTCTGTTTGGCCTGCCGATTGGCGTCCTCGGTGCAAGTGGTGCCGTGTTCGCGCTTGTCGGCTACGTTCTGACGTCGAACATCCTCACGAAGGGTATCGTCGACCGTTTGCGCGTTCCACGGTGGGCTATCGGGGTTGTGCTCGTCGTGGTTGCCCTCGTGCTCACACTGCAATACAGCGCGCCGGGGAGTGCGCTCGTGGCTCACTTTACCGGAGTGACGATTGGGCTAGTCGCTGGACGATTCAGGCTGTTGCACGTATAGCCTTCATTCGGTCTCGATTGTCACCGACTCCAAAAGCACGTCGTTGACCGGGCGGTCAGCGCCGTCGGTTTCGACCGCTCCAATCGCCTCGACGACATCCATCCCGTCGACGACTTGCCCGAAGACAGCGTGCTTCCCGTCGAGGTGCGGCTGTGCGGCGAGCGTGATGAAGAACTGCGAGCCGTTCGTGTCGGGGCCGGCGTTGGCCATCGAAACCACACCGGGGCCGTCGTGTCGGAGTTCCTCGTGGAATTCATCGTCAAACTGGTAGCCTGGGCCGCCGCGACCGGTTCCGGTCGGGTCGCCGGTCTGAATCATGAAGTCGTCGATGACCCGGTGGAAAAGGACATCCTCGTAGAGCGGTTCGCCGTCGACCGACTCGCCAGTTTGGGGGTCGACCCACGTCTTCGAACCGGTAGCGAGGCCGACGAAGTTATCGACCGTTCGGGGTGCGCGATTCGCGTAGAGTTCGACTACGATGTCGCCTTTGGTCGTTCGCAACGTTGCCGTGGTCTGCTCACTCGTGTGAGTTGACTCAGTGGGGTCGGACGCTTCGGTTTCGGTGGAGCCCTCACTCTCCGTGGACTCGTTACTCGTCGTGCACCCAGCGAGGGTTCCGCCAACTCCAGCCGCAGCGAGCGCGAGGAGAGAGCGCCGTCGTACTTCCATTGGCTCTGCTTGAAGACAAGAAATGATGAACGTAGCGGTCGGGAACAGCGGTTCAGCGAGACGCGACAGTATTCAGGCGTAGTTGCCAACGGCTGGAGTATCGTGAAGAAACGTCTGGACCTCGACGGTGCGTCCATCCGGGTCTTCAGCGAAGAACTGGTATATCTGATACTGTTCGTTCTCGTGAGGATTCTCGCGGACGGCGTCGCCGAGTCGTTCGTGCATTTCGTCGACTGTCTCCTCATCGTCGTACACGAATGTCAGAACCCCATCAGTCTCAGTCTCTTCACCGTCACAGAAGCCGAACCTGAACTCGCCCGAATTGAGAATGGTACATCCAGTTTGTTCGAGTCAGACGTCGGCGTCGATGTTCTCTTGGTACCACTGGGATACTTTGTCCCGATTCCGAGTTTTGAAGAACACAATTCCTGACATGACCCCACATAGCGGCCCCTCCGTGGTAGCTTTTGCTGGAGACCGCACCGGTGTACGTGGTAGCTATACGGCCCATTCGACGGGTCGGAACTCGTGAGAGCCGGAGAGTATGACGGTGTCCAGTTCTGGTGAGAGGTCCGGTGAACTACCCCACCCTACTCGCTCACCGCTAACGCGGTTCGCTCCTTGAGGAAGGGGACTTAGCGCCTACTTTCAGTTGAAGATTGGATTTAAGTCGGGCGATTGTCGCATTCATCCACGGGTGCGGTGACCCGTGGAATTCTGCTTGTCACCGTTTAAATCAGCGTCGGCAGTCGCGACAGATTCGAATATCTCACCGCGTGTTGCGGTCCATTCGTCGACATGGCCGCGACGAAGCTCTCAATAGGACCGGTAAGCATCAGCAGATTCTCTAGGCGAACGCCTCTTTGGCGTTTCCAATGAGGTCGAACATGAACGAGAGGATTGCACAGACGAAGGTTGTAACCACATATATTCCGAATCCAACCAAGCCGAGCGTTTCAACCACCCAAGAGGCGGAGATGAATAAGGCGACAGTCAAACCACCGCAGAGAAGTCCGGTCGTGAGAACGAGAATCGAGCCATAGACTCGTACCGTTCGGTTTAGATTGGTCACCATTTATTCACATTTCCTTCTCGCCACACATATATCTTTTTCATTGACAGGAATTGGAGACTATTATGTTACTGGAGTATCACGATTCGGCTGTAGATGACAGATAAAAAACCCAATCGGCGAAAGGTACTGAAAGGGATGGCAGCACTGGGTTCGGTTGGTATCGGGTCGACGCTAAATGTCTCAGTCGCGGCCGCAAAGGGAGATAATCCAGACCCGGTCACGATACACGACGGAAAGAAGAAAAAGAAAATCGCACAGGCGATTGCAAAGACCGACGAGTTCAAGCAACTACGTAAGAAGGCAAAGGAGCTTGGATACTCGTTCAGTTGGGGGAAGTCCGAACTCAACGTCGGTAGTGTCGACGCGGAGGACTTCAAGCGTGAGGTCGCCTCGTACGAACTACAGGATGCAGAAGAGAACACCCGCGCGGGAATCATCCTCGGACGGGACTCCGAATCTCACGAGATAGTTGTCGCCGAACTCGACGTCGAGCATTACCACGAGGATGGTGTATTCAAGAAACTCGAACGGTACGATCTCTTAGGCGACGACTCCGCTGAAACGAAATCGGGCGTCGCTTCGAGTACTGCTGAGGAGACTGACGGCCCATTTACCAAAACGACATCGAAGCCGAACGAGAAGGCAGTTCGGACGCTCATCGACGACCTTAGTAAGGGACAGAGTGCACAAGGTGTCTCGGCACAAGACGTCAGTACGCAGGTCAACTACCCAGACCTCCCGGACGTACTAAACATCAGTTCGTGTAGTGGTTGTTACTACGCTTCGAAGCTCATCTGTCGCAATGTCTGTGGCGCGTTCGGTGGGTTCCTGTGTGGACTGCTCGGAATCAGCGTCGTCGGTGCAGTTGGGTGTGTCACATTCGTCAAAGCCGTCTGCTACGTCGCTGAGAAAGCCTCGGGCTGTGGTGACGACCTAGCTGCGACGATCTGTAAGTCGTCTGGACTCGATGTCTGTGGCCCGAACGAGAGCGGAGACATCATCAACGTCGATATACCGTACATCTAACACGGGCAAACTCTGAACGATGGCAACTGTCAAAACTGGATTCGGAACGAGCATCCCTGCAGGAGCGGCGGCCCTAATCGTTGCCGTAGCGTCGTCTCTCCTACTACTGGCGGCCTTCATCGCCCTTGGTCGTGACCCAAGTATCAGCCTCATCGAGGTAACCATCGGTGGAATCGTCAGCGGTGTCGCCTACTATGCAGGCGTCTCCGTTCGCTCGGACGACTAACTGAAACCGCACGACACAGCGGTTGTGTCGTACTCGCTCGACAACTCGGGATTTATTTTGTGAATTTTCCCCAATCAGTTGGTCGTCAACAACGCAGTAGTTAGTTCGTACAAGTCGGGTTAGCGGTGTGTGGCCCGAACGAACAATAATGCGCACAGAGTACAACGACAGCCCAAATCGGTACAAGAGACTGATGGTTGTACACTGCAACTAACTGCTAGTATCCGAACTACACCCCACCGTTCTCGAAGAAGACCCATCCACTCAGCCGAGGAGTCCGAGCGATTCAATCTCGTCGCTCACCACGTTAATCGCCTCTCGTGCGTATTCCACCTTCTTCGCCCCCGTAATGACGATTTTCCCCGAGCCGAACAATAAGACAACAACGTTCGGCTCGTCGATTCGATAGACGAGGCCGGGGAACTGCTCAGGTTCGTATTCGACATGTTCGAGACCGAGCCCAATCGCGAGCGCATTTAGATTGAGAGTCGTGCCGAGGTCTGCACTCGACACGATGTTCTGGACTGTCGCCTCTTCGCGACCATCGATTGGGATGCCAAGACTCCCGAGTTCTTCGAAGACTTGTTCTAACGCCTGATTGACCTCGTCGACACTACTCGCGCCCGTACACACAATCTTGCCAGATCGGAAAATCAAGTTCGCCGCTCTGGGGTCTTGGGTCCGATACACCAATCCAGGGAAGTTATCCGGGTTGAACTCCGCTCCGGGGACGTCGTCCGAGAGCGACTCCAAATCCAATTCCAGACCGACAGCACTGGATGCAACCACGTTCTGAATCTCAAGCGAATCGAGGCGTGCTTCGTGGGACATTACACTTATATTTTAAATACTCATACTTAAACGATTGTGCGAAGCAAGAGAGTCTCGACGGACAACCAAACGGGGGAGGGATTGCCCCTGGTTTATCGCTCGCTCTCCTAGTGTTGGTTCCAGACGTAGTACTGGACTGTGCGGGAGTGATTTTGATACTGCCTGTGGAATCTCGGTCGTATTTCGAGGTGACTGAGCGGTACACAAAAATGCGGCACGCTCGGTTTCACAAGTCGGTGCTCGCATCGGTAAACTGCCACGACACCGAGAGTTCGACGAGCTCCGGACACGATACGTCGAGCACTCAGTCAGAGGTGCCGAACGATACGTGTTCAGACCCTGAATGCACGGATGGTGAACCAGCCAACGACACTCCCAGTCACACAGATGAGGAGTGCGGTCCAGCCCGCCGTACGGGGCGTCCCAATGGTCCGCGCACTCCCATAGCCAGCGCCGGCGGCCAACACCACTGCGAGTGCTGCAACAAGGCGATTGTCATACAGCCAGAGTGGGACAGGGGTGAAAGCGAGGCTTACGAGGACGAAGAAAACGGGGACGAGTACCGTAGCGACACACACGATGCCTGCACATTGTACACTACTGCGGCTGAGGCTCCGTGGTCCTGTTCGATTTGATGTCATATTAAGAACCAGTTACAGAGTGTAGATTTGTAGATGTATTGATGGCGACCCATTTGGGAGTCAGATGGTTCACGATGCAGCGCATCTCGTCGTCACGGAAATCACGGATTTCCATACGGTCGTCAGGAACTCGTCTTGTTCACCTGTCGATATTCGGTCTTCTTCAATTCGAGTTCGTCTGTAACACTTCGGCGGTGTAGTTTCCGGCGTCCTGGGAGCTGCTTAACCCAACTAGGGTTCGTCTGTAACCCGGGCGTTGCACCGCCCGACCGTGCTTCAGGATGCTTCAACCCAACTAGGGTTCGTCTGTAACCGAGGACGCCGCCATGTTTGAAGTCGACCACGTCGCTTCAACCCAACTAGGGTTCGTCTGTAACTAGACGGGTCAGTTCCCGGCGAGGATTTTATTGAGGTGCTTCAACCCAACTAGGGTTCGTCTGTAACATCAGCGTTGTCTGGTATCCATGCAATGTAATTTTGGCTTCAACCCAACTAGGGTTCGTCTGTAACACTTCCGAGGGGCGTCACAACCGCCGTGACGGGGCTTCAACCCAACTAGGGTTCGTCTGTAACTGTCCGAGCCCGTCCGCTGCATCGTCACCCTCCAGGAGCTTCAACCCAACTAGGGTTCGTCTGTAACGTCTTCGCGACGGTGTCATCACGACACGCCAGCTCGCTTCAACCCAACTAGGGTTCGTCTGTAACAAGCCCGTGGCCGCTGCACCCACCGCCCCCAACAGGCTTCAACCCAACTAGGGTTCGTCTGTAACCCGGCGAGGCCCTGTGCTTCGGAGGCCGTCCCTTCGCTTCAACCCAACTAGGGTTCGTCTGTAACACCGTCGACTTCGACGTCGCACGGTGCGGCTTCGGGGCTTCAACCCAACTAGGGTTCGTCTGTAACCATGGCCAATCCGGCCACTATAGCCCTCCTACACCCCGTTCCCACTCAAGTGTTTCCGTCGANTCAACCCAACTAGGGTTCGTCTGTAACCATGGCCAATCCGGCCACTATAGCCCTCCTACACCCCGTTCCCACTCAAGTGTTTCCGTCGATCCCCAATACCCCCCAAACCCCCGGGGGGTCGAAGGAACCGATTGCGTTCAGCAGGAACACTCCTTGGCCCCCACCATGAGCGAACGGCCCGATGTTCAAGATGAGCCAGAGAGACGAGGGGTAGAATACACCTCACCAACCCAAGCCATCGAACACACCGACGACAGTGGGCCACAGATTCGGCTCCTATCGAACCACCGGAAATCCTAATACAGCGATAGCCATTAGATGGAGTATGAGCGTTAATTGGGAAGCAGAAAAACAGATGGCTCGCGATGTGGAGGAAAACCACGAGCTATATGCTGCCCTCGCAGACGACCCGGAAGAAGACGAAGAGTAGTTAGCTCTTTTTGAGGGGTTCCGGTTCGAATACGTCCTCAAAATAGCGTTTCCAGACGTCCCACAGTTCGTCACGTACGTAGAGCGTATCTAGTCGAATCGGTTCAATTTCTCTTCTGACTCGGTGGGACTCGTCGCGTGCCTGCCTCGTCCGTTCGGGAGACCACTGACCGGGGTTGATGCCGTTTTCGACGAGGAGTTGGCGAAGAAGTGCAATTGCAGTTCGGTGATTCGCGTCGGGGAAGAAGTGCTTGCCGACAACTGCGTGCATCCAAGATGCGCACTGGTCGTGGACTGGCTCATCTCGGGGGAAATCATCTAACACACGTCTGATATCCCCGTTTCTCACGACCCAGATACTGTGCCGAAGTTGCTGTCGTGACTCGTGCGTTTGTACGTCGTAGTGGAGACTGTCGTCCATCAGGAATTTCGTATTTCGTAGCTTGAAATTCTCCGGACGTAATGCAGACAGGTCCGTGATTCGAAGCGTGCCGCCACCCATCTGGGTTGTACGTTTCGTACGCTCCGGCTCTGGTGAATCATTAGACGGCATCGGTTTCGACCGTTAGAATTTGGAAGATGAAGCGGGAAACCACCGATGCTCTATGTCGAAAATTTCCCGCTTCGCGAAAAAGGCGGTCACGTTAGCTAAAAATGTTGTTGGTGACCGAGGCGAAGTCGCCGCCCCCGAAGAGGGTGGCGGCTTCGCCGACTACGCTCTTGTATCGCTGCACTGTCTGCGGATTTACCTCGATGAGTCGTACCGCAACGCCCTCGATCTGCTGAGCGAAATGCCGCATGTTTGTGGGGAGACCGGCCTCGAAGAGGGCGATCTCCCTGATCACCCGACGCTCGTTAAGGCATTTGATAGGTTTCAGATGAAGGTCTGGCGAGTGCTGCTGCGCCTGTCGGCGTTCACAAATCGAAGATTTGTGCGCACACGAAATCGCTATGCGATTTCGGGACGCAGCTGCACGACCTCTCGGGTCACGCCGCCATCGATGCCACCTTTTTCGACCGTGAAAACGCTAGCAAGCACTACTGCCGCCGCACGAATTATCNAGCTGCACGACCTCTCGGGTCACGCCGCCATCGATGCCACCTTTTTCGACCGTGAAAACGCTAGCAAGCACTACTGCCGCCGCACGAATTATCGTGTTCAGACACTCAAAGCGACGGCTCTCGTCGATACTCAAACCCAAACTGTTCTCGACGTTCATTGTACGACCGAGAAAACCCACGACACACAACTCGGCTGACAGGTCGCCTGCCGTAACGCAGGCGACCTGCACAGCCTCGCCGCCGACAAAGGCTACGACTGGATGCAGTTACGCGAAAAACTACGCGAAGAAGGCGTGAGACCGCTGATTAAACATCGCATCTTCCGGCCCATCGACCACGCGCACAACGCGCGGGTCGATGGGCCTCGATACCGTCAAAGATCGATGTGTGAGACCGTCTTCTCGTCGATCAAGCGCACGCACGGCGTCGCCGTGCGAGCGCGAACGTGATATCGAGAATTTCGTGAACTCGTTTTGAAATGTGTCGTTCATAACATCAAGCGTGCCGCAACATAGCCAAANCGAGCGCGAACGTGATATCGAGAATTTCGTGAACTCGTTTTGAAATGTGTCGTTCATAACATCAAGCGTGCCGCAACATAGCCAAATCAACCGCTGTATGGCGATTCACCAGTGCCAAACAATCATATGGTCGATGAATGGAGCAGTGCACACGCCGGATTGTTATACCACGCAGACATTTCGGCCCTCATACCGTACTCATTTTGTCTGTAGTTCCCCAACTAATGTATCAATACACTTGAATTTGTGAGTTGAACTCGTCACAGTCAAAAACCGGTCCAGTAGCTCCATACCACGATTGTTCCTCGAGTAGATTGCCTTATAGAATGCCGGCAACCTAGAGTAGGACTTTGGATTTACTAAATCATGCATGTGAATATTGAATACGACTGCAGAAGGTGTCCGCTGTTCAAGTAACATAGAAAACGGTCTCCCAACAAGCCGTATATATGAAAGTGCGGTCGGAAGACGAATGTTACGAGAATACACTGTGAAAGGAACCTCATAAAGATCGTAGTTCGATATTCTATGTGGTCTCGTCGGAAGGTCTCTATTATCGAAGTGGTTTGGGCGCCAAGAGGGGAACACACTGGCGTCAAATTCATACCCTAGTTGTGAAAGGTAGCGATAATCGCGGCTCTTTATATTCCCATTCGGAAATCGGTAACCTGTTGGATCATGCCCGAAAAAGTCTCTGTACTTCTCTGTACTTTTCTCGATCTCTTTTCTAACTGAAGTCGACTCCCGTGGTTGGTGAGTATGTGAATGGGGATGGAATTCAACTTGTGTTTCACTATTTCGTAGCTTTTCCACAGCCTCTGGTTTAACATCTAATAATTCTGTCTGTGTGAACGCAGTAATTGGGACCTCATGCTTTTCTATTAATCCCACCAAGTCTGATATCTGTTCAACAGCCCCGTAGTAGTTCTCAGTGAGGGCAGTCCCATAGTCACATTCAAAATCTAAAGTTAGGAATATTGTGGGCTCGTCAGGCCAGTCCATCACTACTCGTTCTATCTTAGACATGCACTTTCAGAGTAATTCTGACACCTGATGAAAATACTGGTTGTTTGAATGGTTCCTATCCTATTGCAACGAGGTCGTAAAAGATGAAGACGTGATTTGTGCAGCGATACCCAGCTATAGATGCTGATGCTAGCACATCTGAGCCCTTCATGACGATAGGGTGTATCCCAAGATCATTTTCACCGAGGTGAGCCTCCTCCAAGTCTGATCACCTCTGGGTGATCTCGAGTATGTTCCCTAGTTGATTCAGTGATTTTTTCGAACAAGTTCTGTACCGGTGAACCACCTTGTGCAAACTCGTCGGACCCACCTGCGCCACCCGCACTATTATCTACGATATCTTGAGCAATATTAATTGCAGACACATTGGCTGCTTCGGCGGACCTCACTACAAAAGAATTATCCAAAGAAGAGTAAACGACAACTATTTTGCGCTGTTCTCCGACCACTTCATCTGCAAGCTCTTTTATATCTTCACTATCTCCGGTTTTGAAATCAATCAACAAGACATTTGACGACTGGGCAACCTCAAGCGAGATCACATCCGCTGTCGCTTTTGCCCACTCGCTACGACATATCGATATTTCTGATTGAAGCTCTCTTATCTTAGTATCAAGATCTTCAATTGCGTCTGGTATGTCGTCAACGGAGCAATTTAGTTGATTGGAGATCTTTTTCAATTCTGTATTCATTTGTGGTCGATGATCATTGTTTTTCAAACTGTCCCACTCTTTGCTAACGCGGAAGCCCTTTTTGAGTGATTTATATCTTGAATACCAGTACAGGTTAGAAGCCAAGACTCCAATACTCAAGAGAGCGATTATATACTCATTCATGAATGAACTCTTTAATTGCTGGTCCGATTTTCTCGTGGGTGATTACGCTACGTAGTTTCTTCACAACCGGTTCCGCATGTCGATATTGACTTACGGAAGCACGGTTCCTTCGTCTTGGTGGCGCGACCATACTTACGAGTTTATGCTCCTCTCCTCCAAATTGTTTTTTAAATTTGTAAACCCCTGAACCAACCTCCGTGCGTCCGAAGTCAATGATTTTATGTCTTTCACATAATATTTCAATTGCCCTTGCATACAACAGATGGTTTGGATATTTATCCCAGTGATCTTTATTCGAAGCGCTACTCCAGATTATACCTTCATCATCAGCAGATAGAGTTAGANCAACAGATGGTTTGGATATTTATCCCAGTGATCTTTATTCGAAGCGCTACTCCAGATTATACCTTCATCATCAGCAGATAGAGTTAGAACCCCAGCTATTGGGTTGCCATCTATTGTAGCTAAGAGGATCTTGCAGTCGTCCCCAAATGACGATTTCAGCTCATCATAGAACTTCTTATGAAATGGAGGGCTAGCCAGCCGTTTCATTGTATCCACGTATAGCTGGTAGTACTCATCGGTTGAATCAACCTCTATGACCTGCACTCCTTGGCTGAGAGATGAACTTATGCATCTACGAACTTCGGGGTCGAATTTATTCTGCTTAATATTGTCGTAGCCGCCTTCAGCTTGGAGCCGAAATGTGACTCCTGTTTCAACGCCAGCAAAGTCTGCTTCATAATAGCCAGTGTTCCTGCTCTGGAAGCCTTCTTTTATTATCTCTGTATCTGGCCAACTGGCCAGCTCACCGACTTTGTGCAAGAAGTCTGTATTATTGATTCCAGGATCAAGCAACGGGTAACTGTATTCGCAAAAGGGTTGAACTAACTCTGACCCAAAGATTCCGTGCACTTTAAAGCGAGGGAAAACCCCAAGAACCGTTCCTGACTCAACAAGAACACGATACTTGGGAATGTACCGAAACGACCCATCTACTGCATCTTTCCAGTGTAGTGTATGGAATGGTGTAGCGTGTTTGGTGCCGTTAACGAATGACTTCCACGCGTCCCTTCCAACCGACTCAAGTGTGGCTAACTCTAAGTTGTGTCCCATGCTCATATTCATCAGCGGTGAGTGATTAACTGTGATACGGAGAGGCAACAAAAATCATTCCCAGGGACCCTGTTTTCACTGTTTCCACACAATAAATCCACAGGGTGATGATCTATTCAATTCAACAGAGAAATCTAGCTGNAATCATTCCCAGGGACCCTGTTTTCACTGTTTCCACACAATAAATCCACAGGGTGATGATCTATTCAATTCAACAGAGAAATCTAGCTGAACCGGTGGATATATGACCATTCCGTTCGGGTTACGGACCATGATTGATGCTGACAACCTAGTCATTTTTATGTCCGATTCAATACGGTGGGATTCACATCCAAGTAGCATAGCTGAATCGGGACTGACATTCAAGNATGATTGATGCTGACAACCTAGTCATTTTTATGTCCGATTCAATACGGTGGGATTCACATCCAAGTAGCATAGCTGAATCGGGACTGACATTCAAGACAGTAGCGTCATCATTATTCACTCCACCCTCCCATGCCAGTATGCTTACTGGACTTTATCCGCACAACCATGGTGTCAGCGGTTTCTTCGAGGAATTGCCATCTTCCCTAGAGACAATACTGGACTCATTCCAGAATGCTGGATTAAGTGATGTAAGAGGGCACTTCGACGACAAAATTCAAGGAGAATATTTCAATGAAGCTATTTACAAAACATTACTAAGTAGATACGATCAAAAACCGTTAGACGAGATGAACGAACCGTTTGGATGGTTCATGAGAGACCCCGGCGGACATGCCCCATACGGTGGCTGGGATTTGTCCATGAACGTCGCTGAGTCGGTTCCTGATTTTTTTGATCGGTATGCTGGTGACGAAGAGGCACTTCGTCGCCGATACAAGCAAGGAGTTGAGTTGTCAGTCAAGCGGTTCGAAAAGTATGTGATAGAACCACTAGAATCAAGAGGTATTTTGGATGATACACTTGTGGTATTTCTCTCGGACCACGGTGAGCAAATCGGAGATCATGGACATTGCGGCCAATCTATTCCTGCAACACCAGAGGTAGCATACGTTCCAACGACATTCATACACCCTGATCTGGAGACCGGTAGAAGTGACCGCTTATTTCGGCACATAGATCTCCCAAAGACAATTAGCTCACTTATGTCTGTAAAAGGACCAAAAAATACTGATGGCGTGGACGTATTCAGTGAATCTCCAGCATGGGGTTATAGTTTAATAAAGAGAACATTCCCGTCGATAATTGGGTCCTTTGACTATGAAGTTCGGAGTATTTGGGATTCGGACGGTGGGTATGTACATAACACGTCGCCCCTGTGGAACAAGACAAAGTTCACTGGTGGGTATCTTTCAAAAATCCCATCAGGGAAACAACTGCGGAGAAAGCCTCAGGCTGAAGGACTCAAGCTATTATTTGAGAGTTATCACGAGTGGGGTAAACCAAACTTCTCTCTTGAGTTTGCTCGCGAAAAACTTGAAGGTATAGAATACTCGAGGTCCAAAAAAGCGAGGGGCCAACTAGACGAATCTACGAAAGACCATCTTGAGCAAATGGGGTATATTTAGCCTGATGAAAGACATCATATATACTAGACGATACAAACATCATTAGAGATTGAGGTTTCGCAAGATGGTGCGAAGTAAGAGCCCTAGTTGATTCATTATCAATTATGCATAGATCGCTTGCCATACACTAGCGACACAATAAATGAACGCTATAGTACCCACAGCAGGCACAGGCACCCGCCTGCATCCACTCACGGACACACGCCCCAAAGCCATGCTCCCAGTCGGCGACAAGCCGCTCTTGGAGCACATCGTCGAGGCACTCCAAAACGTCGGAATCGACCAACTCACCCTCGTCGTCGGCCACAAACGCGAACGCATCCAGAACCACTTCCAAAACGGCTCAAAGTGGAACGTCGACATCCAGTACGCCGTCCAAGACAACCCACGCGGAACGGGCGACGCACTCCTCACAGCCGAACACGAGGTCAGCGAGTCGTGCATCGTCATCAACGGCGACCGAATCGTCGAACCCGAACTCATCGAACGCCTCATCGAGAAACACGAGGCCACGGGCGATGCCTGCCTCGCCGTCACCGAAGTCGAAGACCCACTCCAGTACGGTGCAGTCGAAATCGAAGACGGACACATCACCGCCATCGAGGAGAAACCCGACCCCCACGAAGTCACCTCGAACCTCGTCAACGCGGGCGTCTACGCCTTCGGTCCCGAAATCTTCGCCGCGATTCGCCAGACTGACCACTACGGCGAACTCCAACTGACCGATACCCTCAATCAGTATATCAAGAACCACCCACTGCACGCGGTCCACTACGATGGGATGTGGCTCGAACTCTCCCGGCCGTGGGACCTCCTCTCGGTGAACAGCGGCATTCTCGCGAGAGACGACTCGACGGTCTCTGCCAGCGCCCACGTCGACGACGACGCGACACTGGGCGACCCCGTGGTCGTCGGCGACCACTCGCGCATCCAACCCGGGGCACGCGTCCTCCGAAACACCGTCGTCGGCGAGAACGTGACCATCGGCGCGAACGCGGTGATAACGAACTCGGTCATCCTCGAAGACGCCGTCGTCGGCCCGGGAACGGTCGTCAGCGACTCGATTATCGGCGCAGGCTCCGAAATCGGCCCGCTGAACGCACTCGAAGGCGGCACGTCGAACATCGAAGTAAACGGCGAGCTGCACACGGATGTCCGATTCGGTGGACTCGTCGGCGACGGTGTGACTACCGGCAGCAACGTGACAATCACCCCCGGCACAATCGTCGGCAACCGGGCCACAATCGAGAGTGGGAGCACACTCTCAGAGCGAGTTCCGGGCGATGCGCACGTCTTCCGCGGCTAGGCGACTGTCGAGTTCTCGACTACCAGTTACACCCCCAGCACCAATTACACCCCGACCACCACGTTCTCAGAAAATAACTAGTCGTTCCAGCAACACTAAATAGCCACGAGAGAGATGGCATATACTGTCAACATATCCCGACCGTCAGGTGGGTAGTCGGGAGCTACAGGGAGACATACATGTGTGGAATTATCGGCTACATCGGAGCGAACGAGAGTTCGTCAGTCCTCGTGTCGGGGCTGAAGAACTTGGAGTACAGGGGATACGACTCGGCGGGGGTTGCACTCGTCAACGGCGACGTGGACGTCCACAAACAGGAGGGGACGATTGATGGCCTCACCATCCCGTCCGACCCGGAGACGACCCACGGAATCGGCCACACACGCTGGAGCACGCACGGCGAGCCGACGGACGAGAACGCCCATCCACACACCGACTGCAGTGGTGACGTCGCTGTCGTCCACAACGGTATCATCTCGAACTACCAGGAGCTGAAAGCCGAGCTCGGCGGCCACATCTTCGAGAGCGACACCGACACCGAAGTCATTCCACACCTGCTCGAAGAGGAACTCGCACAAGGAGCAGACCTCCGCGCAGCCGTCACGCGCGTGCTCGACCGCCTCGAAGGAAGCTTCGCTATCGCGGCGACCCACGCCGACCACGAAGGTATCGTCGTCGCCCGGCACGACAGCCCGCTCGTCATCGGCCACGGCGACGAGGGGATGTACCTCGGCAGCGACGTGACGGCGTTCGTCGAGTACACTCGGCAGGTCTCGTACCTCGAAGACGGCGATATCGCCCACCTCTCCGAAGACGGCATCGAGATTTTCAACGACGGCGAGCGCGTCGAACGCGAGGTTCAGACGGTCGATTGGGACGCCTCCGCCGCAGGGAAGGCTGGCCACGACCACTACATGCACAAGGAGATTCACGAGCAACCCCACGCCCTCCGCCAGACTATCTCGGGGCGGGTCGACGAACTCGGCGGCAACGCCGACCTCGATATCGACCTCGATGACGACTTCCTCCGGGCGCTCGACGAGATTCACGTCGTCGCCTGCGGCACCTCGCATTACGCCGGGCTGTATATGAAGGAACTCCTCGAATCGCTCGTCGACGTGACCGTCCGCGTTGACCTCGCGAGCGAGTACGAAGTCTACGACGGCCACGACGCCAGTCGGACGCTCGTCGTCGCCGTCACCCAAAGCGGTGAGACCGCAGACACTCTCTCTGCGATTCGCCGTGCCAAAGCCTCCGGGATGACCTCGTTCGCGGTGACGAACACCGTCGGCAGCACCATCACCCGCGAGGTCGACGATTCGTTGTTCATCAAAGCCGGTCCCGAAATCGGTGTTGCCGCCTCCAAGACGTTCGTCTCGCAGGTGACGACCCTCGCCCTGTTCACCGTCTATCTGGGTCGCCTCCGCGGCACGCTCTCGGCAGAGGACGGTGCGGACCTCGTCGAACACGTTCGTCAGCTTCCGAACGCCGTGCAATCGGTCCTCGACGCCGAACCGAAGATTCAGCGCCTCGCCGAGCAGTACGTCGACAGCGACGCGTTCTTCTTCATCGGTCGCGGGCTCGCCTACCCCGTCGCGCTCGAAGGCGCGCTCAAACTCAAGGAAATCTCCTACGTCCACGCCGAGGGCTTCGCTGCCGGGGAGCTGAAACACGGCCCCCTCGCGCTCGTCACCGAGAACACGCCCGTGCTGGCGTTCCTCAACGACGCCGCCGCCGCCGACGAGACCGTGAACAACGTCAAGGAAGTCGAGTCTCGCGGTGCACCCGTCATCGGCCTCTCGACCCCCGACGAAACCAACTCCTTCTGTGAGCACTCTATCGACGTGCCGGAACTCGGTCGGCTCGAACCCCTCGTCGCGAATGTCGCGCTCCAACTGTTCGCCTACCACGTCGCCGACGAGATGGGCCGCCCCATCGACAAGCCGCGGAATCTCGCGAAGTCCGTGACTGTCGAATAAGGGGATTTCACTACTGCTGACCGACACGCGTGCTATCGACGGGCGTTGATGACTCTCACACAACGTTTCACTCCTCAATCGTCGAAACGTCTCACTCCTCAGTTTCCGAATCTCGAACCGGCCGTCCCACACCCCTCGCAACGAGTGACAGCAGGACGGGAAACAGTCTCGCTTGGAGTGTTGAGAAACCAGTCAGACCCACCCCTCGTAACGAGTGACAAACTGACTTGTTAGACCCTGAGCGCCTCGGTTTGGTAGACCGTCGAAAACTGACTGTGCAGTAGTGCAACTTCTCTGTGACGAATGTAACAACGGAGAGAATAGAAATATAATATATATTTACTTGTGAAGGCAATTTCTGAACCAGTATTACTGCTAACTCGATGTTCTGGTGTGCCTCTCAAAGAGGTTGAGTTCATAGTTGAGTCCGACAACTGACCCTCGATTCGATGGCTACTGTCACTCGTTGTGAGGGGTGGGCATAGCTGTCGACTCTCGAACCAGACGGTCATTGTCACTCGGTATGGAGGGTGGTTAGGACACCATCATTAATTTGCAGAAGAACAGTACCAAGAGTTTAGATAGATGATATCGGTGTTTGTCACTCGGTACGAGGTTCGGTAGCTTAATGGTACTCCGCCCTCCTCTTCCTTCAATGAGTGAGGGCTACTCTGACGCCGACCTCTTCTCGACGGGCGATATTTTTGCTCGCCGGGAGCTACTCCGTGTCGGCCACGTCCCTGACCGGGACCGTATCGTCGGTCGTGATAATGAAATGCGACAGGTCGGGTCGGCCTTGGGGCCAGCAACGAACGGTGGGCCACCGCGGAACCTCATCATCTTCGGGAAAACTGGAACCGGAAAGTCACTCGTCTCGCGACACATCTGCCGACGTGCGCGTAAACACTCGAAAAAGAACGATGTCAACCTTCGGCACGTCTACGTCGACTGCAGCGACGCGGATACCGAGACGCGCGTCGCTCGCGAGTTGGCACTCCAAATGCGCGACGAACTCGCTCCATCGGTGGATATCCCGGTGCAAGGAATCGGGGCCTCAGAATACTATCGCTACCTGTGGATGCTTCTCGACGACGTGGATGTCTTCGTGGTCATCCTCGACGAAATCGACAAGCTCGGTGATGACGACGTTCTCATGCAACTGTCGCGCGCAGAGGAATCGGGAAAGACCGACACCTACGTTGGCGTTATCTCGATCTCCAACAAAATCGAGTATCGCGAGCAACTCAACGAACGCGTTAATTCCTCGCTGCAGGACCGGGAGCTGACGTTTCATCCGTACGACGCCCCGCAACTTGAGGAAATCCTTGAAAATCGTCGTGATGCGTTTCTCGACGGTGTACTCCACGATGACGTGATTCCAAAAACCGCAGCACTCGCCGCTCGTGAACACGGCGATGCTCGTAAGGCCGTTGACATCCTCTTCGAGGCTGGATCGCTTGCGGAGGAACACGGTGACTCGGAAGTAACGATTCAACACGTCGACGATGCCCAACAGCGTACAGAAGTCAAACGGTTCCAAGACCTCGTCTCCGGGTCAACGCCACACGTCAAGTACATCCTCCGAGCACTCGCGTTGCTCACGCTCAACGGCGACGATCAGCAGTTCTCGACAAGTGACATTCACCGACTCTACGAACGACTCACAGAGAAGGAGGGCTCAGATCCACTCTCTCATGACCGTGTTTATCGCTTGCTCAAAGAACAGTCATTCCTTGGAATTACCGAAAGCTACCATACCGGCGGCGGCGCATCGAAGGGAGCGTTCCTCCAACATCGGCTGATGAAAAATCCCGAAATCGTAATCGAAGCGCTGGATTCCGGCGAGGAAAGAAACTAAAATACAGTCAATTTGGAACACCTCCCCCACACTGTAATCGAAATGAAATCTATGTGCTACGGCTGAACCAATTGAACAGGGTAGAACGGCTTCAAACCGGAGTTCAAGCGAAAATTCATTTCGAACACGGTGTTGGAGAACACCAACAACTGGTCTTCAATTGAGAGGATTTCATTTCGAATGCGGTGTGGGTCTCCCTCACGTCGTACTCCCGCACGCGTAGAACAGGAACCTACCGACTGAACAGCAATCGACAAAGAACACTTGCAAAACGGTGTTCCATGGCGAATACTCCAACTGCTGTCGTACAGCGAAAAGCATACGAAATGTACTGTCTCTCAACCACACTGTCCGAAGCCAGAGACTCGGTCGTCTCACCCATCGCCACAACCGCCTGATTTCTACACCCCACTCGATTCTCGCGACGGTCGACTCACTCGCTACACGCCCCACCAACGGAGGTGTACACAGACACCGATTTCCCGCAAGGGTGTACTGATTCGAGCAGGGACGATGGGTGTATCATCCCCCTCCAACCACCCTCAAACGACTAAAGACCACCAGTCGTCGAATCACCCCATCTCGGGCGTCGAACGTCTGTAGCCCCTAAAATCATGATTGTAGTGTCGAAACCACAAGGCGAATTCGGGAGTTTCCACGCGGGCATCCCAACTCTTCGATACCTACTCAAACCCGGTACACCCCCTCGTTGGTAGGGTGTATCGACAGGTTTCGATGTGCTTCGAGAGCCTCAATTCACGTCGTTCGAGTCCGTGTGTTCCCCCACGTCGCCGCTTCCCCATCCCACCGTCTGCGACGCTGAACAGGACGGTTTCTGGCGCTGTTCGACCTGAAATAGGGGGTGGGGCCGAGCCCTTGTCAGAGACGTGTCGATAGCAGCCAGATGGTGACGTGGTCTCGCTTGCAGTCCACGCGTTTGTTGCGGGACATCCCAAGGGTGTACTCCGAACTGGAGACCACTCATGGTACGAGTCGAAACACATCCAAAAGAACAGACGAACTCGTGGGTAGTAAGGGTGGACATCGATGTGAGTTCCCGATGAGAGTCGGACTGAAAGCATACGAAATGTACGCTCACTCCGACCCACAATGACAACCAAACACACACCCAAACCACGGCCCTAAGATTCTAATCCCGAGCCACAGACACGAACGAACGCATACACCGGGGTATACACTCGAAGGCCTACCCCCGCTGTACGCACCAATTCCACTTCCTGCAGGCGACCAGAAGATTCAGACTTCACTATCTCATAGCCAAGAGAAATGAAGGTATTCTGTTTCGGCGTCGGGGAGTGTGGGAGTGAATTAGTCGAGACACTCACCGAATTCGAGCGAGACGCCCCCGCAGACTTCATCGTCGATGGAGTCGCCTGTAGCACAGACAGAACCGACTTCCAATCGCTAGACACCATCCCGCAGTCGAAGCAACTCGTGTTCGGCGCTGGCGACACCGCCACCGACGCAGCACAGGCAGCCGAGCTCGCCGAAGAGGACCACCGCCAGTTGCTCCGCGGGACCGACGACGCGCCCGTCTCACGGGCGGATGCCTTCGTCATCTGTGCGGGGTTGGGCGAGGTGACGAGTGGCGCTGCACCAGTGCTCGCAAAGCATCTCAAACGCGTCCACGACCAGCCCGTCTACGGTATCGGCGTCCTCCCCGAGTTAGAGAAGACACACCGTGTCGAAACCGCGCTCCGCACACTTCGGAAGTTCGTCGCAGCCACCGACCACGTCATCGGTGCCGACGCGGAGACCGCCGGGTCGACCGAGGCAGCAGTCACAGCGGTCACACGGCGCTTTGGAACGCTCTGTACCGCCGGTGAGGGAGGCGACGGCATCGCCGAGAGCGTCGTCGACGCATCCGAGATTATCAACACCCTCCGCGGAGGTGGTGTCGCAACACTCGGCTACGCGACGAGCGAACTCCCAGAGAGGGACACCGGCGGACTCACACAGACGGTCAAGCGACTCATCGGAGCCGACGAACCCGAGTCGGTCGACGACCTCGACGCCCAAAATCGAATCACGACACACACGCGGGAAGCCCTCCTCGGCCAGCTGACGTTCCCGTGTGCGGTGGACTCGACGTCGCGTGGTCTCGTCGTCGTGAGCGGGCCGCCAGCGTGGCTCAATCGAAGTGCAATCGAGCAGAGCCGAAGCTGGGTCGAAGACGAGACGCAGTGCTTGGAGATTCGCGGTGGCGACTACCCACGACCGTCTGCAAACCAAATCGGCGTGCTGGTGCTCCTCGCTGGCGTCTCACCCGCCGAGCGAATCGAGGCGTTACGGGGGGCCGCTGAGGGTAACGAACAGACGAGCGACTAACCACTGTCGCCACGAGAGAGCTTTCTCACGCACTGCTGCGGCAGGCAAGAGACCTCCTAACACAGGCGACCTCACGCAAATCCACAGTGCGCTGGGCGCTCTCGTTTGCTCCCGACAGAAGGTTTCTTCTTCCCCCCACCGAGTACTCCTCTCCAATGAAAGACACACCGATGCGGCGGCTCGCGGGACTCCTCGTCCTACTGGGCTGTCTCTTCGCACTCACGGTCGCATTCGGTGCGCTCTCGCCCAACCCCGCAGTCGGTTCCTATCCGGATGGCCATCACCTCGGTGCGGACTACGACGCGTGGGTCGGCGAGAAAGCAGAGGTTTGGGGGACGGTCGTCCAAACCGACCCACTCGTCATCGAAGACGAGTTCGGGGCTGGTGAGTCGATTCGCCTCGAACTGACGGGCACGAATCTCGACCCCAAACTCGGCGAACGCGTCGCCGTCTTCGGCGTCGTCGAACCGGGCCACACCCTCCGGGTCGTGAACGCGTTCACCATCCCGGCGACGAACTTCACGTACATGTACCTCGTGTCGTTCGGGGCCGGTCTGTGGGTCCTCACGAGACTCGTTCGAACGTGGCGCGTCGACAGACGCACGTGGTCGCTCGAACCCCGACCAACGCCACTTTCGTGGAGACGCCTCCTCGGAGTCGACAACTCGGCGGAGAGCCGACCCTACCAGACGGAGGGCGACGATGCCTGACTTACTGGCGCACGTCTTCCTCGCGTACAGTCTCGCCACGATTGCGTCGTGGCGCTACGAGTGGCTCACAAGCCCCTACGTGACGGTCGTCATGGCCGGCGCGTTCATCCCGGACTTGGCGAAGGGCCATTTGGTCCTTCCAGACGCTCGCGTCGAGCAGCTCCTTGGCCTCCCATTCGACTGGTTCGGACTCCACACGCTTGGAGCGGTCATCTGTTCGGTGCTCGTTGGCGTCCTCGTCGTCCACGCGAAAGAGCGGATTCGCGTCTTCCTCCTGCTCTCGCTCGGGGCAGCCTCACATCTCGTCGCCGACGGACTCTTGACGAAACCGTCGGGTGTCTCCCACCCGATGCTGTGGCCATTCACGCGCCTTCACCCCCCGACACCGGGGTTGTACCTCAGCACCGACGTCGAACCGGTGGTCCTGTTAGGCGCGGTTGCACTCCTCGTCGCAGTCGTCACGAGATACCGCCAATCGACAGCCGAACCCTGACGGCTATGGAATAATATATAGTTGACATATCAGAGCATATTTGACGACGTCCGAGAAAGATTGGGGTAATGGCAAGCGAGATTGAGGTCCCCCCGCACGTGGTTTCAGAGGGGTCGACAATTCGGCACGCGACGCTTCGTGAGGAACACGTCGTGACGGAACTGACCGAAGAGGTCGTCCGGACAAAGCGAGCAGATGGAACGACGTTCGTTTATCCCCGGTCTGAAATCGCCCTCGCCCTCTCGATGGGTCGATTCGAAATTGTCTCGTCCTAACAGCAGTGGTGGCTACGAATCGTCTTCGGCGTCAGCCCTCCCACCCAGCGACGCCTCTCGCCACGCTTCGACGAACGGTGAGTCCAGGACATCGATGCTAATCTCATCACACCTCAAACGGATGCTTGCCGCGAGCCTGTCGGGTGGGCTGGTCCTCTACAGTTTCATCGCCCTCGAAAACCCCGCAGTGGGCCTCCCAGGCGTTGCGGGTATCGTCACGGCCTACACCACGTGGCGGAACGATGAAGCGACACAGGCGGCTGTGCTCGTCGCATTCTGGGTCGTCCTCGGGATTCTCCTCTGGTCGCCGGACCAAGTCCGCATCGTCTCGTCTGTGGCCGCAGTTTGCGTCGCGTACTTCGGTTGGTATGGCCTCCGAGGAGCGAGCGAGCAGCACTGAGTACTTAGTAAAACACCCATACGTTTGTTATACCACTGTGGTTCAGAGTCGTAATCTGGTCGTTGCTAGGCTGTCGTCAGCGACACCAGTATTGTTCTAAACCACAACTATTGTTGAGGAGTTCAAAATCCCCTAAGTGAATAAATAAGCCGAATTGGGCTTTTTTGACCCCATATTATACAAATTAACTCCGATCAAACAGAACCCCCAAATATAAATTATAACCCGACATCTTATTCCAGTAAATAACCCAAAATCGCTATAATAAAACAGGTATCTCGATTACAAAGGCCAACATTGCCACCATATGGCCAAAATCGGCTCAAAATTCATTACTTGCACTATTGTTCACACTAGACAATACAACAGCAGAGAATCTATCAACCCAAACCAGAAACGGCCCACAGCAGAGAGCGCTACCGCTTCCCGAATCGGATTCCGTCCTCGACCAGCCGAAGGTTTCGCTCGCGGTCGATGTGGGGGGCCAACCAGTCGTACTCCTGCAGTTGCAAAATCAGGTCGCCCTGCAGATTTCGCCAGGCAATCGCGTAAATCGGCGACTGTCCCCACGCTCGGAGTTCGGGAACGAACTCGTCGTACTTCTCGTAGTGGTCTTCCAGTCGCTCGATGGCGTCGACGACGTACGCGGCAGCCTCGGATTCGGTGTCGGCCTCGGTAATCGCTCGGTTGAGTCGCGTTTCGAGACCACGGACTGCCTGCTGCATATCCTGTGCGGCATCGCCATCCGGGTCTGGAAGCGAGTCGAGAATCGGCTTCGGGACACCGAGTGACAGCTCTTCTACGTCCATGGGTTGCGGTGCGTGAGCAGATGCCAAAAAGGCGACGCCACCGTCGTGCTGCCGACACCACTACTCGCTTACACTCTGTCGTACGAGGACTCGTCGTCAGACTGCGCTGCCGACGAAACCAACTCTTCGAAATCTACGTCGGGGTCGTGTTGGCGGTCGCGGTGGGCGAGCGCTGCATGCCCTTTCGCCGTGATTTCGTATAGGCCGGAGTTCTCTGCGGGGCCGACGCGACGCACACAGCCGAAGTCGTCGAGTACGCGGAGTCGCGTGTTCATGTACGCACGCTTCTGGCCGAGCGCGACGCCAATGTTGACGGCGTTGTTTCGACCGTGCGAGGCGAGGTACTCGAGGATGGCGAAATCGGTGGGTTCGACGAGTTTCATAGTGCGGTGGGAGATGCGCGATTACTGAACAATCGCCTGTAGGTACATACCACCAGTAGAAAAGTGTGGCTCCTTCAGTATCCCTCTGACCGCCTGACTGCGCAGTGACGGACCAGTGTGAATCCCGTAGTCACATACAGCCGAGACACCCAAACGAAACTGGAACGAACGTGAACGAAGGCGAACAGTCACGGCTAGAGACAGGACCGTCGGTGGGGGTCGAAAGAAGGGTTCGGAGAAGAATTGAGACGCGCCGGGGTGCCTCCGAAGGCCGTTCCAGCCTCCGGTAAGGCGCGTGGTTGGTTGTCTATTCGTCGGTGGTTCCGTTCGACCGTGCCCGGAGTTTGGATTCGACGAGGTCGTCGAAATCGACACCCTCCGTTCGGTACTGGTCGCGGTGCCCGGCCACGACCCGTCCTTTGTCGGTTATTTCGTACAGCCCGGAGTTCGGCGCGGGGCCGACTCTGTCTAACAGACCGTAGTCTGCGAGTATCGGCAGTCTGGTGTTGATGTACGAGCGGTTCCTGTCCAAGATATACGAGAGATTGACGGCGGTGTTCCGCCTCCCATCGGAGAGTGCCTCCAGTATATCGAAGTCGGTTGGAACGGCCAACTTCATGGGCGAAGGTCAACATCCTTCGTTAAATAAGCAACCCATATAGGAATCCTACAAGAGCGAATCTGTCAGTAAGAGTCCCGTTAGAACGGCGGTTTGCCGGAAAGAGCAGTGAGTCCGGTTCCCACTGAGACGGTCCGACGCGTCAGTTTCGCTCGTCGAGCGCGTCCCGGGCGAGTCGAAGGTCTTCGAGGATGCGCTCGTGCTTCGAAATCGCCGCGTCGAGATATTGCCGGGTTGCCGCCGTGGAGATGGTATCGTCGCCGTAGTAGTGCGTCTGCATCAGATGAGACTCCAACGCGCTCGACGTGGAGTCGCTCGCCGAAAGCAACGACCGAATAATCGTCCAGTCGATTGCACCGTCGTCCGGTAGTTCGTCTATCAGTCCCTCGTGCCCCTCTGTTCCGCCTGACATCACACAAGGTGTTGCCCCGCTATAGTATTTAAATATTGGATATTCTGATAATCACACACCAATGTCGTGTTCACAAAACCCGGTAAACGACCCATTTAGGCCCGATTATACGGGCATTTAGAAGATGACATCACCGGCTGATTTTGATTTCATATTTGATAACGTAACCGAGTCGAAGAGACAAACGACTATCCGTGAAAGACAGCGCGGGGAGTGAAAAAACGCGGGTGAGACTGTGGGAAAAACGACGGTTCGACACTAACGCCCAGAAGTGGGGTCTAGTGTGTACGCTTCTTCTTACCGCTCTTCGACGTGCCGAATTTCGACGCCGATACCCCGAGTCGACGACACCATCTCGGGGCCGCTCATCTCCGCGCGGCCGACGGCGAACGCGCGCGGCCCCTCGACGACCACTTCGTCGCCCGGGCGGATATCCGAATCCGCATCGACGACACCGGGAGCGAGGACCGACCCGTGAGGAACGAATCCGTCGATTTCGACCGTTTTGGTCGGTGCGTCGCTGTCGCGCCACACCTTCGCGCCTTCGAGCGTAAAGGAGAGCACGCCGTACTGCGGGACCATCGTCGCCAACTGCTCGCCCGCGTCGTTCCAGACCTGCAGTTTCGGGTAGCGACTCGTCATCGCTAACTCGACGTCCGAGAAGAGTTCGTCGCCAGCACCCGCACCGAGTTGGTAGTCGGCGAGCGCCTTCACGACGTTGTGCTCGCGCTCCGCGCGCGAGAACTTCGGCTCGCCGTCGAGTGTCCGCATGAGGTTGCCGATGGACTCTGTCGTCGTCGGGTGTTCAGAAACCGTGTACTCCACGTCGAGGCCGAGGTCGGACTCAACGCGCTCGACGATTTCGGTGTACGCACCCGGAGGCACGTGTGCGATGATGCGCGAGTAGTCGTTGCGCTTCAGATACCGCCGCAGTACCTCGGCCACGAACGTCTTTTCGTCTTCGGACCAGTCGCCGGTGACGACCGAGTCGTAGTGCTGGGCCGGATACGTCAACTCCAATTCCTGCGGGACGACGCCGATGGGCGACGTCATCGACACCATGTGGGCCCGGTACTGGACCGCCTCGTGGAACTGTCGGTGGCTCTGTGACTCGCTGTATGGCTTTTTCGCCGAGCACGGAAGCAACACGAGCGGGTTGTCGAAGCGGTTTTTGTACCGGGTCGTCACGCGGTCGGCGAAGCGCTGAATCTCCACGCGGTCGATGGACTCCTCAGACGCGGCGGCGAGTTCCGAATCCCGAACGACGGGCGTCCGTTCTTCCATATAGGAGTACTGCTGGTCGAACCGCCGGAACGCGGCGGTCAGCCACTGCTCGTGGCGGGCCTGTCCCTCGACATAGTCACGGAGTCGCCCATCGCGAATGCGACGCCGAACTCTCGAAAGCTCTGCTCGAAGCGCGTTGACGTTGTGGTCGGCGGCGTCCGCGCGGGTAAACTCCGAGGCTTCCTTCTGACACGCCGCACAGGCACACGGCAACTCGTCGAGGTCTTCGAGGAAGTACTCGCCGTCGGTCGTGAGATAGAAGCCTTCGAGACCGCGGGACCGCGCGAGCGTCTCGTCGAACAGGTCCACACCGGCGTACGCGAGGACCGCGACGTTCCGCGGCGTGGCGACGCCCGAGAGCATGAGCGCCGTGTCGGCCGGAAGGTTCGACTTCGCTTCGACGATGGTGTCGCGGAAGGCCCGCGCGTGGCCGATGAACCCCTGTGCATCCGAGAGGATGTAGGCGTCGGCACCGTAATCGTCGGCCGTATCGGCGGTGACGGTCGCCGCCGACGGGAAGTCGACGTCGGGGTACTCGACCGAGAACGACTCTTTAATCTCGTCTGCGCTTCCCGCGGGAAGCGACCGGTGCGGCAAGACGGTCAGCACGTCGTCGGACCCCTCGGGCATGTCGCGCTCGGCAGCCCAGAGGCTCCCGGCGTCCGAGAGAACGTCGTCCACGAGCGCCGGCGTCGTCACCGGGTCAGAGAGCCGAAGCTCCCCGACGCGGGCAGCGCCGTCGCGCGCGTGAACCTCGAAGTAATCGGTCATACCCGCTTTCGGCCCCCGATAGGCAATTAACTTGCCTTCCGCGGGCGCGAATCACAGACTATTCACGTCGATAATCCGACGTTTTTTGTAATGCGTACGCCCTCCTCGCTCTCACGTCGCCGCGCCCTCTCGCTACTCGGAGGTGGTCTTTCCCTCGGTACTGTCGGTGGCTACGTCGTCCGCGACAACTTCGGTAGGAACGCCGAAGCCGCACCGCTGGTCATCACGCCATCAGACTGGAGCCACCCGAACTACGACGCGACGAACAATCGACACCCGCCGAAATCGAACGCACCCGACGACCACGATGTACTCGATGTCGTCTGGACTACGTCCATGCCGCTCAAACAGGGATACGTCCCGGATTTACCAGAGCCAGTAACTACGAACGGCCTCGTAATCGCCAGTGAATCTACCGTCACCCCGGATGGCGTCCAATTCGATTTCCTCACCACCCGGGATGGAGCGTCCTCCCAACGCATCTCCAAAGCCGGTCTACAGCACGCCGTAGTCGTCACAAGCAGCCGACTATTCAGCCACTACGACGGAACAGACGGGATGCAGTTGGATGCGTGGAGTCTCAGCGACGGCGAGAGATTGTGGTCGTGGAACGAGGGTATGTCAATCGAGCCGCCGCTTCAACCCCTCGTTGCGGGAGGTCTGGTCCACGTAGCAACACCGACGAGTCATTCGACCTCGATGGCGTACGGGTTCACGCCGGATGGGAGAGTCGAATGGAAAACACGGTTTGGGGGGAAAACACTCAATCTGGTCCCCCCAGCTGCAACGGCCCACACGCTGGTCTACCCGAAGTCAGACGGATTCACCGTCTTCGATACGCGAACCGGTGAGTATCGGTGGGAGACCGACTGGACCGATTCGACCCACTGGTCCGGGTTGTCCCGGACGATGTCCGCCGCTCCGGTCATCTACGACGAGATGCTTTACACATCTGCCCACGGTCGGGTGGCCGTTTACGACCTCGAAGAAAAGCGTGACCCACGGTGGGTCAACGAACAGGGCGACAGCAGGAGCGTCCGAATCGCCGCCGTCGACGAAACTCACGTGTATCTGACGCAGTTCAGAAGAGGACTCACCGCCCTTCACGCTGACGACGGAACTATCGACTGGTCACTCGGGTTTCGTGACCTCCATCCTGCTGCGAGTGGACAGACGGCGGCGACACTGTGTGATGGGAAGCTCTACGTCTGCGACTACGCGGCGGAAGACGACCAGCAACACAGACTCGCCATCATCGACGCTGAGACCGGAGACATCGACAAACGAATAGCCCTTCCTTCCGTACCCGAATCCGGTCCGATACTATCCAACGGCACAGTTGTCCTGCGGACGAGAGATGGATTCGTCGGCCTCCGATAACTCGAACGTGCGTGCCCGGCCTAACAGACTGACAGCCACCGTACCTTAGCCGCTGGGGCGCGAATACTCACTATGGTCTCCCTCGACCCCTCCGGCCCGTGGTCGCGCGAGCGCGCCGACGAGTTCCTCACGCAGACGACGATTCCACTCCGTCTTTCGTGTCGAACCCCCGCAGGCGACCCCTGGATGCTGTCGCTGTGGTACGAGTGGGATATCGAGAACACCGAACTCCGCTGTGCAACCTCGGCCGACGCCGACGTAGTGAGATTTCTTCGCGCACACGATGACGTTGCGTTCGAAGTATCGACGAACGACCCACCGTACCGCGGCGTGCGAGGACGCGGGACTGCCACCGTCGAACCCGACCCGGAGAAGACGGTGCTTCGACGACTCATCGGCCGCTATCTCGGCGACGAGGAAACGCCGCTGGCGAAGCGATTGCTCTCACCCGACCGCGACGAGGTGACGATTCGGATTCGGCCCACGAAGTTGCATACGTGGGACTACGCGAGTCGGATGCGGTCGTCGGAGTGAGCATGATGCTCGCCGTTCGGAGGGACGGTTGGAGTGGACTTTCCACCCGTTGACACACGATATGCGGGTGTCTGCAGACCTCTCTGACCGAATCCGTGATATCGCCGTTGCTCGGGGACTCCCGGAATCAGCGGTATTCGAGCAAGCGCTCGAACGTGGGCTTGCTGACCTCTGGGACGACCGCCAGCTCAGATGGTTAACTAGACAGTACCCACGACTCGGTTAACTTGACGCATTGAAGAGTCCAGATAGTTACAACCCAATGGAGGGTACAGAAAAACTATATTTAATGATTTTGGATTGATAAGTGTGCTTGTACACAGACGGCAAGCGATCAGTCTTATTGGAACCAGCCTCGGGGTGACATCGGGGGGCTGCTTGTCAAGGTTTAGTCTATATGATATATTTCTCAAGAATCAGCGTGACAACCGTGTGTCTGGAACAATTAGCGTGACCAAGAAGGAAAGCGGAGAAACAGTACTCGATGAGAAATTTGAGTTAGAACCAGATACTGAAGATGGCGACATGCAGGTAGTTGAGGGAGTTGGGAAGGGAGGAACAGCCTATTTAATTATGATTTCGGTCACCCCCGACAAATCGAGTCAATTTACGTGGCAACCAGGAAAATCAGGAGCGTTAGGAGCAGAGATCAGAATTAGTGATGAGATCACATTCATGGAACACGTGAGATAATCGTAGGATTTCGAGACATACGCTTGTGTTCTATTTTCTTGGTTCCATCCCATTATAGGGTCAGAGAATGACTTCAGGCAGCCAGATATCCATACATAGTGTGTAGGGGCGTCATATCCATGGTCGTCTAAATAGNTACGCTTGTGTTCTATTTTCTTGGTTCAATCCCATTATAGGGTCAGAGAATGACTTCAGGCAGCCAGATATCCATACATAGTGTGTAGGGGCGTCATATCCATGGTCGTCTAAATAGGATTCTGTATCATCCTCTCGGTTATTATACTCAACTTTATGAACTAGACGAGGACGGCAACGCCACCGAAAAAGAGGACCGTTCCGAGTGCCAGCGAGTATGCAGCGTCACGGACATCGGGCAAGGAGATATCGAGGACTATCGCTTGGTCAGTGAGGCGGCTCATGTCAGTATGACGGCGGCAATGGCTTAGCAGTATCTTTGGTCAGACCTGTGAGTGGTCTTACTCGATATACTGCGCACCAATCATAGCGCTACTCGTTTCAACAAAACAAAAAGCCCCAACGGGGCTGGTGCCGCGCGGGGAGGGGCGTTGGCTCCCGGGGAGGGTGAGTCCCCGAGGTTGGAAGGGCCTACTGCCCGGACTGGAAGGGGAGTCGCCGTCCGAAGTGGGCGTGGGTGGTGACGGGTGGCCGCCCGCGCGGCGTACGAAAAATCGGGCGGCGTGGAGTTTGGTTCGTCAGCGGGGTTAGCGGCGACGCGCCAGGAGCGCCGCGGCGACGAGCGCCACGAGCGCGACGGCGATACCGAAGCCGGGCACGTCGGTGTTGGACTCGTCGGTCATCTCCGAATCGTCCATCGATTCGGTCGTCGAGTCGTCCGCCATGGTCTCCGTGGTCATCTCCTCGTCGGAGTCCATCTCTTCGTCGGAGTCCATCTCGGTCTCCATGCCCTCGACCGTGTAGGCGGCCGTATCGACGACTGCACTCCCGGCAGCCACGTACGGGCCGTCGTCTGCGCCTTCACTGGCCGGGAAGTCGTAGGTCTCGTCACCGTCGGTGTCGCGGTGCGCCATCGGGACGAGCGTGCCAGATTCTTCGAGCGGTTCGTCGAGGGTGATTTCGACGTTTTCGTGCGTCCCGGGGCCGAGGTACTCGGAGGTCCCGCGGATGCTCTCGAAGACCTCACCGTCGGTCACGGTCGCGTCGTGAATCGTCACGAAGCCGCCGTTGTGGAGCGTGACGGAATCGACCATCACGGTCGTGCCGTCGCCGGACTGGTCAGCCGCAGACACCACTGCATTCACCGAGGTGTCCGCGCTGGCGACCACTGCGCCGCCGTTCGCCACGTAGGGGCCGTCGGCCTCGCCTTCAGACTCGTCGAAGGTGTACATCTCGTCGCCGTCAGTGTCCTTGTGCGCCATGGGCGTGAGGACCTGCGAGGAGCGCATCGGTTCGTCGAGCGTCACCGTCACGTCCTCGTGGACGCCAGCGGGGAGGTACTCGGAGGCTCCGATGACGCTGTCGAAGACTGCGCCGCCGGAGAGTTCGGGGTCGTGGATGACGACGAAGCCGCCCTCAGAGAGTTCGGCGCGGTCGACGGTGACGGTCATGCCGTCGGAGGATTTGGGACTGTACGAGACGCTCGCGGAGACAGTCGCGTTGCCGCTGTCGATGACTGCGCTCCCGTCAGCGGTGTACGGACCGTCGTTCTCGCCCTCCGATTCGGGGAAGGTGTACGTCTCGTCACCATCGGTATCCTTGTGCGCCATCGGGACGACCGTCGTCGTCTCGTTCAGCGGCGAGTCGAGCGTGACCCGCACGTCGCGGTGCAGGCCGGGGTCGAGGTACATCGACGTCCCGCGGATGCTCTCGAAGACTTCGCCATCGGTGACGGTTCCGTCGTGAATCGTCACGAACCCGCCTTCGGGGAGGTACGCGGAGTCGACGACGATGGAGTAGCCACCGGTAGCCTGCTCGCTGTACCCGACGGTGGCCGTGTCCGAGGGCATCGCCATCGCCGTGTCGACGACGGCGCTTCCGTCAGCCGTGTACGGACCGTCGGTTTCGCCGTCCGTCTCCGGGAAGGTGTACATTTCGTCACCGTCGGTGTCTTTGTGTGCCATCGGGACGAGCGTCGTGTTCTCGGTCACGGGCGTGTCTAACTCGACGCGGACGTCCTCGTGAACACCGGCAGAGAGGTACTCGGAGGTGCCGCGGATGCTCTCGAAGACCTCGCCGTCGGTCACGGTCGCGTCGTGAATCGTCACGAAGCCACCCTGGGAGAGTTCGACGCGGTCGACGACGACGGTGTCACCGGTCGTCGGCTGGTCGGACATCGAGACGGACGCGCTGGCGTTCACCATCGCGTCGTCGACGACTGCCCCGCCGTCGGCGGTGTACGGGCCGTCAGTCTCGCCGTTGTCGGCGACGAACGAGTAGACGCGGTCACCGTCCGTATCCTTGTGCGGCATAGCGACGAAGGTTCCCGACTCGGCTATCGGTTCGTCGAGGCGGACGGTCACGTTCTCGTGTGTGCCTGCTTCGAGATAGGTCGACGAGCCGA
Source organism: Haloferax larsenii JCM 13917 (assembly GCF_000336955.1). Taxonomy (GTDB): domain Archaea; phylum Halobacteriota; class Halobacteria; order Halobacteriales; family Haloferacaceae; genus Haloferax; species Haloferax larsenii. Next base: position 173,446 of record NZ_AOLI01000017.1, on the reverse strand, counting down.
CGACGCTCCCGAGGACTTCACCATCGGAGAGCGACGCGGCGTGAATCGTCACGAACCCGCCTTCGGGCAGGGTGACAGTGTCGACTGTTACGGTCGTTCCAGCGGTCGTTTGGTCTTCGAAGGAGACCGTCGCAGTCTCCTGTTGTGCCGCCGTGGCCACTGGGACGCCCCCAGCGACGACGACGAGTGCCATCAACAGTGCGAGTGTGCGTCGCATGTCTGAATCGGGGGCGAACACGTAAAAGGTAATTTTCCGAACTGTCACCCAAATCTCTCCCCGATGTCGCCCCAGTACGGCGATTTCCACCCGTAGAACGGAACTGGAGCGTCCGCAACAGTCACCGTTGTGCGTGTTATATGGCTCACTAAGCGAGCTACTATCCCGATAATAAATACGGGAGAGCGCTCTAGTGAGACCAACAAATGTCCTACACCTACACCGGTGATGCCCACCGCGCCCTCTTTGCCTCCTATCGCGCGGACACAGACCCCTTCCCGACCGATACGTCGCTCGTGTTTCCCCGACGCGACCACATGCGCGACGACGTCCACCTGCTCAAGCGACTCATCTTTCCCCGCGCGTGGAACGGCGGCGACCTCGTCGAAGACGAGTCCGCGCTCGAAGACACGATTGGAGAGTTCGCATCGCTTTGCTACCGCGGTATCGCACCCTACCTCCAAGAGATGTCGGGCGAGAAAGACGCCGAGACCGACGGCGCAGGCGACCCTGCGGAGATGGTCGAGACGCTCCTCGACCGCCTTCCCGACCTCCGCGCGACCCTGAAAAAGGACGTCGAAGCGGCGTACAAAGGCGACCCGGCGGCGCGGAGTTACGTCGAGATAATCCGGTCGTACCCCGGGATGCAGGCCATCATCGTCCAGCGCGTCGCGCACGTCCTCTACGAGGCTGGCGCGCCGGAGTACGCCCGCGAACTAACCGAGTACGCGAAGATGGAGTCCGGTATCGACATCCACCCCGGCGCGGAGATTGGCGACTACTTCTTTATCGACCACGGAACCGGCGTCGTCATCGGCGAGACGGTCACTATCGGCGACTGGGCGCGAATCTATCAGGACGTGACGCTCGGGGCGCTACACTTCGAGGAAGAAGAAAACGACCAGCACATGCTGAAGAAAGGCTACAAGCGCCACCCGGATATCGGCGACAGCGTCGTCATCGGCGCCGGAACGAAAGTACTGGGTGCAGTCACCATCGGCGACCACGTGAGTATCGGTGCGAACTCGTGGGTCACAGAGGACATCCCGGACCACACGAGCGTCTTCATCTCGGAACACCCGACCCACGAGCGGAAGTCGAACGACTGAATTTCGGCGCGTCGCTCCGCGTCACCGCTCGTCACGGTCTCCCGTCAGTCGAGCGTAATCCACGCGAGGAACGCGAGTCCAATCGTCTCGAAGACGTGAAGCAGCAGCATAAGCCGCCAGACGATGACGGGGACCTCCGTACTGAACCATCCCGACAGATTGGGGTCGAGGATGTACATGTAGAGCGCCAGTGCGTTCTCTGCGAGGAGGAACACCCCGAAGACGAGGAGACCGAGGGCGTGCTTCGACCGGAAGGTCACGTAGTTCCGCGCCCAAATCGTCGACAGTGCGAGGAGCACGACGACGTTGACCGCGGCGGCGACCCGCGCGACGTCAACCCAGATACTCATTCGTTCGTTCCTTCCCCCGTCAGCCAGATATACACTTTCCCAAATCTCTCCATATTCAGTTCACCTGCTCGATTATCTGCTCGACCGTTTCCCAGTTCGCGCGGCACCGTCCCGAGGGGAGGTACACCGCGCCGTAGTCGTCGCCGCTGCGCTGGACGACGTTGTTGTCCATGAGGACGTCGAGATGGTGTCTGACGGTCTTGTAGTCGAGGTCGAGTTCCTCGGCGAGTTGGTTCGCGTTCTGTGGCTGTGAATCGATAGTACGGAGGATACGCACGCGGTTCTCACCACCGCGCGTGCCGGTAAGGACGTACCAGAGGACAGCCTCCATCGTTTCTCGTGACACGTCGAGAGAACCTAAGGCCATCGACCGATTCCGAAGACGCCGGGACGCTGCGGCGCGACCATGCGGCGACGGGTGTCCGGTTACTCGTCGGTATTAGCAGCGGTTTCGTCGGCGTCGTTCGGTGATTCGACAGCGTTTCCGTCGGCCATCGCTTCCGTCGCCAGTCGCTCGGTAACGGCCGCGAGCGACTCCGTCGTCACCGATTCGGGGACAAGTTCGAGCGCCGACGCGGGCCAGTCGTCGTGGGCGAGCGTGAGCGACGCGTCGGGATTCACGTCGGCCAGTCGGGCGACGCCGCGAGCGGCCTGTTCGTAGGCGTCGCGGTCGAGTCTGTCTGGCACTTCGGCCGTAAGCGGGTAGGTCTCGGAGAGCGCCCGCGGGAAGGGACCGAACGGCGGAACGACCCGCCAGACCGAATCGTACTCGTCGTTCGACGGCGTCCCGCCTTCGGTGAGAAGCACGTCGCCCTCGGCGGTCAGGCGGTCCAGTCGGTCGTGGTGACGCACGACCTCGGGGCGGTGGGCACTCTCGTTGGAGGCGTAGAAGAACGCCCCTTTCGAGGCCGGGTCCTCGCGTTCGAGTTGGTCCACGTGGTCCAGAAGCGCGCGGTAGCCGTCGAGCATCGCGGGGTGCGAGCGAGCGCGCTCTTCGACGAGTTCCATCAGGTCGCCGTCGCGGATGGCCTGCTTGATGCGCCGGAGTTCGGCGAACGTGACGTGCAGGTTGTGCTCGGCGAGGAGTTTCTCCTGTGGTTTCGACTCCTTCGCCCGCAGGTCGTCGGGGGAGTACTCCGTACAGATGGGACAGGTACACGGGAAGTAGTCGAGGTCTTCGAGATGTTCGGTTCCGCGAACCGTGAGGTAGCGCCCGTCGCGGGCGTAGAGCGCGTAGGCCGCCGAGTCGAACAGGTCACAGCCGAGCGCGACTGCGAGTGCGAGCATCATCGGGTGGCCCGCGCCGAACAGGTGGACGGGAGCGTCGACGGTGAGGCCGCGCTTGGCGGCCGCGACGGCGTCGACCATGTCGGCGTAGCGGTAGGCGTTCATCATCGGAACGACTGCGCCGACCGGGAACACGTCGAGGTCGGAGGCGGCGGCGTGGCGGCCGGCTTCCTCGCGAAGGTCCGGGTAGGTCGACCCCTGAACAGGGGCATTGAGAAGCATATCGCCCGTCTCGGTGGCTTCCGCGTCGGCGATAGCCTGTTTCGTGACTTCGAGTTCCTCTTCGGCCTGCTCGCGGTCGACGTCCGGGGGCGTCGGGATGTCCACGGGCGTCGCGATGTCCGTGCCGATGTCGTGTTGGAACTGCAGAATCTCCTCGGTCGTCGTGTCGATTTCACCGTACTCGGCGAGTTGGAACGACCCCGAGTCGGTCATGATGGCTCCGTGGAAGTCCAGCATGTCGTGAAGACCGACGTCGAGCGCCTCCTCGCGGAGGTGGTCGTTCTTCTTGATGATGTAGGAGTTGGTGATGAGAATCTCCGCGCCGAACTCGGATTCGAGTTTTGCGGGCGGAATCGTATCGATATTCGGGTTGACGACCGGCAGAAGGGCCGGCGTCTCGACAGTGACCCCCGCGCGAGGGACTTCCAGACGGCCGATACGGCCGGCGAGGTCCCCGTCGCGGATTTCGAAGTGGTCGCGCATGGAGGTGCTTCCGTGAGCGCGGCGGTAAGGGTTGCGTTCGCGTGCGAGAGGCGGCGACCTGAGACCACATATATACCACTGGGAACCGGCAATAGATGACAACTAGAAATGATAAGTTAACATATGTTTTGTTTTACTCGATTACCATTATCAAAATCGAATAATTGGACGACTAATTTAAAATACTCCCTTCCGAGTGTTCTGACGAATGTTGGCTGAATTATCACCACTCGAAGTAACTGGGCTGGTCGTGTCCCTAGTGGGACTCATACCGGTTGTCACGCAGTACAGGAGCGAGACGAAACTGTTCACCGCGGGCTACGTGTTGCTCGTCGTCGGGATGCTGGCGACGAACCTCGAAACGTTCGCCCTCGAGCCAGTGTTGAACCTCGTCGAACACGGCGTCGGAATCGGCTTAGCAGGCGTCATGTTCCTCGCAGCAGCGTACGTCCGTCGGAAAGAAGTCATCACGGCGGGTGAATAACGATGGTCGGAATCGCTCCAATCTTCGACGCCATCGGGATGCTCGGCTTCGTCGGTGCAGCAGCGCTGGGGTGGCTCAACTACCGCGACAGCGACGCAGAAGCACCATTCTGGCTCACGTTCTCGTTCGGGTCTATTCTGGGCGTGATGTGGACGTTCAGCCTCGCACTCGAAAAAGCAGGTATCTACGCAGCGGTGTTTGACCTCGTGACCGGGCCGCTTATGACCGCGACTGTTGCCGTGTTCGCAATCGGCGGCACCGCGACGCTCGCTATCGTCGAGGACATGAAAGAACTCGTCGCCGACGCGGAGGCAAAGAGCCAAGAAGCCGAAGAACAGCGCTCGCAACTCGACGCGCTCACGACCGACCTCGAACAGCAGGCCGAGGAGTACGGTGAAGCGATGGAGAACGCCGCAGCCGGCGACCTCACCGTCCGCGTCGACGCGGAGAGTCAAAACGACGCGATGCAGCGCATCGGTGAGGGCTTCAACGAGATGATGAACTCCATCGACTCGGTCATCACCCAGATACAGACGTTCGCCGCGCAGGTCGACGACGAGAGTTCGGACGTCACCGCGAGCGCGAACGCGGTGAAAGTCACCAGCGCCGACGTCGCCGAGAGTATCGAAGAGATTTCCGCGAGCAACGAGACGCAACACCGGAACCTCAACGCCGCAGAATCCGAACTGAGCAACCTCTCTGCGACCATCGAGGAGATTGCGTCGTCCTCCGAAGAGATTGCTCGCGAGTCGCGGCGGACCGTCGACCGCGCCAAAGAGAGCCGGCAAGCCGCCAGTTCGACCATCGAGAAGATGGAACAACTGGAGTCGCGTTCGGCCGAGACCGTCTCCGAAGTCGAAGACCTCCAGCAGTCCGTCACGGAGATTAGCGAAGTCGTCGAGCTAATCGACGATATCGCCGAGAAGACGAGCATCCTCGCGCTCAACGCCTCTATCGAGGCGGCGGGCGCTGGCGATGCGGGCGAAGGGTTCGCCGTCGTCGCGAGCGAAGTGAAGACGCTCGCCGAAGAGACCGCCGACGCGACCCAGGAAGTCGAATCACTCATCGAGGACATCGAAACGTCCACCGAAAACGTCGCCGAAGACACCTTCGAGACCCGAGCCGAGGTCGAATCCAGCCGTGAGACGGTCGGCGAGACCGTCGACGTGCTCGAAGAAATCGTCGGCAAAATCGAAGAGAGCAACGACGCCATCCAGTCTATCAGCAGCGCCACCGACGAACAGGCGCAGTCGACCCAAGAGGTCGTCACGACGATGGACGAGATTACGAACCTCAGCGACAAGACGGCCTCCGAGGCGCAGAACGTCTCGGCGGCGGCCGAAGAGCAGACGGCGACGACCCAGGAGATTGCATCCGCGTCGGAAGCGCTCTCGGAGCGCGCACAGAGACTCCAGTCGCTCGTCGGCCAGTTCGACTCCAGCGACTCGGCATCCGACGTCACCCTCGGTCAACAGTCAGTTGGCACCGACGTGAGCAGCCAGCAGTCGGCGTCGGGAGACACTACCAGCCAACAGTCGACGTCCACGACGACGGAACACGACGGCTCGGCGGCTAACGGAGAGGTCACGCTGAACAACTGAACTGACCTCGGGCGAGGGCACCCGAACTGACCCGGAATCCCGCAGCCAGCGACCACACGGTCCCTGCTCCGACAGCCCACAAACACTTTTTCTCGACGCCGTGGGACACCCCGTATGCACCCCCGAAACGAGTCCGACCTCGACTGGGTCGAACACGAGGGCGTCGAAGGCACGTTCAAGCAGAAACAACTAGGCGACGCGGCCGGGAGCGACCAACTCGGGTGTAGCCTCTACGAACTCCCACCCGGTAGTCAGCCGTGGTCGTACCACTACCACGCGGCCAACGAAGAGGCGCTGTACGTCCTCTCGGGGACCGGCACGCTCCGCCTCGGCGGCGAGACGTACACGCTCCGCGACGGCGACTACGTCCCCTGTCCAGCCGACGAATCCGGCGCACACTGTGTCGTCAACGACGGCGACGAACCGCTTCGGTATCTCGCCGTCTCGACGATGTGCGACCCGGACGTGACGCTCCACCCGGATATCGACAAAGTCGGCGTCTACGTCGGGTCGCCGCCGGGGAGTACCGAGGACAGTTCGTACTCCGGCTTTTTCGACACTGACGATGCAGAATACGAGTCGGGAGAGCCCTAACCTCGGACTCCGAGACTCAGAAGAACAGCACGGAGGGCATCGCGTCGGGATTCATCTCCATCACCTTGAACGCGATGTAGGCGATGGTGAACAGCGTCGCGTTGTACGTGCCGTGGATGAGCGCGGGCACCACGAGGTTATCGGTCAGTTCGTAGGCCGTCCCGAAGACGAGACTCGGGAAAAAGAGGATGCCGATAGTGACGAGGCGGGCACTCGCGCCGCCGGTCAACGCGACGAAGTGAATCGCGGCGAAGATGGCGCTCGCGAGGGCGATACCCGACACGGGGCCGAACGACTCGCGGATACGGTTCTGGACGACGCCGCGGAACAGCAGTTCCTCGCCCGGACCGATGAGGAGGAACGACGCCGGGACGAGAAGGAGGAGGACTTCGGGGTCTTGCGTGGCGATTTCGGTGACCTGATTCGACCCAGCTTCGACGCCAATCGTCTGAATCAGGAAGGCACCAGTGAAGGCCGCACCGAGTGCGAGGACGTACCCGAGCACGATAGCGGCGACCTCACGGAGCGAGGGGACTCGGACACCGAAGTGGTCGATACCGAAGCCGCGGAAGCGCGCGTAGAGAAGCGCAACGCCCCCGAACGCGATGCCCTGCAACAGGATGAGCGACATCACGATGAGCATGAAGGGAGTCAGTTCGATGCCAGCGCTGACCATCGTGAGTTGCGTCACGATGACAAGTATCGTCCCAACGAGGAGCCCACCGCCACCGACGGTGAGCGCCGCAGCGAGGGACCAAACCGAATCGAAGAGGCGCGTCGTAGTAACCACGAACGAGTGGTAAGACCCCTGTCGTGAAAATCCTTCCCGCATTGGGCGACGAGTCACCCGACTCCCACCGTCGCGGCCGCGACTACCCCTGTGTCAACTCGTAGTGGAGGACCCCGAGCGCGGTCCGTCCGTCTCGAACGTCACCGTCTCTGACCGACTGCAGCAACTCGTCGTACGCCACGGTCGTCGGACGGATGCTCTCGTTGAAATCGAGTCGTTGGGCTTCCTGTTTTTCACACCCGCGGGCGACGAAGTAGTGAAACACCGAGTTGGCGATGCCGTTGGCGGGTTCGACGGTTACGAGCGGTTCCATCGTTTCGGCGACGTAGCCCGTCTCCTCGGTGAGTTCGCGGTGTGCGGCGGCCTCGTAGTCGTCGTCACCCGCCTCGGTTCCACCGGCCGGGAGGCCCCGGTTGGTTCGCTCGACCGCCTGCCGCCACTCGTCGATGACGACCACGTCGCCGTCGGCGGTGAAGGGAAGAATCACCACCGCGGGCGGTTCGTCGACGTAGTGAAAATCAGTCTCCGTGCCGTCGGGAAGCCGAACGTCGTCCATCCGGATGTCGAACCCCGGACACGTGTAGTCGATTCGCGTGTCGGTCGTCTCCCACGCGAGGTCGTCGTCTGCCATGGGGGGACGTGGCCACGGCGGGTGCAAAAGTGTCGCGGTCACCCCCGTGAAGGAGGTGACAGAGTGGCGATTACCAGTCGGTTCGATTCCGAATTACCAGTCGATTCGATTCCGAACGACGATACCCGACCCGGCGCACATCGAGAGCAGTCCGAAGAGGACGCCCGCGAGGTGCCCCTCGGCGAGCCAGTACGGAAGCGGATAGCTCGCTCGAATGCCCGTGAGGAGCGGCGAGAGGACCGGAATCTCCTCGGACTCGTGTTCGTCATCCAGTGCCGCATCGGACTGTGGGCCGCCGACCGTCTCACCGACTGGGAGGCGCTCTGCCTCGTACGGGATGAGGTCGGTCTTGACGCTCCAGACGACTGTCCCGGTGCGGTTTACCTCGACGATGCGCTGATTCGCCGAGTCGGTGATGAGCGTGTTGCCGTTCGGCAGGCGGTCGGCGTCGCGGGGCCACCGGAAGGAGACGCCCTGTGCGCTCCGAACCGACCACGCGATTTCCCAGTCGCCAGCGTCGTTCTCGTGGAGTTCGATGATGCGGTTGTTCTCGCTGTCGGCGACGAGAACTGCACCGTCGCCCAACCACTGCGGGTTGTGCTGGCGGAGCATGACCTCGGGGTCGCCCTTGCCGTCGCCGTCGTCGTCTTCGTTGATGACGTCGACGACGCCCGAACCGCGCTCGATGATGACCAACTGGTTCGCGTTCCGGACCGAGACGAGATAGCGGTCCTCGCCGATGACGTCCACGTCGTTGATGTGGAGCCAGTCGGTCTTGGTCGGGTCGGCGGGGGCGTCGTACATCGACGAGGCGTTCCACTGCCACGTCACCTCGCCGTCACGGACCGTAAAGACGCGCTCGCGGTCCATGTCGGTCATGAGTATCTCGCCCGAGTCGAGGACTTCCACGTCGTGGACCTCGCTGTTCGCGCGCGACCGAACGGGGAAACTCCACTCCTCGACGGTCTGTGCGCCGCCCTCTGCGTCAGGGTCGATGATTCGATACCCGGTGTGGGTACACGGTGATTCGTACGGGCCACACTCCTCGTAGCCGCTGTGCATGAAGCCCGCGGCGATGCGGCCGTCTTCTAATTTCGTCACGTCGAAGTAGCTGTCGGCGTCGGCGACGCGCCACGAGACGGAGGTGTCGTTGAGGAGGTAGACGCTCCCGTCTTCGTGGAGTCCGGGCCCACCACCCTGTGACCCGACAAGCGTCGTTCGGGCTTGCTGCGCGTCGTCGCTGTTCGTCGCGGCACCGATGTCGGGCGCGAAGGCTGCACCCAGACCGAGTGTCGCCACGACAGCCACGACTCCGACGAGGACGAGCGTCATTCCCACTCGTCCATTCGATTGACTCGCCATCGGTGTTGATGTGCGAAACGAGCGCGATAAGCGTTCGGAAATACAGCGCAGGCGATGGGTTCGGCAGGACCTGGACACCGCCGCACCCTGACCACAAAATGCGTTACGTCACGTCGCGTCTTCGAACGAGACCGTCGCCAAGTCAGCTTCTAACTCTTCGACGTACTCGTTGTACGCTTCGACGAATCCGACAAAGCCCTCGGCGAGTTCCCGCACGTCCGGTGCCGACGGTGGCTGGTACTGCGAGACCAGATAGACGCCACCTTCACCGCCGACCCGGAGGTACGACGCCTGCGGGCCGTCCCATTTCAGCTCCCAGCGTGTTCCGTTGACGCGCTGTGCGAAGGTCCCGTACTCGCCGTCGAATCGCGTCAGTTCGCCCGCGATGGTGTTCGATACCTCGCGAATGGTCGAGACGATACGGTCGCGCTCGGAGACGAGTTCTTCGGTCGTCGTGACCGACGGGAACTCGGTCGGCACGTCGTCGAGGACGCCGTCGAGCGATTCGACGTGCTCGTTGTACGCCTCGACGAACGCCGGGTAGTCCTGCATCGCCGTCGCCAACGGCTTCGGCTCGGGGGGTTGCTTGGTCGAGACGACGTAGGTCTCGCCGCCGGATTTGCCCTTGAATCGAAGGTACTGGATGGCACCGGCTTCGTACTTCAGCGTCCACGTTCCACGGCGTGTCTTGAACGTCTCCTGTCCGTAGTCGCCGCCCTGGAGGATGGCGAGTTCGCGCGCGATTGTCCCGGCGTGGGCTTGCACCGCCGAGACGACTTCGTCGCGGTTGGCGGCGACGTCCTCGACGCTGGTCACGTCGAAGGAGAGGGCGTCAGTCATCGTCGAATGGAGGGGACAGGTGGGGATAAACGAGGTGGTCGGGCGGCATCGACGCCCGCTGTTCGACCACCGGGTCGGACTACCTGAACACCGAATCAAACGAGCCGACCACCGAATTAGAGCTTCTTCGCGGCACGCGCCTGTTCGCTCCGGCGGCGCGCCTGCTGAAGTCGGCGCTCGGTCGCCTTCGAGAGACCGCCCGGGAGGTCGCTTCGAGCCTCAGCGAGTCGTTCAGCAACCCGGTCGAGTCGTGACGCGACAGTTTCGAGGCTCGCGTCGGCCTGCCCGCGGTCGCCTGCCTCGGCGCGCGTTGCGGCACGCTGGGCCGCTTCCGCGACGGCGGCGAGCGCTTGTGCGAGTCCCTGAACGGCGTTCGAAGAACCGCCGCCCTGCTGGCCGCCGTTTGCTTCGCTTCCGTCCTCGGATTGGTTCCCGGCGGCTTCGACGGCTGCCTGTGTCTCTTCGGCGATGGCCGCGAGGAACGACGCGAGCGACCCTTTGCCGGTGTTCGGCTCGTCGATGCGAACACCCGGCGGAGCGGCCGACTCGGCGTCGGAGCCAGCGTCCGGGTCGGGGTTGACGCGGAACGCACCAATTTCGTCGTCTGTATCGCGCACTTCGACCGTGTACGCGCCGCCGCTGTGGACGTAGACGGCATCGGGACCAGCCACAGGTGCGTCGTACAGTCGTCCCGCGAAGTCGTCTTCAAGCGCAAGGTCCGAAAGGTCGCTGTCAGCTCCGTCGGCATCGACTTCGAGTTTGGTCGCCGACTCGCGCGCAACGAGCGGAATCTCGCCTCCGACGCCGCCGGTTACGAGGGCGTCGTCAATACGCACCTGCTCGCTGTGAGGCGCGCGACCCGCACCGTTGACGGTGAGTCGGTGCTCGCCGGACGGCACATCTCGAAGCACCGCCGTCCCGCCGAACGTCGGCACCGCCTCGGGGTCGCTTTCGAGCAGCACGACCGATTCGGTGGCCGACTGCTGCGTCGTCAGCCCCTCGTTTTCGGGGGCGTCATCGGTCGTGACCGCCTCGGTGATTTGGACGAAGAGCGTGTTGACGGCTGGCGGGTCGCCGATGGCATCGTATCGCTCGGCCAGCGCGGCCCGGTGGATGGGTTCGCTAATGTCTTCGGCCGGATTCTCGTATCGAGGCTGACTCCACGGCGCGCTCGTCGTCGTGATGTGGCCCGCGATGGCGTCTTCGGCGAACTGCGGGACGGCGAACTCGAAGCTCAGTTGCGGGCCGACGAAGTCCGCGATGGACTCGACTTCGCTCGTCGGAACGAGCGTGTACGCTACGTCGGCGTCGCTGTCGCGCGCTTCGTGGTCGAACACCAATCCGGTGGCACGCTTCGGGAGGTCTGTCGGCGGGGACGACAGCGCGTCGAACGACCGGACGGTCAGCGACTCGTCGACGAGGGCGTCGCGCGCAACCGACGGAAGACGGTCGTCCTCGTAAATCGGCTTGCCGTCTAACTCCGGGACGACGTACGGAAGCGCCGCGCCCTCGTCCCGCGGCAGGCCATATGCGATAGGGAGTTCCGCGACGTCTTCGAGGCGTTCGAGTGCGCGGTTGGTGATGTCGGCGAACGAGTCCCCGGACGGAACCCGCTGGAATCGGTCGTGGCTGTCGTTGAGCGAGAGGGTACTGGAGTGCGACCCGAGTTCCGAGAGGATACGCGGCACGCGCTCGGGGTCCGGGTCGAGGAACTCGTTGTTGGGGACCTTCCGCGAGTGCGAACTGGCGACGTACAACTGGGGGGCGGCGGACTCGGGGTCGATGCTGCCGCTCCCGCTGTTGTCGTCGTTGCTGTCGCCGTCACCACCACTGCCACCGTCGCCACCACTGCCACCGTCGCCACCACTGCCACCGTCGCCCACGTCCACGAAGACGTGCAGGACTTCCCAGTCGTGCCAGTGGAAGTTGGTCGTGAACTGGTCGAACGCCGAGTACAGCCAGTACTGGACGACCACGAGAGGCGACTCGGCGTATCGGACGACGTTGTAGAACACCGTCGGGTCGGGTGCCTGCTCGCCGGTGTCGGCGACTCGGGCGTGGTACCCGTCGAACGCGTCGAACCCATCGACGACCGTCTCGCCGTCTCGCTCGCTGGTGTATCGGCGTGGGTCTGTCGGGAACCACGTCTCGTACTCGTCGAAGTACAGCATCGGTGCGAACCGGACCGCGAGGTCGCGGGCGGAGTCGTCTGAGACACCGGACGTAGACTGGTCGTCGCCACGCTGGAACGCGGAACAACCGGCAATCGACGAAAGCCCGGCAGTCGCGAGTGTGCCGAGGAGCGTCCGTCGATGAAGGCCCGTCCGGTCTCTCATCGTCTCACCGCCGAGCGCTCGTCGTCGCACCACTCGGCTGCGTGGTGGACCCGGAGCGCATGTGAGTTCCGAAGGGGCATGCTATACGAGGTGCAACCGAGGGCAACCCATAGCTCTTGTGCCCACGGAGGCGGTCAGTCAGTCGTTATCGAGGGCTGCGTCGGCACGCGTGCGTCTAGAAGTCGTCCAACTCGCCACTCCAAAGCAACGCCCAGCAGTCCATGAACAGTGAATACGCACCGATAGAGAGACTCGACAGGATTCCGAGCACGACCGTGTTGTTCGGCCGTAGTTCGACGTTGAGCGACCAATCGAAGAGGGATTCGAGAACGATGGTGTACACGGCCGGGCGGAATATCGCCTGTATCGCCCCGACGAGTTGGAACAGACAGAACACGAGCACGAATCCGGCGTAGAACACTTTCTCGTTCGGCTCCGTGACGAGCCTCGTTCTGTGTTCGAGTTGGTCGGCGACGAAACGAGAGATGCGAAGCAGTTGCGACAGGACGATAGACACGGCCGCGGCGACGATGAACTGGACTTGCAGCGAGAGCACGTTGTCCACGATGCCCTCGTGTCCGAGGTGGTCGATGAGCAGATAGTAGACTCGCAGGAGCAACACGGCTGCGACGACTGCGCCGAGGAGGACGAAAAAACGAGAGACGGTTCGCTCGTTCGTGTTCACGACTCGGGAGTGTGGAGGCGAGAAAATAAATCGAGCTATAAGATGGTCCACGACCGAGATGGGTCGAGAGCGTCCAGATAGAGGTAGTGTGTTCCAGAGGGGGTCGACTCGCGCTGGAGTCCGAATGTACTCGTCTGGCCGCGTTCGACGTTCGAGTACACGTTTCGAGTCGCCGGATATCGTTTTCGTGAAGCGCCACTCTCGAAGTTGTGGCTCAAGACGATGTACCCCGGATACTCGGAGGCAACATCGGCGTCAGTGTCACTCACTTGTGTAGGTTTGCGAACGACCCGGCCGCTTCTGACGATACGATGGAATCCCGTGAGTGAATTATCGAGGCCTGTCGTGATGACGACAAAGTCGCCAAATTGGGCCGCGTTGAACAGCGTTCTGTCAGTAGCGTAGTGGATGACGTCGCTCGTTGCGGGAGCGTTTCGGAGTCCATCGTACCCTTCGTGGCGAATCGAAACGTAGCATCTCACGTCGTCGTACGCCTCAGACACGTCCTCGTACGTCGAATCGTTCAGAACGAATCCGATAGGTGCGCCGGTCGTTTCTGGACTATCCGAGTTGCTTCGGGGACTCTGGTTCACACTCCCGATGCGAACGCTGCGCCCCTCACGCTGACCAACGACGGTTCGACCAATTACCGTCCCTCGTGGGGGCGGAAGCGGATGCCCACTACACCCAGACAAAAGTGAAATCAAACCGAGTGGGAGAGCCTTAATCAGAGACCGCCTATCCATACGAAAAGGTGTGAAATGAGTGTCATAATCTTATTGGTAGCCGTCATTTCATCGTGGAGAAAAGTGGATGTACACTGTTGCAACTGTCGAGTCCTGTGGTGAAGAAGAAGTCAACACACCTACTATTTATGCCTCGAATTTGAGTACCTGTTTGATGCCCTCCATAATCACTGACGTTTTGTTCAGTGAACCCTCCGGCCGTCCAAATGCGCTCATTCAGTTCTCCGGAGCAGTCGTCTTCTTGCTCACGTACCTGTATTTCAGTCTGCCCCGGAATTCCACATCGAGCAGTTGGCTACTCGTCCTGGTCGCCGGGTTCACCTTGTCGGGGGTGGCTGAATCCCTTCCAAAACACCGACGGAAGACGGCTGGTGTGCTTCGCCTCACAACAATGCTCTTACTGGCCGGATTTCTTGGTGCCACGCTCATCACTCCGGAATCTGTTATCGGGTGACTGGATGACGATTTGAGACGAGAGAATTCTGGAGTATCTTGTCGAGAGCAGCGGTGGTTTCCAGCGTCTATTTCGGGGAATTTGGCGACGAAACGACGCTACGACAGGTGGGGTGGAAATGGGCCACTGTGACTCGCTTCGCTCGTCACAAGCACCCGCTCACTCCGGTCGCAGGAACGGCTCAGGTTCGAATCCAGCGAGACTCCGTCTCGCATCTTCACGCTCGCTATGCTCGCGTGAACCACGGTCACTCACTTCGTTCGTTCCCTGATTCGAATCTTCACCGGGTGAGATCTCCACCACCTCTCGGACCACTCGCTGTCGCTCGTGGTCTGTGAGAGGTGGGGAGAATATGGGCCGGCTCAGATTCGAACTGAGGTTACGGCCACCCGAAGGCCGAAGGATACCAAGCTACCCCACCGGCCCGCATTCTGACGCAAGCCACGGTCGGCTTTAACAGTTGTGATTAGCTACAACTGACAGACCGTGTAGCATACGACTCAGTACTGCGAATAGCCCGCCGTGTCGAGGTAGTTGTGCGCCACCGTAATCGAGTGGTCGGCGTGCAGCACCTCGGGGCCGAGTCGAACCCGCTGGTCCGACGCCTCGGTCAACAACTCGGCCTCAGCCTCGGTGAAGTCGTTGTGGTCCGAGAGCACGAACAGCGGATTCTCCGGGGGTTCGACATCCACGACCGGGTCGCCGTCTTCGTGCAACTCCACCACGGTCGCGTCGCGCGCGGCGTCCTCCAGCGTGGTCTCGAAGCCCATCCGGCGAATCGAGACCCCCGGCGACGACTCCGCGGGCATGTGGCCAATCGCTTCGTCGCGTTTCTCCAGCGCCTTGCGAATCAGGGCGGCCGTCGAGCGCTCGTCGGGGTTGAGCCGCCGCAACTCGGAGCCTTCGAAGCGGACGGTGTACTCGTCGCCGAGGACGAGGTGGACGCGCACGTCCTCGCGAATCGCGTGCGAGAGGAAGAACGCGGAGTTGACACAGCGACAGAGCACGTCGAGGCGACCCGCACCGCCCGCGATGTCGTCGAGCGAGAAGTCGGGCGTCGTCGGGGCGTCGTGGCCGAGGACGATGAATTGGCGCATAGACGGAGTCCGCCCGAGAGCGTCTTAGGACTGTCCACTCATGGCGGCGAGAGTAGTACCCCGGCTATCGAGTCACGAAGGAACACATCCGGTCGTAGTGGTCGGGATTGCACTCCTCGATGACGGAAATCGTGAGGCTGTGTCCGTCGCGGTATTTCGAGGGCTCGGAGTCGTCGAGATACTGGGCGTTCGCGACGACGCAGTCCGCGTCGCGCGACGTGACTGACCGTTCGTTCCAATCTCCGTCGTCGACACGAACGGCCACCTCGTAATCGCCGGGGACGTCGCCCCAATCGCAATCCGCGACTGCGCCGTCGTTGAAACTGCCTGTTCGCCCCCGAACGTCGTGAGACGAGTAGTGGACTTCTGTTCCGTCTCGAATCACCAGCAGGTCGAACTCGTGGGGTTCGGTGTCGATGTTGTGGACGCCGAACCACCCGAGACGAACCGAGGGGCCGAGCGTCTCTTCGAGCGACGAGATGCACCCTGCAGTGAGTGCCGTGGTCGTCGCGCCAATCGAAGCGAGGAGGGACCGGCGGTTCATTACATCCGTTCTTGAGGGCGGTGTGAAATCGATTGTGGAGTTATATCGTTGCAAAGTGGGCGTAGAGAACCCCCACCGCGCACGTCATATCTGCTGGACGCTAACCTCCAGTAAGTGAGCCACCAATCCGGACGCGACCCGATGGTCCGTCTGTTCAGGGAATACGGTCGGGAAAACCTCCCGTGGTTCGTCGCCGGGCTGATAGCGAGCGTCTTCGGTCGGCTGGTCGGCGTCGTTCCGGCACTGGTGCTGGGCGTCGCCATCGACGCGGTGTTCTTCCAGAACGCGCCGTATCGACTCCCGTTCGTTCCGGGAGAGTGGATTCCATCGACTGTCGCCGGGCAGTTCTGGCTGAGTTTTTGGCTCGTCATCGGGGCGTTTGCCGCCGGTGTCGGCCTCTCGTGGGTGCAGGGCCTCGGCCTCGCAGTCTACTCGAATCGCGTCCAGCACGCCGTTCGCGTCGACACCTACGACGCGCTCCAGCGGCTCGACATGGCGTTCTTCGACGACAAGCAGACCGGCGAACTCCTGTCGATTCTCAACAGCGACGTGCGCAACCTCCGGACGTTCCTCGACAGCACGCTCTCCGGCGGCCTGCAACTCGTGGTTGCGGTTGTCGGTATCGCGGGCGTGCTGTTCTACCTGAACGCCCAACTCGCAGTGGTGACGCTCGTGGCCGTCCCGCTTCTCGCCGTCTTCACCGTCTGGTTCATGCAGACGATTCGGCCGATGTACCGGTCGCTCCGCGAGAGCGTCGGCGCGCTCAACACCCGCATCGAGAACAACGTCGCCGGAATCGAGGTCATCAAAGCCTCGACCACCGAACCCTACGAGACCGAACGCGTCGCCGAGGCGTCGATGGACTACTACGAGCGCGCGCTCGCCGTGGTCAGACTCGACTACCTCTACCAGCCGTCGATGGAACTCCTCGCGGGCGTCGCCTTTGCAGCCACCTTCGCAATCGGCGGCGTCTGGCTCATCTTCGGCCCGCCAGCGCCTTTTACCGGTGACCTCCTCGTCGGCGAGTTCGTCACGTTCCTCTTTATGACCCAGCGATTCATCGACCCCCTCTCGGGAGCCGGGCGAATCGTCAACGCCTACGAGAACGCCCGTGCGTCGGGTGAGCGAATCTTCGACCTCGCAGACCGCGAGGTCGTCGTCGCCGACGACCCCGACGCCGCGGCTCTCGACCACATCGAAGGGCACATCGAATTCGACCGCGTCTCGTTCGCCTACGCCGACGGACGCGAGGTGCTCGAAGACGTGTCGTTCGCGGCCGCACCCGGTGAGACAGTCGCACTCGTCGGCCCCACCGGCGCGGGAAAGTCGACCGCCGCAAAACTCCTCTTGCGCTTGTACGAGGTGACAGACGGTGCGGTCCGAGTCGATAGACGCGACGTTCGGACCATCCCGATACGGGACCTCAGGTCGGCAGTGGGCTACGTCAGCCAAGACGTGTATCTTTTCGACGGGACGGTCCGCGAGAACCTCCTGTACGGGACGTTCGACGCTACGAGCGAGTCCAAGATGGTCGCGGCCGCGACAGCGGCCGAAGCCCACGACTTCGTCTCGCGGCTTCCGAACGGCTACGACACCCGAATCGGCGAGCGCGGCGTGAAACTCTCGGGCGGCCAGCGCCAGCGTCTGTCTATCGCCCGCGCGATGCTTCAGGACCCGCGGATTCTCGTCCTCGACGAGGCGACGAGCGCCGTCGACACCGAGACTGAGCTACTCATTCAGCGCGCGCTCGACCGATTGACCGCAGGGCGAACGACGCTCGTCATCGCCCACCGCCTCTCGACGATTCGACACGCCGACCGCATCGTCGTCCTCGACGACGGGCGAGTCGTCGAATCCGGCACGCACGACGAACTGGTCGCACGAGGCGGGCTGTACGCGACGCTCTGGGGCGTCCAATCGGGTGACGTGGAGGCGATTCCGCCCGAGGCGCTCGACCGCCTCGTCGACCGTCTCAAGGCGAGCGACGGATTCGAATCAGCGGCGACGACAGACGGCGGCGACGAGGAGTGAGATGCTGTCCCTACGTCGCAGCGTCCGACGTGAGCGTCCGCTCTGCGGTCGAGAAAATGAAAAATGATGGCTGCGCGTGTTCAGAGAGCGAGCTTACGCGGGGGCGCGCGGCGGACCGGAGTTCTGGCCGGTCGAGACCGGTTCCGGAGCGCCTTCGGTCTTGTCACCAGTGACGAGGAAGTCGGCGAGGTTGCCGACGAGGACCTCGTTGTCGGCCTCGTAGGCCGATTGGGTGGACATGAAGTCGGAGTCACCGATGGCGACGACGTTGTCACCCTGCACGGCGACGGTGAACGGCCCCGACTGACGCGAAGTCTCGATTCTCGTCTGGTCGCCCGTGGCGAGGACAGCCGAACCGGCGTCAGACGAGAGGGAGACCGGTGCAGCGTCGCGGAAGACGACCTTGTCGACGCCTTCCGTCAGCGAGCTGTTGCTCTGCGGCGTGGCGTAGACGTTCTGGTGGTTCAGGTAGTAGTCGTGCATGTTGTACAGCGACGACGACCCGAACGTGATACCGTAATCGGAGGTCAGTCCAGCGTCACCGCCGGACCCACCGCGCGGCATGGGTGCGAAGAGACCAAAGAGGCTCATGCCCTGTGCGGACTGCGGGTCACCGATAAGGGCGACTCGGCCGCCGGCGTCTTCGAACTTCCGAAGCGCGTCGAGCTGCTTGGTCTTGTAGGTCCGTTCGGGGTTGACGACCACGAACGCGTCGGCCTTACGGAGCGTGGAGTTGAAGTTCTGCCGCGCGTCGTCGCGGGTCAGATACTTCACGTTGTGTCCGTTGGCGACGAGCGCATCGACGAGGGGTTGGATGCCCTTCTCACTCACGTCGTTTTCGTGAGCGACGTCGATGACGACCGTCTTAGACTCCGTGTTGGCGTCCATCTTCACCGTCCCGGCGTCGGGCGCGGGCGTGACGACGAGTTCGCTCGCGTCGTACTGCTGTTTCGCAACGTTAGTCGTATTCGTCTGTTCGCTACTCGTGAACGCCTGTGCGTACGGCACGATGGCTGCGCCGACCACGATGAGGGCGACGACAACCACGAAGACGGCCACACCGCCGAGGAGGTTACGCTGAGACATTTCCAATCACCTCATCTTCGTACTGAACCTGACCGTACACCATCAGGAACTCCGACGTTCGAACGCCATCGTATCCGACGGGACTCTTCTCGACGACAACGGTCGCGTTGCCGTTCCGCTCACTGAACAGGAAGATTCCGAAGCGGTTTGCTGGCTCCTTCTCGACGACTTCGTAGCTGTCGAGACCAGCTTCGTTGGCCGCGTGGTCGATGGCCTTCTGCAGCGTGCCGATGTCGTCGACGTACCCGTTCTGGGACGCGCGAGCACCAGTGTAGACCTTCGCGTAGGCGACTTCCTGGCGAGACATCGTGAGTTCGTCGCTGCGGTGTTTCATCACACTGCCGACGAAGCCTCGCTTGAGCGTCTCGATTTGAGCCTCACGCTGGTCCATCGTCGTGGATGCCTTGTCCGGGCCCGTTCGAATCTCGTTCCCGCCAGATGGCATTGGTTTCGACCCGCGGACACCGACGCTCCCGACCATGGACGATGGGGTCGCGTAGATGTGCTCCGACGGCAGCATCGTGTAGTACGCACCGGACGCGCCCATTCCTTGGACGCTGGAGACGACCGGCATCTCCTTTGCAGTCCGGTTCACCGCGAGGTACATCCGCTCAGAGGCGGATGCTGAGCCACCAGGACTGTCGACCTTTAGGACGACGGCCTTGATGGATTCGTTCTCTCGCACTTCTTCGAGGTCCTCTTCCAGCTGGTCAGCTGTGTTAGAGGAGATGTACCCATCGACCGAGATGACCGCAACCCTGTCGGGTTCAGGGGCGACCGCATCGGAAACGATGGGGGCGAGGAATGCTCCAACTAGGACGGCCGCGACGAGAGCGAGGATGTATACCGTCTTCCTCGTCGTCGCGTTGGAGGGTTTGGATACCATACAGCGACCCAAACTACCAAACCGACTGTCAAAATACTTGTCATTTGTAAAAACAAAATTGTAGAAATAAACTGGATACTGGTGGTCTCCGAGTGGTAAAGTAGGAATCTCGCGACAGTATTAGTCGGTTAGACCGTACCCACGCCGGAACAGAGCGACGTTCACCGCGACGACGACGAACGTGAGTGCGGAGAGGACTCCCAACGAGAGGTTCGGGTCCACTTCGGTGACGCCGAGGAAGCCGTAGCGGACGCCGTTGACCATGTAAATCATCGGATTGAGGAGCGACGCCTGCCGAAACATCTCGGGAATCTCGTTGAGCGAGTAGAAGACGCCGCCGAAGAAGACCAGCGGCCGGAGGATGAACTGGTTCATCATCGTCAGGTCGTCGAAGTCGTCGGCCCAGAGACCGCCGATGACGCCGAGACCCGCGAACAGAAGCGTGATGACGAGCATGAAGGCGACGAGATAGAACGGTTGCGCCACCCCGACAGCCGTGAAGAACACGCCGATGAGAGCGACGAGCACGCCGACGAGAATCCCGCGAGTCGCACTGGAGAGGACGTACGCACCGACCATCGAGGTGTACGACAGCGGCGACGTGAGTGCCTCTTCGATGTAGCGGTTCCAGCGGCCGTGGAAGATGGAAAACGACGCGTTCTCGAAGGCGTTCGAGACGGCGCCGAGCACGATGAGGCCGGGCAGGATAAACAGGATGTACGGGACGCCCGCAATCTGGTCGATGCGCTCGCCGAGGATGACGCCGAACACCGAGAAGTACAGCACGTTGGTGATGAACGGCGGGACGAACGTGTTTCGGGGTCGGCGGACGAATCGGAGGACTTCGCGCCGGAGGAGGGCGTAGAAGCCGGTCACGTCGAGACTCGTGAGGCTCATTGCTGGACCTCCGCGGTGGCGCGGCCCTCGCCCTGTCTCGTCATCTCGACGAACACCTCTTCGAGCGACGTGCGGGAGATTTCGAGGTCGACGATTTCGTGGCCGTCGCGGTCGAGCGCCTGCACCACGTCAGGAGCCACGAGGCCGCCCTGTTGGGCCGTCACGACGAGACGCGACCCATCGAGTTCGACGGCATCGACCCGGTCGTCGTCGGCCGCGAAGTCGGGGACCGCCGTCGGCGGGTCTCGGAGTTGAACCACGATGTCGTCGGTGCCGCGGTCCATCAGTTCGTCGGGGCTGGCGACTTCGAGGACGCGCCCCGAATCGAGGATGGCGACCTCGTCACAGAGACGCTCTGCCTCCTCGATGTAGTGGGTCGTGAGCAAGATGGTCGTCCCGCGGTCGTTGAGGTCCGTAATCGTCTCCCAGAGTTCGTGGCGGAGTTGCACGTCCACTCCGGCGGTCGGTTCGTCGAGGATGAGCAAGTCGGGGTCGGTGATGAGCGCCCGCGCGAGCATGAACCGGCGTTTCATCCCACCGGAGAGCCAGTCGAATCGTGTGTCTCGCTTGTCGTAGATGCCGACGCGCTTGAGGACCTCGTCGGCCCGCTCTTTGGCGTCGGCCTGTGAGATGCCGTGATAGCCGGCTTTGTGTTCGAGCACCTCCCGAATCGGGAAGAAGCGGTCGACGTTGAACTCCTGTGGCGCGAGGCCGATGCAGTCGCGTGCCTCGCGGTAGTCGGCTTCGACGTCGTGGCCGAACACGCGCGCCTCGCCGCCCGACTTTCGGACGAGACCGACGAGGATGTTGATGAACGTCGTCTTTCCCGCACCGTTCGGTCCCAACAAGCCGAAAAACGAGCCCTCGGGGATGTCGAGGTCGACGCCGTCGAGCGCCCTGACATCTCCGTAGGATTTCGTCAAGTCGCGTATCTCTATCGCCGATTGCATTCGTTGCTGGGGTGTCTGACGTGGACCCGATTAAGCAGTGTGGACGCGGAACCTGTGGGTCGCCGTTGCAGTCCCGCGTGCACTTGGGGTGTGTCCTGCCATCACTCCGGAGTGTCTAGTGTGCCATGAAGTACCAAATTAAGGCCTAAAATTCGACTGCACAGAATAAAGTCATTAACGAATATTATCATTATAAATCATTAACTTTTAGTATTGCTCCCGACTCCCACCAAGCGAGGCAACGAACAATGGCAGTATCCGTACGCTCCGCAGCATCTCACCGCAGTTCGACCACGCAGAGAATCGCCCGCTACCGACCGCCGACACCACCGACGTAACCGATGACGAATCCACGAAACACGACCCGAACCGACACGCCGACCCGCCAGACGACTACTACTCGCACGACCCGTCCCTCGCGGCGCTACCCCAACAACGAGGAGAACATGGACGCGCCGCTCGTCCCCTTCATCCAAGAGCCGGGTGAGGAAGACGAGATGACGGATATCCGGCGCGAACTCGCCGCGCTCCGTACGCAACTGAACCGTATCGAGCGAGCGATGCAGAACCCGACCGACACGCAGTAATCCCCTCACCCAATGAACCCGACAGAACTCGACGACGACGTCTTCGCACAGGATGTTGACAACCAGAAAGGCCGCGAACTCCGCGAGATGCTGAACACGCAGGACTTCGTGTTCGCACCCGGCATGTACCACGCCCTCGACGCGCGACTGGCCGAGATGACCGGCCACGACGCCGCGTACATGTCCGGCTACTCGACCGTCCTCGGGCAGTTCGGCTTCCCGGACCTGGAGATGGTCACGATGACCGAGATGGTCGAAAACGCCAAGCGCATGGTCGAAGCGACGAACCTCCCGGTCATCGCCGACTGTGACACCGGCTACGGCGGCATCCACAACGTCCGACGCGCCGTCCGCGAGTACGAGAAGGCCGGCGTCGCCGCCATCCACATCGAAGACCAGACGACGCCCAAGCGCTGCGGTCACATCGCGGGCAAGCAAATCGTCTCCCGCGAGAAGGCTCGCGCCCGCTTCGAGGCCGCTGTCGATGCGAAGCAGAGCGACGACACGGTCATCATCGCCCGCACGGACGCCTACGGCTCCGCCAACGGCGACTGGGAAGAACACCTCGAACGCGGTCGTATCTACGCCGACGCGGGCGTCGACCTCGTCTGGCCCGAGATGCCGAACCCGTCGCGCGAAGACGCGGTCAACTACGCCGAGACCATCCACGAGACGCACCCGGACCTGAAGCTCGCGTTCAACTACTCGTCGTCGTTCGCGTGGTCCGAAGAGGAAGACCCGCTCACGTTCCAAGAGCTGGGCGACCTCGGCTACAAGTACATCTTCATCACGCTGTTCGGTCTCCACTCCGGCGCACACGCCGTCTACGAGGACTTCAAGAAGCTCGCCGAACAGGACGAAGAAGGTCAGTTCGACCTCGAACAGCGCTACCTCGGCCACCCGACCGAGAGCCACCACGAACTGTCGTTCGTCTCGCGGTATCAGGACATCGAGACGCAGTTCGACCCCGAGGCGCGCCGCCGCATCGAATCCTCGGAGGGATTCAGCGAGGAACAAGCCGACCCCATCACCACGAACGACGATGACTGAGCGACGACACGAGCGCGACTTCGTGCGGACGTTCTTCACTTCGCCCACGGCGGTCGAAGGCGAGGAGGACTCCGCTAAGATGCTCCGCCGCGCGGCCCAACTCCGCGGGATGCAGGCCCCAGACGTGTGGGTGCCGGACAACGAAGACGCCACCGCGCCCTCGATGCGCGACGAAGGCGTCGAGAACATCATCGACGTCGTCTCCGAACACGGAGCCGACTTCCCCGGCGAGATTCACCCGCGCATGGTCTGGCACCGCGACAGTCCGACCACTCGCTATCAGGGCTTCCAGCACATGCTCGACGTCGCCGACCCCGAACGAGGCGCAATCGAGCACATCGACGGCTTCGTCATCCCCGAAGTCGGCGACATCGACGACTGGAAGAAGGCCGACGAGTTCTTCACCATCGTCGAAAACGAGCACGGTCTCGAAGAGGGGAGCCTCAAGATGTCCGTCATCATCGAGAGCGGACAGGCCGAACTCGCCATGGGCACCCTCCGCGAGGAGATGGGCAAGCCGACGAACAACCTCGAACGCCTGTTCCTCCTCGTCGACGGCGAAGTCGACTACACGAAGGACATGCGCGCTATCACGCCGACGGGCGCACTCCCCGAGTGGCCCGAACTCCGGCACAACACCTCGCGTGGTGCGAGTGCCGCCGGCCTCATCGCAGTCGATGGCCCCTACGACGACATCCGCGACATCGAGGGCTACCACGAGCGCATGCAGGACAATCAGGCGAAGGGGATGCTCGGCATCTGGTCGCTGACGCCCGGACAGGTCGTCGAGGCGAATCAGTCGCCGCTGCCGCCGAAGACCGGCAGTTGGCTCCTCGACACCGGCGATGGTGAAGTCGAACTCGACTCCGAAGACGGCGTGGAAGTGTACGAAGGCGACCGCGTGTCGCTCTCGGAGACCACCGACGGCTACGAACTCACCGTCGGCGGGTCCACGCAGGTGCTCGACAGCGACGAGTTACACGAGGAACTGCTGAACATGACCGCCTACATTCCGAGCATGGACGACATCGTCGACTCCATGGAGGAGTTCGAGGCGGCCAAAGCGGCCGGTCGCGGCGCAATCGCCATGGAGCGGTCGACGACGCTCCGCATCGGCGACACGGAAGTCGACATCGCCACCGACCGCATGTGGGACGAAGCGACCTATCAGGCCGCGATGACTCCCATCAGCCTGTTCCAAGACGTGTACGAGAACCGGCCGGACCAACACGAGGAACTGGTCGAGATGTACGGCGAGGGCGTCGTCGAGCGCGCCATGGAGGTCGGTCTCTAACTCCTCGCGTCCCGGCACGTGGTCGGTATCGACCGCGCTGCCGGACACGGCTGCCTGATTCCTCGCTGGTCTACTCGGCGTGACCGCCCAATACCGTGGGGGGCGGCGCGCCACGCTCATTCTTACTGTTCTCGACGCCACGCTCAGTTCGACCGTTTCCGACGCGACACCGATTGCGACCGCACCCGACACCACGCTCAAGTTCGCGCCGCGCGACTCGCGTCCTGTGGACGACCCCGTGAACTCGACACAACCCGACGACCGCCGACACCTCGGTGACGCCGACGCAATCGTCGACAGTGCCGACGAGGACGTGGAAGCGACCATGGAGCGCCTCCGGACGGTGAGTTACTACCTCGACGAGGCGTTCGAGATTCCGGGAACGAACTACCGGGTCGGCCTCGACCCCTTCTTGGGTCTCGTTCCGGGCGTCGGCGATGCAACCGGGGCGGCACTGTCGGCGTACATCCTCGTCGAGGCGGCGCTCATCGGTGTGCCCCGGGAGACGCTCGCCCGTATGTTCGGAAACGTCCTCCTCGATGCGACCGTCGGGTCGCTTCCCCTCGTCGGCGACGTGTTCGACGCAGCCTGGAAGGCCAACGCCCGGAACGTCCGCCTCCTCGAATCCCGATACGAGACACCCGAAGCACGCGAGGCAGACCGCCGGTTCCTCCTCGGTGCAGTCCTCGTCGTGACCCTCCTTCTCGTCGCACTCGGCGTCGCCACCACGCTCGCGGCGCTCTGGGTACTCGGACGGCTCGGACTTCTCTAACTGTCTATATCACGACATTGGTACTCACGGCCTTGGGGAAGGGTATCGACCCACAAAATATAAAATAGAAGACATTTATACTCCCTCACAAAATCCGGCGTATGGAACGACGAAGATTCCTCGCAAGCGCCACAAGCGTTGGAGCTCTCCTCACCGCCGGTTGTCTCGGCGGTTCCTCGCCGTCCGGCTCTGAGAAGACCGAGACGAGCGAAACGACGACCGCCGAACCGGCCCCGGTTCCCGAATCGAACATCACCTTCCGGGTCAAAAGTGGCGTCCTCCGCGCCGTCCACATGGGTGGCGGGGAAATCGAAGACAAGCACACCTCCGAAGTGTACGTGACCGTCGACGGCGAGCGTGCGACGACGTGGGTCGCAGACGAGAAAGAGACCCAGCCGTACCCCCTCTCTGTCGGTAACTTCGTCGAAATCGAATCTGCCGAGTCCGGGTCGACCGTCGAGGTCGTCTGGGTCGGCCGCGCCGGAACCGAAGAAGTCCTCGCCACGCACGAGTTCGACACCTCGACGCCCGAGGCGACGACGACTGCCACGAACGAGACGACGACGGCCGCCAACGAGACGGCGACCGAAACCGCGACGAACGAGACTGTCACCTCGACCGAGACGACCGCGGTCAACGAGACGACGACGACGTCGACCAACACGACGGCGACGACGACGAGCAACACCACGACGACTGCGACGAACGAGTCGACGACGACCACCGACAACTAACGTCGACTGCAGTCGATTTCAGTATCAACCCTGCCGACAGCGGTGGCCCGCCGTCGGCGACTCTTTTCGTTATACGCGACACCAATACCAGAGTCTCATCAGCAGACGCGAACTCGAACAGAAACAGCCGGAACCAGAGCGTCAGTCGTCTGCGGGAACGGGGTCGCGGTCCGGCACATGCTTCGGAGCGACGAGGCCAGCGCGGACGCCGATATCGCGGACCACCGGGGCGAGTGCGTTGTGTTTCATGAACGCGAACCCGGCGAGAATAAAGAGGAAGCCGGTAATCGTCGCAGGACCGATATTCTCACCGAGGACGGCCCACCCGCTGACTGCGGCGACGACGGGGACGGCGTAGCTGACGAGGCTAATCTCGACAGCCCCGATGCGGTCGAGAAGCACGAAGTAGATGATGAAGCCGACGGCACTGCACAGCACCGCGAGGAACAGGAGCGCCCCCACGACAAGCGGGGACCACGCGACCTGTGCCAGTCCGGGTTCGCCGAGCAGTGGGCTGACGGCGTGGAGCATACCCGACCCGAGAAGCATCATCCACGCCTGCATCGGTGCGACCGGCGGGTTGCCCGGCAGGCGCTTGACGAGCACGGAGCCGAACGCCCAACTCGCGGCGGCGAGGAAGAGGAGTACCACGCCGAGCAGTTGACCGCCGACCGACCCCGACGAGACGGCGATGACGACGGTTCCGACGAGGCCGAGGAAGACGCCGAGGAAGCCGAAGAAGTCCAGTCGCTCCTCGGGGAGCATCGTCCACGCGAAAAGCGGCGTCAAGACTGGCGAGAGACTGAGGACGATAGCCGCGACGCCGCTCGTCACGTACCGCTGCCCGGAGAACAGGAGCGTGAAGTGGACACCGATGAGAAGCGCCCCTCCGACGAAGACCACGACCCACTCGTCGCGGCCGCGAGGACGCCAGTCTTCGGCGGCGACGAGAGCGTAGCCGAACAAGACGAGACCGGCGATGTCGTAGCGAAGGGCGGCAAAGAGCGCGGGCGGCAGTACTTCCAGCCCGACTTCGATAGCCATGAACGACGTCCCCCACAGTACGGCGAGCAGCGCGAACAATCCGACGTTCCGATGTGTTTGATTTCCTACAGACACGAGATATCTACCTTCGACCCAGGTGTTGCACGGGCTACCATCTCGGCGTACATGAATTTTCTCGGACCGGAGATAACACCTCTCGCGATACGTGTTGGCACACATCTCAGATACGAGAGTAATCGGCCCGCCACCGGGACACAAAGTAAGGTAGTTACGGCCCCCACGAGTGAGTCGGGATATGAGCATCCTTGAGGAAACCCGAGCACTCGCCGAGAGTGGGCCGGTCTGCGACGCCTGTCTCGGCAGGGCTTTCGCCGACCGAAGTTTCGGGTTGACGAACGCCGAACGCGGGCAGTCGCTCCGAATCGCCGCCGCCCTCGACGACGACGAACCGTACGAGGCAGTCGAAACCGAGACCTGCTGGGTCTGCGAAGGCATGTGCGCCGAGTTCGACGACTGGGCCGAACGCTGTGCCGAAGCCATCGAAGACGTGGAAGTCGACACCTATCAGGTCGGCACGCGCGCCCCGCCGCTGGTCGAAGAAAACGAGATTCTCCTGCGGGAGGGGGCTGGACTCCCCGACGATGCGGGCGAACTGTTCAAATCCGAGTTCAACCGCGAGGTCGGAAAGCGCGTCGGCCGACTCACCGGCACCGAGGTGGACTTCACCCGCCCGGACGTGCAGTTCCTCCTCGACCTCGAAGCCGACACCGTCGAGACGCAAATCAACTCCGCGTTCGTCTACGGCCGCTACCGCAAACTCGAACGCGACATCCCGCAGACTGAGTGGCCCTGCCGCGAGTGCGACGGGTCGGGATACCAAGGAAAAGAGCCGTGTGACTACTGCGGTGGCTCCGGCTACCTCTACGAACACAGCGTCGAGGGCTTCGTCGCCCCCGTCGCGATGGACGTGATGGACGGCGTGGACGCGAAGTTCCACGGCGCGGGCCGGGAGGACGTAGACGCCCTGATGCTCGGAACGGGCCGTCCCTTCGTCGTCGAAATCATGGAACCCCGCCGCCGCAACATCGACGTAGAACGACTCGAAGGCGACGTGAACGCGATGGCCGACGGCGAAATCGAAGTCGAGGGGCTTCGACTCGCCACCTACGACATGGTCGAGCGCGTCAAGAAACTCGACGCCTCGAAGGAGTACCGCGCCGCCGTCGAGTTCGACGACGACGTGACCGCCGAGGACTTGCAGGCCGCACTGGAGGAACTCACGGGCGCGACCATCGAGCAGTACACGCCACACCGCGTCGACCACCGCCGCGCCAGTCTCACGCGCACGCGACAGGTCTACGACGCGACCGGTGAACTCGAAGACGCCCGCCACGCGACCGTCGAAATCCACGGCGAGGGCGGCCTCTACATCAAGGAACTCGTCTCAGGCGACGAAGGCCGGACGAACCCGAGTCTCGCTGGCATCCTCGACACGGACGCGGTCGTCACCGCGCTCGACGTGATTGCGGTGGAAGGCGAAGACGAACCTTTCGAGGACGACGAGTTCTTCAAGAACTGAACAGGAGGAATTTGTTGACAAGTTGATTCTTCGAAGGCGATGCCCCCCGCTCTCGATGTGGCTCGCCTCGCGTTCGCAGTCATCCTCGTCGTCTGCGTACCGACACTCGCTGGATGGGGTGGAATCGTCGCAGACCGCAACCTCTAATTCTCCACCCCAAGACCCGACCAGATATGCAAATCGGCGTCGACGAGGCCGGAAAGGGACCCGTACTCGGTCCGATGGTCGCCGCGGCGGTCCGGGCCGACCCGGAGACGCTGCCCGAGGGAATCGCCGACTCGAAGCGTCTCACTCCCGCCCGGCGCGAGGAACTCGCCGCAGAGTTGCGAGAGCGAGACGACATCTCGGTCGGCGTCGCGTTCGTCGAACCCGAGACCATCGACGACCCCGAGACGGACATGAACCTGCTCACCGTTCGGGCGCAGGTCGAGGCGGCCGCCGCAGTCGCGGTCGATGCCGACGAACTCGTCTGTGACGCGGGGGACGTGAGCGAATCCCGGTTCGGGCGTCGCGTCCGCGACGGCGTCGCCGAGGCGGGCGCGTCCGTCGAGGTTCACGCCCAGCACCGCGCCGACGACGAACACGCTATCGTGGGGGCGGCGAGCATCGTCGCCAAAGTCGAACGCGACCGGCGCGTCGAAGCCATCGCCGAGGAGTACGGCGAGGTCGGAAGCGGCTATCCGAGCGACCAGACGACCCGCGACTTCTTACGTGAGTTCGTCCGCGAACACGGTATTCTCCCGGACTGCGCACGCAAGTCGTGGTCGACCTGTGCCGACCTGTTGGCGGCGCACGAACAGGCGTCGCTCGGGGACTTCTGAATCCTGAACAAAAGAGTCGAAAATCGAGTGGGGGCGTCCGGACGGCTTACGCCATCTCGTCGAGCGAGACGTACGAGCCTTCCTGTGCGGAAATCCACGTCGTCAGTAGTTCTTCCTCGGAGATCCCGGCGGGGAAGATCGTACACTCGTCGGGCGCGTCGTCGTATGGTGCGACGATTGCCTCGTACTCCACGTTGTCTGTCGGAAGTCCGAGTCGCGACAGCTCCTTCTGCGTCGTCGTTTTCGCGTCCGTGTCGTCGTGTTGGAGAGGAGTATCGTCCATGGTTCGAGTATCGCACCGTGATTACCGACGGGCGGCGGTTTTTGGGGTATCTCTTCGATCAATAGTTTAGGTCGGCTCTATATTATTCTGTCGAACGCTATACGGATGTTAGAATAATCAACATCGGATACTGATGCAAAACAAGGATGAATTTTGGGAGATAGTTCAGAAAAACGGCGTCGAAATAGAATCAGTATCGGGCAGCCACTGACGGGCGATGCCGTCAGTGAATGTGGGTTATCTGTCCTCGGTCAGGAGCAGGCGCAGGATGTCACCGTACGCGGGGCGAGTGACGAGCACGCCGACGATGACACCGAGGATGGTGAAGATAGCGAAGCCCTGGAGGTCGCCGAGCGAGAGCACGGCGAGCGGGCTCATCGCGATGATGGTCGTCGCGGCGGCCGCACCGATAACCCAGAAGGCGCGGCGGAAGCGCGACTGGAAGACCTTCCGCGACGTCACGGAGCCTTCGGCCATCACCTCGTCGGCGATGATGATGAGGTCGTCCACACCGGTACCGATGACGGCGATGAAGCCGGCGATGACCGAGAGGTCGAGCGGATAGCCGATTGCCGCGGCGAATCCGAGGAGGACGTACACCTCAGAGAGCCCCGTGACAATCATCGGAAGCGCGACCTCAGGCTTGCCGTAGCGGACGAAGACGACACCTGCGACGGCTAACACGGCGACGATACCGGTCAAGAGCGAATCGCTCTTGAAGCTCTCACCTTGCGTCGGCGAGATGAACGAGGTCGTTCCCCCGTCGTCGCCCGAGAGGTCGAGCTTCGCCGGAAGCGCACCAGCGCGGAGGTTGATAGCGACCTGCTGAGCCTCCGTGGTGTTGCGCGTCTGAAGCTGGAAGCTCGGTGCTTCGGCCCACTCCTCGTTACGCATGGAGTCGGCCAGACTTGGACTCATCCCGAAGGCGTTGACGACCTCACCGTTGACGACGAGGAGCAGACAGCCCTCGGTCGTGTTGGGGTCGTCGTTGTAGGTACACCGCGTCCCGCCGGGTTGGGCGAGACCGGTCTCCTTGACAGCCTGCTGGAAGTCCGGTGCCGGGTCGTCTTTGACCGAGACCGGGACGAACGAGCCGCCACCCGTCTGGGGTTCTTGGGCGGTCCCGATGGAGGTGAAGTCCGCTTGCGTCAGGACGGCCTCTCGCGTCTCGTAGACGCGCGAACCGTTCTGCGTGGTCGGGTAGTAGATGTCGATTTGGACCGTCCCGCGCTCACCGACGAGTTCGCGAACAGACGAGGGGTCGCGGTTCGGCACTTCGATGAGGATGAAGTGCTCACCTGTCGCGGTCGTCACCTGTTGGACGCTCCCGCCAGAGAGGCCAGCTTCGTTAATCTTCGATTGCAGGACACGGACCGTCTCCTGTCGGGTCGTCTCGGTGACGCCGTCTCGAACCTCACCGTGAGCGTACCCCGCTGCGTCGAGGGCGGCCGCCAACTGGTCGGTCGTGACGTTCTCGATGGTCACTTCGACCGTGCTGGACTCGGCCCCGCGTCGGGCGATAACGTCCGCAGCGTCAGCGCCCGACAACTCGGCGGCGACCTGCTGTTCGACGACGCGGTCGGTTTCGTTTTCGAACTCGACGTCTTCGGCCGTGATGCCCACGAGCGGTGCGCGAATACGCGTCCCGCCGTTGAGCTGCAGTCCGTACTTGACGTTCGTCAGGGAGTTCTCTTCGCCGACTGCGGGCTGACCACCGACAGTGGGCGAAAACAGGGCGAACGTCGATGCAACGACTGCAACGACGAGCAGGATGACACGCCAGTTGTCGCGGAGCGTGCTCATCGGGCCACCCCCTCGAACTTCCACCAGCGAAGGAGGGTCACGTTCAGCATGTAGGTGTTCATCAGGTCGGCCGCGAGACCGAAGACGAGCACCGTGCCGATGGCGGCGAGCAGTTGAATGCCGAACAGCGTCGCCGTAATCGTCATGACAATCATCGCGGCGATGGAGGTGAGCGTCATGGTCACACCGGTTCGCATCGCGCGGTAGGTGGATTCGTAGAAGTCACCCGAGCGCCGGAGGACGTGGTTGTTCAGGAGGATGTCAGAGTCCACAGAGTACCCGATAAGCATGAGGAGGGCAGCGACGGTTCCGAGCGACAGTTCGATGCCGAGGAGGTTCATCAGCGCCACCGGAATGACGATGTCGGAGAACGCCGAGATGACCACGGCGATGGAGGGGACGAACGTGCGGAACATCAGGAACACGAGGATGCTCATACCGAGGAAGGCGACGCCGACACCACCGAGTGCGAGCAGTTGCGTGTCGGCTCCGAAGCTAGCGGAGACGGCGTCGATAGAGCGAACTTCGAAGCCCGCAGCTTCGGCTTGCGCTTCGATATCCGCCGTCGTCGCAGCTCCCGACTGGAACGTTACGACGTAGGTGTTGCTGTCGGCGCTCCCACCGGCGGCGACTGACCGAACCGACTCGGGAGTCGCCTCGAAGGCCGCACTCACTTCGTCTTGTGAGGCGTCCGTCGCGATTCGGAGTTCTGTGCCACCGGTGAAATCGACACCGGGTGTGACCGGCGCGCCGGTCATGGCGTACCACCCGGCGATGACCAACAGGGCCACCGCGAGGACCGTAAGCGGCACGGCCGCGAGTTGGCGATTCGTGTACCGGGTGAAATCTACCTCCGGTACCGTAAACTCGACCATGGGTTCCGGTCCAGAGCGATGCTGAATAAGGCTTCTTATCCCGCGGTCTGACGCACACCCAGCGAACCCGCGATAGACCCATGCTCTTTGACCGATAATCGTGACACATGTCTCTCGAAACGACGACTGAATCGGTCGCGAGCACTATCGTCGTCTCCTTTCCCGACGAATTGAGCGCGTGGGGCCACGACCAGTTGACCGCCGACCGGTTCGTGAACTATCTCAAACGCGTCCACGACGAGGTCGCCGTCGGCGACGAGTGGGAGGAGTTCCTCGACGTCGGGTGCTGCGGCGACTCCCTGACGCTGACGCTCCGCGTCGAGGACCTCGAACCAATCGGCGCGACAGTCCTCACCTCGGAAACGGACCTCGAATTCGTCGAACGCGAAGGCAGCGTCAACGGTGGCTGGTGCGTCCAGAGCAAAGACGGTCCAGCCTCGTCCACCGGAACGCAGCGAAAACAGTAGTCGCTGTCTTTCGGGCCAGTAGCGCCCGTTCTCAGGGCATGTAGCGGACGGCCACGACGCCCGGTGCAGAGCGGACTTCGACTCGGTTCACGTCGAGCCGGGCGGCCCGCGAGAGCAGGCCTTCGCGGTCGTCGAGGATGTCGTCGACAGCCTGGTCGGTCATGTCGTCGGGGACCGAGAGGACGTGAATCTCGCCCGTCCCGGCGCGCTCTTGTTTGACGAGTTCACCGTCTGGGTTGTCGCTGGCGATGTCTTTCGAGTTCGCCGTCGGCGACTCCGACGAGCGCTCGACAGAGACGGTCCAGCGCGTCTCGACGTCGACGAGTTGCCACGAGACGTTCATCGGCGGGTCGGGCGCGACGGTTCCGCGGACGGCTTCGTCCTCGGAGACCCCGGGATTAGACGAGAGCGTGTGTACTTGCCCGGAGTGGACGTCTTTCAGTACCGCCGATTGGTCGTCTGCTGCGGTCACGAGGAACGTCCCTTCTCGTTCGGACTCGGTCATTACCCGCCCTATGCAATCGCGCCTTTTCCCCGTTTCGGGCGCTGTCGACGTGGTTTGTGACATGTACCCACTCCGGCGGTGGGCTTTTCTCCCGCGACGCTGACCCGACAGACGATGCCCGCGCTCTGGCGGTTGACTCGGACCGAAACGGCGCGCAGAGTCTACGAGACGCTGAAATCCCTCGGTATCACGGGGACGCAGATGGACGAGTACGTCACCGAGACGGCTGACGACCGCCCGAGTCGCGAACCGGACGCCGCTATCGGCATTCGCGCGCTCGCGCCCGACGACGCCCGACCGCACGAGCAAACGTACGAGGCGTTCTCCGAACTCCGAGACGACGAACAGGCAATCTGTGCGTTCGACGGAAACGACCTTGTTGGGTACCTCTTTCTCGGGGACCCCGGGCTGACGTACCACGTCAAACCGCTGGAAAAACGGCTTCACATTCCGGGTGGCTACATCCGCCGGGTGTTCGTCGACCCCGCTGCACGGAACCGGGGAATCGCCACGGCACTCGTCTCACGCGCCGTCGCCGAAGCCGAGAACCGGGGTGCAGACACCGTCCACGCGCTCGTCGCCCGCGACAACCGCCCGTCGCAGTGGACGTTCGAGGCGAACGGGTTCCGCGTCGAGCGCACGCGGTCGTACTACCGAATCGGCCCGTGGAACCGGCGGTCCGTCTCAGAGAGCCCATAGCTATTGAGCGCTCTATTCGGGAACGTTAGTATATATTTCTTATAATAATATATACTATAGAGATTAAATTTATACTGAATCGGTCGAGAGAGTCGCGTAGAGAGGCATGACGGACGAACTCAGGTCAGCGCTCCGCGGGGGACTGGACACACTCGACGCACGCGCGAACGAGGTCGTGCGGTCGTCGACAGGAGACAACATGATTTCTCGGCTCGGGACCGCCGATTGGTTGAGCCTCGGCGCGCTCTTCTGGGCGTGGGTCGGCGCGATTTTGTTCGTGTCGAGCGAACCGAACTGGGCCATCCTCGCCGTCCTCGTCGGCTTCGCCTTCGACAAAGCCGACGGCTACTACGCCCGAAAGACCGGGAGCACGTCGGCGTTCGGCCGACAGATAGACTCCTTTATCGACATCTTCACCTACCTCGTCTCGGGCGCACTCCTGTACCACGTCACGTTGGCACCGAACGCCATCGTGAGTTCCGTCGTCGGGTTCGTCGTTCTCGCGTTCGGCGGCCTGCGTCTCATTCGCCACAACAGCGAAGGCTTCGGCGACGACTCGGGCACCTCGTACTACCACGGGACGACCGTGGTCCACACCCACCTCGTCGTGCTGGCGAACTACTTCCTGTTCCAGTTCGTTCCCCTGTGGAACGGCTGGGTCGCCGGTGCGACCATCATCGCCGTCTGCCCGCTCATGACGTCCGATTACAAGGCGTACAAGACTGACGCCGGGCACCTCATCGTGGGCGTCGCCGGCGCGATAACCGTCGCCCTCTGTCTCGCGCTGGAGTTCGGCCTCGTATGAGTATGGGCGACCACGGGACGACCGTCTCGGTCGACCTCCACGTACACACGGAGGCGTCGTACGACTGCCACACGTCGGTCGAAGCGGTCCTCGACCGGGCTGCTGCGGCCGGTCTCGACGCCATCGCCATCACCGACCACGATTCGGTGGCCTCCCTCGCGCGGGCGTTCGAAATCGCCCACGAGTACGGCGTCCACGTCGTCCCCGGCGTCGAGGTGTCGACCGCCGACGGGCACCTGCTCGCGCTCGGTATCGACCAGTTGCTGTCACCCGGACGACCACTCGCGGAGACGACACGCGAGATTCACGACCGCGGCGGTCTCGCAGTCGTCCCGCATCCATTCCAGAAGTTCCGACACGGCGCGTCCCGACGGGCCATCCGAACGGCCGACGTTGACGCCATCGAAGTGTACAACGCCCACACGCTCACGGGGTTCAGAAACGGGCAGGCACGGCGGTATGCTCGGCGACACGAGCTTCCGGGGACGGGGGGAAGCGACGCCCACAAAGCCTCGCTGGTCGGCCGCGCGTCCACGACGGTGTCGCTTCCGAAGGGTGACGACCTCACGACCGGGGGGATTCTCGACGCGATTCGCGCCGGTCGAACCGTCGCCAACGGGACGCGCACGTCGGCGAAGCAGTACGTGAAGAAGTACGCGATGAACGCCCGCGTCAAGACCGCGTCGTTCCTGTGACTCGCCGCGTCTTCGACTCCCGCGAGGACAGGAACGAAGCCATCGTTCGCCTGTCTGCGCTCGCGCTCGCGCTCGTCGTGGGAACGCTCGCCATCGCCGAATTCGTCCCATCACTCACGGACCCGGCGTGGGTTCGAGACGCCATCGCCGCGACGGGACCGTTCGCACCGGTCGTCTTCATCGGCATCCAGACCACACAGGTGATTCTCGCGCCGATTCCGGGGCAAGTACTGGCCTCCGTCGGCGGTTACCTCTTCGGCGGTGTCGCTGGCACGGTCTACAGCATGACTGGCGTCGTCCTCGGAAGCGCGGTGGTGTTTCTCGTCGCACGCCGGTTCGGCCGCCCCTTCGTCGAGCGCGTCGTCGCCGCCGACGTCCTCTCTCGCTTCGACGACTTCGCACAGCGGCAGGGCGTCGTCGGCCTCTTCGTCCTGTTTTTCCTGCCGACGTTCCCGGACGACGCGTTGTGCGCTATCGCCGGTCTCTCGCCGATTCGACTGCGCACGCTTCTCGTCCTCGTCGCCGTCGGGCGACTGCCGACGTTCGCGCTCGCCGCTGTCGCCGGAGAACAGGCCGCTAGCGCCAACTACGCGACCGTCGCTGCGCTCGTCGCCGCGGCGCTCGTCGGTTCGGGACTCGTGTACGTCTACCGCGACGACCTCGCAGCTATCGGTGGCTGAACAGGCGTCTCCTTAGCGAAGAATCCGGTGGACGCCGTAAACCAGCAGGGCGCACGCGGTCGGTGGAACGAGACCGTACAGCGGCGGGAGGTCGTAGAGCAGTTCGACGACCGGGACGAGCGCGGAGATGGTGACTGGACCGAGCGTGAAGGGCTGAGGCGCGGTCTGAAGGTCGGTCGGCACCGAGATGACGAGGCCGACGTAGATTGACACCATGAACACGAACCCGGCGAGCGCGAGGCTCAGGTCGTAGCGACTGTCCGACCCGCTTCGGCGGTGACGGCGCGCGACGAACAGTACCGGAGCGACGAGCGGGGCGACGAGGAACAGCCCGACGAGCACGTAGAACGACCGCGAGAGGGTGAGCGAACCACCGGGGACGGCGGCCGTCTGTCCGATGAGCACGACCAGTCCGAAGGCGACGAACAACGAGACGATGACCGACGCGAGCGCACCCACGAGGACGTAGAGTTTGAACACCAACGACTCGCTGTGCCGGAACGCGTATGGGAACGCCCCGAAGACGCCGCCGTAGTCGTCTGCCATTGGTCGCCCTTGGCAGCGGCCGCGATTAAAGCGACCGGTGTCGTTTTCACGCCGGCCGACGCGCGTGTTCGCATGCACGTCGACCTCGGCAACGTCCTCGACACGGCATCGGTCCACGGCCTCTCTCGCGAGTCGCTCGAACGCCTCGACGAGCGCGTCGCCGCCGCCCACGACCGCATCCAACAGGGCCGCGCCGACAGCGAACACGGTTACGAAGCGCTGAACCTCCCGAGTCGCACCGACCCCGCCGCGATTCGCGACGCCGTCTCCCGGTTCGACGACCCCGAGGCAATCGTCACTGTCGGCATCGGCGGAAGCGCGCTCGGCGCGGCCACACTCACCGACGCGCTCGACAGCGACGTCGACGCCTACTACCTCGACAACGTCGACCCCGAGGCTGTCGAGTCGCTCCTCGACGACCTCGACCTCTCGAAGACGGTCGTCAACGTCGTCTCTCGCTCCGGCACGACCGCCGAGACGCTGGCGAACTTCCTCGTCGTCCGCGAGGCGATGGCCGACGCGGGCGTCGATTGGGCCGACCGCACCTTCGTCACGACCGGCGAGGAAGGCAACCTCCGCGACCTCGCGGAGAAACACGACCTCCCGTCGCTTCCGGTTCCGGACGGCGTTCCCGGTCGCTTCTCGGTTCTCTCGACGGTCGGTCTCGCCGCTGCAGCAATCTGCGGCCACGATATCGAAGCAATCCTTTCGGGCGCGGCCGCACAGGAAGCGCGCCTCTCGGACTCGCTTTTCGACTCGCCCGCCTACGCCTACGGAGCGGTCTCCTACGCCCTCGCCGAGCGCGGGATGTCCGCGAACGCGATGATGCCCTACGCGGAATCCCTCGAAACGTTCTCCGAGTGGTTCGCGCAACTGTGGGCCGAATCCCTCGGCAAGGACGGTCTCGGCCAGACGCCGCTTCGCGCACTCGGCGCGACGGACCAGCACTCCCAACTCCAACTGTACCGCGCCGGTCCGAACGACAAACTCGTGACGCTCGTCCGCGCCACCGAGCGCGACGACGTGGCCATCCCGGAGACCGACCTCGACGGCCTCGCGTACCTCGGCGGGTCGTCGCTCGGCGACCTCCTCGACGCCGAGTTCGAGGCGACCGAAGCCAGCCTCGTCGCGGCCGGTCGCCCGAACGTCCGCATCGAAATCGACCGCGTGGACGAGTACGGACTGGGTGAACTCCTCTACGCGATGGAGGCTGCCTGTGTCATGTACGGCGAGCTCGCGAGCGTGGACACCTTCGTCCAGCCAGCGGTCGAGTGGGGCAAACGCGCCGCTCGCGGCCTGCTCGGTGGCGGCGACTTCGAAGAGGCAGACGCAGTCGCCGACAAGGAAGAACTGGTCGTCGAGTAAGACGAATTGCTCGGCGGGTAGGACGAACCGCTCGGCGGGTAGGACGAACCGCTCGGCGGGTACGGTCGGGGACTACCCTTCCGAATCGCCGTCGAGGTCGAGCGCGTCGAAGAGTCGCGTCGTGACGACCGATTCGACGATGTCGACCAGCGTCGCGTCGTCGCTCGTGTAGTCGGCGAAGATGCCGAGTGGGATTTCCCCGCCCGCGACATCGTGGTGTCCGCCGGCGCTTCCGACGTCCTCGAAAGCTGTCTTGAGCGCGCTTCCCACGTGAACACGCGGATCTGGAGACCGCGCGCTAAGGTGAATCGCGTCGCGGATGATGCCGAAGACGATAGCCGTCTCGACGCCCTCCAAGGTTGCGAGGTAATCGGCCGCCTGCGGAAGCGAATCCCGTTCTGTGGTCCGCCCGACGTTCGAGACGAGCACGGCGCGTCGAATCGTCCGGTTTTCGATGGCCATCGCGATGGCGTCGAGGGTCGCCCCGGTGACCGACGGCGACGACAACCGGCGGATTAACTCGGTATCGACGGCGTCGTGGAGGTACGCCGCCGCTTCGTACTCGGCGCGGGTGACTCCTCGGAGGAAGTTGAGCGTCTCGCGGCGGATTGCAAACATGAGCGCCGTTGCGAGGCGCTCGCTGACCTCGACGTCGAGTTCGCTGAGATACTCCGTGAGAATCGTCGCCGCAGAGCCAGCCTCTTCGCGGTGGTCGACGAACCGGGCCTCGACGTCGTCTGCGGGGTGATGGTCGATGACGATATCCAGTGGCGTTCCCACCGGAACCCGGTTGTTGGCACCGGGCGTCGAGTGGTCGACGAACGCGAGCAACGACTCTGGTGGCCGGTCGGTCACCGTCTCCGGGTCGAGCTTTCTGAGGTCGACGTCGAGGAGGTTGACGAACGCGCGGTTCTGCTGGTGAGATATCTCTCCGTTGTAGAAGATGTGGGTCTCTTCGATACCCGCGGCCACCGCGATTCGACCCAGCGCGAGCGCGCTGGCGAGACAGTCCGGGTCAGGGTTGTTGTGGCAGACGATATACAACTCACTGCCGGTCGCGAGGAGGTCCGAGAGCTGTCGTGCCGCGCTCATCTGTGTATATTGGACGCCGAGCGTGTTAGGTGATGTGACCAGTGAGACCAAATACCAATCGACGCCGCTGTCGAGCGGACGGCGACCGTGCGCTCGGCGCACAGAGCCGAACCGGTTATCTGACGCGCTTACCAAGGGGTTCCAATGGCACACGATACCGCCCGCTCGTCGGCGACCCCGGCCGACCACCTGCAGGCGTACGGGGGCATCATCATCGTCGTCGCCCTCACCCTCATCGTCGGCGCGGTCTTCGGGTCCGTCGCGCACGGACTCGCCAGCGGATTTCTCGACTCCTCGGACCCGCTTCTCGAAGCACTCCAGAGCGCTGGCACTTTCGTCGGCTTCGGCGCTGTCGGCCTCGGCTATCTCGCCGCCCGCGACGATTGGGAACTCATCCGACTCGAATCGCCGTCGAAACGCGACCTCCTGTGGATTGCCGGTGGTCTCGTCGCGCTCTTCGGCGTCTATCTCGGTGGGTCGGCGCTCATGAGCGCCCTCAACGTCCAGAGTGGCGACAGCGTCATCGCACAGCAGGGCGCGCAGAATCCGATGTACTTCCTCTATCTGACCGTCGTCACCATCGTGCTCGTCGGTCCAGCAGAGGAACTCATCTTCCGCGGCGTCGTCTTCGGTGAACTCCGGCGGCTCTGGGGGCCGCTTCCGGCCATCGTGCTGTCGAGCGCCGTCTTCGCTTCGATTCACGTGTGGTCCTTCACGGGGGCGGGCGCGCTCGTCTCACTCGGGATGGTGTTCGTCCTCGGCGGCGTCCTCGCGGCGATTTACGAGAAAAGCGGCAACCTCGCCGTCGCGGCCGTCGTCCACGGCCTGTTCAACGCAGTGCAGTTCGTCGTGAGTTACGCGCAGACGACCGGGTTGGTGTAGTTCGGTTGCGGGCTGTTCGAGGGTTGTTCGAGGGTTGTTCGAGAGCCGTTCGAGGGACCGAATCCGAGTCGGCGTCGGCCTAGACGCCCGGCTCCCGGTAGGTGCTGAGTTCGAAGGAAAAACGCTCGCGCCGTCTTACGCCGGATTCTTGCGCGAGAGGCCCATCCCACAGATTGGGCAGCGCTCTTTGTCTTCGTCGAACTCGCGGCCACAGCCCTGACACTGGAACTTCCAGTCGCGCTGCTCTGCGATGCCGTCCTGTGCGATGACTTCGACTTCGACGCCGAGGTGTTCGGCGACGTTCTGCATCGCGTAGTCGTCGGTGACGAGGATGGCGTCGAGTTCGAACGCGGCGGCGATGAGGCGCGCGTCGGTCTCGGAGAGAACGCCCTTGTCGCCGGTTTCGCCGCCGGCGCGGAGGACCTTGTCGACGGTGCCCTGTCCGGGGATGTGGACGTACATGCCCGCACCTTCGAGCGCGTCGAATCGGAAGGCGTGCTCGCCGGTGAGTTCTTCTTTGACGAGCGGGATAGAAGCCGTCTCGTCGTCGGTGTGATACTCGTGAATGAACGCAGACGTGTCGAGAATTCGCATCTGCCTAGCGTTGGACGACGATGTAATCTTTCACAGCCTGCACGCGGTTGACCGGAATGAGGAACCGACCGTGGTCGTCGCGGTCGAATCCGACGCGGCTCGGCGCGATTTGCTCGTTCGGCTCGACGAGTAAGTTGTGTAGCTCACCCGACTTGAGATTCATCGTAATGTTGTACAGCATCCCGAGTTCCGTCCCATCAGACCCCATGACGGCCTTTCCAGAGAGGTTCTCGGCGAGTATGTCGGCCATGCACGGACCTACCTCGTCCCCTCACATAAACGCCACGGGGGCGTCTGACGAGTGACCGACGGGGAATCTCCGTATTGTCGAACAATCGGGGGAACGAGGCTCCGTCTGCGGTCCTCGGTGACGTTCTGTGCTCTCACGCAGCATGGTTTACGGGCGTGCGTGACGATGGACTTAACTTGAGTCACCGACTCGATTCCCGTAAGGAACTTTCTCCGGGGCGATTCTCCATGTCCGATACTGATTCGACGTCACAATCCGATACGCTTCGCACACCCATCGTGGCGGTCCTGGGCCACGTCGACCACGGGAAGACCAGTCTCCTCGACAAGGTTCGCGGGTCGGCCGTGAGCGAGGGGGAAGCCGGTGCTATCACCCAGCACATCGGCGCGACCGCGGTCCCGTTAGACACGGTCTCGCAGATGGCCGGTAGCCTGGTCAACCCCGACGACTTCGACCTGCCGGGACTGCTCTTCATCGACACGCCGGGGCACCACTCGTTCAGCACCCTCCGCTCCCGCGGGGGCGCGCTGGCCGACATCGCCATCCTCGTCGTCGACGTGAACGACGGGTTCCAACCACAGACCGAGGAGGCCATCGACATCCTCAAACGAACGGGGACGCCGTTCATCGTGGCCGCCAACAAGGTCGACACGACGCCAGGATGGAACCCACAACAGGGTGAACCAATCCAGAAATCGCTGGAGGCGCAGTCCTCTCGCGCGAAATCCAAACTCGACGAGAGCCTCTACGAACTCATCGGCCAACTCTCCGACAGAGGCTTCTCGTCGGACTTCTACTGGCGCGTCCAGAACTTCCAGAAGAACATCGGCGTCGTCCCCGTCTCCGCGATGACCGGCGAGGGGATTCCGGACCTCCTCGGCGTCCTCATGGGTCTCTCGCAGCGCTACATGAAAGACGAGATGGCCATCGACGTGGCCGGTCCCGGCTACGGGACCGTCCTCGAAGTCAAGGAAGAACGCGGCTTCGGTGCCACGCTCGACGTCGTCCTTTACGACGGGAACATCCACGCGGGCGATACCATCGTCGTCGGCGGGGCAAACGAACCCATCGTGACGGAAGTTCGCGCCCTGCTGCAACCCCGGCCGAACGCCGAGATTCGCACCGAGAAGCGCTTCGACAAGGTGGACGAAGTCGGTGCCGCGGCCGGTGTCAAGATTGCCGCCCCGGACCTCGAAGACGCGATGGCTGGCGCGCCGGTGCGCGTCGTCGGCGACCGCGACGTGGACGAGGTCATCCGCGAAGTCGAAGCGGAACTCGCCGACATCGAAGTCACGACCGAAGAGGAGGGCGTCGTCGTCAAGGCCGACACACTCGGCAGCCTCGAAGCCATGGCGAACGCCCTCCAAGAGGCCGAAGTGCCCATCCTCCGCGCCGAAGTCGGCGACATCGCCCCGCGTGACGTGGCCGTCGCTTCGACCGCCCGCGAACCCGAACACGAAGTCATCCTCGGATTCAACGTGGACGTGCTCTCGAACGCGCAGGACGAACTCGACACGAGCGACGTGAAACTCTTCGACGACGACGTCATCTACCAACTCATCGAGGAGTACGAGGAGTACGTCGACGAGATGAAGCGCGCACAGCAGGAGACGATTCTCGACAAAATCGTCCGGCCGTGTCGCTTCCGCATCCTCGAAGACCACGTCTTCCGGCAGAACAACCCCGCCGTCGTCGGCGTCGAAATCATGTCCGGGACCATCAAGAACAACATGAACGTCGTCAAGTGGGAAGACGGCGAGCCGAACCGGGTCGGCCAACTCTCCGGGATTCAAGAACAGGGCGAGGACGTATCGAGCGCCCGTGCCGGCTCCCGCGTCAGCGTCGCCATCGACGGCCCGACCGTCGGCCGCCAAATCGACGAGGGCGACGAACTCTGGATCGAAGTCCCCGAGAAGCACGCGAAGATTCTCGAACAGGAACTCCGCGACGACATCCCGGTGGACGAACTGGAGGCGCTTTCGGGCTACCTCGACAAGCATCGGCGGCGTGACCCCTTCTGGGGGAAATAGGGCTCGCTCGAAGCCGACCGACCGCCCCAAAACCACCCCGAATCGCACGCCCGCGCCGTAACAAATTTGTTCTATTATCCAATAGGGTACAGTGAGGTGGAATCATGCGCAAACGAACATCCCATAGCGACAGCATCGTCTCAGAGACACGCTACGACGTTATCCTCGCGGCGCTCCCGGTTCCGCTCTTCCTGGGAGTCACCGTGGGGGCATTGACCGGCCAACCACTCTCATTGACGACTGGTGCAGGAGGGTTCGTCTCAGCGCTCGTCCTCGCCTATGGGCTGTTCGTCGCCGCACCGACCGACGCGGTGCGGTCGTCCACTCCCGATGTCAGTCTCGACGCCAACAATGTGAGTCTCGACGCCAACAACGTGGGCCTCGACGCGACACGCGAATCGGACAGAGACGAACCCACGACCGCAGGGCGTCGCTACCGCGGTATCTAACGGGCAGTCTTCCTCACGGTCGGTTCCACTCCCAAACCCAGTAGGCCGCGCCGAACAACATCAACCCGACGCCGAAGGCCGATGTTGCGGGTTCGGGGATAATGACCAGAATCAACCCGATGAGAATAATCGCGGTCGGCCCAATCTCGTCTGGGTATTGCTTGAGTGGGTCCATACGTCACCTACGCGCTTCCGGGTGAAGTGAGTTGTTGCGATTCCGACGAGTAAAGAGCGACCGACAGAGTAGTCTCGGACGTGTGTCGGAAGACGGACGCAGGTCGAAACAGTGAGAGACGGCCGTTATCGAGCCGCCGGGGTCATGTCGTCGCCGACGGCGCTCATCACCTGAAAGGCGGCGCTCGCGGCGAGACCCCGGGCGACCTCGTCGCGGTCCTCGTCGGTGAGACCGGTGTCGAGGTCCTCAGTGTCGGGAGAGAAGCCAGCGCTGACCGGGTGGCCGATAGGCGGGTGAACGGCCACCGTGGCCATCGGCCCCCCGGTGGTCGTCGAGAGTTCGGACCCGACGGCGAACCCCTCGGGGAGATACGACTCGGTGCGTGAGACGATGCCGGCGACAGCCCGCCGGAGCGAATCCATCTGCTCCGGGGTCAGTTCGACAGCATCAGACGTCCGGCCGGCACCAGGGACGCCGGGAGCGCCCGCATATGGGTTGTTCCCGTTCATCAGTCGTCATGGCTACGGGGAGGACGTGTAAAAACCCGTCGTCATCCATGAGTCAGGGTACCACTGGTCAAAGAGACCACGCGGTCGGTATCGTCCCGAGTCCCACAGCCGACTCGTCAGCCGTTATCGGGATGGAAATAGAGACGACAGTCCCGTGAGGCGAGCGCGTCTCGACGTCGAGCGAGCCACCTGAGGCCTCGACCGCGGCCCAGACGAGCCACAACCCGATGCCGGTCGTGTGCGTTAGCGGCGTCTCAGCCCCGTTGATGATGGCGTC
Organism: Haloferax larsenii JCM 13917; assembly: GCF_000336955.1. GTDB lineage: Archaea > Halobacteriota > Halobacteria > Halobacteriales > Haloferacaceae > Haloferax > Haloferax larsenii. The sequence goes on along the minus strand of NZ_AOLI01000017.1, from coordinate 128,941 downwards.
GCGCTCGACTTTCGGGATTCCGGGACCGTCGTCGGCGACGGTAACACAGACTTCCTCGCCGGTCCGCGTCACTGAAATCTCGATGGCTGGGTCGTCGTTACCGTGGACGGCGGCGTTGTCGAGGAGTTCGGCGATTCCTCGCGGCAATGCCGGGTGTGCTTCGACGACGACCGCCGGTGGAATATCGACAGACACCGCCGCGTCCGGATGTTCGAGCTTCGTGTCTTCGACCGCGTCGGTGACGGCGCGAACGAGGTCGATTTCGACCTCGATTCCCTCCGCTTTTTCGACCGAGCGAAGCAGCGATACCTCGTCGCTCACTTCGACGAGCCGTTGTGCGCGCGCCTGAATCGACACCACGGGGTCGATGTCGTCAGGGGCGTCCGAGCGCGGTTCGACGAGTTCCGTGTACCCCAAAATCGCCGTACAGGCGTTTCGGATGTCGTGCCGAAGGACTCGATGCAGGACGCTCGTCTGCGTCAGCGTCGTTTCGAGGCGGGCGGTCGTCTCGGCGAGTTCGGTGTGACTGCGATTGACGAGGACGTACACGAGTCCCGCAGAGAGAGCGACAAACACCAATCCCTTCGAGGTCTGGAGGAGCGCGTGGTTCGGAAGGTGTTCGACGAAGTAGTCGCTCACGAGGACCCAGACGAACCCGAAGACAGCGTAGACCGCCGCGATTCGCCCGGGTGAGTAGTCGAACGCTTCCTCCCCCTTCATCAGCAGTGGATTGTCACCACCCCTGATTAGTGCGTCGGTCACACGTCAGACAGGAACAGGGGGGTCTCGACGGTGGTGACGCCTCAGAAGATAGATTCGCTATCGCCGTACGCCGCAACCGTGACGACGGTCGTGTAGCCGTCGCCCTCGTGTTCCGCCGCAGTGAGCGCGACCTGTTCGTCGTCGAACTCCCACTCTCGAAGCCCGCGACCGGCATCGAGACCCTCGATGACGGCTGTGTGGACGGCGTCTTCGTCGGTTCCCGAGGCCTCGTAGAACAGACCGGGACCGGACCCAGTCGCCCACCCGAGGCCGGCGACGACCGTCTCACCGGGCGTGGATGTCGTCTCGCGGGCTTCGACGACCGTCAAGCGGTTACCTGCCGGACCGAGGTCGGGCGCGACGTCGACTTCTTCGACCGTCGCGTCCGCGGGAACGACAGACGAGACGGCGACGAGGTTGTAGTTGTGAATATTGGCGGCGGCGAGGGCGGCGTCGTAGGACGCCATCTCCGTCGGGGCCGTACCGACCCCGCGGACGACGCGGATGATGCTCATGTCTGAACGAACGCGCCAGCTAAAAAGGGGGTTACGGATGCGAACGGACAAATCGGAAGTAAAGCCGGGATGGTCTCAATACTGGGTGCCGAAGTCGGAGACGGCTCCGTAGTTCGACTCCGATTTGGTGCCGACTCCGTATCGGACGCCCGAATTAGTTCTGACTCCGTATCGAAGGCACCAGTTCGGGTCTGCTCAGTACTGGTAGTCGGTGAATCCGGAGATGGGGCCGGTGCCGGACTCTTCGACTTCTTCGAGCTTCTCGTGGGCCGCGTGGAAGTCGGCTTCCGTCACTTCGGTGCGCTCGTCGCGGATGGCGAACATGCCAGCCTCGGTGGCGAGCGAGGCGACGTCGGCACCGGAGTAGTCGTCCAGTTCCTCGGCGAGGGCGTCGAAGTCCACGCCGTCGGCGACGTTCATGTCGCGCGTGTGGATGTCGAGGATGCGACGGCGACCTTCGACGTCTGGCTTGGGAACCTCGATGAGGCGGTCGAACCGACCGGGACGGAGAATCGCCTCGTCCAGCATGTCGAAGCGGTTGGTCGCCGCGATGATGCGAATCTCGCCGCGGTCGTCGAAGCCGTCCATCTCCGAGAGCAGTTGCATCATGGTCCGCTGGACCTCGGCGTCGCCGGAGGTCTTCGAGTCGGTGCGCTTGGATGCAACGGCGTCGATTTCGTCGATGAAGATGATTACTGGTTCGCGCTCGGCGGCGAGTTTGAACAGGTCGCGGACGAGACGAGCGCCCTCGCCGATGAACTTCTGGACGAGTTCGGACCCGGCCATCTTGATGAACGAGGCGTTGGTCTCGTTGGCGACGGCCTTCGCGAGCATCGTCTTCCCGGTNATGAACTTCTGGACGAGTTCGGACCCGGCCATCTTGATGAACGAGGCGTTGGTCTCGTTGGCGACGGCCTTCGCGAGCATCGTCTTCCCGGTTCCCGGCGGCCCGTAGAGGAGAACGCCAGACGGTGGGTCGATGCCGACCTTCTCGAACATCTCGGGGTTTTCGAGCGGTTGTTCGACCGCTTCGCGGACTTCCCGGACCTGCTCGTCGATGCCGCCGATGTCGTCGTAGCAGACGGTCGGCGAGTCCACGACTTCCATCGCCTGCGCGCGGGCGTCCGTCTCGTCGTCCAGAATGGTCTGGATGGCAAACGAGTCGTTGATGGCGACGCGGTCGCCGGGTTCGAGGTCCTCGTACGTGAGGTTCGGCGCGAGGTCGGTCAACACCTCCTGGTTGTTGCCGTGCTGTTTGATGACGACGCCGTCGTCGGTCACCTCTTCGACCGTGGCGATGTAGTACGAGGCGGTCTTCAGCGCGTCGTTACGCGCTTTTATCTGTTCGACTTCGTCGACCAGTTCGGCCCGCTTCTCGTCGACGGCCTGGAGGCGCTCGTCGAGTTCGCGGTTGACCTCGACCATCCGTTCGAAATGCTGCCGGAGCGCAGAGAGACGTTCTGCTTCCGACATGTCGGGGTCCAGATCGAGATGAGGACGTTCTGGGAGAGATGGACTCCGTGACATCGGTTAGTGGGGGGAAATTAGACTCGTGCGTAAATGTGCCTTTGGGTCGGAGAATGTGTGTTTGGAAATTTGGGTCGCAGACGGCGTCGGGAGCGAACGAATCGTGGTTGAGCACGGTCCCGTCGGTCAATGTGCATCGAAACAGGGAGGAAAACGCGGAGGCGGGTAGTCCACAGGTCGCCCCTCGCTCGGCCCGGACGTCTCCCCTCCGCACTGGTAGGTACGTGGCACGCGAACTTGAAACGAATTCGTCATTCTACGGAACGTCGGGGAAACGAGACGGTTGGTCTGGCACACCGATAGGGAGTCGTCGAAATTGCGGACCCGTGTCGAACGCTACTCGGTTCGCTCGCCCTGATAGCTCCCGTCGTAGGTGTCGTCGTGGGTTGCCTCGGCGAGAACGATTTGGGCGACGCGCGCGCCGCGTTCGAGTTCGACTGGGTGGTGGACCTGTAGCAGTCCCTCGCCTTTCCCTTCGTATCCGGCGTCCCAGACGGCCGTGTTCAGCATACAAGAGTTCCGCATCAGCGACGACCGGGGGTAGATGTAGCCGACGTGGCCCTCGGGGATGTGGACCGTCTCGGCGTACTGAAGGACGTAGCCACCCGGTTCGAGGTGGTAGGTCTCTGTCTCGGGGTCGGTGACGTCGAGTGCGCGACGCTCGCCAATGGTCTTGCCCTCGCGGCCGATACGCCCGGGTTCGACCTGTTCGAGAAGGGCTTCGAGCGTCAAATCGACGCCGTTCGGTTGGACCTGGTCCTCGGAGACGGGCGTGATGTGCTGTGCGACGAATGAACCGGCGCGGTACATACTCGAATGCGAGTCCACGGCGTCTAAAACGATGCCGAACTTCGGCGACCCAGTCGAGACGACCGCTCAGGCCGGAGCGTCGATGAAACCTGTCACCACCACCTGTCTGATGACAAGTGGCATGGGGCAACCACCAAGGAGTTTAATCGTCCTTAGACGGTAGAAACCGTCAGACTGCGGTATCCTTCACGTTCGAAGATAGGGAAGTACGCGGGATTTATATTCGAGGCCCATCGACATTCGCCTGTTATGGGACAGACGCTCACGGAAAAGATTCTATCGGACCATCTCGTCGAGGGGGACCTCACCCCCGGAGAGGAGATTGGAATCGAAATCGACCAGGTTCTGATGCAGGACACGACTGGGACCATGGTCTGGCTGCAGTTCGAGGCACTCGAGCTCGACGAGGCACAGACCGAGCTCGCTGCCCAGTACTGTGACCACCAGACCTACCAGTTCGACTTCAAGAACACGGACGACCACCGCTTCCTCCGTTCCGCGGCTGGGACATACGGTGCCCACTTCTCCCGCCCCGGCAACGGTATTTGCCACAACGTCCACAAGGAGAACTTCGCCGCACCCGGCAAGACGCTCCTCGGCTCCGACTCGCACACGCCGACGCCCGGTGGCCTCGGTCAGCTCGCAATCGGTGCCGGTGGCCTCGACATCGCCGTCGCCATGGGTGGCGGCGCGTACTACGTCGAGATGCCTGAAGTCGTCAACGTCCGCCTCGAAGGCGAACTCCCCGAATGGTCCTCCGCGAAGGACGTCATCCTCGAGATGCTCCGACGCGAGACCGTCAAGGGCGGCGTCGGCAAGGTGTTCGAGTACACCGGTCCCGGTGCCGAGTCGCTCAGCGTGCCCGAGCGAACGACCATCACCAACATGGGGACGGAACTCGGCGCGACCTCGTCCATCTTCGAGACGGACGAAAAGACCAAAGACTACCTCGAACGCCAGGGCCGCGGCGACGAGTACGTCGAGCTGACGGCCGACGACGACGCGGAATACGCCGACGAAATCGTCATCGACCTCTCGGAGCTCGAACCGCTCATCGCCTGCCCGTCGATGCCGGACAAGGTCGTTCCTGTCCGCGAAGTCGCTGGCAAGAAGGTCGAGCAGGTCCTCGTCGGTTCCTGTACGAACGGTGGCTACGAGGACATCCTCCCGGCCGCGAAGATGTTCGAAGGCCGCGAAGTCGCAAAGCACCTCGAAATGATTGTCGCGCCCGGTTCGAAGCAGGCCGGTGAGATTCTGGCCCGCGAAGGCTGGACGGCCGAGATGATGGCCGCCGGCGTCAACGTCTCCGAGGCGACCTGTGGTCCGTGTATCGGTATCGGCCACGTGCCCGCTTCCGACTCTATCTCTCTGCGTACCTTCAACCGCAACTTCGAGGGTCGCTCCGGTATCGAAGACGACAACGTCTACCTCTGCTCGCCGCAGGTCGCCGCCGCCGCGGCACTCGAAGGCGAAATCATCGACCCACGCGACCTCGCCGACAAACTCGGCGACCTCGAATCGCCCGGCGTCGAACTCCCCGACGAGTACGACGGCTCCAAGACGGACCTCATCTACGCCGAAGACGCCATCGACGACGAACTCATCAAGGGCCCGAACATCGGCGAAGTCCCACTTCAGGACCCGCTCGGTGCCGACATCTCCGGTGAGACGCTCCTGAAGATGGAGGACAACATCACGACGGACCACATCATTCCGGCGACGTCCGACATCCTCAAGTTCCGCTCGAACATCGAGCGCCTCTCGGACTTCACGCTCTCGCGTGTCGACGAGACGTTCGCCCAGCGCGCCAAGGAAGCCGGTACCGGCGTCCTCGTCGCTGGCGAGAACTACGGTCAGGGGTCCTCGCGTGAGCACGCCGCGATGTGTCCGATGTACCTCGGCATCGAGGCCGTTCTCGCGCAGTCGTTCGCTCGCATCCACAAGGCGAACCTGTTCAACTTCGGTATCGTCCCCCTCGCCATCGACGAGGAGACCTACGCGAAGATCGAACAGGGCGACGACGTCGAAATCGTCGACGACGTGGCCGCAGCAGTCGAATCCGGTCAGAAGGAGTTCACCATCCGCGTGAACGACGACTGGGAGGCGACGGCGCAGCTCAACGCTTCCGAGCGTGAGCGCCGTATCCTCGCTGCCGGTGGCAAGCTGCCCCTCACGAAGCAGCAGGCCGAAGGCGGCGCTGCCCCCGCGGACGACTAACGCCACACCCAACACTTCTCACATTTTTCGACCGCCGAGCGACGGCGTTGTCGCCGAGGCGAGCCCTGCTGTCGAAGGCGAGCCCGCGTGTTTTTGCATGCCCACCACGTAGCGGCGCGCGTGACGGGTTTCGACGACGCTCGCCTCGACGACGTAGTCGTCCGGCGGGCCGACCGCGCCGACTTACTCGACGTGCTCCGTATCGAGCGCACGTGTTTCGACGAGCCGTGGCCGTACTCGGCGTTCGAACTGTTCGTCGACGAACCCGCGTTTCTCGTCGCTGCCCGCGGCAACGAGGTCCTCGGCTACGTCGTCGCGGACGTGATGCCGAATCACGGCAACGACATCGGCCACGTCAAGGACCTCGCGGTTCGTCCCGAGGCACGTGGACGGGGTCTCGGACGGCACCTGCTGGTCAGCGCGCTGACGAGGCTCGTGATGGCGGGTGCGGCCGTCGTCAAACTCGAAGTTCGCGTCTCGAACGAACCGGCGCTCGACCTCTACCGAAGCGTCGGCTTTCAGGCCGCTCGACGGAATCCCGGCTACTACTCGAACGGCGAAGACGCCTACATCATGGTCCTCGACCTCGACGAGTGGAAGTCCGGGTGAGAGTACCGCAACCTGTTCTATGGTATACCTTAACATAGATTGCGTCGTACATCGACTGTGTCACCGTCCGCAACCGTGCTCTGTGTTAGCGACGACAGCGAGTTCGTCCAAACGCTCGAATCGTCGCTCGGGACGCGCACCGAGGACCTCTCGGTGTGCCACGCCACGGATACCGAAACAGCGCGCACGGAGTTCGACGCGAGTCAAGACGAGATTTACTGCGTCGTCTTGACGACTCCTCTCGCGAGCGGCGGGGGCCTCCAACTGCTTCGCGAGATTCGCCGAATCGACCGCGGTATCCCAGTCATCGTCGCGAGCGACGACCAGGACCGCGTGTCCGACGCTATCGACACGGGTGCGACCGATTACATCTATCGAACTGACGACCCGGAGACGATGGCGTGGCTCGGATTCCGCGTCGAACAGGCAATCGCCGACTACCGCGTCGAGCGGTCGAATCGGACTCGCCTCACCCAACAACAGGTCGTCTCCCAAGTGGGCACGCTCGCCCTCACGACGCTGGACCTCCACGGCGTGTTCGAACTCCTCGTGAGTCGTGTCGGCGAAGTGCTCGGCGCGGAGTCTGTGCTGGTACTGGAACACGTCGAAGAGCAACAGCAGTTCAGTGTCGCTGCGGCGTCAGAGGGAGAAACAGAGGAAGCAAAGACAGCCACGGAATCCGTCGAGACAGTCCTCGACGACACCGAAGGAACGCTCGTCTCGGAGACGTTCCGCCGCGGTCGGTCAGTCGTCGTCGATAGCTTCGCCTCGGACGAGCGATTCGACCCCGTGGAGGACGTCGTTCCGCGCGGTGTCGAAAGCGGGATGAGCGTCCCAATCGGCGTCGATGCGGACCGGTGGGGAGTGCTGTGCGTCCACGCGACCGCCCCCGGACAGTTCTCCGACGACGACATCCACTTCTTGGAAAACATCGCAGCTATCGTCGGCGCTGCAATCGACCGCCACGAACTCAAAAACGTTCTGACAGAAGTGTTAGACCGCGTCGGCGAGGGGGTCATCGCGTTCGACACGGACTGGCGGTTGACCTACGTCAACGCGCGGGCCAAAGACGTGATGGACGAACCGACGATAGACCTCATCGGTCGGCCGCTTCGAGACCTCGTCCCGGAGTCCTCGTCGTTCCAGTCGGAGTTCGAGGCGGCGATGCGGACGCAGGAACCGAGAGAGTTCGAAGCGTACTCCGAAAACACGGAGACGTGGTACGCAGTCAGAGCCTATCCATCCGAGACGGGGCTGTCGGTGTACTTCACCGTCATCACCGAACAACGAGAGCGGAAAGCGAAGGTCGAACAGTACGCCCGCATGCTCGAAACCGTCGGCGACGCGGTGTACGCCTTAGACGACGACGGCCGGTTTACGGCCGTCAACCCGGCGTTCGAGCGACTCACGGGCCTGGAAAGCGACGCCGTCATCGGGGCGTCAGCCAGTCAACTCGCCGACGAACTCGGCCTGACGGAGCGAGAAGCGACCGGCTTCGCTTCGTCGTCCGGTGAGACGGTCGAATTCGAACTGCCGGCGCAGAACGGCTCGACCGTCCGCGTCGAAGACCACCGGACGCCGCTCGTCGTCGACGGCACAGCGATTGGCTCTGTGGGCGTCCTTCGTGACGTGACGGCTCGGTACCGCTACGAGCGACTGCTCGCGACGTTACACGAGCGGACGCGAGAGATGATGACGGCTCCGGACCGCGGTGCAGTCCTCGAAGCAGCAGTCAGGGCTTGCGACGAAGTACTCGGCGACGCCCGTACCGAACTGTTCGTCTTCGACGACGAGCAAACGAGGCTCACGAGAGTCGGCGAAGCGGGGACGGGCCTCGGCGACAAACCACTGGGCGACGGCATCAATCAGGGCGGCGTGTGGGACGCCTTCGTCGACGGTGACGTGCGCGTAGTCGAAGTCGCCCCCGACGGCGGGGTCGTCGACGGCGTCGAGCGCGTCATCGCAGCCCCGCTCGGCCGCCACGGAATTCTCGTCACTGGCCACCAGGGAACTGTCGCACCGACCGACGTGGACGTCGAACTCGTGAACTTACTCACGGCGACCGTCGAAGAGTTGCTCGAACGAATCCGGGCCGAAGAGAAGTTGCGTGAGCGCGACCAGCGACTCGCCGAACAGAACGAGACGCTCAGAGAACTCGACCAGATAAACACGACTATCCGAAACATCAATCAGTCGCTCATCAAGGCACCCACCCGTCGTGACGCGCTCGCCGCCGTCGGCGAACACCTCGCAGGCGCCGACCAGTACGCGGTCGTCTGGCACCTCGAACCCCACGAGGTTGGTGACGAGTTCGAACCGCAACCGGATGCAGTCCACGGTGCCGACACCGCCTACGCTGACAGACTCGGCGAGATTGCGAACGTCGAACCGCTCTCTGGACTGCTCGAACGGGCGATAGAGACGAAGTCGATGCAGCGGGTCGACGACGTCCTCGACGACGACGCTTGGGGGAGTCACCGCGGCGACGCGCTCACCTACGGGTTCCGCTCGCTCGCCGTGATTCCCGCTGTCGCGGACGAGCGAGTCGAGGCGCTGTTCGTCGTCCACGGAGCCACGACCGACGCGTTCGTGGACAGTGACCGACTCCTGCTCGAAGAGTTAGGAGACACTGTTGCCCACGCTGTCGCGTCCACAGGGCGTGCAGGAGCGATGTTGGCAGACCGTCGCGTCGAACTGGAGGTCAAACTCGGCAGTGACCGCCTGTCACTCACCCGACTCGCAAACCGCATCGACTCCGAGGTCACACTCACGGGACTTCTCCCCCAGTCGGACGGCTCGCTCGTCGCGTTCGTCACCGCCGACGCGGACCACGGGGGGATGGTCGCTGCCGGAACAAACGTCGCGACGAACGTTCGCTTGCTCTCTGCGGACGAAGACGGTGGTCTGTTCGAACTCCGTCTCCCGCGGGAAGCGCTCTTCGAGACGCTGTACGCTTCTGAGGCGGAGCTTCGAGAACTCCGGTCGGACGGCACACAGACGACGGTGACGGTAGACGTACCGGAACGGATTCACGTTCGGTCGTTCGTCGAGGCGATAGCCACCGACTACCCCGGAACCACACTGCTGTCTCGGCGGACGAAGACGAAACAAGCCGAGTCGCCGGCGACGTTCACCACGATGATGCGCGACGAGTGGACCGACCGCCAGTACGAGGCGATTCGGGCGGCGTATCTCGCCGGGTTCTACGAATGGCCACGCCAGAGTACCGCGGAAGGGCTCGCCGAGACACTCGACATCAGCGCGCCGACCTTCCAGTACCACCTCCGCGCTGCGGAGCGAAAACTGGTCGACGAGTTGTTCGACTGAGCGCACACAGTGGATTCGTCTATAAAATACCAATTACATCCCAGTGTACCACGTGGTTCTCACCTTCGACTCTAGGTACCTAGAGTGCGACGTTGAACCAGTACTAGCCAGATAGCAGGGAACGATATATCCCACACCCGCATTAGGCCATCTGTCGGCGAGACGCCGACGCGAATCGAACCATGGACGAGGCACGCGTGATACAGGGCAGCGACGAGGGATGGAATACGGGCACAACTGACGAAGTCGTCGCACGGCACGACTGGAACGGGCAAGATACGCTGGCTGTGACTGTCGTAACAGCCACAGCCGAAGCGATAGCCGTCGACGCACTCGACCTTCCTCCACTCACGGACGTAGTAAACCCCGATGCTCTCGGCCGGCTTTTTCACTCGCCGGCCGTGGCATCGATGTCAGAGGCAGCAACTACGTCAGAGGCAGCAACTAGCCGTGAGACGCAGTCGCCATCACGCGGACGAGTCCGGTTTCGGTACGCATCCTGTGACGTGACCATCTGGGCCGACGGAACGGTTATCGTCACGCCTGCAGCGTAGCATCGCCAATCGGTATCACCATCACCACCACAACCACACACTCCAACCACCAAATCGCGGCCCGTCGGCAATCTGTGCGCCCACACCACGCACAATGGCCGCGACTCCCTTCTCACCCTGACGGACGACGACGCATTTTGGTACGTTCACGCACTACCGGTGGGCATGGGATACGCCTGTCCGGTCTGCGACGCGCCACAACGTGACGAGACACATCTCGCGAACCACCTCGCGTTACAGGCCATCGTCCACGGTGACGACCACGAGACGTGGCTCGACGAACACGAACCCTCGTGGGAATCGATGAACCCCGACACACTCGGGCCACTCGTCGCCGACGAAGCCGAAGAACGCGAGTTCGACGAAGTGTTCGAAGACACCGTCGACCGCAGCGGGTCGAGACCGTCGCCCTTCGACGACCACGGTCACGAGCACATGGCCGGTCACGACCACGCGCACGACCATGACCACACACACAGTCACGACCGCGGAAGACAGCAGTTCGGCGGCGGCGGTGGCGGGCCGAACCTCACGGGCGACGCGGCACGGATTTTCGAGGAGGCCAGAGCCATGACCGAACAGATGCGCACCGGTGAAGACGATAGGGACGGAGCCGCAGCGTCTGACGGCGACGACGCGACAGCCTCCACTGGCGACGACGCCGCAGGTTCCGCTGGCGACGACGCTCCCGACGAGAAAGAGTCGTAAGTCCGGCACCCAAACCAGGGGCTGATGGAGACCCACGGGACCATCTCCCCCGAGACACTGGACGAAGCCGAGCGGGAATTCGACCGCGTCGGCCCGACCGCACAGGTCGTCGTCAGAGAGACGGCGAAAGCGATGGACTTCGACCGCGAGGAGTACCGCGACCGCGTCACGGGAGACGTCATCGAGACGGTCCGAAACGCGCTCTTCGCCGAGTCGCTCGCGGTGCACGTCGGCTCGCGCGAGGAGTTCGACGACTGGCGCGCCGACAACGCGGCGTACGAGGTCGTCGAACTGGGCAACCCCGACGTCGAGCGCGTCGCGTGGCACGCGATTCCGTTCGCCGAGCAGGTCGTCGCCACGACCTTCCAAGAAGAGCGCGACGCCGCCGTGAGCACGCTTCGGCGCAACGCCTTCGGTCGCGTCTACCGCGACGCGATTCTCGGCGAGGAGTCGGCCGCCGTCGATTCGGCTGAAGATTGAGTCGCCCGAGAACTCCGAACTGATTCGCCCGAGAACTGACAGCGTCCCGTCGGCTACAAGTCCGTCGGCGACCCACGAAGACCAATGACCGACGACGGTTCCCAAGACAACCGACGCCCCGACGACGGCCGCCGCCACGAACCGATTCCCGACCCCGAGTGGACGGTATTAGAGTCGAAAACCGAGTACGAGACCGGCTGGTACACCGGCGGCTACGACCTCGTCGAACAGCCGAACGGAACGACGAAGCAGTACTACTGGGCAGAACTGGCGACTGCGGTCGTCGTCGTCGCGGTCGCGGACGACCAGGTCGTGTTCGTCGAGCAGTACCGACCGACGATTCGACAGACGCAACTCGAACTCCCCGCGGGTATCGTCGAGAACGGCGAGTCCTTCAGCGACGCCGCCGTCCGCGAACTCCGCGAAGAGACCGGGTTCGCTGCCGACTCCGCTTCCGTCATCGGCGACGTGTGGTGTTCGACCGGCGTCCTCCGACACCGCCGCGGATTCGTCTTCGCCGAGGGACTCACCCCCGTCGAGCGCGACCTCGACGAAAACGAGTTCCTGTCGGTCCACGCCGTTCCGGTCGAGGACGCACTCGACCGCGCGCTCGAAGCGCCGACGAACGACGCGACCATGGAAGGAATCCTTCTCGCGCGCGAAAAGGGGGTGCTGTAGGCGGTGAACAGCGAAATCTCACCCGAAGAGGTGGCTGAGCGCCTCGACAGCGACGACCCGCCGCTCGTCGTGGACGTGAGCACACCGCCCGAGTTCGCGCTGAAGCACATCCCCGGTAGCCTGAACGTCCCGCTTTCGGACCTCTACTCGCATCTCGACCGCCTCTCGGAGGCCGACCATATCGTCACGGTCTGCCCGCGAGGAGAGGCGAGTCTCCAAGCGGTCAGACTGCTGTCCGCCTACGAGGGGACGAACGACGCGACAATCGAGAGCATGGCTGGCGGACTCGACGCGTGGGACGGGCCGCTCGAATCAGACGCAGACGACTAGCTGTCTCCGCCGTAGACCGGCGCAGCCGCTCTTCGATGGTAACTTTCTGAAAAGTACTCGACGACGGGCGTGGTTAGAGTACAGTCACGCGACGTTGAATCCCTTTCCGCGGAGGAAGTCCTCCACGCGGCCGCGGTGGTTGCCTTGGAGTTCGATGGAATCGTCTTCCACCGTCCCACCGCAGGCAAATTTCGACTTCAAGTCCGACGACAGGCTATCCATGTCGACGTCCTTGGGGTCGAATCCCTCGATGACTGTAACCTCTTTTCCGTAGCGACGCTCGTCGATGCGGATGACGATCTCCTGAGACTCTTTAGCGACGTCCTCACAGACGCAGAGCTCTTCAGGGAGCCCGCACGTCGAGCAGACTTCCGACATTACAGTGTGGAATTACAGGATGGGGATATTAAACAGTATCGGGAGCCACTGTCACGGTCGCAGAAATCAGGTGGCCGAACCGTCGTCGGTGGTCGTCTCAGTGTCGTCTGTCGCGGACCCATCTGGCGAGTCGTCGTCAGTGGTCGAATCGCCGTCTTCGCTCGTCGACGACCCGTCGTCACTGGCCGACCCGCCAGTCTCTGCGTCTTTCGCCTGTTTGTCCTGTCCTGGCGGCGTGTCTGGCGCGTTGTCCTGTCCGTTTCCAGAACTCGAATTCGACTTGTCTCCCGCTTTCTCGCCCTGTCCGGGGTTGGCGTCGTCGCTGCTAGAGTTCCTGTCAGACGCACCCGCGCCGTTGCCAGCACCGTCTCCGTCGCCTGCATCGGAGCCATTGCCGGCACCGTCTCCGTTAGCTTTCCCACGGTCGCCGTTCTTGCGGTTTTTCTCGGCTCGTTCGAGTCCCTTGCCGGGGTTGTCGCCAGTGAGGTTCCGCGCGATTTCGGCCACTTCGGGGCCGGTGAGTTCGCTGGCGTTGTCACGGAGTCTGTCGAGTTCCGTCGTGTTCACGCCCGTTTTCTGGAGGTCTTCCTCCGGAATCGTCGCCGCGGCGTCGGCCGTCTGATTCAGGATGGACTTCGCTTGCTCGATGTCGGCGACGACGCGGGTTATCTGCACGCGGTAGCGACTCTCCGGAATCGACCCGTTTTCGTGCCGCGCTTCGAGTCGGTCGCGGCGCTGTTCGAGTTCCGTCAGTCGCTCGCGGACCGTCTCGACCTGGTCGGCGACGACGCCGGCTTTCGAAGCGTTCGAATTCGCGTTCGACAGCCGCGTCTCGAACGCCCGGCGCTCGATGACACCGTCGGTTTCGGAGCCCTGGACACCGATGACGCCCGCGAGCCGTTGTCCCGGCGGAACGAACTCGCCGTCGTTCGTCTCGTTTTGTGCAGTCTCGGTGTCGGCTGCCGTCTCGTTAGGTGTCGTCTCGTTTTCCGACCCGTCTTGGGCGGCCGAGGCAACAGCCTCGTCGGTCACGGCGGCACTGTTGTGGCTCACGCTTGCAGAAGACGCGAGCGCGAGCGGTGCGCTCGCACTCACAATCAGCACCGCAGCAACGACGAGCACAGCAAATCGTCGGCTCATTACACCCACCTTCGTCCCACATTCTGATATAAACGGATGTTCGTCCGTGCGAATCAACGCGGTTCAACACCGATTCGACGCGTCGAGCAGATGCACCGCCGTCGGTCGGTTAGGTGCGATAAAACCGGGTAAATGGTCGTAATATTTTTAAGCGTCGTCGGGTTCGTCCGCTTCCGGCAGTCGGAGGACGTTCTCTCGTCCGAGGCGGAAGCCTTCGATAGTTCCCTCGTCGCGCATCCCGCGGACGACCTTGCTGGTCTTCGCGTCGGTCCAATCCAGCGCGCTCGCGACCTCCTGTTGTTTGATTCGGCCGCCGCGAGACTCGATGAGTCGAAGGACGCGCTCTTCGTTGCTGAGCAGTTCCGAAGGGATGTCTTCGGCGTCGGCGGCGTCCTCGGCGTCCTCGGTTGCATCCGCCTCCGCAGTCGTGTCCGCGTCGTCCGAAGTGGCCTCGCCTGCCGACTCGCTCGGCGCAGCCTGCGATACGTCGGTCTCTGCGTCTGCGTCGCGAGTGGCGGACGCTGCAACTGCCGCTTCGTCTCCACCGGCTCCGTCGCGTGCGCCGCCACTGCCGAAGACGCCGCGCGACCGGAGATAGAACCCAGCGCCGACGACGAGCACTCCGACGAGCGCGAGTGCCGCAAGTGCGCCCGTCGTCGGGAAGGGACCGTCACCGGTCGCAGGCGTCTGCGCCGCTGTCTGCGTCGCGGTCGGACTCGTCGCGGGTGCGCCCCCGCCGACTTCGAGGACGACACGCGGTTCGCCGGAGACGAATTCGGTGTCGGAGCCGCGCCAGATAACGGTGTTTTCGCGCGTATCGTCGGCTGTCGGGGCGACCGTCGTCGGGCCGTACTCGTCGGGCCACGAGAGGATGAGCCGCGAGCTCGAATCGAGGAAGAAGCCCTCGATAGCGTCGCCGACGACGAGCGAGTCACCATCGACCGCCGCGAAGTTCGACCACTCGAACGAGTAGGTGACGACGCCGAAACTGTCCGGCAGCGACCGCGTCTCCGCGGCGACCGAGACGTTCGTCGCCGACATCTCGCGTCCGGTCGAGTTCGACGCCGCGTCGACGGTCCCGTTGATTCGGTCGGCGAACGCCGAGGTGTAGTCCGTCGGGTTCGCATCGATGTCGTCTTCGAGCGAGGCGAACGCGTCAGTCGTGTTCTGGTCGTCGAGGCGCGTCCAGTACTGAATCTCCCACCGCGCGTCGCCGTCTTCCGTTACTTCGACGACGATACGAGTGCTATCGGGTTCGACGCCCTGCTGGACCAGTGGTTCGAGACCCGGCCCGGTGGCTGTGCCGTCGGGGGCTGCCATCGCGGGGGAGACAGCCGCGAAGACACAGCACACGGCACACAGGAGTGCAAAGACCGCCTGTCGTGTCGCCATTGCACCACTGTCTGAACGCAGGGATGAAAAAGAACGAGGTTCAGGTCAGCAATCGTCTGACGACCGGCAGACGCGACCGAACGGCGGCGTCGGCGACCGAAATCGCCTCGTCGGCGTCCGCTCGGGCGACGCCGTCACCGTACTTGGCACGCTCGTAGAGCCGCCCCACCTGCCGAGTGCGTTCGTCCAGGCCGACACGGGAGAGCGCATCGAGGTAGTGCCGAACCGTCTCTCCTTGGCGTCGCGGCCGGTACTCGCGAGCCAGCACGTGTTCGAGGCGGTCGTAGGCGCGGAACACGTCTCTCGTTGGTGAGTCCGTCCGCCGCTGGTAGACGAGAAGCGCCGCGAGTCGGACGTGGGCTGGCGCGCGCGTCCGACGCGCACCGGCGACGACGCCGACAGCAGCAGCGAGGCCGACGAGCATCGTCTCACGCGACGGAAGCGTCGGGACGAGCCCATCTTCTGTGTCGTCGGGCTCGGCTGCTATCGCCTCGGCTGTCGGCGTGATTCCGAGTCGTTCGTCGAGACTCGGCGGCAGGTCGACGTTCGACGTTCCGTTCGCCGCTGTCGTGTTCGCCGTCTCCGAGGGGACTGGCGTAATCTCCTCTTGGTCGGTCGCCTGCGGTTCCGTCTCGTTGGTGTCGACGCCGGGTTGTCCCTCTTCGCGCGCGTCGGTGAGCGCCTGCGACTCGGCAGATTGACGCGGCGCGGCGGGCGTGGGGTCGAAGCGGACCCAGCCAGTGTCTTCGAAGTACACCTCGACCCACGCGTGCGAGTCGAGGCCGCGAACGACGTACTCGTCGTCGCCGACGCGCTCGCCCGTCGTGTAGCCGGTGACGAACCGCGCCGGGACACCCTCCGAGCGGAGGAGGACGACCATCGTCGACGCGTAGTAGGTGCAGTAACCGGCGTCCATCTCGAACAGGAATGACTCGGCGATATCGCCCTCCGGCCGCGACACCTGCAACGAGTACCGCTTGTTCTCCTGTAGCCACGTCTCGACCGCGACAGCCTTGTCGTAAGGCGTCTCGGCTTCGGCCGTGATTTCGGCGGCCCGCTCACGAACCCGGTCCGACGTACTGTCCGGCAGTCCGAGGTAGCGCTCGCGTATCTCGTCGGGGTAGTCGGTACCGGTGCGGCGCAGCGAGGCCGGCGTGTACTGCGGCACCTCGCTCGTCACGGTGTAGTTTTCGTCGGTCCCGACAGTCCGCGTCGGCCGGAAGTTCCCTTGTTGGGTGACGACCGTCTCCGATTCCACGTCACCGCTGACGGCGACCGGTCGCCACGCAGCGGGCATCGAGTCGAGTGGCGTCTTCGGCGTGACCGTCTGTTGGACGAGTCTCGATGGCCCCTCTGGACCGCTGAGTCGGCCGCCGGTGTACGGCTTCGTGTCACCGGTTCTGACCCAGCCGTCGCCGGTATAGCGGTCGAACGAGGCAGTCTGCCAGTACGACGGGGCGGTACTCTCGACTTCGAACCGCACGTCCGGCGAGAGGCTGATGCTCCCGACGACCGAGATGCGGTCGGTCGCGCTCACGAGGTTGGCCTCGACAGTCGGTTGCTCTGCGACGCCGTGACTGGGGAGAATAGGCGACCCACCGGTTCCGGGAAGCACTGTGACAGTCGCCGAGAGGACAATCATCGAAGCGAGGACGATGGCGAGCACGTCGAGTTGCCCGCCACCGACGCCGTAGCGGCCGAGGCTGTCGAATCCGAGGGCGGCGATGCCCGCGGCGACGCCAGCGAGCGTGAGCGCCCCGCTCGCGTCACCGGTCAAGACGAACATCCCGAGTCCGCCGCCAGCGACGGCGACTGCCGGGGCAATCCGACCACGGACGGCGAGATACCACGCGAGGAACGTCGGCGCGGGCGTCACGGCGAGCGCCCACACGTCGGCCGAGAGCAACCGCAGGACCGACAAGCCGCTCAAGAGCGCGACGGAGTCGGCGACGAGTTGTTCCGGCGAGAGCAACGCGAGTTGGCTCTTCGGAAGGGCGAGAATGTACGCGAGGAAGCCGACGCCGAGCAGGACCGCGGTGAGTCCGAACGCGGCCCGCGGGCGGAAGAGTCGGGCGATGGCAGTTGCGGCGACCACCGTCACGCCCGCGATGAGGATGAACTCGCTTCGACCGCCGACGACGTCTGTCACCTCGTAGAGCACCGAGAGGAACGAACCCAACAAGACGAACGCGGCGGCCACTGCGAACATCGACACCGGAACGCCCAGGAGAGTCGATTCTCCGGCCTCAGTCGTCGTCGAGTGAGCGCCGGGGGCGCCGGGGCGACTCGGCGACGACTGGTTCGACCCCCGCCCAGTGCGCGTGTCGGTGCTCATGCAGTAGCCTCCCGGCGAGCGTCGTCGTCGAGTTGCAGCGACGACAGCATCTCGTCGGACGCACTCGGGTCGGCGCTGAGCCGTTCGAACGTCGTCTCGTGCCCGCCGAAGGCGATGTGCGTCTGGCCGACGTCGCCGCGAACGACAACTCCTGCGTTCTCATCTGGCACCGACCCGGCGTCCATCTGCGCGAGGTGGGCGAGGACGTGACGTTGGTCGCCGGGGGCAGCGTCGATAGTTCCGCCGGGCGACGTGAGGTGAATCGGCACGCCAGCGTCCAGAAGCGACCAGCAGAGCGAGGCCGTCGCCTCGGCCACGTCGTCGACGCGGCCTTCGATACTCCCGACCGAGACGGCGACCGCGTCGGGGTCGGCGTGGTCGGCGAACGCCTTCACCACGAGGTTCCCGGACCGAGCAGTCGATTTCCAGTGAACGTCTCGAAGCGAGTCGCCGGGGACGTACGGGCGGAGGCGGTCGAACTCGCCGCGCTCGTCGCTCGCACCGAAGTGCGAGAGCAACGAGAGGTCTCTGCGGGCCGTCGCGGACAGTGACCTGAGTCGCGGATAGACCAGTATCTCGGTCGTCCCGCCGACGGTGAACGTTCGAGTGAAAAACCCGAGGATGTCGGTCGCGACGATGGACGCCGGGCCGATAGTCGCCAGCCCGCGAGACTGGTAGGCCACGTCGTACGAGATGGTCCCGCCGCCGACGAGCGACTGGGTGTTCGAGTCGCCGTCGAGCCCGTCAGAGAGCGCGTCGGTCGTCGTCGCCGGGAACGGTCGGTTCGACTCGATGTCGAGCGTGACTGTGTGCGTCTCGCCGGGGAAGCCGTCTTCCGGCGAGGAACGCACTGCTCGCGGCGGCGAAATACGCCACACCTGCACCGCGCCGACGACGAGCGCGACGACGACGGGAACGACGACGGCGTCGAGCGCTCGCGGGCCGAACGCGACGGCGTTGCCGACACCCAGTGCGACGACGACCAGCGCCGCCCAGCCTCGGAGTGTGGGTCTCATTCGACCGGAACAAAATCGAGTGCGCGTTCGACGACGTCTCGGCCGTCGTTGCTGCCGGTGGTTCGGATGCGGTGTGCCCAGACGCTTTGGGCCTCACGTTGCACGTCGTCGGGGACGACGTAGTCGCGGGCGTCGAGCGCAGCGCGGGCCTGTGCGGCCCGAACGAGGGCGAGCGACCCTCTCGGACTCACACCCAGGTTCGCCCGGTCGCGGGTGTCGGCGGCGAGTCGCGAGACGTATCGGCGGACCGGTTCGCTCACCCGCACATCTAAAATCGCCTCGCGGGCGGTGCGAACGTCGGCGGCCGTCGCGACAGGTTCGAGCGACTCGATTGGGTGGTGTCCGGCGAGTCGGCCGAGCAGTTCGGTCTCTTCGGCCTCGCTCGGATAGCCGAGGGGGATTTTCTTCATAAAGCGGTCGAGTTCGGCCAGCGGGAGGTCGTAGGTTCGGTCGGGTTCGACGTCGTTCTGGGTGGCGATGACGGTGAAGGGGTTTGGAACCTGTCGCGTGACGCCGTCGACAGTGACCTGCAACTCCTCCATGACTTCGAGGAGCGCGGCCTGGGTCTTCGGCGGGGCGCGATTGATTTCGTCGCCGAGGACGACGTTCCCGAAGACCGGCCCCTCGCGGAACTCGAACTCGTTCGTCTTCTGGTTGAAGACGTTCACGCCGGTCACGTCGGACGGCAAGAGGTCGGGCGTGAACTGGATACGTTCGAACGAGCCCTCGATAGACGTGGCGATGGCCCGGGCGAGCATCGTCTTGCCGACGCCGGGAACGTCCTCCAAGAGGAGGTGGCCCCGAGCGAACATCGTCACGACGATGTCTTCGATGGCATCGTGGTGGCCGACGATGACTCGTTCGACGTTCTCAGAGATACGCGCGGCGAGGTCGGATACCGCTTCGACCGACTGCTCGCGGTCGAAGTCGGCGTCTGCATGTACATCAGTCATTGATATGCGGGGTGTCCCGCCTGCCGCTCCGAGATGGTCGACGGGACCTCTGTCATGAACTATTGCGTCAGTCCACGTAACGTTGCTGGATGTGTGCACACCACACTCCAATAGAGACGGCGAATCCGAACACCGGGTTCCCGGGTGCTTTTGTCGTTCGGCGACTCCGTACCGGATATGAACACGGACGCCGAGCGTGAGGAAGTCTACGGCGCGCCAGACGCGATGCTGGCGGTCCGAGACGACCTGACGCCGATGCTCTCGCAGTACGCCGACCTCTGTGAGACGCACGACGACGCCCTCGTGTTGTTTCAGGTCGGCGACTTCTACGAAGCCTTCTGCGAGGCAGCAGAGACGGTCGCGCGGACCTGCGAGGTGACGCTCACCCAGCGCGAGGACTCGACCGGGACGTGGCCGATGGCGGGTATCCCCATCGACAACGCGGCGGGCTATCTCGAACGCCTGCTCGACGCCGGGTACCGCGTCGCACTTGCCGACCAAGTCGAAGACGCCTCCGAAGCCTCTGGACTGGTGGACCGCGCCGTCACACAGCTCATCACCCCCGGAACCGTCGTCGACGAGGAACTGCTGGAAGCGGGCCGAGCGACCTACCTCGGCGCTGTCGCCCGCGACGGCGACGACTACGGTCTCGCGGTCGTAGATGTCTCGACCGGCGAGTGCCTCGTCACGGGTGCTGACCGCGCGCTGTTGCTCGAAGAACTAGACCGACTCGCGCCCGCCGAACTCGTCGTCGGGCCGAACTGCGACCTCCCGGACCCGTCGTTCGACCCGATGGAGACGCCGTTCGACTCCGACGCCTTCGACATCGAGGCGGCGACAGAGACGCTTTCGTCGTACGTCTCCCGCCCCGATGCGGTCGTCGAAGCCGACGTGGAGCGCCGCGCTGTCGGTGCCCTTCTCGCCTACGCCGAGTACGCACAGGGTGACTCGAAACTGGAGTACGTCACTCGCATCACGCGCTTCGACCCCCGAGAGTTCCTGCAACTCGACGCGACGGCCATCCGCAGTCTCGAACTGTTCGACTCGCGAAGCGCACACGCGGGAAGCACCCTCTTTTCGGTCCTCGACGAGACGGCCTGTGCACTCGGTCGTCGTCGCCTCGAAGCGTGGCTTCGCCGCCCGCTCGTAGACAGAGACGCTATCGAAGCACGACTGGACGCAGTCGGCGAACTGGCCGACGACGCCCTCACGCGTGCGGACCTGCGCGAGCACCTGTCGGCCGTCTACGACCTCGAACGCCTCGTCGCCCGCGTCTCGCGAGAGCGCGCGAACGCCCGCGACCTGCGGTCGTTGCAGACGACGCTCGACCGCGTTCCCGAGATTCGCGCCACGCTCGACAGCGTCGATTCGGGCCGCCTCGCCGACCTCCGCGACTCACTGGACGACCTCGGGGACGTTCGGGACCTGATAGACCGCGCCATCGTGGACGACCCGCCGCAGGAGATTACCGAAGGCGGCGTCATCGCGTCGGGGTTCGACGACGAACTCGACGACCTTCGCGGGACCGCCACCGAGGGCCGCGAGTGGGTTTCTGACCTCGAAGCACAGGAGCGAGAGCGCACGGGCATCGACTCGCTCGACGTGGGCTACAATCAGGTCCACGGCTACTACATCGAGGTGACGAATCCGAACCTCGACAAGGTACCCGACGACTACGTCCGCCGACAGACCCTGAAGAACTCCGAGCGCTTCTACACGCCCGAACTGAAGGAGCGCGAAGACGAGATTCTCAGCGCCACCGAGCGAGCCGAGACGCTCGAATACGACCTGTTCTGCGAGGTTCGCGCCGAAGTCGCCGCCGAATCCGAGCGCATTCAGGCAGTTGCGGACGCCCTCGCCGACCTCGACGTGCTTCGCACCCTCGCGGACGTGGCCGTCGCCAACGACTACACGCGGCCGGAGTTCCGTGAGGAGGGTTCAGAGGGCCACGGCGGCATCGAAATCGAGGCCGGTCGCCACCCCGTGGTCGAGCGCACGCAAGACGAGTTCGTCCCGAACCCAACCTCACTCCCACAGGGGGGCGTCGCGCTCGTCACCGGCCCGAACATGTCGGGGAAATCGACCTACATGCGGCAGGTCGCGCTCGTCTGCATCCTCGCGCAGCTGGGGAGTTTCGTCCCCGCCAGAGCCGCCCGGTTGCCGGTCGTCGACCGCGTGTTCACCCGCGTCGGAGCCTCCGACGACATCGCCGGCGGCCAATCGACGTTCATGCGCGAGATGAGCGAGTTGACCGAAATCCTCCACAACGCGACCGAGGACTCGCTCGTGCTCCTCGACGAAGTCGGCCGGGGGACCTCGACTGCCGACGGTCTCGCTATCGCCCGCGCCACCACGGAGTTCATCCACGACGAGGTCGGTGCGATGACGCTCTTTGCGACCCACTACCACGACCTGACCGACGCCGCCTCGGAGCGCTCGGGTGTGTTCAATCTCCACTTCACGGCGACGCAGACCGATGGCGAAGTGACGTTCCTCCACAGCGTCGCTGAGGGGCCATCGTCCTCTTCCTACGGGGTCGAAGTCGCCCAACTCGCGGGTGTCCCACCGACTGTCGTGGACCGCGCCCGCGGCCTCGTCGATGCCAACGTTGCTGCCGGCGCTTCCGAGTCGAACGCCGACGGTGCCGACGACGCCCACGACACTCCCGACGACGCCACCGCCGACCCAACGACGACCGAATCCGTCGTCTCGAACTCGACTCGAAACGAAGGGGTTGCTGAGGCGGCGAGTGATGGCGAAGGTGGGACTCTCGCGGCGTACGTTGACGGACTTGGCAACAACCACCATACGTCGAATGGGGAGTCCTCCGGGGCATCCGGGCCGCCGGCCGAACCCAGCAGCAAAGCGACTTCGAGGGCCGGTTCGAGTGCAACTCACACCGCCGCCAGAGACGATACGCTCGACGAAGTTGCCGCCGAACTCCGCGACGCCGACCTCGTGGATACCACCCCACTGGAGGCGCTGAACCTCCTGTCGGACCTCAAAGGCCGACTCG
The DNA here is from genome assembly GCF_000336955.1 of Haloferax larsenii JCM 13917. GTDB lineage: Archaea > Halobacteriota > Halobacteria > Halobacteriales > Haloferacaceae > Haloferax > Haloferax larsenii. The sequence continues at coordinate 106,194 of NZ_AOLI01000017.1, read as the reverse complement.
AATGAGATGAGATGAGATGAAATGAGATGATTCACGAACTCGACCGACAGACGCGGGCGCAAATCGCGGCGGGAGAGGTCGTCACTCGCCCGGCGAGCGTCGTCGTGGAACTCGTGGAAAACGCCCTCGACGCGGGTGCAGAAACCGTCGAAATCGAAGTCGGTGGCGACGGAACAGACCGAATCCGCGTCAGCGACGACGGGAGCGGGATGACAGAGCGCGACGCCGCGCTCGCCGTCGAGCGCCACACGACCAGTAAGCTGGACGACGCGGCAGACCTCGAAACGGTCGAGACACTGGGGTTCAGGGGCGAAGCCCTCCCGAGCATCGCGGCCGTCTCCCGACTGGAACTGACGACCAACGCCGGTGGCCCGCGAGGGACGCAAGTGGTCGTCGACCGGGGCAAAAAGTCGGTCACTGCGGCGGGTCGCGCCCGCGGAACTACCGTCGAAGTCACGGACCTGTTCGCCGAGCGCCCCGCCCGGAAGAAGGCGCTCGCGTCGGCGAAAGCCGAGTTCGCCCGTCTCTCGCGTGTCGTCACCCGGTACGCGCTCGTCCGATCCGACGTTCGGTTCGTCCTCCGGCACGACGGCCGCGAGACGCTCACGACGCCGGGGACCGACCGCTTCACGGACACCTTGCTCGCCGTCTACGGCCGCGAGGTCGCCAGCCACGCCTCGACGTTCGACGCCAGCCGCGAGGTCCGGATTGGGACCGAACCGGGCGATATCGCCATTTACGGCGTCCTCTGTCACCCGCTCGTGAGTCGCGCCCGACGGGACCACGTCCACGTCTCGGTGAACGGTCGCGCCCTCGCCGAGTCGCGGATTCGCCGCGCCGTATCCGACGCCTACGGGACGCTCCTCCCGGACGACCGCGAACCCGTCGCTGTCGTGCGCCTTTCGCTTCCCTCGTCGTGGGTCGACCACAACGTCCACCCCGCGAAATCTGACGTCGAGTTCAGAGACGCCGAGGTGGTCGCCGACGCGGTCGAATCGAGCGTCACAGACGCCCTTTCGACCGCCGACCTGCGCCGGAGCGGCGAGGTGGCGATGGACCTCGACTCGTCGCTGTCGCCGGTCGAAGCAGAGTCCGTATTCGACGACGTGCGCGTCATCGGACAGTTCCGCGACCTCTACGTCCTCTGTGAGGTTGGCGACGAACTCCTCGTAATCGACCAGCACGCCGCCCACGAGCGCGTGAACTACGAGCGCCTGCGGGCGGCCGTCGAAGAAGCGGGCGTCGATTCCGTCCCGGTGGACCCACCAGCGAATGTGTCGCTGTCGCCACCCGAAGCGGCGCTGCTGGAGGCGAATCGAGACGCCGTCGAAAGACTCGGCTTCCGCGTCGCCGACTTCGGCGGGGAAACCTACCGCGTCGAAGCGGTTCCGGCCCCACTCGGGCGGCCATTTTCCCCCGACGCGCTGGCTGACGTGGTTTCTGACCTCGCAGCGGGCGACGTTCGGGACCCGCGGGACGAGTTGCTGAAAGACCTCGCGTGTCATCCCTCGATAAAAGCCGGTGACGACCTCTCGGTCGAAGAGGCAACGCGTCTCGTCTCCCGACTCGGGTCGTGCGAGACGCCCTACACCTGCCCGCACGGTCGGCCGACGGTCCTCGCTATCGACGAGGACGCGTTCGTGCGCGGATTCGGTCGGCGAAGCGGGCGACTGGGGTAGGGCGTTCAGAAAGCGCTACCAGTCTTTGCAGTCGTGACAGACGTACTGCTCGTCGTCGAGCCACCGTTTTTCCACCGTGTCGCCGCAGACAGGGCACGGCGTTCCATCGGGCGTCCAGCGGTAGGTTGCGAGAGATTCGGGGGCATCGGGAGCGTCGGGAGCGTCGGGAGCGTCAGCATCCGCTTCTGTTTCGGGGTCGTCAGGTACGGATTCGGTAGGGTCGTCGGACACCGACTCGGCAGCGTCGTCGGACGCCGGAGCGGTAGATTCGTCGTCATCGTCAGGGCCGCCAGCGAAGTCGTCGAGCGAGCGGTTCGACATAGCCCGACGTGCGGACGGGCGGGCCTTATCGGTGCCGACCTGCAAAATCGTGTGAAATCCACACAGTCTTTATCACTGAATCCTCAGAGTCATCTATGGCAACCCTCACGGACTTCATCGTGGCACTGTTGCAGAGCGTCGTCGAGCTGCTCGTGAACTTCTCCAGCGTCGCACTGAACGATCCGCTCTCGCCGATTCTCGTCGTCTTCGGCAACCTGTTTATCCTCGCGGCGGTCGGCGCACTGGCCTACGTCGTCCTCGGCGCACTGGGTGCCGAACTCGGTTTCGGAACTACGCCCGGCTCTCGGTAAACGCCCGCGCAGCCAACGAAATCGCTTCTTCGAGGTCGGGTCCGATTGGTGACCCGACGACGATTCCATCCGCGTGGTCGAGCACCGCGGCCATCCGCTCGCTCACCTCGTCCGGCGTGCCAGCCATCGAGAAGGCGTCTATCATCGCCGGGGTGACGAGGCCGAACGCCTCCGAAAAGTCGCCCGCCGAAATCTTGTTGCCGATGTCGCTGGCGAGTTCGGCATCGAGACCGTGTCTATCGAGGACCGGCGGGGCTGCTCCGGCGGTGATGAACGCGACCGGTGGGCGTGCCGCCTCACGGGCCGCCGCTTCGTCCTCCGAAATGGAGACGCTGGCGTAGGCCGCGAGCGTGAACTCGCCGCGCGAGTCCGGGCGGTCGTCGCGGCCGATATCGACCTGTTCGCGCGCCCACGAGAGGCCGTCGGGATGCGAGCCATTGAAAAGCAAGCCATCGGCGTGCTTGCCCGCCATCCGGCACATATGCGGCCCTTCGCCGCCGACGTAGACCGGAATCTCGCCGGGGACGTCGAAGTTGAGACCGGCGTCGGTCGCTTCGAAGGTCCCGTCGTGGGTGACGCGCTTTCCGTCCCAGAGGTCCTGTGCGACTTTGAACGCCTCCAGAACGGAACGAAGGCCGCGCTGGTCTTCGAGACCGAGGTTTCGGAGGGTCGAGGGGTCGCCGGGTCCGATACCGAGGAGACCGCGACCGTCCGAGGCTTCGGCGACGGTTGCCACCTTCGCGGCCAGCGTGACGGGGTGCATCTCGTAGGGGTTGGCGACACCGGGGCCGAGGCGAATCTCGTTAGTCTCGGCCGCGAGTCGCGCGAGGACTGCGAAGGGGTCGCGGTTGTTGTAGTGACACGAGACGAACAGCGAGTCGTAGCCCTCGCGTTCCGCCTGTGTTCCCAGTTCGACGAGGTCAGATACCGGATGTTCCGGCGTGAGTTCGAGTCCGAGCATGGTGTGATAGTGAGCGTTTGGTCAGTTCGTATCGGGGTCGTAGGTCCATCCGCGGAGCGCCTGTCGGACGAAATCGCCCTCGACGTCGCGGTAGTGGGCGTGGCTCTCGCCGTGGTCGCCCCACTCGAAGCCGCGAACGACGACGACGGGCGTCCCATCGTCGCCCTCTCCTTGGACGAGGTTTGCGGCGGCGGCGAGTTCGTCCACGACGCTCTCGACCGTGACGCCGAGTTCGCGCCCGTCGCGGTCGGTCTCACCGCGCCAGTCGCGCGAGGGGGCCATGCCCGCCCAGCCGAGTGCGACACCCCGCTGCCCGTGACGGAAGGGTCGCCCCGACGTGTCGGAGACGATGACGCGCTCGGCGTCGAGACCGGTGCGGATGCGTTCGGCCGATTCGCTGGGGCGCTTCGGGAGCAACAAGAGGTCGTGGTCGGGGACGTTCGACCGGTCGATACCGGCGTTGACGCCGACGTGCCCGAACCGCGTCTCGGTCAAGAGGAACGGTTCGGTCATCACGAGGTCGACGCTCTCTTCGAGGACCGCCTGTGCGAATCGCGGGTCCTTCTCCTCGTCGGTGAGTTCCGAGAGGCGGGCCGCGAGTTCTCGCGCCCGCGGGCCGGCCGGGAAGTCGTCGAGGTCGGCGAACCGCCCTTCGGCCTTCGAGACGACAGTCGAAGCGACGCACACGACGTCGTCGGGGCGGAGGTCGACGCGCTCGGAGATGATGTGCGTGAGGTCGTCGCCCTCGCGAATCTCGGGCACGTCGGGAACGGCGAACAACTCCATACGGGAGGGGACGGCGACGGCGGTGAAAAACCACGGGATGCTGGCGAAGGGGGCCGGTATCGGGACCGCCAGACACGTGAGAATCCGCGACATTGTTAATATGTGTCAAACACAGGTCAGCGCATGGACGACCGGCCGATAGACCCGATGGGAAGACACACGGTCGAGGAGTACCTCGAATACGTGGGGCGCGTTCCGCAGGAAGTTCGTGACCGCGTCGACAGAGACGTCCATCCGTTGACTGGCGAGAAGATGTCGTTTCGGCTGAACAACCACGTTCTCTTCGCGGAACTGTATCTACTGGCCGAGGGGTCGGAGACGAGTCCGACGCCGGTCGATATGACGAAGTTCGGCGCGTTTCACGTCTCCTTTTACCGCGACCGCTTCGGGACGTTCGCCTGTGGCGTCGAGTTCGCCGGTCTCGAACCGAACTTCCACTCGCCCGAAGAGCGGCTGCGATACGACGAATACGACGTCTCGGAGTTCTACACCCAGCCGAAAGACGACTGACCGAAGCCGAAGCCAGGCCGACGACCTCACCGTGGCAGGGCCGACGACCTCACCGTGGCAGGGCCGACGACCTCACCGTGGCAGGCCGTCAACCCTCACAGACGACGTCGACCGAGAGGCTCCCGCCCTCGACGGTTCCGACCATCATCGTCGCATCGTCACTCGGGTCCGGTGCGGTCGCCGTCCCCGGATTGAGGACTCTGACGCCGTTGGCGACCTCGTCGACGACTTCGTGTATGTGGCCGGCGATACCGATTGCGTCCCGTCCGGCGGCGTCGATGACCGTCTGCGCGACCCGCGACACGTATCCGGTTCGCGTCCCCGTTCCGTGGGTGACGACGAACGTCGCCCCGGCGACCTCGACGATATCCACGTACGGCAGGTCGATAGTCGGCGGGTCGACGTTTCCCCGAACCCCGACGAACTCCGTGGCGAGGTCGCGGATGTGTTCGAGCGTCTGCGACGAGTCGAAGTCGCCCGCGTGAATCACGAGGTCGGCGCGTTCGACGCGGGTTTCGACCCACGTCGGAATCGTCTCGGCTCTGCCCGGGACGTGCGTATCGCTCAGGATGGCCAGATACATGTCTCTCACATGGCGCGACGGGAGAATAGTCATTTTGTCACTGCCGAGCGTACTTCAGGATATGGCACACGTCGCCACCGCGTTCCTCCGTAATCGGGGGCGCATCCTGCTCACTCGCCGCAGCGACGCCGTCGGGACCTACAGCGGCAAGTGGGCTGGCGTCTCGGGATACGTCGAGGGCGACCCGAACGACGCCGAAGACGACGCGCGACGAGAACTCGAAGAGGAAGTCGGCGTCACCGACGCGACGCTGGCCAACACCGCCCAACCGATGCACATCACCGACGGCGAGCGCGAGTGGACCGTCCACGCGTTCATGTTCGACGTGAACCACCGCGACATCGCTCCGAACGAAGAACTCGCCGCGGTGGAGTGGGTCCACGCCCCGGTCATCTGCGAGCGCGACACGGTCCCCGAGTTGTGGCCGACGTACCGCCGGGTCGCACCGACGCTCGAAACCGTCCAGACAGACGACGCCCACGGCTCGGCGTGGGTGTCGCTTCGGGCGCTCGAAGTCCTTCGGGACGCCGCTTCAGACGCCGAGTCGTGGGAAGTACTCGTCTCGTTCGGCCGCAGTCTGCGCGACGCCCGGCCCAGCATGGCCGCCGTCACGAATCGCGTGAACCGCGTGCTGGCCGACGCTGCAGGGGACACAGAAGCGCTGTGCCAGCGGGCCGCGGCAGAAATCGATGCCGCAGCAGAAGCCGACGACGTCGCCTCGGCGGAGGCCGCGCAACTGCTTCGAGAAGCGGGCTACGACCACGTGGCGACGCTCTCGCGCTCAGGGACCGTCCGCGCAGCACTCGAAGACGCGGGGCCGAGTGTCCTCGTCGCCGAGTCGCGCCCCGGTCTCGAAGGCGTCACCGTCGCCGAATCGCTGGCGAAGAAGGGACTCGAAATCACGCTCACGACCGACGCCGCGCTTCCCGGCTTCGTCGCGGACGGGGCTGTCGATGCCGTCCTCGTCGGTGCCGACGCGGTGCTCTCGTCCGGAGACGTAGTGAACAAGGTTGGGAGCTATCCGATTGCACTCGCTGCATCGCGGTCCGACGTGCCCGTCTTCGCCGTCTGCGCCCGCGACAAGATTCGCGGCGACGACACCGTCGTCGGCGAGGAAGGTGGCAGGTTGTACGACGGGGACCTGACGATTACGGTGTCGAATCCCCTGTTCGAACGTGTTCCATCGGACCTCGTCGATGGCGTCGTCACCGAGGAGGGGAGACTGGATTCGGACGGTGTCGAACGTGTCGCGTCCGAACACGCCGAACTCGCTCGGTGGGACGAGTCCACGTCGTCGGGAGCGGACGCGGGCGACGACGGCTGAGAGGATACTTGAGGGCCGTCTCGCGTGGCCGCCACATTGATGCCACGGTGAGGAGAGAACCGTGACAGGGATTCCGTTCGAACGATGGCAAACCCAGTCGAAGTGCTCAGTTTGTTGGTGGTGCTGGAGTTCGTGATTATGTCCGCGATAGTGCTGCTCTTGGTTCCGCTGGAAGTTGCAGCCCCGATTATCCCGCTTTTGCTCGTCTTTCTGGTCGTGTTGCAACTGTATCGTTCGTGAGGCTGTGACTGTATTCCGAGTGGGAGTAGGCAGGTTAGTTCACGAACTCGGTGTGTCGATGTCGATTCGGCCGTCGCCCGTGACTCGCACGGCGACACTCTTCACGGCGACAGAAGTCGATTCTTGTTGCCATTGATATGATTAGTTAAGTGTATGTTCGGGCTCTTCTTTCAGCAACGTTTGAGAATATTGCTGATTTGGTGTTTTAGCCGAGTTGAATTAAAGTGGTTTTACTATATGACTTGATAGTCAACAAAGGCATCGCTGAAGTCAGGTATTCGCCGATAGCTTCACCAGAGAAGTCAACAATTTGTCATCAGGAATGTACTGAACTAATTCGTGTTGGCCCTCTGATATACACCCAATGATCCGTGAAGAAATGCTGCCCTACTCGTAATCCCGGAGTGCCATTAATTCAAACGCCGCCACTTAGTCTACTGAATGCTTCCCACAGTAGAAGGTTCAGAGTCAATTTGAATTTCCTGATGGAACATGTCGGCGAGGTATGTATCGATCTGTTTGATGACGTCTTCCTCGTCCTCAGAGTCGCTACGTGCAGTAGTGCAGAGGTCGTCGAAGAGACTAGCAAGAGTGGTAGTTTGTTCATCCGTGAGGTCTCCTGGGTCCATAACGAGTGCCTCTTTCAACTCGTTTGGTTCTACCTTTTTAAGTCCAGTAGCATATGTTCGGCCTGCTTTTCGAACAATTTCGTCGGCAACACTGCTGTTGAGATACGAAAGAAGCGCTTTCGTTTGCTGTTTGTCGTATTCGTCAACATATATGCAGTGCAGGTTGTTCAGGTTCCGAACTCCGGCTTCGTTGTGGGTGAATTTGAAACCCTGTTTTGACATATAGGTCGCGAGAATGTCTGCCGGTTCTCGACGTTCCACAAGGTACCATGGGTCACGGTTACTAGCCAAGTAGCTCGTATCTGCTCCTATTTCTTCCCCATACCGTAGGTATGCGTCAAGCGCAACGTCGTCGATCTCACTACGGTTCTCATTGACGTGGTATAATAACCAAACTTCCTCACCATCAGCTGTCCACTCCTCAAAATCTTCGTCGGTGTAATTGTAGCGAGGTTTGCCTCGCGACTTCCGAACTAGAGGGGACAAGTATTTCGTATCGAGTTGCGCCGCTTTCACTTCGTGTTCTGTGAGGCAGAAGTAATCATTCTTACCTGTTGCAATACCTCGCTTTAGAGTCCCGATTTCTCGGAGAGGCTTTAGATCAGGACTCTTGGCGATTGGATTGGTTTCGGTGTCTGGTCCGAAATGGTGAGTCCATTTCTCATCTGGTGATAGTTTAGTTTGGTCGACCAATTGGATGTGACCATAATTTGTGACTCCTTCGGCACCGTTCTTGATATCGTCGAGTAGTTCGTCGCCCAGTGACCAATCAGATAGCTCAATGAACTGGGTATGGCCCGAATCTTCGTCACCTGTTTTCTTTTCGAGGAGTGTGATACAGGAGGTTGTTTTTGCACCGTCGAATATCAGCGAGTCCTGGTTGTTGTGTAGGATTAGGGCCTTGATGTGGAACTCGTTGAGCAGGAACTGCTTGAGTGGTTCTCCATAGTTCGTTTCCAAGAACTCAGATGGAGTGAGGAACGCCATTTTCCCCCCAGGTGCCAGGAACTGCGCTGCGTGGATGAAAAAGAAGAGATACATTGGAGAGTGTCCAGATAGTGATAGGCCTGACTCAGCTTGTGCGATCTCTTTGATTCGGCTTTTATCGAACTTACTCAGTTCGTGGTGACGTGAATATGGTGGATTGGATAGGATAGCATCGAATTCAGGGAATTGGATCGCTTTCTCGGTATCCAGTCGCTCCTTTGCGTCTGGGTTGACAGTCTCCATGAAGTCTCCGGCGAATACCTTTGGTGACCCTTCGCCGTTCACGAGTTTGAGTGCGGTAGCAGACATCACCACGGCGAGTTCACTGAGATCGATACCATACATCTCATTGACGCGAGAGGGCCCAGGAAGCCCGATCTTGGTTTCGTACGCACATGCGGTTAACGCACCTGCCCCCATGCCCGGATCAAGTACTGTATCTTCTGCTGTATCAATCGACCAGTCAGCTAGTATTCGTGCAACGTGGTCCGGGGTTCGGAATTGGCCGAGTTTACGGCGAGAATCTTGGAGGACTATCTCCTCAAAGATACGCCCGATTAGCTCAGGTTTATTATCGGCATCTAACAGAAGGTGACGGGCGTCGATAACCGGGTGAAGCGTATCATCGCCTGCTGCCTGTGCTATTTCGTCAAGGAAGTATCTAGTGAACGCTTCGTTATTGGTTTCTTTTTTAGCAATGGCGAAGCATTCAGCGAGAGTTTGCTGCGAGCCCAGCTTTGGGAGGTCGACACCGTCAAGTCTGTAAACGGAGTACAGAGCAGATTTCAGTAGAGTACTAAATGCTGCCTGTTTGGCTATTGTAAGGTTAGAATTTTCGTGTTGATCGAGTCCATGGAGACTCTTCCAGTGTTCCGCTTTTTTATTAAGTGTGGATTCTTGGGCAAGGGGAACCTGCTGGTGTATGGCCTCTCCAGCTTCAATAATCGAGTCATGGAGTGATGGCCTTTCAGACATTTCAGTTATGTTGTTGGTGGTAAACGGAAGGATGATTCTTATAAATACTGACTTCACTATCAGGAATATCGTCTATTTGAAATGAGAGGGGTGTTTGGATTGAAAGTGTATGCATTCTCACTCTTTTATACTCATTGACCTTGTTCTAGAAAGACCTATCCTTACGTTCTCGGCAGTCCTTTTTTACAAACAGATTATCTGTGGTGTCGCATATCGGGTTCAACATGTCACCTGATGTGATGAAGCGGATGGTGAAGAGATTCTAGTAGTCCATGCACCAGGTGCTTGAACCACCACTACATTGGGAAGGCCACCGTTGAGAATGGCACCTAGAGCCCGCTCAAACAGGCCCTTGAGAGAGAAGTCGTTGCCACTGGCGATTATGATGCACGGCGTACCAGAATCCCTGTAGTTCGTCCCGGTATGTTTGGTACCTCGGCACGAGAGTATCCACGAGTTCCCAGAATGCCTCAGTGTGGTCTGGTTCACGCAGGTGGGACACCTCGTGGGCGACAAGATAGCGGAGGTGTCCAATTGGGAGGAACGCGCAGCGCAGATTGAAATTTAACGTGTCTCCGTTCGAACAGCTGGCCCATTTTGTCCGCTGTGAACGGATACTTAATTTCGAATAAGTTACATTTATCTGCTCACAGAAATCTGAAGCAATCGCCTTAATTGCAACAGAAAGTGCCTGTCGAAGCTTATTATAGNAATTTCGAATAAGTTACATTTATCTGCTCACAGAAATCTGAAGCAATCGCCTTAATTGCAACAGAAAGTGCCTGTCGAAGCTTATTATAGAGGTACTGTTCGGTTGACTTCGATTCGGGTGATGTAACACGTAATGTCGCAGCATCGATGCTGAGATCGTATTGGCCAGTCCGTTCAATGAGGGAGTAGCTCTTTCCCCAAATAGTGAATTCTTCTTCCAATACCTCGTACTGTTCTCGAATCGCTAAGAGCTTAGCCTGCTGTTCATGATACTCTTCCGCAATCCAGTCCTCTTCGCGAGCAACCAATGTGTGCCCCGGCGTGTCCGGCGGAACAATGACAGCAAGCGTGCCATCAGGATTGAGTGTGATTCGGGGGTGCTCAACCTCTCTCCGGTCAATTGAGTAAGGAAGTCGCTCGCCGGAAGGGAGAGTCACCGATTTCGGGCCGCTGCTCACGCTGGTGAAAGCGTACACCCTGGATACTTTTAACCTTGCCTACGGTGAGATTAGCCAATGGCCGACTCAAACCAAGAGACAGTCACATTTACAATTGACAGTCGGCTTCTGGAGGAGTTGGGTGAAAACCTAGTCACCCGAAACCACGTCGCTGTCGGTGAACTGATCAAAAACGCGTATGACGCTGACGCGACAGAGGTGATCTTAGAGTTTGAAGACGCGACAGCAGACGATACGACTGACAGTGAAATCCGCGTCATAGACGATGGAATCGGGATGACAATGGAAGAAGTCCAGGACGACTTCATGCGGATCGCGACAACGAACAAGCGTCGCAATCCCATCTCAGAGAAATTTGGCCGGGAGAAAGCAGGTGACAAAGGGATTGGTCGATTCGCCTGTCGACGGCTTGCAAACATTCTCGAGATCGAAACGACTGCTAAGAATTCAGACGGGGCCTACGAACGGACAGTATTGGAGATTGACTGGCGGGAGTATGCGGCTGATCAGGAAATTGAGGAAGTCACCTTCCAAGCCGACGTCGAGATTCTCGAAGAAGAGGATGAAGCCGAAATATCGACGGGAACGACTCTCCGGCTACGAAACCTTCAGGATTCGTGGTCACAACGGGATTTCGACACGCTCCGACGGAATGTAGTGAATCTCGCGATAGTTCAACCACAAAACCGCCCAGAAGGTGAAGAGCCTGACCCGGGATTCGATATAACGTTCCGGGCACCAGAGTTTGAATTAGGAGATGGATCCCTCTCCGAGCAAGTTCACGACGCTAGCTGGGGCTGCCTCGAAGGAGAGATTGGTTCTAATGGTAAAGTGAGCTTAGAACTCAATGCGAAGCTGATCGGGCATCGATCGTATTCCTTCAACCACGACTCAACGGGACTCAAAGGTACAACGTTCAAAATATCGTATATCCCATTGGATACGAAAGAGCACTATCGCGACTCCAAGACTTTAAGCCTTGGACGAGCCCGTGATATAGCCGATGACCAGAGCGGGGTTCGTGTGTACAAAGGTGGGTTTCGGGTGTTCTCCTATGGCGGCCCGGATGACGACTGGCTAAATGTCGATCAAAAAAAGACAACTCACGCAAACCGATCGCCCAGTGAAACGTTCAAAGGGCTGCGTGGGAACATGGACTTCCACCGGGACTTCGATAACATCCTCCTATCAGGCCCCTCAAACAGGAATCTGGTAGGGCGGGTAATGATCAGTTCTGACGCCGATCTGGAGATGGCATCGAACCGAGAAGACTTCATGGAGAGTGATCTCATGGATGACCTCCGTGAGATCGTTAGCCTCAGTCTGGAATGGCTCACACTCCAGTGGAGCCATTACAAAGCGGTGAAATCACGGAAAGAACTCGAGGAAGAAACTGAGAAGTTTCTGGACGAAACGACAGATGGCAATTCAGACCGTGAATCGGGGGACGTTGGTCTAGATAAGTGGAATAAAGACAGTCCTGACGAGGATACATCTGACGAGGAAGATGAGCTCGAGCGAGAGCCCGTTGATAGTGCGATTGATTTGTTGGAGGGTGTCGCGGACACTGCAACAGATACCGTTCCCGAAGATGAGCGGCAAGTCTCGAACGAAGCGGTCGAAACTGCGACACGCGTAATCCGTAACACGATCGACCAGAAGGAACGCGAGATCGACTTCTTCCGGTCGGCATTTTCTGTTAATCAGGTCGTTTTCTCGTTCTCCCACGAACTCCGGTCCATGGTTGGGCGTCTAGGAAGTAATGCGGCCGAGATTGAGAGAGTGTTAGACGATATTCCGGAGTCCCGCCGCGACGATTTCGAAGAAGTAATTTCGGATCTCCGAACCATGGAAGAGCGGTTCAAGAACCAGATGGAACTCTTCGGCCTCTTTATGGAAACAGGAAATCAAAAGACAGCAGAGGAGCAGCACGTACGCGAGATCGTAGACGACGTTATTGAAGCAACGGAATATATCGCAGAGTATTATAATGTTGAGATCAGTCAGGATATCTCAGACTTGTTATATACTCCGCCGATGTTTAAGTCAGAACTTTATTCAATCGTGATAAACCTACTAACTAACAGTATCAAAGCTGTGGGAACATCTGGAAAAGACGGAAATAGAATTCACGTGGATGCCAAACAATCAGAGGAAGGAGTTCGCCTGCGAGTTTATGATAACGGTGTTGGACTCCCAGAGGGGGCGCGTGAAGAGGCTTTCCAACCGCTTATTTCAGACCCAGTAAACAACATTTACGAGGATCTATCCACCCAAATGCCTGCAGAGTTGTCTGATCAGTTGGGCCGAGGGACTGGTCTTGGGCTCAGTATCGTTCGGAATATCGCTGAGAAGTATGATGGTCAAGCTCAGTTCATTGATACTGAAAATTGGTCGACCTGTGTTGAGGTGACGCTGAATGAGTGAGTACACTATCTGGTGGATCGATGACAATGAGAGTCGCATTGAGGATTCTGAACGCCTAGAAGATGAATTGAACAACGCTACAGTCCAGTTCACAGGGCCTGATAAAGCCATAGAACAACTCAATCCAGAGCACGAGAATATCGAGGGTTTGGACGAGCTGGATTTGGTACTCATCGACTGGAAGTTACACGAGAAGAGCAAGTTCCCTGGCAAAGGTCTCACGATGGCAGGGCGAGTTCGTGAGGTATATCCGGGAGTCCCGATCTATGGCTTTAGTTCTGAAATTTCCGCACTACGTGCAGGTGCTGGAGACGATCAATTTGAAGCTATCTACGAGGACAGCGATCTAAAAGGGGGTGATAATGCGGCTCTGATTGAGTCTGATCTCGAAGACTACGCTACGATTGAAGCAGCTCGTGGGGAGGGATTCGAGGCACTCATTGAAACACTCAATCCCCCGGAGGACGCGATAGAGGCCCTTCGAAGTGTCGTCCCGCGTGAGTATAATAATGGACTGAGATCAGATCCCAATGTCAAAGGCGGAAGTACAATCCAATTTGGACGCTGGATCCGTAGCCGGTTCTTACAAACGCCTGGTCCGCTCATCGATAATGTCTGGGCTGCGACGAAAATTGGGCTCCGTCCTGACCAACTGGAAGATTATCACGATGAGTTAAACGGGACAAATCGCGGTGAAATCACCTACGATGGAGTGTTCAGCCACCGAGTTCCAGACCGGTGGTGGTCGACATCAGTGATCGGTGCGGTTGTCGCAATTGCAAGTGATCGTGAGGCCCAGTTCGGGAAACTGAACACTTTTGGGAGAGACGTCTTCGAAGTAGATGAACTTCCGCGGTGCCAGGTTTGTGGTGAAGAACTCCCCGAAACAGTTGCAGCAGGACGAGATGGTAGAGACGCAGAGAGTCAAGTTCACCTGAGGTGTAGCCATGTACATCATACTAGAGAGGGTGAGTTCGAAGACTACCGCATTGCGGACAAACTGGAAGTTTCAGAAGAAACAGAAGAGCCCCCAATAAATCCGGAACAGGAGGGCTCTAACTAGAATGCCGCGGCTACCTTCTCCGGACACTTTACTCCCAAAGCCTAAAGAGCTGTATTCACGGTTAGTGGATGAGGTTAGATTTCTCAAAGATCAAGCTGGAATGAAAGAGAATAACAAAAACAGCCTCGAGCGGAGCTACCACAGACTCTCTAACCAGGAACCAACAGATTGGACTCTCAATATTCAGCCGAATTGGATAATTAAGATTGAGGCGCCCGATGAACGAACACAGCGAGACAGGTCACGGGATTTCAGTAACGATGATGGATGGGCAGTAATCGGGGGATATATTTCAGTTAGAGACAATGAATACACTAACTATTCAATCAATCTAACTATATTAGCAGGTCGTGACTCGGAATATCGTGGTCAAGGCATAGGGGATCCCTGTTGTTGGGATGGCGAAGGCGCAGAGGACGCCTGGAGGGTGGCAAAGCAATACCACTTTGACATCGATGTCGGCGATAACGACGATGAGTCTAAGCCAATTACACACTTCCAATCACGGGGGAAGTTCGACCCAGACCGGTTGCCGAACGCTATTTGGGAATCTGTTCATTACTGTTCTACTCCATTAGACAAGCCACGACTTCCGTTCCCCCCGATGGATCCTGTTCTTCTTGTACAAATTATCAAGGACCAATATGGCTGTCCGGAGCAGCTACATTCGGAATACTGGGGCTCCGAGGTTCTTGATTCTGAATCTATGCTGTGGGGGAGCTACTACTCCGGCATTGCTCAGCACATGGATGATGACAATCGGTCCGACCCGTTTGATTCTCTGCTTTCTAATGGACGGATGAACTCGTAAGGGAGAACAAACGCCAAAGCGTGAGGTTCTTCACCTGCACAACCGACAATCAACCGGTGGCGATGATGAGGGTTACCCCCACCGAGCCCCTTGTGACGACCCTCACTAACACCTGAGCCACTTTCTGACGGTGCCGACCAGTGAGTGACGACGTTGCGCTGCGGGACCTCCACGTCACAACACGATTTCCTGCATCCACGACACCCCGTGCGAGACCGACGCACGACCCCGTCGCTGTTTCCCCCATTGCGGCCGCAGATGCGGTATGAATCGACGGGCGTTTCTCGGTCTCCTGACGGGAGCGACCGCCAGCCTCGCCGGGTGTATCGAGGGGAACGCTCGCCCACCGATTGCGGGCTTTCCGGCACCGGAGAACCCCGACCCGATAGTGCAACACGGATTCCCCGGAAGCGTCTGCGGCGACCCGCCGAACCCGTTTATCGGCATCAAAGCCGTCCTCGAACCGGCGACCGGCCCCAACTGGAACGACCTCGCAGTCGCCGAGAAGTACCGCTTCGGCTACGAAGTCGGCCCGGGACTCTCGGAAGACGGCTACGTGGTCGGGGTCGAACGCAACGGCGAGGCCCGCGCCTACGCGTTGTCAATCCTGTGGTGGCACGAAGTCGTCAACGATACCCTCGGCGGCGAGCCTGTGTTGGTGACCTACTGCCCGATCTGCCAATCCGGGATGGTCGCCGAGCGGCGTGTCGATGGCGACGAAGCGGTGTTTCAGGTCTCCGGACACCTCTGGCAGCCACCCGCCGTCTACGGGTACGCCAGCGTCGAAGACGGGCGAACGTTCGGCGCCTCGGCCACTTCGGGTGAGGCCGAAGTCCGAAATTCGGGGAACCTCGTGCTGTACGACGAAGCGACCGGGAGTTACTGGAGTCAGATTCTCGCGAAGGCCATCTGCGGTCCAGAGTCCGGCGAGCGAATGGATATTCTCCCGTCGACGGTGACGACGTGGGGCGAGTGGAAACGCGAGCATCCGGACACCGACGCGCTCTTGCCGCCGCCGTGGTCGAAGACGGCGTAGCGTCGGGCGCAAGTTCCTTCGTCCGGCGACGTGACACATCAGTCATGCACATCGAACGCATTGCGCTCGACGAGTCGGTCCGGAAGGCGATGCCACCGCAGTTACTCGTCGACGCGCTGTCCGACCTCGACCCGGCGGTCGAACTCGTCGAGGACGGCGAACAGTTCGGGCCGGGCGACGCCGTCGTCTCGTTCGGCCACCGCGACGCGTTCTTCGACGCCGACTGGGTTCACTGCATCCGCGCCGGATACGACGAGTTCCCCGTCGGCGTCTACGACGAGGCGGGGACGTTCCTCACCAACAGCACCGGAATCCACGGGACGACCGTCGGCGAGACAGTTCTCGGGTACCTGTTGACGCTGGCGCGCCGGCTTCACACCTACCGCGACGCCCAGCACGAGCACCGCTGGCGACGCCCCTCCTACGAGGAGTCGTTCACACTCAGCGGGGAACGAATCTGTGTCGTCGGCCTCGGAACGCTCGGCCGGGGTGTCGCAGACCGGGCCGCTGCCCTCGGCATGGACGTCGTCGGCGTTCGCCGGTCTGGAGAGTCGGTCCCGAACGTCTCGACCGTCTACACGCCGGACCGACTCCACGAAGCCATCGAGGGGGCTCGGTTCGTCGTGCTCTCGGTCCCGCTTACCCGCGAGACGACCGGGATGATTGCCGCGCCGGAGTTCGAAACGATGCGCGACGACGCGTATCTCGTGAACGTCGCGAGAGGGCCGGTCGTCGAGACAGACGCCCTCGTGTCGGCGCTGGAAGACGGGGCGATTGCCGGTGCTGCACTCGACGCGTTCGACGAAGAGCCGCTGCCAGAAGACTCGCCGCTGTGGGACTTCGACGAAATGCTCATCACGCCGCACGTCAGCGCGGCGACGGGCGCGTATCACGAGGATATCGCGGCGCTCGTCCGCGAGAACGTCGCCCACATCGAAGGCGGTGAGACGTTGAAAAACCGGGTCGTCTAACGAAAGGCGACCGCCTCAGAGGAACTTAAACAGGTCGTCGCGACCCTGTTCGTGGAGGTGAGAACGGAGCGCCGATTCGAGATTCGAGATGTCGCCGCGCTTCGCGGTAATCGGGGCGATGACGTTGCGGTACTGCTTCCACGGCGGGAATAGGCCGAGTCGGTCACAGAGGTCGTCCAGGCGTTCGTCTTTGTCGTCGACTTTGTCCATCTTGTTCACCGCGACGACCGTCGGGATGTCGAGTTCGTCGAGGAAGTAGAACATCTCCACGTCGTGGGGGATGGAGTCGTCGGTCGTGTGGCGGTCGATGATATCGACGACGCTCTTTCCGTCCACGACGAGAACGGCCGCGAGGATGTCGTCGGCGTTCTCCTCGATGTACTGGACGATGTCGGTCTTGATGGCCTCGCGCGTGTCGGCGTCGACGCCGGACATGAACCCGAATCCCGGGAGGTCCGTGAACATGAACTTCTCGGAGGTCCAGTCGAAGTGGTTGGGTTTCCGGGTGACGCCGGGCTTCTTCCCGGTCGTGAACTTGTTGTGGCCCGTGAGTTCGCGCATCAGCGTCGACTTGCCCACGTTCGACCGCCCGACGAGGACGACTTCGTCGTAATTCGGTCGGTCTTGGAACATACCTGCGGTTCGCCGTCACGACAGATAAGAAGGGCGGAAGCGCGCCACGACGAAAACGGGAGTTCAGCAGTCGGCCATCTGGTCAGCGCTCAGCCATGTGGTCAGAGGGCCAGCGGGTCAGCGCTCGGCTATCCGGTCGTGGTTCTCCGAGAGCAGTTCGAGCACGGGTTCGACGTCGTCGAAACGCGGTCCCGGTTCGATAGTACCGGTCTGTCGGTTCCACGTGACGAAGCCGGCGTCGTCGAGCTTCGGGAGGTGGGTGTGAAACAGCGCCACCTCGAGTTGTTCGGAGTCGGTGCGGCCACCATCCGCAACGACTCGCGTCGCCCGTTGGAGGTGTGGGATGTGCCCGTTTCGGAGGTCCATCAAGAGACGCCTGCGATGGACGCTCGCAAGGGCACCGAATACCTCGTCCAGACGAGGGGTGGTTGTCATGGCCGCACCAGAACCGGCACACGCTGGGCCGGCACCACTGGCCACTCGACAGACGCCGACGGTGAGCGTCGGTCGTTGACGTCGCTTCCGGTAGCTCGCTGCAACACGGCCGCAAGTACCACCACAGACTGCGTCCGCTGCCGGCGAGTTCGAGTCGAAACACCGCCCGCCGACGCGTCGGTCTCCCCCCGTGACGCAGCGGTCGCGTTCGGCTGACGGTGTCGTTGTGCGTTCATGACATTCCCCGCTCTATAATTACGAACTCCCGAGGTTTCTCGTTGTGCTTTCGTAGTCAGGCGCTTTAAGACAGACCTCGACAATCGCCGCTTCTCATTGGAGTCACACAGCGAACACTCATCGGGATTCAAGTTACCCCCAAGAGAATGTATGCCATCTATGGCCGTAGTCGTCGAATTAACGATTGAGGCCGAGGACTTCGACCTCGGTCGGGTGACTGCCGTCCAAGACGGTATCCACATCGACCTCGAACGCGTCGTCCCGACCGGCGGAGAAGTCATGCCCTTCTTCTGGGCAGAGGGGACAGACTTCGAGTCGTTCGAAGCGAGCGTCCGAGAGAACCGAATCGTCGACGACCTGACTGCGGTCGCACGAGTCGGCGACAGAGTCCTGTATCACGTTTTCTGGGGCGACACCATTTCCAGCCTCACCAATATCCTCACCGAGAGCCAAGCAACTATCCTCGAAGCGTACGGCAACGACCCGTGGTTCTTCCGCCTGCGCTTCAACGACCACGCCGGGCTTACGGAGTTTCACAACCTCAGCCAGACAGAAGAGATAGACTTCCACGTCAAGCGAATCTACTCGCTTGCGGAGGAGCAAACCGATGTGTACACCCTCGACATCACCGCGGAACAACAAGAGGCGCTCGTGGTCGCCGTCGAAAACGGCTACTTCGAAGTCCCCCGTCGAACCACGCTCACAGACGTGGCAGACAAACTTGGAATCAGCCCTCAAGCGGCCTCCGAGCGCGTCCGACGCGGTGCCGACACCGTCCTCCGGAAGGTACTGTTGTCGCGGTCGGCCGCCGACTTCGAATGAGTTCGGAGGAGGTACAGTTTAGACGAGTCCGTCTGCCGGGTGTTCGAGCGACGACGGCATCGAACCGGCTCAGATTTCTCTGACGAGTTGTAGTGATTCGGTCGGGAGCGCGTCGTGTCGTGTTCGGCCAGTGACGTCGAACCCGCGTGCGCGATAAAACGCGAGTGTCTCCTCGTCGCCGTCGAGACAGGACGCCCACTGTTCGCGAGCCCCGCTGACCACGTGTTGGGCCGTTATCGTCCGCAAGAGCGCCGTGCCAGCGCCGCTTCCCCGAGCGTCCGGCCGGACGTGGAGCGCGAAGACCTCGCCCGACTTCGTCCCCGTCAGTCCCCCACCACCGGCCGCGACGACTCGACCGTCTTCGACGGCGACGACCCACCCGTGCATGTCGTCCGCGCGTCGAACCTCGCGTTCCAGCCGAGACGTCTCGAACCGCGTTTCGACCGTCGCCTCGACGTTCTCGTCGGCGACGATGTCGGCGGTCGCATCACGCCAGCCAGTCGCGCAGATGTGGGCGATGTCCGGTACGTCCTCGTGTCTCGCGGCGCGGACAAACATACACAAACGTTCGTGAAGATACTGCAAAATCGTTTCGCGTAGATGAAGGTTCGAACACGCAGCCTATTCCTCGGACTGTCGAGTACACGCGAGTACGATGGACAAAGACGCGTTGCGGGAGGCGGTCTGGGACCGACTGGAAGAGTCAGGTGAGGCTCGATTCCCGTTTCCACCCCACGGTCGGATTCCGAACTACTCCGGCGCGGGTGACGCCGCGGCCCGACTCGCCGAGACGCCGGAATGGGCCGAGTCGACGGCGATAAAGGCGAACCCCGACGCGCCGCAACTCCCAGTTCGGCGGCGTGCGCTTCGCGAGGGAAAGACGGTCTACATGGCCGTGCCACGCCTCCGCGACGAGCAGTGTTTCTACGAGCTCGACCCAGAGAAAATCGACGACGACAACCTCGACAGCGCCCCGACCGTCTCGCACGTCGAGCAGTACGCAGACACGGTCGGCCCCGACGACCTCCCCGACATCGACCTCGTCGTCTCGGGGTCGGTCGCCGTCACGGAGGCCGGTGCACGAATCGGCAAAGGAGAGGGCTTCAGCGACCTCGAATTCGCGGTCCTCCGGGGGCTCGGTGCCGTCTCCGACGAGACGACTATCGCGACGACAGTCCACGAGATGCAGGTTCGTGACGACGCTCCCGACCCCGACGCCCACGACGTGCCGATGGACATCGTCGTCACGCCGGAGCGAACGATTCGAACCGAGACGCCGTACGCCCGGCCGACTGGAATCGACTGGAGCGCGCTCTCTGACGAACAGGTCGAAGCGATGCCTGTCTTGCAGCGCCTCCGACCCGAGTGAACAGCCGTCAGATGCGGGGACGAACGACGCGAGCACCCGTGTTTATTTGCCCGCCCGGAGAGAGGTGAGAGCGTGCGCCTCGTCCAAGTACTGGTGCCGACCGGCAAGCGCAAGACGGTCCTACGGACGCTCGACGAGGAGGGCGTCGATTACGCCGTCTCCGAAGAGACGTCCGGCCGGGACTTCGTCGCCGTCGTCACCTTCCCGGTTCCCAAAGAAGCCGTCGAGCCGGTGTTAGAGCGACTGCGAGAGGCGGGTGTCGAGCGCGACGCCTACACGGTCGTCGTGAGTGCCGAGACGGTCGCATCGACCCGTTTCGACCAGCTCCAAGAGAAGTACGAAGAAGACGAAGACAACGGCGACCGTATCTCGCGCGACGAACTGGCGTCCAAGGCGGACGACCTCGCGCCGTCGTTGCCGACGTTCGTCGTCATGACGGTCATCTCGGCGGTCGTCGCCACCGCCGGGTTGCTCCTCGATTCGCCCGCCGTCGTCGTCGGGTCGATGGTCATCGCACCACTCGTCGGCCCGGCGATGGCCGCCAGCGTCGGCACGGTCGTCGACGACGACGAGATGTTCGTCCGCGGCGTCCGTCTGCAGGGATTCGGTGGCATTCTCGCGGTCGGGTCAGCCGCGCTGTTCGCCCTCGTTCTCAAAGAGACGGGTGCCGTCCCGCTTGCGACTCCCGAGGTACTCGCGATTCCCGAGGTCAGCGAACGGCTCTCACCTGACGTGCTCTCGTTGGCCATCGCCCTTGGGGCGGGTGCTGCCGGAGCAATCTCACTCTCGTCGGGCGTTTCGACGGCCCTCGTGGGCGTCATGATTGCCGCCGCGTTGGTCCCACCAACGGCTGTCGTCGGCATCGGTATCGCGTGGGGGACGCCGGAGTCGGTGGTCGGCTCGGCCATCCTCGTCCTCGTCAACTTTCTCTCTGTCAACTTCGTCGCTATCGCCGTCCTCTGGCAGCAAGGCTACCGCCCCGAACGCTGGTTCCGTCAGAGCAAAGCCCGGCGGACCACGCTGTTCCGCATCGCAGCCCTCGGCGTCGGGTTGCTCGTCCTCTCGTCGTTCCTCGGAACGGTCACGTACACGACCTACCGAAACTCGGGCTTCCAAGCCGACGCGGAGGCGGCGGTCCAGGACGTTCTCGACGACACAGACGCTCGGCTGTTAGAACTCGACGTCAGATACGACGGCGGGCCGCTGCAAGAACCGTCGGCAGTCGTCGTGACCGTCGGCTACGACCCGTGGGGCGACCCACCGCAAGTCCAAGCCGAACTCACAGAGCGAATCAACGCGGTCGCGCCCGATCCACTGACGCCGTGGGCCGCGAGCGAAATCGACGTGGAAGTGCGCTACGTCGCCGTCGACAGCTAAGTCGCGCTCGCGTCTCCGAATTTTCGAAGAGTACAACGACTCTTTGTCTCTAGCGCGAGTTGAATATCTCACCTGACGTCAGGAGAGATATGAACCGACGCATCATCGCACCATTCCTCTTTGCGAGCCTCGTCTTGCTCGCAGGGTGTCTCTCCGCCCCGCTCCAGACGACGGGCGGCGAAGCGGGAACCGACGCGACGACTATCTCGACCACCGGTACCGGTGAGGTCACAGCAGAAGCCGACCTCGCGGTTATCTCCGTGGGCGTCACAGCCACCGCAGATTCGGCTGACGAAGCCCGCGGCACCGTCGCCGAAGACGTCGCCGCCGTCCGCGACGCGCTCACCGAAGCGGGCATCGCCGAGGATTCGATTCAGAGTTCCGGCTTCCGCATCTACCCCGAGTACGACTACGGCGGCGAGGACCGCGAACTCGTCGGCTACCGCGCCGTCCACTCGCTGACCGTCGAAGTCGCCCCCGACCGCGCCGGTGAAGTCATCGACCTCGCAGTCGGTGCCGGTGCGTCCGAGATTCGCGGCGTGCAGTTCACGCTCACCGACGAAACGCGCGACGAACTCCGCTCGGAGGCCCTGACGAAGGCTGTCGATTCAGCCAAGTCTGACGCCGACGCTGTCGCCAGCGCCGCCGACCTGTCCATCACGGGCGTCCACACTGCGAACGTCGGCGGCAGCAGTTCGCCCGGCCCGTACCCGGTCGCCTTCGCCGAAGACGCCCGCGGCAGTTCCGCACCGACTGAACTCTCGCCCGGTCCGGTGACCGTCTCGGCGACGGTCGAGATGGTCTACACGGCCGAGTAAGCGGCCTCATCTACTTCTTTTTACACTCCGTCTGTGAAAACAGCGTCCGAGTCCGAACTCGGGTTAAGTTCGACCTCGATACAAACCCGCGTTCAGTGTTCGATATCGGTTCAGTGTTCGATATCGGATTACTCGTTACGCGACGGCGGGATATCGGGTTCGAAGCCGACGGCCTCAACGGCGGCGTCGAGGACCTCCTCGACGTTTTCGCCCGTCTCGACGCTCATGTACAGGTCCGCTTCGACGTCGGTCGAGCGGTCGCTCTTGTTGCAGACGGTGAGCACCGGGATGTCACGCTGTTCGAAGCGCGTCTGCACGGCGTCGCGGAGTTCGAGTTGCGACTCGATTGGGTAGCCGCACTCCCCGCTCGCGTCCACGACGAAGAGGACGGCGTCGGCGAGGTGTTCGAGCGCACTCACGGCCTGTCGCTCGATGTCGTTGCGGTCTTCTTCCGGGCGGTCGAGAAGCCCCGGCGTGTCGATAATCTGGTAGCGGATGCGCTCGCGTTCGAAGTGCCCGATTTGGACGCCCTTCGTCGTGAAGGGATACCGGGCGATTTCGTTCGACGCGCGGGTCACGTCGTTGACGAACGACGACTTTCCGACGTTGGGGTAGCCAGCGACGACCAGTGCCGGTTCGTCGGGGCGGATGTCGGGAAGCGTCTTCAGCGCGTCGCGTGCCTCACCGAGGCGGAGCAGGTCGTCTTCGACTTCCTCGACGATGCTGGCCATGCGAGCGAACGCCTGTTTTCGGTGCTTGCGCGCGGTGTCGGCGTCGGTCTTGCGGAGCTTCGACTGGTACTCGCGAGCGAGCGTGTCGATTTGGCGCGAGGCCCACATCACTTCCGAGAGACTCTGTCGGAGTTCGTCGACGTCGACGATGGCGTCGGCGAGTTCGTAGTAGAACGGGTCGACCAGTTCGAAGTCCGGCCACTCGACGACGACGTTCTCCAGATTGTCCGAGAGAATATTCGAGGCGGTCTGGAGCATCGACTGCTGAGCCTCCAACTTATTCTGCTTCGCTCGCCCCGTGCGCGCGGCCCGCGAGAAGGCCTTATCGATGAGTTCGTCCGACCGGGGCGTGGTCGGGAGAGACTCGAAAATCATTGCAACTCGCTACACGGTCGAGGCGTAAAAGCGCGTCCGTTTGGGTTTCGACGCCTCGGACGCTGAATCTGGCGTGGCTGGGCGTCGCACGGCTGGGCGCGGTTTCGTCAGGTTGGGCACGACTTTGCCACGAAGCTCATACCTGACGGCACGCTACGTCGAGCCATGACCAACTGGAAAGCGGTCGCCGTCGGCTTCGTCGTCATCCTCGTCGTCGGAACCGGAGGACTCTCGATTCCGGTTCTCGGACAAATCGGGGCCGGACTCCTCGGTGGCTTCGCGGCGGGCTACCTCGCTGGCGGGACACTCGGCAACGGCGCGTGGCACGGACTCGTCGCCGGGTCGGTGGCGGGTATCGTCGTGTCTATCCTCGCGGCGACCCTCGGCGGGCTGCTCGGACTGGCCGGTGGGCCGCTCGGTGGACTCCTCGGCGGTCTCGGCGTCCTCGTCGCGGGCATCGTCCTGACGCTGCTGTTCGCTATCGACAGCGCCATCGCCGGGGCTGTCGGGGCGTGGGCGAAAGGGCGGTAAGTGCAGTCCCAGAACGACAGGCGCTCACTCACCCATATCGAGGTATTCCTGCTGAATCTCGACGACTTCGGTCGAGTCCTCGCACTCCGAGTAGCGACGAAGCGGTTCTTCGTTGAGTTCGAGGAAGGTGTGTCCCCAGTTGAACTTCGAGAGAATCTCCTCGGCCTGCGGCTTCTCGCCGAAGATGACGAGCGCGGCGGCGAGGGCTTCGACCGTCGTGAGTTGCATCGGTCGCCCGAAGTTCACGGGGTTGGCGGCGACGAGATACGGCAGTGCGCGGTGCTCGCCGGGCAGCGAGAACATCGCCTCTCCGGCCGACTCCCACGAGCAGTCGAGCGCGACGAGCGCGCCCGTATCCTTGTCGGCGGGGGAGAGTGCCTTCTCTGCGTGAGGGTTGAGGACGACGCCGTAGGGTGTCGCGCGGTCCGAGCCGTGGAGGTCGGCCATGTCGAACCGTTCGAGCTTCTTCGCCGTGCACTTCTTCGGGTCGTCGTCGCCCTCGTATCGAACGTGCAGGTCCACACCGGTCGTAGGCGGGTCTGAGAGAAAAGCGTCCCGAACGTGATGCAGCAAAGCGTCCCGAACGTGATGCAGCAAAGCGACCCGAACGTAACGCAGCAGGTGACGACGCTCCGCAGGCGGCGGATTCTTCCCATCCGAACCCGAACACCCGCCGTGCATCCCGACGCCACGTATCTCGCGCGACTGTACTACACGGCGCTCGACGACCACGGGTACGACACGCTTCAGGAGCTTCTGTGCCCGACGTTCGTCCACGACCGGGAAGATATGACTCTCGACGGCCGCGACGAGTTCGTCTCGTTCATGCGCGATGGGCGACCGCAGACGGACACGACCCACGTCATCGACCAGTACATCCAGTCGAAACACGGCGACGAAATCGTCGTTCGCGGCCACCTCGAAGACAGCACCGGCGACGAGCTGTTCGTCTTCCTCGACCGATTTCGGGCGCGAGACGGAAAGTTAGCCGAGTTGAAGACGTTCACGCGCGCGCCGAACTAAGAGAGAACGAGGCCGTCGAGACAGAGGAGATGTCGGATAAGAGACCGCGGAGACTGCAGAGACCGCAGAAACCGCGTTAGTCTTTCTTGCCAGCGCCGACGGCTGCCTCGCCGACCGGTTCGTGGCCTTCGATGACCTCTCGGCCACCCATGTAGGGCTGGAGGACTTCGGGCACGTCCACGGTGCCGTCCTCGTTTTGGTAGTATTCGAGCAGCGCGACCATGATGCGGCCGACCGCCGTGCCCGACGCGTTGAGCGTGTGGAGGTACTCGGCCGACTCGTGGCGCTCGGGGCGGTAGCGAAGGCCGGCGCGACGCGCCTGGAAGTCCTCGAAGTTCGAGGCCGACGAGACTTCGAGCCAGCGGCCGCCGTAGCCGTCGGGGCTGTCGTCCGACTCGGTGCCGGGTGCCCAGACTTCGAGGTCGTAGGTCTTCGCCGAGGCGAAGGTCAGGTCGCCGGTACAAAGCGAGAGCACGCGGTACGGGAGGCCGAGTCGTTCGAGGACTTCGGCCGCTTCGTCGAGGAGGGCTTCGAGTCGGTCGTACGACTCCTCGGGTTCGACGAAGTTGACGAGTTCGACCTTGTTGAACTGGTGGACACGGACGATACCGCGCGTCTCGGTGCCGTGTTCACCGGCCTCGCGGCGGAAGTTCGGCGTGTACGCCTGATGCTTCAGCGGCAGGTCGTCCTTCAGCAGAATCTCGTCGCGGTACATGTTCGTGACCGGGACTTCGGCAGTCGGACAGAGCCAGAGGTCGTCGTCCTCGTAGTCCTCGGTCTCCGACCCGCCGATGCGGTAGGCGTCGTCGGCGAACTTCGGAAGCTGGCCGGTGCCGACCATCGAGGTGGTCTTCACCGGGACCGGCGGGAAGAGGTCCACGTAGTCCTGCTCGCGGTGGACGTCCAGCATGAACTGGATGAGCGCGTGTTCGAGCATCGCGCCCTCGCCTTTGAGGAAGTAAAAGCCCGAGCCGGTCGTCTTCGCGGCGCGAGCCTCGTCGATGATGTCGAGTTCTTCGCCGAGGTCGTAGTGTGGTGTCACCTCGTCCGGGAGGTCACGCAGGTCGTCGAATCCCTCGCGGCGAACTTCGACGTTCTCCGATTCGTCGGTGCCGACCGGGACCGACTCGTGCGGGAGGTTCGGGATTTCGAGGAGTGCCTCGTCGAGTTCTGCTTCGAGTTCGTCGGCGCGGGCTTCGAGTTCCTGCAGTTCCTCTTTGAGTTCGCTCGACCGCTCGATAGCCTCCTGGGCTTCCTCGTCTTTGCCCTCCTGCTTGAGCGTGCCAATCTTCTGGCTGACCTCGTTTCGCTCGTGTCGCAGGTCGTCGCCGTCTGCTTTCAGCGAGCGCCACTCGTCGTACACGTCGAGGACGTGGTCGACGTCGACCCCGTCGTTGCCGCGGGCGTCGAGTGCGTCTCGGACACGCTCCGGGTCGTCACGGAGCAGTTTCCTGTCTATCATTGGTTCGTGGTTCTCGTGTATGCGGGAAAATCGTATCGCATCGCGCGGTTCGATTCGGGACGGGGTCGCTGACCAGAAGGCGGCTCAGTTCACCGACTTACTCACCGGAGCCTGCGTCGCCGCTCGCCGACATCCGCTCTTGGTACTTGTCGAGACTCGCAGCGAGCGCCGCCTCGGCGTCGATGTCGAGTTCGGCCGCCAGCGACAACAGCGAGTAGTACACGTCGCCGAACTCGTCGACGAGGTCGTCGGTTCGCTCGAACTCGGTTTGGCCGTAGTCCTGCGCATCGACGACCTCTTTCGAGAGTTCACCGACCTCCGAAGAGAGGTCGAGCATCCGAAGTTCGGGCGAGAGTTCGAGTCCGTGTTCGGCGTTGAATTCGGAAACGTCGCGCATCAGAACCTTCTTGTCAGAACACCGTTGTCAAATTTACTATATGAACTTGACGGGGGACTCTCGTGTCATCTCCAAATACTACCTGTACAAAGCGACGACGTCGCCGGGGTTCATGTTCCCAGTGTACACGCTGTTGTTGCTGTCCCGAGACCTCACGTTCGTCCAGATTGGAATCACTGGGACTGCGACCGCACTCGCGAAAATTCTCGGCGAGGTGCCGACGGGTTACATCGGAGACCGCGTCGGTCGTCGAAACAGCCTCGTCATCAGCCAGTTGCTCTTTGCGAGCGTTCCGGCGGGACTGGTCTTCGCAGAGCGATTTCCGACCTTCGTCGCCATCTTCGCCACGCTCGGACTCGCCGAGACGTTCCAGTCGGGAAGCGGCGACGCGTGGCTCTACGACACACTTCTCGAAGAAGCCGACGCGGAATCGTTCACCAGCGTCAGAGGACGCGCCGGTGCGCTTCGGAAGTTCGTCGGGTCGGTGACGATGGTGCTGGGCGGCGTTCTCTACGCCGTCAACCAGATTTACCCGTTCGTCGCCGCGGCGTGTATGAGCGCACTCGGTGCGCTCGTGTTGGTGACACTCCCACCGAATCGACACCTCGAAGGAGAGACGCTCTCGCCGACGAGCGCGCTTTCGGCCGCGCGAACACAGTTGCTCTCGATTCCCTTGCGGTCGTTCGTCCTCTTCGTCGGACTGCTGTTCGCTGCGATTCGCGCGACAGAGGAGTTCATCCAACCGGCGACTGCCGGCGCGATTGAAGCGACCGTCTCTTCGCTCACGATTGCGGGACAACCGCTTCCGGACTCCGTGGTTCTCGGCGTTATGTACGCCTCGTTCACGCTCGTCTCGGCAGTTGCAAGCGACTCCGCTGGGTCGCTCTCGTCTCGCCTCGGAACGAAGGGTGTCCTCGCGCTCGTCTCCTCGGCGATGGTGATTTCGATGCTGATTCCGACGCTCGTCCCCGCCGTCGTGATTCCCACGTTCTTCGTGCTTCAGGCGTCGAAATCCATCATGCGTCCGATTGCGAATCAGTACATCAACGACCGGACGGACTCGTTCGGTCGGGCGACCGTCCTCTCGGCGTTCTCGCTCCTCTTCGGTCTCCTGACGGTTCCGTTCATGCTTATCGGCGGGGTGGTCGCCGACCGGACCAGCGCCATCGTCGCAGTCGCGGGTATCGGTGGTGTGTACCTGCTTTCGAGCCTCTGTTCTGTGGTGTGGGAGTCGCCGGTTGTCGGGGCCACCGAGCAAAGCGAGTCAGGTGCCGCGTCCGCAGCAACCGACTGACAGTGACCCGAGAGTAGCCACCCAAATCGGGTGACTACCAGAGGAACATCGGCCAGACGAACTGGAACATCATCCAGATGAGCACGGTCAAAACGCCAGTCATCACGATGTTGAGTACCGTCCCAGCGCGCATCATGTGCGACTGCTTGAGGTGACCACTCCCGAAGACGATAGCGTTCGGTGGGGTCGCGACGGGGAGCGCGAAGGCGAAGGAGGCAGCGATTGCGCCACTGACTGCCAAGAAGACGGCGGCGCTGACTTCTGAGAGGCCGAGCGTCGCCGCGAAGATACTCCCGATACCGATGAGAACCGGGACGATAATCGTCGCCGTCGCGGTGTTCGAGGTCATCTCCGTGAGGAAGATGACGAGCAAGACGATGGCACCGACGACGAGGACGATGGGTGCGCCCGTGAGTGAGCCGAAGACGGCCTCTGCGAGCCACTTCGTCGCCCCGGTCGTGGCGAACGCGTCGGCAAGTGAGATTCCGCCACCGAACAGGAGAATCGTCCCCCAGTCGATTTCCACGAGTTCGTCCCACTCCATCGTGTCTGCCAGCACGAGCGATGGAATCGCGAACATGCCGACCATCACGTAGTAGAGAAGACCCTGGTGACCGGCAACGCCGAGGAGCGTCATCCCCTCGTCCGTCCCGAAGAGCGTGTTGAACACGGGGTCCGAAAGGATACCCTCGAACATGATGTCGAGGCCGCCGACGACCCACAGCCCCGCCGTGATGGCGAAGATGTATGCGACGCGTCGCCCACGGGTCGAGAGCGCGCCTTCCTCGGCGAGATACTCGCGCGCCTTCTCGCGAGCACCCTCGACGTCGTCGATTTCTGGTGGGTAAAGGCGGAACGTGAGGAGGAACCAGACCAACGGAAGCGTGATGGCAACGATTGGGAGACCGACCAACAGCCACTCTGCGAACCCGATATCGTAGCCGAGGAGTGCGTTGAGTTGCGTGGCGACAACTGCGTTCGGTGGGGTACCGATGAGTGTCCCGACGCCGCCGACAGACGCAGCGTATGCAGTCCCGAGTAGCGTCGCAATCTGCATGTTGGAGAATTCGTCCCCGTCGGCGTCTGTGTCGTACACATCGTCACGCCCGAGAACCTGTGCGAGGACGCCCAGTGCGATTGGTGTCATCATCGCAGTCGTCGCGGTGTTCGACACCCACATCGACAGGAACGCCGTCGCGACCATGATAGCGAGGATGAGTCGACGTGGCGACGACCCCATCACCGCCATGAGCCACAGCGCGATTCGGCGGTCGATATTGTACTTTTGGAGCGCGTTCGCCAACATGAACCCAGCGATAAACAGGAAGATGAGGTGGTCCGCGAATCCTGCGAGTGCCGGGTCGATGTCGTCGTAGACACCGTACGCCGTCAGTAGTACCGGAATGGAAAGCGCCGTTACGGCAAGTGGGAGTGCACCAGTAATCCAGAGCACCCCGGCGAAGACCATCGTCGCGAGCGCGTACTGGCCTCTGGTCGAAAGCCCCTCGAACGATGGACCGAAGGCCAACGCCAAGGAGGCGACGAATGCGATTAGGAAAATGATTGTTTTGCCGCGAGAGGACGTTGTGAGGCTGCGTATCATTGATACACTCTGTTGCTAAAGACACTCATACTTAATCATTTTCAATGCGGTAGCAACTGGCCGTTCTTTGTCGACTCGGCTCACGGACGTAGCAGTACGGCACCAGAGTAGTCACCTCCCGCACCGACAGTCGCGGGACTCACGACGAGGGACTGAACAGACGTGAGAACGACGTGACTGCAGCGGCGTCAGAAGCGGTCGGCTTAGAAGTGTTCTAACAGGGCGTCGACTTGCTCGTCATCGAGTTCAGCAGTGTAGAGAGCAAACAATGCACGGCGGCGAGACTGAGAGAGACCACGGCTACCGGATTCCAGCATCGAGATGTGCGCCTGCATCAGGTTGTCGACCTCGCGTTCGACCGCACGCTGGTTGTAGCCCGCCGCAACCCGCAGCAGTCGCCACGCCTTCGGCGAAATGTCGGCGATGTCGACGTCTTCGAGCGATTCGCCGTGGCGCTCAGACATAAACCGGCCTTGACCGTCAGGGGTAATCAACATATTGGGTGTCTAGTGGCCGAACGCTTTTCCGCTCCCGTGACGCCCGTCACTTGTTGTGGCCGGTACTTTCCCTCACCGACGCCGAAAACCTGGGATACCGATAGAAATTACTAGAAAATGCATTCTCAAGCATTTCACGTACCGCCTTGCAGAGTCTCTGAATTACCCATAACGGAACGGGGAGCTTGCCGACACAGGTGTTGATTTAGTAACAATTAATGCAATGGTGTTAGAAATTCTGACTGTAATGTCTGATGATATTATTGGTCGCCGCAGTGTAGTCAAGAAAACAGGTGCCGTGGTAGCAGGAGTAGGACTGTGCATGTCCGGCTCTGCAACTGCTTCAGAAACAGACACAGTATCAGAGTCCGATGACTCATCACCAGAGCCTGCTGACGCCAAGAATCATTACGTTAAATTCGAAATCGAAAAAGGAGACGGCTCTCCAGACTACGAAGTAAACGTCCCCGACCCAGACCCCAGATTAGTGAATATCGACAACGGAGTCGGCGGTATTAACAACGATAAGGTCATAAAACACGATACTTGGACGAAGATTAAGGGCGGTCTCGATGGCGCAAATGAGCCCTTTTACGACGAAATAGAATTCAACGGAAGCCTTGACGATTCTGATTGGGAAATCGTTAACGCGGACCCCGAGATTAGAGTCACAGTTGACGGCACAGTCAAGCAAGAAGGGTAGATAGTTGTAGATTTACGCACACGCCTATTTTTCTGTATTTCAGACATCCTCAGAAGATAGACTACAGTTCACTGTTGTCGAACGACTTATATCCCAGATGAAGTGAGACAGACGGAATCGCCAAGAGGACTAACAAGCTAAACAAGACGATTGGTACGGACGGTGAAGACGCTTCAGCACCGACGCCGACGAGACTGAATAAACTCTCCTGAACCGTCTGGAACGCACGGAATGGGTTCAGATGGTCGAGGTAGCGCACCAGCGGGACCTCATCTTGCACTTGGCGGATCGTTGACCCAGAGACAGTACCCGCAAACAGTGTCACAATCAGCGGTCGAACTCCCCAACCCCACACACCGAGGTTATTGCTGAACAAGAAAAACACACCAAAGCAACCCGCAATCGAACGGTAGGGAGACGAAACTGCCGCTGAAATTCCGACGGCAATTGTAACCCAGAAGATGGCGAACGCTGCGATGAGTCCCGACCACGTGAGGAACAACAATGGGAATGTCCGGTTAAATCGGAGAATAACGAGCCCCTCAACGAACAGAAATATCGGAGCTAACACGAAGAGTGCACCCACCACTCGAGAGAGTACTTTCGCGAGAATGAGTTTATGCCTGGTGACAGGAAGCCCAAGAATGATACGAATCGTTTTCGACACTCGCTCACCGACGACGGAACGATACCCGAGTGCAACACCAAGAATCAAAGTCGGTAAACCAAACAGAGACGGAAGGATTGTTAGAGATCCAACCATTCCAAATGCAGGGTCGGGTTCAATCGTCTGTAGAATCTGTGGAGTGACAACTGAGATTACTAACATAATTCCCACAACGACCACCCGGTTTTGGAACATTTGTCGGATATCTCTCCAAAACAACACCAGAGTGCGCGACTTAGCCCGAAGGAGCGCGCGAGAAAACAGGCTGGTACTGGATGTTCGGACTGCACGGAGGTAGCGACGGAAGCGTGTCTGTTTCGATACTGGTTGACTACTGAGGTCTCTTGCATCGAAGCGGTAGTAACCAAACAACAGAGGCACCGTCCCGAATCCCAAGAACACCGAGAGTCCGAATAGGTTCAAGACGAGACTCCCAGCTGGTTCCCCGGGGCCAATAGCGTGTATCGACCAGCGCATGGCCTCCCAGAATGAGATGAGTGGGTTGAGCCGCTCGACAAATCGAAGCCAGAACGGGGCAGTGGCTAGTGTTTCATACACCGATGTAGACCACGAACCGGTGAAGACGAGCGAAAATAGTGGTCTGACAAGAACGCGCCAGAGTCCGTGGTTCGGTGAGAGAAGGAAGTAGGTCCCGACAAGCGCAAAGAGGGTCCGATAACCTGTCCGAAATATAGCTGAGTAACCGACTACGACGGCACCCCAAACGATAACGTACAGAAGGACCCAGGCACCCATCGTCCAAAATGAAAGAAGATACTGTTGACCAAACTCACTCGCGGCGAGGAAACTCTCGACCAACAACATCGCACCAGTGGCAATCACGAGTATCATGCTTCGAGAGAGTAGCTTTCCGAGGAGCAGGTCACGTCTCGTACTCGGAAGTCCGAGAACGAATTTTATCGTCCCAGTAACGCGTTCCCTAGTGACAGAATTGTAGCCAACAGCCGCGACAATAACCAATGTAAACTTTCGTAGGTCGTACGGTACAAGAAACAAGTACTCGATATACTGACGGTGGCCTGTCGGACCCGCAGTCGGCAGGAACATCAACCCAAGTAAAACGACGGAACCCCAGACCAACCGAGCTCGGAGCGCGTGGCCGAAATCATACCGAGCGAGTAGTGGGATACGGTTCACGCTCGTGGCACCTCGGCCGCAGTCTCCATGAAGACCTGTTCCAGCGACGGGGCATCGGTTCTGATGTCGGAGATTGTTGTACCGAGTTCGTCGAGTTGAACGACAACAGCCGCCTTCGCGCGTGTAGCCGAACAGCCAACCGTCAGGCCGTCTCCCTCGATTGAAACCGACTCAACACCATCGAGACGAAGTAATGTCTCTTGGATATCTCTCGGAATTGAATCGAGCACCAAGGATAGCTTGAAGGGCACCTCGGTCGTTGTACGGAGTTCTTCGACCGAATCGACCGCAACAAGGTGGCCGTCATTCATGATACCGACTCGATCACAGAGGACTTCGACTTGGTCCATAATGTGACTCGAAAAGAAAACGGCTGCGCCCCGGTCACGCTCCTCTCGGATGATTTTCCGAAAAGTCTGTGCGCCAGTCGGGTCAAGACCGCTCAGAGGCTCATCAAGGAGTAATAGGTCAGGGTCGCCGACGAGCGCAATTGCCAAGCCGAGACGTTGCCGCATTCCCTTGGAAAACTCACCAACTGCTTTGTCACTCACCTCGGCGATTCCGACCCGTTCGAGTAACTCATGTGGGTCATCGTCGGCTCGCTTCATCGCGATTGCAAATTCGAGGTGTTCGCGAGGAGTATCTCGGTTATAGAACCCTGTTGCCTCAGGAAGGACACCGAGGTGTTCGCGGGCGGCCTGTGGATCTTTCTGTGGGTTGATACCAAATATAGAAACGCTTCCCGACGTTGGCCGCACGAAATCGAGAAGGACGTTGATCGTCGTCGATTTGCCAGCACCGTTCGGTCCGAGAAATCCGAATACCTCCCCTTGCTCAACTGTAAGGTCAACATCTTCGACTGCACAGATGTCGCCGTACCGTTTTGTGAGGGATTGTATTTCGACCACAACCATGAATACATGGTAGAATTGTCCGGGTTAAAATGTTTATATTCTATTGACATTTTCGGGAGGTAGACTATCGGGTTGTTGCTCATCGAGACTGACTCAGTAGTTCACCAGAGACCTAATCACGAAGATGGCCGAACGCTTTTCCGCTCCCGTGACGCCCGTCAACTATGGCGATTGGCGACATCGAACAGGTGCCGAACAGCACTGATATCTACTACGTCGATACGGGCATGTACGAGGTCGAACAGTACGGCTCAGTCTATCTCATCGACGCCGAGCGACCGGCGCTCGTCGACACGGGCATCGCCGCCGACCGCGAGCACATCTTCGCCATGCTCGACGAAGTCGGCGTCGACGACCTCGCGTACATCCTGCCGACGCACGTGCACCTCGACCACGCGGGCGGTGCGGGGTATCTCGCAGAGCGCTACCCCGATGCGACGGTGATGACCCACGAAATCGGCGCGCCGCACCTCGTAGACCCGACGCGACTCGTCGAGGGGACGAAAGCCGCCGTCGAAGACCAGTGGCGTTTCTACGACGAACCGCTCCCAATCGACGACGACCGCGTCGAGGGACTCACCGACGGCGACGAAATCGACCTCGGCGACCGCACGCTCACCGTCCACCACGCCCCCGGTCACGCACCGCATCAGGTCATGTACCACGACAGCGGCGACGATGCCCTGTTCGTCGGCGACGCGATGGGGATTTGGGAACCGAACACGCAAACGGTTCGGCAGACGACGCCGCCCTCGCAGTTCCACCTCGAAAAGGCCCTCGACGACGTGCGAACTATCGAAGACATCGCACCCGATACCATCTGCTTCGGCCACTTTGGGTCGGAAGAATACACCGAGGAGTTGGCCGAATCGTACAAACGAACCCTCGTCGAGTGGGTCGAAGCGATTCGACAGAAGCGCGACGAACTCGACGACGACGAGGCGGTCATCGAGCACTTCGTCGAACACACCCAGATGGACGAGGTCTGGGGCGTCCGCAAAGCACAAGACGAAGAACGGCTGAACGCCCGCGGCGTCCTCGGCTACCTCGACTACATCGATTCTCAGTAGTCCGGGACCGTACCCCGATTCTGCGGCAAGTAAACCGACCGAACGTACATAGTTTTAAATGTTGAATCATTATTAATAGGATATGGATTGGCGTGACGCGGAGGCGGCGTTCGATGACCCCGTCATCGGTCGAACGACCCTCCCCCGAATGTTCGAGGAGAGTGTGGCGCGAAACGCCGCGCGCCCCGCACAGCGGTACAAAGGTGGTGTCTACGAGCGGTCGCTGGTGAGCGAAGGCGTCGTCCCGAAAGCACCCCGCAACGACTTCGCCGAACTGACCTACGAGTCCATGCAGGACATCGTCAGGAAGCTCGCCGCCGGATTCCGTGACCTCGGCCTCGACGCCGAAGACCGCGTGGGGCTCTTCGCGCACACACGCATGGAGTGGGCGCAGACTGACTTCGCCGTCCTCGCCGCTGGCGGCGTCGTCACCACGGTCTACACCTCGTCGTCGGAGCGACAGGTCCGATATCTTCTCTCTGACCCCGGCGCGAACGCCGTCGTCGTCGAAAACGAGGAGTTACTGGAGCGAGTGCTCGCCGTCGAAGACGACCTGGACCTCAAGTTCGTCGTCGTCATGGACGAGCTCGAGGGCCACGACGACCGCGACGACATTCTGACGCTCGGCGAACTGTATCGCCGCGGTGAAGACGTGTTCGACGAGGAAACGTACGAATCGTGGCTCGATGCCCGCGACCCGGAAGACCTCGCGAGCCTCATCTACACCTCCGGGACGACCGGCCAGCCGAAGGGCGTCAAACTCTCCCACTGGAACTTCCGGTCGAACGTCAACGAGAGCTACCGCCGCTTCGGCCCCCACCCCGGGAGAGACGACGCCCCGTTCATCAGTTCGGACGCAGTCGCACTGTCGTTCCTCCCGCTGGCGCACGTCTTCGAGCGAATGGCCGGCCACTTCATGATGTTCGCGGCGGGTGCCACAGTCGCCTACGCCGAGAGCCCGGACACGCTCCGCGACGACTTCCAACTCGTCCAGCCGACGACGGGCACGAGCGTCCCGCGGGTCTACGAGAAACTCTACGACGCGATTCGGACGCAAGCCAGCGAGTCGCCGCTCAAGAAGCGCATCTTCGAGTGGGCGGTCGGTGTCGGCAAAGAATACCACACGTCCGAGGCACCCGGCTACCTGCTCGAACTCAAACACCAACTCGCGGACCGGCTCGTCTTCGAACAGGTCCGGGACGCACTCGGCGGCAACATGGAGTTCTTCATCAGCGGGGGCGGCAGCCTCTCGGCCGAACTCTGTGCGCTGTACCACGGCATGGGACTCCCAATCTTCGAGGGGTACGGTCTCACCGAAACCTCACCGGTCATCTCGGTCAACCCACCCGAGGAGCCGAAGATTGGAACTATCGGTTACCCGCTTCGCAACGTCGAGGTGAAACTCGACAAGACGGTCGTCGGCGACACGCTCGGTGACGCGGGCGGCGATATCGGGGAACTTCTCGTCCGAGGGCCGAGTGTCACGGAGGGGTACTGGAACCGCCCGGAAGAGACCGAATCGGCGTTCGAAGAAGACGACGACGGAAACCGCTGGTTCCGCACCGGCGACATCGTCGAACACCGACCCGACGGCTATCTCGCCTTCCGCGAGCGTGCCAAGCAGATTATGGTCCTCTCGACCGGGAAGAACGTTGCTCCCGGCCCAATCGAGGACGCCTTTGCCTCTTCGGACGTCGTCGAGCAGTGCATGGTTCTCGGCGACGGCCGGAAGTTCGTCTCCGCGCTCATCGTCCCGAGTTTCGACGGGCTACAGTCCTGGGCCGACGAGGAAGGCATCGACCTGCCGGACGACCCGAAGGCCATCTGTCGGCACGACAAAGTCAAACAGCGCATCGACGACGAAGTCGAACGCGTCAACCAGCAGTTCGAGTCCTACGAGAAGATAAAGCAGTTCCGCGTCGTCCCCGAAGAGTTCTCCGAAGATAACGACCTGATGACGCCGACGATGAAAAAGAAGCGCCGGAACATCCTCGACCGGTACGCCGACCAAGTGAACCTCATCTACGAGGAGTCGAACCACCGGACCGAAGAGCGACATCGGAGCGAACAGGCGACGACCGAGTAGAATCTCAGATAGTAATATTATATCGCTGTTTTTCTCACAATCTATTGTCCATGGCGGCGGGAATGCCGTCCGGGATGTATGCTTTTATCTTCCGTCACCACAACAACCGAATCAATGGAGGCGATATAAGTGGCCGCCGCAGGTGGAGCGCATCTCATACCGCTCGTCGCCGCAATCATCGGCGTCGGCGTTGTCTCGCAGGTGCTTGCAGACCGGTTTCAGGTCCCCAGCGTCGTGTTCCTCATCGCGTCGGGCATCTTGCTCGGCCCGGAGTTTCTGCAGGTTATCACTCCCGACTCGTTCGGGAACGCACTGCAGGCAATCGTCGGTCTCTCGGTCGCTATCATCGTTTTCGAAGGTGCCTTCCACCTTCGAATCGACGAGCTTCGAGAGGCACCGGCAGCGACGCTCAAACTCGTCACCGTCGGCGCGGTAATTTCGTTCGTCGGGACCGGCCTCGCCGTCCACTACGCGCTCGGCGCACCGTGGATGGTGTCGTTCCTCGTCGGCGCACTGCTCGTCGCGACGGGACCGACGGTCATCGCGCCGATTCTCGAAGTCGTTCCGGTGCGTGACCGAGTCGGCGCGGCGCTCGACACCGAGGGCATCGTCAACGACGTGACGGCTGCTATCGTCGCCGTCGTCATCTTCGAGGCCATCCTCGCAGGCGTCACTAACCCGAACGCCCTCGTGGCGCTGTTCGCAGAGCGGTTAGGAATCGGCGTCGTCGTCGGTGCAATCGTTGCAGGGACGCTGTACTACGTGCTCCGGTACGTGGACCTCTCGCCCGGAAACGCACCGCAGAACGCTCGACTCCTCACACTCGCGGGCGCACTCGTCGCCTACGGCGCGGCCGACTTAATCGCCACCGAGGCGGGCATCGCCGCGGTGGCGACCGCCGGTATCCTCCTCGGAAACGTAGAGATACCGTACGAAGAGGAGATTGCCGCGTTCAAGGGTGATATCACCCTGCTCGTGCTCTCGTTCGTCTTTATCGCCCTCGCGGCGCTTCTGGACTTCGGGACCCTCCTCGACCTCGGCGTCGGCGGCATCATCGTCGTCGCCGTCGTCGCCCTCGTTCTCCGGCCAGCACTTGTGTTCCTCTCAGCCCGCGGCGACCGCTTCACGACGGGCGAGAAGTGGTTCATGAGCCTCGTCGGTCCGCGCGGTATCATCCCCGCGTCCGTGGCGACGCTGTTCGCCATCCAACTGCGGGCGTCGGGACTGACGGAGGCCGCCGACATTCTCGTCGGCACCGTCTTTCTCGTCATCCTCGTGACTGTCGTCTTCGAGGCAGGCTTCGCCCGACAGATTGCTGAATACCTCGACGTCATTCCAATGCGTGTACTTGTCATCGGAGGCGGAAAGGTGGGCCGTGCGCTCGCCGAACGCCTCGCAGACCGTGGAGAGAACGTGGTCCTCATCGAAGAGGACCAAGAAGTAGTACAGACCGCCCGCAATCAGGGCTTTACCGTCCATCACGGTGATGGAGCCGACACGGACGTACTCAGGTCGGCCGGCGCTGGTAACGCCAAGGTCGTCGTCGCCGCCACCGGTGACGACGACGTGAACCTGCTGGTGTCGCAACTCGCGAGTTCGAAGTTCGAACCCGAGAGCGTCCTCGCGCGGGCGAACAACCCCGACAACGTCGAAGCGTTCGAAGAACTCGGCGTCCGGACTATCTCGTCGACCATCGCCACGGCGCAGGCGATGGACAACTACATCGAACGGCCGTCGATGTCCAACTGGATGGGCGAAATCGGTCGCTCCGGCGACGTACAGGAGGTCGAGATGACCGCCGAGACCCTCGTCGGCCGGACTATCAAAGAAGTCGGACCGGAACTCCCCGACGGGTGTCTCATCGCGCTCGTCTCTCGAAACGGCGATACGAGCGTTCCCGCAGCGGACTTCACACTCCAGCAGGGCGACCGCATCACTATCATCGGCGAGCGCGACGCTGTTCGTGAGGCCGAGTCGTTCGTCCACCCCGAATAGCTCGGTCGGAGCCGCTTTTTGTCAGTGTCGTTCGACGAGCGCCCGGATTAGGCTCGGGCCCACCGGAGGAAGACGGCCCAGTACCCGACGGTCAACGCGACCAGTACGTACCAGACCACGGCACCGAGTTCAGGCCTCGGAACGACCCCCATCGACGCGACGCCCGCGGCAGCGAGCGCCGCCACCACCCCAGAGACGACGGCCGTCGAGAGATTCATCGTCACCTGTTGCTCACGACGAGGGTAAGAACGTGACGAATTTCGCAAGAACGTTCATTATGGATAACCAAACAATGGCGGGGGTAGCGACCGTCTCCGGCCATAGTTGGGTCGCATCTGACAGACAGAGTTGTTGGTTCCCGAACATACACGAACGATTATTCACATCCCTGTCGAAACACGAGCATGCGACACTTGGAGGACCCACTGTGTTCGGTCGACCTGACCGACCGCGTGACCGAGACGTCGTCCATCGACGGGATTCTCGAATCGTATCTCGGCGGGCGCGGCGTCGGAACGAAACTCGCCCACGACCGGATTCCGTTCGACGCCGAACCGTTCGGGTCCGAGAACCGACTCGTTCTCGCCGCCGGGCCGATGCAACAGTCTCGAATGAGCTTCACCGGGCGGGTGAGCATGACCGGTCTGTCACCGCTGACGAACGGGCTCGTCTCCTCGAACGCCGGTGGGTTTCTCTCGCGAAACCTCGTCGGAACCGGCTACAGCGCCATCGAATTCACCGGTGAGGCGGACGAGTTACTCGCGGTTCACGTCCGCCCCGACAGCGTCGAGTTCGAGTCCGTGCCGGAACTCGAAGGCGCGGACGTTCCCGACGTCACCGAGTACGCGGCGTCGGAGTGGGACCTCGACGCCGAACAGACCATCTGCATCGGTCCGGCGGGAGAAAACGAGGTCCGATTCGCGTCGGTGATGACGACCGAGACGCGGGCGTTCGGTCGCGGCGGTCTCGGCGCGGTCATGGGGTCGAAGAACCTGAAAGCCGTCACCTTCGCCGGTGACGACGCGCCCGACGTCGAAATCGAGTTCCCGGACGTCGCGATGGACGTGCATCGAGACGCCGCCACCTCCGACCACTCGATGAAACGACAGGGAACGACCGCCGGAACCGACTACGCGAACGCAGTCGAGGCGTTCCCAACGCGCTACTTCTCCGAGCGCGAGTTCGAGGGTGTCGAGGGTATCAACGGCGACGCCGTGGAGTCGAAGAAGTACAAGAAGGGGACCTGCTCGCAGTGTGCCTTCGCCTGTAAACTCCCGACGAGAGACGAGGAACGCGGCGTCGAAACCGAAGGCCCCGAGTTCGAGACGGTGATGGCCTTCGGGTCGAACTGCGCCGTCGACGACATCGTGGACGTGATGAAGTCCAACGACCTGTGTGACCGCCTCGGTCTCGACACCATCTCCTGTGGCGACACCATCGCGGCGTACCTGATGGCCGAAGACGAGTTCGGCAACGTCGACTTGATTCACGAACTCGTCGAGCAAATCGGCCACCGTGAGGGCGTCGGCGACCTGCTCGCGGAGGGAACCCACCGCGTCGCGGACGACCTCGGCGTCCACGACTGGTCGGTCAAGGGCATGGAGTTCCCGGCCCACGACGGCCGCCACCTCCACGGACAGGGCCTCTCCTTCGCCACCTCGAACCGCGGTGCCGACCACATGTACGCCTCGTTCTACGCGCTGGAGTACCCCTACGTCGAAAAGTCGAAAGCGGTCGAACCGCACGGCCTCGACGACAAGCCCGAACGCCTCGTGAAGAAGGAAAACCACAACGCCGTCCTCGACAGCGGCGTCGTCTGCAAGTTCTCGCGGGACTTCATCGACGAAGAGACGTTGGCGACGCTGTTCGATACGACCTACGACCACCTTCAGGAAGTCGGCTCGCGCATCGTCACGCTCGAACGCCACTTCAACAACCAGCGCGGCTTCGACCGCGACGACGACCGTCTCCCCTACGATATTCCCGGCTTCCCACGCGCGCTCTCGGAGTACTACGAGCTTCGTGGGTGGGACGAGAGCGGCGTCGTACCGGAGTCGGCGGTGGGTGACGGAAGCGGAGCAACACCGGCGGACGACTGAAGGTACAGCCATTTACGACTGGCCCAAAAATGTCGGTTCGTCTATGGAACAAAACGCGAAACTCGCGTTCGTCACGAGCGCCCACCTCGTGTTGCTGTCGCTGTTCTTCAAACTCGAACCGGCCAACGTCGATGCAGCAGGCTTTCTCGTCACTGCCGGTGTGGTCGTATTCCTCGTGGGGGTAGCCCTCGAAACGTCGGTTCTCTCGTTCGGGGCGTCCGAAAGCGACTCGTCGTGAGCGGTCGTGAAATCGGATTTCCAACCCGGAAAGCATTTACACAAAAGTGACAACCGAACAATATGAATAGGCGGAGAGTCCTTGCAACCGGTGCGACGCTTTCATCGACCCTCTTCAGCGGGTGTGTCGCAAAGAGTGTCGAAGAACTCGCGTGGGAGGTGCGGAGAATCGGAAAGACGCCGGAGCCGTACGGACCGACCCGCGGGGAAGGTCCCGCAGACATCAGTACCCGGACCGTCGAAGACGACGAGAACGTCTCGTATCTCCCCCAAGAAGACGCAGTTCGATATATTGCCGGGTGGCAGCGTACGAACGACGAAGAGGCAGAACACCGTGAGACGTCTAAGCGCGAACCAGTCTACGAAACGACGCCTTTCGAGCGCTGGGGTGAAACCCAGTGTCTCTCGGCAGGTGCGCAAGCCGCGGCAACATACGTCCAAGAGTCGTTGAGCCACGACGATACGGTGCGCGCTGGTGTTATGAACATCGGCAAGGACGAAGACCGAGTCGCGTTCGTCGCGGTGAGGGCAGTTCTCGACCGAAATGGCGACGTCATCTCTAACCCAACTATCGATTTCCCGACGTTCGTAACGATGACGCCGCGGAGCGTCGATGTGACGTACGCGCTCGGTGAACAGGAGTTCGAGCACACGGTTCCGGTGTACGCCCGAAAGCGGGTTGTCCAACAGCAGTGAGTCGTCACCGAGAGCGCTGCAAAATAGAGCTAGTTCGGTTTTCTATTGAATCCGATAGTCATCCCGCAAAAATCTGGACCAAAAAACGCGAGAGAGGCGTTACCGGCTGAACTCGATTGCCGCACCCTGACCGAATCCGACACAGAGCGAGGCGAGGCCGCGGTCCACGTCGCGCTTTATCATCTCGTGGATGAGCGTCACGGGGAGGCGCGCGCCGGAGGCACCGAGCGGGTGTCCGAGGGCGATTGCGCCGCCGTTGACGTTGAGTTTGTCCTCGTCGATGCCGAGTTCGCGACGGGAGTACTCACACTGGCTGGCGAACGCTTCGTTGATTTCGACGAGTCCGTAGTCGTCGATGTCGCGTCCGGCGCGTTCGAGGAGGCCGCGGGTGGCCGGAACCGGACCGATACCCATCACGGTCGGGTCGACGCCGGCGACGTTGTTCGTGCCCACGGAAGCGAGTACGTCCAGACCGTGTTCCTCGGCGAACTCGCGGGAGGTCACGAGGACGGCTGCTGCGCCGTCGGTAATCTGCGAGGAGTTGCCGGCCGTGACCGAGCCGTCGCCCGAGAACGCCGGTGGGAGACCGCCGAGCGCCTCCAGAGAGGTGTCGTGGCGGATGCCTTCGTCTTCGGTGACGACACCGTCTTCGGTCTC
Organism: Haloferax larsenii JCM 13917; assembly: GCF_000336955.1. Taxonomy (GTDB): domain Archaea; phylum Halobacteriota; class Halobacteria; order Halobacteriales; family Haloferacaceae; genus Haloferax; species Haloferax larsenii. Next base: position 63,525 of record NZ_AOLI01000017.1, on the reverse strand, counting down.
GATGGGGACAATTTCGTCGTCGAAACGACCGGTCTCGGTCGCCTCTGCGGCGCGCTCGTGGCTGCGGAGCGCGAACTTGTCCTGTTCCTCGCGAGAGACGTCGTGCTCGTTTGCGACCTTCTCGGCGGTCATCCCCATCTGGAGTTGGAAGACGTTGTACGCTTCACTCAGTTCGGGGTGGAGGTGCTGGTAGGAGTCGCCGTCCATCGGGACGCGGGACATGCTCTCGACGCCACCCGCGATGATACACTCGCGGTTGCCCGCGGCGATAGCGTCCGACGCGGAGATAATCGACTGCATCGACGACGCACACCAGCGGTTGATAGTCGTCGCGGGTGTTCCCTCGCCGAGTTCCGAGAGGAGCGCGATGACGCGTGCGACGTTGTTGTCCTGCTCGGTTCGTTGCTGGGCGACGCCCCACATCAGGTCCTCGACGTCGTCCGCAGAGACGTCGTGCTCGTCGAGGATGTGGTCGATGAGAGCAATCGAGAGGTCTTCGCTTCGAACGTCTTCGAACACACCGCCGGACTTGCCGAACGGCGTTCGGTATGCGGCCGCGATGACTGGTTCTGGCATGCCACACAATGCGTGTTCGAACACCATAAATAGTTTAGAACTCATAAATGATTGTCAAAAGTTTACTCGTCAGCAGCGTCAGCGCCGAAATCGGCGTCGTCACCATCGATTTTTACTCGACGAGGGACACGTAGGAGGTGAGAAAGAACACGCGGATGGGGGGCAAGAGACACGTGGGGGGAGATAAGAGGCACGTGGGCGGTGTCGAGCGCCGGTTCGCTGCGAACGCCACTCCGACGCTCTTATGCGTCTGCCCCGGCAAGTTTGTGCGGATGAGTGAACGGGCGCTCGAGGTTGTCGAGTTTCTGCTGACTGCACACCTCTACACCGACGACCGAACGCTTGATGAGAACGACCTCCCTCCGCGGTACCGCCGCGTCTTCTGGGCCGAAACCGGCGAGGAGGACGAGGGCGCTGCGGGGGGTATCGAGCGACCACTCGTGGTTACGGACTCCATCGCGCGCAAGGCGACGGGAGTCGAACATCCGTGGGATGCGATTTCGGACCTCATGTTCACCCAACGTGAGGATTTCTCCGGGCGACTCTCGCTGACGCAACCCGAGATGGCGCTGGAGTGGTTCGTCAAACGAGCCGACCACGACCGGTTGGTGACGAACCCGACTATCGCGAAATCGGTCGAAGAACGCGACGACGTGGACGTGACCCACGAAGAGGCGCGCGACCAGACGCGACCCATCCACGCGGACCGGGTCTGGATAGACAGCCTCCTCGACGAGTACTTCGACGACGAAGACGACGCCGAGATGCTGGACCTCGTGCAGGTCCGCGCACCCGAGGAAATCGAGATGACGCTCGACGACCTCGTGCTCACCTCGGACCAGGAGGGCGAGATTCACAAGCTCATGAAGGCCATCGAGCACCGCGAGTACCTCGCGCAAATCGGCCTCCGTGAGATTGGGAAGATTCTGTTCGTCGGCCCGCCGGGAACCGGGAAGACGACCGTCTCCCGTGCCCTCGCGCACGAACTCGGACTCCCCTTCGTCGAGGTCAAACTCTCGATGATTACGAGTCAGTACCTCGGTGAGACGGCCAAGAACGTCGAGAAGACCTTCGAGGTCGCAAAGCGACTCTCGCCGTGTATCCTCTTTATCGACGAGTTCGACTCGGTCGCCAAGACGCGCCGGTCTGACGAACACGCCGCACTCAAGCGTGCCGTCAACACGCTGCTCAAGAGCATCGACGACATCTCGCTGATTCGTGATGAGGTCATCCTCATCGGGGCGACGAACCACCCCGACCAGCTCGATTCGGCGGCGTGGCGGCGCTTCGACGAAATCGTCAACTTCCCCAAGCCGGACTACGGGATGCGCGCGGACATCCTCCGCGTCATCACGAACCGGATGGACATCGACGAGTTCGACCCCGAAGCCATCGCCGACGTGACCGAGGGACTCACCGGCTCTGACCTCCGTCTCGTCCTCCGCGAAGCCGTGCTCGAAGCGCTCACCGAAGAACGCATGGAACTCACGCAGGACGACCTGCTGGAGGCCGTCGCCGACTTCGAAGAGCGCGACAACCTGAAGAACCTCGATATGATGTCCGACTCGTCGGAACTCGTCGCCGGGTCTGACGATGGTCACGACCACGACCACGACCACGACCATTCGCACGAACACGAAGGCGAGACGCAGAAAGACGCTGGCGCGGCGCAGTAAGACCGGATTTTCGCCGAGCGTTTTTGCAGAGCGATTCGAGGACAGCGAGTCGCCGCCGTCGGCCACGTTTAAGCCCCGGCATCTCCCTTCTCTGAATCGATGCGCGTGACCCTCCTCGGCACCGGCGACACGACCGGGACGCCGACCGTCGGCTGCGACTGCGACACCTGCCGCGAGGCCCGCGAGCGGGGCATCGAGCGGACGCGCTTTTCGGTCCACGTCGAAAACGAGCGCACCGGCGAGTCGCTGCTGGTGGACTTCAGCCCCGACTTCCGCCACCAGTTTCTCACACAGGAGACGCCACTTCCCGACGAGGCGCTCGTCACCCACGTCCACTTCGACCACCTCGACGGCCTCGGGAACGTCTACCGCCTGCTCGACGACCTCGACGTCCACGCCGCGGACGAAATCGACCCGGTCACGGACGAGAGCGTCGCCGACACGATTCGCTCGAAGTTCGACTACCTCGACCGAATCGACGTACACGACCAGACGCCCCTCGAATCGTTTCGGGCCTGCGGGTTCGACGTGACCTTCGTTCCGGTCGTCCACCCGCCGCTTCTCTGCTACGGGGTCGCTATCGAGGACCCCGAGACAGGCGCAAAGCTCTCGATATCGGGTGATTCGACGTACGCGATTCCCGAAGAGTCGCGGGCGGTCCTGGATAATCCGGACTTGCTCCTCGCGGAGGCCATCGTCCCCGCGTCGCTCTGTGAGTACCACCCCGCCGGTGGCGACGACTTCGACGAGGACGGCGTCCCGCGAACCTTCGGCACGAAGCACATGACCCGCGAGGGAGCCATCGCCCTCGGCGAGGACCTCGACGCCGACGTGACGCGACTGGTCCACGTCGCGCACTACTACCCGCCCGAGGAGGCGTTCGAAGAGCCGCTGGCGGTCGACGGCGAAGTGTACGAATTGTAATCAGATTTTTACGCGCGGGGCGGAAGCGTCGGGTATGGTCCCTGCCCTCCGAACGCCTCGGGGTGTCACGTCGGCACTCTCGCTCGGGATGGTGATTGCGACTGGGTACGGGCTCTTTTCGCCGCGGCCGCCCACGCAGACGCAACTCGCGGTCGTGTTCGTCCTCTCGATTTGTCTCGGTGCGGCGGGGCTGTGGTTGCTTGCGGCATCCGGGAACGCGGAGGGGAGCGCGTGAGATTTCGGCCCCTCAGAGAAGACATGACGTTCACCCACTTTCTCATCGCGGGCGTCGTCGCGGCGGCGACGAGCACGGGAGTGAACTACGTCAAAACGGGAGAATTGGCACTCGTCGAGGCCGGTCTCCAAATACTGCTCGTCATCGTCTTCGGCGCGCTCCTCGTTACCTACTGGAACTACATGGAGCGCCGCGCCGACTCGGAGTGAGCCGAGGGGAGGCTACCGAAACCGGTCGAGTCCAGCCTGCCTGCGCGCGACACCGGAGGGGTCCGAAACCCAGCCAGTTCGACGCTCACGAAGTTCCGCGCGGTCGAATTCCGGCGGGTCGGCTGACTCGAACGCCCGGCAGTCGCCGCCGCACTCCGAACCGGGGTCGACCACGCGGCCGAAGTGCTCGCAGACCGGGCGACCGTCGTCGTCGACCGCGGCGTTCGCGCACCCCGGCAGGTCGTACGCGCGCCAGCCCTTGCCGTAGGCCCGCTCCGCGAGTCGCAGGCGGGCGGTTTGCTTGTCGGCGGGCGAGACGAGCGCAACGTCGGTGTGAAGCGAGTGGTACTCGACGGGTTCGACGCCAAGGCCGTCGGCGCGGAGTGAGTCGGCCTCGCGGACGACCTCCCGCTCGCCCGTTTCGGGGTCGAACCGCCAGACACCGACTTCTTCGGGGATGCGATTCAAGTGCGCGCCGGTGACGTAGCTCTCGGTGGCGAGGACGACTTCGTCGAAGAGGCCGAGACTCACGTCGAGACGGAGTTGCCGCAACAGGTCGCCGGGTTCGCCGAGGTCGGGTTTGTTCTCGATGCCGACGAGACGGGAGAACCAGTCGTCGGGGTAGCGCGCCGCGCGGCGGACGTACTCACGGCCGCGGCGGACCTCGGACTCGAAGAAGCCGACATCGACGGCGGCGTCGGTTGCCCGGCGAGCGCGTGCGGGGTGACAGTCGAAGCCGTCGCGCCAGAAGACGGCGCGACCGGTACCTACGTCGCTCTCGATAGCTGTTGCCGGAATCGCCCGGTTCGTGATTCGCGTTCGGTCGCCGAACGCCGGGCCGGGAACCACGGCGCAGACGTCGATGATTCGACTCCCCGGCGACGCGACTGACGCGCCGAGTTGGCGGGCCGGAAGCCAGTCAGTCGTCGTTTCGAGGGCGGCGCACAGCGCGACTTCGAAGGCGAACTCGGACGGCGACGACACCGGCGGAGACACGCCTGACACTGCGGTGTCGAAGGCAAAAAGTCTCGCTCTCGGGGAGCGTCCGACGGCCCGCACCGCGTCGCTTCCCGACAGACAAGTCACAATTTGTGAGTGTCACGTTGGCGAAAGTATTTGACCGAAGACGGGGCAACACCGACCAATGTCCGGGCAGGACGACGCAACCCAACGAATCAAACGACGAACGTACCTCGGTGCAGCGGCCAGCGCAGGGCTGGTCGGGCTGGCGGGATGCAGTTCGAGTGGGACTGCCTCCGCCGCGCGAGGGCCGCCGAAGGTGCCGGAATCGAAGTTAGCCGACGGTGGCTGGAAGCAGATAGACGAACAGACGCAGGACCCGGCGTTCGAGAAGAGTTTCGGGCCGGTGACTGTCTCCGCCGCGTTCCACACGCTCGTCTACGAGGACGCCGCGCTCGCCGCCGAGTTGAAAGAAAAGACACTGGGACAGGCCGAAGGGCAGTTTTCGATGTTCTTCGCGTCCCGCGTGACGCTCGACCCCAGTTTGGCCAACATCCCCGACGCGGCGATGGGGCCTGTGGTCGAACAGGTCGAAAAGCAGGCGCGAGCACAGTTCGAATCACAGCTCGAATCGGCCGGGCTGGTCGACATCGAGCAGGCATCGGACGCGGAACTGACAGTCGACACGGGCGAGACGGCGAACGTGACGAACTACACGGCAGCGTTCCCGTTCGAGGGAATCAACTTCCCGCTGACGGACGAGAAATCCGTCGAAATCGAAGGTCGGAAGCTCGGCGTCACCGGTCTGCTCGCGGTCTGGGAACACGACGGCTCCCTCCTCATCGCGGGCGGAGCACACCCCGGAGAGAACCTCGCACTCGACGTGACGAAATCACCGACCGAAGCCATCGAGGTCTCGGTCAATCTGGACCTCGGTCTCACGCCAGCGGACTACAGCGCGGAACTCGAAGCGCTGGTCAAAGCGACCGAGTGAGCTCGCGAACCCGCCGCTGCCGAAGGCGCTCGAACTTCATTCCGACGCCGTCTCCGAACCACCCACGTCGCGTGTGACCGCCCGACGTGGCCCCAGAGCGACCGCTTCGAGAACAGCACCTTTATCAGGCGCTCGGGGCGAAGTTCACGCAAGATTACTCTCAGGAGGTCAATGGTGACGCAAAACCCACAACAACCGGAGGTGAACATCGGACTCGTCGGTCACGTCGACCACGGCAAGACGACGCTCGTTCAAGCGTTGTCCGGCTCGTGGACTGACCAGCACTCCGAGGAGATGAAACGCGGCATCTCCATCCGCCTCGGATACGCTGACGCAACGTTCCGCAAGACACCCGGCGAAGAGCCGCCGGAATGCTACACGGTCGAAGAGACGACCGAAGACGGCGAAGACACAGAGGTGCTCCGTACCGTCTCGTTCGTGGACGCGCCCGGTCACGAAACGCTCATGGCGACGATGCTCTCCGGTGCCGCCATCATGGACGGCGCCATTCTGCTCGTGAGCGCGACCGAAGACGTCCCGCAAGCGCAGACTGCAGAGCACCTGATGGCGCTCGACATCATCGGCATCGAGAACATCGTCATCGCGCAGAACAAGGTCGACCTCGTCGACCGCGAGCGCGCTATCGACAACTACGAACAAATCAAGGAGTTCGTGGAGGGCACGGTCGCCGAAGACGCCCCAATCGTTCCCGTCAGCGCCCAGCAGGAGGTCAACCTCGACCTCCTCATCGAGGCCATCGAGGAAGAGATTCCGACGCCCGAGCGCGACGAGAGCGAAGACAGCCAGATGTACGTCGCACGGAGCTTCGACATCAACCGTCCGGGAACGACGTGGGAAGACCTCTCGGGCGGCGTCATCGGCGGCAGCGTCGTCGCCGGAAAGCTCGAAGCGGACGACGAAATCGAACTCCGCCCCGGTCGCGAGGTCGAAGAGGAAGGTCAGACCGAGTGGCGACCCATCACGACCGAGATTCGCTCGCTGCAGGCGGGCGGCAACATGGTCGACGAAGTTCGCCCCGGCGGGCTGTGTGGTGTCGGGACCGGACTCGACCCCAGCCTGACCAAGGGTGACGCCCTCGCGGGCCAACTCGCAGGTGAGCCCGGGACGCTCCCGCCGACGCGCGAGGAGTTCACGATGGACGTCGAACTGCTCGACCGCGTCGTCGGCGGCGACCAAGACGACGTCGAAGAGATTTCGACCGGTGAACCGCTGATGCTCACCGTCGGCACCGCGACCACCGTTGGTGCCGTCACGAGTGCACGGACCGGCGAGGCCGAAGTGTCTCTCAAGCGGCCGGTCTGCGCCGCCGAGGGTGCGAAGATAGCCATCAACCGCCGTGTCGGCGCGCGCTGGCGTCTCATCGGTATCGGGACCCTCAAGTGACGTGAGCGCCACCGTAGTCGTCATGGACACGAACGCACTCATGATGCCGGTCGAACTCGACGTTCGCGTGTTCGACGAACTCGACCGGTTACTCTCGGCCGACGTGGACCTCGTGGTCCCCACGGCCGTCCTCGACGAGCTGGAGAAGCTCTCGACGGGCGGGGGGACCGAGGCCGTCGCCGCGAGCGTGGGTGCGGACCTGGCGACTCGGTGCCGAGCGGTCGAAACCGAGGAATCGTACGCCGACGACGCGGTCGTCGAACTCGCCGAATCGGGCGACATCGACTACGTCGTCACGAACGACAAGCCCCTCCGTGACCGGATACTCGACTGCGGGATTCCCGTCGTCGGTATCCGCGGGCACGCCACACTGGCAATCACGGAACCTTAACGAAACTATGTACAAACGGGTACGACTCAAAGACACAGTCGAAGTCCCGCCACGCCACCTGGGCGACGTCACGCCCGAGCGGGTCAAGCGGCTGTTGCAGGACAAACTGGAAGGACGAATGGACGAAGACGTCGGGAGCGTCGTGAGCGTCGTGAACGTCCACGACATCGGCGAGGGGACCGTACTCCCCAACCGGCCGGGCGTCTACTACGAGGCCGAATTCGACGCCATCACCTACGACCCCGACATGCAGGAAGTCGTCGACGGCATCGTCGTCGAAGTGGTCGAGTTCGGTGCGTTCATCGGTATCGGTCCGGTGGACGGCCTGCTCCACGTCTCGCAGATTTCCGACGAATACCTCGCCTACGACGGCGAGAACCAGCAGCTCGCCTCCACCGAGTCCAACCAGACGCTCGCCGTGGACGACGAGGTGCGCGCCCGTATCGTCACGAAGAGCATCGACGAGCGCAACCCGCGGGACTCCAAGATTGGACTCACCGCGAAACAGCCGGGGCTCGGCAAGCACGGCTGGCTCGAAGCGAAGCGCCAGCAGAGCGAGGCGTCGGCGGAGGGTAACTGATGGCGCGAAAGCGTCTCGCCTGCCGTGAGTGCCACTACGTCAACGACCCCGACTCACAGACCTGCGACAACTGCGGGTCGACGAGCCTCACCGAAGACTGGGCGGGCTACGTCGTCATCACCCACCCCGAAGAGAGCGAAATCGCCGACGAGATGAACGTCAGCGAACCCGGCGGATACGCGCTCAAGGTCCGCTAAGATGCTCACCCTGCCGACGGAACTTCGCGCGGCGTTCAAAGAGCCGTTCGGCCCCGTCTACACCGAGGCCGAAGAGTTGCTCGCAGACGCCGCCAGCGAGGAGCGAGACACACCGCTCGTCGCCGTCGGCGACGTCGTCACCTACCACCTCCGACGCGCAGGACGAGCGCCGGATGTCGCTGTCGTCGATGGAAAGACGAAACGCGAGGCGGTCGACGAGGAGATTCGCCGGGCCGTCGAGACGGGCCGACTCGTCGAAGTCGCGAACGAACCGGGCACGGTTTCGCGCGCACTCGTCGATGCGCTCGTCGACGCGCTCGCCGCAGACGAACCGACGACGCTCTTGGTTGAAGGCGAAGAAGACCTCGCGACCCTCCCCGCAGTCCTCGCCGCGCCGCTGGACTCGACTGTCGTCTACGGCCAACCGGACGAAGGAATGGTCCGAATCCGGGTCACAGACGCAGCCAAAGCGGAGATGCGGGACCTCCTCACCCAGTTCGAGGGTGATATCGACGCCGTCCTCGCGCCACTCGACGCCTGAGGACCGGTCTCTCCCTCTCCCTTCGAAATCCTTTTACTTGCTTCGGGGGGATGTACTGGTAACTGAACCATGGATATCGAAATCATCTCCGAGGAGGAGAACCCCATGTTGCATCGGACGGACGTCCGATTCGAGATTGTCCACGAGGAAGCGACGCCGTCGCGGCTGTCGGTTCGTGACTCTCTCGCGGCCAAACTGAACAAGGACTCCGACGAAGTCGTCGTCCACGAACTCGACACGAAGTTCGGCATGCGCAAGACCGCTGGCTACGCCAAGGTCTACGAGAGCCCCGAGTTCGCGCGCGACGTCGAACAGGAGCACATGCTCGAACGGAACAAGATTACCGACGCCGAAGCCGAGGCCGAAGAGGCCTAATCTCGGTTTCGAATCGCCGTTTTCGACCAACTCTCGATGCGTATTCTCGGAATCGAAGGAACAGCGTGGGCCGCGAGCGCAGCGGTTTTCGAAACCGACGACCCCGCCGCACTCGGTCACGGAACCGACCGCACGCCGGACCCCGCCTCCGACCACGTCTTTATCGAATCTGACCCCTACCACCCCGACAGCGGCGGCATTCACCCGCGCGAGTCGGCCGAACACATGGCGAACGCCATCCCCGGCGTCGTCGACACCGCGCTCGCGCACGCCGCCGAGCGCCACGACGGCGACGGCCCCATCGTCGACGGTGTCGCGTTCTCGCGCGGCCCCGGCTTAGGGCCGTGTCTCCGTATCGTCGGGACTGCCGCCCGCTCCGTGGCCCAGACACTCGACGTGCCGCTCGTCGGCGTCAACCACATGGTCGCCCACCTCGAAATCGGGCGCTACCAGTCGGGTTTCGAATCGCCCGTCTGTCTGAACGCCTCGGGCGCGAACGCCCACCTGCTCGGCTACCACAACGGTCGGTACCGCGTCCTCGGCGAGACGATGGACACCGGCGTCGGCAACGCCATCGACAAGTTCACCCGTCACGTCGGCTGGACCCACCCCGGCGGGCCGAAAGTCGAGAAGGCGGCGAAAGACGGCGAGTACGTCGACCTGCCGTACGTCGTCAAGGGGATGGACTTCTCCTTCTCGGGTATCATGAGCGCCGCGAAGGAAGAGGCAGACGCCGGGACACCCGTCTCCGACATCTGCGTCGGACTCCAAGAGACCATCTTCGCGATGCTGACCGAAGTCTCCGAGCGCGCGCTCTCGCTTACGGGGACGGACGAACTCGTCCTCGGTGGCGGCGTCGGCCACAACGCCCGCCTGCGGGAGATGCTCGCCGAGATGTGCGAACAGCGCGGCGCGAAGTTCCACGCCCCCGACCCGCAGTTCCTCGGCGACAACGCCGGGATGATTGCCGTCCTCGGCGCGCGGATGCTCGACGCGGGCGACACGCTCCCAATCAGCGAGTCCTCGGTCGACCCGAACTTCCGCCCGGACCAAGTCGACGTGACGTGGCGCGGCGACGACGAATCGGTCGCGCGCGCCTACACCGACGACGGTGCGATTCGCGGGGCGGAAGCGACGGTCGATATCAGCACCGACGACGTGGTGAAACGCCGCGTCCCGAAGACCTACCGCCACGCAAAACTCGACGACCGACTGCGCGGCGAGCGCACCAAGGCCGAGGCACGGCTGACGAGCGATGCCCGCCGCGCCGGGGTTCGAACACCAGTCGTCCGCGATATCGACCCCGTCGAGGGCGTCATCACCTTCCAGAAGGTGGGTGAAGCCGACCTCGCGGAACAACTCGACCCCGACGCGGTTCGAACGGTCGGCGAGTATCTCGCTCGACTGCATCAAGCGGGAATCGTCCACGGCGACCCCACGACGCGGAACGTCCGCGTCGGTACCGACGCCGACGGGAACACGCGCGTCTACCTCATCGACTTCGGCCTCGGGTTCCACTCGGGGCACGTCGAAGACCACGCGATGGACCTCCACGTCTTCGCACAGAGCGTCGAGGGGACGGCCGACGACGCCGCACCACTCCTCGACGCACTCGAAGCGGGCTACGAGGAAGTCGGCTCCGCGGAGGTTCTTTCTCGACTCCGACAGGTGGAGTCGCGCGGGCGGTATCGGTAGCGAGTCACTGGTCCCTTACCGCCGCCCCGCAGAATCGTGTTACCATCCCTCATTTGTTGGGGTCGAAATCGCCGCACCAAAACACGTCGGAAGGCCAAAACGATTTATCCGGCGCGAGCGTATTCGTCTCGTATGGCAGACAAACCGCAACGAGGAACTCTCTTTGGTATCCCGTACAACTTCGAGCGTCCGAGCGTCGGCCGCCTGCTGTCGTCGTACTGGCAGCCCGGCGAGGGCATGCTCGTCGAGAAACCGTTCGGTATCGGCTACACGCTGAATCTCGCGAGCTGGCGCTCGTGGGTCGTCCTCCTCGTCGCCGGTGGTCTGCTCTGGAACGAGCAACAGAAGGGCAAAAAGAAAGAAGAAGCGGCGGAAGACGACGGCCCAGTCGAAGTCATCGTCGACTAATCGCGCGCGCAACACCGACGACTTTTCCCACCCCGCCCGCAGATGAGCGGGTATGCTCAGGTACGTCACTACGAACGAGGGCAAGGTACGCGAGGCCCTCGACTACCTCGACGACGACGTGACCCAACTGGACTTCGACTACACCGAGGTTCAGGCGGCCGAACTCGGCCCCATCGCGGCCCACGGTGCCCGCGAAGCCTACCGCTACGCCGGCGAACCCGTCCTCGTGGACGACGCCGGACTCTTTATCGACGGCTTCGACGGCTTCCCCGGCCCATACTCCTCGTACGCCGAGGACACGCTGGGCGTCGAAGCCGTGTACCGACTGGCCGCCGCGGAACTCGACGAGCCGCGTCGCGCCTCCTTCCACTGTGTGCTCGCGTACTGCGACGGCGCGGAGTTCGAAGCAAGCCCCGACCCAATCGACCGCGACGACCGAACTGTCGCGGCCGCTCACGGTGCCGAACAGGACGCACAGGAGACCGAAGCCCTGCCGGTGAAGCTCTTTACGGGTGTCGTGAACGGGCGAATCGTCGCACCTCGCGGCGACGGTGGCTTCGGCTACGACCCAATCTTCGAACACGACGGAACGACGTTCGCGGAGATGACGGCGACGGAGAAAAACGGAATCTCGCACCGCGGGCGGGCGTTAGCGAAGTTTGCGACGTGGTATCCTGAGCGAACGGAGTAAGCGAAGGATATCTCGTCGGGCGCAGCGCGTCCGACGGTGGTCCACTGGGCGAACGGAGTGAGCGAAGTGGAGGGTGGAACGCTCCGATTTTCCGGGGGTTTCTGAACGCCAGTGAGGTTTACGCGGTCTGGGTACGACAGATCCGCATGAATCCCGCAGACTTCTTCGAAGGCGGTACGGTCACCGTCTCGGACGAGACGTACACCGTCTACAAGACGACGCGGCCCGACCCCGAGGCGTTCGCAACGATTCAGGACGAAACAGAGACGACAGTAATAGCCGAGACAGGAGCCATCGACGAATCGACCGTCGTCGAGGCCGAACACGGGTGGAAGCGCCTCACCTTCGAGATGGTGCTGCCGTTCGAACTCGTCGGGTTTCTGGCGGCGGTCGCAACCGCCCTCGCCGAGGAAGACGTCTCGATATTCGCGCTGTCGTCGTACTCGACTGACCACGTGCTCGTGAAAGAAGCCGACCTCGCGGCGGCGACGCAAAAACTGGAAACACTGGGGTGTGTGGTCGAGCAGTAGCCACCCAAGTGATTGTTACCATTGGGCACGTCAAAGAGGGCATGACGTTCCCCGACCGCGACGCCCCAGTCGCACTCGTCACCGGTGCATCCGGCGGCATCGGACGCGAACTCGCCGACCTCCTCGCCGCAGACGGACACGACCTCGTCGTCGTCGCCAGAAGCGAGGCCGACCTCCGCGAACTCGCCGCCGAGGTGAACGACGCCTACGGAACGGCAGTCGTCGTCCTCGTGAAAGACCTCGCCGAGCGGGGCGCACCACGGGAGATTTTCGAAGCCCTGCGTGACCGCGAAATCGAGGTTGACGTGCTGGTCAACAACGCCGGGTTCGCGACGTTCGGCCCCTTCGTGGATATCGACCTCGACCGCGAAGTCGACGAAATCGAGGTGAACGTCACGGCCCTGACGCAACTCACGAAGCTGTTTCTGCCGGGCATGCTCGACCGCAAGTCGGGGCAGATTCTCAACCTCGGGTCGACCGCGAGTTTCCAGCCCGGTCCACTGATGGCCGTCTATTATGCGACGAAGGCGTACGTCCTCTCGTTCTCCGAGGCGCTGGCGGAGGAGTGTCGCGGAACCGGCGTGACCGTCACGGTGCTGTGTCCCGGGCCGACAGAGACTGGGTTCCAGTCGCGCGCAGACATGGAAGACTCTCGGCTCCTCGAAGGCGGCGTGATGGATGCTCGGAAGGTTGCGAAGGCGGGAATCCGCGGCATGAACGCCGGGAAAGTCGTCGTCGTCCCCGGCACGCAAAACTGGCTCGGGTCGGTCCTCGTTCGATTCCTCCCTCGGTGGCTGGTTCGGCGCATGGTGAAGGTCGCACAGCGGCCCACGTAGGGCAACGCGGTGTTCTTCCGCAGCTGGCGGCTGACGCGACACGTCGCCGACCCGAAGTCGGTCTGACCCGGCAGTCGCGGTCAGGCTCGGGGGTCGCGGTCGGGACCGGGATACTCACCGGATTCGACTTCTGCGTACAGGCTTTCGGGAGCAAAGAGCGTCGCAAACGCCCGTGGCTCGCGGATACTCACCGGGAAGCGGCCGCTCAAAGCTGCGCCAGCCGTGGCAGACTGAAGGGTCTCGTCGAAGGTGAGAAGATGCATCGCGCCACCTCGATAGGCGGCGGCGAGCGCAGGCTGGTCGCCCTCGGGGTGGTCGACGAGTTCGGCCCACTCGCCCACTCTGGCGCGCCAGTCTGCGGCCAGTTCCTCGTCGGCGAGGCTGGCGATGACCGCCTCGGCATCGTCGAGGAGCGCCGGACTGGCGACGAGGGTCATCCACGAGTGCGACCGGAGGTGGTCGAGCGCGTCGCGGGCGGCACCGCCGACGAGGAGGTCAGCGGCGAGTACGTCGGCGTCCGCGACGACGCGAGTCGGAGACGGGTCGGTCTCACTCATCGTTCTCTCGGCGGGCGCGAAGCGCCTCGGCGATATCGCTCTCTGTCGTCTCGGAATCAGCGGCACGGTCGAAAAGCGACTCCCACGTCATAGTCGAGTCCAAGACGGCGACCGAGAAGAAACCGACGCAACCGATAGTTCACACAATCGGTCACAGAAGGCGAGAAATGAAACGTGAATCGATTTCATCGGCTGGGAAACAGTTAATTTCTGTTCAGCACACGACACTGCATGGCAATTCAGCGACGGCGCTTCTTGCAGGCGGCCGGTGTCGGTGCGATTCTCGGACTCAGTGGGTGTACCGGAGACGCGGAGCCTCCGCAGGCGGCAGACGGTGAGAGTGGCTCCCAGTCCGAATCCGGCAATGGGTCGAGTGGGTCGAAACAGGAGTTGACGCTCGCGACCACGACGAGCACGTACGATACGGGGCTGTTGGACGAACTCAACCCGGTGTTCGAAGAGAAGTTCGACGCGACAGTCAAGACCATCCCGCAGGGGACGGGCGCTGCAATCGAGACGGCCCGAAACGGCGACGCCGACGTGATTCTCGTCCACGCCCGCGGTGCAGAAGACGAGTTCTTGAAAGAGGGCTACGGCGTCAACCGTCGCGACGTCATGTTCAACGACTTCGTCGTGGTCGGACCGGCGGACGACCCGGCGGGAATCGAGGGGATGGAGAGCGCTGCTGACGCCTTCGCTACCATCGCGGAGTCGGAGGCGACGTTCGTCTCTCGCGGCGACGACTCGGGGACGAACAAGAAGGAACTGCTCGTCTGGGACGCCTCGGGCGTCGACCCGGTGGGGAAGTGGTACCGCGAAATCGGGAAAGGGATGGGCGACACGCTCGTGCAGGCCGACCAGTCCGGCGCGTACACGCTCTCTGACCGCGGGACGTTCCTCGCGACGAAGAGCAAGATAGACCTCGAAATCCTCGTTCAAGGGCCACTCAAGGGCGGGCCGACGATTCTGAAGAACCCCTACGGCGTCATCCCGGTCAACCCCGCGAAGTACCCCGACGTGAACTACTCGCTGGCGATGGCGTACGCCGGGTTCCTGACGAGTCCCGAGGGACAGGACATCATCGACTCGTACACAGTCGATGGCTCGCAGTTGTTCTTCCCGAACGCGCTGTCCGAGTCGCCGCAGTTCGGGCAGTACGTGCCCGAAGACTACGACGGCGGTGGCAACGCCTCGGCGTCCGTCTCGGACGCGCAGTTCGAGCAGTGGGTCGCTGAGAACGTCCCCGAGGACTTTTAGTCCGGTCCGACCCCACCGTATCCCGTGTTCGGCCTCGGCGACCTGAACCTCACGTATCTGGTGAGCATCACACTCGTCTCGCTGTACGTGAGCACCGCGGCAGTGCTCGTCAGCGCCACGCTCGGCCTCCCGATGGCGTTGGCCGTGAGCTTCCGCGACTTCCGCGGGAAGGCGGTCGTCACCTCCATCATCTCGACGGGGATGGGCTTTCCGAGCGTCGTCGTCGGACTGCTCGTACTGTTGGCACTCTCGCGGTCCGGGCCACTCGGGGAGTTCGAACTGCTGTTTACGCCCGAGGCCATGATTCTCTCGCAGACAGTGCTCGCGCTTCCGGTTCTCGTGAGCGTCGCGCTCTCGGCGATTCAGTCGGTTCCACAGGACCTCAGAGACGCCGCGTTCGCCTCCGGCGGCACCTCGACCGACGTGGCTCTGCTCGTCGTCAGAGAGGCGCGCTACGGCATCGTGACGGCTCTCCTCGCCGCCTACGGTCGCGCTATCAGCGAGGTCGGGTCGGTTCTCATCGTCGGCGGCAACATCGTCTTCTCGGACGGCACGTCGTTCACGCGGACGCTCACGACCGCTATCACAGTCGAGGCGCGAAAAGGAAACATCGAGACGGGTATCGCTCTCGGCGGGATTCTGTTGGCGCTCGTGCTCGCGGTCAACGCACTCGGGGCGCGCTTCCGCGACCGAACCCCGAGTGGAGGGCGGCGATGACAGACGGTCTCGTCGCGGCCGACATCACCCACGGGTTCGAAAACGGGGCGATTCTGGAAGATGTCTCTCTCGGCGTCGAACCCGGCGAAATACTCGCCGTCGTCGGCCCCTCGGGGACGGGAAAGACCACGCTCTTTCGCCTCCTCGCGATGTTCGACCGTCCCGACAGCGGCGTCATTGAGTTCGACGGCGACGACGTGTGGTCGATGTCGGACGCGCGCCGACTCGAAGTCAGGCGTCGAATCGGGATGGGGTTTCAAAACCGGAGTCTGTTCTCGGCGAGCGTCGCCGACAACGTGGCGTACGGACTCCGCGTCCGGCGGTCGTGGAAGGAGAGAGTGGCCAACGCAGTCTCGGGGGTGCTTGGACCTGCCGACTACGACGAGGCAGTGACCACGGCGCTTGAGACGGTCGGGATGGCAGACAAAGCGTCCCGAGATGCCGGGTCGCTGTCGGCGGGCGAAGCACAGCGTGTCGCCATCGCCCGCGCGCTCGCCCCCGACCCGGACGTGTTGCTCCTCGACGAACCGACGTCGAACCTCGACCCGCGGAACACCGCCGTCATCGAGGCGGCGATGCGGGCCGCCCGCGACCGCGGTATCGCCGTCGCGTTGGCGACACACGACATGCAGCAGGCACAGCGCGTTTCGGACCGGACGGCGGTTCTCCTCGACGGGACCTGCATCGAGTCGGGGGCGACAGACCGCGTGTTCGAGTCACCATCCGACGACCGAGTTCGGCAGTTCGTCGAGGGGAAACTCGTCTACTGACCCGTTATTTTCAGGGGCGGTTTTACACGACGGGACGGCGAGTTGCCATCGTACAAACGTACGGGAGAGGGAGCCAGAACGTCCGTCTGACGTAAGTTTATGGTCGGTGATACACATCCGTCAGATGGGCGCGCACATTCGGCCTCAGTTCCCATCCTCCCACCCGCGCGCCCGGCACACCAAACCGTTCTGGCACCCCCCGGCACGGCGCGCGGCGTCGCCACCACGACGCCGTTTCTCTGCGAAAGAAAGAATCGACCGAGACGGAGAGCCGTCGGCCCGTTCAGCCGAGGAGTCGCGTCCGAACGCTTTCGAGTTCGTCGCGCTCGGTGAGCAGCGCCAAGTGGTCGCCGGGTTCGACGACAGTCCCGGGCAGTGGAATGGTCATCGGTTCGCGCTTCCTGCCGTGGGCGTAGATTCGACCGTCGGCTCCGAGGTCGATACTCGCGACGTGTTCGCCGACGATTGGAGCGTTCTCCGGGACCGTCACCGTCGCGAGTCGCAACTTGTCGGTCAGGTCGCCGAGAGCGTTGAAATCGCCCCCGAGGAGCGCGGTTTTCGCACCCGCGGCACCGAGGCGTTCGGGGTAGATAATCTCGTCTACGTCGTCGGCGTAGCGCTCGTATATCTCCTGTCTGTAGTCCTCGCTGATTCGCATGACCGTCCGGCAGCCGAACTCCTTGCCGAGCATACACGCGGCGAAGTTGATGTTGGGGTCGCCGGTGAGTCCACCCACCGCATCGGCCTCTTCGATTCCGGCCTGCTTCAGAACACTCTCCGTACCGCCGTCGCCGAGGATGGTGTCGAACCCCTCGTCGAGAGCGCGGTCGACTTTCGTCTCGTCGTTATCGACGACTGTGACGGCGTGACCTTCCTCCCGAAGGATACGGGCGGTTCGTGTTCCGACGCGACCATACCCCACGATAACGAACTTCATGATAATACGATACACACCAGACGGCTAAAAGGTGGCCCCTTGTTCGACTGGTGTCGGCCGGATTCGAGTCGACTGCGAAGGTGACACGTGTCGAACCTCTTCCCTCTCCCCGCCCCCTAAGAGAAACAAGAGTGTCGTTTCAAATAGAATGCAGAGTAAACTGCCAAAGTATCAGTTCATACTATACAGTCAAAAATAATATATACAAAGTAGCATCCGAGGCGGTCTGTGGAAGCCATGGTTTACTCAAATTGGCCGATTTTAGTGATTAGATACAGTCTCCGCGAGTTTTTCGATTCTCGTCAAGAATTGTATCCCTATACATCCTCCAGTTAGCAGAGACGCCCCATATCAGCCTATAAGAAGCTATAACTGGCGTTAGAACTCAAATAGGCAGTTCCTCTCTGCTAACATCATAATTCTGAGTATATCTTCTTCTAAAATTTTTTCTGACTATTCACGGTGCCGGAGATTAGAAACCACAACCGAGTTGTTACACTCATCGCCCCCGTGTCGGAGTCTGTCGACTCAGCGAGACACACCGGTGCTCGTCGCGCGGGCCGTCGTGTGCAACTGGATGCTCAGGCGTGGATTGCGAGTTCGTCGTCGGCCGACTGCGAACTGTTTTTGAGCGCTTGGCCGGAGTCCGCATCGAACAGGTGGAGGTCGTCCTCGGGGAACTGGAGCGTGACGTGTTCGCCCCGTTCGAACGCCTGCCCACCCGGAACGACGGCGGTGAACTGCTGTTCGCCGACGTTCAGCGTGACGTGTGAGATGTCTCCCAGCGGCTCGACGAGGTGGACGTCGGCAGCGACTGGGTTGTCCACGTCCGCGTCGTCGACGACGCGAATGTCCTCCGGTCGAATACCCATCGTCACTCGGTCGTGGCCATCGACTACGTCGGCAGTCGCACTCGAAAGTTCGTAGTCGAAAAGCGCGTGTCTGAGCCGACTCCCTTCGACCGATGCGTCGAGGAAGTTCATCGAGGGCGCGCCGATGAATCCGGCGACGAACTTGTTTGCTGGCTGGTGATAGCACTCCAGCGGCGTGCCGACCTGCTGTAACTCGCCGTGGTTGAGGATGGCGATTCGGTCGCCCATCGTCATCGCCTCCGTCTGGTCGTGGGTGACGTAGACGGTCGTGACACCGAGGTCGTCTTGGAGCGCTTTGAGTTCGGTTCGCATCTGCGTCCGAAGTTTCGCGTCGAGATTCGACAGCGGCTCGTCCATCAGGAACACTTCGGGGTCGCGGATGATTGCCCGGCCGAGCGCGACGCGCTGTTGTTGCCCGCCCGAGAGCTCTTTCGGATAGTCGTCGAGCAGTTCTTCGATTCCTAGCGATTCGGCGACATTTTCGACCTGCCGATTCCGTTCGGCTGAGTCGAGGTCGCTCGTCATCTTCAGGCCGAACCCGATGTTCTCTCGGGTCGTCATGTGCGGATACAACGCGTAATTTTGGAACACCATGGCGATGTCGCGCTCGCGGGGTTCTAACTCCCGCACCGACTCCCCATCGATGATAACGTCACCCGCAGTGACCGACTCCAACCCGGCTATCATTCTGAGGGTCGTCGACTTGCCGCACCCGGACGGACCGACAAGCACCAGAAACTCGCCATCGTCGAGTGTTAAATCGACATCGTCTACCGCGACGATATCCTCTCCACCTCCGGTGAACTCCTTCCGGAGGTTACGCAGCTCTAACTGTGACATGCTTTCTCCCCAACCTTTAGATTCAAACTATATAATGCTTTGTCATCACTACCCACAGTCGTCGAAATGTCGCCGTCGTTGAGGCGAAGCGAATGTTTATGTGCCGGGCAGATGACACAGCAGAGTATCTGGAGTCACTAACGACTCGTTCGTTTCCAGTGAGCCACAATGACAGAGCAACGTTACCGGAGTCACACCGACTCCATCTACGGAGAGTTGGACGTCCCGACAGTGGTCAACGCGGCCGGGACGAAGACACGAATCGGCGGGAGCCTCATCAGAGACGAAGCCCTCGAAGCGATGCACAGTGCCGCGTCGGCCTTCGTCGAGTTAGGGGACTTGCAGGCCGCGGCGTCGGACCGAATCGCGGAGGTGACTGGTGCTGAAGCCGGATACGTCACCAGCGGGGCTGCGGCCGGGTTGTGTCTCTGCGCCGCTGCGGCAATCGCCGGACATGACGTCGCGGCGATGGAGCAACTCCCCGATACCGAGGGGCTGCCGGGCGAGATTCTGATGCCCCGAACGCACAGGACCGGCTACGACCACGCGCTTCGGACCGCAGGTGCGACCATCGTCGACGTCGGGACCAACGACCTACATCTCGGAACCGGGTCGACGAGCGTCGAACCGTGGGAACTCGAATCGAACATCACCGACGAGACGGCGGCTATCGCCTACATCGAGAAGTCCTACACCGAACCGCCGCTCGATGTCGTCGCCGACATCGCCCACGACCACGACATCCCGGTCATCGTCGATGCCGCCGCCGAACTTCCGCCGCGGTCGAACTTCTCTCGCTTCATCGACCAGGGTGCCGACATGGTGGTCTTCAGCGGTGGGAAGGGAATCCGCGGCCCGCAGACGACGGGAATCATCGCCGGCAAACAGGAGTACATCGAGTCGATTGCCATGCAGCACCTCGACATGCACGTCGCCGAAGCGGCGTGGTCGCCGCCGGAGCGACTCGTCGACCTCGACAACTTCGCTGGCGTGCCTCGGCAGGGAATCGGCCGCCCGATGAAGGTCGGAAAGGAGGAACTCGCCGGCCTCATCTACGCACTCGACGCCTTCCTCGAAGAAGAACAGACCGAGACACAGAGTGAGTGGCAGCGTCGCGCCGACGACATCGCACACAGTCTCGAAGACGCTGGCTTCGGGACACACGTCACGGGCGGCAGCGACGTCAGCGTCGCCCCCGAAGTCGTCGTCGACGTCGACAGTTCTTCGGAGACGACCGCACTCGAACTCGTCCGACGCCTCCGCGCGGAGAACCCGCGCGTCTACCTCGGTAGTGACAGACTCGACGAAGGCATCGTCGTCGCGAACCCCATGTGTCTGACCGACGAGGAGGCTGACTACGTCGTCGACAGAATCGTCGCCAACGTCGAGAACTGACGGCGGAGAGTAACTTATTTTAATCAGTTCGACGCACTGACAATCGCGATGAACGTGTTAGCAATAGTCGCACATCCAGACGACGCTGCAATTTTCTGTGGCGGAACGCTCGCAAAGCACGCCGAACGCGGCGACCACGTCACGGTCGCCCACATGACCCGCGGCGAGTACGGCGGGCTCGGAAGCGACACCGAAGAAGACGTCGCGGCGGTCAGAACCGAGGAGTCGCGCGCCGCCGGCGAGGTTCTCGGCGTCGACGAAGTCGAGTTCCTCGGATTCAAAGACGGCCGTATCGAGTACTCGCTCGAAGACCGGTTCGTCCTCGTCGATACGCTCCGAAAGCACGACCCCGATATCGTCCTCACGCACTTCCAGGACGACTTGCACCCGGACCATCAGGCGACCGCCCGCCTCGTGACCGACGCGTACTACATGGCGTCGCTCCCGCTCGCCGAGACCGACTACGAACCGTGCGACCCCGACAACATCTACTACTTCGGAAAGCCGACCTCGTCGTTCGAACCCGAGACGTTCGTCGACGTCTCCGGGTATCTCGATGCGAAAATCGAGGCGCTCGAACAACACGAGTCGCAAGTCGACTTCCTCGTCGAACACGGCGGTATCGACGCCGAATTCGACAACCTAGTCGATAGCCTCCGCGCCGAAGGAATGACGCTCGGCAAGCGAGTCGGCTGTAAGGCCGCCGAAGGGTTCGCCCCGCTTCACGAACAGGCACAGAACTACCTCCACTGAGTTTTGGAGCATTTCCTCACTCCACATCACCAATGCGCGAACTCACCACCGACGACGCCCCCGCAAGCATCGGCCCGTTCTCCCAAGGCATCGAAACTGACGGCACCATCCACGTCTCCGGACAGGGACCCATCGACCCCGAAACGGGAGAGGTAGTCAGCCAAGACGTCCGCGAACAGACGAGACAGACGCTCGAAAACGTCGAGGCCGTCCTCCGTGCGGGCGGTGCGACGCTCGACGACGTAGTGAAAGCAACCGTCTTCGTCAACGATATGCGCTACTACGACCGCGTCAACGAAGTCTACGGCGAACTGCTCTCGTCTCCGTACCCCGCCCGCAGCGCGGTCGAAGTCGTGAAGCTCCCCGTCGACATCAAAGTCGAAATCGAAGTCGTCGCCGAAGCGTAGCAGACTCGCGTTCGTCCGTCCGGTTTCTCGTTTGTTTTCTCGCCAGTTTCTCGTCCGCCTTCTCGTCCGACTCGTCCTCCACGTTTGCTTATTGGACGCCCGGAATCGTCACCGGTAACGTCCCGCGGCCCGCTGATTTCCCGAGGAGCACGTCCGCAAGGGCGTCCAGCATCGCGGGCGAGTATCCGTAGCTCGTGAGATACGTCGAGACGTCGGGGAATGCAGCGAGGTCGTATGGGTCGCGAACTGAGACGACGGCCAACTCAGTTCTCGCGTCGGCTATCTCGACGACGACTCGCGCCTGTTCGGGATTCGACCGCGCGTGATACGTCGCGACAGCGACTTGCTCGCCACCGTCGAACGGGTGGTCGTACCCCGCAGGGTCCACAATCTGATGGAAATGGACTTCCACGTCGTGTCGCGCGAGCGACGCGAGGAGGTCAGCCGGGTCGTATCGGTCGTCTTCGGCGTCAGACTGGGCGGACCCGACGAAGCCGACGAGATGAATCGGCTCGGACGTGTCGAACGGAACCGTCTCGGTACGGTCGCGGACGACGGTCACACCCTCCCGCGCGAGTTGTCCTGCGACTGTTCGGGACTGCTCGACCGCTGCTTGCCAGTCCCCCGAGCCTGTACGCCCATCCCCGAACTGCTGGCGCTTGTATCGCTGTACCCGCTCGAACGCGCTGTCGATTCGAGACTCGGGTATCTCACCGGACTCGACGGCCGCGACGACGCGCTCGATGGCGTCGCGTTGGCGCTCCGGCGAGTGCGACACGAGCACGATGTCGCATCCCGCGTCGAGTGCCTGCACCGCACCCTCGGCCGTACCGACCGTCTCCGAGATAGCGTTCATCTCCAGACAGTCGGAGACGAGCAGGCCGTCGAATCCGAACTCCTCGCGGAGGATGCCCGTGAGAACGTCTTCCGAGAGCGTCGCCGGAAGCGTCTCGTCGCCCGTAATCGCCGGGAACGCGATGTGCGTCGTCATGAGCGCGTCGATTCCGGCGTCGATAGCGCGGCGGAACGGAGCGAACTCGACGGCTTCCAAGCGGTCTCTGTCGTGTGGGACGACCGGAAGCGACCGATGCGAGTCGGTCTCGGTGTCTCCGTGACCGGGGAAGTGTTTCCCGCAGGCGGCGACGCCAGCAGACTGGAACCCCGATGCGAGCGCCGCGCCCAGTTCGCCGACGAGTTCGGGGTCGTCGCCGAACGACCGGACGCCGATGACCGGGTTTTCCGGATTGTTGTTCACGTCGAGGACCGGCGCGAAGTTCATCGAGATACCGAGAGACGCGAGTTCTTCGCCGACCGTCTCGCCCGCCGTTCGAAGCGTGTCCGGGTCCCGTGTCGCACCGAGTGCCATCTGGCTGGGTAACTGCGCTCCCCAGTCGAATCGAGAGACGACGCCGCCTTCCTGGTCGGTCGCGATGAGGAGTGGTGGTTGACCGGCATCGCGTGCGATGCTCTGGAGGCGGTCCGAGAGCGACGCGACCTGCTCGGGCGAATCGATGTTCCGACTGAAGTAGATGACGCCACCGAGGTGGTGTGACGCGACGAGCTGTTCGATGTCGTCGGTCGGCTCGGTGCCGTCGAATCCGGCGACGAACAACTGGCCGACCTTCTCTTCGAGCGGCACCGCCTGCACGCGGCGCTCCGTTATCGAGGCGTTGTCTGTCATTCGGCCGGACAGTCGCAGGGGATGGTCTTAGTGCTACTGTCTCACGCAGTCAAAAAATCGGGAGGAGAGTCAGTGCTTCACGCTGCCGGAGGTCAGTCCGGAGACGATGGGCTTCTGGAACAGGACGAACAGGAACAACAGCGGAATCGTCGCCACCGTCGAGGCCGCCATCATCTGCCCCCAGTAGGTCTGGGTCTGCGTCTGGAACTCCTGAATACCGATTGCGAACGGCGTGACAGTGTCAGAGCCGAGGACCGACGCGAACAGCACCTCGTTGAACGCGAGGAGGAACACGAACATCGAGGTGGCGGCGATGCCGGGGGCGGCCAAGGGCATCACGACGCGGAAGAGCGCGCCGAGTCGGGTACAGCCGTCGATGCGGGCCGCTTCACCCAGCGCCTTCGGGATGGTGTCGAAGTAGCCGCGAAGCATCCAGATTGCAAAGGGGATGGTGAACGTCGAGTAGAGGAAGATGAGCCCGTGATATGTGTCTTTCATCGGGATGCCGACCTGCATCTGGATGTTGATGAAAAGCAGGTACATCGGCAGGAGGATGAGCACGCCGGGAATCATCTGCGTCCCCAGAATCGACAGTTCGAGCTTTCCCTTCCCCGGGAAGTCGTACCGCGAGAACGCGTAGGCGGCGAGGCTGGCGATGAGGATGGTGACGACCGTCGTCACGCTGGCGATGATGAGACTGTTCAGGAAGTAATCCAACAGCGGGAAGCGCTGCCACATCTCGAAGTAGTTCGAGACGTGGAACTCGCTGGGAATCAGCGTCGGATTCTCCGTCATCACCTGGCTCCGGGATTTGAAGCTGTTCATCACCATCATCCAGATGGGAAAGAGCGCGAACAGGAGCACCAATCCGAGTGCGAACCGCGTGAAGGCGTCGAAGAGGAGTTCGCGGCCGTCGGTCGACAACCGCCACGTCTCCGGGATACGACCGCCTTCGTCTTCGCGTCGAAGTGCGCTCAACATCTCAGATTGCACCTCCCTCGAACTCGCCGCCGATGACGCGGGTGTAGTAGATGTACGCGAGAATCATGGCGACGATGAAGAGGACCGTACTCATCGCTGCGCCGAGGCCGAACGACCAGTTGGAGAAGGCGTAGTTGTAGATGAACAACATCAGCACCTTTCCGGAGTCGCTCGGACTCGCGCCGAGAAGCACGTACGGGACGGTGAAGTTGATGAGCGTCCAGACGACCATCAGGAGGACGATGACGACCGAGACGGGCTTGAGTTGCGGCATCGTGATGTACCGGAACTTGCCCCACCGCCCCGCACCGTCGGTTTCGGCGGCCTCGTAGAGGTGCTCCGGAATCGACTGGAGCCCCGCGTAGAGCATAATCGCCGCCCACGGGAAGTTCTGCCACGTCCACACGGCGGTGATGGCGAATATCGACCGCGGACCGATGAGCCAGAAGAACGACCCGTCGATGAGCCCGACCGACCGCAGGATGTGGTTTATCATCCCGGTGTCGGTGCGGAACATCATCTGCCACGTCAGGACGGTCACGACGGCGGGCGCAATCCACGGGACCAACACGAGCGTCCGCGCGGCGAGTTTCCCGCGGAAGTCCCGATTCAAAAGCAGTGCCGTCCCCAGTCCGAGCGTGTAGATGCCGATGACGGACCCCACGGTGAAGACGAGTGTCTGCCGGAGCGAGGTCCAGAACTCGGCACCGACGATGGTGTTGGGGTTGAATATCTTGGCGTAGTTTTCGAACCCGACTATCGGCGCGTTCCACCAGTTCGACACGTACGACGCGTCGAGTTGGACGAAGCTGATGTAGAATCCCCAGACGATAGGGAGGAAGTGGATAATCCCCATCATCAGGAACGCCGGTAGCAGGAGTTTGTAGGCGAATCGCGTGTCGTCGCCGAGTCTGGGTATCCGTACCTGCACCCAGTTCGGGACGGCTCTCGTGAAACCGCTTTTGGCCCGTTCTAACATGTGTCATCACTTCTCAACTGGTTCATATATATGTTCTCAAATGTAGGAGGGTTCATGGTGGCTGATACTGGCTGTGGGGGACCAACGCGTTGGAGTGTGGTGTGATATCGGCTTGGTTCTGTGTCGTGTGGCGGTTCGCTGGTGTTGGCGCGTCAGTGCGTGGTTCGTGGTGTCCTCGCTGTGTCGTGGTCAGTTTTCGCTCAGGACGTTGTTCGCCTGCTGGACTGCCTTGTCGAGGGCGGCTTGGGTGTCGCCTTCGCTCCAGTCGCCGCTGACGCCCTTCGTGAGCACGTCGGTGACGGCGTTCTTGATGGTGCCTTCGACTTCGCCCCAGCCGATGACCTGCGGGAACGTCTTCGCGCCCGGCAGGACCTCGTCGGCGAACGTCTGGTACAGCGGTCCAGAGAACTGTTCTTGGTCGAAGCCGCTTTTTATCGTCGGCAGGAAGCCGGTCATCGAAGCGATGTCGGCGTTGACGGCGGGCTTCATCAGGTACTTCAGCCACTTTGCGGCCTCGTCCGGATAGTCCGTCCACGGGTGGATACCGACGAGGTTCACCCCGTAGAACGTCGCGGACTGGCCGTTCGGCCCTGCCGGTGGTTTGTACACCGCCATGGAGTCGCGGGTCGCGTCGCCCTCGGAGACGACCTTGTCGACCGTGTTGAGCGAACTCCACGTCCCCGCGATGCGCTTGTTGATGAAGGCGCTGTCGCGGGCGGGGCCGTCCCACTCGGCGGACGCCTTCGGTGCGACCTCGTGCTTCGTCGCGAGGTCCTTGTAGAAGTTGAGCGCCTCGACGGCTTCCTCGCTGTTGAACACCGCTTCCGACTTGTCGCCGGAGAGTAGCTTGCCGCCCGCCTGCCAGACGAACATGGCGTAATACTGGGTCACAGCCCAGTTATTCGCGCCGGGGAGTCCGAACAGGTGTTTGTCGGGGAACGACTCTTTGAACTGCTTGCTCTGCTCGACGAGTTGGTCCCACGAAGACGGCTGTTCACTGATTCCGGCCTCGTCGAGCATTCCTTGATGGACGAGGTGGCCGCGCGGCCCCCAGAACCACGGGAAACCGGCGGTGATTCCGTCGTGTTGGGCGACGTTCGTCGGTTGGTCGTAGACGCCGTCGAGACTGACGTCGAGTTCGTTGAGGTCCATCCACGCGTCGGATTGGACCTGCTGGGGCATCCACGTCGAGGCGATTTCCTCGACGTCGGGACCGTCGCGACTGGTGATGCTGTTGAGCTGTTTTTGCTTCGCGTTGCCCCAGCCCATCGTCTCGATTTCGACGGAGATGCCCGTCTCTTCTTCGAACTTTGCGGCGTGTTTCTCGTAGAACTTCTCGACGCCGCTGGTCGCAAAGTGGCGAGCCTTGAGCGTGACATCTTCGCTAGTCTGGCTGGTCGTGCCGGTGAACTGCCCGAGACAACCCGTCAGGCCCGTCGCCGTCGCGGCGCCGGCACCTGCGAGGAGTTGCCTCCGAGACAGGATACGCTTGCTAGTGTCTTCCATGAGACAGTACCACTATAGAAATCACACTATTTATAATTCATTGTTATGTCTGCCACGTTTAACGAAGAATCGACATATCCGACGCCGTCGGGCGACCCGAGGCGGTACCACGAGAAGTTATTACACCATGGTCGAAATACCGAACCATGGAAATCACCGGGTACGACCTCTACGAACTCCCTCCGCGCTGGTTGTTCCTCAAGATAGAGACCGACGAGGGAATCGTCGGTTGGGGCGAACCCATCGTCGAGGGGCGGGCGAAGACGGTGAAGACGGCCGTCTCGGAGATGCTCGATGGATACCTGGTCGGCGAAGACCCGCTTCGAATCGAAGACCACTGGCAGGCGTTGTATCGAAGCGGGTTCTACCGCGGTGGCCCGATTCTCATGAGCGCCATCGCAGGCATCGACCAGGCGCTGTGGGACATCAAGGGCAAGTACTACGACGCGCCCGTCTACGAACTCCTCGGCGGCAAGAGCCGAGACAAGATTCGGGTGTACCAGTGGGTCGGCGGCGACCGCCCTGCCGACGTCGTCGAAGAAGCGAACCGCCTCGTCGACACGGGCTACACGGCGCTGAAGATGGACGCGACGAACCAGACGCGACACATCGAGACGGCGGCGTCGATAGAGCGCGTCGTCGACCGGATTCGCAACGTCCGCGAGGCCGTCGACGACACGGTCGATATCGGCGTCGACTTCCGTGGCCGCGTCTCGAAGTCGATGGCGAAGACCCTCACCAACCGCCTTGCTGACCTCGACCTCATGTTCGTCGAGGAACCGGTGCTCCCGGAGAACGTCGACCACCTCCCCGCAATCGCCAACCAGTCGCCGGTGCCGATTGCGACGGGCGAACGGCTCTACTCGCGGTGGGACTTCAAAGAGCTCTTTCGGGGCGGCGCTGTCGACCTGATTCAGCCGGTGGTCTCCCACGCTGGAGGTATCTCCGAGGTGGCCAAACTCGCGACCATGGCCGAGGCGTTCGACGTGGGTGTCGCCCCGAACTGCCCGCTGGGTCCGATTGCGCTCGCGGCCTCCTTACAGGTCGATACGTACATCCCGAACCTCGTCGTCCAAGACCACGGTTTCGACATCCACTCGCCCGACCTCGGGCCCGCGTACGACTACCTCGAAGACCCGAACGTCTTCAACTTCGACGACGGCTACCTCGACACGCTCGACGACCCCGGACTCGGCATCACCATCGACGAGGAGACCATCGAATCGCGCTCGCAAGCCCACGTCGAGTGGCAGAACCCGACGTGGCGAAACGAAGACGGCAGTATAACCGACTGGTAGCGTCCCCGGCCAGAGGCAGCGTTTCGCCCCGCCACGAAACCGTTAAACCGCTCTTGTTCGACTTCGGGATATGACCGACCGGAGCCAGGTGCCGACGCTCTCCGCGCCGAAAAAGACGTTCGCCCTCGTCGAAGAGATGGCGAACCGTGACGGACCGGTCCGAGTCTCAGACCTCGCCGAGACGCTCGGATTCACGCGGAGTACGACCTACAAGCACCTCGCCACGCTGCGGGAACTCGGCTACGTGCGAAAGGTCGGCGTCGAATACACGCTGTCGTATCGGTTCGTCCTGTTCGGAAGCCGCATCCGCGGGCGCTCGCCACTCTACCGCGCCGCCAACGAGCTCATCGACCAACTCGCCGAGACGACGAACGAGACGGCCGGACTGTTCGTCAAACAGGGACCGTACGGCGTGAATCTCTACCAATCGACCAGCGACCGGTCGGACGCGGTCGAGATGGACGACCACCTCCACTGCACCGCGCCGGGGAAGGCGATTCTCGCACACCTCTCTGACGAGCAGAGCACAGCAGTCGTCGAGGCTGCCGGGCTTCCCGCGCGCACGGACAACACGATAACTGACCCAGACGTACTCGCCGAAGAACTCGCAAATATCCGCGAACGCGGCATCGCCATCGAGCGCGGTGAGCAGCGCCCGAATCAAAACGGAGTGGCAGTCGCCTTCGAGCATCAAGACGAGGTGGCCGCCGTGTACGTCGTCGGCCACGCGGACCGACTGAGCAGCAAACGGCTCGAAGAGAACATCCCCGGCATGCTCTTGGGAACGGTTCGACAGACGAAAGCGTCGCTCTGAGGTCGCGGCCGCGACGATTAGCGTTCCGACGGCGAGACGAACTCGACGGCAGTCTTGATTTGGTCGGTGTTTCGCTCGAAGGCGGCACTCGGGTCTTCCGCAGGAACGATTTCTGTGACGATGTCGTCGACGAACCAGTCGGGGAGCGACGACACCGTCTCGATGGCGTCCTCGAAGTGCGGGATGTGAGAGTTAACGCTCCCGACGAGCGCCTTGTTCTGTAGCACCATCTCGCGGTGGAGCCGACCGCCTTCGATTTCGAACGACCAGTCACCGGGGACGCCGAGCAGCGCGCCCACGCCGTTCGGCGCGAGCGCATCGAGCACTTCGAAGGCGTGTTTCGCGTATCCCGTGGCCTCGACGGCGATATCGACGTGTCCGTACTCGGCGGGAATCTCGGGGACCGGTATCTCCCGCGAGTCGACGTAGGTCGCGCCGAGTTTCTCGATGATGTCGATGCTCGGGTCCGGGCGGTCCCGACGACCCAGACAGTAGAGGTCGTCCACGTCGCGGGCGAGTCGCGCCAGCGTCAACAGTCCGAGCGGGCCGTTCCCGAGGACGAGCGCCGACTCTGGCTCCCACGTGAACGCCGACCGGGTCGCGTAGGCGTGTTCGAGTGCCTTCTCCGCGTTACTCATCGGTTCGACGAGGAAGCCGTGTGGGGCGAGCGACTCCGGAATCTCCACGAGGAACTCCGCCGGACTCGTGAAGTACTCGGACATGTAGCCGTGGGCGTCGACGATACCGCGTTCGACGTACTTCCCGTCGGGAGCCATGTCGGGTTCACCGCGCTCGAAGTATTCGTTCGTCCCGTTCGGTGGGCGGCGCACGGTCGGCATGACGAGGTCGCCGACATCGAAGCCCGTCGTGGTCGGGTCGACGACGACGCCGATAGCCTCGTGGCCGAGGATTTGGTAGTCGTCGCCCGGCGGGAATCCGCCGTGTGTCCCCTTGATGACCTCGTGGTCGGTGCCGTCGACGCCGACTCTGAGTGTCTCGACGAGCACTTCGCCGGGGTCGGGCTCTGGCGTCGGAACGTCGATGACACGCGGCGATTCTTCGCCGCGATGGACAGCGATGGCGCGCATTACGCTGTCACTTCCCAATTTCGGAGACCTGCGTCGAGGTGTCTCGTCTCGTTCGTCGTGCCACGCAGATTGTGACGTGTCCGGTGTCGTGACGCGGCGTCAGCGACACAGGGACGGCTCGGTGTGTCGTTCATCACCGGACACATCATTGGGTTGCAAGAAATAGCTTCGGGTGAACCGTACGGTGGCTGTCCGAGCCGCTCACTCGCTCGTGAACGGCGCGAAGAGCGACGAGAACTCGTACGGTTCTTGGTCGATGCCGCTTTTCACGGGTGAGACCTCACCCGAGCCGGTGCCGTTGTCCCGGTCGATAGACCAAAACGAGAGCATGCCGACGTCGTTGTTCTGTGCGAAGTCGAGGACCTGCT
This sequence comes from Haloferax larsenii JCM 13917, assembly GCF_000336955.1. Lineage (GTDB taxonomy): Archaea > Halobacteriota > Halobacteria > Halobacteriales > Haloferacaceae > Haloferax > Haloferax larsenii. Next base: position 33,083 of record NZ_AOLI01000017.1, on the reverse strand, counting down.
CCGCGTCCGACTGGGTGAACGTTCCGCCGACGTTGTTCACGCCAATCATCGGCGTGATGCCGACCATACTCCAGCGCTCGGCGGCCGATTTGTCGGGGAAGAGGTCGCCGAGGTCGTCGTGGAGGTTACTGGCCGACTGGGTGACGATGTCGCCGCTCGGCTCGACCCAGCCGTAGTTCATCGTCATGATGTTCACCGTGTCGATGGTGACGCCCTTGTCGATGGCGTCCTGAAGCACGTCTGTGCCCTGTGCGGTCAGTCCCTTCGTCGATGTCGGGAGCGTAAAGGAGACGCTGACCTCGGGGCGACGTTCCTGAAGCGTCGCGAGTGCCTCGTTCCGGCGCTTTACCGTGTCCATGGCAAACGCCTCTTCATCGATGTCCAGATGGGTCGCGCCGTACGCATCGACGACTGCCTCGAAGCGGTCGGCGAGAACCGCCGGGTCGTCGGTCCCGTCGGCGAGATACGGCCCCGCCGCGCCACCGAAGGCGATGATGGCCTCACCACCAGCGTTGTGGATGTCGTCGATGTAGCCGCCGACAGACGACTCGCCGACGAGTTTGTTCGCGTCGCCGTCCCACGCCGGTTGTCCGTCCGGGCCAGCGAGGACGAACGCGAGATGGAAGTAGTTCGTTCCGGCCTGTTGTGCGTGGTCTATCGGGGCCGTTTCGGGCTTCGTGGAGACGTGGTCGTACGGTGCGAACACGCTCGACGGAAGACCGTCAGCCGGTGTTCCACCGCCGCCATCGGACGACTCGACGGTGACGGTCTTGCTCGTCGCGTCGGTCGCGCCGTCTGTACCGGTGACGGTGAGTTCGACCGTGTACGACCCGGTCGAGCCGAACGAGTGCGAGACGGTCTTCCCCGTCGCGCTCTCGCCGTCGCCGAAGTCCCAGTCGTAGCTGTCGATGCTCCCGGTGGAGTCACTCGCGTCGAAGGAGACCGAGGTGTCCGGTGTGACCGTCGCGTCGTCGATAGTGAACGCCGCAGTGAGAGTCTCGCCGCCTCCATCGCCGCCGTCTGCGGGACCGACTTTGGTCCAGTAGGCCGACCCTTCGGACGGCTCGGCGTTTCGAGAGGAGAGGTCGGCTTCCCAGATGTACCCGTCGTGGGTGACGCGGTCGCCTTCCTCGTAGAGCGTGGAGTCGTCCCACTTTGGCGGGGACTCGGCCGCGACTGTCGTCGATGCTGCGCCGACGCCAGCGACTGACGTGACGAGTGCCGAGACGTTTCTGAGGTAGGTTCGACGGTGCTGTGTCATAGATTGGTCGTGAATGGTTGGTGTGTCATGGGTGAGTCGTGTGGTTCTGCGTCATTGGTCGGCCGTGAACGGATTGAGGATGGACGAGAACTCGAACGGCTCCTGCTCGATGAGGGAGCTCTCGTAGAGTTTGTCGCCCTCGCCGTTGTCGCGGACGAGTTCCCAAAACGAGAGCCACCGAAGGTCGTTGTTCTGTGCGAAGTCGAGGACCTGCTGCGCGTCTTCCTGATAGAACGTCCCGCCGATGTCGTTGACGCCAATCATCGGCGTGAGTCCGAGCATGTGCCAGCGTTCGGCGGCCGATTTGTCCGGGTAGAGGTCGCCGAGTTGCGCGTGGACGTTCTCGGCCGCGCTGATGGCGTTTTCGGCGTTCGGCTCGATGTCCGCGCCGTAGTCCATCACCATCAGGTTGACCGCTTCGAGTTCGACGCCCTTCGAGACGGCGTCTTCGAGGACGAACAGCACGTCGTTCGAGGAGTGGTCCGGGAAGCCCGAGGGCATCACCGGAAGCGTGTAGGAGACGCGCAGGTCTGGGTACTCCTCTTGCAACATGACGAGCGCCTCGTTGCGGCGGCGAATCGCCTCTTCGTCGCGGCTGATGAGCGACTCCTCGTCGAAGTCGATGAACGTGAGGTCGTACGTCTCGACGACCGTCGCGTAGGCGTCTTTCAACTCGCTCGCGCTCGAAATCGCCTCGGCGAGGTACGTCCCGTTGAGGCCGCCGAAGGAGACGATGACCTCGCCGCCGTGTTGGTCTCGGAGTTCGGTGAGTTGCGTGCCGACGTCGAGCCAGTTGCTCGGTTCGCCGACTTTCTGGCTTCCGGCCCACGCCGGGTCGGCATCTCCGTCGGCGAGGACGAACGCGAGGGTGAAGTACTCGGTTCCGGCGGCCTCGACGTTTTCGGCCAGCGAAAGCTGGTCTTCCAGCATCATATCGACGAACGGGGCGAAGATGCGGTCCGGAATCGGGTTCGCCGAGGGGACGCCGTCGGCGTCGACCGTGAGTTGCGTCGTCGCGTCGGCCGTGTCGCCATCGGCGTCTGTCACGGTCAGCGAAATCGTGTACTCGCCAGTGTCGTCGTAGGCGTGAGACACGGTCAGTCCGGTCTTCGTCGTTCCGTCACCGAAGTCCCACTCGTAGCGTTGCAGGTCGCCGGTCGAAGCGCTGGCGTCGCAACTGACCTCGGTGCCGGGTTGGACGAACGTGGAACTCACGTCGAAGGCGGCAGTCGGAGGGTCGCCCGCGTTGTCGGCGGCTTCGATTCCCTTCCACATGTTCGCGTCCTCGCTCGGTTCGTCGCCTTTCGTCCACCACTTCGCCTCCCAGATGTAGGCGTCGTGGGTGACGCGGTCGCCGTCGGTGTAGACCGAATCCGGGTCCCACTGCGGCGGGTCGCTCGCCGCTGCGACTGAACGGATTCCAACGGACGAGAGCCCGGCGACACCGGTCAGTCCCGCGAGCGACCGAAGTATCGACCGTCGCTTCCGCGTCATTGGTTCACCTGCTGGTCGATGGACATCATTGGTTCACCTGCTGGTCGATGGACATCATTGGTTCACCTGCTGGTCGATGGACATCNCGATGGACATCATTGGTTCACCTGCTGGTCGATGGACATCATTGGTTCACCTGCTGGTCGATGGACATCATTGGTTCACCTGCTGGTCGATGGTGTCGAGGAGCGTGCCGTTGTAGTCCTGCGAGAGTTCCCAGAACATCACGCCGCCGAGCCCTCTGGACTTCGCGAGTTTGACCTTCTCTTCGATGGATGCGGGGTCGTCGTAGCTGATGAAAATCCCCTGTTCTTCGTTCCAGAGCCACGGCACCTGTCCCTGCTCGTTGACGTTCTTCTCCCAGCCGTCGGCACCTTCGTAGTTCTCTTCGAGGTCGCCGTAATCGAACGCGCCCGTGTTCGCCTGGTCAGGACCGAGGAGGTGGTTCCACGTTCCCGGCGGGATAACCTCGTTTTGGTGCTCCGGGTCGCCCTGCTGCCAGTCGGAAAGCGAGAACGTGTCCCAGATACCGTTTTCGACCTTGCAGCCGCGGCCGTAGAACGGCATGCCGAGCACGAGGCTCGCGGGGTCCTCGACAGGCTCGCCGTAGTCTTCCCACTGCATCCAGTCGACCCAGTAGCCCTTGTTCTTCCAGATTTCGAGCGTCGTCTCGATAGTGTACTGCTGGGCGTCTCCCGAGGGTGGGTAGTCGTCGGGCGTGCCGTAAATCGGCGCGTTCAATCCCGCAGTCTCGTGCCAGACGCCGGTGAAGTCGTACGCCATCATGTAGATGTCGTCGACGACGCGCTCGACCTCGCGGTGCTTGATGAGCGAGGCGTTCCAGTCGGACCCGCCGTTTGCGACCGACAGATAGTACGTCCGGTCGTCTTCGTTCTCGACTGCGTCGAGTTTGTCTCGGACTGCCTGAAGCAGTTTGACGTGATTCGCCGGCCCCTCGGCGCTGCCGCACTCACAGACCCCGCGGTTCGGACCGGGGTGTTCCCAGTCGATGTCGATACCGTCGAAGTCGTACTGGCGCATGAGCGCGACTGCGGTGTTCGCAAATCGCGTTCGGTTCTCCTCGGTTGCGGCGGCGTCTTCGAACCCGGGCGAGAGCGCCCACCCGCCGATAGAGAGCTTGAGATTCGTGTCCGACGCCGGGCCTTGCTTGAGGTCGGCAAAGGACTGAAGCAGGCTTTCGTGGTCGACTTCGCTGTCCGGGATAACCACGCTGCCGTCCGGTTTCACGTCGAGGAAGGCGTACAGGACGTCCGTGACCTTGTCGAACGGAATGTCTTCGGGATAGTACTGGTAGTCCTCGTTGCCCTTCCAACTCGGGTAGTAGCCGACGACGCTGAACTCCTCGGACGGGGCGTTCTCCGAGACCGTGATTTGTTTCGAGGTGGTGTCGCTCGCGTCGCCGTCGCTCACGGTGAGTGTGACCGTGAACTCCTGTTCCGAGTCGTACGTGTGCGATGCGGTTTGTCCAGAGGCGGTCGTCCCGTCGCCGAAGTCCCACTCGTAACTGGATGGGCTCCCGTCTGACCCGCTTGCGTCGACCGAGACCTCGACACCCGGCTCGACGTAGGTGTCGCTGACGGTGAACGAGGCTTTCAGCCCGTTTCCGCCACCCGCTTCCTCGATTTGTTTCCACACGTTCGAGTCGGTGGATGGCTCGTCACCTTTCGTCCACCACTTGGCTTCCCAGATGTACCCGTCGTGAGTGACGCGGTCGCCACCCGTGTACGCGACGTCGGGGTCCCAAGCGGGCGGTGTGTCTGCTGCCGATGCGGTTACGCTCGCACCCGAGAGGAGCGCGAGCAAGGCTGACGTGTTCCGTAGGTAATCTCGTCTGTTCTGTCTCATTGTGGTGTTCCCTTCGCCAACGTGCTGGCGACAGGCACTGTACAGAACAGACATTATTAAACTTTAATGAAAAATAAATTTTAGTCTAACTCCGAGAGATTTTGCAGCCGCTACAGGACGCACCTCGTGAGGAGGTGCAGGAGAGTAGTACGTGTTCAGGCGAGGCTATCGTGGAAGCGATGTCAGAGGTGTTCGAGGAGCGTGTCGAGGAGCACCTCGTTTTTGTCACCCGAGAAGGCCCAGAACATCAGCCCGCCGAGGTCGTTTTCGAGGGCGTAGTCCGTTTTGATGCCGACGGATTTCGGGTTGTCGTAGCTGACGAGTACGTCCGAGCTACTGGAGTAAATCCACGGGACCTTGGCGGTGTCGTCCCAGTGGTACTCGTACTCGGAACTCGGTTCGAGGTTCTGGTTGATGTCCCAGAACTCCATGATACCGTTGTCCTGGCCCCACGTTCCGTCTGGCGACCCCTCGAAGGACTGGTAGAGTCCGCCGTTGTCGCTGCTCGCGACGTTGCCGAAGCTCCGACCGTAGAACGGAAGCCCCATCGAGAGCTGCGAGCTATCGAAGGCAGTGTTCGCCCAGTAGGTCATCGCGGCGTCGACGTTGAAGTCCTGTGCACGCGGCGATGGGTCGTTGTCCTTGTAGTACAGCGGACTCTGGTGATTCGTGTACTCGTCGAAGGCTCCGTGGAAGTCGTAGGTCATGACGTTCAGGAAGTCCAGGAGCTCCGAGTTCCGCTGGTGGTCGAGTCCCTCGTTTTTCTGCGGGTCGGCCGACAGCGCGGACGTCAAGAGGTACTCTTGGCCGTCTTCCTCTTCGGCCGCGTCGAGTTCGTCCCGAACCGCAGCCAGAAGGTCGGTGTAGCGCTTCTTGTCGCCGTCGCGGACGATGTTGCCCGACTTCCCGCCACCGCCGGGGTACTCCCAGTCGATGTCGAGGCCGTCGAAGTTGTGCGCACGCATGATTTCGACGGCGGTCTTCGCGAAGCGCTGGCGACTCGCCTCGGTCTCGGCCGCGTTCGAGAAGTACTTCGAGTCGTTCCAGCCACCGATAGAGAAGAGGAACTCGGTCGTCGGGTCGTCGACGAGTTCGTCGAATCCGGTGTGGTCGTGCCACGACTCGGGTTCGAGAACTCGCTTCGCCGCGTTTTCGTTGATGTAATCGACCGACCCGTCTTGGTTGACAGTCAGGAAGGCGTAGTTGACGTGAGTGACCTTGTCAAGGGGGATGTCGCCGGGCGTGTACTCGCGGTCCCACTGCGCCCACTGCATGTAGTAGCCGACGACGCGATTGTCGGTCGGCATCCCGCCATCGCTCGCGGTGATGACTTTCGTCGTCGAACCACTCGCACCGGAGTCGTCTGTGACGGTCAGTTTGACCGTGTACTCGCCCGCCGAGTCGAACGTGTGGGAGACGACTTTCCCGGAGCCGGTGCTTCCGTCGCCGAAGTCCCAGTCGTACTGGGTCGCACTGTCGGCCGAGCCGCTCGCGTCAAATTCGACCGTTTCACCGGGGTTGATGACGAGGTCGCTCGCGGTGAACGAAGCTTTCAACTCGTTTCCGCCGCCCGCTTCCTCGATTTGTTTCCACACGTTCACGTCGGTGGATGGTTCGTCGCCTCTCGTCCACCACTTCGCTTCCCAGATATAGCCGTCGTGAGTGACGCGGTCACCAGACGTGTAGGTCGCTTCAGGGTCCCACTTCGGGGGGTTCTCTGCTGCTACAGCCGTCCCCGCGCCACCGAGAAGCGCGAGCAAGGCTGACGTGTTCCGTAGGTAATCTCGTCTGCTCTGTTTCATTGTTCGAGCGGACCGTCTCCGACGACACCACTCTGTCCGCTGTGCCGCCGAACGTATCCTGTTGAGTCAATGTCACACATGTCATAATAAATCTACGGCCAATCATATCCAAATAGACATATTTGTGGACTGCATCTCTGCGAGCGGTCGGTCAAGGCTCGCGGTGACGTCGAAACGTGAGACTTCTCGGCGTATGGATTTCGTAATAGTAACAGACTGCAATTGATGGCTGTCGAGTCGCGAATTGGGTCCAAGCTGGTCTTGGGCCACTGTATCGCTCGGTTTTGACTACATCACTCCCTGAGTCGACGATTCTGAAGTCGTCGTCGCTGAATCGTCGCGACCGAATTTCGAGTAGTTTGTTTCGTAATACGAAATTATTTCCTGTCGGTGGGAAGGCTCCAGTGGGGAAGAACGCCAAACCATCAGCCGAGAGTTGTGATTACAGTCGTACGTTTGTAATGGAGAGTATCGGACAGCACTACACACCGCTGGTCGCGACAGCACACGAGTCGATTCTGGCACTGCTTTCGACGCCGATGAGCGTTACGAACGTATGCCCGTAATGGCACTCGACAACCTGATGTATAAGAAAACAAAATACTAATTTATTCAATCGAATAGCACCCAATATTGTAAAATAAGACAGACATCAGTATTACTAATATTTCCGATAATACTGGTAGTTCGACGTCAGTCTGCGACCACACCCACAGAGCCACTCTGCGGCAGTTTATCCGGGATATGGACTCAATAGAGGGGAGAAGACCCATAGAACGGACACAGTTGGTTGTTTGCCTTTCTGCAGCACTTATCTACTGTCTGTGCCCGTTTCAGAAACTATACTGAGATTATTCAGTCACCGACGTTAGTACGTCATCGGTGCATCATCGGTATACTCCAAACATATAATCAATCATATAGTATTTGTGTTTGATAATTTTTCAAACATATTCACATAATATAGTTAAGAAACTTATTTTGGGTTGTTATATGGTCGGCGTTCACGTCGATTCGCGTCTCGGGCACCCAGCCGATTGGGGGTCGACGCCGAGCGCCCCGGGGAAACGCTTCGGCACGTCTCCGAGCCAAAACGGCGTTTCAACCGTCCTTGATAAGAGCTAGCACGACCACCGACACCGTTTTTCCTTCAGGTTACGTACCGGCCGGTACCGATGATGGCCACCACTCACGCCCTCGCGGGTGTCGCTCTCGGCACCGCCGTGTGGGCGTTGGTCCCCGAGGCCGGGATTATCCCGGTTCTCGCGGCCGCTCTCGGCGGCCTGTTCCCGGACTTCGACCTGTACGCCGGGCACCGAAAGACCCTCCACTTCCCCGTCTACTTCAGCGCACTCGCCGTGCCCGCGCTGGCAGTGGCCGCGGTGAATCCGACTACGACGAGCCTCGCCGTCGCGTTGTTCCTCGCGGCGGCCGCCGTCCACTCCGCCTCCGACGTTCTCGGCGGCGGACTCGAACTCAAGCCGTGGCTCGGCACGTCCGACCGCGCGGTCTACGACCACTGGAACGGACGTTGGCTGAAGCCCAAGCGACTGATTCGCTACGATGGCTCGCCCGAAGACCTCGCGTTGACGCTCGTACTGGCGGTCCCGCCGGTCGTCGTCTTCGATGGTCTCGTCGAGCTACTCGTCATCGCCGCAGTCGCTATCTCGGGGGTCTACGTCCTCCTTCGGAAACCGATGGTCGTCGTGGCCGAGCGCCTCGTCGCGGCGATGCCCGACCACGTCCTCGACCACGTGCCAGAGCGGTTCGTCCGCGACCTGCGGTAGTCGCTGCGGCACTCTGTTTTCGAGTCTCTTCGCCACCTCCCGACTGTTCAGTCCGTCGGCTCGGCTTGCTCCATCGCTGCGGACTCGACTCGGGACTCACTTCGGTGGAGAAGATAGGCACACACGATGGCGACGACGCCCGCAGCGGCGGCGATACCGAAGGCGACACGGTAGCCCGCTGGCGTGTAGACCCGCGCTCCGGCAACGGTCTCGCCGGTCCAGTAGGCGTCGAGTGCGTAGCCCATCACCGCCGGAAACACGGCGGCCCCGAAATACCCGAGACTGTTTATCGCGCCCGTCGCCGTCGCGCTGGCTTCCGCCTCGTGACGCTCCTTGGCGACGGTGAAGGCGATGACGACACCACCCATGACGAACAGGGCGGCGAAGAGCAGCCCCCCGGCGACGAGCAGCGGTGGTGTGACAAGAAGGAAGATGAGACCGTACGCGACGGTGAAGACCACACACGACCCGAGAATGAAGAGTGTCCGGTGGCCGAATCGGTCGGAGAGCGACCCCATGAGCGGCGACCCGAGGAGGAAGCCGACGTTGCCGACGAAGACGAACATCGAGGCTGTCTGGACCGACACGTCGTAGAGGTCGGCGATGTACGGAACGCCCCAGAGTCCGAGGACGGTGAAGTTGGTCCCGATGACCAGAAAGAGCATCGTGCCCATCAGCCACGTCTCGCGCTCTCTGAGGACTCGTTTCGTGTTCTCGACGACGGTAGCAAATTCGATGTCCGACATCGGCGGCTCGACACCGTCGAGCGGCTCGAAGCCCGCATCCCGGGGGCGGTCACGGACTCCGACGTACGTCAGTACCGCGAGCCCGACGCCGACGACACCCACGCCGAGAAGGACCATCCGCCACTCGGCCTGCTCGATGGCGATGGCCAAGGGTGTCGTCGCGAGCACGCCACCCAAGCCTGCTGCTGCGACTGTCCATCCAGTCATGGTGGCGAACTCGTCCGGTCGGTACCAGTTGGCGAGGAACCGAAGCGTGGCCGTGTAGAGTACGCTCCCGCCCAATCCGAGCAGCGCCCGCGAGGCGAACGCGAGCCCGTAGGTCGGTGCGAGCGCGAATCCGAACACTCCGAAGGCCATCACACCCAATCCCGCGGCAGCGACTCGGCGCGACCCCGCTCGGTCGACGAGGATACCCGCTGGGAGTTGCAGTCCCGCGTAGATGTAGAAAAACGAGGCGTGCAACAGTCCGAGTTCCGCTCCGGTCGTGTCGAACGCCCGCGAGAGGTCGTCCGCGAGGACGGCCGACGTGACTCTGTGGAAACTGACGAGCATGAATCCGACTGCCAACAGCACCCACAACACCCAGCGCCAGCGAGTCGGATTCGACCGCAACGAGAGCCGTGTCATGGCTCACGTGACAGTGCGTGCGTGTAAATGTCTATCGTGGAGGCACGTGGAGAAGTGAAGACGCGTGCGACGAGGCGATTGCGTACGAAACCCAGTCGTTCGTCGGCGAAAGTACGCGGGCTGGTCGAATCAGACAATCCAGTCAGCCCATCGCTACCGACGGTGGACAGTCGCCTCGATGTCCGTCTCGGGCCTAAGCTGGAGCGACGGCGCGAACGCTAACGGGCCGTCCATCGAAACGTCCAACTCGACCCTGTCGAGTACCGTTGCCAATATGAGCGTCAGTTCGGTGTGGGCGAAGTGCATCCCGACACAATTGCGAGGTCCGGCACTAAAAGGGAAGTAGGCGTATCCCGGGCGGGATTCGGGTTCTTGCCATCGCGACGGGTCGAACACCGTCGGCTCGTCCCAGTATCGCTCGTCTCGGTGGACCGGCCACTGCGGAAGCAGGAACTGTGCCCCCGCCGGGAGGTCGTAGCCAGCAATCGTTACCGGCTCGGTCGCCTGCCGCGTCACCGCGAGCGTCGGCGGGTAGAGCCGTAACGTCTCGGACACGACGTTTTGAGTCCGTTCGAGGTCGGCGTACGCCCCGCTCGCCGAGCCATCGCCGCCGAGAACGTCGCCAGACTCTGCGAGTAGCGCGTCCCGCACGTCGGAGTGGTCGTCGAGCAGTCGCAAGGCGTGGGTGAGCGCGATTGACGGCGAATCGTGCCCCGCGAGCAGCATCGCGACCAGATTGTGGCGGACTTCGTCGATTGAGAGCGTTCCCGCGTCGTGCGCGTCGAGTAAGACCGAACAGAAGTCCTCTCCCAGTCCCGTGTTCCGACGCTCGGCGATGAGGTCGTCGACGAATGCGTCGAGTTCCCTGACCGTTCGCTCGAACCGGCGGTCGGTCGGCGTCGGAACCCAGTCGGGGAGTAGCTGGCCGAGTCTGCGGAGGTTCGCCCGGTCGACCAGCGCGTCGGCGGCGTCCATGACGACCGCTTCCCGCCCGCGCACGTCAGCGTCGAGAAGCGCATCGGCGAGGACGTTCACGGTCAACAGCCGCATCTCTCGGTAGAGGTCGATGTGCTCGCCGTCGTCCCACTCGTCGACGTAGTCCTCGGTCGTCTCGACGATTCGGTCGGCGTAGCGCTGGACCGCGCCGTGGGTGAGCGCCGGTCGCATGACTCGCCGGAGTCGCGTCCATCGCTCCCCGGTCGTCACGGTGACCGCGTGGTCCTCGATTCCCTCGAAGGTCTCGTGTTGCGCCGGGCTGATGGTGTAGCTCTCGTGGTCGGTGACGAGGATTTGCTCGATTAGCTCCGCCCCGGTGACGAGATACGTCGTCTGCCCCGGGACTTCGAGCCGAACCAAGTCGCCGAGCGACGCCCACTCCTCCATCGCCACGACCGGGTCTCGGGAGAACGCGGGTCCGTTTCCGAGTAGCGGAACGCCGGACGGAGTCGGTGGGGACGATTCGTCGCCGGCGCTCGTGCCGTGTGCCGTCATACGTATCTCTTCGAGGGGAAGTGTGTTCGATACTACGGCGAAGCTCCTAGCTTCTTTTTATACTCGGCCGAGTAGCTTCGGAGAACTGGCATGCGATATATCGACCTGCGACTCTCCTTGCCGGATTGGATGCTCCACCCGATACAGGAGTTCATCCGCACCGAGGATGTCGTCCGGTACGAGGAGATGCTCACCTGGCGCGTCCGCCCCGACGAGGGTATCGAATACGCGCTCTACTACATCGAAGCGGAGTTAGCACCGTACCGAAGGGCAGTCCGCGAGATTGAGACGGTTATCGACTGTCGAATCACTCCTATCGACGACGATTCCGCGTACGTCTGGGCCTGCGAGGAGACCCGCCCGGAGACGCGGGCGTGGCGCGAGGCCTTCGCCGACCGGCAACTCATCGTCGTGCCCCCGGTCAGGTTCGACGACACGGCCGCGATGGAGATGACGATTGTCGGCGACGGCAGCGATATTCGCGACCTCCTCGAAACGATGCCCACGGACGTCGACGTGACGGTCAACGAAATCGGTACCTACGACCGCCGTGGCGGGACGCTCGCCGGAACGTTGACTGACCGTCAGTTGGCGGCCGCCAGTACGGCACTGGAACTGGGCTATTACGAAGTTCCGCGTGAGGCGACGCTTGCAGATGTTGCAGCAGAGTTGGAATGTGCGGAGAGCACGACGTCGGAGTTGCTTCGGCGGGCCGAACGGGATGTGCTCTCTCGGGTGTTGCGTCGGTACGGTGGGGGTGTTGGTGGGTGAGTTTGTGGCAGAAGGGTGGCAGTTACCCAGCAACTGCTCCATCGCTTCGTTGACTAGTTCAGGATTCTGTTGTTCTTCGAAGGAGGCTACTTCACGCCGTTTTTAGCATGGATTCCACTTCAGAAATTTGGTTCGAGAACCCGTCCTTTGCGACGCCAAATTCACTCGCCTTCTGTTGGAACTCTCGGGCACACTTCAGGAGAGACTTACAAAATTCTTCAGTATTGACGACGTAGCCCCGTGCACTCTTTGGTGTCGGATAAGGAACATCAAGGCTTGAATCGATTTGTTCACGAGTCTGGAACGCAACCCGGACCGTCTCGTCGCCGACTGGTTCAAATACGAAATAGGACCGGTGACCTTCCAGAAGGTATTCCACAGTGTCATACCTTTCAACATCTCCTGAATAGAGCCGTCCGCCAATCTCTAACAGTGCAGGCAAATCAAGAGCAAGAAAGTCCCCAACGAACTCGGGAGCCCAGTCATTCCAAGCCTTCTCCGCCTCGTTTTCGTATGTGTTGATCCGAGTCCCACCAGCACTAATCTTAATCGCACCACCGCCAGTCGATATCATCTCAGGGCCGTCAGCAGTGACAATGCTCACTTCAACTGGTCCATCGGTCTCTGTTTTTGTTGGTGTACTCATGGTAACTCCTCCACGCCATCTCCTTCTACTGGATATGCGGTTACGATTTGCCCACTGCTATCGTATACAATTTTGACACACTCGATTCCGGATGGTAACTCTGTCCCATCGTATTTGACCGTTCTATATCCGTTGGCCTGGATTGAAATATCCTCTTTCGAGGCACCGTGAATCGCATTCTCGATTATACTCTTAATCGTTGACTCATCCATCTGACTGGGGAACGCCGTGGCACTTCGTTCTGTACTAATCTCCGAACCAGGATCAATAGGCCACTCTCCCGAAGCATCTGGATGAACGTGCCGTGCCACAATATGCTTCCAGTCATGAACTCCCTTGTCAAATGTCGTTCCCGCTTCCCACTTATCCGTCTGTAGCAAGAGAGCCAATTCCCGAGAGAGTTGTTCATCGAGTCCGGGGGCGTACATCGCTGTTTTCACGTCCTCGACCGTGAAATCAGAGTTTTCTTCGAGCTTCTGGCGCAGCCACGTGTCATTTATTTCTTCCAGTGTCTCCTCAAGGTCGCCTTCGAACGCCTCATCACCTGGATATCGGTCTGAGTTTTGAACTACTTCTCGGAGTTTATCTACGATCTCCTCGTATTTCGGCATCCTGTGAATGCCTGACTGCCCATTCTGCTGACGAACGTGTGTTAGTTCGTGGGCTAACAGATATTGTCCTTCGAGCGAAGTCGGATCGTATTCACCATGATTGAACGCAACATGATTCCCGACGGTGAACGCACGAGCGTTAATGTCTTCACAGGCTTTCGCAGCCCGTGGTCCGGTGTGAATCCGTACATCGCCGAGGGTATCACCCATACGCTCTTCCATCGCGTGCTGAATCGAGGTGTCGAGCTGCCGGCCCGACGAGGAAATCACGTCTCGAACCGAATCAGGGACCTGCGTGTCGCCAGCTTTCGACGCCTCATGGTGGGCACCGCGGCTACGCTGAACTGATTTCGCGTTTCGGCGTTCGATATCCTTCGGAACTTCCGCGGGGCGGTTCTTCTGGCGCTCGCGGAACGCGCGCATATCGCGTGGCTTCCCCATCGCCTCGATAGTCATCCCCTCATCAGCCCACTGCTGCACTTGGTTCGCGCCGTGGCTTTGGACAAGACGCTGGACAATGACCTCCTGCCCATCCATGTACATGTCGAGTCCAAAGCGCCGTTCGAACTCTTGTGGTGTACGAGCCCCGCTTTTCTGGCCCCGGTCAGGCCTCGTGTCTTGTGTTAGCTCTCGGATTGAGGGAACAGACGAAGACCGATTACTCTCCCTTGCCTGCTCATCTGCAGATCGAAACTCCATCTTTCAGATATTTTGACACTATTCCCATATAATTCCTCTCCCACCAGTCCGACAGTAAATCAACGTGCAAGACCCCTGAGTGTCTGGGCCTCGACCGGAATTTGAACTCACTCGCAAATCGAAGATTTGCTCGCTGCTCAAATCCCGCGTGGCTCACACGAATTTCTCGTCCGCGGCGCGACGAGACGCGCCGCTCGAAGTGTAGAAATTCGAGAAGAGCCTAGGCCGGGATTTGAACCCGGGCTCTCGTCGCCGTCAGGTGGTTTCACCACCTTCCGGCTCGCACCGCACCAAGGACGCACGCTTTGAATCTGGGCCACCCAGAAATCGGCCTGTTCGCCTTTGTGCCCGCTCTGAATCGGCTCGATTCAGGACGAGTGTGGCTGGCTCCTTCGTGGACAAATTGACGGAAACAACATGAGCCTGAAAACGACACCACCCCACGAAGCGAAGAACCGGTTTCTCAAAGACAAGAACCCCGGAGTCACCGAGAAGACCCTCAAAAACTACCGAACCTGCCTGCGCCAATTTTGTGACTGGTTAGACCACCAGCGGGTGACGAACCTGAACGACCTCGACAGCGAGCTAATCCAACGGTACAAGGAACACCGTCTGTCCAAGGTCAAGGTCATCACCGCCCGGCAGGACATGATGACGATAAAGCAGTTCATCGAGTTCTGTGAGCACATTGCGGCAGTCCCACGCGGGATGGGAGACATGGTTCGGATACCATCGGTCAGTGAGCAAGACGAGATTTGCGACGACCTGCTTACCCGGGACGAAGCCACCGAGATACTGGACTTCCTCGGGAAGTACGAGTACGCGAGCAAGCGGCACGTCACACTCCTCCTCTTGTGGAAGACCGGGATGCGGATGAGTGGTCTCCGTGCCCTCGACCTCGGGGATTTCGACGAAGGAAGACCGGCATTGGAACTCCGGCATCGAGCAAAAGCGGGAACCCCGTTGAAGAACAAAGAGAAGAGCGAGCGGGACGTCCTCATTACTCCTGAGACGGCTGAGGTTGTCTCCGATTACATCACACAGACTCGGCCTGGCGTAGCGGACAAACACGGGAGAGAGCCGCTTCTCGCCTCTGAGCGTGGGAGAGTGGTAAGCACGACTATCCAGCGGTACGTTTACACTGCAACTCGGCCCTGCTACTACAACGGTGGAGAGTGCCCCTTCGACCGCAACCCAGAGACGTGTGAGGCCATGTCTTGGAACGCCTCGTGTAAGTGTCCGGGTTCAGTGAGTCCCCATGCACTACGTCGTGGGTACGTGACTGCTGCTCGGAACGCCGGGCAGCCGAAGGACGTGACTGGGGAGAGGGTGAATATGAGCGGGAAGGTGTTGGACAAACACTACGACAAGGGGACGAGTGCAGAGAAGGCTGAGAGGCGACGGGACTACATCCGGGATATCTAAGCAGTCTCTCGTTAAAATTATCAACCTATTTGATAAAGTCCTTACAAATGATGGAAGATATTAGTGTGCCAGAAGTACGTACAGAGGCAGACCAATTGTCTGCAGTTGAACCTGAGTACGTGTGCTGGCTTGACCTAATGGGAGTCCAGAACACGATGTCAACCTCCGTTGAGGAGTCCACGATTGACATGCTGAACTTGCATGTTGCAGTAGACGAGGCACTTGATCGGGACAACATCACTCACTATCCAGTAATGGATGGGGTCTATTTGACTGCAGACTCAAGAAGGACAATTCTCCCGTTTCTTAGGACAGTCTTTTCAAAATTAGCGAAAGATAATATCGAGAACAAGGAACCGCCGTATAACTACGTACCACGAGCCGCCGTTAGTTACGGCCCAGTTATCCACGGTAAAGACATTTCTGACGGAGCGAATGAGGAGTTTATGACAAACTCTGACTATGCTGAGTCACTCTTGATAGGGCTTCCAATGATTCAAGCGATAAAAGGAGAGTCAAAGGCACCACCCTTTGGTATATATATTGATGAGTCTGCACGGGCTTTCGCACCGGATGGTGAAGACCCAATAGAACGAATCTGGCATGAGTGGTTCAGATACACCGAGGACGATTTTGGAGATTTACTACTAGATACCTTGGAGGATTACTATGATTGGTGCGAGTCATCTTACCATGAAATCAATTATGAGTTAGAAGATATTGAGCGGCACAGAGAGATGGCAAATCAGTATTTTACTAATTAAGCCAACCAATTCGCTCTTTGTAAAGAAGCACTACCCCCGGCATGGCACCTCACAAGGGTGCTACGAACTTGCGTCACTTCTTGCTCGTCTGTAGAGATAAGAAGAGCCGACAAAGACCGACATACTGACCAACATTACGTTACCAGCAAAGGTGTCTGAGCTAGCAGAGGACTCAGGTCGAATAGTGAGATAAACAATTGCCACGATGAACATCACTGCACCAACGATTGCGAGGTTTCGGAACCAAAGGATATTTTCAGTGACCCACTTCGATTCCCCTCCGGAAGCAACTGCTTCACCACAATCTGAACAATAAGAAGCATCTGAGGCCAATTCACTGCCACAATTTGAACAGTACTTTTGTTTCATTGAATGAGACACTCAGTTGGGGCATAATAATTTCACTGCCGCTACTGAGTGACTCGACTGACTTCTCGCCGTACTCACGCAGTGAGTTCAGTCACGAGTACCGTATCTGAATCCCGAAACCTCCAACTCTTGAATTTCACCACGCGAATCACGGTTCCCTCCACCGTCAATGCGGTACGACCAAGTCCGGTCACCTGGGTTGCTCACTTCCAGTTGGTACTTTGCATCATGGAAGGTTCTCACCTCCACAGTGATTCGAGTGCTGTTAGCGCGTTCAACCGTCGTGACCTCGTTGACAGTGCAGGGTTGCCCCCGAGTCATGTAATCGACATTCTGTCCGGCTGCGAAGTAAATCCGGTCTCGGGGCTCCAGTCTACACAAGAAGTCGAATGCTTCAACGACGGTCAAGGGCTGGACCGAGTCTCGCAATTGTGCCATGCAAGGGGATTGCCCTATTAGAACATATACCTAATCAGGAGTCAATTTAGTATAAATTCACACACTCTTCGCAGTGATTCTAACGAAGGATTGCTGTTATCTCACTTATTTATAAAATAGATTTCAAGTTCAAAATACGCTGCCGTTCAAGCTGTGAGACGCTTGAGCAGCCTCTTCAAACAGACCCATCCAACCATCCATTAATTCTTCAGCAGACTCACGCTCATCCGGATCTTCTACTAACATTCGCTCTAAGAGAGCCACAACTCCGCCACCCATATCGCCTGGCACATGACCGATATCGTCTAGTACAACTGGAGATAGTATGTCGTCATCCTGGGGCCTGTTGGCTGGGTTCCATCCTGTGAATAGTTCGGTCAGCACAAGTCCGAGCTGGAATACGTCCGATTTGGGGGTCAATGGTTGCTCATCTTTTCCGTAGGCAACCATATCTGGTGACCTGTAGAAGTATGGCAGTGCTGATTCTGTACTCTCTTTCCAAACCATTCCCTCGTCTTCCGTCCCTGAATCCGCTCTCTTAAGTAAACCAAAGTCACCGAGAACACACGATGTTCCTTTGATGAATATATTAGACGGTTTTATGTCACGATGAATAACAGGTGGCTCCAAGCTATGCAAATACTTCAATGCAGAGAGGAGTTGAATTGAGTAACTAATCCTCTCAGGGATTGGAACCGGGTCCCCTCGAATAACGTCGGATAGAGTCTTAGGTAGATACTCCGAGACCAAGAACGGATGGTCATAGTACGTTCCTTTATCCCGGTATGTTAGTATAGACGGATGTTCTGTAGTCTCAAGAAAGTCTTGTTCCTCAAAAAACCGCTCTCTGCGCTCTTCGTTAGATATGTTCTTGAATACTTTTAATGCGAAGTTGTTACCCTTGTAATTACCAGACGTTTGAACAACCAGATAGGTGATTGCGTTCCCGCCTTCTCCGACCTCTTGTAGCACTCTGTACCATCTTTCTTCACCGCTTGGTGATTCAGCCTTAATCCCGGATCCGATATCTGCATGATATCTTGCCATTCTTTGTTAACAGTGTTCACTCCGAGATAATAAAATGACGCCTAGCTGAGGGCTAGTCCGGGAATCCCGCAGCCCTTCGTATGGAAAGGACTGCTCTCTCCTGAGATAGCCGAGAATTAGAGGGGGAAACCGAAGAGGAACACCATGATGATCGGACCTCCCCCATAGAGCAGGAGTGCTATTTTATAAAACTCAGAAGAGAGGCTGGTTTTGGTGAGATACGAAGCACCTGCAACCACTGCAAAGACCACTGACGCACCGGTATATATTCGCCACACTCCACCAAGTTGGTTCCAAATCGGATACGCGGTTCCAAATACCAAGACACCAGCACTTGCGATACCAACACGACCTATGTGCCCTTGTCGGAGTTGCTGCACCGCGATTAGCCCCAGTAACAGGATAGTTGCTTGTAGCGGAACAGAGAGTTGAAGAAACTCCTGTAGTATCTGTTGGATTTGCATATTGTACCTGTCTTTTTCCACTCTAAAAAATGTAGTCAGAGTGATGTGAAAGTGAAAGTATGTTATCTGGTGGTGAGGTCGTTGGAACAAACGTCACCAATCTATCCCGTGAGAAATGTTCGGTAGTAATGTAATCTCGCGCATACACCGAGATTCTCTACAAGCCCCCTTCTGCGTTTTTCAGACGTTTCAGGCCCTCTACGATACATTTATCAGCCTCAGATGATTGGCTCGAAACAGCACATCACCAGAGTAGTGGATTTGAGATGATACGAAAACTAGACGGGACGATTCCCGGTGGTCTCGACAAGATGGACACTAGCTACGCGACCACTATCAAGAAGATATTAGATAGGGACCTACACCCGTCGGACTACTGGCCTGCCGATTTCCGCAAGCTCCGTAAACAGGACTACTATCAGTACCTCGATGAGGTGAATCGTGGGAAGGTCAACGGTGGCAACTACCGGAATAAGCGGTACTATACGGCGTCTGAGAACAACCACCTTCCAGAAGCAGTAGCCGATAGTCTACACCTGTCGGCAGTGCAAAAGAATACTGCCGTCAACAGTTTCAAGTCACTCGATTTCGAGAAACTGGGGCTGAACAAGGTTCTGTTAGCGTATTGTACCTGTGCTTACGTCACCCACCGGGACGCTGAGTTGCGAAAGTGCCACCCGCAAACAAAAGAGGATGACATGGATCGACACTTCAAGCGCGTGCAAAAGAGTCTGGAAATCTCACAGCAAGAGTTCACCAAGACATACGGCAAGGTCCAAGACCGACTCCGAAGCAAGTAGGCAGGTCACCGAAGGGGGGTGGTATATAAACCCCTCACTATGTGTTGTTACACAGCCTTCTTAGAAACCTCCTTGAACAGCCCGGTCCCTTACGGTAGGTCTTCGAGAGGCCCCTGTCCTGATTACGCGGGAAGCGGAGCCTTACAGCAGCAGAGGTACTATCGGCTCTCTCTACAACCCCTCTCCTTCGACTCCTGACCGCAGACATTCCGGGTTCCCGCTTCAAAGAAGCCAACCAGAGATGTAGCCTGGATTTTGAACTGTCTAATAAAAACCCAGAAGATGACAGGTTTGGAGTGCTGAATAGAGAGGTTGTATTCAGTAAATCAACTCATTCAGGTCATCTAAAATGCCTATAGCATCGTCACTACTTTTGTCCAGAATCCCAGTTCGGATTGGAGGCCAATCTTCCTGCTGTTCCTCAATCTGTTCTTCAATTCGGTTTATCGCCTCTTCCCAGTACGTGGTCCCCAGAGAGACGACGTGATCTCCATCGGCCTCTGAGTACCACAGCATGTCGAATAGAACTTCGAAGTCCTCAAACACTCGTTCATATCGAGTTTCGGAAACAAAGAATTCCCTTCCTGGGTCTTCTAGCGTCTTTTTGACTGACGACCGAAGAGACGTCTCTGCACTTTCTCTACTAAGGCCTCGTCCCCACCCGCCTGTTAATCGGACTGGGTGAAGGGCCCTAGCAGGAAGAACATCAGAGGGTTGTGTTGATCGTGGATGAGATATCTCAACGGGGTTGGTAAGCAGAGTGGAAACCAAACCCCAGTTATCGCCCGCCATTCCGGCCAGGCCAGCACTATACAGAACGAGAGTGGCAGGATATCGGCGCAGGTCGTTCAAGCTACTATTGAACGCACCATCCGGGGACCGACTTGGCGAGAGCGTAGAAAGAGCATCGGAAATCGACTCTTCCCCCGAATTCACCGTGTCACTACCCCAGTAAGCGCAAGTCATTGCTTCAGTGACTATCGTTCGCGTCAGGCTCCCGTATCTCCGGTATCTGTCTTCTACCGAAAAGTCGTCGTCCAACTCTTCTCTGCTAACTGGGAATCGCTCAGTGTCTTGGACTGTCTCCCCTACACGCTGAGCAGTATCATTAATTAGGTCTGCAAGGTCAATACGGTGCTCTTCGCGTGAGAGGTAACGTTTCACGCGCTCTCTAGCAATGGGCGTTGTCAGCGGTTCTCCTTCTTCGGCGTCCACCAGCGCTTGGACTCGATCCCGAAGGTCGGAAAAGAACGAAATTGCACCATCGTGGTTGATTGTGAATCCATCACGATGGCCAACCAGTTCGCTGGCGACATCCCCCAGTTCGCTGTAGTGTGTCCAGTACGTTGAGTAGCGGTGAGTTTCACACTCTTGCAGGGACTGTCGGAGTCGCGTGTCGTGCTTTCCAGACCAGCCGCAGACAATCAGCCCGTACTCTTGAAATACGCGGTCGATGATATTCTGTACCGGCTCAGAATACGTTTCTAATTCGGAGCTGAGGTTCTTAACGTTCGTCTGTTTGTAGTCACCATTCACTTTTATTATAACCGCATCTTGGTGTTGTAGTGGCTCTGCGCCCTGAGCAGTCTCTTTTCCAGAGATGACAACAGGATTCACGCCCTGTTCACGAAGTGCTTGCTCAATGAGTTGGTCAAAGTTTGTCGTGAGGATAACGTCGATGTAGCCATTGTCAACGAGCCATGCAATACTCTCGTGTGCTTCAGTCGGTGTCTTTTCACCCCGTTCGGCTTCCTCTTCGGTTGGCTCAAAGAATCCCTCAAGAAGTGACCGGCGCTCGGTCTGGGTTTTCGCTAATCCCTCAATGAGGTTTTCGTAGGTCGCTGCTTCGTCGTAGGTTTCTTCAAACCAGTCAGTGGGGTCGGTGTCGTCGTCAATGGATCTTCCTTCAGCGGCGGCAACACGCTGAGCGAGATTGGAGACAACAGTCCACCCGGTCGGGATACCGGCTTCCGTGGATACACCGGACCCAAGAAGGAGCGCGTATCGGCCAGGGTTGTTTCGCACCGAGAACGTCAGCGACAAACGAGTATCTACCATAGGGAGTCCTCCGCCGCGAGATTGTGAATCATAGAACCGTCAACACAGCGAGAAAAACTAAATGTTGTCACGCCTCTGGACTGGGGCGGCTTCATCGAGATGATTGCTGTGTGGCCGATCCTTGTCTCTTACAGGATATGTGCCCTGTATCCAACATCACCTCACCAGATTAGCAACGGTTTGAGAACTCAACGAGGCCTGACAACGCAAAAAACAGACCCCGGTTGGAACACGCCGAAACCCTACGGTGCCGAATCAACGTAACCCGCCGCGAGAAAATTTGGGGATTTTGAACGTACAATAAGGCCGTCCACTAAGCCCTGCTCGAAGACCAACTGCTGTTCTGTGTCACCACTCGTGCGTTCCCGCGTTTCACCGTCATTTTCAGAAAACCACGTGCGGCGCGGGGTGGTTGCGCTCGCGGGTGTCCTTTCACAGGCCGATTCACCGGCAAAACAGGCCGAATAACGGGTGTCCTTCTCAACTCTAATCGGCGGAAAACTTATGCTAGAGGACCACTGTCTACGAATTACAATTTGCTTCGAAGAAGCAAGCCTAGGCCGGGATTTGAACCCGGGCTCTCGTCCTTACCAAGGACGCGCTTTACCGCTAAGCTACCCAGGCACGCATTCCTTCGTTGTCCGGGTTACTCTTTAGGGGTTTCGATTCGAACCGACCCGGAACCGTGGTAGCGTATGTCGATTAGCGGTCGGCTGTCGAGGTGACTGGGTCGTCGCCCGAGCCACCGCGATACAGCGCCGCGATACGGTCCACAGTCGCTTCGGAGACCGTCTCAGCCGCTGCCGAGAAGCCCTCGTCGTGTCGCGTTGCCAATTCGGCCGCGTACTCGACCAGCGCAGTCGGCGGCGGCGACCCGACGGCGGTCGTTCCGGCGACCACAGCGAGCGTACAGATGTTGACTTCGAGGTTGCTGTCGAGCGACTGGCGCTCGCCCTCGGGTGCCGACCGAAGTCGGGTCTGGTCGCGCCCGAACGCGCGGACCGTCTCGACGGCGTGGTCTGCCGCCTCAGTCCGGGCGAGGAGGTAGAACCCGCGCGACACCAGCACGTCGGCCGCGAGGATGTCGAGGTCGGCGTCGGTGTCGTCGTCTGCAGCATCGAGTGTGACCCACGGCTCCTCGTGCGCGAGTTGGCGAGTGAGTCGAAGCCCCTCGTAGATAAGCTGCACTCCGGCGGCCCGTTCGGCCATGCCGTTCAGGTCGACGTTCGGTTCGACGGCCCGCCCGCTCACGAAAGTGAGCACCGCCGGCGTCATCGAGGCGGTGTCGAGGCGCTCGTCCAGCGCCGCACGGAGGGCGTCGGGTTCGATGTCCGAGAGGGCCTCACGCGCAGCCTCACGGGCTCGCACGGCGTTGTCCATCAGCCGAGGGTTACGGTTGGGAGGGCAAAGACCTTTGGAAAACCACGGCACAACGCTGGTATGATACAGACGGCGGACGACGGCGACCTGCGCGTCGTGACTATCGACCGACCGGGGCAGCGAAACGCTCTCAGACCGACAGACCTCGAAGACCTGAAGGCCGCTATCGAGGGTGCGGACACACCTGTCGTCCTCCTCCGCGGAGCCGGGCCGGCATTTTGCGCCGGTGCAGACCTCGATAGCGTGGCCGACCTCGACGACCCCGAAGCGTTCGCCAAACTCGGCCAGCGCGTCGCCGACACCATCGAGGGGAGCGAGTCGGTGGTCGTCGCCGGAATCGACGGAGCGGCCCGCGGCGGCGGGGTGGAACTCGCGCTCGCGTGCGACGTTCGCGTCGCGACACCCCGGGCGACGCTCGGCGAGCCGGGTGTCAGGCTCGGCCTCTTCGGTGCGTGGGGTGGGACCGTCCGCCTCCCGCGAATCGTTGGTGAGGGGCACGCGCTGGACCTCTCACTCTCCGGTCGCGTCGTCGATGCCGAGGAGGCGCTGCAGATGGGACTCGTCTCCAGAATTGTGGACGACCCCCGGGCAGTCGCCGAGTCGATAGCCGACAACGACCACCAGTCCCTTCGAATTATCAAAGCGCGGCTCCGGGACCGCGGACGCGACGCTGCCCAACTCGATGCAGACCGGTTCGACGCGGAAGCCGAGGCGTTCGCCACGCTCCACGAGGCAAACGTAGACGACATCGCAGCATCGCGGGACAACTAAGAACGAAACGCAGGACTGCTCAGAGCGTGAGTTCGTCGGGGGCGGGGGGCATCGAGCGCTTGTGAGCACTCCCCTCGTACAGTTCGACCACCCGGTCGATTTGCTCTTCGGTCACCTCGAAGTTTCGGACGGTCGCAGCCTTCGACAGCGGACCATCGACGTGGAGCGCGAGAATCGCGTCGAGAACGTCGTAGGTCAGCCCCAGTTCGCTCTCGTCGGTCTGGCCGGACCACATCTCGGCCGACGGCGTCTGCATCACGAGGTCCTCGGGCACGCCGACGTGCGCCGCGAGCTGGCGGACCTGCTGTTTGTAGAGGTTCCCGATAGGGTTGCAGTCGACCGCCTGGTCGCCGTACTTGGTGAAGTAGCCCGTCATCGCCTCCGAGCGGTTGCCCGTCCCGAGGACGACGCGGTTCTCGTGGTTCGCGACGAAGTAGTTGAGGATGCCACGCGTGCGGACGTAGACGTTCCCGGCGGCCATTCGGTCGTTCGCAGCCTCGGGGAACGTGTCGAAGAACTTCTCGGCGATGGGTTGGACTTCGACGACATCGTAGGTGATACCGAGCATTTCGGCGACGCCCTCGGCGTCACTCATCATATCTTCGGCGTTCGCCACGCTGGGCATGATAAGCCCGTGCAGGCCGTCTTCGCCGAGGGCTTCGACGGCGAGGAAGGCGGTGAGCGTCGAGTCGATGCCGCCGGAGAGACCGAGGACGGCGCCATCTGCACCCGCCGCGTCGACGGTGTCGCTGATGAACGAGGTGATGTGCCCGCGGTGTGCTTCGAGTTCGGCGTCTGAAAAGCGGAGGTCGAGCGGTGCGTCCTCCGAGAGAACGTCGACGTCTGTCATGCACCCCGATTGGGACTCGGGGGCCAAATAGTCACTCTTCACGGGAAGACAGTGGACGGGTGTCCAGTTTCATCCCACCACTAACCCACTGAAACGCTACGTTCAAGTGCCCCCGTCGTCTACGGATTTTTGCCTCAGTGAGCGCCGATGGTCCAGTGGTAGGACACGAGCTTCCCAAGCTCGGAGCCCGGGTTCAATTCCCGGTCGGCGCATCTTCTGAACGGAACCAGACGAGGAGCCGTAGGCTCCGAGTCCCGTGAAGTGAAGAGATGCGGCCAAGAGGGAATTGAACCCTGCCAGTCGCAGCCGACGAGCGAAGCGAGGAGGAACGTCTGGCTTTGGTTCAATTCCCGGTCGGCGCACTTCCGGCAAGACACGTCTTGCCGACGTCCCGTTCGCGTTGCTCACGGGACTCCCTGCGGTCGTTTGCCGACCGACCTTCGCAACCCTCCGGTTTGCTCAGTCCCGGTGAGGCTGCGCCTCACCGACGTACCACTCGTTTCACTCGCGGTACTCCCGGTCGACGCATTTCTCCGAGACATCCCCCACCGCCGAGCCGAACAAAAAGCCTCAGAAAAACAAGTCCTGCACGTCGTCGAACGTCGTCGTCTCCGAACGGAAGACAGGCTCACGGACGCGTTGGCGGACCTGCGCGTGGCGTTCGAGCGCGGCGTCGAATTCGAGAATCGCCCGCTCGATGTCGCACGCGAGCGCGTCGAGGTCGTCGTGGATGTCCGTGTCGTCGGCCATAGCTGCTTCTTGGGTGGAGGGCACTAAAATGGACTCGGCCGCCGCCCGTCAGCGAAGGCGGCGCGTACAGTTCCAGCAGAGTTCGAACGTCGCGTCCGACTCGTTTTCGGCCCCACAGCTGGGACAAATTCGCTCGCCGGTCGGGGTCCGCTGCACCCCGACGCTCGAACGCTCGTCGAAGGGAACCGCGATTTCGGGGTGCGCATACCGGTCTCCGTGGTCGCCGTTGCGGCCGCTTCCGTCACCCATCGTCGGCTCGCCACCGTCGACGAGGTAGCGATAGACCAGTAGCTGGAGGATGGTCAACCCGAGCGCGTAGACGACGATCCAACCCCAGACGTCCATCACACCTTGACTTACGTTAGCATGCTATATCGGTCCTTCGGTCAGGTGTCATTACTGTCGGTCTGTTAGTCAGTGAACAAAATTCCCGAACATCCGACAACCGCGAGTCGGTGGTGCTGTCGAATCGAAGGTCGGGGGTGAAGGAGGTACGATGGACGTCGTGGTCGGTTCTGTTCGACAGCCACCGGTGCTACTCGGTGCGGT
The DNA here is from genome assembly GCF_000336955.1 of Haloferax larsenii JCM 13917. Taxonomy (GTDB): domain Archaea; phylum Halobacteriota; class Halobacteria; order Halobacteriales; family Haloferacaceae; genus Haloferax; species Haloferax larsenii. The sequence goes on along the minus strand of NZ_AOLI01000017.1, from coordinate 7,617 downwards.
GCGGGTTCACCGGGCCGCCGATGTCGCGGCCGAATTCGTCGAACGTGTCGCGGTCTTCTGGGAGGTCGTAGGGAATCTCGCGGTCGTCAACGCGGCGTTCGCCACCCGCTTCGAGAGGCTCCGCAACGTCTTCGAATCCGGGTTTCACCTTCACGCTCTTGGCTGGCGCGCCGACGACGATGTGGTGGGCGGGAACGTCGCTCTTGACGATGGCGCGCGCGCCGACGATGGCGTTCTCGCCGACGTGATTCCCGGCGTTCACCATCGCGTCGTACGTGAGCCGAACGTCGTCACCGATGTCGGTGTGGTAGTTTCGAACCTCCGTTTGGTCGACAACGTCGTGGGCGTGCGTGTAGATGTGGACGCCGTCGGAGATGGAGACGCGGTCGCCGATGGTGAGCTTCCCGCGGTCGTCGAGGTGGACGTCGTCGTGGATGACCGTGTTGTCGCCGACGGTGATGTTGTGACCGTACGAGAAGGTGACGCCCTTGAAGATACGGAGGTTGTCGCCAGCCTCCTCGAAGAGGTGGTTGGCGAGCATCTGTCGGAACCGAAGCGCGAAGTCGACGTTGTCGGCCATCGGGGTGGCGTCGAACTGCCGCCAGAGCCACTGCAGGTGCTTGGAGCGCTGGAACTTCGCTTCGTCTTTCTCGGCGTAGTATTCGGCTTCGAGCGTCGCGTTACACGGGTCGTACCCCTGCAGTCGAACGCGTGTCGCCGGCGAGACCGGCTTCCCACTCTGCCAGCGCTCCCACGCTTCGCGGTCGCCGAAGAGGTCGATAAGGGTGTCTCTGACGACCTGGCACGTGTCTTCCTCCGAAGACAAGCGTTCGTCTACGTCGTCGATGAAGGCCTGTAACCCATCTTCGGCGTCGTCCGGAAGCGAAACCTGGACCTTCGTCATCACCGTCTCGTTGTCAGTCGACGTTCATAGGGGTTCGGTTGTCGGAAGCCCGACACAGGCGCTATACGGGCAATATCATCTGGCTTTGGTTCACCGGAATCGCGTCGAATCCGAGCGGGCGCAGGCGACTCGCTCCCAGTCTGCGGGAACAAAACACACCCAATAAGTCACCGGAATACGAAGGGCCGTCCATGCACTACCGCGAACTCGGCACCTCCGGCATCGAAGTGAGCGAGGTTGGCTTCGGTGCGTGGGTCGTCGGGACCGACTGGTGGGGCGACCGCTCGGACGACGACTCCATCGAGATGATTCACCACGCCATCGACCAGGGAATCACGTTCTTCGACACCGGGGACGTGTACGGTCATGGCCACTCCGAGGAGGTCGTCGGCGAAGCGCTCGCCGACTACCGCGACGAAGTCACCGTCGCCACCAAAATCGGCTACGACTTCTACAACCACCCGCAGGCCGGTCACGGCGAACTCCCGAAAGAAATCACGGGCGAGTGGGTCCGCGAGGCGACCGAAAAGAGCCTCGACCGACTCGATATGGAGTACGTCGATCTGCTGCAACTCCACAACGCGAACGTGGATGAAGTCACACCCGACGTGCTCGAAGCGCTGGACGAACTGAAAGAAGAGGGCCTCATCAAGGCGACCGGCTGGGCGCTCGGCCCCTCCATCGGCTGGCTCGCCGAGGGTGACATGGCTATCGAAGAGGAGTTCGACGCCCTCCAAATCGTCTGGAACGCGTTCGAACAGGACGTCGGCAACCACTTCCTCGACACAATCGAAGAGACCGGGTCGTCGACGAGCCTCATCGGTCGCGTCCCGCACTCTTCGGGGCTCCTGAACGAACAGGTCCGTCCCGAGACCGAGCTCGGTAGCGGCGACCACCGCGGCTTCCGCCCCGACGAGTGGTACGAGACCGGCTGGGAGAAGCTCGAAGAACTGCGATTCCTCGAACGCGACGGCGTCTCTGCGAGCGAAGCGAGCAGACGGCAGGGAGCGGTCGAAGCGAGCGACCGTGAGCGAACGATGGCACAGGCGTCTATCGCCTTCCTCCTCGGCTTCGACGCCACGGCGTCGGTCACGCCGACGTTCCGCACCAAAGACGACATCACCGAGTGGGCCGCCGCCTCCGACGTGCCGAAGCTCACCGACGAGGAGATGCAACGCGTCATCGACCTCTACGAGGACAACTTCGGTATCGACCGTTTCGACGGCATGGACGCGCTTCGCTCCTCCGTCGACGGCGACGACATCCGCGACGCTGGTCTCGACAAGCGCGTCGCAGAAGGCGCTCGCAACGAAGCCTGAGTGTGAACCTCCGAACGTTCCTCGGCCTCACCGCGGTCGCTCACGTCGCACTGGCGTGGCTCGTGCGCCTCAACGCACGAAAACGCGGCGACGATGCGACCGGCTGGGTGGTCGCCACACTCCTGACGGGCATCGTCGGAGCCGTCGGGTACGCACTTCGCGGTCGCTGACCGCGACGCGACTCGGCGCAACGATTCGGTTGACAGCGTTTCAGCGCGTCTCCGAACAGGTAGATAGAACCGTTGACATCTCTGTTGTGATATATACTGTACTTATAAATCTACTACACGGTGGCGAGCCAACGCTGTCGGCACGGCCACTCGACGTCGGCGAGGGCCACACCCATCTATGTCGAAACCGGAACACACCACCACCGAAGTCGATTCGGAGATGCTGTACAAAGAGTACGTCCTCGACGTTCGAATCGTCGAGTACAGCGACGCCGAGACCGGCGACAGACGCTTTCGATTCGAAGCGCCGGAACACGAGGGAATCGAGTTCGACGACCCGGACCTCGCGACACTCTACGCTGACGTGTACTTCGACGTGAACGGCTTCGTCGAGGCCGGAACCGGCGAGCGCGGCGTTCCGCCAGAGGTCATCCAAGCCGGCCGAGACACGCTGGCGGCGTACTTCCTGACCCAACCGTACACGGACAAAAACTGGGTGGCATCGTTCTACGGGAAGAAACGCGCGCGAATCGAACGATACGTCGCGGCCGTCCGGCGTCGTGCACGAGAGATTCGCGACGGTGTCGCAGAACGCGAACAGAACGGCCACTCAGTGACGCCAGACGCGTGAGAATTTTCGACACATCATACTCCCAACTATTATATAATCAATGGACTGCTCCGGGGTGGAAAATAATCCATAGTGAGAGAATTATAAAATTAAACAAGAGGTGATAGAGAGCACACACGTGCATGGTCGAGTTCACTCGACGAAATCTCATGGCAACGTCGGTCGCTGCTGCGCTGGGGGCCAGCGTGGCTGGCGTTGGGCAAGCAACGGAATCTGAAGACCCTGATACGCCGCGGACACCGCTGGTTCGGGGGGACCTTACGCGGTTTTCGACGACGGCGTTCGGTGCCGAAGTAACCGGTCCGTGCGTGTTCGGCGACGGAACGCTTCTGTACAGTCTCCAGCATCCGGACCGCGAGAACCCGGCCCCGTACGACAAGGCCGGTATCGGCTACTTCTCCGGCTTCCAGTTCACCTTCGACGGCGAAAACGAATTCGACGAACTCTCGACGCCGAAGTCGAACGAAGAGCGACGAGCAGTTCGCTCTGCTGCCGGCGACTACGAGCTATTGGGCCGCGAGCGCGACCCGATAAACGGAGGAACGGAACTGCTCGGTGTCCCGCAGACGCCCGACGGAACGAACATCACGAGCGAGAACTTCAGCGGGTCACAGTACGCCGACGCCGGCTTCACGCCCGACTGCAACCAGTTCATCCCGACGAACGACGACGGAACCGAGGGCTACCTCTTTACCAACTGGGAGGCCAGTCCGGGCAACATCTCCCGAATTCCGCTCAGCCAGACCGAAGACGGCGAGTGGGAGGCCGACCTCGAAAACGCACTGAACCTCGCCAACACTGATGCACTCCGCGAACTCGGCGGGACCCGAATCAACTGTTACGGCGACCACAGTCCGTGGAACACGATGCTCTCCGCCGAGGAGAACTACGGTCATCCGCGCGTCTCGATGACCGCCTCGGTCGGCGACATCGTCGAACAGGGGACCGGAACGGGACTCCGCGGCGCACACGAGTTCTGGAACCGTCCCAACCCGTCGGAGATTCAGTCCGCAGTCGACGAGTACTACGACGACTCGTGGTACGTCCAGGGCTATTGGGCGATTACCGGCGTCGAACTGCTCGCGTACTACCTCGGTGCAGACCCGGTCGACCAGTCCGGTTCCGGCAACGACCTGACGCCCATCGGCGACACCTACCCGAACCCGTACCGCTACGGCTACATCGTCGACTTCCGCGAGCCAGCCGCCGAGACGCCCGAACCCGTCAAGTACTACGTGATGGGCCGCGCCGCGTGGGAGTGTCCCGACGTGCAGACCGACGAGCGGACGGTCTACCTCGCCTCCGACGGCGACAGCAAAGGTATCTACAAATTCGTCTCCGACAGACCGATTCCGAGTTACGACGACCCGATGGAGGTCGCCGGGACGCTCTACGCGCCGTACGTGACGAACAGAGACGCCGCGGTCGAACGCCCACCGACCGACGTGGACCTCGAAATCGAGTGGGTCGAACTCGGTCACGCGAGCAACGCCGAAGTCGAATCGTGGATTGCCGAGTACGACGACATCACGCAGGTCGACTACCTCGAAAGCCACACCGACTGGGAGGAAGGCGACGAAGTGACGCCCGACATCCTCGAAGCGGCGGACAAGGCGGTCGTCGAAGACGGCAACCGCGACTACGTCACCGACGAGGAAATCGTCGAGTGGGCCGACCAGTACGAACGCCGCGGCCCCGACGGAGTCGACGAGGAACTCCGTCGCGTCCCCTTCATCGAGACCCGCGCGGCCGCGAAGGAAATCGGAGCCAGCATCGAGTTCAACAAGGCCGAAGGCATCGACAGCGTCGAAGGTGCTCGTCCCGGCGACTACGTCTACTTCGGCGTCTCGGAGCTCAACGACGACATGTCGAACGACCAGGGCGATATCCAACTCGACCGCGTCGACGGCGGCGTCGTCTACCGCGCGGAACTCGAATCCGACTACAACGTCTCGACGCTCGAACCCGTCATCGTCGGCCCGGACGCGAGCGACCCGGCCGACATCGCCGACGACGCGCTCATCAACGTCGACAACGTCTCGGTGCTGGACGACGGTCGCGTCCTCTGTTGTGAAGACGCCGACCAGTTCGGCCGCTCGTACAAAAACGACTGTCTGTACGTCTACACGCCCGAAGAGCGCGGTCGCGGTGGCGACGACGGCGAAGACCACGACCGCGGCCACGGCAACGACCCCGATGGTCACGACGAGGACAACCCCGGCAGGGGGCGAGGTCGAGGCCGCGGCCAGTTCCTGTAATCGCCTACCTGCGCGCTCACACACTTCAGCAACGTACTTTTTTGTAGTTCGAGAGACAGTTTCGGCTAATGGCCCTCGAACGAATCGGAGCGCTGCTCTCGAAGGAGGCAGGTGCCGTCGCTCGAAGTCCCCCGCTTTTCGGGCTCGTCACCGGCTTCTGGCTCATGCTGGCGATTTTGATTGTGTCTGCTAACGCGCAACTGGCGTTGACGATATTCTTTTTCGCCACGCCAGCGGCCATGCTCGTTGCCTACGCGGGTCGGCGAATTCGACGACGAGTTCTGGGTGAGGAGTCATCCGAGAACTACCAGCAGACGCGACGCCAAGAGCCAACCCGATATGACCCTGTCGACGACGAATCCGCCATCGAAGTGCTCCGGGAACGCTATGCAGCAGGGGAACTCTCGGACGAAGAGTTCGAACGCCGACTGAACGCGTTGGTCGAGACCGAAGCAGTCGTGACGCAGACGGACTCGTCCACCGAGACGTTCCGGTCGAACCAGTCGCGTGAGACCGCAACCGAGTGAGAAAAAGAAAACCGCTGTTCGGCAGCGTCTCTACGCCAAGAAGACGTGTCGCGGCCGGTCTGCCAGCACGTCACGGCCCCACTGCACCGTGTCGCGGAACTCGTCGGAGCGGAAGAAGCCCATGGCGTCTTCCTGCGAGCGCCACTGACTGGCGATGAACATGTCGTTTTCGTCTTCGAGGTTGACCATCAGGTCCGTATCGAAGTGGCCGTCCATGTCTTCGAGCAGGCCGCCGACGGTCTCGAACTTCTCGACGAAGTCCGTCTGGTAGTCAGGCTTGACGGTGTAGAACATCCCCATCGTCCCGAAGCCGGACTCTTCGCCGGCGCGCTCGACGATACCGGGGAGTTCCGAGAGGAACCCGGCAGCCGTCTCGGCGGCCGACGCCGTCTCCCAGATGGAGACGACTGCGGTCCGGTCGCGGTCGTTGGCCTCGTAGACGGCGGTCTTGACGTGCGTCGGGTAGTGGTCGAAGTTACCCCGGAGACCCTCGACTTCGTCGAAGAGTTCCGCGGAGTCGGCTTCGGAGTACAGCACCGTCGCGTAGACGTCCTCGCCGTGCGGCTGGCCAGCGTAGATGTTCAGGTCTTCGAGTTGGCCGCGGATGTCTTCGCTGTCGGCTTCGTCGTCCGAGTCGCCGTGGCCGTGGTCGCCACCGTGGTGGCCGCTCTCACCGTGGCCGTGACCGCCGCCGTGATGTCCACCTTCACCGCCGTGGTGGTGTCCGCCTTCACCGCCACCGTGGGGATGACCGCCCTCACCGTGGTGATGTCCGCCTTCGTCGTGCGCGTGGGCGTGGTGATGCGATTCGTCGCCGAACTCGCTCGTCGGGACGGCGTCGCCCGCGAGGAACGCGCCGAGGTCAGACGGCGGGAAGCGACGCCCGACGTAGAACTGGCCGAACTCGCCGTAGAGACTCGAAACCTCGTCGAAGCGCATCTCGTAGACGATATCTTTGATGTCGGTCGGGTCGTCGCCGAAGAGCGTGACGCCCCACTCGTGGTCGTCGAAGCCGACCGAGGAGGCGATGACCTGTTTGATTTTGCCCGCGTACTTGCGGCCCGTGTCGCCGTGGGTGGACATGAGTTCCCGGCGCTCGTCGAACGGCAGGTCGTACCAGTTGTGTTTCTCGCCGCGGCGCTTCGACATCGGATAGAACGCCATGTAGGTGTCGTCCGGGATGTCGGGCTTCAGTTTGCCCTCGATGTACCGGAGCAGTCCCGTGTCGACGTCCTCTTCGTTGCCCTCGAAGTAGTCGTCCGAGACGTAACCCGAAACCTCGGTGACGGAGACGTACGAGGTCGGTTGCTCGGTGAACGCGGCCAGTGCCGTCTGCTCGAAGCGGCGCTCGGCGCGGGACAGCGAGTCCAGCGTCGGCCGGAAGTGGACGACGACGAAGTCGGCCTTGTGGCCGAGGATGGAGAAGACGGCCGTCGCACCGGCCTCGTCGTCTTCGACCGCTTCGTGGGAGTCGAGGTACGCGACGCCGTCTTCGATTGCGCGACGGCGCTCGTGCTCGGGCGCGTCCCGCCACGCGTCCCAATCGACCGTTCGGAAGTCGTGCAGCGCGAACCAGCCCTCGTCGGTCTGTGGGGCCTCTACCATACAGGGGCGTTAGGAGTCATCCGGTATTGAAGTTGCGAGTCTTTTCTGAATCCGGGAACGACGGATTGATTCGCGTGCAGTCCTCGCGTGCGACTCCGAGACGGGGTCGGGTCGCGGTGAGTAGGCCTCTGTCGCGGCGAGTGCGTTACCCGCCGAGGACTGTCGGCCCGAATATCTGTCTCTTATACACATCTCTGATGGCG
>NZ_AOLI01000016.1 GCF_000336955.1 Haloferax larsenii JCM 13917 | reverse complement strand
GAGATGTGTATAAGAGACAGGGTAACCGGGAATGCAGTTGAACAGCCCCAACTGGAGGTTAATCCACGCCGTCCAAAACAGGAGGTTGGCGAAGAGGAAGACGCCGCCGCCGAGGAAGTCGAAGGGGCCACCGACCTGGTAGAAGTTGATGACCTGTCCGGTGAAGCCGGGGAAGTTCGGAATCCCGAGGACGACCGACGCGAGCGGAAGCAACAGCGAGACGTAGACGAGTTGCAGCGGCGACTCGCCGAAGGCGCTGCCGACGGCATTCCCGCCCTCGCCGCCGTCACCACCGAGCAGTGAGAGGTACGTCCCTGCGGGGTACTCGCGGACGCCGAAGTCCGTCAGGAGAAGCCCGCTGGTTCCGAAGATGTTGACGCCGAGGAAGCCGTTTCCGTCCTGTTGGTTCTCACCGAGCGTCACGTCCACGGTTTCGAACGACCCGTCCTGATAGACCTCGACAGAGACGGTCTGTCCGGGGTCGGTCTCGTCGAGTGCCGCCTGCAAGTCGGCCGACGTGACGATGCGCTTGCCGTCGAACGCGGTCACGATAAGCGGCTCTGTCGTCTCGGTCGCGTTGTACAGCGGCCCGTTTTCGGCGATGTTCGTGATGTACGCGCCGACCGGGATGACGCGCTCACCGGCCGACGTGTCGATTCGAGCGAACCGACTGTCGCCGACGGCCGAGACGAAATCGGCCTGCGTGCTCACGGGCGTTCCGTTGACCGCGTTGACGGTGATTGGGTCACTGCCCTGCTCGACCGTGAGGTTCGCCGGGTTGCCTGCGACGGAACCGGCGATGATGAGCGTTCGAGACACCGAGACTGTCTTTTCGCCGTCGACTTCGACGTCCACGGTTCCGTCGTCGGACGCGAGCAGTGCCGCGTCGAGGTCTTGTGTCGTGTTGACCGGCGTGCCGTCGATTGCGGTGACACGGTCGCCGCCGGAGATACCCGCCGCCGCAGCGGGAGAACCGCTGTACGCGCCGGCGACTGCGACGCCGGGCGCGACAGAGATAGAGGCGATGACCGGGCCGAACAGGAGCGCGAAGGCGATAATCGTCACGACGAAGTTGTTGGTCACGCCGGCGGCGAACATTCGGGACTTTCCGCCCCGGTCACAGCGGCGTTGGCTTTCTTCGGACGGTTCGACGAAGGCACCGACCGGAAGAATCGTCAGGAGGACGATTCCCATCGACTCGACTTCGATATCTTCGACTCGGCTGAGGATGCCGTGACCGCCCTCGTGGACGACGAGACCCACGAGAAGCCCGAAGAGAATCTCCGGCGCGACCGAAAGCGGCAGGAAGTCGTTGACGCCGGGGATGACGAGGAAGTTCTGCGGTTGGTTCACCGCGGAGGGAGCGGGCGGGCGCTGGACGATGAGGATGGCCTGGAACACGAGGAGGACGAACGTCCCGACCATGATGACGAGCGCGACGCCGAGGCCGATGTTGCTCCACGCGCGCCAGAAGCGTTTGGGAGCGGCGAGTTTGTCGAGTAGCTCGCGGCCGCGACGCGTGTGAACGGTGGTGAGCGGACCCTGTACGCGGACGTATTCGGGGAGAATACCCCGGGTTCGCAACACCGCCGTGAGGAGGGAGTAAGCGATGAGTCCGGCGAAGACCCACAGCAGCGTATTCATCGCTCGAAGGGAGACGGCGCGAACCAAAAGGCGTTCGGGTTACGGTGCTACCGTGGTCGGCGAGTTTTACGCGTCCTCGGTCTCGTCGTCGTCGGGCGACTCGACTTCGACTTCGACGGCGTCGTCGTCGGCAGCAGCCTGCTCGTCTTCGTCTGCGGCGTGCTCGTCACTTTCGCCGGCATCGCTCTCGTCGGCGTCAGCGTCGAAGTCGAACTCACCGTCGTCCGCGTCGGTTTCGGACTCGTGTTCGACGGTCACTGTCGCGTCGTCGCTGTCGCTCGCGTGTTCGTCGTCATCGTCGAGTTCGATGTCGGTGAACGACTCGGACGACGACGAGCGAAGGCGGTACACGACGTAAGCGACGCCGGCCGCGACGAGGGCAAGAACGAGCAATCGACCCAGCGAGCGCCCGCCCGAGGAGTCCTCGTCGGACACGGCTGCCTGTTCGGAGTCTGCGTCGAACTCTTCGAGTTCGACTTCCATTTCGTCTGCGGACTGTTCTACTGACCGGATGAAGTCGATGAGAGACATGTGAAATCACTGCGGCCGAAGCCGCGGGTCGTCCTTCGGGGAACGGATTCTGCAGGCCACGATACGCGCGATGACGACATAAGTCGTCCCCCAGAAGGGTTTTTACCCCGTGCCGGGACCACAACAGAGCATGTTCGACAGTTCCCGCTACGAAGTCCGGCAGAAAGTCTCCATCGGCACGAAATACGTGGTCTACGAGGACGACGAGCCAGTTCTCTCGGCGAAGAAGAAGAAGTTCAAACTGAAGGAGGACTTCCGACTCAACGACTACGACACGGGCGACGAGCGCTTCCGCGTGAAAGCAGACAGCGTCCTCGACGTGTCCGCCGCCTACGACATCGTCGATAGCCAGACCGGCGAGCGAGTAGGGGCGGTGAAGCGCGGCGCGTTCTCGTTCGCGAAGCACACCTACCAACTCCTCGGGCCGGACGGGAACGTCGTGGGGCGCATCGTCGAGGACAACGTCCCGATGGCCATCGCCCGCCGCGTCATCTCGACACTCATTCCGTTTTCCTACCGTATCGAAGACGCCGCTGGCACCGCAGTCGGGTCGGTCGGCGAGCAGTTCTCGTTCCGCGACAAGTACACCATCGACATCGAACTCGACACCATCGACCCGCGTCTCGTCGTCGTCGGTGCAGTCGTTATCGACGCCATCGAGGAGAACTGAACCCACACCGTTGGAACTCACCGCCGGTTCCTTCCGGGTGACTCAAAGAACCACTTGACATTTCGTCAGTGGCTTTTCACAATATCGTGTACGGTTGGATGACTATGTTCGACTCAATCAGATCTCCAAGTCACGTGTTCGTGGCGACACTCGTCGTCATCGGAGCGCTCGTCGGAGGTGCGTCAGTCGTGACAGCACAGGACGATTCGGTCTCCATCGTCAGCGACGGCGAGCAAGTGACTGTCACGTCGAGCGACGACGCAGCTATCCAAGGCACGTCTGACCTCTCGGCCGACAAGAACCTGTCCGTCCGAGTCCGTGCATCCGGCGACACCGAGCCGGCGTTCCTGAAGACCAGCGAGGTGTCGGTCGGTGAGGACGGTAACTTCACCGCGACGTTCGACTTCAGCGACATCCCGACCAATTCGACGTTCACCGTGACCGTCGCCGACGATTCGGGCACGCTCGCAGAGGCCGAGGGTGTCGTCGTGAAGCAGGCTGAAACGACCTCCGCGGCGTCGACCGAGTCGCCCGTCCCCGGATTCGGTCCCGTGACGGCGGTCGGCGCGCTCGTCGCACTCGCGGCAGGCGCACTGCACGTCGGACGCCGATAACGGAGAAAAACGGAACGCGAAACGCCTCAGTCTTCTCTTCGGAGACGCTTGACGACGAAGTCCTGTTCTAACTCGCCGAGGAATTCGCCGAGTCGCGGCCCCTGCGTGTCGTCGAAGAAGAGACGATAGCCGGCGGCGAAGAAGTCGCCCATCTCGATGTCGTGGCGACGGGCCGTCTCGTAGATTTCGCCCTGAATCTCCTCGCCGTCGTGGCCGTCGGCGACGAAGTCTGCGAGGTCGTCGAGCGCCGCTTCGATATCCGCGTCGAAGTCGAACGCCGGCAACTCGACCTGCAGGCGGTAGTTGTACTGATTGTCCATCTTCTCGGCCCAGTGGCGGGCGAGTTCGACGCGTTCGAGCGCCTCGTCGATGACGTCTTCGGGGGTGTCCTCGTCGAAGAAGCCCTCGTTGCGGGCCATTTTGATTCGCAGGTCCTCGTCGTCGGTCATGCCGAGGACGGCCGCAAACGTGTACGGGAGGCGAATCCGGTCTTCGCGCACGTCGTCGACGACGAAGGGGTACGCGCGCTTGGCGAAGCGCGTCAGGTTCTCGTCGTCGACTTCACCGTGGTACGCGCGCTCGAAGCGGTCGAAGTCGTCGACCAACTGGTCGAGACGGGTGAGGTCGAGGTCGCGGGCCTTCCGCGGGTTGAGCGCGAAGAAGTACCGCAGCACCTCGGGTTCGAGGAGTTCGAGCATCTCCGGGACGGTGACGATGTTCCCGGCCGACGAGGACAGCGCCTCGCCGTTGAGCGTGAACCACTCGTAGACCATCGGGACCGGCGGTTCGATTTCGAGGACGTTCTCGGCGATATCCTTACCGGAGGGCCACGACCCCTCGGCGTGGTCCTTGCCGAACGGTTCGTGGTCGACGCCGAGGACCTGCCACTGGCCGGGCCACTCGAAGCGCCACGGCAACTTGCCCTCGCGGAACGTCGCCGTCCCCTCGTGACCGCAGCCGTCGATGGTGTTGTCGCCGACGGTCATGTCGGTACAGACGTACTCGACGGTGCCCGCGTCGAGGTCGATGTCGGTGACCGTCTCGGTAATCTTCCCGCACTCGGAACAGACCGGGTTGAACGGGACGTAGTCGTCGTCGACCTTCGACTGGTACTCCGAGAGGACTTCGCGCGCCGTCTCGATGTTTTCGAGGACGTGTTCGACGACGGGGTCGAAGTCGCCGTTTTCGTACATCTCGGTGTTCGACAGCATCTCGACGGGGACGCCGAGGCGGTCGGCATCGGCCTTCAGCAGCGACGCGAAGTGGGCGGCGTACGAGTCGGTCTCGCCGAACGGGTCCGGGATAGCGGTGTATGGCTTGCCGAGGTTGCGTCCGAGCGCGCCGGCGTCCACCTCACCGAGGCCGACGATGTTCCCGTCTTCGTCGGCGAGTTTGCGCGGCAGCTTTCGGAGCGGGTCCTTGTCATCACTGGTGAAGACCTGCCGAACCTCGTGGCCGCGCTCGCGGAGCACTTCGGCGACGAAGTAGCCGCGCATGATTTCGTTGAAGTTGCCGAGGTGGGCGACGCCGGACGGCGAGACGCCACCTTTGATGACGATTGGCTCGTCGGGGTCGCGGGCCTCGATTTCGTCGGCGACGTCGTCGGCCCAGAAGTCGTGGAAGCCGTCGTCCTGTGCGTCCGTCTCGTCTGAAGGGGCCTCTGCGCTCATCTCACTGTGCCCAGTAGGTCGGTTCGTCGCCGCCCTCGGGGATGATGTCGGTCCCGGTGTGCTCGCCGCGGAGGACGGCCGGTTCGATTCGCTCGGGGTCCGTCCCGTCGAGGACGATAGTGCGCATCTTCGCGCGCTCGATGAGTTTCGCCGCGAGGAGGTCCACGGGTGCGGACGACCCGGCGTTCATCTCGATGTCGCCGATGACGTCGACGAGTTCGCTTGCCGTCATCTCCTCGAACTTCGTCGCGTCGGCGTCTTCGTTCGGGTCGGCACTGAACACGCCGTCGACGCTGGTCGCGTAGACGAGCAGGTCGGCGTCGACGTACTCGGCGAGTGCGGCCGCGACGGCGTCGGTGGTCTGGCCGGGCATGACGCCGCCCATCACCGAGATATCGCCGCGACGGATGGCGTCGCCCGCGTCCTCGTAATCGTGGGGTACCTTGGGGTCGACCTGCGACCCGAGCGCCGCGATGAGGAGACGCGCGTTGATTCGCGTTACGTCGATTCCGATTTGGTCGAGTTGGACCTCGTTCGCGCCGAGGTCACGGGCGGCACCGATGTAGTCGCGGGCGACACCGCCGCCGCCGACGACCGCACCGATTTCGCACCCCTCTCGTGCTAGTGTTTCGACGACGGAGGCGTGGCCCTCGACGCGCCGGGCATCCAGGTTCGGCGCGAGTACGCTACCGCCGATGGAGATGACGACTCTCATTGCACACGGGTATCCGGGAGCGCATCTTAAGGGTTATCAAGTGCGAGACGCCCGTGTCGAGGTCAAGTGCGAGACGCCCGTGTCGAGGACTTTAAACCCCTCTCGCGGCCACTACCGGTATGCGACTCGTCACCGTGGAGACGGTTACGCTCCTCGTCGTCGGGTGGATACTCGCGCTCGGGGCCCTCTTCATCCGCCATCGACGTGGGGAGTTCGACCGCCGGAGCGGACTCAACTGGGCGCTCGTGGCGTGTTTCTCCGTCGGGTGGGCGCTCTGGCAGTACGACACGCTCCCGGCGACGGCCGACACCACGCTCGGAGCAGTTGCACCGTGGGTTGCGACTGCGTGTGGCTTCGCTGGGTTCGGTATCGCCCTGTACCTCTACCGGACGCGACCGACCGGTCGCGACGAAACATCGGACAGCGACGCGACTTCCGACCCGGAGACCGCACCCTCGGAGCACTCTTAAACCAGTTCGGACCGTCTCACCGGGTATGCAGGTACTCGGTGTCGTCGGGTCAGGGGCAACGACGCTCTGTGAGCGACTCGCCTCGCGGCTCGACGGGCGCGTAGCAACTATCGAATCGCTCCCGAGCAGAGAGGCCGACGAGAATCCCCCAGACGCGGTCGACGGCGCGTACGGGCTCACACCGGGTGGGAACTGGGTCGGTACCGGGTCGAACCGTCCCCTCGACGAACTGCTCGACGAGGTAGCTTCGGAATACGACTACGCCCTCGTCTCCGGGTTCCCGGAGACGACACTCCCGACGGTCGCACTCGGCGGCGCGGACGCCGAAAACATCGTGGCTGAAGCAGAGGCGTTCAGCGACCTCGACCTCGACGAACTGGCTCACGAAATCGACGGGTTCGAACCGCACGTCACGCTCGACTCACTCGTCGAGCAGGTGAAACGGGACCCACGAGCCGATTACGCGGGCGCAATCGCCACCTTCACCGGGCGAGTTCGGGCGAAAGACGGAGAAGACGACCCACGGACGACGAGCCTCGAATTCGAGAAGTACGACGGCGTCGCAGAGTCGAAGATGGCGACGATTTCCGAGGAACTCGAAGACAGAGACGGCGTCGAACGCGTTCTCATGCACCACCGGGTCGGCGTCATCGAAGACGGCGAAGACATCGTGTTCGTCGTCGTCCTCGCAGGGCACCGAGAAGAGGCGTTTCGGACCGTCGAAGACGGCATCAACCGGCTGAAAGACGAGGTTCCGATTTTCAAGAAAGAGACGACGGTCGAAGACCAGTTCTGGCGTCACGAACGCTGACCCTCTGTCTCCCTGACTGATTGTCGGCCGGCGACGCGTCCGTCAGACATCGACCAACTACCAGACATTGTTGCCGCAAAACGCCCCTGAAATCGGGAGATTCAGGGGCATTTTACCCAATATAGTATCGGATTTTCTATGAGTGAATAAATCTCTTAGGAGTGCTTCTAAAGAATCTAAACGTCTCTAAAAGATTCATAAAATGTACCGTTTTCGTCTATTCAAGCTGAAAGCGACCGAACTAATTCCAACGGTCCTTCCTTTATAACACCCCCAGCAGGTATAGAGGTGAGTGAGGTGTATCAGATGAGCGCGACAGCAACTCCCTCCACAGACGGTAGCTCCAAAGAAGACCGACTCAAGCAGTATCTGGCCGACCGTGCGAAGGACGGCGAGATGTACTTCAAGAGCAAGTTCATCGCGGACGACGTCGGTCTCTCCCCCAAGGAAATCGGCGCGCTGATGGTCAAGCTTCGCGACTCCGCGACCGACCTGACCATCGAGAAGTGGTCGTACACGAGTGCGACGACGTGGCGCGTCGAGACGGCCTAAGTGAGCTCGAAGCCCCCCACAGGCTCGAACGCCCCCAGAGACACCACGTGTCCCCGCACAGACACCATGTGTCCCCGCACAGACACCATGTGTCCCCGTATAGCAACCGCGTGACCCCACTCACGCACTAAGCCCCCTGCACAATCACCAACCCCACGCTCCGGCCCCGAATCCCCCACGGGGCCAGCTCCCCCAGCCCCGTCGAGATGTCCCGTGATGCTCTCGACAGTTCGTTTTTCTAGCCGACCGACTAATCGAGAGCCGAGTGCAAGAGTGAAAACCGCTCACGACAGTGTCGTCACGGGATTTATGCACGCTCCACCCGTAGCTCGCTTCGATGGAACAGTTCGAGTCGGCGGATAGCCCGCCGGTCGAGGCCCTCCAGACAGTCTTCGACGTTCACGAAACACAGACCGACGGCGACCGAATCATCTACTACGGGCAGTCGCTCGTCCCCGAGCAGATGCTCGTTCGCGAAGTCTGGCCCGACTTCCGCCATGCAGGCTACGAAGTGCAGGTCCAGACGTCTTCGATGGGCCGCGGTGACGTAGTCGTCGTCGAGCCAATCTCACCGGGTATCGACGGCGTCCCGTGGAAGAACGTAGCTCTCTTGTTCGCGACGATTCTCTCGACCCTGTTCGTCGGTGCGTACGCGTGGTATTACGTTCCGATGTCGGACCTCACCGCCAATCCGCTTCTCGCACTGCAAGCGTGGCCCTTTACCGCGGCCATTCTCGGCGTGCTCTCGGTTCACGAACTCGGCCACTATCTCGTCGGCAGATACCACGGCGTGGACGTGTCTCTCCCCTATCTCATCCCCTTCATCTTCCCGTTCGGCACGTTGGGGGCGATTATCAGAATGCGCGGACAGATGCCCGACCGAAAGGCGCTGTTCGATATCGGCGTCGCCGGGCCGCTCGCCGGGCTCGCAGCGACAATCGTCGTCACCGCCATCGGACTCTCGCTCGAACCGATGACCGTCCCGCAGTGGGCGCTGTCGGGGTCTAGTGACATCATCGTGTTCAACAACCCGCCGCTTTTGGACGCAATCGCGGCCGCACTCGACCAACCGACTGAGTACCCGGACCCGCGGACCACCGTCCACCCCGTCGTCATCGGCGGGTGGGTCGGGATGTTCTTCACCGTCCTCAACTTGCTCCCTGTCGGCCAACTCGACGGTGGACACATGCTGCGGGCGATGCTCGGCGAGCGACAGGAGTCGGTCGCGGCCGCGGTCCCCCTGCTCCTGTTCGGTATCGCCGGATACCTCCACTACGTGCGCAACATGGGCATCAACGATTCCGTCGGGCTCTGGTTCTTCTGGGGCCTCCTCTCGACGTTCATCGCGTACAACGGCCCGGCGAATCCAGTCGACGAGACGCCGCTCGGACCCAAGCGCATCGCGGTCGGCGTCTTCACGTTCGCCCTCGGCGCGGCGTGTTTCCTCTTGGTTCCGATTCAGTTCATCCCCGCGTAGAATATTCTCGCTGCGGAGTTGGTCCCGTTGTGGAGTTTCGATCTCCAGTTCTGTGTTCCCGTCAGTCGCCGCCGTGAGTGTATCCTCGGTCCGGAACCGTATCGCCATCGGCGACGACTTCTGACCCGTCAGTGGCGCGTCCGACCACAGTGAGCGGCAGGTCGGCCGCGTCGCGGGCGGCGTCGAGTTCGGCTTCGGGAATCGTGAACACGAGTTCGAAGTCCTCGCCGAAGTACGTCGAGAGTTCTCTGCGGTCGGCGTCGTCGGTCGCGACCTCCCGGACCGCGTCGTGGACGGGAAGCGCGTCCCAGTCGAGGTCGAATCCGCAGTCGCTCGCCTCCGCGAGTTGGTGGACCGAACGGGCGAGACCGTCGCTGGAATCCATCATCGACGTGGCAAACTCCCGGAGTTCGACACCAGCGCGGACACGCGGAGTAAACTGGAAAAGGTCGTTCGCCCGTTCGACGTCGCCCGATTCGAACAATCTGACGGCGGCCGCCGACCGGCCGAGTTCGCCCGTCACACAGAGCAGGTCACCGGGTCGACCACCGGAGCGAAGGACCGGGTCGTCGGTGCGGCCGATGGCGGTCGTCGCAGTCGTGAACTCTTGGTGGGTGTCCAAGTCGCCGCCGACGTATTCGGCGGAGACGGCGTCGCACACGTCCTGCGCCCCGTCGAGGAAGTCGGCGAGGTCGGTCTCGTCGAGTTCCGGGGCGGCGTACACGGCGACAGCACAGGTCGCCGTCGCGCCCATCGCCGCAACGTCGGAGAGTGAGGCACCGACCGCTCGCCAGCCTGCAGTGTAGCGGGTCGTCCCAGTCGGGAAGTCGGTCACTTCGTGGAGCATGTCGGTCGTGACCACTAACCCGTCGACGACGGCGGCGTCGTCGCCCGCGTCGGGGAGGTCCGCAGCGAGCATTCGCAAGGCGGTGCGCTCGTCCATACTCCCGAGGTGTAGCCCGGGGCGGAAATGTCCATCTATCCGGGGCGGTCGATACGACCGAAACCCGCCTCCGGGAGTCGAAACTCCGCCCCTAATCCGGTGGCTTAATGCCCGTCGTAGACGCACACCCGGCAGATGGCCCGCGAAAATATCCGCGCGACCCTCCTCGGCTTCGCCGGCGCATTCGTCGTCTTCGCCGTGTTGTTCTACTTCGCGGGCGTGGACGAACTCGTCGACCGGTTGACGATGGCCGACCCCGTCTTCCTCGCCGCTGTCCTCGCGATTACGCTCGTGTGGCTGGCCTCGTGGGGAACGTCGCTGAAGACGGTGCTCGGCGTGCTCGGTATCAACATTTCCGTTCCCCGGTCGTTTCTCGTCTTCGCGGGCGCGATGTTTTCCAACAACATCACGCCGTTCGGACAGGCTGGCGGCGAACCAGTCACCGCACTCCTCATCTCCCGGAGTACCGACACCGAGTACGAGACGGGACTGGCGGCAATCGCGAGCGTGGACACGCTCAACTTCGTGCCGTCTATCACTATCGCGCTCATCGGTGCCGGATACTACGCGACCGAGGTCACACTCGGACGCAACCTCGAAATCGCGCTCGTCGCAGTCATCGCGCTCGCTATCGGCGTGCCCGCGGCCGTGTACACGGCGTGGCAACGTCGGTACGAACTCGAACACCGCGTGATTCGAGCGCTCACGCCGGTTATCAGGACGGTTGCCCGGTACGTCCCTCGGCTCACAGTTCCGACCGCAGACGGTATCGAGCGCCGAATCAACGGGTTCTTCCGGTCTATCGAGCGCGTTGGCCGAAACCCCCGTGGGCTTGCAATCGCCCTCGGCCTCTCCGGGTTCGGGTGGTTCTGTCAGATGCTCGCCCTCTGGCTCGCGTTTCACGCCATCGGCGCGCCAATCGCGTTCTCTATCGCCCTGTTCGTCGTCCCGATTGGGGCGATTGCGGGTGTGACGCCGCTTCCCGGTGGCGCGGGTGGTATCGAGTGGACGCTGGCAATCCTCGTCGCGGCCGCCAGTTCGGCCGTCTCGTTCGACGTTGCGACTGCGGGCGTCGTCCTCTTCCGTGGCTTCATCTACTGGGTGCCGACGCTCCTCGGTGGGCTGGTGATGGGTGTCGAAAGCGCCCGCGGTCGGCGGACTTGAAACCGAGTGTCACTAGACCTGAAGCCGAAGCGTCGCCGACCCCGAACGCACGAAATCGGGGGTGAGTCAGCCACACACGCCCGTCGGGCCGCACGAGCCTCCAACCGCCCGTATCGGGCGAATACGATGCCTTTAAACGCCGCGATTATGAACGAATAGCCATGGTAACCATCTATGACGTCCCGGCGGACGCCCTCATCGAAGAGGTCGCCGGACGACTCGAGGACCGTATCGAGCAACCCGACTGGATGGCCTTCGCAAAGACCGGCCAGACCCGAGAACTGCCCCCACAGCAGGACAACTTCTGGTTCATCCGCGGCGCGAGCCTGCTCCGCAAGGTCGCCATGAACGGCCCAGTCGGCGTCGACCGTCTCTCGACCGAGTACGGCGGCCGCAAGCGCGGTTCCAACCGCTACCGCGTCGCTGGCACGCACAGCGACTCCTCCGGGAAGAAGATTATCCGCACGCTCCTCCAGCAGCTCGAAGAGGAAGGCCTCATCGAGACCGCCAAGGGCGAAGGTCGCCGTATCACGGCCGAGGGGACGAGCTTCCTCGACAACGCCGCTTCTGACGTTCTCGCGGACCTCGACCGTCCGGAACTCGAGCGCTACGCGTAGACGACGCCGATTCCTTCACCGAGTGTTCTTCTTCGCTGCGTATCACCGCCGAGAGCCGTCTGTGCGCGGGGTCCGTAATGGTTTTCAGATGTCAGACCGTGGCCTAGAGTATGAGTGGCAGCCCAGACGATGAGCGACTGGAGGAGCTTCGAAAAAAGAAGATGCAGGAGCTCCAAGAGCAGGCAGGCCAGCAGGGCTCGGCCGAACAGCAGCAGGCCGAAGAGGCGGCCCAACAGCGCGCTGAGCAGCAGAAGCAGGCGCTCCTGAAGCAGTACCTCACCGACGAAGCTCGGCAGCGACTCAACGCGGTCCAGATGTCCAAGCCGGACTTCGCCGAGAAGGTCGAACGCCAGATTGTCGCGCTCGCCCAGAGCGGGCGGATTCAGGGCCGCATCGACGACGACAAGATGAAGGCCCTGCTGAAGGAGCTCAAGCCCGAATCCAAGAGCTTCAACATCCGGCGTCGATAACGACGTGGACCTCGCGCTCCTCTACAGCGGCGGGAAAGACTCTTCGCTCGCCGCGCTGCTCCTCGATTCGTTTTACGACGTCACGCTCGTGACGGCGCACTTCGGCGTCACCGACGACTGGAAACACGCCAAAGACGCGGCCCTCGAACTCGGCTACGAGTTCGAGACGCTGGAACTCGACTCGGACGTCGCCGACGCGGCAGCCGAGCAGATGGTCGCCGACGGCTACCCCCGAAACGGGATTCAAGACGTCCACGAGCACGCGCTCGAATCGGTGTGCGGCCTCGACTTCGACGCCGTCGCCGACGGGACGCGCCGCGACGATAGGGTTCCGTCTATCTCGCGAGCGCAGGCACAGAGCCTCGAAGATCGACACGGCGTGGACTATCTCTCGCCGCTTTCGGGGTTCGGCCGCAACGCGGTCGACCGCCTCGTCGAGACGCATCTCGACGTCGAAACCGGCCCCTCAGAACAGATTCCGAAAGCCGACTACGAGGGCGAACTGCGTCGGCTCATCGCCGCCGAACACGGCCAAGAGGCCGTCGAAGAAGTGTTCCCGGACCACGTCCAGAGCTACGTGCACGGCCGACGATAGGCAGTCGAGGTCCGTATCGCGTCGCTTTTCACCGCGTCTCTCTGGAACTGAGTCATGGACCCGGGAATCTTCTACTCCGTTCTCGCGGCGTTCGTCTGGGGCGTCTACATCTTCGTGCTGAAGCGCTACTTCCCAGGGTACCCGGGTGCGGTCATCACCGTCGTCGTCAACGTCTTCGCCGTCGCGTGGTACCTGCCCGTGTCGGCGGCGACGCTCGACCCCGCAGCTGTGCCGTCGCTCGCAACCATCGGGGCGTCGGGTATCGCCATCGTGGCCGGAACCGCGGCGCTCGTCGGTGTCGCGTTCATCCTGTTCGTCGACGCGCTCGAATCCGGGGACGTGTCCTACGTCGCGCCGATAAACAAGCTCGTTCCGGTGTTCGTCCTCCCCATCGAGATTCTCTTCTTGAACCAGTTCCTCACGGGCCTGCAAGTCGCGGGCGTCGCGGTCGCGACCGCGGCCGTCTACGTGGCGAACTACGAAGGCGGCGCGTTGCTCGACCCCCTCAGACGAGCAGTTCGCTCCCGGCCCGCACAACTCGCGCTGGCGAGTGCGGCCTGTTACGCCGCCAGCGACGTGGGAAAACGCGTCGCCCTCCAAGAACTCGCCATCCCGACGAGCGTGTTCGTCCCAATTCTCTTCGCCGGGGCCGGTCTCGCGGTGCTTCCCGTCGCGCTCCGCAACTGGACCAGCGTTCGTGGCGACCTGCCGAAGTTCGCCGCAGCGGGCGCGCTCGTCGCCGTCGGCGAGCACGTCACCTCGACGGCCTTCGGGATGGTACCCGCGAGCATCGCGTCGCCCATCGTCAACACGCAAGCGGTCATCGCCGTCATCCTCGGCGGCGTCCTCCTCCGCGAAGCGCAGTTCGGCACGCGCCTCGCCGCCGCGTTCCTCGCCGTCGCGGGCGTCTCGCTCATCGCGATTGGTGACGTGAGTGGGTTGCTCGCGCTCTTCGGCTGACGCGCTCCGGCTGTCGGGGGGACGCGACGACTGCCCGGAACAACAGGTTTCAAGCGGCGCCTTCGCCAACGAATGGGCATGTACGACCGACTCAAGGGCTTTCGTGATTTCTACCCCGAAGAGATGTCGGCTCGACGCGAGGTTATCGACACCGTCGAGACGACGGCCGCCCGCTACGGCTTCCGCGAGATTGGGACGCCGCACCTCGAACGGACCCAGATGTACGTCGACAAGTCCGGCGAGGAAATCGTCGAGGAGCTGTACGCCTTCGAGGACAAAGGCGGCCGCGACATCTCGCTGACACCCGAACTGACGCCGACGGTCGCCCGAATGGTCGTCGCCAAGCAGCAGGCGCTGTCGAAGCCCATCAAGTGGGTCTCGACCCGTCCGTTCTGGCGCTACGAGCAGGTCCAGCAGGGTCGCTTCCGCGAGTTCTACCAGACGAACGCCGACATCTTCGGCTCGACCGAACCCGAATCCGACGCCGAGATTCTGGCCTTCGCGGCGGAGGCGCTGACCGACCTCGGACTCACCGCCGACGACTTCGAGTTCCGCGTCTCTCACCGCGACATCCTCGGCGGCCTCCTGCGCTCGTTCGACGCCGACGTGGACGTGCGAGACGCCATCCGCGCCGTCGACAAGTCCGAGAAGGTCGAACGCGAGGAGTATCTCGGTCTCCTGTCCGATGCGGGCCTCTCGTACGACCAGGCGAGCGAGTTCGCCGACCTGCTGGACCGCGGCGACCTCGACGAAATCGCCGACTTCGGCGGCGACGACGTCGCTGCGGCGGTCGAGAACCTCCAGAACGTCCTCGCGGCGGCCGAGGACTTCGGTGCCGGCGACTACTGCGAAGTGTCGCTGACGACCGCCCGCGGCCTCGATTACTACACGGGCGTCGTCTTCGAGTGCTTCGACTCGACGGGCGAGGTCTCGCGTGCGACCTTCGGTGGCGGACGCTACGACGACCTCATCGAGTCCTTCGGCGGCCAGCCGACGCCCGCAGTCGGTGTCGGAATCGGGAACGCGACGCTCCAACTCCTCTGCCAGCGCGCCGGTGTCTGGCCCGAGGAAGCGCTCTCGACGGATTACTACGTCCTGACCGTCGGCGACACCCGCGACGTCGCATCGCGTATCGCCCGCGACCTCCGCGCGTCGGGGAACGTCGTCGAGACGGACGTCGCCGGTCGGAGCTTCGGTGCACAGATGTCCTACGCTGACTCCATCAACGCCGAGTACGTCGTCATCGTCGGCGAGCGAGACCTCGAAAACGACGAGGTGACTATCAAAGACATGGAGAGCGGCGACCAGACGACCGCGCCCGTCGACGACTTCCCCGGTGAGAGCGACGCGCCGACCTACGAAGACTACGAGTAGGTCGCGACCCGCGCCTCGAACACTCCAAATTCTCGCGCACCGGGAGCCGCGAAGGGTCTTTTGTGCACCCCTGCCGTAGACACGCTCGACATGTACGACACGATATTGGTCCCCTTAGACGGGAGCGCCCCGAGCGACGTGGCACTGGAGCGAGCCGTCGACCTCGCAGACCGTATGGACGCGACGGTCCACGCGCTCTACGTCGTCGACGAGCGCGTACTCCACGCGACGCAGTTGGACGCCGGTGGACTCATCGGTGCCTACGAGGACGAAGGCGAGCGAATCGTCTCCAAAGCAGTCGAGAAAGCAGAGGCAGCGGGCGTCGACGTCGTGACCGAGGTCCAACACGGGACGCCGCACCGAACGATTCTCTCGTATGCCGAAGAATCCGACGTCGACCTCATCGTGATGGGGACCCACGGCCGCCGCGGGCTGGAGCGGTATCTCATCGGGAGCGTCACAGAGCGCGTGCTTCGCCTGTCCGACGTGCCGGTGTTCACCGTCCGCGCTGAGGACTCGCCGGTCGAAGCAGAGTAATAGTCCGGCGAAGAACGCAGGCATATGCGTGCCTTCCGCGTCGCATACGACGGCCGCCCGTATCACGGGTTCCAGCGACAGCCTGACGTTCCAACCGTGGAAGACACTCTCCTCGACGCCTGCCGCACCCTCGGAATCTGCGATGCCGACGCGGTTCCAGTCGGCTACGCCGCCTCGGGCCGAACCGACGCGGGCGTCTCGGCACTGGCTCAGACGGTCGCCTTCGAGTGCCCCGAGTGGTGTACGCCGCGGGCGCTGAACGCCGAGCTCCCCGGAACGATTCGGGCGTGGGCCGCGGCCGACGTTCCCGACGACTTCCACGCCAGACACCACCCCTCCCGCCGGGAGTACGTCTACGACCTGCACGCCCCGAGCGACGCCGTCGACGACGACCTCGCGGCGACCGTGTTCGACGACCTCGCGGCGACCGTGTTCGACGAACTCTGCGGCGAGCACGACTTCCACAACCTCACGCCCGACGAGGTCGGAACCGTGCGGACGCTCGACGGCGAGGTGTGGCGAGACGGCGACTTCCTCCTGTTCCGTATCGAAGCCGGGGGGTTCGCCCGCGAACTCGTCCGGCGGGTCGTCTCACTCGTGCGAGCCATCGCGACGGGTGCCGCACCGAGGGAAAAGCTCGACCACGTGTTCAGTTCTGAGCACCTACAGGGACCGGACGGCGTCCCGCCAGCACCGCCGACACCACTCGTCCTCACGGCCGTCGACTACCCCGGTGTCGAGTTCGAGGTCGATGCCGACGCGGCCGAAAGCGCAGTACAGGCGTTCGGCGAACGGGCGCTTTCCGACCGAATCGGGTGGCGCGTCGGAACGCGGATTCGCGACGGAATTTCGGAGCAATAGCCAGTTTGTGTGGCGGTCAATAGCGCTCCCGAGTGGTTCGTGCCCCACATAGCAAGGCTATCTTCACTGGGGTGCGATTGTCCCCGTATGTGCTACGACGCTGTCATCTTCGACAACGACGGCGTACTGACTCGGCCGACGCTCTTGGAGGTCAAACGCGAAGCGGTCCGACGGGCATTCTCGGAGTTCGACGTCGACCCGACGACCGAAGCCGTCGATGGCGTCATCCACGGTGGGCTCACGCGTCTGCGTCGCATCTGTCGCATCCACGACGTTCCCACCGACGAATTTTGGACCAGTCACGAAGCCCACGCCGCCGCGATGCAGCGCGACTGTCTGGAGAACGGCACGAAACCACTGTACAGTGACGTGCGGGCGCTCGACGACCTCGACCACCCGCTCGCGGTCGTGAGCAACAACCAACACGAGACTATCGAGCACATCCTCGACGTGTACGACTTGACCGACCGCTTCGAGGTGGCGTTCGGCCGGGACCCGACGGTCGAGGGCGCGCGCGTGAAGAAGCCAGACCCCCACTACATCGAGCGTGCAATGGACCAACTGGACGTCGAAAGCGCGCTCTACGTCGGCGACAGCAACGTGGACATCGTCGCCGCCACCCGCGCCGGCATCGACTCGGCGTTCATCCGCCGCCCGCATCGGGACGGCTACGAACTCGCCGCCGACCCGACCTACGAACTCGACTCGCTGGACGAGTTGCCAGCCGTCTGTTGAACCGAATCACAGCGAGACTCCACCCGAACGCCGAGTAGTGCAAACGTAGCACCTGCGCGTCATTTTATGCGCGTTCCCGTCGTATCGTCGCGCATGGGAGAACTGGAAACTGAGGCGTTGATGAGTCGCGCAGAGATTGCAAACTACCTTCGGGAGTTCGCCGACCAACTCGACGGTGAGGGAGACGTGTCGCTCGAACTCGGCGGTCGAAACGTGACGATGTCGCCGGCCGAGCCGATTACGTTCAAACTCGAAGGTGAATCCGACTGGTCGCAAGGCGACACCGAGGCGAAACAGAGCATCGAGTTCGAACTCGTGTGGTGGCGGGCGGCGACGACTCCCGAAGAGGGGGCGTTGAACGTCGAGAGCGAGACGAGCGAGGAGTAGACCGGGAGTCGCCGCCGGCGATTAGTCCCAGCCAGTCGGCCAGATACCCGCCGCTTTCATCCCGACCTCGAAGTCTGCTTGCCGGAAGGCTGCGGCGAGGTCGTCGTCGTCGAGACGCGAGACAGTACCTGCGGCGGCCTCTGACGCGAGTTCCCGGACGACAAGTGCGGTGAGCATCGCGTGCTCGCGAATGTTTCGCTCGTCGACCTTGTCACGGGTGTCGGCGTGGGTGTGGCCCCATCCCCGCCCGCGTTCGCCGCTGTCGCTGTGGAGTTGGACCGACGGGACGCCAGCGCGGACGAAGGGCCACTGGTCGCTGAACGGGTGTGGTTCCTCCTCGACGCGAATCGGATGATTCGACTCGTCGGCAACGCGGGACACCACTTCGGTCGTCGATTCGGAGGCGTGGGTCATCGCCACGAGGTCGCGAAACCGTCCTGCACCATCGACGTTGACGACCGCGGCGACGCCATCGAGGTCGAGGCGGTCCACGAGGTGTTCTGCGCCGGTCAATCCGAGTTCCTCCGCGCCGACGCCGACGACGCGAACCCCGAGCGGGAGGTCCATCGCGGCGAGGATTCTGGCGGCGGTGACGACAGTTGCGATGCCACAGCCGTTGTCGAGCGCGCCCTCGGCGATGTCGTGGGCGTCGTAGTGGGCGCAGACGACGAGTTCGCGGTCGGTGTCAGAGCCGACGCGACCCTCGACGTTTCGGCTCTCGCCGGGTGTCGTCTCCGCATCGATTGTGAGGCGGGCTTCGCCGCCGCGTTCGGCGTAGTCGCGCAGCCAGTCTCCGGTTTCCTTGCTCACACCCGCGGCAGGGGCAGGTGCTTCCTCGTCGTAGCGGAGCGCGCCGGTCGGCGGGAGTTGTCCGGGAACGTGGTTGACGAAGAGAAAGCCGACGGCACCGGCGCCGAGCGCGTAGCCGAACTTCTCCATCCGGTGGACGAATCGGCCGCCTGCGGGCGTCGTCGTACTCGCCACGGCGATTGCGCCATCGACGTCTTTCTCGTCTATCTCGTCGGGCGTCCCGTAGCCCACGTCCACGAGTGGTCCCGACACGTCTGCGGATGGCGCGTACGGGAGGGCGACGGCCTCGAACGAGCGGGAGTCGGGGGCGGTCACAGTGAGTGTCGTCTTCCCGCGCGTCCAACACGCCATCTCGAAGGGGTCGTACTCCACGTCGCGGACGCCAGCGTCTTCGAACGCCTCGGCGACGAGTTCGCCGGCGCGCCTGTCGCCGTCAGTTCCGGCCATTCGGTCGCCGAGCGCAGTCAGTCGCGAGAGAAACTCCCACGGTCGGTCGTCGGTCCACGTGCGAGCGAACACGTCGCGGGCCGCAGGGGAGATGTCGTCCATGGACCACCCACACGGCGTCGTCTCAAGTGACTTGCGCCGGTCGTCTGAAACTCCAATAAAAATGTTGCCCACAACCAATAACTAATTTGACGTAGTATCGGCGATTGCCATGCCAAAGTGTCAAAACTGCGAATCTTTTGTGACAGAAGGCTATGTCCGGGTGTTCGCCCCCGCCGGCATGGAGAATCCACGAGTCTGCCCGCACTGCGAGGATATGGTACGCGACGGGGCACAGGTACGACAGGCGCGCGCGACGCGTCACTGAGGTCGATACCGCTCCCGGTTTCTCTCCGCCGCCGGTCGATTGACAAGGCTTACCAGCCGAGGGTACGACCGAGCGAATATGAGTTCGGTTCCCGAGCGGAGCGACATCGACGAGGAGTACAAGTGGGACCTCGACAGCATCTACACGTCCGACGAGGAGTGGGACGCGGCCTACGAAGAGGTCGCCGAGCGCATCCCCGAACTGGCGGCGTACGAAGGGCACGTGACCGACGACCCGGAGACGCTGCTCGAACTTCTCGAAACGATGGAGTCGGTGCTCCGCGAGGTGTCGATGGTCGTCTCCTACGCGAATCTCCGAAGCAGTGAGGACACCCGAAATCAGGAGTACCAGGCGCAATCCGCCCGCGCACAGGCACTCGCGTCGAAGGCGCGAAGCGCCGTCAGCTACCTCGACCCCGAACTGCAAGAACTCGACTGGGACGACATCGAGGCGTTCATCGAGGAGGAACCGGCGCTGGAAGCCTACGAACACTACTTCGACGACGTGCTTCGGGCGAAGGAACACACTCGCTCCGCCGAGGTCGAGGAAGTGCTCGCCGACCTCTCGGAAGTCACCGGGTCGCCGAGCGACATCTACTCGATGCTCGCCAACGCCGACATGGAGTTCCCGACGGTCGAAAAACCGGACGGCGAATCCGTCGAAATCACGCAGGGGAACTTCACGAAACTCCAGAAACATCCGAACCGCGAGTTCCGCAAGACCGTCCACGAGGAGTTCTACGACCGCTGGGCGGACGTTCGAAATTCGGTCGGCGCGTCGCTCAAAAACAGCGTCAAGAAGGACGTGAAGACGGCGCGTATCCGCAACTACGAGACCGCTCGTGAGGCCGCACTCGACGGCCCCAACGTCCCGGTCGAAGTGTACGACAACCTCCTCGAAACCGTCCGCGACAACCTCGACCACCTGCAGCGCCACGCCGACCTAAAGCGGCAGGCCATCGGTGCCGACGAGTTGCAGATGTGGGACCTCTACGTCTCGCTGACCGGCGACCACGGCCCCGAAATCCCGTACGAGCAGGCGAAAGAGTACATCATCGAGGCTGTCGAGCCGCTCGGCGAGGAGTACCAGTCGCGGATGGCCGAAGGCCTCGAAGACCGCTGGGTCGACGTGTACGAAAACCGCGGCAAGCGCGCCGGAGCGTTCTCCGCCGGTACCTACGACACCCAGCCGTTCATCATGATGAACTACCAGGACGACGCGGCGTCGATGTTCACGCTCGCGCACGAACTGGGTCACTCGATGCACTCGGAACTCGCACAGGAGGCCCAGCCGTGGCACGACGCCGACTACGAAATCTTCGTCGCGGAAGTCGCCTCCACGGTCAACGAGACGCTGCTGACCGAGTATCTCTTGGAGAACGTCGACGACGACGAACTTCGGATGCACGTCCTCGACGAGTACCTCGAACGCTTCCGCTCGACGCTGTTCCGCCAGACGATGTTCGCGGACTTCGAACTTCAGATTCACGAGATTGCCGAAGAAGACGGCGCGCTCACGCCCGACCGGTTCGACGAACTCTACGGCGACCTCAAATCGACGTACTACGCGAACGCCGAGACGGACGACCACATCGCCCGTGAGTGGATGCGGATTCCGCACTTCTACTACAACTACTACGTCTACCAGTACGCGACTGGTATCTCTGCGGCCGCCGCAATCGTCGAACGAATCCGCGAAGAAGGAGAGTCCGCCGCGGCCGACTACCGCGACGCGCTCGCACTCGGCGGCAGCGAGTACCCCATCGACGTGCTGCAGACCGCCGGCGTCGATATGACCTCGCCCGAACCCATCGAAGACGCGATGGGCGTCTACGAGTCGTTCCTCGACGAAGCGGCGACGCTTCTGGACTTCGAGTAACGCCTTTCAGCCGAGGTGAACGACGTTCGCACGACCAGATGCGCTGTCGATGTGGACGTTGTACTCGCCGTCGTCGTCGCTCGCGGGGACGACCCACGTCGTCGACTGCTGAGACGGTGCGTCGACGACTGCGCCGTCGTGGCCGGTGAGTTCGAGTTTTTCCCGCGCGATTCGCTGTGCTTCGAGCGGTGAGTTCACCGACTGTTCGCCGTGCCCGAGTCGGAGCGTCATCACCGGGACAGACACCTTCCGACCGACGCGCTCTGCGACGCTCCCGTTGAGAAGTCGGTTGACGCCCTCGCGCCCATGTGTGCCCATCACGACGAGGTCCGCGCGCAGTGTGTCGGTGTACTCAGCGATGGTCTCGACCGGGTCGCCTTCCGCGACGGTCGTCTCGACCGGGATACCGTGTTCGTCCGCGCGTTCGCGGGCGTCTTCGAGTGCGCGTCGTCCTCGGTCAGTGTCCACGCTCTCCTCGTCGTCCTCCTTCTCGGCGGTGTTTTCGACGTAGAGAGCGTGAATCTCCGCGTCGGCTAGCTTGGCGAGGCCGAGTGCGTGACTCACCGCACGGGCCGCTACTGGACTGCCATCGACTGGGGCGAGAATGCGAGTGTACATTGTAATCCTCCAGTCGAGAGATACGTCGAGCGGCCCGTAATAGCCGACCTCCGTTCCTATCTTTCGAGAATGATAGCCCCCGTATGTAGTCTCGTCATCCGTATATCAAACCTGAGCGCCGCACACGACGGCGCCGTCCAATCATGACTGACGGATGGAACATCGTCGTCTGTGTCAAGCAGGTACCCGACGCCGACGACGTCACGATAGACCCCGATACGGGGACGTTGAATCGCTCCGACGCGCCCGCGGTCCTCAACAGTCCAGACCGCAACGCCGTCGAGTCGGCGCTCGAACTGCGAGCAGCGGTCGGTGGGACGGTCACGGCCATCACGATGGGACCGCCAGTCGCCAAGGCAGTCTTACAGACTGCGGTCGGTGCCGGTGCCGACGGCGGCGTGTTGCTGACCGACCGCGCCTTCGGTGGCAGCGACACGTGGCCGACGAGTCTCGCACTCGCGCGGGCAGCAGCAGAACTCGACGCCGACGTCGTCATCTGCGGCGAAGAGAGCACTGACTCCTCGACCGGACAGGTGCCGCCCGGCATCGCCGCCCACAACGGATGGTCGCAACTCACCTACGTCGAGTCACTGGAGCCACGACCCGACGAGGGCGTGCTCGTCGGAAAACGAGACGTAGAGGGTGGCTACGAGCGCGTCGCCGCCCAACTGCCGGTCGTCGTCGCCATGGAGTTCGGCGCGAACGTCCCCCGTCCAGCGGGACTCCACCGGAAGATTTTCGCCGAGACGGAGTTCGAGCCGGTCGAGTGGACGGCGTCCGACCTCGGCATCGAAGAGCAAGTCGGCCTCGCCAACTCGCCGACCAAAGTCGGCGGGATGGACACCGCCTCGCCCGTCGAGCGCGAGCGAGTCGTCGTCGACAGCGTCGACGACCTGTACGAACACATCGAGGAGGTGGTCTGAATGAGCGTCGACATCGAGGCGTACGAGGACGTGTGGGTGTTCGTCGAACAGCACGACGGCGTGGTCGCGCCCGTCTCGTGGGAACTGCTGGCGAAGGGCCGCGAACTCGCCGACGAGACCGGCGACGACCTCGTCGCGCTCGTGATGGGTGACGGCGTCTCAGCCCTCGCCGAAGCGGCCGTCTCCCGCGGCGCTGACCGGGCACTCCTCGCCGACGACCCGGTGTTCGAACCGTATCGGGCGGACCCCTACGGCGAGCAGTTCCGAGCGCTCGTCGAGGAGCGAAAGCCGAGTATCGTCCTCATCGGCGGGAGCCACACCGGCCGCGACTTCGCGGGCCGCGTGGCCGTTCCGGCACACGCCGGACTCACCGCCGACTGTACCGAACTCGACGTGGACGACGAAGGGCTGCTGCTCGCCAGTCGCCCGACCTTCGGCGGCGACGCCATGGCGACTATCAAGTGTCCCGCACACCGGCCGCAGATGGCAACCGTCCGCCCCGGTGTCTTCGACGCCGGAAATCCGACCGAGCATGTTTCCGACCCAGCCGCCGCCGTCGAAGAAGTCGAGGTCGTCGTCGCGGAGGAAGACACGCTCTCGACGGTTATCGAGCGCGTCGTCGGCGACGTGGTCGACATCACGGACGCCGACGTCGTCGTCGCCGGCGGAGCAGGGTGTGAAGGGAACTTCGCGCCCATCGAAGAACTGGCCGACGCACTCGGTGGCGAGGTCGCCGCGACTCGCGCCGCCGTCGACGAAGGGTGGGTCGAGCCCGCAAGACAGGTCGGTCAGACGGGCAAGACCGTCCGGCCGCAACTCTACGTCGCCGCCGGAATCTCCGGAGCGGTCCAGCATCTCGAAGGTATGAACGACAGCGACGTGGTCGTCGCTGTCAACACCGACCCGAACGCGCCCATCTTCGAAAACGCCGACTACGGCATCGTCGGCGACCTCCACGAGGTACTCCCGGAGTTGACGGCGCTCGTTCGGGCGAAACAGGAGGTCACAGCATGAGCGAATCCGAGCCGACGCTACAGAAACCGAACCACCAGACCGAGACGCCGAACTACGACGACGCGTACGACGCTATCGTCGTCGGAGCGGGACTGTCGGGGACCGCCGCGGCGCTGACGATGGCCCGCGAGGGTCTCGACGTGCTACTACTCGAACGCGGTCCCGCACCGGGGACGAAGAACGTCTTCGGCGGGGTGCTCTACACCCCGACCATCCGCGAGTTGGTCGACATCGACGACGCGCCGCTCGAACGCTACATCGCCGAAAAGAAGTTCTCGATGCTCTCGGCGGACGGCGACGAGACGGCAGTCTCGATGCGACCCAGTGCGTGGAGCGACGACCCGCACAACGACTCGTACACCGTCCTCCGCCGGCGGTTCGACGAGTGGTTCGCGAAGCAGGCTGAGGAGGCGGGGGTGACGCTCATCACCGAGACGACAGTTACCGACGTGCTCCGCGACGGCGACACCATCGTCGGCGTGCGAACCGACCGCCCAGACGGTGAGATTCGAGCGCCAGTCGTCGTCCTCGCGGAGGGGGCAAACTCACTCGTCAGCGAGACAGCCGGGCTCAAAGACCGGCCGGACCGCGAGGACGTCGCCGTCTCGGTAAAAGAGGTGTTCAAACTGAACCGCGAGACCATCGACGACCGATTCCACCTCGACGGGGACGCAGGCGCGGCGTACCACTACTTCGGCGAGGGTGCCGTCGGCGAGGCTGTCGGCGGCGGGTTCGTCTACACGAACAAACGAACCGTCAGCGTCGGCGTCGCCTACCGCATCGAAGACGCGGCACAGGGCCAGACGCCCGAAGCGACCCTCGATGCCTTCGAGTCGCACCCGGCGGTCGCCCCGCTCGTTCGCGGCGGTCGTCGCATCGAATACTCCGCGCACGCGATTCCGGAGGGCGGAGCCGACGCGATGCCCGACCTCGTCTACGACGGGGCGGTCGTCGTCGGCGACGCCGCGGGCCTCGTGTTGAACAGCGGCGTCCACCTCGAAGGGACCAACATGGCCGTCGAAAGCGGCTACCACGCGGGGAAGGCAATCGCGGCGGCCATCGAAGACGGCCGAACCGACGAAGCGGCGCTGGCGGCGTACCCGCGGGACCTCGAAGACTCGTTCGTCGTCGAGAACCTGCGTCACTACGATTGGTTCCACCGAACCATCGCTACCGACCGGCAGTTCCTCTTCGAGGACCTGCCGCGGGCGCTGGCCGACGCGGAGACGGAGTACTTCAAGATGGACCGCTCGTCGAAAGAAGCCCACACCGACGCGGCCCGCGAGCGACTGCTCGACGCGACCGGCGGGTGGGTCGGCGCGGCAAAGCGCGCGTGGCGCTTCCGGAGGATGTTATCATGAGCACTGCACACCCACACGTTCCAGACGTCAGCACAGAGGACCGACTCTACACGGTCAAGTATCGCGACTCGGGTGAGTCACACCTCGGCATCGAGAACGCCGACATCTGCACCGAGTGTACGACGAACGAATGTACCTCGGTCTGCCCGGCCGCCGTCTGGACCGTCGACGACGACAGTGACGGGGTCCCGTCGATTGCCTACGAGAACTGTCTGGAGTGCGGTAGTTGCCGGTTCGGATGCCCGTACGACAACGTCGAGTGGACCTATCCGAAGACAGGGAGTGGTGTTGTATTCAAACAAGGATGACCAGTGTCAAAAGTCGTTAAAATAACAAATATTTTGAGTTTAAGCGGTTGTAACCCTGAATATTGTGGGTAGTGGTATTGTTCTAATTGAGCACATCTAGCCAGAATACTTGTGTACCAGAACGTCCTATCAGTAGACAGATAGGGGGAGAATCATGAGTACCGAGATTCAGCCGAACGACCTTCAGTTGCTATTGGACGAAGACACGGACGTAGACGAGGTGGTCCTCGGGTTCAAGAAGAGCGGGACGTTCCACGAACTCGTCACCGTCGAACCGCCACTCGACGTGCGCATCCGCCAGCCCTGACGACGACGACTCTCCGTCACGGAGTCGCCGCGAGGTACGTCACCGCGAGTTCGTGTAGCGCCGGGTGGGGAATCGCGTGCGGGCGCGCCTCTTGTACACGTGCGAGTGCATCACTGAACCGGGTGTCTGATTCTGCCGCGAGTGCCGTCGCGAGAAGCATGCTACTCCGCGAGATACCCGCCGTACAGTGAACCAACACGCTCCCCGCTTCGCGTCGCAGTCGGCGAACAGTCTCGACGGCGCTCTCGAAGTCCTGCCAGTCGTTGCCCGGCCCATCGACGAGCGGTCGATGATGCGTCGTCGCCGGATACGCGTCCTCCGTGGCCGACACCACGAAGTCGAAGGCGTGGTCGTGTGCCTCGGGGTCTGCGGCGTGTTTGTTGCCGAGAAAGAGGTCTTCGTCGCCGATGCGGCAGACGACTGGGTGGGATTCGACGTAGCCGAAGGGGCGGACGTGGAGGGTGCTGTCGGCGTCACCACCACCCGGAGGGTTGGTCGGCATCGTGGACACTACCCGATTGGTGGGACCAGTATTACATTTTCGAAGGAATTCACTGTCGCTCGCGAGTTTAAGAACGGGCTGGGAGGGACTTGAACCTCACTCGCTCGCTTCGCTCGCTCCCAGATTCAACTCCCTTAAAGCCGTTTCACTCCTCACGTTTGTTCGTCGGAGAAACGGGCTGGGAGGGACTTGAACCCCCGACCGTCTGGTTAAAAGCCAGACGCTCTGCCTAACTGAGCTACCAGCCCTCGAACGCTCCTTAAGTGGGGATGCTGATAAGCGTTTATTTTCGTACCCAATCTGCTTTGTACCCCGTTGCCGTGTATCGACCATGGACCTTCGGGACTTTGTCGACACGCTCCTTCGGTTCGAAAGCGTCGAACGAGCCGAGGAGCCTGCACAGACGTGGGTGAAAAACCGTCTCGGCGAATTCGGGTTCGACACCTACGAGTGGACTGCCGACCCGCAGCAACTCGCCGAGCACCCGTCGTTTCCCGACGACCCGAGCGACATCGCCACCCGCGGCCGCCCGAGCGTCGCCGGGGTGTTCGAATTCGGCGACCCCGAGGCAGGCCCGACACTCGTCCTGAACGGCCACGTCGACGTCGTCCCGGCGGACGCCGAGTTGTGGACGCACGACCCCTTCTTACCCCGGTGGGACGACGAAGCCGGGACGGTCACCGGCCGCGGGGCAGCCGACATGAAGTCCGGTCTCGCCACGTGTGTGTTCGCGGCGCTCGACGTTCGCGAGGCAGTCGAATCTGGCGACCTCGACCTCGACGGCCGACTCGTCGTCGAAAGCGTCGTCGGTGAAGAAGAAGGCGGTATCGGCGCGGCGGCGGCCGCCCTCGACAATCCCTATCCGTTCGAGCGGGATGCGGCGCTCGTCGCGGAGCCGACGCGACTGCAACCCATCCTCGCCACCGAGGGGTCGGTGATGAAGCGCTTGCGACTCACCGGCCGGACCGCCCACGCAGCGTCGCGGTGGCGCGGCGTCGACGTACTCCCGAAGTTCGAAGCGATTCGACGAGCGTTCTTCGAACTCGAAGCGGAGCGGTGTGAGACGGTGACGCATCCGCTGTACGACCATCCGATTCCGTGGCCCGTCTGCGTCGGGCGCGTCGAAGCCGGGTCGTGGGCATCGACCGTCGCCGGGACGCTGACTGCCGAGTGGCGACTGGGGGTTGCACCCGGCGAGAGCGTCACCGAGGTCGAACAGCAGTTCGAAGAACGATTGGCCGAGGTCGTCGCGGACGACGAGTGGTTATCCGAGCACCCCCCGACGTTCGAGCGGTTTTCCATCCAGTTCGAAGCCGCCGAAGTGAGCCCGGACGAACCCGTCGTCGAAGCGGTCCAAAGCGCGCTTCGGGCGGCCGACCTCGACGACGACCCCGCCGGAGCGACCTACGGTGCCGACTCACGGCACTACGTCCACGCGGGGATTCCGACGGTGCTGTTCGGGCCGGGCGATATCGACCAGGCGCACTTCCCGGACGAGACGATTGCATGGGACGAAGTCGAGACTGCCCGCGACGTGATTGGAGACGCCGCGCGACGCTTCCTTCAGTCGAAGTAATCGTCGAGCGCGTCGGCGACGACAGTTCCGGGGTCGACGTCGTCCAGCGAGGCACGTCGGCGAAGTTCGAGGTAGACCGCCGGCGGGAGCGACACGTCGAGCGTCCCGAGGTCGACGCCGTGGGCCTCCAAGACCTCCGTCGCCGACTGGCCGTTGTTGATTTCACTGGCGAGTCGTCGGACCTCTCGGACGGTCAATCCGGCGTCGAGCGTCGCCCACGCGAGGTGGAGTCGCGCGTCGCCCGAGACGCGAGCGATGTGCTTTGCGGCGGTCGGTGCAATCCGGCCGCGTGCGACGTGGCGGCGAACCGACTGCGGTAGGTCGTGGACGCGCGCCCACTTTCGGATGAACGAGACCGAAACGTCACCACCGGCGCGTTCTGCGGCGCGTTTGTACGAGCCGACACCGCGAACGAGGGCGGCACAGGCGGCCGCCCCGCGAAGCATCAACACGTGGTCGTCGCCCGCCGAGGACTCGGCGAACGACCGAACCGTTCGAGCAGCCTCCGCGACGCTCTCGGGGTCGTCGGGGTCGAAGCCAACCGCCTCGGAGGCCCGCTCGCCCGTCACGGCGGGGTCGCCACGGACGACGGGGGCACCGACCGGCTCGGCACGGTCTGCCCGGACTCGGTGCGTCCCGGGGCGTTCGTCGTTCGTCATCTACAAACGGGTTTTGCGCTCTCGGATAAAAACATCACCCCGACTGGCGAGATTCGCGCGCAAGTGGTCTCAGAAATCCGAAGCGAAAGCAACTATTCGTCTCTCGATTCCGAAAGGTGCGACCAGATTTCCGTACATCCAGCGCCGTCTTCGAGGTCTTCGAGGTGGGCTGCCGGGTCGATGTCTTCGTCTTCGTCGTGACGTTCCTGTTCCGCTTCGGCGTCAGGTTCTGTTTCTGATTCTAATTCGGCGTTTGTCATTCGTCGTCCTCCGTTGGTTCGAACAGTTCGGGGGCCGCGTCGGCGGAGGCGTGTTGTCGGGCAGCGCTGGGGCGGTCACTCATCATCCCTCCGTAACGAGGGCACACCCATAAGCCAATCCGCACCTGTAACGTGTACCCGTACTCCCGGGTACCGGAACCGCTTGCCACTATCTCAGACGGCCGAAATCGGGGAAAACCACCAGACGTCGGCAGAGAACCGAGAGTCGCCGTCGTCGCGTTCCGAAGCGTGGATTGCGGCCGCCGTCTGGCATAGGTACCTGCGTTCCCAAAGCTGGTGTATGAGTGTTTCTCTGCGCGTGCTCGACGACGGCGCGTGGGTCTCGGTAAACGACAGTCGGCAAGTGAGCGTGAGTGAGCTCTGGCGTCTCGACGCCCCGGAGTTTTGCTCGTGTACGGTTCCCGACTTCGTCGTCGAGAACTTCCAGTCAGTCGGCGTCGACGGCCGAACCATCACGGCCACCGTCTACGGCCAGTGCATCCAGTGCGGCGAGACCGGTGTCCCCGGGTGGATTCCAGTCGGCCGACTCAAGAACGGTGAATACGTCGATTTAGACCGCGAGAACGTCGTTCTCCCGGCTCACGGCGGCAACGGGAACTAGGCTGCAATAGTTGCCGCTTTTAGGCAGCACCGGGAAGGGTTGACGGTACGCTCGGGGCCTTACGTAGGGGAACACATGGATACTCGTACGAATGCCCACGGACGTCGAGCGCTGGAAATCAGAGGTTTACGGTAACGAGATACGAGAGCATCTGTTCGAGTTCGCAGAAGAAGGCTGGGACTCCATCCCGGAAGACGAACGGGACGCGTGGTTCGAGCGCTTCAAATGGTGGGGACTGTACCACCAGCGGAACGGCCAGGAGTCGTACTTCATGCTCCGCATCGGGACGCCGAACGGCCGTCTCGACCCCGGCCAACTCCGCGTCGTCGGCGAAGTCGCCAAGGAGTACGCGACCGGCCCGGGGACGAACCCCATCTTCGGCGACGCCTACGCCGACATCACGACCCGGCAGGCCATCCAACTGCACTGGATAAAACTCGAAGACGTGCCGGAACTCTTCGAGAAGCTCGAAGCGAACGGGCTGACCGCTCAGCAGGCCTGTGGTGACTCGTGGCGGAACATCGTCGGCAACCCGATGGCCGGTAACGACGCCGAAGAGATAATCGACGCGTGGCCCGTCATCAAGGAACTCAACGAGACGTTCAAAGGTGACGACGACCACTCGAACCTCCCACGGAAGTGGAAGGTCTCTGTGGCGGGGTCCGCCGACGGCTCCGGCCAAGGCGACATCAACGACCTCGCGCTCGAACCGGCGTACAAAGAAATCGACGGCGAGCGCACGGTCGGCTTCAACGTCCGCGTCGGCGGCGGCCTCGCCCGCAACGAACCGCGACACGCCCGCGACATCGACGTGTGGGTCGCCCCCGAAGACGCCGCGGCGGTCGCTGGCGGTCTGTCGGCGCTCTTCCGCGACCACGGCGACCGCGAGAACAGGTACAACGCCCGCATCAAGTTCCTCGTCGACGAGTGGGGAACCGAGAAGGTCCGCGAGGTCCTCCAAGAGGACTACGTGGACTTCGAACTGGAGACCGCAGGCGAAGACGTGCGCGACCAGTACACCTACAACGCCGGTGGCGACGGTCGCAACGACCTCGTCGGCATCCACAAGCAGAAAGACGGGAAGAACTTCGTCGGCCTGAACGTCCTCGTCGGCCGCATGGGCGCAGACGACGTGCTCGAACTCGCCGACCTCGCCGAGAAGTACGGCTCCGGTGCGGCACGTCTGACCCAGCGTCAGAACATCATCATCCCGGACGTCCCGGACGAGAAACTCGATGAGTTCCTCGCCGAAGACCTGCTCGAACACTACTCGCCGGACCCCTCCCCGTTCATGCGCGGCTCTGTCGCCTGTACGGGCACCGAGTTCTGTTCGCTCTCCATCGTGGAGACGAAGAACCGCCAGGTTCGGTTCGCGCGCTGGCTGAAGGAGAACGTCGAACTCCCGGAGGGAATCGACCAGTTCCACATCCACCTCTCGGGCTGCACGGCCTCGTGCGCCCAGCCTCAGATTGCGGATGTCAGTCTCCGCGGTATGAAGACCCGCAAAAACGGGGATCCGGTCGAAGCGCTCGACATCGGTCTTGGTGGCGGCCTCGGCGAAGAACCGCAGTTCGCCCGCTGGGTCACCCAACGCGTCCCCGTGGACGAGGTTCCCGGCGCAATCAAGAACCTCCTCGCGTCCTTCGAAGAGCTCCGTGAGGGCGACGAGACGTTCCGTGACTTCATCCAGCGCCACGACGACGACGAACTCGCGGACCTCGTCGAACCCGAAGAGACCAGCTACGAGGACCCGATGATGCACAACACGAAGCGCACGTGGTACCCGTACGCCGAGGAAGACAGCCTCGACGCCGGACCCGCGCCGACCAACGCCGACGGCACGCCAATCACGAGCGACGACTGACGGCGACGCTGGGGCGTTCGTTTCACCCGTTTCTGTACCCTGCCAGCTATCTACGACGACACCGAACTTCCATCTATGCCAGACCGAATCTTGAAGGTCAACGCCTACACGACCCTCGACCTCGCCGACGGGACGGCGAAGGGCCACGACTTCGAAGAGTCGGCGTTCGCGGTCCTCAACGTCACCTCGCCGCGGAAGAACCCCGACGAAATCACGCTCGAACTCGAACTCGACGGGACACAACTGGAGTCGCTTCCAACCCACGCCGACCGCGTCACGCTCTCTCCCGAAGACGCCCGGAAAGTCGCTGCCGACCTCGAAAAGCACGCAGACCGCGTCGAAGCGGCCCGAGACGACTGACGACCACGGCCGAGTTTCGGCCGCCGATTTCGACTGCAGGCGCTCCTATTTCCAAGACGATTCACACAGCAACGAGATTCCAGAGCGTCTGCGACGCCCGTAATCGAGACCCGACGAGGAGACGGGAGAGAGTGAGACAACACGACCCACGACAAAGAAAACCATGGTACTCAGTGGACTGATTTCGCACTATATTACACCAATCTGCCTACGAAGTAGTTGTTCGTACATCCACAGGCGCAATCGGTAGACATATGGGTAACAGGCGAACAGTAGTGAACGTGTTAGCGATGACGCCTCAACGCCGTCCACGCATCGCGCGTCGACCGCACACGACCTCCCGCGCTCACCCGGCGAATCGAACGCCGGTCACAGCGCGGGGGGTGGTGGCGTGAGCCGTCGTCGAACGTTCGTCCTCTTCGTCGCCGCGGCGGTGCTGTTCGGCACCTCGTTCGTCGGCATCAAGGCTGCACTCGGCCCGGTACCGCCGGTGCTCTTCGCGGCCTTCCGCGTCGACGTTGCTGCCGTGGCTCTCCTCGCGCTCGTCGCCGCCCGTGGCGGCTACTGGATACCACGGAACCGCGCCGACGTGCTCGGCATCGTCGCCAGCGCCGCGTTCGTCCTCGGCGCGAACAACGTGCTTCTCTTCCTCGGCCAGCAGCACGCGACGACCGGCGCGGCCGCGGTCATGTACAGTTTCGTCCCGGTGGCCTCCCCGGTGTTCGCCGTTCTCCTCCTCGACGACGAGCGCGTCGGCGTGTTCGACAGCGCCGGCATCGTGCTCGGACTGCTCGGCGTCGTCGTCATCGTCGGCCCCGGAAGCGTCCTCAGCGGCGGGGCGGGAAGCATCGGACAGGCGCTCGTCTTCGGCGCGGCGGTCTCGGTCGCGCTCGGGACGGTCCTGATGAAACGCGTCGGCCCGACTATCGGGACGATTCCGCTGACCGCGTGGGCGATGGCGCTCGCCGCAGTCGGCATCCACGCGGTGAGTTTCGGACTCGGGGAGTCGCCCGCGCAGGTTCCGTGGTCGCCGACCATCGTCGCGGCCATCCTCTACGTCGGAATGCCCGCGACCGCCGCGGCCTATCCGGTGTACTTCGCGCTGCTTTCGGAGGCCGGGCCAGTGCGTGGGAACCTCGTCGCCTATGCGGTTCCGGTCGTCGCGACCCTCGCAGGGTGGGCGTTCCTCGGTGAAACCATCTCGGCAGCGACGATACTCGGCTTCGGCGTGATTCTCACCGGCTTCCTCGTCGTCCAGCGCGAGTCGGTGTTGCGACTCGTCGGCTGGGAGACGGGGTCGGTCGTGGACGCCGAGTAGGGAGTCACCCCTGCCCAGCGTAGTATCGCACGATTTGGTAGCCGAGGAAACAACAGAAGACGACGGGAATCCCGACGAACAACACCAGCGGTCCCGAGACCCCCCCGACGTTCGGGAGCGACAGGAAGAACAACACGCCGGGAACGAACACCAGCAGGAGTCCGAACGCGGTCGTAACCCTACGCATCCACGTTCACCTCCGTTTCACGGACGACGCCCGAAACCTCGTCGGGCGTCACGACGGATTCGAGGTCGGCGGGCCACCCGGCTCGGTCCCACGTTCGTGCGAGCGCGACGGCCCGCCGCACGTCGAGGAAGTCGTAAGATGACGGAAGCTGTTCGAGGGCACGAATCCGACCCTTCAACCCCGACTGGGTCGCGTTTTGGATGCCAAGCCCGGGGCGGACGTTCACCTCGAAGACGACGGGCTCACCCGCCTCGTCGAGCGTGATATCGACGCCGCAGTAGCCGAGGTTCGACACTGTCGCCGCCTCGGCGGCGGTGACGAGCACAGCGTTCCAGTTCGGGATAGCCACGTCCGAGATGTCAGCACCCGTATCGGGATGCACGTCGAGCGTGCGGTTTCGACTCTGCTGGAAGGCGTGGATACTCCGCCCGTCAGCTATCGAGAGGCCGACACCGACGGCGCCTTTGTGGAGGTTGGCAGCACCGTCGGACTCTCGGGTCGGCAATCGAGTCATCGACATGACTGGGATGCCGCGGAAGACGATTACCCGAACGTCGGGGACGCCGCCGCCGCAGAGCGTCTCGAAGAACGGTGCGGGAACGATGCGCTCTTCGAGGAGCGCACTGTCACGAAGCTCTAACCCGGTGTACTGTCCCTGCACGATGCGGTGGGCGTGAGCGCTGAGGTCGGACTGTGACAGAGACCCCATCGAGGTATCGAACGTGCCGTCGTCGTTCCGCCCCGAGACGACGACGATTCCTTCCCCACCCGATGCGTCGCCCGGTTTGAGTACGAACTCGTCGCGTGAAGCCATCTCCTCGGAGAGCGCGTGGAGGTCGCTCACCCGCGTTGCGACGGCGTAGGTCTCGGGCGCGGGGATTCCGAGACGGTGGAGTCGCTGTTTTATCGTCGCCTTTTCGACCTGTCCGGCGACAGCGGGCGGGTTGTACCGCGCGATGTATCGGTTTCGCTCGTTCATCGAGAAGACCTCGTCGACGCCGTGATACTCGACAGGGGACTCGTCACCACGGAACCGGTCTTTGATGGTCGTTCCCCGAGCGACCAGCCCCGCGAGTGCGCCGCCGAAGTGGTCACCGAACCGGACGTACTCCGTGAGTCGAAACCGGGAGTAGTACCCGACGAGGATGTTGACCCCGACGAGGACGCTCCACGCGGTTGGGGTCGTCATCAGATACGAGAGGAGCGCCTCCGAGGACATCACCAGATACGCGAGGAAAATCGCACCGATCGTCCAGGCGAGACGCAGCGACGGGATAGGCCACCCCCGTTCGTCGACGTCGCGGGCGAAGCGGTCGGCGAACCAGACGGTGATTATCGTGGGGAAAAACACCGACGTCGCCGAAAAGTAGGGGTTCAACTCCGGGAGGGCACCGAGAACGCGAAAGAGCGCGAGCGAAAAGCCGACGACGACGAGTTGGGTCGCAAGCCGGGGTGCCGAACCGAGACGGAGTGGAGAGACGACGAACGCCGTGGCCAGAGAGATGATAAAGACGTTCAGAAAGACGAGCACACCCCAGAACGGACCAGCGAGAACTAAGACGAATGCGATACTCGCAGGGGCGAACAGACCGTACGACCGCGCACCGATAGTGTTTCGAAAGAAGGCGACGGCGAGGCCGGCGATGGCTATCTGAA
Organism: Haloferax larsenii JCM 13917; assembly: GCF_000336955.1. Classification (GTDB taxonomy): domain Archaea; phylum Halobacteriota; class Halobacteria; order Halobacteriales; family Haloferacaceae; genus Haloferax; species Haloferax larsenii. The sequence continues at coordinate 15,181 of NZ_AOLI01000016.1, read as the reverse complement.
AGAAGAGGCGATATGGCTCGAACGCCCCCGCGAGGTCAGGGACCTGTCGCTGCACGAGCGCGCCGGCGAGAAAGAGTGCGAGAATCAGACCAACGATGGGATAGACGACGAGAAATCGCTCGAAGAAGTCGTCGAGCGCGGCAGCGAGTCGGGAATCGGTCACAAGCTAAGATAGTAACGAGAAAGGTAATGTTTTTTCCCTAACTGGTTTCAGACCGCGACACGTCGCCTGACCGTCGCCACGAAACCGAGGAGTACCTGCTTTTTCAGCAGTGCGAAGCCGGCGAAGATGGAAACGAAGCCGACGAGTGCGGTCGCGTCGATGGCGTGACCGAGGAGCACCCAACTCATGACCGCGGCGACGACGGGTTCGAGGTAGCCGATGAGGTTGAGTTCCGTCGGGCCGACGCGGTCGAGGAGCTCGAAGTAGATGAGGAACGCGACCGCGCCGGAGACCAGCGTCAGATAGAGGAACGAGGCGATTCCGACAGGCGCCCACTCGATTGCTGCGAACGACTCACCGCGGACGAGACCGGCGACGTGGAGGATGACGCCGCCGACGAACATCGTCCACGCCTGCATCGACTGAACCGGGAGGTCGGTTCGGAGTGGCCGAGTCAACACTGCCCCGAGAGAGAAGGCGACTGCACCGAGGAAGACGAGGAGAATCCCGTAGCTCTGTGCGGAGTCGAAGCCCCCTGCACCGGGGTCGGCGACGAGGACGACGCCGACGAACCCGGCGACGAGACCGAGCATCCCGGTCTTTCCGAGCGAGTCGGTCGAGAGGATACTGCTGGCGAAGACCGCAGTCAGAATCGGCGAGAGACTGATGATAATCGCGGCGATTGCGCCGGGGATGTAGTGTTCACCGAGGTAGAGCAGGCCGTGATAGGCGGCGATGATGAACACCGCGCCGATGGCGGTCGCGAGGAGTTCGTCCCGCGTCTTCGGCCGCCAGCGGTCGGTCGAGTAGACGGCGTACGCCAGCATCACGAGTCCGGCCAGTTCGTAGCGGATGGCCGCGAAGGTCAACGTCGGGAAGTAATCGAGGCCAACCTCGATAGCGACGAACGACGTCCCCCACATCACCGCGAGCGCGGCGAACAGCACGGGCGTCGATGGTATGTTTCTCCAAATGGTTCGCGTCATAGTCGAATCTGTCTCAATGATTTGCCCCACCCTTGTTAAACTCTTCTACAAAGAAAACGTTATAGATTGTATTTTTCATTCAGAATATCCCTTGAGTTCGTTTCATATATGAGAATGTAGCTCATGGTCGAATTGTATCAGAGTTCAGGCGAATCGAGAGGACAGCGTAAGGACTTACATCGCCGCACGCACGCATGTAGGCATGGACGAGCGCGACGTGCGCCTGCTAAAGGCCATCGCGGACCTCGGAACGGGGAGCCCGGAGCGACTCCACGAGGAGACGGGCATCCCGGTGTCGACCATCCACTATCGACTGAACAACCTGAAAGACGACGGCGTCATCGAGAACGACCTCTACGATATCAACCTCGAAGCGTTCGGCCTCGGCGTCACCGTCGTCATCGAAGTGTTGGCCGACTACACGGGCCCGTACGAAGAAGTGGGGAATCAACTACTGGACATCGAAGGCGTCACACAACTGTACTTCACGATGGGCGAGACGGACTTCATCGTCGTCGCCCACCTCGCGAACTCCGACCGGGTGGAACGCCTCATAAGCGACTTCGAGGCCATTCCGGAGGTCGAACAGACGAACTCGACGTTCGTCATCGCGACGATGCGCGACAGTCACCGAGCGCTCCAGAGCTACTCGCTTGACACGCTGCTCGACGAGTTGGGCATCGAAGACTGAAGTCCAGTTTGGCGACGCCGACCGTCTCGATTGCCCGCCCGTGGCGAAAGCGAGGTTCGGAGACCCGTGGGCGGCTCACTCAGGAGTCGCAACCGGGAGTTCGATGATGACGACGGTTCCAGTCGGGTCGTTGTCCTCGATGTGAATCTCGCCGCCGTACGAATCGACCAGTTTGTAGACGAGATAGAGCCCCAGTCCGGTTCCCGAACTGTCCAGTCCCTTCTCGCCTTTTCCGAAGACGATATCCTTTCTGTTGTCCGGGATTCCCGGTCCGTTATCGGCGATTTTGATGCTTGCCACGTCGTCGTCGGCCGTCGCGGAGACCGTAACAACCGTGTCTTCGCCCGTGTGCTGGACGGCGTTGTTGAGGACGTTTCCGAACGCCGACGCGAGAAGCGGGTTCGCCCGAACGGCGACGTCGGGTATCTCGCCGTCGACTTCGAAGGTCGCCTGTGGGAACGCGTGGCGAATCGACGCGAGTTCGCGGTCGAGCGTCTCGGCGAGTCCGACGGGGTGTGTCTCCACGACGCCACCGCTCATCGTCTCGATGAGGTCGCGTGCAACCTCGGTGATTTCTATCGTGTGACGACCGGTCGAGAGGATGCGCTGGAGGATGTCGTTTCCAGATTCGTCGACGTGGTCGGAGAGCAACTCGGCCCACCCCACGATGACGGTCATGTCGTTTCGGATGTCGTGGCGGACGATTCGGTTCAGCGCCTCCAACTCCGCGTTCGTCCGCTCTAACTCCTGTTCGCGATTCCGTCGGGTCGTGACGTCCTGAATCGTCCCACGGAGGGCGGCGACGCGACCGTTGCGGATTACCGGTTCGCCACGCGTTCGGACCCACAACTCGGCTCCCTTGGCCGTGACTATCTGGAACTCCTCTTCCCACGGAACGCCGTCGTCGCGACACCGTTCGACGACGGTTCGGACGCGCTCTCTGTCGTCGGGGACGTAGAATTCGAACGCGTCTTCCAGCGACGGGTCGTAGTCCAGCGGCACCTCGTGGATGCGTTTCGTCTGCTCGGTCCACGCCAACGTGTTCGTTTCGAGGTCGAGTTCCCACCCACCGACTTTCGAGATTCGCTGTGTCCGTTCGAGGAAGTCCCGACTGCGTTCGAGCTCTCGCTCCCGTTTTTTCTGTTCGGTCAGGTCCTGAAAGACCACGACGTAGCGTTCGTCCGGGAGGGCTGTGATGGACAACCGAACTGGAATCGTATCACCCGGAAGCTGTTTGAGTTGCACTTCACCTTGCCACTTCCCCGTCTCGTCGAGTTCCGGCTGGACCAACTCACGGATGCGAGTCACCTCCCAATCGTCGTACAGTTCCGTCCACGAAAGGCCGACGAGTGACTCGGCATCCGGATAGCCAAAGATACGCGCAGCGGCCTCGTTGGCGTATTTGTGGACGCTGTCTTCCGTAATCGTGACACCGGCATCGACCGAATCGACCGCGTGCTTGAGTGATTCGAGTTCGCGCTCGCGCCGCTGTTCCTCGGTCACGTCTTCGACCGTCGAGATGAGACGGCGACGCCCCGAAAGCTCTGCGACAGTGAGACTCACCCGAATCCAGATGGCCTCGTCGCCAGCGCCTTCTATCGGCCACAGGAAGACGTTACTCCCCGTCTGGATGGCCCGATTGACCTCGTTTCGCGCTCGCTCGGCCGTGTAGTTGGGTACGTCGGCGGTGATATCTATCGGAAACGTGTTGAGAAGCGACTCGGGGTCGTCGCCGAGGAGGTCGGCGTACTGTTGGTTGATATCGACCAGTTCGAGGGTTTCGAGGTCACGAACTGCGAGACCGACGTTGACGGCCTCGAACAGTGCCCGATGGTTCAGTGAGCCGACGCTGTTTCGGGCGGCGTCGTAGACGACTCGACCGAGGTTTTCGATGTCGATATCGGACGGGTTCGTCCGCTCGTAGGAGACGACTGGAACACCCTCGACTTGGACCGCCGACGAGAGCGAGTCGCCGTCCCCGTTCGTCATCCGAGTCGAGACGACGACACAGTCGACGCGTGACGTTTCGAGGGCATCCCACACCGCCTCGGTGTCGCCGACTTCGGCGGTGTCGACCGCAACGTCCTCGTCCCCCACCACCCTGGGTAGTGCCTCCGCGAGACGCTCGCGAAGTGGCTCGTTCTCATCCGCGACGAGAACGTTCAGTCGTTCAGTCATACACGAATATCGACGTGTGGGCTAAAGTATGAACCGGCGACTGTCACGCTGTGAAACCGGCGAGAAAAGCCACGGCAGACAGTAACTAGCCGCCGCGCACTTCGGCATCGAAACTGCCTGCCGGATGCAGCCTTGGATTCGAAATACAAACCCGACATCGACCCGCACACACTGAACGAAAATCGACGTAAGGTAAGCGAGCGTATTGGACAGTAGACGTCGGCGCGAACCCGGCGCAGGAGCTAACCATGACAACAACACGAACGAGCACGGCACGACTCGTCGGTATCGTCCTCCTCGCACTCGCTGCGCTGTTTGTCCTCCCCGCGCTCCTCGGCCTGGCCGGTCTGTTCGGCCGGGGACCGATGGGCTGGGGCGGCGCGTGGATGCACGACACCTGGATGCACGGCGGCGGTGGCATGGCGACTCCGTGGTGGATGTGGGGTATGGGTCTCGTCGGCCAGATGCTCGTCCTCGCAGTGCTCGTCGGCGGGGGCGTACTCGTCTATCGTGCCGTCCAGAGCAACAGTGAAGGCGACGACGCCCTCGACGAACTCCGCCGATCCTACGCCCGCGGCGACATCGACGACGAGGAGTTCGACCGCCGTCGAGAGCGACTCGAAGCCAGTGACCGTCGGTCCTGAGTAGACTCAATCCCGCTGGTGTCTATCCATCGCGTGAACCGATTTCTGATGTCTTCCCAGTCGTCGTTCGACTTCGGCGACTCGTCACCCGTCGCCATCCGTACCGTGTGGTTGGAGTTGAGATACGTGTACGACATGATACTCGGGTACTCCTCGATGGACGTTTCGTAGGTGTCTACCCCCGGACCGTCGTGGCCGTGGACGCCGAGCAAGTGACCAATCTCGTGGACGTAGAGGCGGTCAGACTGTTCTCGTCCGTCCATGGCGATGCGGCCGTAGTTGGCGGAGGCGCGGACGCGACGCTCACCGATAGAGACCGATTCCGTGAGGAAGATGTACTGATAGCCGTGCGTCCGGCGGTCGAAATCGGCGACGACGGTCTCGTGGTCGTGGACGTTCGCCGCCGAGAGCGTCGTGAGGTTTGTCTCGTCGACGACGAAGTGGACCTCGAATCCGGTCGTTCCGTCGGGGTTTTCGACCGGCGCGGTCGCGAAGAACGCGGCGGTCCGATTCAGTGCCGTTCGATTGACGGTGACAGTGTGGTACGCGTCGACCTCGAAGTAGAGGTCCTTCCGAAGTGGGTTCGCCCCGGGGAGGATGCGGGGCGAGGCGTACACCTCGACGCCGTCACCGAAGCTATCGCCGTCGGTATCTTTGACCAGCGGGTCGGTCCCGATTCGGCGTTCGAGGTCGTCGGCCAGACCGTCGCCGTCAGAATCTGCGCTGGACGGACGTCCGTCTTCGGCAGGCGAAGAGACGGGGTCGTACTCGGTCGGGTCGAGCCCAAGTCGGCGTTCCGTTCCGTCGGCGATGTGGTCGCCGTCTGTATCCGCGACGACCGGGTCCGTCTCGTATCGAACGACCTCGTCCCAGTCGTCGAGGCCGTCGCCGTCGGTGTCGGAGTCGGTCGCGTTCGTCCCGAGCGACGACTCCAATCGGTCGTCGAGTCCGTCGCTGTCAGTATCGGACCACGAGGGGGTTGCAGGCGCGCCGGTAGTCTCGGTGTCGCCGTCGGCAGAGCGAGGCGACTCAGCAGGACGCGCTCTGGGTGAGGAGTCGAGGGCAGGCGACGATTCGAGGACTGACGCCGAATCGAAGACCGACAAGAGGCGGTCGACATCCGGTCCGAGCGGGTCGGCGACCGTCGCCGACGAGACCGAATACCCAGCACTGGCCGTCACCGGAAGACCGAGGAGCGAGATGACGACGATGAGGCGAATGGGTATCATCTGTGGATGGGCGTGTCGAGTGTGGCTGGCGCAGACTGTACTGGGAGGAGCGCAGCGAGAGGGAGAGCCGGGAGCGTTCAGACGAGGAAGTCAAGAAGGCCGAGGGGATGGCCCCGAAGGACGGAGGGAGGCACGCCACCGAGACTTCGGGGTCCATGTCACTAGACAGCACGTTCGGCATTAGTTATTACACGCATGACAGGATTAGCGGCCACCTAGACGGGGTCTCAATCAGAGCAGTTCGATACGACGACCGGTCGGAAAGCGGCTCGAAAGCGGTCGAACCCAGTGTTCGAGTGTCGCGACGTCCGTCGTGTGGCCGCCACACAGGACCCGACCGAAACGCCTATGATTCTTTAGGCCAACCTAAAAATATGGCATCGGACTCGTCCAACGAGAGCCGCTTTTCCGTACTCAAACGGCTCCGTCCGAAACGAACTCGACTTCGCGTCTCCGCGTGTGTCGCTGCAAGCCGGTCGATAGAGGTTCCGGAAGAAGACGACGCGTAAGCGGGGGGTGCCCCGACAGGGGGAAGCAACGGCTGACCCCAAAACGAACCCTCACGACTGATTTTCCGTTGCGTCCCGCGGGTCAGACATCGACGGCTTCGCCGACCGCAGGAGCCGATGCGTCGTATCCATCGGCGCGGAGTTCCTCGGCGAACGCCGCACAGCGGTCGCCGTGGTTGACGAAGACGGGCGTCCCCTCGTAGTCTTCGAGGAACGCACGGAGTCCGTGTTTGTCCGCATGGGCAGAGAAGTCGTACATCTCTGCGCGGGCGGCGACCGGGACGACCCCGCCGTTGAGTTCGCAGCGGCCGCGTTCGACGAGTTCGCGCCCGGGCGTCCCCTCGACCTGATAGCCGGTGAGACAGATTTTGTTCGTCGGGTCCTGCCGAATCTCGGGGATGTACGTCATCGCCGGGCCGCCGGAGAGCATCCCACTGGTCGTGACGATGACCGAGTTCTGCCGGGCGATGCGCCGCCGCTGGCCGTCGCGACCCGAGACGATTCGCGCGTTGGACTTCGCCCGCTTGAGCGCCGCTGCGTCCCGGACGTAGTCGGGGTAGTTGCGGAGCATCTTCAGGACGCGCGTGCCCATGCCGTCGACGTAGCAGTCGATGTCGTGGGCGTCGAGCACCATGAGAATCTCCTGCGTGCGCCCGATAGCGAACGCCGGAACGACGACAGTGCCGCCCTCCCAGATGGTCGTCCGCACCGACTCGACGAACCGCTCTTCGACCGTCGCCCGGTCGTCGTGTTCCACGTCGGAGTACGTGGACTCGCAGATGACCACGTCGGCGTCGGGGCGGTCGGTGGTCCCGGCGACCAACCGCTGGTCGTCGGTGTGGAAGTCGGCCGTGTAGAGCAGTCGCGTCTCGCCGTCGTCGACGAGAACGTGGGCGCTCCCGGGGATGTGACCGGCGTTGTAGAACGTGACTTCGTGGCCCGCGGCCTCGAACGTCTCACCGTAGGCGTGCGGTTCCGACTGCTGGGTCATCCGACGAATGTGCGTCTCGGTGAACGGGCAGTCGTACGTGCCGCCGTGTAATTTCAGCGTGTCGCGTGCGAGTGTGAGGGCGAGTTCGTAGGTCGGCGGCGTCCAGTGGACTGCCGGCCAGTCGTCGCCCGAGAGGAGCGCGGGGACCGTCCCGACGTGGTCGAGGTGGCCGTGAGAGACGACGACCGCATCGGGGTCGACAGAGCCGACGGGAAACTGCGGGGGGTTCCCGGTCAGCATCCCGTAGTCGAGAAGCAACGAGTCGTTGACGAGAATCGCGCTCCGACCGACTTCCTCGGCCCCGCCGAGGAATTGGAGTTGCATTGGGGAGACGTATCGACTGGAAGGGCTTTTGTTCGTCGGTCCACCACCCGCCGCGTCGCTGCCGTTTTTTCCGTCGGGCACGACCCTCGTGGCATGACCGATTCGACGCTCGACCGTCTCGTCTCCGACCTCCACGACAACCTCGCGGCGACGGCAACCCGCCCAGTCCGCGAAGACGCGAGCAGATGGCTGGGTGAAGCAGAAGCCGTCGCCGGCGACCTCACGGACGGACCACTGCCGGACGACGAAGTCGTTCGAACTCGTCTCGGCCACGTCGAACACCTCCTGTCGAACGTCGGAACGACCGAAGACGACGAGGCAGACGACCACGTCGCAGCAGCGCGCGACGCCCTCGACGACGCGCTCGCGGTGCTCGACGACGAAGCATAAGAGCGGACAAACGGGGACGTCTAGGAGGGCAGTTACTTCGAGAACCAGTGTTTCGCCGTCGACAGCAGAATAGAGATATCTTCGAACTTCAGCAGTCTGAGCATGGCGAGCGGGTTGCCCTTGTTCGCGGATTCCAGGCGGTTCTGGGAGATGTTGTGCAGGTCTTCCATGAATTCGTCGTAGCGCTCGTTGGACGCACGGTAGAGCATCTCCGTCATGAACAGCCGGTTTTTCCCCTTCGGTGCGACGCGGTCGTGCCACAGCTTGTCGTAGATGGCGAGTTCCGACGCGGACGTGTCGCGCTCGGAGTGGGTCAGTACCCGGTCGGCGGTCGCCGCTGCCATCCGACCCGAACGCATGCACTTGTCGATGCCTTCGCCCCAGAGCGGGTCGACGGTCGGCACCGTGTCGCCGATGGCCATGAAGTTGTCCGTGCTCATGCGACTGGGGAGTTGGATGTGGGCGGACCCGCGGTGCTGGATGCCTTCGATTCGTTTCGCGTTCTCGAATCGCGGGTCGGTGTCGGCCCAGTACTGGAGGTAGTCGTCGATGGTGAACCCGGTCTGGGCGTTCTTGCGGTGACCTTCGTTCTGGAGGTAACAGACGCCGACCTTGGCGGTGTCTTCGCCCGTGTGGAAAATCCACGAGTAGCCACCGGGGGCGATGTCGTGGTCGAGGCGAAGCATCATCGTGTCTCGGAGGTCGGCGTACCCGTCGGGATTCATGTCCATCCCTTCGAACTCGAACTCGATGCCGATAGCCTGCTTCTCACGCTTGAGTTCGCAGACGCCGAGTTCCTTTGCGAGCGGCGCGCTCGGGCCGGTCGCGTCGATGACGATGTCGCCGCGGACTTCCTCGCCGCCGTTGTACTGAACGCCGACGATTTCGCCGCCTTCCATCACCGGTTTGGAGACGCGAGCACCGAATCGGTACTCGGCACCGTCGGCTCTGGACTCGTCGACGAGCCAGTTCTTGAAGTCGGCGAATTCGAGGACCGCGCCGGGTTGGTGCCGCCGGAAGTGGTGGTTCGGCGACTCCAAGACCACGTCGTCGGTGAAGTTCATCACGACCTCGTCTGGGATGTTGAACGAGGCCATCGTCGACGGGAACGTCCCCGCAGTCGACTTGTTACTCCGGCTTGGGAATTCGTCTTCTGACTCCGTTTCGAGTACACAAACGTCGTATCCGCGAGATGCGAGGTCTCGCGCCGCTTGTCCACCCGCGGGGCCCGCACCAGCGATAATCACGTCGTATATATCTGTCATTGTAGAGTAACGTTTTCGGGAGGGTTGGTTTGGTCGCGCTACACGTCTTTTCAGAAACAAGCGTGTAATCTGCTTTGGTTTGGAACGGAGACGAAACGGTACTATTCGGGAGACTATGACCCCACAGAGGCAACAAAATACACAACTATGGGTGAATCTGTGGCGGGAACGTGCTACGAGACGTCGCGGCCGCTAAACAGTCTGTGGCGTGGTGTGGACGCTGTCGAGAACGTCCGTGATGGAGGAGGGCAGACAGGTCGAGTACGCCGACAGCGGAGCCTCAGGCTTTCGGGATGCGCCGGACCTGAAACTCGTGGTAGCCACCGTAGGCGGCTTCGAGCGCGCCGAGCCACCAGTTCCAGCGCGTCGCAGGTGTGCCTCTCGGTGCGTCGCGTAGATTGCGCACGATTTCGTCGACGGTGAGCGAAGCACCGCGGTCGTCTGCGGCCTGCCCCGAATCCACGAGGTCCCGGGCTTGCCGTGCGACGACCCGGCGCTCCGCTTCTGTGCCGCCGAACTCGGCGAGTGCGTCGCGGAACGCGTTCTCGTCGAACGTACTACGGGTATCGTCGTACCCGTCAGTGGGGGTCACACCCACACTACGTCGTCAGCGCCAATGAAGCCCCCGGCCGTTTCAATTGTCGAGTCCGTCTCTGACCATCATCGCTGCGAGCGGACGGCGACAAAGAGGAACAAGACGCCAAAGAACGCGAGAAAGGCCGCCATGTAGCCGAGCGCGACGAGGTCACCATCAGAAGCGCTTAGGGAGACGACAAACAGACCTGCCGCGAGCGCGAGTGAACCGACGCCAAACAGGCCGAGAACCGCAGCAGCAGCGGGCGAGACGTTCGACGAGTCTGTCTCACGACCGGCGAGTTGCGTCAGACCGGCGTGCATCTCGCCCGCGCGGTCTGCAGGAACCGCGAGCCACGACGGTCCCGTCAGGCTCCGAGAGCCGTCGAACCGAAACCTGAACACGACGACGCCACCGAGTCGGTGTGTCGTCACTGACTGAAGCCCGTCGAGGTCGTACACGCGCTCGCTACCCTGCTTTTTCGGCACGCTGAGAGTTCCATTGGCGACATCGAGCGTGCCTGCCGTCCGACGAACCGAGACGAAGACCGCGAGGACGACGAAGCCGACGAGATACCCGTAAAACAGCGGCGGGAAGAAGCCTGCGAGGACGAACGCGACAGCCCCCGCGACGCTGGCGACGAGCAGCGGTTTGGGGCGATATCTGTCGATAACCGGGAGAAGCGTATCGAGCGAGTCCTCCGAGGCGGCGACGCTGATGGTGACGAGCGAGAACGGCCCGCCGAAGAGGAAAGCGAGGAGTGGAAGTAGCAGGTGACCGGGGTCACCATCCAAGACGGCACTGGGAGTAACGACGAGCAACAGCAGCACCCCGAGGAGGAGAAGGCCGCCGAAAAATCCGGCAAACGAATAGTAGAAGACCGTTTCCCAACGGTCAGCGTCGTCTCGGGACCACGAGACGACCGACAGCGGCGGCGTCTGTCTGTCTGGAGGAGACACGTTCGCCGGGTTTGTGTCGGCGGTATTTCAATTCTCCGTCACTCCACAGTCACGGACCGACGCTCCTCTAAGACTCCGCCACCACGCGCCTACTCTCCTTCATCACTCCATCTCACCACGCGCCTACTCCCACCACTCGTCCCGGCGGTCGTAGTAGGAGGCGTTCCGGAACGGGTCTGGCTTGTCGGCGTCGTCTTCGGCACCGAAGAAGTGTGCCATCCAGTAGCCGGTGTGCCACCCGACAGCCTCGGTGTCGAGGTCGACAAGGACCACGCGGAAGTGGTTGTACGTTTCGAGGGCCTCGTCGCCGTCAGGGTCGAACCCACTGACCGAAGAGCAGGAGGCGGCACCTTCCCGACAGGGCGAGGAGTCCGAAAACGAGACGCGAATTTCGGCGTCTTCGGGGTCGTCGACGAAGGTGAACGAGATGTTATCCGGCATGCCTGGTGCGCCCGCCTCGTAGTAATCGAGGGCGTGTTGCACCTGCTCGCGGGCTTTCTCGGGGTCTTTCGCATTGGAGTCGTCGATGTGGACCGTGAAGTTGGGGTCGTCCCACGGGAACGACTTCTCGATGGCGTCCGTCAGCGGGAGCGTGTAGAGGATTCCAGAGGCGTTCATCAGCTCCTCCGGTTCGTCGCCGTGGACGAGACCGAGCGAGTGGCCGAACTCGTGGGCGACGATTTCGACCGTCGAGTCGTCGCTGAACCCGGTCTTGACGTAAATCGTCTCCGGGCGGTCTATCTGCCGACTGTCGGTGATGTAGGGCGCACACCCGACGGCGTCAGCCTGCCCGCCACAGTCGGGAACCGTGCCCGAGAACTGGACGATGATATCGGGGTTCTCGGCGTCGGCGACCACCTCGAAGTCGACCTCGTAGCCGAGGTACCTCGCGTCGTTCGTCTCCCAGTACGCTGCTGCCTCTCGGACGAAGGAGGCGTAGTCGCGGTCGTCGTTCGGTCCCTCGACCGCGACGACCACCGGTTCAGAACCCCACGGGCCGTACCCGGCAGCAGGTGTGACAGCCGGGGTGGTCGTCGAAGCGGGAGTCTCCGTCGTCGAGGGCTGCGACGGCGACGCGGGTTCGACCGTCGTCGTGTCGGTCGGACTGGCTGGTTGCGTCGTCACGTCGTCTGCAGGGAGTACAGGTGCCGTACACCCAGAGAGGACGACGAGGAAGACAGCAACGAGCGAAAGACGGCGCATACATACTGTGGCGCGGCGAGTCGGCAAGAAAGTTCTTGACGGTCGTGGACGGCGCTGTCGCTCTGCGGTCGAAAGCGGCTGAGAGGAGTAAGCCCCCTTCTGTTCATCCCAGCATTCGGCTTAGCGTCCGCGTCCTCCCCAGGCCGAAGCCTGAGGGCACGTCGGGCGAACCCGAGCGTGCCGTCCGGACTACCTTCGCGGCGCGGACTTGCACCAGTGAGGATTCACCGTTCCATCCATTCTCGACCGTCGGCCCTCTGCGGGTTATCTTCCTTCCCTCTCGGGTCGGTTCGCACGCATCATCGGTCGGGTCGAGGGGTCTCGTTTCTGTTCCAGAGCCAGCCGTCTCCGACTCCGGGCTTGCGCCCGGTCACCTATCCGGACGGTGGGGGGACTTTCCTCATGCCCGAACGGGCACGGGAGCCGGGCTCTCTCTGCCGGTCTACTCTAGTTTCGTCCCTCGGATAAGCAGTTCGATTGGGGGTCCGATACCGTGTGATAACGACCCATTATGCCCCCATTAAGCGTCGTAACAGCACGTTAACACTCGAGGGAAGCGTTGAAGTCGCCGGAACCCTTGAGTGGTACTATGTCCGAGGCGCAGACCGTGCACCTCACCTACGAGGATGGGGCACGGGCGGTCGAATTGGCGCGGGAGTCGGTCGAATCGTACGTTCTTCATGGGCAACGAGAACAGCCGGGCAGTATGCGGGATGCATTCTACGCACGAACCGGGGCATTCGTACGCATCAAATCAACACGCGGACGTGGGCGACTCCGCGGTTGTGCTGGTGCCTACCGCGGAAGTGACCAACTCGGTCACGCCATCGTCGATGCCGCGATTCAGGCGGCCTCCGGCGACTCGTGTCAAACCGAAATCGAATCACCCGAACTGCCGAACCTGAACATCTCCGTCTGCATCGTCAACAGTTACACGCTGACGAACGACCCGGTCGCAGACATGGAACTCGGGAAACACGGCGTCGCCATCGACGCCGGCGGGACCCACGGATGGATGTACCCGACGCTTCCCATCGAACTCGGTTGGTCGAAAGAAGAGTTCCTCACCAACGCCTGCCGAAAGGCGGGACTGTCACCGCTCGCGTGGCAGGACGACGATACGATGGTCACGCTCTTCGAGGGGCAGGTCTTCCGCGAGCGTGACGACGGAGGCAGCGTCGAAGCCCTCTAAGACGGGACTCGGCGGGTCTCACACACTTCCCCTCGCACAGCGACCGCTGTTTCTTCAGTGGGTGCCACTCTGGAGACGTGAGTCCGAAGAGCGGCCGCGCTGTTCGGAGCATCAAGACAGGAGTTGTTCGAATCGCGAGAGAGCGAGCCGTTCGAATCGAGAGAGGGCGAACCGGTCAAATTACGACGCGCGACGCAGTTAGTCGTCGCCGAAGCCGACGCGCTCGGCGTCTTCGCGCGCACGGAGCGCCGCCCCGTCGATATCGAAGTCGCGGACGATTTCGCCGTCGCGGATGAGTGGTTCGAGCAGCGATTCGCCGTCCGTCGGCCCGGGACGACCCCGGAGGCCGACGTGGTGGCCGCCGTCGGCGGTGCGATAGACTTCTTTCGTCCCGGAGAGCTTCCCGCGTTTCGCCGCGGGTTCGCCGTCGACTTCGACGATGTCGAGCGCGAAGTCAACCGGGTTGGCGTTCGAGATGTAGCCGCCGACGCCGAATCCTTCGACCTCGTCGCGGAGATGTCGAAGTTCTGCCGGACCGAGACCACCGCTCACGAAGATACCGACGTCGTCGTGACCGCGTTCGTCGAGTTCCCAGCGAACCTCGCGGACGATGTGTCGAAAGTCGCCGCGGCGGGACGAGGTGGTGTCGAGTCGGACGCTTTCGAGACGGTCGCCGAGCGTATCGACCGCACGGAGGACTTCCTCGGTTTCGTCGCCGTAGGTGTCACAGAGCGCGACGCGTGGCACGTCCTCTGGAACCCCTTCGTCGAAAGCGCGGAACGCCTCGGCTTGGTTCCCGCGGCCGAAGGCAATCATGAGCGCGTGGGGCATCGTCCCCGACGCCTCCTTGCCGAGAATCTCACCCGCGGCGACGTGCGAGAAACCGTCGAGTCCGGCGACGAGCGCGCTTCGTTCGACCATCGCGGCGATGGAGGGGTGGACGTGCCGAGCGCCGAACGAGAACACCGTCGAGTCGGGCGCGGCGACGCGGGTTTCGAGGGCGGCCGTCGCACAGCCGGAGGCGTGCGAGAGGAACCCGAGAAGCGACGTTTCGAGACGGGCGAATTCGAGGTAGTCGCCCTCTATTCGCATCACCGGCCCGCCGTCGAACAGGCGGCCTTCGTGCATGGCGTCCACGTCGACGTCGTAGCCTTCGAGAAGCGCCGCGGCGTCTTTGACGCCCGCGAGCAGTTCGAACTCCCCGTCGGGGAACTGGTCCGCCGTCACCTCGGCGACGACGCGGGGGTTCTTGCCCGCGTGTCGAAGTGCGGCCTCGGTCCGCTGGAAGTAGGCGTCGGTCGCGACGCCCTCGCGGATGGCCTCGGGACCGACGATATCGAAGTCACTCATTAGCTGAGATTCCGCCCCGCCGATGAAAAAGGTGTATACTCGGGTACAGCGGCCGAAGCGGGATGTTCTATACTGCGATGGCCAACGAGTCGGTCAGCAAACGAGTATGCCCGTAGAATAGGTCGTATTGTCTTTTTCGACGTACCCGTTTCCGACACTCCACGAGCGGCCGTCGTATGCTGCATGTGACTCGGAAAGCGCGTCGTCGAACAGTGCTTGCTCCTCGGGGGCAAGCGAGTCGTACGGAACGACAGCAGCGTCCTCGGAGACGTTGTCAGCCGGAGTGACCGTCAATGACTGGCCGCAACTGTTCGCCCACGGGACGAACACCCCGGTAGCGAAGAGGAAGACGGCGACGAAGAAGACAAGCGAGATGGAGACGGTAGCGAACAAACCGACGCGGCGGGACATGAGAGTTTCTTGTCAATATAGAACTAAGGGCACTGTCTAGTTAGTGACCTCCTCAACCGGTGTTCGTCCGTCGAGCGCTTGATGCGGTCTTTGAAAGTTGTAGTATTGCGCAAATTGTATGA
>NZ_AOLI01000015.1 GCF_000336955.1 Haloferax larsenii JCM 13917 | reverse complement strand
AAAGCACTCGCTGAGCAGGTCTGCGAGCTTCATCCCAAACACACTCAACGACCTGCTCGTTCCTCAAACTGGCTTAACTAGACAGTGCCAGACAAAATAAAAATAAGACGAAAACAAGTCGGCGTTCAGTGTTAAAGCGCATAGGGGCCGCAGGTGCTGTGTCCAGTTTTAGTTTGGCTGGTGTACCACTTGTCCAGGGAAAATCTGAAGGTCAAAAAGTGGGAGAAACAAATTTTGCTACCATTTCTCTGACGTACCAAGGTGCGCCATCCTACCCACTTCTACATACCGACAATATTGCAGAAGTGATGGTCGATCCTTCCAACAAGTCAATAAAGTTGACAGATATCGTGCCTCAGAATAAAGTGGAAAAATCAAGCAAAAAGACATAATTATGTCTGACAAATTAAGAACAGTCCCAAGAGGGATATCGGAGAGAGACATTTCAAAAGCAGACTTCCCTACAAGCATGACAAACAAAATCCCAGTGAGTTCCACAAGCTGGCTTAGAACAGAGAATAAACACTCAAATCCTCATATCAAATCGTACTTTGACGAAGACACATTAAAAATAATGATTGAAGATCGGAGTATAGCGCTACCTTCAGATCAAACTACGTCAGTTCCGCTTGAAGAAAAGACTGTATCGGTACGGCAATTGACTGACAACCTAGTTTCAGTTCCAGATCCAGTTACTGGTGATGAGATGTTAGTAAAAGATGAGGTGGTAAAATCAACGGTGCTTAGACCAGTCGTAGATATCGCCAATTTCGGAAAGATGGATATTATTCGGGGGAAAAGCAAATGACATATTCATACATTAGTACTGTGTACTCGGAAGGCCTCCCCGCTTACCGAAGCACAATGAAAAGTGCTGCAGAGAACCTTGTCGATTATCTTAACCAGCGTGTATCTGGTCACACATTCAACTACCGTCATCATGGAGATATTGGGATTGACGCTGCCGATTATTCAGATGACGTAGCCTTTACCGAAGCTTGTGCTGAGGAGCTAGAAATCCAAAATGAGCTGACATACGATGAAATAATCATTTCATGTCACAGTAAACTTCTCTGGGGGTATGGATACGGTGGTTGGCACCAAACGAATCAGAACACTCGCTGTTACTCATGTACACTATATGCAGGGTCTGGAGCTGTAGACTGGGAAGTTGAGGGATTCACATGGCATGAAGCAGGTCATCATAATGCAGGGCATGATGATGCAACTTATGCTAAGTATGTTGGAGCTAGTACTTGGGCGCACAAAATCACACCTATGGCTATGTCGTATCTCTTTGACCCAGATGGCGAGCCAGATACTGCATACGCAAATAAAAGAGACTCTCATCCAGATCCGTTTTGCACCAACCTCCCCAACGACACCTACTATTTCAAGTCCAGGTACAAGGAAGACAACCATGAAATTGACCGATACTCATCTTGTACGTTAGACCTTATTGAGTCTCGGTGGGAATAGACTACACAACTCTAGGTGGTTTTTATGAAAAGAAGGAAACTCATAAGGTATGTTTTAGTAGGTGGTAGCGTTTCGCTTGCAGGGTGTACCCAATTAGAAGAATTGAACGATTGGTTCCGATCCCCTCCTCCAAGTGAATGGACTAATGATTTGCAAGTTGCAAATCATAATGGGAAACCACATACAATTTCGGTTGAAATCATCGATGAATCAGGAGTTATTGTATTTGAAGACTCATTTCATTTAGATTCTGGTGAAGAGGTTAATATTTCCAGCTTTGCTCCAGCTGGAAATTACCTAGTGACTGCACAAACAGAGAACGGAGACCAGAGTCAAAGATCTCTCAGTACAGAGTGTGAAGTGACAGAATTTCAGATATGGATCGTGTCTGGTGGCGAGATAGAAATAAATCAAACCCACTGTGATTAGCTGCAACACGATTTCTCAGACACTGTATCTCTCTATTAGGATCAAGAGATCAAATTGACTACGTCTGATGAAACCTCATCGGGAAGTTCTTTACACCTTCAAAAATTGAGTTGACGACTTCTATATTTCATGGGTTAACGGTCACACGGGCGTCCGTCGAATGGCCCATGGAATTTGCACAATCCATGATTTTCAGAGACCGCATCAAACGCTTAACGGACAAACACCGGTTGGGGGTCATTAATTAGACCGGGCCAGACTCAGCCTCAGTAATAGGCTCAAAAAACATTAGAGGGTATAAAATTCATTCCCAATTGGTGTGCGAATAGGTCGTGCAACAGTTCCATCCTCCGAAACTGTGTTGGAATCAGCGCTCAAATTTGGTATAGCACTATACAATTTATCCATCTCAAAACGAAGAGACGCGTCAACATGCTAAATTCAGTTGTCTGGTGGAGACAACCGAATCATAAAACCAGACAGTGAGCCAACACAATATCTCAACAAGCGGAATATCCAACTCACAGCAACGAACCAGCACAGAGCGAGCGTGTTGTCTGGTGCAAGAGACCGGCTGATTCACTCCCAAAGCGACCACAGACAACTACTCCACGAAGACACCACACACCGCACCGCCTCCAGTTACTCAACACGACCACAAGATAGAATCAACCAACACACCAGTAGGTCGTCGAGCCGTCGATTCAGGCCTTCCGAAGTTTGACGACGAAGACAGCACCACACTCGCCGTTGTCTTCGACCCAGACCTCACCGCCGTATCCCGAAACAATCGTATCGACGAGATAGAGACCGATGCCGGTACCTGGGCTTTCGAGCCCCTTGTTTCCGCGACCGAATACTGCGTCTTTCTTCTCGTCGGAGATTCCAGGGCCGTTATCGGCGATTCGAACGAGAACGTGGTCGGGCTCCTCGTCGACAGTGACAGATATCTCGGGAGCGTCCGTATCGTTGTGACGGACTGCATTCGTCAGGAGGTTGCGGAAGACAGTACCGAGCATATCGTCGGCTAGGACTCGAACACCGTGGACGTCGTTCGAGAGAGTAACCTCGGCGGATTCGTTGCCAACTCGGACTGATTCGATTTCACTCCAGAGAACACTCCCGACAGAGACGCTTTTCGCTGGTTCGTCGTCGCCATCGAGCATCGTCTTCATCAGATTCCTGACCGTGTCGGTGAGTTCGGAAGCGTGCTCGCTGTTCCGGATTATCGTCCGTAGACGCGTTTCGACGGCCGTGTCGTCGACCATCTCTTCGACGAGCCGAGCGTTCCCCATGACGATTCCCATGTCGTTGTGGATGTCGTGGCTGACGATTTGATTGAGTAAGGCGAGTTTCTCGTTTTTCGCCTCGATAATCTGCTTTTGTCGGTGGAGTTGGGTGACGTCTCTGAGAACGATTACCCATCCGATGGCACGGGTTTGACTGACGAGTTCCTGTGCGCGCACGCTGAGGAATACCGACTCGTCGTCCTTCGAGTCGACCTGAACGCTATCGTTTCTGGAGGACGTCAGGTCGATTCCGGAAGATATCTCGTCGACCGAATCGCCGACTTCTGCACCGAAGTCCGTGAGCAACTCCATCCCGCGGTCGTTCGCGTGGACGATTCGCTCGTTGGAGTCGAGAACGAGCACCCCGTCAGGTGACTCCTCCATCGCAGTCGTGTAGGCAATCGGTGGCAGGTCCAAAAACCGGTATCTGAAGATGGCAAACCCGAGGAGCGTCGAGGTGACTGCCGCAGAGGTGGGGATGAGGTTCACCCCGTCGCTGCCGAACGGCGGCACGCCGAGCGAAGAGAACATGACGAAGACGAACGGAGCGGCGATGCCCGCGCTAATCAGAACCGCCTGTGGCATGTACGACCGCCCGAGGCGTACCGCCTCGTACACGACGATTGCAATCGCGAGCATCGACAAGAGCGCGTTGTAGAACGTGTGCAGTACGAGGTGCCCAATCCCGACGTCGACACGCATCACGACGACACCGGCGGTCTGGAAGAGCCTCGTCGACTCGAACGCGACGCCCGACGGGTTCGTAAACAGAAGCCCGAGATAAAGAGCTGGAACAGCGAGGAGTCCAGCGATTACGCGAGGTCGGAACCACTGTTCACGGCCGGTGTACGCGAGTGCAAACAGCAGCGCGAAGACGCCGAGTGGTGCGACCCCGATATAGAGAAGCTTGTACGCCAATAGCTTCACACTCGGCACTGTACTCAACAGTTTGAGTGCGGCGAATCCTGCCCACAGCGCGAGACCGACGTTCACCGCAAAGAACGCGGACAGCACCGGGGTTCGCCCGTGCTGAAGGATGTACCGAAGGCCGTAGACACCGAGGATGACCGAAATCAGCGTCGCAAGGAGGGTCGGGTACGCGAATATCGTCTGTTGCCAAGTCATGTTATATCATATCGTGCCTTTGAGAACCGCAGTCATCAGAATCTGAACATCCACGTAGAATTGAGTAGAACACATAAACGTAGTGTCTGCAGTTCGCATATGTCGTAGACTTCTGTTGTAATAGTCAATCAACCATTCTGGCGTGGGCGATGTTCGCCGGTGCAGTTCCACAGACCGACACCACCATGTCCGCAGTAATCCGTCGATAAACACCGAATTGAAGGTGAGACGGAAGGAAAATCGCTCTCAGAACTCTCGGCATACTTTCATTCGCCTCACCCAAACACCCATAGCCCCTGACGCAAAACAGCGGTGCATATCGTGAGTCGCGACGGCTACGAACTCGTCGACGCCTACGGCGCGATAGAGACACACGAATCCCTGACTCAGTGGTCACAGGAGTACTGTTCGCGCGCTATCGAAACGTACGAGTTCGACGTCTCTCTCGGTTCTCTGGACTGGGAAGTTTCGACTCGGGCGAAGCGGCGGGCGGCGGCGGTCAAGACACCACAAATCGACGACGCCACCGTCGGCGAGCCGATAGACTGGGCGTCCCACTCGCAAACCGCTCTGTCTTCGGGAGACCCACCGAGTTGTACGGTTTCACTTTCGTGGCGGGCGTTCGAATCGTTCGACAGAAGCGAGTGGACCGCCACGCTCCGGCACGAACTCGTTCACGTCGAGCAATTCCAGGCGTACGGAACGACCGACCATGGACCAGCGTTCAAACGCCGGGCCGAAGCGGTAGACGCACCGGTACGGGTCCGACGGTTCAGTACGCCGAAATACGTCCTCTCGTGTGACGGCTGCGGCGAAACGGTCGCGCACCGATACCGCGACTGTAAACTCGTTCGGCAGGCAGACTCGTATCGGTCGTCTTGCTGTAAGTCTCCACTCACCTGCAATAAATTCGCTTCTGTAGACAGTTGAATCAGCGAGGGTTGGGGAGGACAAATCCGTGTTGTCCCTCCTCTACGCAAATTTCAAAATTTGTAGAAATTTTAAATTTTGTAGAAATCTAAAGATTTCTCTGCGAACAGTCACCGGCCATCTCGAAAGCACGGAGACGAGAGTGAAGTGACCCTGCCCTGCTACTCGTGGCTCTGCAAACGATATCCGCTCGATAGCCATCTATCTGACATTTCTAACAGGGTTGAGCAGCTGTCAATGAATGTAGTTTTACAATCCAAAGTTATTTACCAAATATTGCGCTTAGTATTGGACACATGTCCATCACTCAGCCACCAGATGAACGCAGCGTCGCGCTGGTTACGCCTCCAAGCCGTGTTGACTATGCCGGTGGTATCGAGGCTGTAGTGGCGGATAGTCCGGAAGACGCCGTCGAAACAGGGCGATTCGACCCCCGTAATCAGCTTCCAGACCCAGACCGATTCGACGTCGTCATCGTGACCGGGTCGTACGCGCGCATCGGTGACGACAGCGACTGGATCGAGACACTCCAGCGTTACATCCGGAAGCGAGTCGCGGCACGCCGGCCGACAGTCGGAGTGTGCTTCGGACACCAACTCGTCGCCAGCGCACTCGGCGGGAGCGTCGATAGCCTTCCCGACGGTGCGGCAGGGTACAGACAAGTCGAACTCACGGAAGACGGACGCGAACACACGCTCTTCGACGATGTCCCAGACCAATTCGAGACGTTCCTCTGGCACCTCGACCACGTCACCAACGTTCCAGACGGCGCAACCGTGTTGGCACGGAGAGGAGAGACGGTTCAATCCTTCGCGCTCCAAGATGCGCCCGTCGTCGGGATTCAGTTCCATCCCGAGGTCACACCGCGATTAGCCCGTGAACTCGCTGCCCAGGCCGACGCGTCAACACCGTCAGGAGACGCCATCGCCGAGACGATTCCCGACGGGCCAGCCGAACCGGGGCGAGTGTCACAGCAATTCTATCGGAATCTGGTGACAGCACCTCGACTGGGAGACACTCGGTAGCCAACTGACCTCCGAGAAAACGAGACGAGTGAGATGCCGGCTTCGAGTCGGTGAATCGCCGGGTGAACCGCCGGGTAAGTCGAACCGGGTGAATCACCGGGTGAACCGAATCAGTTGAAGCGAATTAGATGCGAACGGGATGCCCGTTAGATTTCGAGGACCCGCTCGTGGTCGTCGTCGAGTGCCGACGCGTCCTCGGGGAGGAGGGCGACGACGACGTATTCGGCGTGTTCGTGGATGTACTCGACCAGTGCTGCGATACGTTCGGAGTCGATAGCCTCCAGCGAGTCGAGGAGGATAAAGGGGAGTTGCTCGGCGACGTCGTGGACGAGATACCCCGCGAGTCCGAAGACGAGGCCGATAACTTCGCGTTCGCTCTCGCTGAGGTGCTGGACAGTGTCTTCGTAGACCGACCCCGTTTCGGTCTGTCTGACGATGTGGAGCTTGAACGCCCGTTTTTCGCCCGATTTCCCACGCCCGCTCGTCTCCTGATGGATGCGTTCGATCCAGATGCGTTCGATATTCTCGTACTGGAGCGTGTCGAGGACGCGCTCCATGTGGTCGTTGAACGCCTCGACTGCCTCCTCTTCGATTCGGTCGATGCGGCCACGGAGTTCGCGAATCTCTTCGTCGATTTCCTCGCGCCGTCCCGTGAGGGATTCGAGTTCTTCGTGCCGGGCTCTGGCCTCGTCGAGACGTTCGCGGACCCGCTCGCGCTCGTCTTCGAGACGTTCGAGTTCGAGTTCGACGCGGTTTGCCTGCGAGTGAAGCTCGACTAACTCGTCGCCCTCGTCGTCGGTCTCTTCGACGTCGGATTCGATGTCCTCGATTTCGTCGCGAAGCGTCGACTGCCGGGCTTCGAGTTCTTCGATGCGTGCCTCGGTTTCGTCTCGTTCGGCGAGCGTCTGTTCGAGTCGCGCGTCGAGTTCACGCCGGCGTTCTCGCCGCTCTTCTATCGTGTCGAGGCGCGACGAGAGTTCGTCTATCGCATCGCGCGCGTCTCGGCGGTCGGAAGCCAAACTCGCCCGGTACGACTGCAAGTGCTCGATAGTCGATTCGATGGTCTCAGGAGAGACCTCGGACCCGCAGGTCCAACAGACGACCTGGTCGTCGGCGAGGAGCTTATCTGTCACTGCCCCTCCATCGTCGTCGCCGCGGAGTGCATCGCCGATATCGTCGTCCGTCTCCGCGAGCATCGACTCGTTCACGCGAACGATGTTCTGAATCTCGTTCATCTTCGATTCGAGGTTCCGGACTCGTTCGCGCTTGTCTGCGAGTTTCGATTCGAGTTGCTCCGGTGAGTCTGCGGTCTCTTCGGGCAGTTCGTCGAGCGCCTCGCGAATGTCTTCTTCGTCGTCTCGTAGGGCTTCGAGACTCTGGCGTTCGGTTTCGAGTCGGAACCGAACGTTTTCGAGCGTCGACCGCAGTTCGTTGAGTTCGTCGAGTAGTTCGTCGTCTTCGGACTCGGTGGTGCGCTCTGTCGACTCGATTTCGTCTTCCAGCGCTTCGAGTCGTTCCTGGCTGTCGTCGATTTTCGTCTCAAGTTCCGCCTCACGCTGCTCCAACTCGCCGATAGTCCGCTCTACCGCGTCCTTCTCGCCGAGTTGCTCGTCGACTTGGCGTCGCTCGGCTTCCAACTGCGTAATCTGCGCTTCGATGGCGGTCGTATCGACGGGCCGCATGATGAGTTCCCGAAGGTCGTCGCCGCGTTCGACGGCCTGACGTGCCTCGTTAGACTCCAAGAGGAACGCAAAGAGGTCCGCAAGTTCCGGGTCAGAGAGGTACGGGTCGCCGCGTGTGACGACACTCGACCCTTCCCGCTTGAGATATCGCGTGTACGTCTCGTCGCCGATGGTCAGCGACACGTCACCTTCGTCTGCGTCGGCTTTCAACGAGGCTCTGTCGCTTCCGAGCGCGGCCATGACCGCCTGAAGGAACGACGTTCGGTTCGTCGCGTTTCGACCCACGAGTATCGTGATACCGGGTTCGAACGACACCTGAGTTTCCTCGATGCCGCCGATATTCCGTGCAGTGACCGTGATGTCGGCGACACGGTTCGTAACAGTCATGCGTTTATCCATCAACTCTCGACAAATAAATGTTTGTAAAAGATTACATCGGTACAAGTGTAATGGCCACACTTATTTGGCTCGTCACCCACAACCTAATGTATGACAGACAAACGGCCAGACCCAACCAATTCGAAGGTCGGTCGCCTCATCCAATCGTACGATTTGGACGGGTTGGGCGCGGAGTTAGAACAACGCTGGACTGACGACGAAGAAGCCGAAAGTCTCCGAGCGCTCGCAGAATCGTTCAACCACGAACTCCTTCAGGCGGCGGCGATGGACGCCGGTCTCGACCTCCTGAGCGGTGAAGTCGAGTCGCTGTACGACGCACTGACGGACGACGACGTGACGGGCGGTGAGCGAACGAGGGCACGCGGGCGACTCGAACGCGCTGGCGTCGACGTCGACCAGTTACTCTCGGACTTCGTCTCTCACCAAGCGGTTCACACGTATCTGACAACCTTCCGCGGTGCCTCGAAAGAACGACGCAGAAGCGACCCGACAGAACGCGTTCAGCGTCTCCGTGGCCGATTGGCTGCGGTCTCTGAGAGTGCCATCGAATCCGCCGGGAACAACGGCGACCTCGAAGTCGGCTCACCGGACGTCCTCGTCGACGTGCAGGTGCTCTGTACCGACTGTGGGAGACAGTACGGTTTCGACGACCTCGTCGAGCGCGGTGGGTGCGACTGCTCGACCGACGAGTAACGTCGGTCTTGGGGTGAACGGAATTCCACACTCCCCGGTTGTGATTGTCAAGATACCACAATATGAGAAACGGTTCGAGTTATAGCAGTGTGCACACGACGACGACACTAGTTCTAGTTACCGAATTCCGACCTAATTTTGTCAGGTAGCATAGAATATATCAGATAGTGACGGTGAAAATTCCGCAAATTTTAAAATTTTCACACATCTCAATTTGCTTCGAGAACTCACCACTTCCTGTAGAATTGTGATGATTCCTCACGTAAGCTGTCGTCGACGATGAGAGCCACCCGAGGGGTGGCGAGAGAGCCTACTGCCCTTCGTCCGGTTCTGTCGGGTTCCGGACGACTAACACCGGACTGATGGTACGCTCAGCGACTCGTTCGGACGTCTCACCGAAGAGTCGCCCCCGAATCGTTGGTTCTTCTTCGCCCATGACGATGACGTCGTGGTCGTCTGCAGCGTCGACGATGGCCTGGAGTGGAGTCGAAGACACCGTGACCATTCGAGAGAGGTTGTCTCGCTGGACGCCCCTGACCACGAGTTCGTCGGAGACGTCGCCGAGAAGGTCCTCACCGTCTGCCACACCCGACTCGTCTGTGGCGACGTGAAACAGCGTGATGTCGATTGACGGGTCCTGACTCAACCCCGAGACGACTGTCGCGATACGGTCGACAGAGATGTGTTCTTTGACCGGGACGATGAGACGCTCGACGGACTGGGCGGGGTTCGAGAGCAGCACCACGTCGCAGTCTGCCTCGGTAGCGACGCGCTCTATCGTCTGTTCGGACTCGTGGGTAAACACCAATCGCGTCTCGGCTGTGCCACCGAGTGACTCAATCGTTTCGACCAGGTCTGTAAGCTCCTCGCGAGCTTTCGGTTCGAACTGTTCACGAGCCTGCTCCGGTGCGGTCTGTTCTGGAATCTCGTGGTACGCGAGGACAACGATAGTTCCCCGAGAGAGGAACCGAATCAGTGGCTCGGGAATCACCTGTCCCGAGAGAATCGCGACGGGAACCAACACGCGAACGTCCTCAGGCATCTGTCTTCACCCCCTTGAGGCGCACGTCGCGTGCATAGCCGAGATACCACACGATGGCGGCCACCGCGACGGCAACGCCGATTGCCTGCGATAAGGGCTGCATGAAGACGACGAGTCCGAAACTCGCCAGTGCGCCGAGAATCGGGACGATGGGGTATCCGGGAACCGTGAACGTCGGGTTGTACCACGCCGGGTTCGAGCGGCGAAGGACGATAAGCGCAACGCACATGAGCCCGTACGTCACGAGGTGAAGGAACGACGCGACCTCGGCCAAGACTTCGGTTCGGCCCACCGCGACCAACACGACCGTCGGCCCACCGACGAGGCCGAGCGCGATGTGGGGCGTTCCGTATTTGAGGTTGACTCGCCCGAGACGCGGTGGGACGATTGCGTCCCGGCTGAGTGCGTACAGCGCCCGCGACGAACTGAGAATCGACGCGTTGGCGCTGGATACCGTCGCGAGGAGTCCTGCGATGAGAATCGCGACAGCCCCCGGGAAGCCGAGGTACGACCGTGCGACTTCGACGATTGCCGTCTCACCGAACGTGGCGAGTCGCGCGCTTCCGAACGCGCCGGTCGAGACGACGATGGTAATCACGTACAGAACGCCGACGACCAGTACCGACCCGACCATGGCGAGCGGGAGGTTGCGACTGGGTTTCTGTATCTCGCCCGCGACGGTCGCGACTTGCGCGAACCCGAGATACGACGTGAACACCAGTGCGGCCGTGGTGAAGATGTTGAGCGTGCCGTACGGCATGAACTGCTCTGGAACCGTCTCGCGGCCGAACAGTCCGAGCGTGTCGAGGCTGCCGTAGAGAAGGAACACGACCAAAATACCGAGCAACAGACTGACGATGCCGTTTTGGAGTTTCGTCGTGTTCTCTGTCCCGAAGACGCTCAATCCAGTCAGAAGGATACCGAATCCGACGCCCAAAATCGGGATAAGCGGGACTGACCCGAGCGACGCCACCGGAATACCGACTTCGGCGAAAACAGCCATCGCGTACTGTGCGAAGCCGACGAGGTAGAACGCCGACGCGAAGACGAGTCCGAGCCAAAGTCCGATTCCGACGACGGCCCCGAACGACGCACCCATCCCACGGGAGATGAAGTAGTAGCCGCCACCGCTTTTCGGCATCGCCGTCGCCAACTCCGATGTCGGGAGGGCGACCAACAGCGCGATAACCGCGCCGATAGCAAACGAGACCGAGGCCGCAGGGCCTGCGTTCCCCGCCGCAAGTCCCGGAAACACGAAGATACCTGCTCCGACCATCGTCCCGACGCCGATGGCAAGCCCGCCGCGCAAGTCGATTGTTCGTTCGAGCTCCGTCCCACTCTCTAGAACGGTGGCCTCGTCCCCTGCCTCGCCAACGTCAACGTCGGGGTCGAGCGAAGGTTTCGTCGACGTGTCCGACTCGGTCAACCCCCCCGCGACACCGTCTTGCTCGTTAGACATGCGCGCTCACGACCGCTACTTAGACAGTCGGACGGATATAGCCTGAGGCCTCATTTGGAGGCGGGTGCCGTGAATCGGTGTTGCAAATCACGCGTCACCACTGGACGGACGGCTGAACGCGCCGGGTCCGACTACCGCTTGGCACAGCACACACCCCCCATCGAGGATTCTCGACTTGATGCCGGCGTCGACACCCACCTCGACGCTGCACTCCGGGCAGTCGAATACATATTCGTCTGACACGATTGCCCCATCACCAGAACTGACGACTTCGTACAACTAGTCCACCCCATCATAGGGTGGGGAATAAAATGGGTCAACGAGGGCGCGGCAGAGATAGTCGTGTACTTAGCAGTCGAGAATGGTCCCGAGAAGCTTCGATTGGGCCGCCGAGAGGTGCTCGGCGAACGTCGAACGGTTGATACCCAGTGCCTCGGCCACCTCGGTCGCGTTCGATTCTCGCGGGTGTTCGAAGTAGCCCATCTGATGCGCAGTCTCTAACACTTCCTGCTGGCGAGCGGTGAGCGCATCGCGGTCGATAAACACGAGTGACCCCCCCGAATCGGGGCACTCCGACTGAGTGAGTCGTCGCAGTGAGACGCCGTCGAACGCCGACTTGAGGTCGACGATGATTTCGCGCAGTTGCTGAAGGTCGGACGCGACAAAGGAGAGGATAATAGCACCGTTTTCAGCCTCGATGTGGCGGACAGGACACCCGGACGTCTCGATGCATTCGCATGCGCACCCCGGAGAATCCTCGGTCTCGTAGATGAGTCGGTACACCGTCTGGTCCTCGTGGTGAAACACCTCGCTCACGTCGGTAATGTCTGCCCCCGCGTCCGCGGTGAAATCGACCGCGACGGTGTCACCGCTGGTCACCCCAGAGCGCGAGACAGACTCGATGTCGGTCTCCCCCGACGCCTCGGTAACGTGGCAAGCCGACGAGTCGGTGATTTCGACCTCGCCGTGTACCCCAGCGTCCATGTCCGAGCGATTCGCTGTCAGTTCGAAAAAGTGCTTTGCCCATTCTTTCCGGGTGAGAATTCGAGTCCGCTGTCTGTCGATCACCCACTCCGAAACGGGTGGGTCGCAAGAACCTATCAGCCATATAAAGACCCCGCACCTTATGGTCGAGGTGTTACCGGACTCGCGTGTCACCTTCGAACGAGTCGAAGTATGTCATACTCCAGCCCGGTGACAATCGAACGTGGTGTCCGAGGGGAAACACCCGACGGGAGCGACTTCCGACGGCGGAGGAGACGGGGTGAGTACCCGTGAGACGAGAGACCATCGTCGTGTTGCTCCTCGTCGTTGCCGTGCTCCTGCCGATGTGGTACGTCGCGTTGCACGGCGAACCGCCGAGTGAGCAAATCGAAATCGACCAGAGCGTCACCGAGATGCGGCCGCTCCAGGAAATCGTCGATACGCCGGAGAAACTCGCACCGAGTCAGGTCGGCGTCATCGTCTGGGTCGCGCTGTTCGGCCTCGTCGCCGTCCTGACTGCGGTCCATCGGTTCATGGACTCCGCAGTGAGACGTACCCACCGCGACGACGCGGCAGTCGCCGACGGCGGACAGGTCGGCCTGCCGTGGTTCTGGACCGACGACCGCTGGGTCGTCGAGTACCGCGACGCCACCGACGCGATGGAGGGGATTCTAGCGATGGGCGGGCTGACGATTCTCGCTATCGTCTTCGCCGCGTTGTTCACCGGCGAGTATCTCACCCTCGCGCGGACGCAGTACTTCGGCGTCTACGCGATGGGGATGTTCGTCTCGCTGGCGTTGCTTACCGTCTCGTACTACGCGTGGTTCCTCCCCCACGTCGAAGTCGCAGAACGGAGGGGACACTGATGAAATCGACAGATTTGGAAGCCGAATCCGGCGACTGTGACAGCTGTTGTACCGACTGTACGGACGACGGGCACGACGAGTATCGACCGAGTATCTTCACCGACACCCGCGCGTCGCTGGCTCGGCGCGACTACGCGAAAATTCTCGCCAGCGTCGGCGGCCTGACTGCGGTCGCAAGCCTCACAGCACCGTTAGCCGGGCTGACGCGCGTGTTCGAACGCGAGTACACCGGGCCGGTGTACTCAGACGGCATCTACCTCGTCGACGGCGAGGGAGAGCGAATCAAAGAGACGGCCCTCGCGGAAGGCGAGAAGATGACGGTGTTTCCCGAGCCACGGCCGGGAATCGAGAAAGCGCCGACGCTCCTCGTACGACACCCCGAGGGGTCCTACAGCGACGCCGTGAAAAAGGAGTTCATGGTCGCGGGCTACACGGCCTACTCGAAGGTCTGTACGCACGCAGGGTGCATGGTTTCGGACGAAGAAGACGGGACGCTCGTCTGTCCGTGTCACTTCGGGAAGTTCGACTCGACAGACGGTGCAGCGGTCGTCGGCGGGCCGCCGTCGCGGGCGCTTCCGCAACTCCCGATTACCGTCTCCAGCGAGGGGTATCTCATCGCAACCGGTGACTTCAACGGGCCTGTCGGCCCGGGGGGTGAGTGATGTCCCGAATCGACCGCCTCGCCGACCAGACCGCCGACGCCGGGAGCCGCGCCTACGACTGGATGGACACCCGGTTCGACCTCGACACCGGCCGCCAGTTCCTCGGCAAAGCGTTCCCGGCGGAGGACTCGTTCCTCCTCGGCGAGGTTGCGCTGTTTTGCTTCCTACTGCTCGTTCTCACGGGGATGTTCCTCGGGATGTTCTTCGAACCATCCACGAGCGACGTGAAGTACGAAGGAAGCGTCGAGAAGTTCCAGGGCGAAGAAGTGCCGGAAGCCTTCGCCAGCGTCCTGCACATCACCTACGACATCCCGTTCGGGATGTTCATCCGGCGGATGCACCACTGGGCGGCACACCTGTTCGTCGCCTCTATCGGGTTGCACATGCTCAGGGTGTTCTTCACCGGGGCGTATCGCAACCCACGCGAGCCGAACTGGGTCGTCGGAACCGCGCTCGCCGGACTCTCGATGGGCGCAGCCTACACTGGCTACGCCCTCCCGTTCGACGAGTTCGCCGCGACAGCGACGGGAATCGGGTACAACCTCGCAACCTCGATACCACTCGTCGGTGGACTCGTCGGGAAGGCGTTCTTCGGCGGGGAGTTCCCGTCGAGTGCGACCATTCCGAGGTTGTACTTCATCCACGTCCTCGTCATCCCCATCGCAATCGGGGTGTTACTAGCGATACACATGGCGATACTCATCCGCCAGAAGCACACCGAAGCACCCCGTGACGAAGACGTTCGAGGCCTCACACCGAGCCCCGAAGGGCAGCAAGCGGGAGCCACCGCGAGCGACGGCGGTACCGAATCCGCCGTCTCGACGACCGACGGAGGAAGCGAATCTGTCCTGCCGAAAGACGACGACAGCGTCGTCGTCGGCCTTCCGGCGTTCCCGAACCAGACGGCCGTGAGCGCGGTCGTCTTCTTCCTGACGCTCGCAACCCTCTCGGCGCTGGCCGGGTTCCTCCCGGTTCACAACATCGCTGAGTACGGCCCGAACAACCCCGCAGGGACGCCGGAACTCATCATGCCGGACTGGTTCCTGATGTGGGTCTACGGTCTCCTGAAGCTCCTGCCATCGTGGATGAGCTTCACGATTCCGTTCGTTCACATCCACATCTCCACCGAGTTCGTCGGCGGCGTGCTGCTGCCGACGCTGGTGTTCGGAGCCATCGCGGTGTGGCCCTTCGTCGACTACCACGACGAGTCGGTCCACTTCACGGCAGACCCACTGGACAGACCGTGGCAGACGGCAGTCGGCGTCGCGGCCGTCCAGTTCATCATGATTGCCTCCATCGCGGGGATGAACAACCTGCTCGGACGCGCCCTCGGCGTCGGAACGGGCGTCATCAACCCGATTCTGACGGTCGCGTTGTTCGTCGTTCCCATCGTCTCCGGGCTGGTGGTGTACCGAGTGCTGGGCGAGCGCGACGAACAGACGCACGCGAAGCCACACCCCGAGGAGGTCGACGATGACTGACGCCGAGACGGGCGTGACCGCGACGCGCAGCATCGAGCTCTCGGCGCGGACGTACCGACACCTCGACCGTGTGAGCAAGCTCCTCGGCGTGGGACTCGTCGCCCTCGGACTCGACATGGGCGGCGACACGCTCCTCGGAGTAGCCGTTGGGCTCCTCGGCGCGGCACTGGCACTGACGACAGTCTTCCTTCAGATAGAGAAATGAGTCGAAACGACGCATCCCACGACGGCGAGACGGCAGGCGAATCGACAGCAGACAGAGAGGCGAACGACGCTCCCGAGGTCGGCGACCCACCCGGCGACCCGGCGTCCAGCGATGGGCTCGTCTCCCGGCGGAACTTCCTCGAAGGCATCGGCATCGCGTCGCTGCTCGGTATCGGGAGTTCGGCCGCGTCCGACGACAGCCTGTTCCAAATGGACGGGCTGAAACCGGTCGACGACACCATCGGTAACTACCCGTACCGCGAGTGGGAAGACCTCTACCGCGACGAGTGGGACTGGGACTCGGTCTCTCGGTCGACCCACAGCGTCAACTGCACCGGCAGTTGCTCGTGGAACGTCTACGTCAAAAACGGCCAAGTCTGGCGCGAAGAGCAGTCCGGCGACTACCCGCGCTTCGACGAGAGCCTCCCGGACCCGAACCCCCGCGGCTGTCAGAAAGGCGCGTGTTACACCGACTACGTCAACGCCGACGAGCGAATCAAACACCCGCTCAAGCGCGTCGGCGAGCGCGGCGAAGGCAAGTGGAAGCGCATCTCGTGGGACGAAGCCCTCACCGAGATTGCCGAACACGTGGTCGACGAGGTGCAGGCCGGTCGATACGACGCCATCAGCGGCTTCACGCCGATTCCGGCGATGAGTCCGGTGTCGTTCGCCAGCGGCTCTCGTCTCGTCAACCTGCTCGGCGGCGTCAGCCACTCGTTCTACGACTGGTACTCCGACCTACCACCGGGACAGCCAATCACGTGGGGCACGCAGACCGACAACGCCGAGAGCGCCGACTGGTACAACTCGGATTACATCATCGCGTGGGGGTCGAACATCAACGTCACGCGCATCCCGGACGCGAAGTACTTCCTCGAATCGGGGTACAACGGGACCAAGCGCGTCGGCATCTTCACCGACTACTCCCAGACGGCCATCCACACAGACGAGTGGCTCAGCCCCGACTCCGGGAGCGACACGGCGCTCGCGCTCGGGATGGCACAGACCATCGTCGACGAGGAGTTGTACGACGAGGCCCACCTCAAAGAGCAGACCGACATGCCCCTCTTAGTCCGGCAGGACACCGGGAAGTTCCTCCGGGCCAGCGAGGTTTCGTCCGTCAACTCCAGCGCGGACCGCCCCGAGTGGATGATGCTCATGCTCGATTCGGACGGACGCCTGCGCGAAGCGCCGGGGTCACTCGGCGAGCGCGACGGGCAGAAAGACTACTCGAAGAGCATCGAACTCGACTTCGACCCGCAACTCGACGCCGAGACGACGGTTCGAACCGAAGACGGAAACGTCGAAGTGCGGACCGTCTGGGCCGAACTGAAAGACGAACTGGCGACGTGGGACCCCGAGACGGTCCACGACGTGACCGAAGTCGGCAAGGAGACCTACCAGCGAATCGCCCGCGAGTTCGCCGAGGCAGACAAGGCGAAGATTATCCACGGAAAGGGCGTCAACGACTGGTACCACAACGACCTCGGGAACCGCGCGCTCCAGTTGCTCGTCACACTCACCGGCAACCTCGGCGAGCAGGGAACCGGCCTCGACCACTAC
The DNA here is from genome assembly GCF_000336955.1 of Haloferax larsenii JCM 13917. Lineage (GTDB taxonomy): Archaea > Halobacteriota > Halobacteria > Halobacteriales > Haloferacaceae > Haloferax > Haloferax larsenii. Next base: position 44,753 of record NZ_AOLI01000015.1, on the reverse strand, counting down.
GTCGGCCAAGAGAAGATTTGGACGTTCCACGGCTGGAAGACGCTCTCGTTCCCGACCGGTAAGGTCCGGGGCGTGCCGACGACGCTGTGGACCTACTACCACGCAGGCATCCTCGACAACACCGACCCCGACACGGCCGCCAAGATTCGGGAATCCATCGACAAGGGCTGGATGCCTGTCTACCCAGAAGAGCGAGACGACGGTTCTCGCCCCGACCCGACGACGATGTTCGTCTGGCGTGGCAACTACTTCAATCAGGCCAAGGGCAACGTCGCCGTCGAAGAGCAACTCTGGCCGAAACTCGACCTCGTCGTCGACATCAACTTCCGGATGGACTCGACGGCGCTGTACTCGGACATCGTGTTGCCGACGGCGAGCCACTACGAGAAACACGACCTGTCGATGACGGACATGCACACCTACGTGCATCCCTTCACGCCCGCGGTCGAACCACTGGGCGAGTCCAAGACCGACTGGCAAATCTTCCGCGAACTCGCCGCGAAGATTCAGGAAGTCGCCACCGACCGCGGCGTCGAACCCATCCAAGACAGGAAGTTCGACCGCGAAATCGACCTCCAGTCCATCTACGACGACTTCGTCCGCGACTGGGAAACCGACGAGGAAGGCGCACTCGCCGAGGACCGCGCCGCCTGCGAGTACATCCTCGAACACTCCGAAGAGACGAACCCGGCCGACAGCGACGACCAGATTACGTTCGCAGACACCGTCGAACAGCCCCAGCGACTCCTCGAAGCGGGCGACCACTGGACCTCAGATATCGAAGACGGCGAGGCCTACGCGCCGTGGAAGGACTTCGTCCAAGACAAGAACCCGTGGCCGACCGCGACGGGCAGACAGCAGTACTACATCGACCACGACTGGTTCCTCGAACTCGGCGAGCAGTTGCCGACTCACAAGGAGGGGCCGGAGAACACGGGTGGCGACTACCCCATGGAGTACAACACGCCTCACGGCCGGTGGTCGATTCACTCCACGTGGCGGGACAACGAGAAACTGCTCCGCCTCCAGCGCGGTGAGCCAGTGTTGTATCTCCACCCCGAGGACGCAGCAGAACGCGGTATCGAAGACGGCGACACCGTCGAGGTGTTCAACGACCTCGCGGAAGTCACGCTACAGGCGAAAATCTACCCGAGCAGCCAGCGCGGCACGGCTCGAATGTACTTCGCGTGGGAGCGGTTCCAGTTCGAGGACGACACGAACTTCAACTCGCTCGTGCCGATGTACATGAAACCGACGCAGTTGGTGCAGTACCCCGAAGATTCGGGCGAGCACCTGCACTTCTTCCCCAACTACTGGGGACCGACGGGCGTCAACAGCGACGTCCGAGTCGACGTGCGGAAAGCCGGAGGTGACGACTAATGAGCACCGACAACGACGCCACGACCGAACAGGTCGACCTCGCGGAGGGAATCGACCATCAGGTCGCCATGGTGATGGACCTGAACAAGTGTATCGGCTGTCAGACGTGTACGGTCGCGTGCAAGTCGCTGTGGACCGAAGGCGGCGGTCGCGACTACATGTACTGGAACAACGTCGAGACCAAGCCCGGAAAGGGCTACCCTCGCGATTGGGAAGACTCGGGCGGTGGCTGGAAGTCCAGCGAGCACAACGAGCGCAAGCCCGGCGAGATACCCAGTCAAGAGGACTACGGCGACGCGTGGGAGTTCAACCACGAGGAGATACTGTACAACGGCAGCGACGAACCGCTCCGTCCCGACAGCGACCCCGAATGGGGGCCGAACTGGGACGAAGACCGCGGCGCTGGCGAGTACCCCAACTCGTATTACTTCTACCTCCCGCGCATCTGCAACCACTGCACGCACCCCTCGTGTGTGGAGGCCTGCCCGCGAAAGGCGATGTACAAGCGCGAAGAGGACGGCATCGTCCTCATCGACCAGGAGCGTTGCCGCGGCTACCGCTACTGCGTCGAGGGCTGTCCCTACAAGAAGGTGTACTACAACGCGACGCAGAAGACCTCCGAGAAGTGCATCTTCTGTTACCCCCGCATCGAGGGAGAAGGTCCGGACGGCGAGACGTTCGCCCCGGCCTGTGCGGAGGACTGCCCGCCCCAACTCCGTCTCGTCGGGTTCCTCGACGACGAGGAAGGCCCGATTCACAAGCTCGTAAACGAGTACGAGGTTGCGCTGCCGCTGCACCCGGAGTACCAGACGCAGCCGAACGTCTACTACATCCCGCCGTTCGCGCCGCCGCAGCACTCTGAAGACGGCGAGTCGGTAGACGTCGAGCGCATCCCGCGAAACTACCTCGAAGAGCTGTTCGGCGAGCGAGTTCACGACGCGCTCGACACCATCGAGAAGGAACGCGACAAAGTCAACCGCGGTGGGGAAAGCGAACTGCTCGATATGCTGACCGACACGAATCCGGCCCGGAAGTACCGTTTGGAGGTGTTTGACGATGAGTAAGTGGAGCGTCGAATCATCGAGCTCGCTGAGACTCCTGTCTCAGCGGTGTTTGACGATGCCTGAGCGAGGTGAGCCGCTTCGCGGCTCAAAAATGCGAGCGGGCTGGGCCCGCGAGCAGAGCGTCGAATCATCGAGCTCGCCAGAGCTTGCTCTGGAGGTGTTTGACGATGAGTAAGCGAGGTGGAATGCGGACAGCCGCGACCGCAGCCACTATCATCGTCTGCTTCGTGCTGCTCGCGGCATCGGTCGGTCCGGCGATGGTGTCGGCCCGGCCAGCCAACCAGATTCCGGTCGAGTCGGTTTCGGCCGACGCACAGCCACAGGACCCGACCAGCGAGGCGTGGGACACAGTCCCGGCAGTCGGCGTCCCGATGGCCAGTGCACCCAGTAGCGTCCCGAACGCCAGCGAGACCTCCGTCGAATCGATTCGCGTCCAGTCCGCCCGGACCGAGAAACGACTGTACCTCCGGCTCTCGTGGGCTGACGGAACCGCCGACCGCAACGTCTCGGGGCCGCGGCGATTCGCCGACGCGCTCGCCGTGCAAGTCCCGGTCAACACCAGCGCGCGCCCCCCGATTTCGATGGGGAGCGACCGCAACCTCGTGAACGTCTGGTACTGGAGCGCCGACGGCAAGACCGAGGAACTCCTCGCTGGCGGCCCCGGAACGACGACCAAGTTCGAAGAGTCGGCCGTCGAGACGGAGACGACCTACGACGACGGCCGCTGGACGGTCGTCATGTCGCGCGAACTCGAATCGAGCGCCGAGAACCGAACCCCGTTCGCCGTCGAAAACAACGTGGACGTCGCGTTCGCGGTGTGGAACGGCTCGGAGATGGAACGGTCGGGGCGGAAGTCCGTCAGCGAGTGGTATCACTTCCCGTTCGGTCCCGGACCGCAGGGACCGCCGTACGAGTCGATTCTGTGGACTATCGCCGGACTCGCCATCGTCGGCGTCGCGCTGGTGACGGTCAAAGCGGTCCAGAAAAACTGAGGAGAGACCGATGACGACAACACCAGATTCACACGACGACGCGGCCGGAACCGACGCACAGCCCGTGGCTAACGAGCAGTTCGACCCCCAAGGAATCGACCAGCAGACCGTCGCTCGGGCCGGGATGTACACAGTCTTGGCGACGCTCCTCGACGAACCCGACGAGTCGGTCTACGCTCAGCTCGAATCCGGCGACGTAGATGCGACCGTTCGCGACCTGCTGGATGCGACCGGCCTAGACATCGCACCGCCGGACCTGACGGTCGAAGCGGACCACGACACACTCTGTGCGCGGTTCAACGACCTGTTCACCGTCGGCTACGCGGAGTACACCGACCGAACCGACGGCTCGCTGAATAGCGAAGGCCCGCAAATCTCGCTGTACGAGACGTCCTACCGGCCGGAGGCGGCGTGGAACGACGTAAACCTCGATTTGGCCCGGGCGTACGAGTACTTCGGGCTCGAAATCGACCAGTCGGCGCGGGATAACCACGACTACCTCCCGTATCAACTGGAGTTCGCGGGCTACCTCGCGCGGCTCGAATCCTCGGGTTCCGAGGATGTCGCTCGCGCGCGACTCGACCTCCACGACCGACATCTCCACGTCGTCGCTGGCGGCCTCGCAGACCGGATGGCCGAACTGTCGGTCGACGGTCTCTACAGCGAACTGGCCGCGTTCCTCGACCGGTTCGTCACCGCCGACCAACAGGACCTCGCCGACCGATTCGAAGGAGGTGGCGACCCGTGAGCGGCAGCCGAGTCGAAGACGCCGCGAAGCCGACGGGTCTCGTCGCGGCGACAGCGAACCGTGTCGAACGAGCCACGCCAAAATCGACGCGGGCGGTCGCTGGCGTGCTCGGACTCCTCCCAGTGGCCGCGACGACGCTGTATCGAGTCGCGCACAACACGCCTGCAGGGCTTCCCGCAGGAGTCCCCGAGTTCGTCGCGCTCTGGTACCCGTTTGCCATCCTCGGCCCAGCACTTGCGGGGTTCCTGCTCGCGACGACCGCCGAGACGGCCAGTGAGCGAGTCGGGCTGACGTTCCTCGGTGGGTTCGGCCTGATTTCGCTCGCGTCTGCGACCGCGTGGATTCCGGCGGCCGTCGGAATCGCTGTCGGCGGGGGCGTCGTCGTCTGGAGTCGGCTGGCCCGACTGAAGACCGAAGAAGACTGGGACGAAATCAGACGAGTCACACCGACGGTCCTGCTGATTGTCGGCGTGGGCGTCTCGCTGGCGGCGACTGTTGGCGTTGCACCCACGACGCTCCGCCCGCTGGGGACCATCCTCACGCTGCTCGCGCTCGGCCTCGCGCCCGTCGTGACCGGTTGGGACCTGACGAGTCTCGGCGCTGGCGTTGGGGCAGGACTCGTCACGCTCGCGTTGGCGACGAGTCTCCCGTACGTTGCGGGCGCGGTGCTGCTCGTCGGCGGCGGTGTCGTCGGCGCGCCGCTCGGACTCGTCGCCTTCGCAGTCGGTGGCGGCGTCACGGGCGTCGTGTTCAGCCTCCGAGATGAACGAGTGGATCGCGCTCTCGGCGCGGCGCTGCTCCTCGTGGCGGGTGTCCCTGCAACACTCCTCAGCGCGGCGGGCGTCCTCGTCGCCGTCGCACTGCTCGCAACCGAATCACGAGGTGAGATTGCATGAGAGACGAAGAAGAAGCGACAGACGGACCGCCAGACCCGCAACTGCACCCAGAACACAGTCCGGGATTCGGAGAGAATCCCGCTGGCCTCGAAGACATCGAGGTCGACCGCGACATAACCATCGGCGAGGCGTCGCTGGCCGAACTCGGCGCCAGCGACACCGAGCCGGTCGAAGACGACGAGGTGGCAGACCTCATCGAGACGCTCGCCGGCGACGACGTCGTCGAGCGCCGCAGAGCGGCACTGGCCCTCGCGGAGCGCGACAGCGACGAGACAATCGTGCGCGCCCTGAGTGCCGCGGCGACGACCGACGAAGACGCCGACGTTCGGCAGTTCGCCGTCGAGGCGCTGGCCAAACACGGCGGCTCACTGGCGGCAGAGACAGCACGCGCATTGACCGACGACCCCGACCCGTGGGTCCGTGCGGAGGCCGTCGTCGCGCTCGACCGACTCGATAGAGAGGCACACGAAGACGAAATCGAGCGCGCGCTCGACGACGACCACCACGCCGCCCGCCGAAACGCCCTCGTCTCGCTGTTCAAATGTCGCGGCGAGGGTGCGCTGTCCGTGCTCGTCGATGCGGCAGACGACCCGAGCGAGCGCGTTCGAGAGTGGGCGGCCCACCTCCTCGGCGGCATCGAAGACGAGAGAGCAGACGAGGCACTGGCGGAGTTAGCCGACGACGAGCAAAGCATCGTCAGGGAGACTGCCGTTCGCGCCCGCGAGGTCGATTCCGGAAGCTTCCGGCGGCAGTTTGCCGGCGTGCTCGACGAATCCGACCGGACGCTCCCCGGCGAAGACGACCTCAACCGGACGCCGGACCTGTGACGACAGACACGCGATACTAGCCACACCAAATCCACAGCAACCATCCCATGACCAACAATCGACACCCGAACCCAGATTCTGACGACCCGCCACTCGAAGACCGCGTCGAGTCCGCACTGAGAACCGTCCGCGACCCGGACGCCGGCGTCAACGTCTTCGAGGCGGGATTAGTCGAGTCCATAGACGTAGACGACGCGAGCGTCACCGTCGAAGCCGCGGTCTCCGAGTTCGACCACAAGAACGCGACCGGAATCATGCGCGCGATGGTGCAGGCGGTTCGGGACGTTCCGGCCGTCGAGAGCGCCCACGTCGAACCCGTCTCACCCTCCACAGACGGAGCAGTCGAAGGGGTCGCTGAGTTCGACACCATCATCGCCGTCGCCAGCGCGAAGGGTGGCGTCGGGAAATCGACCGTCTCGACCGCGCTCGCCTGCGCGCTGGCGGCCGACCGGCCGACTGGTCTGTTCGACGCCGACATCCACGGGCCAAACGTTCCGTCGCTCTTGGACGTTTCGGGACCCATCCACTCAGACGACGAGGGAAGCCCGCTTCCCGTCAAGACGACCGAGTCGGGGACGTCACTCGACGTGATGAGCGTCGGCCTGATGGAAGACGGCGCACCGCTCGCGTGGCGCGGTGCGATGGCGCACGACGCCCTGACAGAGCTGTTTACGACCACCGCGTGGCGGGCCGACGACACGCTCGTCGTCGACTTGCCACCGGGGACCGGGGACGTGGTCTTGACCACGCTCCAAGAGGTGTCTGTGGACGGTGTCGTAGTCGTGACGACGCCCTTCGAGTCGAGTCTCGACGACACCGCTCGGAGCATCGAACTGTTCCGAGACAACGGCGTTCCGGTCCTCGGCGCGGTCGTCAACATGGGTCAGTTCGCCTGCCCCTCCTGTGGCGACACGCACGACATGTTCCCGGGGAGTTCGCACGAAGAACACCTCGACGCACCCGTCCTCGCCGAACTACCGTTTTCGCCGCGGTTCCAGGCGACACCAGCACCCGGCGACGTCGCACCCGAGATGGAGGACCTCGCCGACGCTGTCGCCGACGCCGCAGCCACCGCGTGGGACCTCGACGTGCCGAACGACGCACTCGATATTCGAGGTGAAGCCCCGGAGAAGCGCCGCGAGCGCGTCGCCGAGCGGTTCACCTCGCTGGAGAGCGGCGAGACGTTCACCCTCGTCAGCGACCGCGACCCGACGCCAGTCAGGGATTTCCTCGGCGGCCTCACCGACCGTCGACCCGAGGAGATAGCCGGATTCGAAGTCGAGCGCCAGACGCCGAACGACTGGGTGTTAACAGCAACGAGGCCGTAAGAGGAGCAATGACCCACAACACGACATCCGACGCGGATTCGACCTCGGCCGACGCTGCGGACGCAGACGCACTCGCCATCGAAATCGTCGGCTACGACGACCAGGTCACACTCGGCCCCCAAGACTTCGAGACGTTTCCGACGACCGACCGCGAGTGCACCATCGAGTGTGCGTCCGGGACGCGCACGACGGGAACGTGGACCGGCGTCCTGCTCGCCGACCTCCTCGACCGCGTCGAGACGCCGCCCGAGACGACCCACGTGCGAGTGACGAGCACCGACGGGTACGCCGTGTGCGTCGATATCGTCGCCGCGCTCGATGCTATCGTCGCAGTCGCCCGGAACGGTGAGCCACTCGCGGAGCACAAACCCTACGCGACGCGGTTCCTCGGTGGCAAAATCGACGGGGCACGGACGGTCAAGGGAGTGGCCGAAATCGAACCGCTCGCGCTGGAACCGAACGCGGACCCGAGCGACCTCGAATCCATGTCGCTCGACGACGCATCGTACGGATGACCCAGCGTAGAGAGACGACGGCTGTCGTCCTCGCTGGCGGACAGAGCAGTCGATTCGGCGACGGCCTGAAGGCGACGGCGACACTCGGCGAGTCAGCACTCGTCGAGCGCGTCGCTGAGGCGGTTCGAGACGCCACCGGACGCAAGCCGGTTGTCGCTGCCGGAGGAGACCAAAAGCGGCCGGTCGTCGAAGGCGTGCTCTCAGACTCAGTCCGGTACGTCGAGGACGCCGAGTGGTGTGCTGGACCGCTGGCTGGCGTCTGCGGAGCAGTTCCAGCGGTTACGACACCCACACTCTTCCTCTGCGGGTGCGACATGCCGCTTCTGTCTGCACGCGCCGTCTCGTGGCTGTGCGACCGCCACGCCGACACAGACGCCGACGTGACAGTTCCGCTCGACGAAGACGGCCACCCGCAGTTGCTACACGCAGTCTACGAGACGGCAGCGCTCGAAGCGTACTGTGAGCGCCGCCCCAACAGACATAGCCTGCGGTCGCTCGTCGCCGAGCTGTCGGTCGAAACAGTCCCCCCCGAATCAACACCTGACGGCGTCGGAGTGTTGCGGTCGGCTGTAAACGTAAACACGCGTGCTGAACTCGCAGCGGCCCGCCAGCGACTCGCAACCGGTGAATATGTTCGGCGGTGAAGATATCCGTCTTCCAGATGACCAATCGGCTGGGGTCGGTCACAATCGACGGCCATCGATGTCCAATCTCGCGACACCGACGCCCGCCGTCTCTTTTCAGGAGACCAACATGGTCGAGACATATCTATGACGGGGGTAGGCCGGAGTCGCTGGTCACGCCGATTTATCGTCCTCAGCGCTGCGTTTCTCGTCGCCTGGCGACTCGGCGCAGTGGTCGGCATACCCCGCCGCGCCGAAGTCACATTGGCCCTGTTCGGCTTCGTCTTCCACGTCGTCTTCGGGATGGCCTACCTACTCGTGCCGTCGTACTTCGGGACCGTCCTCGCGACTGACCGCGTCCCGGCAGTCCACCTCGCGTTCTCGTTCGGCGGGACGGTACTGCTCGCAGGACGGACGCTCTTCGACCTGCCCCGGTTTGTCGGCGTCGCTGGCGCAGTCTTCTGGGTTGCGGGCGTCGTCGCATTTCTCGCCGCGCTGCTGTGGTCGATTCGAGAGCCACTGTTCGGAGACGAGACGGGGACGAGTTCGCACAGGAAAACACACAAGTGGGTCGACCGCCGTGCCAACCGCTTCATTCCGATTTCGTTCGCGTACCTCGCAGTCGGGTCGTACGAACTCCTCGCCCGAGTGTCGGCGCTTCCGGGACTCACCGACGGGTATCTCCCGCGAATCACGCACCTGCTCGCGGCGGGGTTCGTCGTCCTCCTCGTCTTCTCGCTCGGTGTCCGACTCGCACCGCGGTTTCTGGGTGTGCCTGCACCCAGAGTCCCGACCGTCGTCGTGCTGGTCGCCGGTGCGGTCGGCCCCGGCCTCGTCGCGTTCGGATTGGGCGGTGGCCCGGCATTCGTCGCCGGAGCAGTCGCCGAGTCGGTCGCGTTCGTCGGATTTGCCGCGGTCTACTTCAGTATCTATCTCCGTGCAGACAAACGACGGGTTGGGTCCGAAGCGATTCTCGTCGGGTCGATGTGCGGCGTCGCGGGCGTCACCATCGGACTCACGATGGCAGTCGGGTCGCTGTTCGACGTCGCGCTGTTCCCGCTCGGGTCGATTCAGACGCACCGGGACCTCAATCTGCTCGGCTTCCTCGGACTCGTCATCGTCGGGTTCGCCGTACAGTTCTTTCCGCCGTCTGCGGGGCGGTTTCGCGGTGCGAGCGAACGAGCAACTCGTGCCGTAATCGGAGCACTTGCGGTCGGCGTCGGGGTCGCCGTGGTCGGACAGGTGCTGAACGAACAGACTATCGTGACGCTCGGAAACGTCTTCACACTCGTCGGTGCGGGCGGCTACGGCTACGTGCTCTCGCGTCTGTTAGTGGAAATCGGGTCGCGCCGTGCCGGGTGAAACGCGGCGCAACGTGACCCGAAGGAAGGGAGGTGTCGAATGGAGACGACAGGGAGTGGCTGCTACTGCCTGACTGCTACTGGACAGACGACCCGCTGCCGACGACTACTTTTTCGGGAACTTCGCGACGAACTCGGTCGGGCCGCGCCGCTCGGTCGCGTAGTTGTCGGCGTCGAACGCCGGTACTTCGGCTTGCATCTCGTAGAACAGCGGTTTCGGCTCGTGGTCGTTGACGATGACGAGTGTGTCGCCGCTTTCGAGGTCGTCGAACGCCTCGTGAATCTTCGGGTGTCGTTTCGCGGGCGGAATCTCACGAACGTCGAGTTTCGTCTCTGTCATGCGGTCGTTCGTTTCGGCCCAGACCGTGAGGGTATTGCCCCGAATATGTTCAGCGGGGACAGACTCGCGTGCGAATCACTGCGGCGTGATTGTGACGTGCCACTCGTCGTCGGCGACCTGCGACGTCTCGTAGTCGAACCCGCGGGCGTCGAGCACGTCGTAGAGCGGCACGGGTTCGAAGCTATTGACGAGGAGGACGGACTCCTCACCTCCCAACCCGTCGAGTGCACTCATGATGTCGCTGAACGGTTCCCCGTCGATTTCTCGGGCGTCGAGGGTTTCTACGGTGTGGTCCGGGTCCATCTTACTCATAGTACACACATCGCAAGCAAGATAACTGTCCGTTGTCCCGATGATGTTCGGAGTGGTTTTCGCGGGGTCAGGTGTTGTCGGTGTACAACGAGTGCGCGATGACGGCGAATCCGCCGACAGTGAGCGAACTCTCGGCGACGAGGGCGTAGTCGTACGAAAGCGGCGTGAGTTGGTGGACGATGCCCGCGACCAACGAACCGAGGGTGATGAGCGCGAAACCGACACACAACGACCGAAGCGCGTGCGTCTGTCGGTGTCTGTAAGCGCGGAAGGTCACGAGCGTCACGAGACCACCGAACAGGAGCGTCGCCGTCTTCATGCCGACGACGAGAGCGGTGAGTCCATTCATCGTCTGCTCGGAACCGTGCGGCGGTCGCGTGTCTGTCTCGGTCTCGCGGTGTCGAGGTCAGGGTCGGGTCCCGCCACGCCGACGCTGATTCTCGGCTGCTTTGCACCTCTATCACCCTGTTTTGGTTGTATATCTGGTGTCATGGTTCTGGTCCGCTTTCCCGACGTTCCACCGGCGGTTGCGGCGTCACGTCTCTCGTCTTCGTTGAGTTCCGACGAAGCACTATGCACTCTCCCGAAGATGTTCGGAACAGTTCTGTCGGCGGGAAAACAGTGGGTGAGCAACGAGTGAGGTGTTGCGAGCCGCCCGATAGACAAATTATGAAGTGAATAGAAATGTTCGGCTCTGTTGAATATTCCAACCTCTGATAGGTTGTTGAGGCCGTGCTGAATAGAGGGCGCGAGTCGGACACTGACCGGTCGTCATCTGGTGGTGGCTCAGAACGATAGATACAGATGAAGAACCCACCAACACCGAGTTACCCTCAGCACAATCCATCTGAACGCTGGATTTAATCGCAATGTGTTCCTTCACCAACCATGTCTCGCCTGAGAGTCCTCCGCGACCTAATCACCCACTACGCATCTTCCTTCCTTTGGTGGCTCGCGGAAGAGGTGCCTTTCCTAAGGCTACTCATCCGTGCAATTCCGCCTGTAAAACGGTGGATTGCTGAACGTATCGGGGAAGATGTGACTGTCGCTGATAAAGCATCGATGGACGATGCAGAAATCACAGTTAAAGTCGATACAATGCCGACGCCCGCAGAAATGGTATTCAAAATCCCAGTAGACAACCTCAGCGCAGACACTCTTGAAGTATCTGGGATAGACCTCCGAGTCGGAGTCAACAAGGACGGCGACGCACTTGGGCACGTTCAATGGTTGGACGACATAGGGATGGAGAATCCGCGATTTATCGTGAATCCGTTCATCTCCGAGAAATCCGAAACCGAAGCATTCCGTGTTCGACTGACGTCGCCTCCGTACATCTACCGACGACGCGATTCATTCTCAATCTACGTCTCAGGAACAGTTCAATTCAGAACGTCATATGGCCCCGTGTGGATTCCGACAACCCAAATGGTGCGTATTGACGACGAGCTAATCAAAAACCAATTCTGGATTGCTCGCAATGATGTTGATGAACGGTACCCGTCAGAAACTCCAGAATAACCCACTGCGAACGTTCTATCTAACTTTTTGTTTCATCTAATACTCAGTGATATGAAGATAGTTCTGTTGCTGAATACAGAACGGCTACGCAGCAGAGGGCGCGACTGGTCCTACCTGAATGTCCCGACCGAGGACAACATTATCGACGCGATGCGCAACTTCGACCTCTGAAGCGGGCTCCATCTCACTCACGTTTGAAGCGATGCTCTCTCTGCCAACCCGGTAGAACTCGTTGGAACACTCCGCACTACCCCACCCGTTAAACGTCGCTGGTTCGTATACTTTCATATGAATGATTCTGAAAAGAAGCTAGCGACCGAAGAGGAAGAACGAGAAATCCGAGACGAAATAGAGGAGTTCACACACAGCACCAGCGGCTCTCCAACCCTACTACACATCCCCGACGGTGATACAACCGACCCGCTGTGCGGGTACACGAAAGGGAAGAACTGGCGTCGCGAACCTGTCACTGCCTTTCCCGCGATTGGGTACCGAGAACTGTGCCGGCACTGCGCCGCGGAGTTCTTCGAAGAACGCCGGTGAAGCTCACGAAACGCCCTCTCTATCTCTCAGGCGAACCGAATCGTCCAACAGTCAACACTTTAACAGAAGCTCTGAGTTGGTAACGATATGAAACGACGACACTTCCTCACAGCCACCACCGCAGCAGGATTAACCGTTCTCGCTGGCTGTTCAGGCGGACCGAGCATGCAAGGCGACAACGACAACCCCATAGACCAGTCACCCAAGGGCCTGCTACCAGCCCCCAGTTTCTTCGGCGACGACTGGACTCAAAACCCCGACGGCGGGAACGGCATGCACCCGATGGAACTTGACGGAGAAACCGCAACAACCGGGTTCCACTCCGGCGATGGCGGTCAAGCAGTAAACACCCACGTTACTGTTTTCGACTCTGTCGAGAACGCAACGACAGCCTATCAGGACATGCGCGAATATGACTCTGATGGAGCTGGCGCTGAAAACCTCGACATCGCATCGGAAAGCTACAGTACCGAAATCGGCTCTATCGTTACTGTCTATTTCAGAGACGCGAACTGCATTGGCATGTTAAACCACGTGTCAGATGAAGTACCGACAAAGCCTGTGGAATACAGTGCGGACTGGCACAAGACGTGGCGAGATGGTTGATTGAACTTCTATAAAAAACCATGGCTATTGAGAGGGTGAAACGAGTGTTTAGGTAGGTTTAGCGGGTCGAATTCACTGTCTGTGGACGCGAGTTTAAGTATAGTTGCACGCATCGTGGAAATGAAATGCCGGACGACCACCCAGCCGACGAGGTTACCGCCGAAGAACTCGTTGAGGCAATCGAATCGGCAGACGCTGACTTAACGTTCAGCGGCGATTTCCCAAACGCTGCCGAGCTAATCGCCCCCAACCTCGACGACATATTTGATCCGGTGCGAGAGATGCAGCGGGAACAGGCGAAAGCGCTCTTGAAACCGATGCAGGATTTCCACCGACAGCAGGTGCAAGCAATCGCGGAACCGTTACAGGAGATATCGCAAATGCTCGCAGAGATGGTGTGCGGTGACCTGCCTGACGAAGCCTTCACCTCTGCCATAGCCGCCTCAACAGTCAGCACTCGCGCACGCACTAGAACGTCACCAACACCGCCGGTACCGAGGGGCGAGAAAGCAACGACCACCACCCACGACGACATCAACGTTGACGTACCGCAGTCGCTATTCCTGAACAACGCCCTCGCTATCGGGTCGTACGTATCGTACCAGTTTGAGGGTCTTACGCCGAAGCAGCGGCAAGCTGCAGCGTGGGTAGAGGGTGCTCGCAATCCCAGCGACGAAAACGACCAGTAGCCAATTCTTCTCACACCCCCGCCAGTCACCCTTTGCCAACCACTACCACAAAACGATGCATCATCGGGGGTACCTTGGGACGATTTCGTGGGTAATCACCGAGATTCTGACTCGGTAACTCTCAATCTCAACCGCTCATCATCGACAGAGCAGTGTCGAAAAACGATATAGAGAACTCACAGAGTATTCTAAACGCTTAGCGTTGCTGGTCTATACGCACCAACTTCCTAACAGATAGTTCTAAAATTCGTGCCTGAAATAAACGGATTCGACGTGCTGAACTTAGCCTCTGAATCGGTCACGCCAATCCTGTCAATCCCTGAAATTTTCAACAGAGCCAGACATACTGTGATATCACCAACACAATAGCGATGGTCAACCGACGAGAACTCTTACGATGGTTTTCAGTCTCCGCACTTGCATCGGTTTGTGGCTGCACCACCAACAGTAACCCATTATCCACTAGCTTGCCAAAGGTACAGTCGATAGACATTATTAATTTCAAAGAAGAACCGTATGATTACGAAATTTCGGTTGTCGCTGCTGGGGAGCAAGTGTTCGAAGACGAAGGGACAGTCCCACAGTCGGACGGGAGCAATGGTGGAATCACGACTATCGAAGCACCGTGGATGAACGAGCCGAGAGACTACGAAATCAAGCTTGCAGTAAGCCAGATTGAAACTGTGGAAACCTCAGTAGGCGAGTTGGAATCGTATCAAGACAAAACGGACCTCAGTTGTATGCTGCTCACATTCGCAATTCGAACAGACGAGTCAATCGGGGTCTTTGCGAAGCCAGTACCGAACTGCTAGGTTCTCGACTGTCTCTCTCACTCTTCGTCATTGACTCCGGTGAATCCTATTTTTTCACGCCTCTCCCACTAGACTAGCGTCGAGTTGGCATGAACCGAATCATTAATGCTGTTTTAGGCTAGCCTAAAGACAATGTCCAACCACGACACTGCGTGCACAGCGTTTGCGAGAGACAGTGTATTTTCCCGGTCAAACGGCAGTATCTAAATGTCGAAATCCAACTATGACGTCGTCGTCGTTGGTGGTGGCCCTGCTGGCTGTGCTGTGGGGATATGTACAGCACGGTACGGGCTCAACGTCGTAATCTTCGACCGGGGTAACTCGTCGCTGCGCAGGTGTGCTTTCTTGGAGAATTACTTAGGGTTCCCTGCGGGTATCGACATCCAGACGTTCTACGAACTCATGCATGCCCACGTCGCCGACGTGGGGTGTGAGATGGTTTCTGATATGGTCGAGTCCGTTACCCGAACGGATGACGGTAGCTTCCGCGTCCGAACCCAAGATGGACAGTCCGTGCAGGCTCCGCGAGTTGTGGCGGCGACAACCTACGATGGTGAGTACCTCCGCGGACTCGACAGTGACGAGAAGATGTTCGACACCCACGAGCACCACGGCGAAGTACACGAAGAGTTCGACCGCGAATACGCTGACGCCGATGGCCGGACACCTATCGAGGGGCTGTACGTTGCTGGTGCGCTGGCTGGGTACGGTGAGCAGGTACTCATCGCTGCAGGACATGGAATGGCCGTCGGACGTGAGCTGGTCGCGAACATCCGCCGTGACGAAGGCTACTGGGAGGAGGCCGCACCTCACTACGACTGGATGCGGCGTCGCGCAAGTCTCAACTACGACTGGGACGACGAGGAGGTTTGGCAACAGCGATTCGCCGACCACAGACTCCCTAACGACCACGATATCAAACAGGAGCGGCTCGAACACGTCCGGGAGCAGGAAATCGAGTTCGTGAAGTCCGCTCACCTCGAAGCATCGGAAATCGAGCGCAGACGAGAACGTGCTCACCGACGGCTCGCGGCCCAGCTCGATGAGAAGTTCCTCCTCGAAGTCATCGACGACGACCGATTGCTAGAGTACGTGGACGAACACGTAGAGCAAAGGAGGAAAGACAGTGAGTAGCGTCCGCGGCAAACGCCGAGGCAGCACCTGAGATAGTGTCTCGGAGTAGTCGCCAGTAATACGCAGATGTCCCGAGTGGATTAGCCTCTCGGTGGTCGTCTCATGACCATTCTACGGTGAGAGGGAAACAGTTATAGTGTTTTAGGCTGGCCTAAAAACATGGATGCCAAGACCAACGTTCACGAAATTCCGACCCGGAGAGAGACACTCAAGGGCGGCAGTGCTATCCTCGGGGGAGGTCTACTCGCCGGGTGTATCAGTGAGAGTCCCGATGCGGCTTCAACAGAGGCGAACGACACGACGACTCCACAGACGACCGACGAACAGACGCCGTACGATGTGATGGTCAAACCTGCTGGAAACCACACATTCGAGGACGTTCCCGAAACGTACGCGAGCATCCCCGGAGCGTGGATGGACATCGCAATGGGGTTCGGCATCCAGCCGACAGCCGTTGCCGCCTTCGACCGCCTTCCGCTGAAATACTACGATGCGCTCCCAGGTGTCGAGTTCGACGCCGACGCCGTCCGATCACTCGGTGAATCAGCCGAATCAAAGTACGACAAGGAGGTGTTCTACGACGTGGATGCCGACGTGCACCTCATGGACCCGCGTATGTTGAAGAAGTACTCGGGATGGGAAGACAAGGACCTCGAAGAAATCGAATC
Organism: Haloferax larsenii JCM 13917; assembly: GCF_000336955.1. Taxonomy (GTDB): domain Archaea; phylum Halobacteriota; class Halobacteria; order Halobacteriales; family Haloferacaceae; genus Haloferax; species Haloferax larsenii. The sequence continues at coordinate 28,394 of NZ_AOLI01000015.1, read as the reverse complement.
GAGAATCGGTCCAATCCTCGGGTCGCTAATCCGGTTCCCGTTCGGCGGACGCGAACCCCACTACACACTCTACGAAGCATTCGAAAAAACTGCACAAATCTTCCAGCGCCAAGCCCAGTACGAGGCATGGGTCGACCTCAAGGAGTCATTCTACGCCGATATCAAATCTCGCGTTCCCGTCTCGGGGGACGACGCGCCGACCGTCGCCGCGTTCAACTTCGGCTTCAAGCCAGAGTCCGGGAAGTTCTTCGCTGCGAACATCGATGCGGCCCGGAACGACACGCGGAGTTTCCGAATGCTCGGCGTCGGCAACGCCTTCGAGGGCGAAGAGTACGTCCCGTTCAAGCCAATCGGCTACGAGAAGCTCCTCGAAGTCGACCCTGACTACATTGGGACGATTGGGTACCTCTCGTACATCGACGACGCGCAGTTCCAGAAGACAATCAAGGCAGCCCAGAACCACGAGACGCTGAGTAAACTGAGTGCCGTACAGAACGGAAACTTCGTCAGAACTGGTGGACAGTACATGGGGCCGATTATCGACCTGTTCTCGACGGAGGCACTCGCAAAGCAACTGTATCCCGAGGAGTACGGTGAGTGGCCGGGTTCGATCTACGACGTTCCTGAGGAGGAGCAGCTATTCGACCGACAGCGGGTCGCGGAGATAATCAATGGTAATCTCTGATTCAGTGGCGGGCTGAAAAGTTCGATACCGACAGTCCCAGGAAAAGGACGCTAAGGCCTGTTTTCTCTATCATTTATTTGTAGTCCAGCTTGGTGGAGTAGCGACCAAGTCACGACCACAGTAGTCTGGAGTTACCAAAGTACACCCACCGATACATCACTCAAAATACAGACACGGCCGTGCAATCCGAACATGTTCAAGCCGCTCCAGAGGGTTAGGAAGCGGGTTTCTAATACATACCTCACATCGGCAAAGGCCCATCTGTACGATGGCTCAAAAGCATACTCGGCGGACCGTGTTGCAGCGTATCGGGGCGACAGGTTTCGCAGCGACCACACTCGCGCTTGCAGGCTGCTCGTCGCAGGCATCGAGTGATGGAGAGTCCAGCACAGAAAGCGGCTCAGGCGGAACTGAAACGACAGAAGAATCGAGCGGTGGCGGCGGCGAAAGCAGTGGTGCTGCCCAGACCGACACCGTCGGCATGACCGAGAACCTCGGATTCGACCCCAAGGTCATCGAAGTCCCCGTCGGCACGACGGTCACCTTCGACAACACGAGTTCTATCGGGCACTCGGTGACAGCCTACGAGGACAAGATACCGGACGGGGCGACGTACTTCGCGACCGGCGGGTTCGACTCCGAACAGGCCGCGATAGACGCCTATCCCGAGGAGGGCAACCTCGAAGCCGGAGAGACCTACGAACACACCTTCGAGACGAAGGGCACCTACGAGTACTACTGCATCCCCCACGAGATGAACGGGATGGTCGGGACGGTCAAGGTGGTCTAAATGACACACGATTCTGCAGACACGGACGGCGCAACCGACGAGACGCACACTGACACGATTTCGGAGTACGAGGCGCAACTGAACGCGGTCCTCGAAGATATCGACGAGACGCCGGCCGACGAATCCGACGTGTCGCTCGAACTCCCGACGCTGGGACTCAACCGACGTGACTTCATGAAAGCGGGCGCAGCAGCCGGGGTGATGGGTTCGCTCGCCGGGTGTACCAGCCTGGCAGGAAGTACCAACAGCGGCAGCGAGAACACGCCGCACTCCAGTTCCGGCGACGTGCCGAGTCACATCGTCCCGCCGGGAGAACACGACGAATACTACGGGTTCTGGTCCGGCGGTCACTCCGGCGACATCCGCATCTACGGCCTCCCGTCGATGCGCGAACTTACCCGGATTCCGGTCTTCAATCCCGAGCAGGCGAAAGGCTACGGGTTCGACAAGAAGACGAGCGACATGCTCGAAGAGGCGGGCGACTACACGTGGGGCGACTCCCACCACCCGAGCCTCTCCGAGACCGACGGAAAGTACGACGGCGAGTACCTGTACGTCAACGACAAGGCCCACGGCCGCGTCGCCCGCGTCAATCTGACGTACTTCGAGACGGACGCCATCACCAACGTCCCGAACGTCCAGTCCGTCCACGGGTGCTGTATCCAGAGTCCCGACACCGAGTACGTCTTCGCCAACAGCGAGTTCCGGACGCCGCTGCCGAACGACGGACGCGACATCAACAACCCGGACAAGTACGTCTCGCTGTTCACCGCGCTCGACCCCGAGTCGATGGAGGTGCTCTGGCAGGTCGAAGTCGACGGTAACCTCGACATTCTCGACACCGACAAAGACGGTCGGTGGGCCATCGCCAGCGCCTACAACGACGAAGAGGGCGTCGAAATCGAGGAGATGACGAAGAACGACCGCGACTTCGTCAAGGCGTTCGACGTGCCGGCGATTCAGAAGGCGGTCGACGCGGGCAACTACAAGAAAGTAAACGGAGTTCCCGTCGTCGACGGGACGAAGTCGAGTTCGCTCAACAAGGGCGACAACCCCATCGTCCGCTACATCCCGACGCCCAAGTCACCGCACTGTGTCGAGGTCGAACCGAACGGGAAGTACGCGATGGTCGCCGGAAAGCTCTCGCCGACGGTGTCCATCATCGACATCGAAAAACTCGGCTCGGCTTCGGACCCCAAAGACACCATCGTCGGCCAGCCGAAGCTGGGTCTCGGACCGCTCCACACGACCTACGACGGGCGGGGTCACGCGTACACCTCGCTTTTCATCGACTCGCAGGTCGTCAAGTGGGACATCGAGACGGCCGTCAACTCGCCGAAGAAGTCCGAAGACGCCATCCTCGGCAAGATAGACGTCCACTACAACCCCGGTCACATTCAGGCCATACAGGCGATGTCGACCGAACCGACCGGCGACTGGCTGGTCGTCCTCAACAAACTCTCGAAAGACCGGTTCCTGCCGGTCGGTCCAATCTACCCGGACAACGACCAACTCCTCTACATCGGCAACGACAAAGACAACGAGACGGGCGGGATGGAACTCGTCTCCGACCACCCGGTGTACCCCGAACCGCACGACGCCATCTTCGCCTCGAAGGACAAGATTAGTCCGGCGAAGACGTGGGACGCCGCGGACTACGAAGGTGAAAAAGAGTACGTCAAAGAAAGCAATTCACGCGTCGAGCGCATCGACGACGAGACCGTCGAGGTGTACACCTCGGTCAAGCGCAGCGAGTACGGCCTCCGCGACTTCACGGTCAAACAGGGCGACGAGGTCACGCTCACTGCCACGAACGTCGAAGGCAGTCAGGACATCGTCCACGGTATCGCCATCCCCGAGCACAACGTCCACCTCGCGCTCGCGCCGCAGGACACCCGGCAGGCCACGTTCACGGCCGACAAGCCGGGTGTGTACTGGGTCTACTGTACGTACTTCTGCAGCGCACTGCACCTCGAAATGCGCTCGCGGATGATTGTCGAACCCAGAGAGTAGCCAATGACCAACCGCCTACCGAGTCTCGACGAGTTTACCCAACTGCGCCGGGGGTTACCGGCGCTAGCGGCGCTCTTATTGGTCGGTGCCCTGCTGCTGCCGATGTGGTCTATCGAGGTCCACGCCGCACAGTACCCCAACGAGGTACTCCACCTCGACCTCTATGCGTACCCGCACATCAGCGGCGACTACGTCGAGATGGCCCGTCTCAACAAGTACATCGGGTTCTACTACCCGGACCCCGTGTACTGGCAGCCGAATTACGAACCGAAGGCGGCCGCAGTCGACGTCCCCGAGTGGTCTCTCGGACCGCTCGCGTTCATCGCGGTGGCCGGTTCGGGGGCATTCGTCGCAATCGCGCCGACCGTCGAGAAACTCAAGCGAGGACTGACGTACCAACTCGTCGGGTCGATTGCGGTGTTCACCGTGATGGTAGCCGACATCCAGTACCGGCTCTACCAGACCGGTCACAGTCTCGACCCGGACGCGCCAGTCATCGGCGTCGACCCCTTCACCCCGCCGCTGTGGGGGAAATACGAGGTCGCAAATATCACCAGCTACTCCCGATTCGGAGCCGGGGCGTACCTCGCGATGGTCGCCATCGGCCTCCTCGTCGTCGCGTACTACTACCGCGACACCGCCGCCACGCCCGCGACGCTCGTGTCCGGGCTTCGAGAGCGCTTCGGGACGTCTCGCGGACCGTCACAGGACGACAGCACAGTACCGGACAGCGACCAACACGCGACATCGAAATAGAGGACGCAAGGCTATGAACCCAACCGTGAGTCGATTGTTCGCGGCCGTCGCGAGCGTCGTGCTCGTCGCCTCGGTCGTCGGTGTCGCTGTCGGCACCGCCGCACCGGGCGCACAACAGCAGCAAGACATCGCCTTCGACGCCCCGGTTCCGAACGAGTACGCGTTCGACGCGCCGACCCAGTCGGGTCGTGCCACGGTCGGCGGCGACACGTACCCGTCGCTTCAGGCCGCCGTCGATGCGGCAGCACCAGGAGACCGAATTCGACTCCGCGGGGAATTCGACGAACACGTCGTCGTGGACACACCGAACGTCACGCTCGCCAGCGAACCCGGAGCAGTCGCTCGAATCGACGGGAACGGCAGCGGGGACGTACTCACGCTCGACGCGGCGGACATCACGCTCCGGCGCGTGTGGGTTCACAACTCCGGCTTCGACACGTCCGAGAACGACGCCGGAATCTGGGTCAACGGAACGAATACGACGATTATCGACAGTCGCGTGACCGCGTCGACGTTCGGCATCTGGCTCAACGGCGTCGCGGGCGCGACTATCGAGAACACGACCATCGTCGGCCGCGAGTCCGTCGAACCGCGGTCGTACCGTGGCAACGGGATTCAGGTCTGGAAAGCCGACGACGTAACGCTCGTCGACAACCGCATTACGGACGCGCGCGACGGTATTTACTACTCGTGGGCGTCAGGCGTCACCGCCCGCAACAACACGATGTGGGACCTTCGCTACGGCGTCCACTACATGTACTCCGACGACTGCACGCTGGTCGACAACGTCGCGTTCGACAACGACGCCGGTTACGCCGTGATGCTCTCAGAACGGATTCGAGTGGTGGACAACACCGCGGTCAACAACAGCGGTACGAGCGGGCACGGCATCCTCTTGAAGCGAATCGACCACTCGGTGGTCGAGGGCAACGAAGTCGTCGCCAACGGAAACGGCCTGTACGTCTTCAACTCGGTCAACAACACGCTGACAGGGAATCTCGTCCTCGAAAACCGGGTCGGGGCCTACTTCACCGCCGGGAGTACGAGCCCGAACGTCTCGGAGAACAGCTTCATCAACAACGACGAGCCAGTTCGTGCCCTCGTCGGCGAGCGCATGGCGTGGAACGGGAGCGAACGCGGGAACTACTGGTCCGACGCACGCGAGTCCGACGTTGACTCCGACGGCGTCAACGACATCAGACACCGGCCTGCGGGACTCGTGGAAAGACTGGTCTACGACCATCCGCAAGCGGCCGTCTTCGCGTCGAGCCCGGCGTTCGACGCGCTCAGACTCGCCGAGAGTTCGTTCCCGGTTATCGACGTGCCCGGCATCGTCGACCACCATCCGCTCACAGAGCCACCACACGAACGCTGGAGACGATATTATGAACGCGATTGAGGTCAGCGGCGTGACGAAGGAGTATGGAGACGTGACAGCACTGGACGGCCTCTCGCTCGCAATCGAGTCGGGGGCGACGTTCGGCCTCCTGGGGACGAACGGTGCCGGGAAGTCGACGCTGTTCAAGCTTCTCGTCGGCCACATTCGGCCGGACGGCGGGACTGTGTCCGTCGCCGGAACCGACGTGTCGTCGTCGGGGCCAGAACTGCGCAGTATCGTCGGCTACCTCCCCGAGCACGCTGGCTTCCCGCCAGCACTGACCGGGAGAGAGGTCCTGTCGTTCCACGCGCGGATGCACGACCTCTCAAACGCCGAGACCCGAATCGACGCCGTCCTCGGTGTCGTCGGCCTCTCGGACGCCGCCGACCGCCGCGTCGGTGGCTACTCGAACGGGATGACCAGACGCCTCGCGTTAGCTGCTGCGCTCCTCTCGCGGCCGCGGATTCTCCTGCTCGACGAGCCAACCGCCGGTCTCGACCCGCGGGGGGTCGCCGCGTTCCATCGCGTCGTCGAGCGCCTCGACGCCAAATCCGACCTCACGGTCGTCATCACCTCGCACGTTCTCTCGGAGATAGAGACACTCTGCGAGAAGGTTGCTATCCTTCACGAGGGACAACTCCGCGCGAGTGGCGCTATCGACGAGTTGCGGCGGCGGGTGACAGACGACGTTCGCGTTCGTGTCCGACTGGGCGAGGATGCCTCGGTAGATGACGTCAATTCGGTCGTCTCGGCTGCCGGTTCGGCACAGTCAGAGAATTCGACCGACGGGCACAGCGTCGTCTTCGATTGCCACCCGGACGACGTGCCACAGCTCTTGACTGAACTCACCGAGGCCGTTCAAATCGACGGCTACGACGTCCGCGAACCCGGTCTCGAACGAATATTCGAGGAGACGCTGCCGGAATCCGAGGACGACACACAGCCAAGCGAGCGGCGTGTCGGTGCCGAGCAACCAGGGTCGCTCACGGCCGGTGAGAGTGCATGACTGAAGAAACTGAGTCCACGACAACCCCACCCGACGAGGCTGAAGCCGACGGCGGTGTCGTCACAGGCCGCGAGGCGTCGGCAAACGCGTCGCAGGCAACGACAGCGTCGGAAGCGACGACAACGACGTCGCACGCAACCACGACCGAATCTCGGCAAACTCCGAGCACACCCAGTGGACAGGTGCTCGCACTCGCCCAGTTAGAGTATCGACTCTCGCTGCGGAATCGCTGGACGGTCGCACTGACCGCGCTGTTCGGCCTGCTCTCGCTCCTCGTCGTCGTGTTCGGCGGGGCGGGCCCGGGACCAGTCCGCGTCGAGGCGGTCGTCGTCAGCCTCGCGTCGCTGTCGACGTATCTGGTGCCGCTCGCGGCGCTGGTCTACGGCTACGACGCAATCGTCGGTGCGGAAGACCGCGGCTGGCTGGACATGGTGTTCGCGCTTCCCGTCTCGCGGTCCCGCGTCGTCCTCGGGACGTTCGCAGGGCGCGCAGCCACGCTCGCGGCCGCGACGAGCGTCGGATTCGGATTCGGGGGCGTCGCGTTGTTCTTCCGGACCGATGCCGTTCCGTGGCAGTTGTACGCGACAGTGCTCGTCGGCGCGGTCTGTCTCGGACTCGCGTTCCTCGCACTCGGCGTCCTCGTGTCGACAGTCGCCGCGGAGAAGACCCACGCGCTCGGCATCGCGCTCCTCGTGTGGGTCTGGCTGGTCTTCGGCTACGACCTCGCCGCGCTCGGGATGGTCGCCGCGTTCGACCTCCCCAACGTGGCCCTGTCGGGACTCGTCCTCGCGAACCCGCTGGACATCTTCCGCGTGTTCGTGCTCTCCGGCATCGACTCGGTCGGCAGCGGCCTGGCGGCTGTCGTCACCGAGACGAACCTCTCGACACCGGTGCTCCTCGCGGGCGCGCTGGCGTGGGTCGTCGTACCCATCGGAATCGCAACCAGACTGATTCGACGACGGAGCCTCTAGCCGTGGGTCAGCGAGACCCCACAGACGCGACGAGCGAGTGGCTCGCCGACTATCTCGACCGCTCGTAGCGAGATGCCTCCCAAGGAGACGCAGATGAACTGTTCACAGACTATCTACGAGGCACTCGACCGCGTTGCGGACGAAGAGTCGCACGTGACGAACAAGTCCGCGGCAGTCGACGAGTTCTGCGTGCGCGTCCGCGGACTCTCTCCGCAGTCCGGCCAAACAGTCGGTGCCGCACACGCCTCCGAAGCAGGTGGTTCCGAACACGCCACGGCGGCCGCGACGGGCACGATGGTTCATCAAGCGGCCCAGTCAGGAACGGGGCCAGACCTGTGTCAGCAAGTCTGTCGTACCTTCGCGGAGACGATTCGACCGCACAGCGTCGCCGACGTCGACTCGGAGGAATCACTTCTCACCACCATCCAAGCGGAACTTGGTGAGGAGATTGCCGTCGCGCTCTCGCCGTCGAGTGGGACGACCGATTCTCCCGCGTTGCAGGCGGCCGTTCTCACGGCGGCGACGACCCGGTTAGACGAATTGCAGACGATGGAGAAGGCGCTTCGTGCCGAGCGTGAGTCACTGCGGACGGCACTCGACGATATCGAAGCGGTCGTCGAATTCGAGGACCCAACCCGAGACCCGCCTCTTCTCTACTGGTCTTTCGAGGAGTTACAGTCCGCTCACGACCGCTTGACTGTGGCGCGAGAGCGATGTGACCGAATAAGCCGCGAGCGACAGCGAACTATCCACGGCACTGCGGCTTGTCGTTCGAACGCCCGCGTGTCCCACAGCAGCCTCGTGGAGTATCTGTACAGCGACGGTGCGGCAAACTACCCGGTGCTCTCGACGATAGCACGACTGGACCAGCAGTACGCCGAGCGGCAGCGTGCCGTCCGCGACCACCTGACTCGGCGGGTGTAGCGGACGAACTCGGATGCGAGAGTCGATGAACCTCATGTGGCGATACAAATGTTAGAGGGTACCGAGGGTAGCACTCGGTGGGGAAACAGTGATAGACGCGTTTCGTCGCTCGTCTGGCGAGGATAGCGGAGACCACTGTCAGCCTAAAACGAAGTCAGTACTCGACGATGTGGCAAGTCTGTACTACGAGAGATGCGAGAGCAGCGCCTCAGTTACGGCCTCCCGTTCGAGATGCACCCAGTGTGACGCATCAGGGAACAGGCGAAGCGTGCCGTCTTCGCAGTAGTCGAGGCTCTCTTTGGCCATCGACGGACGGAGCGCGATATCATCTTCTCCCCAGCAAATCAGTGTTGGTTGGACGACGGTGTCCCGCGATGGCCTCTCCGAGCGACGAAACCCTCGATACCAATTTATTCGTGGCTTGATGCCAGTGTGCTGCCACGCTGCCCGGTAGCGACGAATCGTTTCGTCGTCAAACGTCCCGGGGTTTGACGTTTTTTCGAGAGCGCTCACCATGTTGGCCGCGTCGTTGCGGCTAAGTATCCATTCGGGGAGCTTCGGGAGCTGGTAGAACCAGACGTACCAGCTTCGAGCAAGCTGGCGCGGACTGGACCGGATAGTCTCCGCGAACACGGTCGGGTGGGGGACGTTCAAGATTCCGAGTCGGTCAACGATAGACGGCTGGCGAAGGGCGACGTTCCACGCGACGAACGCGCCGAAGTCGTGGCCGACAACGTGTGCGGACTCGCGACCCTCGCTGTGTATCAATTCGCAAACGTCAGTAGACAACTCCGAGAGTCGATAGGCGTCGATGCCGTCGGGTGCTTCACTGAGGTTACACCCTCGCTGGTCCGGGACGAGAACACGGAAACCGGCTTCGACGAACGAGATGAGTTGGTCGCGCCAGCCGTACCAGAAATCGGGATGGCCGTGCAGGAGGACGACCAGCGGAGCATCGGGGTCGCCGGCGGTCACGACGTGTAACCGGACCCCGTTTACCGTGCGATAGGTCGACTCGACGCGGTCATCGGCGAGCAACGATGCATCAGTAGCCGGATACGCTGTTGTCTCTGTCATCAGTGGACGCTCGAAACGACACCTAGAGTCAGTCGGTGTGCCACACACATGAGTGGAAAGCTGGTTGGAAGAGACTTCCCGGCACGGGAGGATACGGCTACTGCCGCAGTCAGACGGTCACTTTTAAGCCCGGAATTCGGTCTGGCCACGTTGGGTCGGGTTGGATTGGATTGAGTTGAGTTGAACAAGTGCTCGAAGAGAGCTCAGCGAACGATTTCGCTGAACACACGTGCTTCGATTTTTCGGAGGTGCTCGCCCGCCGTGGTCGGAGCGATTCCGAAGACCTCGCCGATGTCTTCGAGCGTCGCTTGCCGAGGGACGCTATAATACCCGAGTTCGACTGCAGTCTCTAACACTTCCTCCTGTCGAGACGTGAACATTCTGCTGAACGACGATTCGTCAGGCTCGTAATCGCCCATTTCGAGCAGTTCAAAGGTGATTGACTCGGACGCGACCATGTGCTCAGACAGCCGTTTGAATATTTCGTCGGTGCCTAAACACGTGATTTTAATCGCACCATCGGACGTGAAGTGAATCGGCGTGTCGATGACCAGGTGTGACTCTCGTTGGAGTTCGAGCGTCTGTCGAGTCATCGGTGACGGGTCAAACAGACTCACGGCCATCCAGTGGTCGTCACCGGAGACGATGAAATCACGAACATGCGGGGAGTCCTCCATGATTTCCGCATATCGTTCTTGACTCCCGCTCGCCTCGGCAAACAGCAACACAGTGTCGTCGGCAAGAAGCTCGACGTGGTGGATGGCCCGCCGCTTGATAGAAGGGTCAGCAGACAGTTGCGCACCAAGCGGATGGAATGCACTCCGTCCGTTTGGTTCGACGAGAGCTGTGAGATATCGCATACAACGGCTTGGAGTGCGACGAGATAAAATCGTATTTGTCCTACAGTTTGTGACCGGAGGGGACTCTCACACCACTCGGAACACACGCACAGTATCACGTTTTCCGCGTTCCTCAAGGAGTTGTGCGAGGCCGAGGTTCGAAAAGACCTGCTTCCAGTTTCGGTGATACAGCGGGAAGTCGTCGTTGACGTAGCTCACTTCCGCGCCTTCGCGACCACGCTTGGGGCCGTTCCCTTCGTTCTCTGCGGTGATGAGTAAGTCAGACGTGATTCGCGTCAGTTCCTCGAAGACCCACTCGTCGTCGGGATGGACGTGTTGGAGGGTCTCGACGGTGTAGATAACGTCGAAGTGGTCGTCCGGAACGTCGACGACGAAGTCTTCGAGCGAACTGGTGTGGAACGTTCCCGTCTCGGCGAGTTCCGGGAAGTACTCGGCCATGACCTCGAAGGACTCGTCGTTGAGGTCGATGCCGGTCAGGTTCTCGTAGCCGTGTGACCGAAGGTGCGCGAGGTGACGGCCAGAGCTACAGCCGAGTTCGAGAACCGACGCGTTGCTGCCGACGTAGTGGTCGAAGACGGAAGCGAGCGTCTCGCTCACCTCGTTCGCCCCGATTTGGGCGTAGTAGGCGGGCGAAAACTGACCAGAGCGAGTCGCCCAACCGCGATGGTTTTCTTCGGGGTCCATACGGGGGAGAACGAGGGCAGGGTCTAAAGGCTCCGCGGAGTCGGTGTGGGACTACGAACGCCCGCGTCACTTACGAGCGCCCGCGTCACTTACGAGCGCCCGCGTCACTTACGAACGCTCGAACCCCCACCCTCGCCTTCGCACGTGGTACAGAGGCCTGCGCGTCGCTCGAAATGTGTCGAACAAACCTGCGCACCGCAGCGTTGGCACCGGTATTCGGCCAGTGCCGACTCGCAGTGGTGACAGAGTCCTTGGACGCTCATCTGTCGTTCTCACGTCGAAGTTGGGGCCGTCGAGATAAAAACCACCGCGGTGGTCAGAATCGAGAGAGTTCACTGACGACGCGCATCTCACACGCGTTCGAGTTCGACTTGGAAGATACTTCCCTCCGGGTCGGCGTCGAAGACGTCCACGGAACCGCCATACCGGTCGACGAGCGTCCCGACGAGGTACAATCCGAGTCCCGTTCCGGGGCTGTCGATTCCCTTCTCACCTTTTCCGAAGATTTCGTTCTTGCGACTGTCGGGGATTCCGGGGCCGTTGTCCCGAACGCGGATGCTGACGCTGTCGTCGTGAGTCGTCACCGAGACTGTGACGACAGGTTCGTCCTTGTCGTTGTGCTGGACGGCGTTCCGAAGGAGGTTTCTGAAGACCGACTCCAGCAACTCGTCGGCCCACACGTCCACGTCGGGCACCGAACCAGTGACCGACACGGTCGCGTGGTCGTGTGCCGAGTCGACTTCTCGGACCTTGGATTCGAGAGCACCGGGAAGCGAGACGGCGGTTCGCTCCGCGTCGGTCTGGAGCATCACGTCCGACAAGACGCGCGCGGTCTTCGTGAGCTCCACCGCGTTGTCCGCACTCGTTCGGACCTTGTCGAGGAAGGGCTGTCCGGCGTCGTCGACGTGGTCCTCCAGCATCTCGGCGTAGGCGACGACGAGTTGCAGGTCGTTGCGGATGTCGTGACGAACGACCTGATTGAGAATTTCGAGGTCGTCACGCTGGTTCAGCAACTTCCGCTCTATCTCCTTTCGGTCGGTGATGTCGCGGTTGACCGCGACGAACCGCTCGATGTCGCCCTCGTCGTCGAGAATCGGTGCGATAGTCTGGTCGACGATGAATCGCTCGCCGTCGCGGCGCTCGTTGACGAGTTCGGCGTGCCAGACCTCTCCCGAGAGAATCGTCTCCCAGAGTCGGCGATAGAACTCGTCGTCGTGTTCGCCCGAGTTCAGAATTGCCGGCGTGGCCCCGATTGCTTCCTCGCGGGAGTAGCCGGTAATCTCCTCGAACGCCGGGTTCACGTACTCGATTCGTCCCTGCGTATCGGTGACGATGAGAGAGTGGCCGGCGTATTCGACCGCCTGCTCGAACGTCCGAAGTTCGAGGTTGTCCTGTTTCCGGTCGGTGATGTCGACTTGAATCGCGGCGAATCCCGATATCTCGCCGTCTCTGACGATGGGTGCGATAGTTTGGTCCGCGACGTACGTCGACCCGTCTTTTCGGCGGTTGTGTATCTCGCCCTCCCAGACACGACCATCGAGAATCGTCTCCCAGAGGTCTTCGAAAAACTCCTCGTCGTGTTCGCCCGAATCGAGAATGGCGGGTGTCTCCCCGATTGCTTCGTCGGCACAGTAGCCCGTGAAAACCTCGAACGCCGGGTTCACGTACGATATCGTTCCGTCGGGTCCGGTGAAGTATATCGCAACGGTCGCAGACTCGACAGCCTCTTCGAACGTCGTGAGGCTACCACCCAGTTTTCTTACAAGTCCGCGGCCGTGACGTTCCACCATAATCGGGTATTTCGAACCACCGTTGATGAGTATATCGGTGGTTGTTACAGAATGAAAGAAGCGTACGCAGAAAAGTTATCAGTGTATTTTCAATACGTCCGGCCTAGTCGAGAGTGACCGAGAATCCCCACGTAGCCTCCGTGCGGTCCTCGTCGGACCCGGAGGCGTTCCCGACCGCAATCGTCGTCTCGAAGCGGTACTCTCCGGCGGGGAGACATCCGCTTTCTCCCTTCCCCTGTGACGTGCCATACAGGTCGACACGCTTGGACCGCGATTCGTCGGCATCGAAACTCTCCATTCGGTACTCCGTGGTCACCATCAGGGGTTCAGAGAGTCGCCAACATCCGGGCTCGGCGGGGTAGTCCTTCTCAGCCGGGAGGAACGTGAGTTCACCGGACTCGTCAGTCACGTGCTCGAAGAAGATTGCTCGTCCCTCACCCGCACTGACCATCTCGTCGCTCGTGTTGGAGAGCGTGATTTCGACCTGCGGTGGGTGGTCCTGAGTCGCGTCAGCCTTAGTGACCTCGACTGCGGGTTCGAGCGGTATGTCAGGCGCTGAGTCGACGTTCGCGAGCGACATCGTCGATGCGTCGGGCGCGTCTGTATCGGTCGGTTCGTCAGTCGGCGTGTCAGTGTCGTCGGGCATGTCTGTGGTGTCTTCTGGTTGCTCAGTCGTGGTCTCGTTTGGCGTGTCCTCGGTCGTGTCCTCGGAGCCGTCAGTCGTCTCCTTCGGGTCGCTACCGCTGCCTCCACCGGCGTCGCCGAGACAGCCAGTTGCGAAGCCGAGACTGATGACGCCAGCGCTTTGGAGGAGTTGTCTTCGGGTCGGGGGCATACATCACCGTTTGATAGGAAGTAAAATAACCGTACGTGAGAGTCAAAAGACTGTTTCAGTCACACCAAGAAAGTCGTGTAGACGGCGCTTCGAGTCACGGTGCATCGTCGGTTCGGCGTCGACTGCGGTAGTAGTCCCACTCGGTGTCAGAACCGTAATGGACCACGAGGTCGGTCGCCATCTGTTCGGCGATACCCGGGACGTTTCTGAGGGCGGCGGTATCGCGGTTCAACACGACAGCAGCGACCTCGTCAGCAGTCCCGAAGTACTCGTAGAGCGCGCTCGCAACCCGCTGGCCTGCGTTCGGAACGGGGCGGCAGGCAGACCGAATCCGCTCTCGTTCCACTCGTTCGTCGACGCGCTGGACCAGCGTCTGAACCCAAGAGGCAACAGCGGTGCGGTCGGCAGCAGAGTTCGGCGGGTCGAACTCACGGACTGAGTCGTCGACGATACCACCGAACCGGGCGGACACAGAGACACCGCCGGGATGCGGAAGGACGTGCACACCAGGGTCGTTGCCGGATTCGGTGCCGACGAGTGACGCGGGGACCGCCTTCTCGAACCGAAGCGCGAAGTTCGCCGGACGGGGTTCCCCCGGCGGGTAGATGACCCACTCGTCACTCGGGAGGTCGACTCGCTCCGGGAGCCACCCCACCTCGCTCACCGCGGGGCCAGTGTCCGTGTCGGTATTGTCATCTGTCACGCGTGCGCCTCCGTCGTGCCTGCCCGCGCCGGCGTCACTCGGGCATCGAGTCGTATCCAATCCGTCCGTCCGGGCGGGTATAATACGGGGGGATACGCGGGTGCGACTTTGGGTGTTGCACAAACGTTCGACACCCGGTCGCTCAAGTACGTTGAACACGAACCACCCGTGTATGCCCGTCGTAGAAGTCAACCTGCCGGACGAGTTGTTGGTCGAGTTCGAACAGCTAGTCGACGAAGAGTTCCTGAGCGAAGAACAGGCCGTCGAAGAGCTCCTGTCGATGGGAATGGACGCGTACGGAGCCCCCGTCGACGACGAATCGGCCGTCCAGTCCGACTTCGTCGAGAGCGCACAGAACAACCTCTTCGACACTGCTGGCGACCCCGGTGGTCTGGACGACGACGTCCTGTAACTCGGAGCGCGCTCTCATCTTCGTCTCGATTTTACCCCACCGAGCAACAGCGACACCCGAGTACTCACTGGCGACCGACTGAACGGCGACTCGCCTAACCAACGACTCACTGGCAACCGACTGAACAGCGTGTGAACACGCTAAAAAATGAGCGACCCGAGGGTGGTAGCTGTGTCGCTCAGACTCACTCGTCTGCGCTCGACTGCTCTTTGAGCCACGAGACGACGCCGTAGAGTGCAGGTGTCGCCATCGCAGTGCCGAAGATGCCCGCGAGTGCGATACCACCGAGGTCGGCCATGCCGGGGTCGTCGAACGGTTCGGCGATTTTCGCGTTACTTCCCGACTCTTCTTCGGAGGCGACGACGACAGCGCCTTTCATACCCAGTGTCTTGTGGGGCGAGCACTCGTACAAGAAGGTGCCAGTCTCGTCGAACGTGTGTTCGAACGTGTGGCCCTCGTCGCTGACGAGTTTCGACTCGAAGGCATCGTCGGCGTCGACGACGTTGTGTGAGCCACCGGAGCCGCTCCACCGCCAGACGACCGTCGTTCCCTCTGTGACGCGAATCGCTGCAGGACTGAAACCGAACGCGCCGCCGTTGGCTTCGCTCCCGACAGTCACCTCGACACGAGAGAGCCCAGTCTTGTCGACGACGCCGTCGTAGTTCGATACGTTTTCCATCCACGCGTCGAGGTCGGTGGAACCTTCCGAGTCGCCATCTGAACCATCCTCATCGCTGGTCGTGTCAGACTCCGCTTGTGACGCGCCAGAAGCCGCATCTCCGACGACGACTGCACCTCGCATTCCGATGCCGGTGTGCGGCGTGCAGCTGTATTTGTACACGCCTTCCGAATCGAACGTATGTGTGAAGGTGTGGCCTTCTTCGCGGACGAGGTCGCTACTGAACGACCCGTCTTCGGCATTCACGTCGTGGTCGCCACCCTCGCCGGTCCATTCCCAGACGACTTTCGTTCCTGGGTCGACGCGGATTGCAGCGGGGCCGAAGCCGAACGCACCGCCGTTCGCCTGGCTCCCGACGGTGACAGTCACTTCGGATGTGCCGGTCTTGTCGACGATGCCGTCGTAGTTCGACGTGTTTTCGAACCACGCGTCGAGGTCGGAGCCGTCTGACTGTGCGTTCGCAGTCGACGCCGAACCTGTGACGGCCGCGCCAGACAGTGCTGCACAGCCGAGTAGTCGGAGTACGTTTCGCCGTCCTATCGTTGGGTTGGTCGTATCGGTTGTCATGGGGACACGTGTTGTATATTTAATATTTTCGTCCGTAAATCAATCGGCAGTCAGGACAATGGACCCGGTGTAAAAAACGGGAGAGCGTGATTCCCGTGAGTTGACTCTAAAACGAACATGTTCGGCCCCGCCGAAGTTCGACGGGGGTCTACACCAGTGTGCGCCGGTCTACGGCCGAACCCCCGACGTTATTCCGGGTTCGGGTCGAATATTTCGGGATTCTCCGGCCCTTCTGCCCGGACGACGGCCATACAACCTTTGCGGGCCACACGCGTCAGCGAGTGGTCCACGAGTTTGAAGTCGCCCGGAACCGGCGAGTTCATCGTCGCAATCGTGGTGCTTCCCGGCGGGACGAGGCGCGTCTGGATGTGCGTCTGTGGGTCCATCGACAGCGACCCATCCGGGTAGAGCGTCTCCCAGACGCTTCCGATGGGGTGGAAGCTACTGGAGAGGTTCGGGCCACCGTCGACGAAGAACACGCGTACGGTCTCGCCGGTCTTGACTGTCGTCGCTGGGCCGCGACCGGCGTCCGTCCAGGCGAATTTCTCGCCGTTCAAGAGGACGTACGTCGGTTCTTCGTTTCGCATCGCCTCGAAGTCGAACTTGTGGTGTCCCTTCTTCCCTGCCTTCTTGTCCGTGTACAACTCGTGTTGGCCGATGTAGATTTCTTCGTCGACCTCGGGGAGTCCCTCCGGCGGTTCGACGAGGATGATACCGAACATACCCGCGCTGATGTGCATGTCGAGGTTCGGCACCGCACAGTGGTAGATGTACGCGCCGGGGTAGGTCGCTTTGAACCGGAGTTTCGTCGACTCTCCGGGCGCGGTCATCGTCGCTTCGGCGCCGCCACCCGGTCCTGCCACGGCGTGGAAGTCCACGTTGTGCGGCATGTTGTTCGATTCGGGGTTCTCGAACGTCAGGTTCACCGTATCACCCTGACGGACGCGAATCATCGGCCCCGGAACCGTTCCGTTGTAGGTCATGTAGGTGAACGTGACACCTTTTTCCACCTCGGCAGTGACCTCCTCCGGGCGGAGCGTCACGTCGACTTCTGCAGGTTCGTCGCGGTCGATTGGTTCGGGGATGTCTGTCGGGTCTGCTGCGACCTGGTCCGACGTTACCGGTTCAGATTGCTGTTTGGGTTCTGGTGTCTCGTCGAGTGCCTGTGCCGCCGTCGGTGGTTTCGCCGAACATCCCGCAATCGATGCCACACCACCGAGTCCGAGTGCCTGTAACGTCCGCCGTCGAGTTGTATACGCCATCTGGTGTCACCTTCCATTTGGATACAGGCCACCGAACTGGGTATACCCAGAAGACGGTTTCACCGGACAGAGACGGGTACCGAACATATTCGTAAAGTATGGGACAACGTTCGCCCGTCATTCTGAGGGTACTGTCGATACCGGAGTGAGAGAACATGTTCGGGGGTTCGAACATCAGACGGCCGGACGAAATGACACCTGTGATGACTGAGACGACAGACGGAACGAGAGGGACAGACGAGACGAGAGGGACACACGACACGTCGTGGTCGGCGAATCTCGAAGCCCCCGAGCACGCAGAAAGTAAAGACCGCGTCGTGACCGACGCGCTCGACGCAATCGAACGAACCGAGTCAGGATGCCACGTCAACCTCGTCACGCACGCGAACCACGGGCATCCCGAGGAATACCTCTATCCAGTCATCGAGCGCGAGTTCGACGATGTCGACGTGGCGTTCGTCGACCAGTGTGGTTGCGGCGGGTTTGTAACGCGCGTGTACGTTTGAGTGAACTCCGACGCGACGCTCACAATGGACCGACACGACGCTCACAACCGTTCGAAACGAAGACCGACGACGGAAGTTAGTCTGTGCCCACGAACCGGTCGCGGCGGTACCGGCAGTTTTCACAGAAGAACTGTGCTAACCCAGCGGGCTGGGTTCCACTAAATAGCATCTCCGCGCCACAGTCGGGGCACCACTCAGAGTACCCGTCTTGTGTGAGGTCAGTACTCATACCACGTCCATACGAGTAGGAGTTTATTACATTAACGATTGTGGACAATGTGCCACCGTGACGGTCGCGTCTGCGACTTATGCCGTCCCGGAGAAGGCTCAAAAGTCAGTGAACTGCGACGTCAGAGGTTGTAGTTACCAGAACCGATTCTCGTCGAGGCGGGCTATCGCTTCCTCGATGGTGGCCTCGTTGCGGGAGAAGGTGAACCGAACCCAGTCCGCAGTTCCCTCGGTGTAGAAGCTACTTCCGGGTACGGCCGCGACGCCAGCCTCGCGAATGAGACGGAGTGCAAACTCGGTGTCGTCAACGTCGGTCGGATATCTGGTGAGCATGTAGTACGCCCCGTCCGGCTTGACTGGGTCTAAGCCAACACTTCGAAGTCCGTCGTAGAGCGTCTCCCGGCGGTGTTCGTACGATGCAGCCAAGTCAGTGTAGTAGTCGTCGGGGAGCGACAGCGCCTCCACCCCGGCCTGCTGGAACGGTGTCGGCGCGCAGATGCTCGTGTAGTCGTGGACCTTCCGAAGTTCGGCAGAGAGCGGTTCGGGAGCGAGCACGAACCCGACACGCCAGCCAGTCACGGAGTACGTCTTCGACATCCCCGTACAGACGACGGTCCGTTCGGCGAGACCGTCGATTTCGACCGGGCTGACGTAGTCGTCGGTGTAGACGATGTGTTCGTAGATTTCGTCGGTGACGACGATGAGGTCTTCCGCGGCAGCGACGTCCGCGATGACGTCGAGTTCGCTGGGTGAAAAGACGGTTCCCGTCGGGTTGTGCGGGTGGTTGAGAATGAGAATCGAAGCGTCTTCGGCGGCGTCTCGAAGCTCGTCGGCGTCGATTTCGAGCCCATCTGTGATATCGAGCGGCATCAGCCGACCGCCAGCGAACTGAACGGCGGGAATGTAACTCTCGTAGGTCGGTTCGAAGTAGATGACGCCGTCGCCGGGGTCACACAGCGCGAGCAGCGTGGAGACGATACCCTCGCTCGTTCCAGTCGTAATCGTGATTTCCGTCTCCGGGTCGTAGGAGACGCCTTTCCACTCGGCGTAGCGTTCGGCGACAGCGTCACGGAGTTCCGGCAGGCCCCAGGTAATCGTGTACTGGCTCGACGTGTCGATGGCGTCTTTCGCTGCCTGTTTCACCCGCGGTGGCGTCTCGTCTTCGTCGGGGATACCTTGTGACAGATTTATCGCGTCGTGTTTGTGCGCCTCGCGCGTCATCTCCCGAATGACCGACTCACGCATCCCTGTGACGCGCTCGCTTCCGACCGAGTGTGGAAATGGCGACGACTGTGTCATATCGGGTGTGCGATAGTCTGACACATGAATCCACCTATGCGACCGCCTCGGACTCCCCTACAAGTTATGCGACCGCTTCGGACTCCGCTGCAAGTCCTTTCAGATACGCGATGCGGTCACGGGTCTGTGGGTGGCTCTCGGGAAAGATGTCGCGGCTGATGAGCGCGTCGTCACCGTCGGTGAACATCGGCGTATCTAACGGGGCGATGTAGAGCGCCTCGACGCCGCCGTCGATTTCACGGAGGTCGCGGTCGGGTATCGTGGGCATCGTCTCGTCGATTTCGGCCAGCGCATTCGCGAGTGCGAGTGGGTTCCCGGTGATTTGGGCAGCGCCACGGTCGGCCGCGCGTTCACGATACTGCGAGAGCAACCGGAACAACAGAAAGCTGCCAATCCAGAACAGGGCGGAGATGAGAATCGTGAGCAACGCAGAGACGACAAACAGGACGATTACTGCGAGCAGTGGTCTGATATCGTCGCTATCGCTGTGGTGGAAGTGACCGACGACGTTCCACAGTCCACCGAGGAGCGTGTAAGCCGTGACGGCGACGGCGTAGGTAAACGAGGGAAGCAGGTATGCGACGGACATCACGACCGCATCGCGGTTCTTCACGTGGGCAATCTCGTGTGCGAGCACGGCGTCGAGTTCGTCGCCGTCGAGCGTTTCGAGGAGTCCTTCGGTGACGACCACGGTCGCTGCCGACTGTGACCGTCCCGTCGCGAACGCATTCGGGACCGAAGAGGGTGAGACGGCGAGTTTCGGTGTCGTGAGGCCGACCTGTTGGGAGAGACGCTGGAGTCGCGAGTGGAGGCCCGGATAGTCCGCAGCAGTGACGTGTGACGCCCCGACCGAGCGTAACGCGAATCGGTCGGCGAACAGATACTGCACGCCCAAACCACCGAGCGTCAGGGCGAAGATAACCGGGAGACTCACCGTCAGTTGCCAGTCGATTTGGGCCTCGAAAAGGACCGCAGCGAGCGGGACGATAACGTGAGTAAATGCCCAACTGAGCGTGTACACGAACGCGAGCGGCAGAACCGCCAACAGGAGAATGGCGAGTGCCATGCGGGCTTGGAGGGCTCGGTCGGGTTCCCACTGCATGCCATAAGGTAGTCAGACACTCCACTTCAGCGTTTCAGTTCGACTACACCTTTGGGGCGAGTGACGGAGCCTCGGTTCCACCGTGAAGTACTCGCGTGCTCGCCACCTAGACTGCGTGTCGTGACGTACCGAGAGCACGCAGCCTGGCGGCAGGAGCTTCTCGAATTGATTCAAGAGATGAGTAGAGCTGTCGACGCCGCCATCGTCGAGGGGGAAAACGACCGACGCGGGCTTCGAGCCGCAGGTTTCGAGAAACGAATCTACACCTGCTCGGAGGCCGGAGGGCTGGTCCCGTTTGCGACTCGAATCGACGAAGAGGTTGTCATTCTCACCGACTTCGACCCGGCAGGACGAAAGTTGAACGCCCGGTTGCGTGAACTGCTTTCGGACTCACAGGTCACGCCCGAGTGGCGACGGAAAGTCGGCGCGAAACTGACGCCGTACGGCCGCCGAGACATCGAATCGCTGAACAACCTCTTTCGGGACCGTTGGTAAACAGGCCCGGTCAGTCAGCATCGAGTTCGAACGGGCGTTCGAGCACGTACCTGTTTTCGGGATATAGCTTGTCGCCGATAGTGGTCTCACGCTCGTCGGCGTGTTCGAACCCGAACTGTTCGTAAAAGTCGTTTCCAGGCTCGTTTGCGACGAGGACCATCGCGTTGATTTGGTCGATTCCCTTCTCGTCGAGGTCGGAGAGAGCCGCTTGGAGCAACGCCCGTCCGATACCCTCACGACGGTGGTCGGGGTCGACGTAAATTCGGAGGATGTACCCCTCTCGTTCGGTGTAATTCCAAGTCGTGTGTGCAAACCCGACGACCGTCTCTCCGCGTTCCGCAACGAGAATCTGCGCTTGACTCTTGTGGAGTTCTGCTGTAACCTGCTCGGCGGTATACCAGTCAGAGGCGGCCGTCTCGGCTGTCTCGCGCGTCAAAATTTCCGGGTAGTCGTGTTTCCACGACTGCTCTGCTACCCGGAGAATGGCACCGGTATCGGCTTCGGTCGCAGGTCGGATAGTCATACGTGAACATAGCACAGAGAAGACGATAGTCCTTCCCCAGTGTCACCCTCGCGTGGCGAGCACGTATGCGACCCCGGTGAGACCGCCCCACGAGGCTGCCGCGACGAGCCCGATACCGACCAACGAGCCAACGCTGAGGAGTCCACCGACGAGCCAGACGAGGACACCAGCCGCCGCGAGACCCTGTATTCGGAGGCCACTGACCGGTGGGGAGCGATTTTGTAAGGTCAGCGCCATCCCGTGCCCACCGAGCAACAACGCACCCAGATAGAGTGCGCCTCCGAGCAGACCCCAGACCGAGCCTAAGATGGCGGAGAGGCCACCGCCCCCGCGTCCACCCCCGGCGAAGAGCCCACTATCAGACGGTGTCGGTGATTGCGCCTGCTGTGTCGTCGCCACCCCAGTCGATGTCGTCGTCGGTGCGGTCGTCGCTGTCGCCTCCACCGCGTCGACGGTCGCCGTCGCAACGGTCTCGCTGTCGATACCGAGTCGGTCTTCGACCCCCAACTCGACTTCGAGCGACTGATTGGGCATCGTGAGGACGAGACCCGGTGAGGATTGTGCCGAGTGTGGGGTGCCATTCACGACGAAGTGATACTGGGAGATGGGTGGTTGGGAGCTCGTCGAGGAAGCACCCGAGACGCCGAGTCGGCTCGTCGCGGGCGCTGTCGCCGGTGCCTCGATGCGTGAAATCGGGCGTTCGTAGGTCGGCCCCGGTGCAGCGGTTCGGAACGGCGTGAAGTCGACCCAGCCGCGCTCGGTGACGACGGGGTTGCCATCGCCAGCCGGCAGAATCGAGGAGTGGTACGGGCCGCTCTCGGCACCCCAATAGTTGGATTCGGCCTCGACGGTCCGAAGCTGGTCGACGACGATTCGAGCCGTCGTGTTCGCGCTGATGAGAGGCTCGATATCCACGGTCAGCCCGCGTCTGTGGCCGTAGATACTGTTGTTGGCGATGAGGTGGCTCTGTCTTCCCTCAGCAGTCTTTTGAATCCCGATTTCGCTCGGGAGCGTCCCGGTCACTTGGCGAATCGAGAGCGCACTCGCGTCCGCAGGCCGGATGTGGCTCTGTCCGTCTGTCCGCAGGACGACGACCGTGTCTTCCCAGAGTCGAGCCACCACGAGGTCCTCGGTCAACTCGGGGTTGGCCACGAGTTCTTCGAGCGGAATCGACGTCTCTGCCTGATTGACGATTGCACCTGCCGCCCCTTCGGCCACGTACACCCCCGTGCCCGGGGTGACGTCTTCGACCGGAACAGGGTCGGCGAACGCATTCGTGTTGAAGACGATGTCGTTCTCTCGAACGGCGGTCTCGATTACCCCGCGGACGACGACACCATAGGAGTTGGCGGCGATAGTGTTGTTCGCAACCGTGAGGTTGCCACGGTGTGTTATCGGACTGGCAACGAGCAGTCCAGACCCGGCGTTGTTCGCCAGCCGATTCTCGCTGACGTCGGCCTGATGGACGAGCAGGTCAGACCGAACGACGACACCGTGACCGGCACCATCCTTCACCGTGTTGTTGCGAATGGTGATTTCGCGCGCTGCCGCCCCCGTCTGGACCGCTAGCCCTGCGTCGGCATTCCCCGCGACATGGTTGTTCGCTAGCGTGAGCTTCGTCACGCCAGTCCCGTCGAGGTCGAACCCATCGTCGCCGTTCGCTTCGAGCAGATTGCCACGGAGATGGCTTCCTCTCGTCACCCACGCTGTGGCGTGGACGCTGTCGCGTCCGTTGTCGCGTATCGTGTTGTTGACGAACCCGAATTCGAGTTTCGTGCTGCGTGCGGTGATTCCGACTCCGTGGCCAGTGTTGTTCGTCACCGTGTTCTCGCGGACCGAAAGCGATGCCTCCCCGGAGGGGTGTGCGCCCGATTGGTGAACCCGAATGCCGGTCCGGGCGTCGTGAATCCGGTTTTTCACCGCCGTCGACGACAGGTGAGACTTGGCATCGAGCTGAATGCCAGCGTCACGAGCCGAAATCTCGTTGTACCAGAGATTCGTCTCGCTTCGCGCAGCGCGGATTACAACGCCACTCCCGCTGGTCCGGTCTATCTGGTTATCTACCAACCAGAACTGACGAACCGAATCGGCAGCGGCGAAGATACCGTTCCCGTCGATTTGGCTGAACGTCGACCCGCGAACGGTGAGGTGCTGTACACGCGTTCCCGACGCTGTGCGTCTGTCGACCGGTGACGTGAAATCGCCGACGGCGAGCGAGGCCTGCACGCCGTCAGAGAGCTGTGAGATGGTTCCTTTTCGCAGGTCGACCGCGACTGGATAGACTCCCCGCGTCGGTGGGTTGACCGCGTCTTCGTATTCGACGATGAACCGCCCGTCGCTCGGGATGCGAACGGGTCGGGAGAACGAGATTTCCAGTCGGTTGTCCTTCACTGAGACGCCAGTGACGAACTGAGAGAAGGACCGCTCGATACTGCCATTTCGGCTGCGGTCGAGTCCGATACGCTCGATGCTCTGTGCGTCGACGTTTTCGACCGACCCATCGTCAGGATACTGTAACGCGACCGTATCGAACGCGACACCAACGCCGGCGTCGAGCGAGAACGTGTGTACCGAACTTTCCTCACGCCCATTCGGTGACGCTCTCAGTGACACGTCTCCGGTCGCCCCCATCGACGGACTCGCCCGAATCGCGTGTCCATCGATTTCCCGGAACACCGACCGTTTGGCCGTGATAGAAGGTGTCACAGCGGTATCGTCGACCGAGAGCCCCGCTGCTGCAAAGTCCCGAAGCGTCGAATCAACGATTGTAATCGACCCATCCGAACTGTCCACAGTAATACCGCTCGTTCCCCCCTCTACCGTCGCATTTCGTATTTCGAGGCGAGACAAGTCCGTGCCGTTGTATCGAATACTCGCCCACCGACGCTCGGCGTCGGCCCCATCCGACCGTGAAATCGTCACCGGACTGTCCTCGGTGCCATTCACAGAGAGCGAGCCATCCACAGAGAGCGTAATCTGCTCGGCGAGTTGCACGTTCGTCCCGGGGCGTATCGTCAGCGTGGCACCGGGTTCGACGTGGATATCTTGAATAATCCGATAGGGACCATCGTCCGGCGACCACGTCGTATCCTCCGTGATATCCGACTCGACGAACGTGGTGTCGGCCGTGGTTTCAGCGACCGCTACCGGGGCGACGAGCGACGTGACCAGTGTCACGACCAGGAGGACGCTCAGTGCTCGTCGCGTCCACGCACCAGTCGCGCTAGTCAATCAGGCCACCCCGCGTATCGACGGTGTGTAGGCGCGGTGTCGTCTCTGAGACACGTCGCAGGAGACGTTCCGCTGCTGCCTTCGTCCGGGGCGTCGCAAAGCGGCGCAGCCATCCATATTGAGTGTGCCGTATCCAAAACTGATAAAATATACTCATAATCTGAGATTGAATTAAAAGAGTATATACTCACCGGTTGATACGGTCGATACCTGCCGAAACGGTCGCTACCGTGTGAGATGGCAGTCGTCAGTTGTTTACTTTCGTGCTTCGGGCTTCGTCCTGGGTGCTTCTTCTTCGCCCTGGGTACTTCGTGCTTCGCCCTGTGTACTTCCTTCTTCGGCCTGGGTACTTCGGGCATCGTCGTGCGTCTGCGTTACATCCTGTTCCAGACGCCCAGCAGTATCCCGAGGGAGGTGTGGCAGCCTAATCGGGCGGTCGTCGACGTCGAGACGGATTGTTTCGGTTCCGAATACTCGGTCAGCCACGGTTCGAGTCCGGTCTGCGTCGGCGAGTTGCTCGGGTGACAGTCGCCACTGCGGCCCGAACAGACGGTCGGAACCGACGACGGCATCGGCGACTCGGTACTCCATACACAGATACCGGCACAGTCGGTCGACGATGCCGAGCGTCGCGAATATTCCGCCCACCACCGCTGCGAGAATCCCGAATAGGCCAGGTGGCCAGCCACCGGAGGTCATAGCGCTAAGCAGCCCGACGACGACGAGAAGTCCGATTGGCACCAGTGCTGCCGGTGACCGAACCCCCCGGACGATTCCGTCGACGAACAACGCCGACCGGTTCGGGCGCACTGTCGTCGGAACCGAATCGAGTTCAGTGTCGATTGGCTCCCAACGCGGACACTCTCTGTCGAATCCGAGTTCGACCGCCGACTGCTCGTCGTATGCTTCCAGTCGGTCCCTGTAGACGTCGACGATATCTGCGAGCAACTTCACGGCGAACACAGCAGCCAAGACGAACGTGGCCGGTGCGCCCGCGATGACGAATCCACCACCGACGAACAGTGCTGAACCGAGCCCCACCACGGACATGAGTGCCGCCCGGAGTGGCTCGTGGGCCGAGACATCTTCGTATTCCGCGGTGACGAAGTAGCTACCCGCCTCGACGCCCCGGCCAATCGTCACGCCAACGATGCCCAGTCCAGCAGAGGTCGCCGCAGCGCCCTCCAGAGTCGCACCCGTGGCCTCACCGACCCCACCGACGCCGACACCACCAGCGAAGAGCCACATCACGCCGGCGATGAGGAGTGTGATCACAGTTCCCGGAATGTTCGCAATCTGAATCGACAGCGGGAGAACCGGAATGGGGATGCTCCCACGCTTCTCGGAGAGCGCACCGGTCAGCAGCCACGAAAACCCGTTTGCGTCGTAGTCGGGCTTTCGCTCCGCGAACAGGGCTTCGAGTCCAGCAAACGCAAGCCGAACCCCGAGTTCGATCCAGTAGACCGTCAGGAGCGCGACGAGCGACCAGTCGAGCGCGACGACACCAACTAGTGGAACCGCATTGAGCGCCGCCAACGCGATGAGGCGGCCCCGTCGTTTCTCGCCGTCGGTGAACTGCATTGGAGGTTGGGTTGGCTTCTGACTCAGGGCAGTTAGGTTGACGGATTTTTGTCGTGTGTGGCTGGCTGCGAGCCTGCTGGTGGGGTTAGCAGGGACCGACACCCGTGAAAAACGTCTGCGCTCTCTGTCGACCCCCCGGGGGTTTGGGGGTGATTGGGGGTCGACGGAAACACTTGAGTGGGAACGGGGTGTAGGGGGGCTGTGGTGGCCATATTGGCCATGGTTACAGACGAACCCTAGTTGGGTTGAAGCGTCAACCCGGATAGACTCAACCGACTTTGCGGAGAGTTACAGACGAACCCTAGTTGGGTTGAAGCGTCGTTGTTGCGTGGGAATTCGGCGGCGTCGGAGAGTTACAGACGAACCCTAGTTGGGTTGAAGCGACTGTCGTGTCCGCCTCGATGAGCGGATTCGGCGGGTTACAGACGAACCCTAGTTGGGTTGAAGCCCGTACTCGTCGGTGGGGAACTCACTCATGATGAGTCGTTACAGACGAACCCTAGTTGGGTTGAAGCATCCCCCGTGTCAGAGGCAGGGTCTGAGTCCTCGTCCGGTTACAGACGAACCCTAGTTGGGTTGAAGCCCACACGCCGCGACCGACGCGCCGGACCCAGCCATGTTACAGACGAACCCTAGTTGGGTTGAAGCTTCGAGAATCGGTCGCCTTCTCGGTCGGGGCGGGTTGGTTACAGACGAACCCTAGTTGGGTTGAAGCGCGGTGTCCCATGTCCACGAACCGGATAGCACGTCATGTTACAGACGAACCCTAGTTGGGTTGAAGCTTCATATTTGGTTAGGGTGCCCAACCACCCAAAGTAGTTACAGACGAACCCTAGTTGGGTTGAAGCCATCCACGCGCTTACCATGGCCTTGACGTCGTCTTGTTGTTACAGACGAACCCTAGTTGGGTTGAAGCAGCGTCTCTGACGACGGGTCGGACCTGAGCGGTTGTTACAGACGAACCGATTGGGATTAAAGCAACACTCACGCACCGACCAACACGAGTTCCTTCGATAGAGACAGCTGAACCCGCTACACCCGGTCAGAAAAGAACGCAGCCAGCTCTCGTGTCGCACGCTGCTCGCGGTCGCGGCGTTCGTCGTGCGTGATTTCTTCGACACCCTCGGGAACGGCCCTGTCGAACTGGTCGTAGTAGCCCGCTGGAACGACCCAATCGTTGTAGTAGTCCGGTCGCTCGCGCTCGATAATCGACCGCGCGACGCGTGCTCCGTCACCGGCGTTCACGAGCGCCTGATGATACGTTTCGGTGATTCGACCTGCGGCGTAGACCCCGTCGACGGTGGTCTCGCCGTCGTCGTCGGTTACGACTACCTCGACATCGCCCGGGTGTTCCTCTTGTACAGTCTCGACACCAAGCGGAGAGAGGTAGTCGGTCTCGGCCCACGAGGTCGCGAGAACGTAGCGAACGTCGAACGCCGCATCTCGGCTGTGAACGCGGAATCCGTCACCGGAGGGGTGCTTCGAGATTCGTTCGACCGCCGTTTCGACTCGTTCACACCCGACCGCGTCGGTGTGCTCGTGCATCAGGTCGCGGAATGCGGCTGGCGAGATACCGGCCGGAAAGCCGAGATAGTTTTCGAGGAACGCGCACTTCCGAAGCGCGGAGCGGCCGTGGTCGAAACAGAGGACGTCGAAGTCGGCGCGAGCCAGAAAGACGCCAGCTGCCGAACCGGCCGGTCCGCCGCCGACGATGGCGATGTCGTCGCTGTCGGGCGTCTCAGTGTTGGAGCTGTCAGTCATGGTCGGTTTGCGTTGGTCATGTCCGGTTGGTCAGCCGCTCTCTCGGTGGGTTCGTCACTGCGGTGGTCGTCACCACGGTGGTCGTCACTGTCGCGGTCGCTCGTGGCATCCGGTGCATGAAGGCACCGAACGCGGGTGCCGCCAATCGCCTCGAACTCGGGGCGGCGCTCGGTGCACGCCGCCGTCGCCGCGGGACAGCGTGGATGGAACGAACACCCAGTCGGTCGATTCGTTGGGTCTGGAGCTGTCTCTTATACACATCTCTGAGCGGGCTGG
>NZ_AOLI01000014.1 GCF_000336955.1 Haloferax larsenii JCM 13917 | reverse complement strand
AGATGTGTATAAGAGACAGATACCGGACGACGTCGAGGTCGTGCGAGATGAACACGTATCCGACGCCGAACCGGGTTTGAACGTCGGCGAGCAGGTTCAGAATCGTCGCTTGGGTCGCGACGTCGAGTCCAGAGACGGGTTCGTCGAGGACGATTACGTCGGGGTCGTGTGCAAGGGTGCGAGCGAGCGCAACGCGCTGGAGTTGCCCACCAGATAGTTCTCGGGGATAGCGGTCGGCAAGTTGCGGTGAGAGGTCGACGCTGCGCAACAACCCAGCGACGTCGTCGAGGGCAGAATCGAAGGTGGAGTGAGAGGGGGAAGTGGAGTGAGTGGCAGAGTTCGAGTGAGAGAGAGAAGTGGAGTGAGTGGCAGAGTTGGAGTGAGAGGGAGAAGTGGAGCGAGAGACAGAACTTGGGCCGTCGAGCGCCTCCGAGAGCGACCGACGGACCGGCCACCGAGGGTCGAAACTCCCGCGAACGTGCTGGAGCACGACGCCGATTCGGCGGCGCTGGGTTGGCGACCGCTCCGCGAGCCCGCCAACGGGAGTCCCGTCGAGGAGCACCTGTCCGCAGTCGGGCGTGAGTTGGCCAGTGAGGAGTTTGGCGAGCGTCGATTTTCCGCAGCCACTCTCGCCGACGACACCGACGGTCTCGCCGCTGTGAACAGCCAGCGACGCGTCACAGACCGCTTTCGCAGTCGAGGTGCGACCACGCAAGCGGTCCAAGAGCGACCGCTCGCCCGAAAACGACTTGGAGACGTTCTGCAACTCGATTACCGGAAGCTCCGACTCCGGTTTGCTCTCGCCCTCTGCACGCTGTTTCACGCCGTCAGAGAGAGTCACGTTCTGCACCTCCATCTGGCATCGGTGGCGCCTGTCGATGAGGCGATTCAGCGGACGCATCGAGCGGTGCTTCCACGCAGGCCACGCGATGCCCGTCGTCGAGTTCGGTCGTCGGGATACGACCCTCGCGACAGGTCGGCGTCGCGTGCTGACAGCGGTCGGCAAACGGGCAGGCCTCGTGGCCACCGAGAGGGTCTGGTGGGCTCCCCTCGGCCGACCGAACCCGTTCACCCGGATCACTGTTTCGAACCGAACACGAAAGCAGAGTTCGAGTGTAGGGGTGCGCCGGTTCGGTCAGCACCGTCTCGACCGGGCCGGATTCCATCACCTGCCCGCCGTACAGCACGACGACGCGGTCGCAGGTCTGTGCGATGACGCCGATGTCGTGAGAGATGAGGAGGATACCGAGGTCACGCTCGTCTCGGAGCGTGCGAAACCGTCGGAGGATGTCGGCCTGCGTCGTCGTGTCGAGCGCCGTCGTCGGCTCGTCAGCAATCAGGAGCGACGGCTCGCTCGCCAGCGCGATAGCGAGGACCGCACGCTGACGCAGCCCGCCAGAGAACTCGTGTGGATACGCCGACGACCGGGATTCGGGATTCGGAATGTCCATCTGGTCCATCAACTCGATGGCGCGTTCGTGTGCGTCCGACCACGCCGACCGGTTTCGGAACAGCGGCACGCCGAGGAAATCGAGGAGTCGCTGTCGCTTTTCTGTGTCGTGAATCCGAACCGCTTCGGCAATCTGTTCGCCGACCGAAAACACCGGATTCAGCGTCTCGGTCGGGTCCTGAAACACCATCGAGATATCGGACCCGCGAATCCGGCGAAGCGCCGACTCGTCGGCGGTCGTCAGGTCGGTCCCGTCGAACGTGACCGTCCCGTCGACGATTTGTCCCGGGTCTTCGAGTCGGCAGATCGACCGCGCCGTGACGGACTTGCCGCTCCCGCTCTCGCCGAGGATGCCGACGATTTCGCCGCGGTCGACGGTGAACGATGCGCCGTCGACGGCGTGGACAGTCCCGCGGGTGGTGTTGAACTGAGTATGCAGGTCTTCGACGCGGAGGAGTGGGTCGCTCATCTGTTCAGAGTTGCTCCATCTGCGCCGACTGCGTCGGCGAAAGCACGTCTCTGAGGCTGTCACCGAGGAGGTTGAACCCGAGGACGGTAATCATGATACAGACGCCCGGGGCGTTGACGAGCCACCACGCCTGCTGGAGATACGTGCGCCCAGAGGCGAGCATCGTCCCCCACTCGGGCGTCGGGGGCTGTGCGCCCAGCCCGATGAACGACAGCCCTGCGGTCCCGAGAATGACGCCGCCGATATCGAGCGTCGCGAGCACGACGACCGGAGCGACGACGTTCGGAATCAGGTGCCGAACGACGACGTGTGTCCGGGACCGGCCGAGCAATCTGGCGGTGGTGACGAACTCCCGGTTTCGAAGCGCGAGGACGTTGCTTCGGACCAGTCTGGCGTACGACGCCCAGCCGACGACGGCCAGCGCGAGCATCACGTTCACGAGACTCGGCCCGAGAACGCCGGCGATGACCAGCGCGAGCACGATTCCGGGGAACGCCAACAGCGTGTCGACGAGTCGCATCAACGCTTCGTCGACCCAGCCGCCTGCATAGCCCGCGACGAGGCCGACTGCGGTGCCGACGACGAGTCGGACGCCCGTCACGGCCACGGCGATTCCGAGCGACAGTCTGGCCCCGTACAACAGTCGCGTGAGTACGTCGCGGCCGAGTTGGTCGGTCCCGAGTGGGTGGGTCGGCGACGGCGGTTCCAACTGGTGAGCGAGGTTCTGCTCGACTGGGTCGTACGGCGACACGAGCGGGCCGAACACGGCGGCCACGACCAGCGAGAGGACGACGACGACACCGACCTGTGCGAGGCGGTTCGACCGAATCGTATCAGTCAACCGACTTCGGCTGTCGGCTGTGCGTTGCTGGGGGTCAGATTGAGCGGCGCTCACGTCGGCTCACCTCCGAAGTCGATTCGCGGGTCGAGTCGGCTGTACGTCAGGTCGACAGCGAAGTTCGTCACCACGAAGATGACCCCGATGAGTAGCGTCACCCCCTGTACGACCGGGTAGTCGCGTGCGAAAATCGCGTCCACCAAGAGCGTCCCAAGTCCCGGTCGTTGGAACACCACCTCGACGACGACGGCCCCGTTGAGGACGTAACTCAACTGGAGCCCGATAATCGTCACGACGGGGACGAGCGCGTTCCTGAGTGCGTGTTTGTAGACGACGATTCGCTCGCGCAACCCCTTCGACCGGGCGGTTCGGATGTGCGCGTCGTCGAGCACGTCGAGCATCGCCGTTCGAACTAATCGGGCGATGACGGCGGCCATACCGGAACCAAGCGTCAACGCCGGCAAGACCAGATATTCGAGCCCACCCGCACCGGCGACGGGAAACAGGTCGAGCCAGAGCGAACAGACGATGATGAGCAGATAGCCGAGCCAGAAGTTCGGCATCGAGACGCCGACGAGCGCGCCAAATTGCGCGGCGTAGTCGGTCTGGCTCCCCGGCTCGACCGCGCTCGCGATTCCGGCTGGGACGGCAATCGCGACCGCGACGAGCATCGACGCGACCCCGAGTGCGATAGTGTTCGGGAGCCTCGTGGCTATCATCGCGGTGACCGCCTGGTCGCTGTAGTACGACTGTCCGAGGTCGCCGCGAACCGCGTTGCCCACCCAGCGAGCGTACTGGACAGGAAACGGGTCGTCGAGACCCTTGGCAGCACGGAACTGCTCGACCGCCTCCTGTGACGGGGTCTGGCCGCCCATCTGCTGAGTCAGAATCGTTCGCGCCGGGTCACCGGGCGTGACGAAGATGAGCCCGTAGGTGAGCACCGAGACGCCGAAGAGCACGACGAGCATCGTCGCCAATCGTCTGGCCAGTTTCCAGCCGTTCATCGTTGCCGTGTGACGTTCTCCAGATGGTAGCAGGACTCGGTCGGGTGCGGGCGATAGCCGTCGATATCGGCACGTGTTCCGACGACGTTCGTATAGTACGTGAGCCAGCCAATCGGGACCTCACGGTGAACGATGCGTTGGACCTCGGCGTATCGTTCGAACCGTTCGTCACGGTCACTCGTGCGCCGCGCCTCTTCGAGGAGTCTATCGACCGTCTCGTTTTCGAAGCCGCTGAACATCGTCGTCGCCTCCGAGTGGACGAAGTCTGACAGTCGGTCCGGGTCGGGATACCACAGTACCGAACTCGACCAGAGCACGGCGTCGAAGGAGCCGCTTTTTGCCTGCTCTTTTATCGTCGCCGACTCCATGAGCGTGACCTCGACGTCGAACCCGACTTCCTGAAGCTGTCGCTGTATCACCTGTGCGATTGTGGGGAGCTTCGGACGAGAGTTGTAGGTCCAGATGGACACAGAGAGCGATTCTCCGTCGCGAGTTCGGGTCTCACCGTCCTGTTCCCAGCCTGCCTCCGAGAGCAGACTTCGCGCACGCTCCGGGTTGTACTCGTACGGTTCGAGGTCGTCGACCGCCCAATCCGTGATGTTCGACGGGAACGGGCCGACTGCCGCCGAGCCGAGGCCACTCAGGATATTCTCGACGATTGCGTCGCGGTCGACCGCGTGCATGACCGCGCTGCGAACGCGCCTGTCCGAAAACGGAGACGAGTCCACGTCGAAGACGAGGAACCGTGCCCGCGGAATCTCGTACGTGTGGGCGGTGAGGTTGGCGCGTGATTCGAGGGTGTCGGCCGTTTCGTTCGGGAGGATTCGAGCCATGTCTAGCTCGTCGTTCTCGAGTTTCAACCGCCGTGTCTGGTCGTCGGTGATTCCCTCGTAGATGAGCGTCTCGACCCGAGGGGGCACGCCGTGGTAGTCGGGGGTGGCCGTCGCCGTGATACTGGACCCTTGTCGCCAGCGTTCGAACTGGAAGGGGCCGGTTCCGATTGGCTCGCTGACCGACCCATCGTCGGCGATGGCGGCCGGTGAGACGAGACACGTCGTGCCCCGGGTACAGTGTGCCGGGAGTGGCGAAAACGGCGCGTCCGTCCGAATCACGACTGTCTGGTCGTCGGCCGCCTCGACTGATTCGACAGGCACGGAAGCCATCGAACTCGACTCGAACGCCCGCCGAAGCGAGGGGAGTGCGGTGGTCGCCGTGAGGTCGGTCCCATCGTGGAACGTCACCCCCTCACGGAGGTCGAATTCCCACGTCACGTCGTCGACTCGACGCCAGTCGGTAGCGAGACCGGGAGCCACTGTCGCGTCGTAATCGACAGTCAACAGCGGTTCGAGGACGCTGATGCGACGCCAGAGCCACCCGTTTACGACCGGGTCTAACGAATCCGGCGTCCACGGCGACCCCACGGTAATCGTGTCGGCTTCCGCATCGTCGCCACTGGGTGCCCCGTCGTCACCAGATACCCAGTCGCCACCGAGCGCCCAGTAGCCACCAAGACCGGACACGCCGGTTGCGAGTCCGAACAACGTCTGTCGTCTCGTAATATCAACCATTGATGTGCTTCGTCTCTATCGCTGTCATTCGGTTTCGGATTGATGCACTTGTCGAGTCGGCGGCGGACCACTCCCCCGTCTGGTTGGTTCGGCGCATGCTAGTCGCTCCGAGAGAGCCCAGACCAATCGGTCATCTTGCTGACTGGGTGGCCGTCGATTCCTGAGACGGTCGCTCGCCGGGCCAAGACGGATTCGTCGTAGTACAGCGGGATAACGGCACCCGTCTGGACGACTCGTTTCTGTACTGCACCGTAGTGCTCGCGCTTTTCGGCCACCGTCTCAGCTCGATAGCCGCGCTCGATGAGGCGGTCGACCTCGGGTCCGGGGTTGTAGATTCCAGTTCCATCTTGCTCGTGGCGGTTCCGATTGTCGCTGCCCTCCGAGTGGAACATCGCCCGAACGAGGTAATCACAGGCGGCGCTGTTCGAGCCGAAACTGACGAGCGTCAGGTGTGCCTCGCCGGCGGTGAAGGTGTCGTAGAACGACGCCGGGTCGACCTGTCGAATCTCGCTCGCGACGCCGATGTCGTCGAACCACCCCGAGAGCGTCTGTGCGACCATCTTGTCGTCGGTGTTCTCGCTGTTAATCAGAATCGTGAGCGATTCGCCGCTGTAAGAAGAGTCCTCGACCAACTCCCGCGCCCGCTCTCTGTCGGGGCCGTACGTCGGGAGGTCGTCGTGAACAGCCCAGGGAATAACCGACGATATCGGCCCTCGGGCCGGTTTTCCCGTTCCGTTCAGGACGCGCTCGACAATCTGTCGTTGGTCGACCGCCCAATTGAGTGCCTTTCGAAGCTGTTCGTCGTCGGTCGGCGCGGTGTAGAGGTTGACCGCGACGAGTCCCGCCTCGGGAGTGAGTTGCGTCTCGATAGCCGTGTCGTCCGCGTCGGCAAGCGCCGCTGCTCGGCTCTTCGGGATTTGCTCCGCAATATCGACCGAACCCTTCTGAAGCGACAACACCCGCGTATTCGGGTCTTTGACCCACTCGAACGTGAGTTCTGTCGGGTCCACAGAGTCTCCACGGTAGTCCTCGTACGGCGTGAGCGTTATCGACTGCTCTTCTTCGACGTGTTCGACCTGGAAGGGCCCCGTTCCGACTGGTGTCTCGTCCGGGTCGGGATGCTGAATACCGAAGTAGTTGTGCGAAATCGTCCCCGGGAACGCGGGGAAGTGCTCCGTCGTCTGAAATCGGACCGTGGTGTCGTCGACTGCCGTGACGCCGTCGGGTTCGACACCAATCCACCCCGGAACCCACGACCACTGCTCGAAGACGCGGTCGAACGAGCTGACGACCGCGTCGGCGGTCAGTGAATCACCGTTGTGGAAGGTGACACCCTCGCGAAGCGAAAACTCCCACGTCGTCTCGTCGACGGCCTCCCACTCGGTCGCCAACAACGGTGCAGTCTTCATCTCCGCTGTCGTGTCCACGAGCGGTTCGAAGACGTGCGTGTAGTACGGCGTGATACCGCCGTAGATGTCCCACTTCTCTCGTGTCGGGTCGCGGGCGAGTGCGACACTAAACGACTCGGTAGAACTGGATTGCGAGTCGGTGTTGGCCCCCGTGCCAGAGTCGGAGCCGAGACTGAGTTGCGAGCCAGTACAGCCTGCAATCAGTCCAGACACACCAGCCGAGAGCCCGGCGAGAAACCGCCGTCTCGAAGAGCGCCTACGCATCGACAGCCACCCGTGTGACAAATTTCTCAGCTGTCGCTACCGGAAAGCCACAGATTTGTACCCGAACGTCCTCGCTCGGGGAGACAGACGGAGGGTGTTCAGCAGACATACCAGACACGCGATGTGCCTCAGTAAAAACAACTTTGGTTTAGATAACTAAAATAGACTTGTGTGAGTGATATGAGAACAGCTCTGCCACTCAACTTTCCGACGCGACGGGAGTAGGTCGACATGAGAGTTGCCCTCACGGCCTGAATCCAAGGAGTCTCACCGGCCATTCGTTCGATGTGAGGCTCCGCAAAGATAACCAAAGCCGAAGGGATGGGGTGACGTTATTGGCGGACGAGGTAGGGTGGAGCTTCGAGATTACGCGTCTCCGTTTCGAGTGGGAGTTCGATGACGAAGACAGCACCCTGTGGGTCGTTGTCTTCGACCCATACGTCACCGCCGTAGACAGACACCATCGTGTCGACGAAGAACAGACCGAAGCCACCACTCTCTCTGTTCGACTCTCCTCGGCGGAAGATAGCGTCTTTTTCGTCGTCGGGAACACCCTGACCGGTATCCGCGACGTGCGTTCTAACCGTCCCCGCCTCGTCGTCCACTTCGACCGTCACGGTGACGGTTAATCCGTCGCGGTCGTTGTGAATGACAGCGTTCGTGAGGACGTTGCCGACGACTTCACTCAGCAGTTCGTCTCCTTTCACGTGTACTTCGTCGGGCACGCGCGTCTCGAAGGTGACACGAGGGTAGGTCTGTTGCACGCGTTCGACTTCCTCGGCGACGATAGTCGAGAGGTCGACGCTCGTCAGTGGAAGCTTCGACTGTCCGGTCAGCCGCTGGATGATAGCCCGCACGCGCTGGATGACGTCTACGACTTCGTCAGACCAGCGGAGAATCGTCTCGGCGGACCGGCGTTCCTCTTCGGTTTCGAGGTCCTCGGTGAGAAGCTCCGCGTGACCCCGAATGATTGTCATGCCGTTGAGCACGTCGTGTCGGAGGATGCTGTTGAAAAACTCGAGTTGGTCGCTACGGTACCGGAGTTCTTCCGCAGAGACGATAGCGCGTTCTGCTGCACGCTCGCGTTGGATAGCACGCGCTTCGATGATACCGATTACGAGTCCCCCAGCGGAACCCATCGCAATCGCGAATCTCACCCAGCCAAAGAAAAACGAGAGGTCGATTTCGGCGGGAAACACGCTGATGATAAAGAGGTTGATTCCCACATAGATGACCAGCCCAGCGAGAAGCCACCAACCGACTCGCGCGTATCGGGCTGGCTCTAAGGCGCTCTGTTCGAGCCAATAGCCTCCGTAGAGAAGACCGAGCACGAACGGGCTGGTGGTGACGATATACCCCAGAAAATCCGTCGACAGCAACCAGTCCACCCGCAGCTCACCGAGAACCGCCCACTCTCCGAGGACAGAGAACAAAAGCAACCCCCCGAACCCCATGATGAGTTGTGGAAGCTGCTTCACGCGGGACCCCAGAACGTGGCGCCGTTTCGACATTTAATAGTGAAAGTGTTTCCTGGAGAATGTATCTTTTGCCCAATATGTCGTCAGTGCCATCCACCAGCGGGATGCTTTCAAGACTTCTTTCGTCACTACGAATCATAAGCTGCGACGCCTTCGGGTATCGTCTACAGCCCCAATATCGGACACTCCTCACACCTGTGAACAGTCATATTATAATGGAGAGATGAGTACGACGAGAGTAGGTGACAGACACCACTGTCGACTCGGCTGATACATGACCACCAGTACACTCGTCGTCTCGTTCCTCGAACTCGGTATCGGGGGCGTTTGCTTCGTGATTACAGCGTTGTCCTGGCAGTACCGCGCGCGACCAGGCGGCTTTCCCCTCGTCGTGATGGCATTCTCGGCTGCCGTCTGGTCGGTTGCGGCAGGGGTGGCGTCGCTCATCGTCGCACCAGACGTAACGAGAGCAGCACAGACCGTCGTGTTCATCGTCATTGGCCCAACCGCGGTCGCGTGGTTCTACGTCGTCGTCGAGTACAGTGGACACGAGTGGTGGAAACAGAAGCCAGTCGTCGGAGGACTCCTCGGGTTCATCGGTCTCGAATGGGTAGGTATCCTCACAAACCCGCTGCATCACCTGTAC
This sequence comes from Haloferax larsenii JCM 13917, assembly GCF_000336955.1. Lineage (GTDB taxonomy): Archaea > Halobacteriota > Halobacteria > Halobacteriales > Haloferacaceae > Haloferax > Haloferax larsenii. The sequence continues at coordinate 319,744 of NZ_AOLI01000014.1, read as the reverse complement.
GCGACAGGGACGAGTAACCTCCCACAGTCAGGACTGATTGACCCGACACCGGGTGTGATTCTCTACGGCTATACGCTGTTGCGGGTGACGCTCATGCTGATTGTTCTCAGCATCCTCTTGGAACGCTACGCGAGCGCCCGGGGCGTGAGCAAAATTCAGACAGCATCGCTTGTTTTCACCGGCGTACTACCTGTGTCGACCGGGTTTCTCGAACTGATGGACTTCGTTCGGATTCCGGGCTTGGATTTCAGTGTCATCGGCATCGTCCTCAGTTCGGGAATCGTGCTGTGGGCGCTGTTCTACGCCGACTTTCTCGAATTCGTTCCAGTTGCCCGAGAGACACTGTTCGAGAACATGACCGACCCGGTCGTCGCGGTCGATACCGACGGGCGCGTGGTCGACCTCAACGGCCGGGCGAAGTCGCTGTTCGACGTCGACGGCGACGCAATCGGAATGCCGACGACAGCAGTCTTCGAAGAGTACCCCCAACTCTCCACAGCGCCGGTCGGGACCTCGACAGAGCCAATCGAGATTACGGCCGAGGTCGATGGACTTCAGTACCAGTACGAACTGGCTGTCTCACCAATCGTCCCCCGAAGTGCTCACACCGCGACAGCCGAGGGCGCTCTCGATTCGTCGCTCGGCTTTCTCTTTGTATTCCGGGACGTGACGCTTCAAAAACAGCGAGAGCAGGCAATCGAGCGCAAGAACGACCGACTGGAACAGTTCGCGTCGGTCGTGAGCCACGACCTCCGAAATCCGTTGAACGTCGCCCAAGGGTGGGTCACACTGGCACGAGACGACAACGACAGTGAGAGTCTGGCCAAAGTCACGCAGGCACACGAGCGGATGGAACTCCTCATCGAGAATCTCTTGACGCTCGCCCGGTCTGGAAACGCGATAAGCGAGACCGAACCGGTCAACATCGCCGAACTCGCCCACACTTGTTGGCAGACCGTCGAGACAGCGAGCGCGACGCTGACTGTCGATACCGACGTGACAGTGCACGCCGACCCAACCCGTCTCCAAGAGCTAGTGGAGAACGTGCTGCGGAACGCAATCGACCACGGCGGAGAGAACGTGGCGATTACAATCGGTACCCTCGAAGACGACCGCGGATTCTACATCGCCGACGACGGCAGCGGAATCCCGCTCGAAGCCAAGGAACGAATCTTCGAAAGCGGATACTCGACGGGGCAGGACGGAACAGGCTTGGGCTTAGCAATCGTCGCGGAGATTGCGACAGCACACGGGTGGAGAATCGGGGTCACGGACAGCGACGAGGGCGGGGCGCGTTTCGAATTTGTGACTGAACAGAGTGATTCATGAGCGGTGAATTCCCACGTTGGTCTCACTCCGGTTCCTGCTTCGGTCTGTCAGTTCGTGCGATGGCAGCAGTCGTCAATGTAGTTCATTGATGAGGCTCGTCCTCCTGCTGTTCTTTCAACACCCGACGGTTGGTGAAGTACCACCAACAGGGTGAACGACGGGCCGAGATAGGTGAGACTGCTCGCGTGGCACGACCCCGGCCAACCACGACCCAGAGACCCGAGCGATGGGGAGCGTGCGGCTTACGGAGCGTGCGGCTTACGGAGCGTGCGGCTTACGGAGCGTGCGTCTTCGAGCGCAGTGAACTACTGTCGCACCATTGAAACCCACTGAGGCCTTCGGTACGACATCGAGATGGACCGACGAACGTACCTCAGACTCGGTGGACTGGCCATGGGGACCGCACTCGCTGGCTGCGTCGGTGGCGTCGGTACTGGTTCGGACACCGAAACAGAGTCTACAGCGACTGGCCAATCAGAGTCCGAGAATGCGGAGCGCACAGACACTGTATCAACGGACCTCACAGTCGAACGCGTTGCGACGGGACTGACGTACCCGTGGGCGCTCGAATCGCTGCCCGACGATTCGCGTCTCCTCGTGACTGAACAGGGTGGCCAGTTGTTGCTCGTCGACCGCGAGTCGGGCGCGACGACGCACGTCGAGGGGACGCCCGACGTGTACGCACGCGGGCAGGGCGGGCTACTCGATGTCGCGCTCCACCCACAGTACCCAGACGAACCGTGGGTGTATCTCACGTATTCGGCTGCGCGAGACGACGGGACGTCGAGCACTCACCTCGGACGCGGACGCCTCGACGTAGATGCGGCGCGTATTACGGGGTTCGAACGACTCCACGCCGCCGACCCGTTTGTCGACTCGACCGGCCACTTCGGGTCGCGAATCACCTTCGACAGCGACGAGCGACTGTACGTGAGCGTCGGCGACCGCCAGTTCAAAAACTTCGGGCCGGACCACGTCGCACAGGACCCGACCAACGAACTGGGGGCGATACTGCGGTTCGAGGCCGACGGCTCGGTCCCCGCTGACAATCCGTTCGTCGACGACCCAGACGCCAGAGACACCATCTTCAGTTACGGCCACCGGAATCCGCAGGGGTTAGCCACCCACCCAGAGACGGGCGATATCTGGGAGACGGAGTTCGGTGAGCAAGACGGCGACGAAATAAACGTCCTCGAAGCCGGGGCGAACTACGGGTGGCCCGTCGCCGACGAGGGCTGTACCTACGGCAGCGGTGAGCCGATTGGCGTCTCGCACGCCGAGCGAGACGACGTCGTCGAACCGGTCTTCTCGTGGCCGTGCGGCAGCGGCGGGTTCCCACCGAGTGGGATGGCATTCTACACGGGTGATGCGATTCCGGAGTGGCAGGGCGACCTCTTCGTCGCTGGTCTCGCCTCGCAGTATCTCGCGCACTTCACCGTCGACGGACAAACCGTAACCGAGGCCGAACCGCTGTTGGCCGACCGCGGATGGCGTATCCGGGACGTACTAGCCGTCCCCGATTCGGGTGACCTCTACGTCGTCATCGATGCCAAGAACGCACCCCTCGTCAGAATCGGCGTGGGCCGAGAGTAGTCAGTGAGAGCGAGAGCGGTAACAGACCCAGAGCGAGAGCGGTAACAGACCCAGTTCGTAAGCGACCGGGTGTCTCGCATCCGCGACACTCCGCCCACCAGTTTCAGTTCGTCGAAACTCACCGAATGCTTATACGACAAAATCCCCACAAGTAGGTCGTATCAATGTCGCACACGGGGGAGCACACAGAGGAGGCGTTCTGGCGGCACCTCAACGAAGCCGCAATCGTCGTCGACAGTCAGAGCGAGACCGTTCACGATGTCAACTCGGTCGCTTGCGACCATCTACGGTATCCCGCCGAGAAGCTGGTCGAACAAGATGTCGAAGTGCTGGTCCCCGACGGCGACAGCTCGACCGTTCGCAGACTATTGAAAAACGGAAGCAGTGACCGCGTTACAGTCTCGTTGCGCCGAGGGGACGAGACCAGCTACCGAGCCGACGTCTCGGTCTCGGAACTCCCGCAGCGAGACAGCGACCTGCGGCTGTTACTGGCTCGGGAGGCAGACACAACGGCGCAAGAAGACTCGACGAACCAGTCGAAGGTCGTGCTGAAGACGATTCTCGAAAACCTCACGCTTGGCACCCTCGTCGAAGACGAGAATCGCGATGTGTTGATGGTAAACGAGGCACTAGGTGAAACCCTCGGAGTCCCGGTAGACCCAGAGGGCATGATCGGACGCGACTGTGCACAGGCCGCCGAAGAGATGAAGGGACTGTTCACCGACCCCGAACGATTCATCAACAGCAACGACGAGTTCATCGAACAGCGAGAACTCGTTCGAGGCCAAGAACTCGAACTCACAAATGGTCGAACCATCGTCCGTGATTACGTCCCCTATCAGCTCCCAAACGGTGATGCGAACCTCTGGATATACCGGGATGTCACGGCACAGAAACGTCGTGAACGAGAGCGAGACCGCCACCGGAACCTCCTCAGACAGCTCCAAGAGGTGGCTGAAATCGGCGGGTGGGAGGTCGATTTCAGGACGGACGAGCTCACATGGACCGAAAAGACGTACGATATTCACCGCCTCACGACCGACGCAGACATCAACCTCTCGGACGCACTCGAGTTCTACCACCCCGACAACCGTGATTCGATACGAGAAGCCTTCGAGCAACTCCGCTCTGACAACACGCCCTACGACCTCGAACTTCGAATCGTCACGCCCGACGGTGCGGTTCGCTGGGTCCGCGCCCGCGGTGAACCGTGGGTCGCCAACGGGGAGACGGTGGGTGCCCGGGGAACGTTCCAAGACATCACCGAACGAATCCATCGTGAACAGCGGGTCGAAGACCAACGAGATAGCCTGGAAGTGCTAAATCAGGTGATACGCCACGATATCCGAAACGACCTCCAACTGGTACTCGCGTATGCCGACCTGCTCGACGAAGAGCTAGACGACGACAACGAGCATCTCGACCGCATCATCTCGGCGGCCCGTCACTCTGTCGAGGTTACGGAGAACGCACAGATGATGGCTGGAATCTTCCTCGGAGAGGACCACGAGTTCGTACCGACTAGCCTCGCGCGCCTCCTCCGAGACGAACTCGACCATCTGTGTTCGACGTACGCCGACGCGACAATCGAGATTTCCGAACCACTTCCAGACGTGACTGTGTGGGCGAACGAGATGCTACGCCCGGTCGTCCGAAATCTCGTCGGCAACGCAGTCCAGCACAACGACAAAGACACTGCCGAGGTGACAGTCGACGTTCGACCGGCAGACGAGACGGTCCAATTGCGCGTTGCGGACAACGGTCCGGGAGTGCCGCCAGAGCGACGTGAAGCGGTGTTCGGAAAAGGAAACAAAGGACTGGAAAGCGGTGGAACAGGATTGGGACTGTACCTCGTCAAGACGATTGTCGACAAGTTCGATGGGACTGTCTGGATCGAAGACAACGACCCCGAGGGCGCGGTGTTCGTCGTCGAGCTACCGAAACACGGCTAACCGTCAACTGATTTCCACCGATACTGAGTGAACATCAAACATTCACGCTGATAATAGCAGTTCTCGACTACTTTTTTATGTTATCAAACCACATACGGACTATGGACATCCGTGAGGCCACGACAGCAGACATCGATGGCATCCGAAGCGTTGCACACGACTCACTCGTTGCGTCGTACGGCCACGCACTCGACGAGGACGTCATCGAAACCTCGGTCGACGAGTGGTACGGCGGTGGGCTCACAGATGAGCTCGACGACGATGACGCGCTCTTTCTCGTCTGTGAAGAGGACGGTGACGTCGTGGCTTTCTCGCAGAGCTACCTCGGCGGTGACGGCGTCGTTACTGGCCAAATCAGTTGGATACACGTCCACCCGGACCACCGCGGCCACGGCATCGGGGCTCGACTCCTCACCCGGACCGAAGAGGCGCTCGTCGACGAGGGGGCAACCCGACTGACGGGGAAAGTCCTCGAACTCAACGAACCGGGAGCCGAATTCTACGACCACCACGGCTACGAGGAGGTCGAAGGCCGCCGCATCGAACTCGGTGAGGAGCAGTACGACGAACGAGTCTTCGCCCGGTTCCCCGGAGCTGACGGTGACGTCGTGTCCCCGCTGGACCCCCACACGGTCGACGGGAAGACCGTCTACGTCGCGTTCGACGAGAGCGACCGCGGCTCACAAGCGCCGCTCTACGCCAGCTACGTCGACGAAAACCGCACGGAGCGGTACGGCTTCTTCTGTGGAAACTGCGAGAGCTTCGAAGTAACGATGGACTCGATGGGGAAGATCGTCTGCAACCAGTGTGGTAACAAGCGACGTCCGTCACGCTGGGACTCGGCGTATCTCTGAGGTCGCTGTCGGTACACTACCCGGTCACTTTTTTCGGCTGCTGTGGAGCCTCGTTTCACCCTGTACTGCTTCGTTAGTGCCGCCTCACCGCGACTCACTCGTCTCGTTCGACGAGTCGTGAAATAGTGAACACATATTTCTTCGCCATTAGAACTTTCAATCATGACGGATAACAGAGCGTCAGATGCCTGATAGACAACGCCACTCAAATGGCAACGAGCCAGAATTCAGCAGACGACAATTTCTCGGCGGCCTCACCTCAGTCGCCGCGGCATCGTCGTACACGCTAGACGTCCCCGACACAGTCGCGTCGACAGTGTCGAACGCCGACGACGACCTCGTTCAAACCGTCTCGTCGCCAGACGGAGCGGTCACCGTGGAGTTCGACGTGGCGTCGGGGACGCCGACCTACGCAGTCTCGTACGACGGAACGCAGGTCGTCGAGCCGTCCTCGCTCGGGTTCGAATTCGACGGACAACCCAAATTCGGGGGCGACCTGACCGTCACCGGGACCGAGCGCCAGACAGTAGACACGCGATGGACCCCGGTCTGGGACCAGTACGACGAAATCGACGAACATTACACCGAACTCAGGGTTGGCCTCGCCGAGACAACCGGCACCGAGCGGAACCTCACGGTCGAAATCCGTGCGTTCGACGACGGAGTGGGTCTCCGATACGTGTTCCCCGAAGACAGTGGGTTCGGCGAGTTCGTCGTCACTGCCGAGCGGACCGAGTTCGCCTTCGCCGGAGATTACACGTCGTGGTGGGTCGAAAACGACTTCAACAGCTACGAGTACGCCTACAAGGAGACTCCGCTGAGCGAAATCGGCGACCGAAGCCCCTTCGGTGGCGCGCACACTCCGATAACGATGAAAGCCGACGACGAGACGTATCTCAGCGTCCACGAGGCGAGTCTCGTCGATTACGCGGCGATGGCTGTCGAACCCGCGTCCACCGGGTCGACGACGTTCGAATCGACGCTCGCACCGCTTCCCGACGGGACGAAGGTGACAGCGACCGCACCGCATACAACCCCATGGCGGACGATTCAAGTCGGGTCGAGCCCGGGCGACCTCGTCGAATCGAACCTCGTCGTCAACCTCAACGAACCGCACGACTCCGCGAACTTTCCTCACGGAACCGACTGGATAGAGCCGCAGAAGTTCCTCGGCGTGTGGTGGCTCATGATTACCGGCCGTGCCGACTGGGAGTACCGCGGCCCCGAAACCGGAAACCACGGCGCGCAGACGAAGCGCATGAAACGCTACATGGACTTCGCCAGCGAACACGGTATCCCGAGCGTCCTCGTGGAAGGGTGGAACGAAGGGTGGAGCACCTACCCCGGCGACGGCAGTGCGATGGACTTCGACGAGACGTATCCGGACTTCGACATCGAGGCGGTGACGGACTACGGAGACAGTCTGAACCCGCCGGTCAGGATGACCGCACACAACGAAACTGCGGGGAACATTTCGAACTACGAGTCGCAACTGGAGTCAGATTCGAGTCCGTTCGCGTTCTACGACTCGCTCGGCATCCACTCGATAAAGACGGGGTACGTCGCCGACAGCGGCGTCACCATCGACGGCGAGACGTACAACCACCACTGCCAACTCCTCGTCAACCACCACCGACTCGTCTACCGGGAGGCGGCCAAACACCGACAGATGCTGGAGGTTCACGAACCGCTCAAGCCGACCGGAGAGCGCCGGACCTTCCCGAACGTGATGACCCGAGAGGGCGTCCTCGGACAGGAATACGACTCCTTCGGTCGGGTCAGCCCGTCACACCACGTCACGTTCCCCTTCACCCGGATGCTCGGCGGCCCCGTCGAGTACACACCGGGAATCTTCGACACTGACTCGGGGTCCGGCGGCATCGAGACGACTCGCGCGAAGCAACTCGCCATGTACCCGACGTACTTCAGCGGCCTCCAGATGGTCGCCGACCTCCCGAGTTCGTACCTCGCCGACCGCGAAGAGACGGTCGAAGTCGGGGGCGTATCGCAGGCAGAAGACGCAGACCGAGACGGTTTCACGACGGCCGCGAAGTGGGCCGGTGCCTCCGGCGGAACGTACGTTCCTGTCGACCCGAACACCGTCGACAGCGGTGCCTCCCTGTCGTGGACGGTCGAAGACGTCGCAACCGCTGGTGAGTACGACCTTCACCTCCGGTATGCGAGCGACGCGACGAAGAACGCGGTGCCCGAGGGAACGCCCCGGACGGCGACCGTACGCGTCGGCGGCACTGCACAGCAGGTGACGTTCCCATCGACGACGTACTGGGACGAGTGGAGCACCGTCTCCGTTCGCGTTTCGCTGTCGGCCGGTTCGAACGAAGTCACCGTCACGCTCGGAGCCGACGACACGGGCGGTTTCAACCTCGACTCGGTAGCAGTGACGGAACCCGACGCACCGATGCCAGACCCCGAGACCGACCCGACCCGCGGGCCGACCGTCGAGGCGTTCGACTTCATCGAGTCGGTTCCGGCCGGACCGTGGGACGACACTCGCGTCCTCGACGCCGAAATCGGGTCGTACTCGGTCGTCGCACGAAAGCAGGGAGAGGAGTGGTTCGTCGGAGCCATGACCGACGAAAACGGCCGGGCGCTGGAGGTTCCACTCGACTTCCTCGACAGCGCGCCGGGAGCACGCGAAGGCCACTCGTCGAATCCAGGGCGTTCGAATGGGAAAGGGCACGACAAATCAAACGGTAAGGGCCACCGCAAGTCGAATGGGAAAGGCCACAACAAATCGAACGGCAAAGGCCACAGCAAATCGAACGGTCTCGGTCACACGAAAGGGAAGTACGTCGCCGAACTGTACTCGGACGGCATCGAGGCAGCGTACGATGCGAACCTCGACGCGGTCCGAACCGACGAAGCCATCGTCACGGCCGAGACGACGATTCTCGCGTCGATGATAGAGACCGGTGGAACGGCGATTCGCTTCAGACCGGCTACCAACGAGGATTTAGAGCGGCTTCCGACGTACCAGCGACCCGAGCAGGATGTCGATGTCTCGATTCGAGACGACCCGTTCGTTCGGGCGACGTTCGTGACCGCGACGGGGTCGAACACCGGCGACTACATCGGTGGGACGACGGTCGAAATCGTCGTCGATGGCGAGGTCGAAGCGACCTCGAACGTCCGGTTCTCGCCGGGGGCGACTGACCAAGAAGACACGCTCTCGTACACCATCGACACGCCCGGAACCTACGACGTGGCCGTCCGAACCACAGACGGGCAAACGCTCGCCACCGAGACGGTGACGGTCAAACCGCCGGAGACCGTCGCGACGCTGTCGGACCCGGCGGGTGACGACGACGGGCCGGGGTCCTACACGTATCCGACCAATGGTGCCTTCAAAGACGGGGCGTTCGACCTCCAGTCGGTCACGGTCGAACAGACGCCGGACGAGTATCTGGTGACCTTCGAAGTCGAGAACCTGTACAACGCCTTCGGGAGCGGCCGTGGATTCTCGCCGCAACTGTTCCTCCTGTGGGTTCGCGACCCGAGTAACTCCGGCGGTGCCGACGAGAGTCTCGACGACCTCGGGGCGAACGTGTCGTTCGAAGAATCGTGGCACTACCGCCTCGAAGTGAGCGGCTTCACCAAGAGCGCCGTCGATGCGACCGGGGCACCGCTCACCGACGAATCGGGCAGCACCATCGCGCTCACGGAGGAAGTCGATACCGAGGACAACACCGTCAAACTGACGCTCAACCGGGCGGCCTTCGACGGTGTCGACGCGAAGGAATTGGAGGTCGTCGCCGCGGTGCAGTCCGAAGACCGCGGGTCGCTTCGCCCGGTCAGCGAGGAACGCGGTGCGTACGTCTTCGGCGGTGCGAAATCGGGTGCAGTCGACGATGCGCCGCTCGTTGCCGACGTCATCGTCCCCGACGAGGAGTCGCAGTCGTCCGTCCTCGACTACAGCGATGGTAGTCCGGCGACTCTCCCGTTCGTCTCGCTGGACTGAGAGCTATCGCGGCTCTCGCCGCGGGGCATTATAACGGAGGCTCAGCACAAGTCCAAACGCTCTCAACCGCAACAAAAAGTGTATTACTTCTAATCATTGAGTGGAAAACGATGCCCTCCAAACGAACCAGTTTCAGAACAAGACGACCACACCAGCACCCGAAAAGGGGGTCGAACTAATGCCGCGGTTTACACAACGCATCGCCGACGGTTGGGAACGTGCGCTCGATATCACCCCACTTACCCTGATTCCCGTCCTGTTCGCGTGTCTGGAGATAGATAAGATACAGTCGGTTCTCGCACACGATGGCATGTATTTCGGGCTCCAATTCGGATTCCCGCACGCAGTCGGGACAGTGTGGTCGTTCGTGAGTGTACCGACGAGTGGGTTCACGGTCAGGTTCGGCATCGTCGACGGGATGTCACCGACTATCCTGCTTCTCGTCGCCGCAACAGTCGTCGTGAAATCCGCCCTCACGGCAGGATATTTCGGAAGTGTCGCGTCGTATCTGGAACGCGGAAGTTACGACTTTTTCGCCCACGTTCGGGCCTACTTCGTCCCGTTTCTCCTACTGGGCGTTCTTCCGTTACTCGTCTTGCTTCCACTCGCGGCCGGTGTCGGATTCCGCAGTGGGGGTTTCGGAGGCGGAATAGCCGCGTTATTCGTCGCTGCGATAGTCGTGTTTCTCGGTGTGTCGTACCTCTTTTACGCCACGCCGTATCTGCTCGTCCTTCGAGAACTGGGCCTCGTGGCAGCGCTGCAAGAATCGTACTCGCTGGCTGTTCGTGGCGGCCCGTACGTGAGCTACTTCCTCGGATACGTCGCGTTCACCGCGTGCGTCTCGCTGGTCGCATCCGCGATGGTGGTCAACATCCCGGTCGTCGGACTGCTCGTCGGTATCGTCGGTGGGGGCGTCCTTGGGCTTGCACTGAACATCGCGACGATGCGGTTCGTCGCCGACATCGACCCCGAGTCGCCGACACTCATCGAGTGGGAACCATCCGACGACGACAGCAGTCATCCAGCGTAGGTGTAGAAATACGTGTAGGCGCAGGAGCCTACGGCCGCCAAATCGCCGTCACGGTCCCGTCGTCGGTCTCGACGGTCCGATAGTCGAACCCCCGGTCGTCGAGTTTGGGGAAGAGGAACTTCGGCGCGCGGTCGTTCAGTTGGACGAAGACCGTCTCCGAGTCGAGTTCCGCGAGGCTGTTCATCGTCTTCGTCAGCGGTTCCGGCGGCGGGAGGTCGCGCGCGTCGAGGAATTCGATAGCCTTCCCGGTCGGTGCATCGGCCTCCTGCAGAAGCGGTTCCACATCCATGGTCGAAAAATCGGCGGGAAATCGTAGATAGTTCTCCCCGAAGATGTTCGACGTGGGGGCTGCTGCGTCGAACACCGCGATAGGCGAACATGTTCGCCACGTGGTTCACTGGGTGTCGGTCGAAACAGTCGAGTGATTATGTCTCGCCCATCTCGCGGACCGGACCCCACCGCTATCGACACGAGTCGCCGTCCGTTCGTCCTCGTGTGGGAAGTCACACAGGCCTGTGACCTGGCGTGCGACCACTGTCGGGCGGACGCGACCCCGGCGCGACACCCCGACGAACTGACCACCGAAGAGGGCAAGCGATTGCTCGACGAAGCCAGCGAGTTCGGTCCCGGGCAACTCGTGGTTCTCTCCGGGGGCGACCCACTGGCACGGTCAGACCTCACGGAACTCGTCGAGTACGGGACTGAACAGGGACTCAGGATGACGCTGACGCCCAGCGGAACCTCGTCGCTCACGCCCGAGACGGTTCGTGACCTCGGTGACGCCGGGATTCAGCGACTCGCTTTGAGTATCGACGGCGGGAGTCCGGCGGCCCACGACTCCTTCCGTGGCGAAGACGGGAGTTTCGAGCAGACAGTGCAAGCGGCCCGTGCAGCGCGGGCGGCCGGCGTGCCACTCCAGATAAACACGACCGTCTGCGCGCAGACAGCCGACGAACTCCCGGCGATTCGTGACCTCGTGGCCGACCTCGACGCGGTGCTCTGGTCGGTGTTCTTCCTCGTCCCGGTTGGTCGCGGTCGCATCCTCGACCCGGTGACTCCCGAGCGTGCCGAGCGAATCCTCTCGTGGCTCACGGAGGTGAGTGAGGAAGCACCGTTCGGCGTGAAGACGACCGAAGCGCCCCACTACCGCCGCGTGGCGATTCAACGCCGCCGCGACTCGACCGACGCACCTGACGTGGACGGTATCGGCCGCCGACTGGGCATCATCGCCGGCAACGGTTTCGCATTCGTCAGCCACACGGGAGACATCTATCCGTCGGGGTTCCTCCCGAAGTCGGCAGGGTCGGTCCGCGAATCGAGTCTCGTAGAACGCTACCGCGAGAGCGACCTCTTCCAGTCGCTTCGCGACCCGGACCAATTCAGCGGAAAGTGCGGCGCGTGCGAGTTCCGGCACGTCTGCGGCGGCAGCCGGTCCCGAGCATACGCCCACACCGGCGACCCACTGGCGAGCGACCCGCTGTGCGACTACGTCCCGACTGACTACGACGGTCCGATGCCAGCCGGTCGGGCGAGCGACGACTGACGAGATACGCCCCGAACATATTCGGGGTAATCGTCTGCTTGTCTCGGCGACGACGAACAACTGACGATGACATCTACTGGACTCAGCAGACGGCGGTTTACTGCACTCGTCGCGACGACTTCCATCTCGGCCGCACTCGCTGGCTGTACAGGTTCCAGCGGCGATGCTGCCTCGGACCCAGAGACGGCTGAGGCTCCAGCCGAGAACACGGAGACGAGCGACTCCTCGGGCAGTGATAGTGGTGCAGCAGGTGGAACGCAGAACTTTGATGGCTGGTTCGACGACGTCGAGAATTTCGACGGTGTCGTCGACGAGACTGGTTCGGACGCCGTCGAAGTCGATGTCGGCGTCGAGGCCAACGGCGGCGCGTTCGGCTTCGGTCCCGCGGCGGTCCGCGTTTCGAAGGGGACCACAGTCACGTGGACGTGGAACGGAAAGGGCGGCACCCACAACGTCGTCCACACCGACGGTGAGTTCGAATCCGAGCTCGTCGGCGACGAAGGTCACACGTTCGAATACACCTTCGAGAGCGCGGGCGTCTACAAGTACTCCTGTGTCCCCCACGAGACACTCGGGATGAAGGGGGCAGTGGTCGTCGAATAGCACCCGATATCGAGCAACTGGACGGGTCCCGCATCGTACGGCTTCTCCTATTTTTACAAACTAGAGGCTCCGCTGAATCCCTCAGAACTTGGCGGGGATACTGTGACACAGGCAGCGCGTGAGTTCAGCAAAGACTAGACCATTTTTTAGATATACTACACATCAACGGATAGTCGAGATGGGAATACTCATACAAATCGCGGCTCTGGGAACGATTCTATTTGGGATAGTATACGTGATGATACCCAGAAGAGCACACGAGTTCGGACGTGATACTTCGCCTCCATCAAGCGAGAAGGTGTGGCTCTATCGAATACTCGGTGTTGGACTCATAGTAACCGGGTACTCCCACGTATTCTAAGAGAGCCGTAGAGTCGCCCATGTCACCACACTGCGTCTGGCCGACGTGCGCTCTGTATTCACCACGACCGCGAAAACCTATCACTGATTGAGGTTTCAACAGAGACAAATTATACAATTTTTACAAATTGTGGGAATTTTAGAATTTGTACAGTCTTTAGGATGTTCGAAAATCTGTAGGATTCAGGACTGCGCCTACAGTCTGGGAGGTGTCGAACACCCGAGTGTCGGTCTCGGTGCACTCTGTGCGAATTGGGAGGGGCTCGGTGGTCTAGCTGGGTGACTGGTATTGGAACCGTCTTTGGCGGGTAGCCAACATGGCTTCTTGAGTGTTCGAACGCCCAACCGAGGGGCGATGCGGATAAGCGGAGAGGAAAAGGAGTGGGGATGGGTGCGGGAAGGGGAGAGGAAAAGGAGAGGTCGAACCGAAACGCGTGCCGACCTCAGTCGTCGTCAGACATGACCTGGTCTGAGACTGGCGTCCGCGCCGGAACGTCGCTCGTCTCCCTGAGGACGAACCGCTTTTTCACCACGTCGTACGCGAACACGATGGTCCCGGCGATGAGAAGCGTGTCACCGGGCAGTCGTGCCCAGAACAGCGCCTGTACGAGACCACCGTTGTAGAATTCGAGGCTCCGCGCCGCGGCGTAACTCTGAGTGAACGCGACTTCCAACTGGAGGAAGCCAACCGGCAGAAGCGACACCAGAACCATGAGCGCGAGGCCGGCGTTCCAGAGCCAGAAGGCCCACCGGAGGCGACGCTCAACCCACTGCCCGGGGGAGACGGTCAGCCGGAGGATGTACGTCGCCATGCCGAGCGCGAGGAACCCGAAGGCCCCGAACATCGCGGCGTGAGCGTGTGCGACCGTCAGGTACGTCCCGTGTTCGTAGTAGTTCACGAGCGGGAGGTTGATGAAGAACCCGAGGACGCCAGCGCCCACGAAGTTCCACACACCGCTCGCGATGATGAACATGAACGGAAGCGTGTAGGGGAACGACTCGCCACTCGTGGCGAGCGTCCGGTACTCGTTCATCGCTTCGAAGAGGATGAGCACGAGCGGGATGAGCTCCAGCGTCGAGAAGATACTCCCGAGCGGGAGCCACACGTCGGGCTGGCCGACCCACCAGTAGTGGTGCGAAACGCCGATGACTCCCGTTCCCATCACGAACAGCGCCTCGAACGCGACTGCCTTTTCGGCCGACCGCCGAGACAGCAGATTCATGCTGACCAGCGTGAGCGACACGACGGCGATGATAAAGAACTCGAACGCGCCTTCGACCCACATGTGGACGACCCACCAGCGCCAGAACTCGGTCGTCACGATGTTCGTCTGCGGCGTGTAGAGGAGTCCAGCGGTGAAGAGGAGCGCAATCGACCCACCGGCGTAGAGTATCATGTGCGCGAGGCCGTAGGGCGCTTCCTTGTCCAGAAGCGGCTTGAACCCGCGTGCGGCGAGGCCTGCCCAGATGAGGAACCCGGCGAGGAGCCCGAACTGCCAGAAGCGACCGACTTCGAGGTACTCCAAGCCCTCGTTGCCGAGAATCCACCAGAGCTGGCCGTCGATGTAGCCGTTCGCGCCCAACCAAATACCAGACATCCCACCGACGACGACCACGACGAGCGCGACGAGCAGCCCGTTGACGTAGCGGTCTTGATTCTTCGGTTCGTACCCCGTCAAGAGTGGCGGGAGGAACAACCCCGCACCGAGCCAGAGGGTCGCAATCCAGAGGATGCCGAGGTCGAGGTGCAGCGTCTTCGCCATCGAAAACGGAAGAATCGAGAGGAAGTCGATGCCGAGCAGTTCTCCGAGCCCGAAGAACCCGTCACGCTCGATGTAGTAGTGGGCGAGAAGCCCCCCAAGCATGACCTGTACGACGAACAACAACGCCGCGATTGGCACGTATCGACTCGCTGCCCGCTGACTCGGCGTGAGTGCGACATCCCGCGGGTGCGGCACGTCGACAGCGCCGGTCTTTGGTTCCGGAAGCTCGACGGACTTGTAGAGCCAGACGCCGATGCCAGCGCCAGCGACGAGCAATACCATGGCGATGACGCTCCACGTCATCGTGGCTCCGGCGGGCTCGTTACCTGCAGCAGGTTGGTACGGCCACTCGTTGGTGTACGAGTGGTCGCTTCCCGGCCGGTCAGCGTGCGAGAACCACGCGGTCCACATCGCGAAGTCGGCGAGGCGTCGTGCTTCTGCTTCGTCGCTCACGGTCCCCGAGGGAATCCCACGTTCGAGTTCGCCCTCGTGATACAGTTCCACGTATCGCTCGCGGACCTGTTCGTGAGCGTACATCTCGGCGGCGGAGTATTCAATCGTCCCTGCGCGGCCGACTGCCGAGTCGAGTTCGCGGCGGACTTGGTCGCTAACCGCCGCCTTCGCGTCTGCATCGAGGTCCGAGAAGGATGTCCCGTACTTCTCTCGGGCGTAGTAGTCGCGCATGTACTCGACTTTCATGTCGAGGGCTTCCGCGGTGAGGTCGGACCCGAAGTACGCGCCGTTACCCAGTATCGACCCGTGATTCATCAAGCCGTTCTGTTGGAAGACGACTTTCCCCTGACGGACGTCGGCACCCGTCGCCAGCGACTCGCCGTCCGGGCCCACGACTTCGTCCGGTATGGGCGGTGCTTGCTGTGCTGAGTACCATGCTCCGAGACCCATGACGACGAGGTTCACGACGAAGACCGCCGCCAAGAGCCTCCAGAGAGTTTGTCGAGAGACTTTCATACAAGTGGGCGTTCGAAAACTGGGTGAAAAAGAGCAGACGCCGACTACCAATCTTCGGACACGGGGCGAATATGTTCGGACACGTGAACGTCTCGGTTCGTGGAGTGTCTTTCAGCGTCTCGAATCGAATTCCGTTTCTCACAGGCCGAACATGTTCGCCACTAACTTCCTCCCGGAGACCAAATAACTACTAACTACCTATGCCACGCGCCAATCTCTCTATCACGCTGCCTTCAGAAGTCTGGGTTTCCGACCTCTCGCGCCAGTATTCCGATGCCGAGTTCACGGTCCTCGCGGCGATGCCAGCGGACGAAACCGGTGTCGGGTTGGTCGAGATACAGTCCGACGAAATCGAACACGTCGTGACGGCGATGGACGGGTACGACTCCGTCCTCTCGGTGAACATTCTGGAAGCTCAGCCGAACCGCGCACTCGTCCAGTTCGAGACGACAGAACCGCTTCTCATCCTCTCTCTGAGCGAGGTGGGCATCCCACTCGAACTGCCGATTACAATCTCCGACGGCGAGGTGACAGTCGAGATTACGGCACCCCGAGAGAAGCTGTCCGACCTCGGCGAGAAGCTCGAACTGTTCGGCATCCCGTTCGACCTCGTGTCGATTCGACAGTCTATCGACACCGAGTCACTCCTGACAGAAGACCAGCGACAACTGCTCGAAACCGCGGCCAATCGCGGCTACTACGACACACCACGAACCTGTACACTCACAGAACTCGCTGACTCGGTCGGCCTCGCGAAGTCGACGACGAGCGAAAAGTTACATCGGGCCGAGGGCAAAGTCATGAAAGAGTTCCTCGCGGACGACGATGTCGGCCTAGAGTAGCCGAGCGTCTGCGAGTCGTTTCTTACCGGAGGAGACATACGTCCCCAGTCACCGGTTCGGGTCTGCCTCGTTGCGAACCTCAGACCAGAGTTCCGACAGCTGTTCGGACGCAGATTGTGACGGACGTGAAATGGAGAGTTCGAGGTCTCCAGGCTCGCGTGTGACGAGCACTTCGTCGAATCCCAACGAGTACCGCGCCGCCTCGCGACCGCGTTCCTGTTTTTGAAGCAATCCGGCTTCGACCATCAGCTCCACCTTTCGGTACACGGTCGACCGCGGGAGGTCGCACTCCTCGGCGATTTCGCTGGCGGTCATCGGATGGTCGAGCCCACTCAGTACCGTACGGCACTGTTCGTTCGTCAGCGCGTCGAACACCGTCTGGAAGTCCGGTTCGAGAGCGTCTGACAGCGGATTTGTTGGCATCGTGTGAGTTTCGGTCCCTTCGTTCCGTTCGTGCCCGATTCGAATGAACGAACGTGGATAGTTAGTTCGTCGTCGTCGAGTCTGAAATGTGTGGGGTATCTTCGGTACGAACCAACCCCTGTCGTGTCACAGCCACCCCAACGGAGGGTAAGAGAGTCAGGGTAGTATCGGCAGTCCCGAACATGTTCGAATCTTTCTGACGCCGTGAGAACAGCCCCCCTCATATACCGACCCCTCCTCCCTACGCCAAATTGTAATGAGAAAATACGTAGGCGCCCCTGGTTCGACGATGTCTCGCAGAGAATTTCTCGCGGCGACCGGTAGCGCCGGTGCTGTCGGTCTCGCAGGGTGCACTGCACCCACCAACGGCGGGTCGAACGCCGCCATCGAAACGGAGCAACAGACCCCCGCGTCGACGAGCGCATCCGAGCTTCCGTACACGAGTCCGCCGGAAGTCGTGAACGTGGACGAGCAGGGCGGAAAGGTGACTATCTCTTCGACACCCGCGCGGCACGCTGTCCACCCGGGTGAGTCGATGGGTGGTCCCGTCGAACTCCCGCAGGTGTGGGCGTTCCAAGCCGACGACGGCAATCCGAGTGTTCCCGGCCCGATTCTCCGAACCACCGAAGGTGAGGACATGGAGGTCACGCTCGACAACACCGACGGGATGCGTGCACACACGCTCCACTTCCACGGCGCACGCAAGGCGTGGAAGGACGACGGTGTGCCGACGACGACGGGCATCCGCGTCGACCCCGGTGAGAAACACACCTACACCATCCCGGCGAACGTCCCCGGGACGCACCTCTATCACTGTCACTACCAGACCCACCGACACATCGAGATGGGGATGTACGGTATCTTCCGTGTCGACCCGAAGGGCTACGAGCCTGCCGACAAGGAACACTTCTTCACGCTCAGAGACTGGGATTCACGCCTTCCCCGGATGATGGCCGGAGAGAACGTACAGTACAACCCGCGGAACCGCAAATCCGACGTGTTCACCGTCAACGGAAAGAGCGCCCCGCGAACGCTCCACCCCGAAGACGGCTCGCCGGTCATCGTCGAGCAGGGAGACCACGTGCGTCTCCACTTCGTCAACGCGGGGTACATGAGCCACCCCATGCATATCCACAACCACCGCTTCCAACTCACCGAGAAGGACGGCGGCGTGATTCCCGAAGCGGCCCGCTACGAGATGGACGTGACCAACATCGCACCCGCAGAGCGCCACACCATCGACTTCACGGCCGACGCTGAACCCGGAATCTACCTCATGCACTGCCACAAGGTCAACCACGTCATGAACGGGAACTTCTACCCCGGTGGCATGCTCGGTGGCGTCGTCTACAAAGAGGCGATGGACACCGACATCTTCAAGAAGCTGATGGAGTACGCGGGCTACGAACTCTAAGCTCGGTCGTCGCGCTTTTCTTCCGTTTTTCCGCGTTCGTCGACTCGTGCCCAGCCCCGAACACGTTCGGAATTAGAGCAACGTCGAACGCGACCCAACTCAGAGTATGAGCGCGATTCTCGCCGAAGTCGACACCGACGGGGGGCCACCGATAGCAATCCCGTTTCACCACTTCGCGGTGGCCACCGTCTTCCTTCTCGCTGGTATCGGACTCGGAGGTATCTCGGTGTTCGGTGGGCAGCTCCCCATCGTCGGTGGAAGGTTGGTGTTCGCCCACGTCGCCCAGGTTCACGCCCTCCTCGTCGGCTGGGTCTGTCTCACCATCATGGGTGCGATGACACAGTTCGTCCCCGTCTGGTCAAGCGTGAACCTGCACTCTCGACGATTAGCGTACGTCGCACTCGGACTCGTGAGCGCCGGTGTTGCAGGTCTCGTCGCGGGCTTTTCCACCGGCGCGTTCGACTCGCTCGCACTATCGGGGGCGGTTGCTCTCGTCGGCTTCTGGGTGTTCGCGTACAACATCGCCCGGACGCTCGCCAGCGCACGGCCGTTCGACAGCGTGGAGCGACACTTCGCGTACGCACTCGGCTTTCTCGTGCTCGCGACGCTTCTCGGCTTCTTGCTCGCGGTCGACTTCACCACCCCAGTGCTCCGTGACGCGGGTCTGAATCGCTCGAACGTCGTCCTCTCGCATGCGACGGTGGCCGTCTTCGGTATCGTCCTGACGACAATCTTCGGGGCGTTCGGGCAGCTATCGGAGATGTTCACGCAGACGACGCACTCGGCGTGGGGGCGTCGGCTCAGACAGGTCGAAGAGCTGCTTCACCCGACCGGAACGGTCGTATTTGCAGGTGGTCGACTCCTCGGTGTCGAATGGGTGGCACTCGTCGGCGGCCTCGCAATCGTCGCCGCGACGTTGGCATTCGCCGGAGCAACCGCCGGGCTACTCCGCCGGATGCGAGTCCCGTGGTCGCCAGTTCTCCGGCGGTATGCCGTCGCTGTCGTCGCGATGGTCGTCTGGGCGCTCACCGCCGGTGCGACGTGGGTCGCATCTCCACTCAGTCGAACGACCCTCTTTGGACCGCCGGGCGCAACCCTACTCTTCGGTCTCGGTGTCGTCGGATTCGTCGTCTTCGGAACCCTCTATCACGTCGTGCCGTTCATCGTCTGGGTCGACCGCTACAGCGACGACCTCGGGCGACGACCGGTCCCGATGCTCGACGACCTCTACAGAGCCGACGTTGCACTGACCGATTTCCTGCTTCTCGTTGGCGGGACTGTCGTACTTCTCGGGGCAGTCGGACTCGGTGAACCAGCAACTGGCGTGATGACTGTCGTCGGGGGCGGTCTCGTAGCGATGGGTGCTGTCGCGTTCGTCGTGAACCTCGCCCAGACGGTTCGAAACCACGTTCCTGAAGGAGTGTTTCGGCTTCGGGCCGCCTGAGCAGGCGGGGGAAGATGGGTTGTCGAGGAGAGAAGAGAGGAGGGGTCCGGGGAGGAGAGAAGAGAGGAGGGGTCCGGGGAGGAGAGAAGAGAGGAGCTCACGACTCCCAATTTTTGAGAGCGTAAGCGGGGCTCTTCGTGCTAGCGAACAGAGTCGAACTATGAACGTCTCCCGGCGAGCGATACTTCTCGGGGTTCTCGGGGTCGGAAGCATCGCCTCCCTCGTCGCCAGTCGCGTGTGGAAAGACGACACCAAGGCGAACCTCTTTGCCGAGTTCGAAGCGGCACAGACGCCAGTCACTCGGCCGCAGTTCAGTCCCGACGACGTTGCTGACCTTCCGGACCCGATTCAGCGATACCTAAAACACGTCCTCGACGACGGCCAGCCGTACGTGCAGTCGGCCCGACTCCATCAAACCGGCGAGTTCAGACTCGGCGATGCGGACTCCCCGTGGAAGCCGCTCGAAGCGACACAGCACTACTCCGTCGAACCTCCGGGATTCGTCTGGGACGCCCGAATCGAACTCTTCCCGTTCGTGCCGGTTCACGTGGTCGATGCGTTCGTCCGTGGACGGGGGACGTTGCGGGCGAAACTCTTCTCGGTCGTCACCGTCGCAGACGCCAAGCCGAGTCCCAAACTCGACGAAGGCGAACTTCATCGGTACCTCGCAGAGATGGTGTGGTTCCCGACGGCCTTCCTCCCCGGCCAGCACGTCGAGTGGGACCCCGTCGGCGAGAGCGCAGCACGGGCGACCATCGAGTTCGAGGGGACGAGCGTCTCCGCCGTGTTCCACGTCGACGAGAACGACGAGATTACGCGCGTCACCGCCGACCGCTGGTACGAGACAGACGACGGCGGGTACGAGAAACACCCGTGGACGGGATACTTCGAGGAGTACCACGACGTAGACGGACTACTCGTGCCGCAGTCGGGTGTAGTCGAGTGGAACCTGCCGGATGAGACCGTCCCGTACTGGCGCGCAACCATCGACGAACTGTCCTACGAGTTCGCCGAGTTAGACTGATTTTCGGGCCGAAAACGGTCGGGTCAGAGAACCACGAACGTGTTCGGGACCACAGCTACCCCGCGGTGCGCGAAAGGTTCGAGTATGTTTGGACTCGGCTCACCGACCCCCGACGACGTCTTCGAGGACGAGGACTCGTTCGACTCGGCCACGATTCCGACTCCCGGGGCGTTCCTCGCCGACCACCACGTCCTCGCTGGGAGCGACCATCTCTCGGTGCATCAGACCGCCCACGACCTCTTCGAAGAACGGGGCGTCTACGACGTGACGTTCGGTTACAACCTCGCCCGGCTGAACCTCGACACGCGGCATCCCGACGCTGGCTTCCGGTACGCCGTCGACGCCGACGACCCCTCAGTCCTCTGGGCGGAGTTCACACCCACGACACCGTTCTGCCCGCAGTCACAGACACTCGCAGTCGGTGCGTCACGAGCGTGGAACGAACTGACCGAGTCGCACGACTTCGACCTCGTTCGAGTCCGTGTCGCCGAGATGCACGAACGAAGCGAGGCCGTAAACGACCGCCTCACAGACGTCGAAGCCGAGTACGGTCCGTAATCGAATGTGGGTTGTGGATGGTTGGGTGTGAGTCCAGAGCGGCAATCCGCAATACCTACCACGTGTGACGCGAACCCCCCAGTAGATGAGCGATTCGTCCTCCTCGTTTCGTATTTTGCTCACCAACGACGACGGTATCGACGCGCCCGGCCTCGCCGCGATGCGCGAAGAACTCACCGCCATCGGTGAGGTGACTGTCGTCGCACCCGCGGAAAACCAAAGCGGCGTCGGACGCGCCCGAAACGAGCACGCCGTCCGCCGCGACCATCCGTGGGGATACGCGCTCGAAGGGACGCCCGCCGACTGCGTCGCGTACGCACTCCGCGGCCTCGATACGGAGTTCGACATCGTCGTCTCCGGTATCAACGACGGCCCGAACGCGGG
The DNA here is from genome assembly GCF_000336955.1 of Haloferax larsenii JCM 13917. GTDB lineage: Archaea > Halobacteriota > Halobacteria > Halobacteriales > Haloferacaceae > Haloferax > Haloferax larsenii. Next base: position 297,680 of record NZ_AOLI01000014.1, on the reverse strand, counting down.
AAACTACGTGGTCGGACGCTCCGGTACAGTCGGTGCGGGAATCGAAGCGGCGTTCCTCGGAACACCCGCGATTGCCGTCTCTAGCTATCACGCCCGCGATTTCTTCTGCCACCCGCCCGAGGAGTACGACTTCTCCCGCCCGGCACGTATCGCTCGCGCGGTCACCGAACGCGTCAGCGGTGCCGGAATCTTCGACGAAGTCGACCTGCTGAACGTCAACGCGCCCATCGACGTTCCGAACCCCCGAATGCGCGTGACCGAGCCGCTGGCGGACTACGACCAGCGAGTCGACCACCACGACGACGCCAGCGCCCACTCTGACGGTGGTGACGAATCCGAACTCGGAAACGACGAGGTTCTGGTTCGCCTGCGAGACGTGTCGTGGCCGGACACCGTCGGCTACGAGAACCCGTTCCCGCCGCGCGACGAACACCGAGAGCGCTACCCCGTCGGGACCGACCGCCGGGCGATGGTCGACGGTGAGGTGAGCGTCTCACCGCTCGCAGTTCACCACGGCCACACCGAAGACCCAAAACTCGCGAGCGTCGTCGAGAGTCTCTCTGAGACGGTCGAGTGAGGGGGTGGCGGCACGGCTATCGTCTTGCACCGCTAACATCTTACGATGAGTCCCCGCGGCCACGTCCTCGCCCTCGTCGCTGTCGTACTACTTCTCACGTCGAGCGTCGGGACGGTGGTGGCCGTTCCAGACGCCCGACTCACGGTTAGCGACGCCGCAGTGTCGCCGGAGACGCCCGTCGTCGGCGAACAAGTGGTCGTCAGCGTCTCTATCGCGAACTCTGTCGCCAGTCCCGACGCCGCACGAATCGACGAGGTTCGACTCTCCGACCCCGTCGACGACCTCGACGTTCGTGCACGGACTCTCGGGAGCCTCTCGCCGGGCGACTCGGTGACTGTCCCGGTGGCGCTGACCTTCGAGACTGCCGGGGCGAGAACGCTCTCGCTCACCGTCTTGGGGACTGACGAAGATGGAGACAGAGTTCGCGTCGAGCGCCCGGTTCCCATCGCCGTCGAAGACGCGCCCCCGCTGGTCGGCGTCGCCGTGAGTGACGCTGTCGTCGATAGCGAAACCCGAATCCAGGTGTCGCTCTCGAACCCGACGACCGCCGACATCCGAAATATCGTCGTCTCCGTCGATTCGTTCGATGGCGAGGCGCTGGTCGGAACGGCGTCTGTTGCGACGCTCCCGGAAGGGGCGACCGAAGTCCGGAATCTGACTGTCGTTCCGGCAGCCCCGGGAGACCTGCCGCTCGCGCTGCGCGTGAACTACACGACCGCGTCCGGGACTGAGAAGTCACTCGTCACCGAGACGCAAGTGCAGGTCGTCGAGTTCGCTGACGACGTGCAGCTTTCGCTCAGACCGATTCGAGAAGACGACGGTGCGACCACAGACGCCTCGACACTCGCGTCGCTTCTGGGCGGGGGTGCAGCGGGTGTCGCGTTCGGCGGCGGTGGCGGCGTGACCGACGGGGCAGACGAAAGCACCACCGAGGACGTGGCCGGATTCGAAGTCGTCGTCACGAACTTCGGCAGCGCGCCGATCTCGGACGTCGTCGTCGAGACGGAGTGGTCGAACGGGACGCTGCCACGGCTCTCGATTCCCGGCCCCATCGAACCGGGAGCGTCCGCTGCCGCCACCGTCGATCTCTCCGAGATTCGGACGGCTGGGCCGCTCTCGATAACCGCTTCGTACCGCGTTGGCGTGGCGTCCGGAACCGCAACGACGACCCTCGACTACCGGCCCGCAGTCGCCGACGTCGCCGTCACCGATTTGGATGTGACTGCCGAAGACGGCGAACTCAGAATCGTTGGGAACGTCGTCAACCGCGGTCTCGGAGAAGCGTCTGGCGTCGTCGTCGAACTCGTCGAAGAGGAGTCTGTCGCCCCGCAGTACCCGCAACGAGACTACTTCGTCGGGCGGGTCGCACCAAGCGACTTCGCACCGTTCGAACTCACCGGGCTGGTGTCTGAGGGTGCGACCGACGTAACGGTCAGAACCCATTACACTGTCGACGGCGTGGAAGTCGTCCGCGACCACGTCGTCGAGCTTCCTGAAGCCGAACAAGATGGAGGGTTTACCGTCGGCAATCTTGGGAATGCTGGGGACCTTGGGAATGCTGGGGACCTCGGGGCAGTCTCCGGGTCTGAACAGCACGCTGCTGTCTCTCGTCTCGGCCCAGCGACGAACGGTGTCGGTCTCGTCGTCTTCGTGGTGTTGCTCGCCCTCCCAGTGGCGACCGCCCTCCGAATCCGGCGGGAGACGCGATGAACGACCGGGAACCGAAGTCAGCGCAACAGTCGGAGGCTGCGTCGGATATCGCAGCACAACTCTTGGCGTCGGTGTATCTCGCCCGCACGAGCCTCGCCCGCAACCCGCTTCGGTCTACGCTCGCAACACTCGGCATCGTCATCGGCGTCTTCGCCATTGCGACGCTCGGTATCCTCGGAAGCGTCGTGCAGCTTACTGCGACCGACGCTCTCGGCGGATTGGGCGACCAAGTTATCGTCTCGCCGAACGCCGACGCCGGCGTGGACCGACTGACGGATAGAGACGTCGCGTTAATCTCTCGGGCAGTCGACGACGCGACCGTCATTCCAATCGTCACCGGCGGGGCGCTGGTCCAACGTGGTGAGTCGCAGACGTTTGCGGCGCTGTATGCCGTCGAGCGACCGGGAGACCTGTTTTCCGCATACAGTGGTGAGTTGCCCGAGCGTCACCGCCGGGGCGCAATCGTCGGTAGCGACGTCGCATCGAGCCTCGGTGTCGACGTCGGACGGACCGTGACTATCGAAGGCCGAGAGTACCGCGTGGTCGCTGTACTGGCGGAGTCTGACGGGGTGAATCTCTTGCAACCGGACGGGGCGGTGTTGATTCCGCGGAGCGCCTTCGCAGACGAATCGTTCACGCAGGTCATCGTCCGGGCCGACTCGGGGAGCGAAGCCGCTGCGGCAGCGGATTCGATTCGAGACGCGCTCAACACTCGCGGCGAGCGCGTGACGATTCTCGAACTCTCTCAAATCGTCGATAGAATCGACCAGTTCTTCGGCCTCTTGAACGCGTTTCTCGTCGCAATCGGGGCCGTCTCGTTGGTCGTTGCGGGCGTCAGCATTCTGAACGTGATGCTGATGAGCGTCTCAGAACGACGCGGCGAAATCGGCGTCCTCCGCGCAGTTGGCGTCCAGCGAATCGACGTCCTGCGAACGATTCTCGTCGAGGCAGGCCTCCTCGGGGTCGTCGGTGGTGTCGGCGGCGCGGCAATCAGCGGCCTCGTCGCGCTCGGACTGTACGTGGTCGTCCCGGAGGTCACGCTCCCTGTCGTCGCAAACCTCCGTACTGCCGGGTATCTCGTCTTCGCCGTCGCGTTCGGCGTCACCGTCAGTTTGGCGAGCGGCCTCTATCCTGCGTGGCGAGCGGCGAATCAGCGGCCGGTCGAAGCACTCCGCGTGAAGTGAGATGTAGCGAAGAATGAGCGCAATTGGTGATGGCGTTCCGCGACCGTTGGACCGGTATGGTCGCGTCACGCTACCGGTGGGTAGTAGACGCGTTACGCGACCGTCGGCTGGTCTGCACGCGAGAGGTACGCCGTGAGGTCGGAGGTGGCGATGATTCCGATGACACCCTCGTCCTCGTCGACGACCGGCATGTGGTGGAATCCGTGTTCAGTCATCTGCTCGGCGACGTCGATGATACTGTCCTGTGCGTTCGCAGTGATGACGTCGGTCGTCATGTACTTCTGGACGGTCGTCTGTGCCTTTGGCTGACTCTTCGCGACGATGCGCACGAAGTCAGTAGTGGTCAAGATTCCGTCGAGTTGGTTGTCCTCGTCGACGACGAGAACCGAACTGATGTTGTTGTCGAGTATCAACTGTGCTGCATCTTCGACGAGAGTATCGGTCGTCACCGTGTGAAGAGACGACGACATGAGACGAGCTACGAATATATCTTCCATGATAATTGCTAACAGAGCCAGGAATTAAATGTTAGTGTCCCAGAGAAAACGACGGGTATCGTGCCGACCGAGTCCGGTTTGGTCGTTGATGCGGATCCGATTGGTCGTGTTCGAAGGCGCTGACTTTCGGAGACACTCACTCGTTTCTCGTTTTCGCCGCACCCCGCCGCGGGGCTTAATTCACCAGCGACGTAAGGAAGAGTATGACCACCACGGAGACAGCGACGCTCGGCGGCGGGTGCTTTTGGTGCATCGAGGCGGCGTTCAAAGAACTCGACGGTATCACAGACGTGACCTCCGGGTACGCGGGCGGCGACGTTCCAAACCCGAGTTACGAAGAGGTCTGTAACGGGACCACCGGCCACGCAGAAGTCGTTCGAGTCACCTTCGAGACGGCTGTCCTCGACTACGAGGACCTCCTCGAAGTGTTCTTTACCGTCCACGACCCGACGACGGTCGATAGGCAGGGACCAGACGTGGGGAGTCAGTACCGGTCGGCTATCTACACCGAATCAGACGAACAGCAACGTCTGGCCGAGCAGTTCGTCGACGAACTCGAATCGGCAGCAGCATTCGACGACCCAATCGTGACCGAAATCGAACCGCTCGATACGTTCTACGAGGCAGAAGCGTATCACCAAGATTACTTCGAGAAGAACCCGAACCAACCGTACTGTGCGGTGAACGTCGCCCCTAAGGTGAAGAAAGTCCGCGAGAAGTTCGCCGATAAACTCGCCAACTGACGACTAGTCGTCGGCGACATCTCGTCCTCGCGGAACTCTCGGTTGCCAGGGCTGCACCATCGACGCGGTGAACACAGTCTGGAATGTGTGAAATTTTTGGACACTGGGCACACCGTCAGATGTGCTCACATCCTGGCGGGGAGGGCAGTCAAATGCTCGAACATCGTAGGCATCTAGAGCAGTGTGCACAGTACAGACAGTCAGCAGATTCGAGACAGCGAGAGAGTCCCGAGCAGTGTAGATAGCTTCGAATTTCTACGAAGTGCACAAATTTTAGAATTTGTACACAGTCAAGACGGCGTGGCGGACAGTGGTTACGGATTGCTGAGCAGAGAAGGTCGTACTCAGTGCCCGCAACCAACACCACAATGTCCGCAGTAATCCAGCGTATTGCACCAGTATCGAACGGATTTCACACGTCGTACGCTTTCCAGAGTTTCCACACCGTATTCACAGCGCACCAATTGCAGAGAATCAACAGCGTGTAGAATTTGTACAATTTTTAATCACCTCAACTACACACAGTTGGGTCGGTGCGGAGAGCATAGGACAGAAGCGCTGACATTGCGTCTGAATAGGTTATTTCCAAACACAAGTACTCGATATCTGGGAGCGGACACGCGAAAACACTCGGTCAGAACAAAGTATGAGACAATCCAGCCCGATAATTCGAAAATTATACAATTTTTAGAAATTCTAAAATGTTTGAGAATGGCCAACTGTTACGACAGTTCAAAAGTTGTGGATAGGATTATGTACCAGTGCGAAGAACCAGATTTTGAACGACGTCATGCGCATCCAATCCACCAACCAAGGCCAATTTGGATCAGCTAGTAGGTCCACGCATTCTACAAATTGTACAATTTGTGCAAATGGTGCAAATGGTACAGTGCGTATGGATTGTAAACAGTCTCGACAGACGGGAGGACAGTAGATGTCGCGTGCAGTGAGTGTCTCCCTGCAGAAAGGTGGCGTCGGCAAGACGACGATTGCGATCAACCTAGCCGACGCGCTCGCAGCGCGAGACAACGACGTCCTTCTGGTCGACCTCGACCAGCAAGGGAACGCGACCGAGGGAGTGGGCATGAAAGATGCCTACGAGTCGGCAAGCCCGAACATCGGAGACGTGCTGACCGACGGCGACCCGGTGGACGTTCAGGAGGTTATCCGCGACCGGGAGGTGTTCGACGTCCTTCCAGCACACGTCGACCTCGACGATATCGAAGACCGGGTTCGGAACTCGACGTTCGGTGTGCTGTGGGTCCGGCGGCGAATCATCGACCCACTGCTGGACGACGAATACGACTACATCGTCATCGACTCACCACCGAGTCTCGGTCCGCTCTCCGACGCTGCCCTCATCGGTTCCGGGAACGTCGTGGTTCCGCTTCTCATGAGCGAACCCAGCGTGAGTGGGTTCGAGCGAATGTTCGAACAACAAATCGGCCCGATTCGTCGAGAGGTCGACCTCGATATCCTCGCAATCGTCCCGAACGATCTCACCGGAAACAACGAAGAGCGTCGAATCATCCAGAACCTGGAAGACTCGCCGTTCGATAAGTACATCCCGAAGTTCGCTCGGTCGAGCCTATTCGACGACGCCGAGTCGAAAGGGCCGGGAATTCGACATCGAATCGCATTCAGTCGGGCGTGGCGTGACGGGAAGACGCTTCGAGAGTACGACCCGACGAACGACATGCTGAACAGACTCGACGAACTGGCCGGTATCGTCGAGCGTGGAGGGGTGACCGATGCCTAAAGAGAACCGTTTCGCCGGCCTCGGCGAAGCAATCGACGGAGAAGAAGACGAAGCTGACGCTGACGCCGAAGCCAACACCGACGGTGAACAGAAAACAGACCAGACTGCCAGTCAAGACGCAGAGTCAGTCGACGAGACGGTAGACGACTCCACAGAAACGCCGGAGGGCCCGGAAGGAGAATCTTCGCCAGAGACGCCTGACGAAGAGACGCCCGAAACAGACGCCGTCGAGGAGAATCAGAGCAACGACGGAGCAGACCAATCCGCAGATTCAGACACCGAACCGTCCACCGAGTCGAGTCAACGTGACGATGACGACCCCGACGGTCCAGCGTTCGAATTCGAAGCGACGACCGCAAAGAGCGTCTACGTCCGTCAGGAGACACTAGACGTGATGGACGACGCCGAGTTCGAAGTCGAGTCGCTTCTTCGTCGGGAACACGACGTCCGCGACCTGACGGGACGCGAGTTCCACGACGCGCTCATTCGTGTGGCAGCCGAGTATCCCGAGGAGATCGTCGACGTCATTCTCGATACCCGAGACAACTAAACAGGAGATCAAAAAAGTCGTTCGCGGTGTGTTTGGTGTGAGTTTCTCTTTGTCGACCACAGAGAGAGATACGAGATGGATGGCACAGTAGGAATAGCACAGTAGGAATAGAGCAGCGTAGCTAGAGCAGCAGAGATAAAGCAAGAGATAGAGCAGCGTAGATAGAACAGCGGACACAGTGGTGTTGGTATCGACGTCCAACTGCCAAATCGGAAAGCAGGAACACCACGATGTCCGGAGTAATCCGTTTCAAGTCTGTAGAACGATGTATTTTTGAGCAGACTGTAGTGAGTGAACACCGCCGGGTATGTCTCGGCTACTCGCAACACCACCAAGTCCGCTGTAATTGTGGTCGGTATGCCGTTGGAGGTATAGATTACACGGAGTCATCGATAGCGTAGAAAGACGAGACGACCGAACAGTGAACGAAAATTCGAGAGAGCGCAACTCGGAACTCGGTGAATGCGAACCCCCACACTCACACCACTGTGTCCGCTGTTCTGACTGTGAGGAAGTCAGCTGAAGTCCTGGACACGAGGAGTATCGCCCCGAGACGATGTAACACTCACACCACTATGTCCGCTGTTCTCGGTGTGAAGGTGAGGGGGGCGGTCCAAACTGCCGGAAGTTGTTGCAGGTAACAAGTCGAGTTGGGGGAGAATTGACAACAATCTAAATACAACCACACTCGAAATCGGCAAAACAATCTAGCAACTTCACGCAGTCTACTAGTAACAACCAATCAATATTGTTGTTATTATTGGCATACGGGTATGGNTGGTTTAACTTACTCTATCATAAAGATTTCTCCACCAAATAGCGATGTTTTTGCGGCCTCCTCCCTTCGAAGACGAGAACAGCGGACAAAGTGGAGGGGGTGTGTTCGCGGTTTATTTATATACTCTCAGAACAGCGGACACTGCGGACGCGGTGGTTTTATCAATGATGTGGACGAACCGTGTTCTCATGCCCCTGTTTGAACGAGACACCGAAATCTATCGGGACCGGGATGCCCTCCGCGAGGACTACCAGCCCGATGAACTCGTGGGGCGCGACGAGGAACTTCGAACCTACCAGGCAGCACTGCAACCAGTCATCAACGGTGAGCAGCCGAACAACATTTTCTTGTACGGAAAGACTGGCGTCGGAAAGACAGCAGCGACGAAGTACCTCCTCGCTCACCTTCGGGAAGATGCGAGTCGGTACGACGATATCGACCTCACAGTCGTCTTTTTGAACTGTGATGGGCTGACGAGTTCCTATCAAATCGCGACCCGCCTCGTCAACGAGTTCCGCTCGGAGTCCAACCAAATCAGTACGACCGGGTACCCACTCGGCTCGGTGTACGAGATGCTCTGGCAGGAACTCGACGAGTGTGGCGGGACAATCACCGTCGTCCTCGACGAAATCGACCACGTCAACGACGATAGTATCCTCTACCAACTCCCACGCGCACGCGCGAATGGAAACTTGGACAACGCCAAGGTCGGCCTCATCGGTATCTCGAACGACTTCTCGTTTAGAGACGACCTATCACCGAAAGTAAAGAGTTCGCTGTGTGAACAGGAGATTCACTTCCCCGCGTACAACGCGAAGAATCTCCGAGCCATCCTCGAACAACGGGCGACTGTCGCATTTCGGGACGGCGTCCTCGCAGACGAGGTCATCCCACTCTGTGCAGCCTACGGCGCGAAGGACGCTGGTGACGCTCGCCAGTCTATCGACCTGTTAATGAAAGCAGGCGACCTTGCCCGAGACGAAGAGACAGATTCCGTCACGGAAGAGCACGTCAAACGCGGTCGGAGAGACCTCGAACGCGGGCGTATCAAAGAAGGAATCAACGGCTTGACCGAGCACGGTCATCTCGTTCTGTACTCGCTTCTCACACTCGACCTCGAGGGTGAAACCCCGATTCGCTCTCGCGATGTTCGACCGAGATATACGCGCTTTGCCGAACTCGCTAACCGGGACCCGCTCGTCCCACGCAGAATGCGCGACCACCTGAGCGAACTCGCGATGCTCGGTATCGTTTCCGTTACCGAGCGCAACGAAGGCCGTCGCGGTGGAACGTACCGAGAGTACGCACTGGATATGGACGTGGAGCTCATCGTCTCGGCGATGCGCGACACCATCGACCTCGTCGGCGTCCACGAGACGGTCGAGCCATTCCTCAACGAGAACTCGTCCAGCACGCTCGACGATTTCGTCGGGAACTAAGTCTCGTTGGACTCCTCTTCGAGTAACACCTGATAGTAGAAACTGCAACTGGAAGGTGCGACAAGGAGCTGCAACTGGAAGGTGCGACAAGGAGCTGCAACTGAGAGCTACGACTGGGAACTGCAATGGAACTGCAACTGCAAACTGCAACTGAGGACTAGATTCGCCCGATTACTGCGGACAACGTGGTGTTCGAACTCCCTGCTCGGAAGTTGGAAAGTCAGAGTTACCCTGTCAACTCAGATTCTTCTTGTTCTATGTCGCTCGCGAGGAGTAACCGGTGAGCGACACCACCGTGTCCGCAGTAAGTCGTAGGATTCGTCACTCGAACAGCGGACACAGTGGTGTGGGTTGGTAGTGTTCTGGCACCGGTTCGGCAAAGAGCTTCGGACACGGTGGTGTTCCACGTCGGAATAGTGTTGTTCTGCGTCGGTATGATGGTGTTCTACGCCGGAGTGGTATCCTACACTGGGGGTTGCAGATAGACTTCAGTAGTCGTGTGTGGTTTTCTCCCCGAACAGACGTGTGTTGGCGTATCCGACCTGCTGTCGTGCAGTCTGCCGTTCGGAGTCGCTCAGGCGATACTGTTTGAGTTCGTCAGCTATCGGCCCGAGTTCTTCGCGCCGGCTTTGATGTGCTTCGAGGAAATCCGCAATACTCGTCGCGGCAATTTCTTTGAGTTCTCCGCTCAGGAGTGACCCATCGCGATATTCTCGCGCCAACCGCTCTACGCGTTCGTCACTCTCCTCGAAAAAGTAATACAGAAACTGGTACGGGACGTCGACCTCGGGGTCTCCGCCGTGTTTTCGGTGGGATTCCACACTGCGTCGCCCACCGGAATACGCGTGCGTCCGAATCTTTTCGAAGACCGTCTCCCGGTCGTCAGACAGGCGAATGCTCGCTGAACCTCCCGACGAACTCATCTTCCCTGGTCCTTCCAGGGCCGGAAGGAACTTCGAGAGCAAGGCACCGGGTTTGGAGACATCGTATCGTTGTTTGGCTGCGATGTCGCGACAGACTCGCACGTGAGGGTCTTGGTCTACAGCAATCGGAACGAGTGTTGGGTGTCGTCCCTCGACGAGTTGCGGCAAGAGGAGGTGGGCAGCCTGAACAGCCGGATAGAACGAGAGTCCGATGTTCTCGGGGTCTCCGTACGTCGCGTTTACGGTCGATTGCGTCACTTCCTTCGCAAAGGCGGCCGCCAGTGGATACACCACGTCGGCGTCGGCCGTGTCGACGACGATTCGAGTTCGTTCGGGGTCGAACCCGACCGCGAGAATATCCAATAGATTCTCTCGCGTGTACTCGTGAATCTCGTCGAGCGGTTTGTCCTTTAATAGGTACTTTTCGTCGTCGGACAGCGGGATGTACACGAGACACCCAGTCCGGTCTTGCAGATACTTGGCGAAGTAAAACGGAATGATGTGGCCGATGTGCATCGGTCCCGACGGGCCGCAACCCGTCACGATAGAGTGCGTTTTACCTTCGTTTGCGGCATCGAGGAAGTCGTCGACGTCCCGTTCCGCATAAAAGACCCCGCGGCGGACGAGTTGGTGCACGGGGCGGGGAAACTGTGCTTTCTGGTCGGCCGTGAGGGGGTCGGCTCCGAACTCATCGAGCAGTCGGTCGTAGTCGATGTCTCCTTCGACGGCGTACGGGGTTACGGTGAAGTCGTCTGTTGCTGGCATCTATGTCTGATTGGTGGTCACTCTGAGGGCGGAACAATCGAGAAACGGAGTGAGCACCGCGGCCGAATCTGGCGGGTGAAGCCCGTCTGATTCTAGACCGCGATACTGTCCACTTCCCAAGTTGAGCGCCAACGCCAGCACGTGGCGCGGGAAGTGGATACCATACTGTCATCAAGATGGTTGGGTATGTTATATGTTCTGCTCAGGTGCTTTCGACACTGTACTCTACGTTGTTACTCGAACGACGCTCACTTCATCAATAATTTCACAATGATTGACTTTGGTTGAATTTGGGAGAGAGTTCGGAAAATCATAATCCCGGTGTCGCGTCCACGTTTAGACGCGCTTCGGCGCATGAACCCTATGGACGACGAAAAAACAGACTCAGCCCCTGAGCTCGGCCGGACACTCGACTCCCTCCGTGAACAAGCCACCCCTCGTCGGGCGTTCCTCGTCAGCACTGCAGCAGCTGGCCTCGGAGCAGTCGGACTCTCGGGCCTGGCTGCGGCAGACGAACACGAAGGAAACGGCAACGGCAACGGACCCAATGGAAACGGCAACGGAATGAACAAGACGAGCGGTGACCAGGACGTCCCCGGTACGGACGTCGACGTCTTGAACTACGCGCTCACACTCGAACACCTCGAAGACCAGTTCTACAAACAGAGCCTCGAATCTCTCGGCGGATTCTTCAGCCGAGAGACCATCGAAAACAGCGACGTGCTGTCGGGGTTCGGCGACGAAGTGCGGACCACCGCTTACGACCACCTCACGCACGTCGGCGAGCACGAAGCAACGCACGTTGACGTGCTCGAAACCGTCATCACGACGTTAGGTGGCGAGCCTGTCTCCCCCGCAGAGTACGACTTCGGAACGATGGTCCAAGACGACCCGACGAAGTTCTTCGCCACCGCACAGGCACTCGAAAACACCGGCGTGATGGCCTACACCGGCGCACTCGACCTCATCGAGAGTCCCGACCTGCAGACGGCTGGTGCAACTGTCGCCACCGTCGAAGCCCGCCACGCCTCGTACCTCAACCTCCTCAACGGCGACGACCCGTTCCCCGCTGCCTTCGACGAGGCGAAGTCGATGGACGAAATTCTGGAAATCGCTGGTCAGTTCATCGTCGAGTGACCCACTCCCGCCTCTCCCCATTTTTCCCTGCTAAATCACAACTACCGTGCCGGATAGTGCCACCAATCGCCATCGCGGCGACAGACAACACGAGTCCAGTAGGCAGTGTTGCCCACGAACTGAGGTCGGTTCTCGGACTGCTACCTGACATCTGTCCCTGGATTGTCTGACATTTGTGCCTGACTGTGAATGGTTCCCACGCACCGGGAATAGACGCCCCGTTTGACACGTCTGGAAAGAGATTACTGACGTGTGAGAGCAGATGTACGACCGAATTCTCGTTCCAACAGACGGTAGCGATGCAGCAGCGGCGGGTGCTGAGGCAGCAGTCGCCCTCGCTCGTCGGTTCGACGCCGAGTTGTCCGTCGTTCACGTCCTAAACCCCAACGAACACCCACCTGACGACGCCGATGGCCCTGAAGATACCACCCAGTGGGGAAACGAAGCCGTGGACGAGGTCGTCGAGATGGCGACTGGTGCGGGTCTCGAAGCTACGGGTGACGTCCTCGAACACGACGATTCGATACCAGAGACTATTCTGGAATACGCCGCCACCCACGGCGTTGACTGCATTGTCATGGGGACGACCGGCCGGACGGGACTCGGTCGGTACGTCCTCGGGAGTGTCACGGAACAGACGGTTCGGGCGTCGTCGGTGCCGGTCATCACCGTCCACGAGGACACCACGTTCGACCCCGAGTTCGAGTCGATACTGGTCCCGACCGACGGGAGCGCCCACGCACTCGCCGCCGCAGACCACGCGGTCGACCTAGCGACCGCGACCGGCGCTGGACTCGACATCCTTCACGTCGTCGACATCGGGGCGTTACCAGGCAGCGCCGACCCTACTTCCGTCCTCGATGCACTGGAGAAGGCAGGTGAGCGGGCGCTGAACGACGTTATCGACCTCGCCACTGAGGCAGACGTGCCCGCGGTCGAAGCCTCCGTGATGAGTGGGTCGCCGTATCGAGCCATCGTCAAATACGCCGAGGAGAACGACGTCGGCCTCGTGGTGATGGGCACTCACGGCCGAACCGGTCTGGACCGCTACTTCCTGGGGAGTGTCACTGAACGCGTGGTTCGGCGTTCAGAGGTTCCGGTCTTGGTCGTCTCGAAACCCGACTGAGGGTGAGCCTGTCTCGTCGCTCACTTCGAGCACTCGCCCAACCGTTTATTCCAGTATCTGTCGCGGGGCTTCTTCCTCTTGCAGTGTGTCTTCTGGTCTCGAATCTGTCGCTCGACGACGTCGGTTCTGATTGATGGTCTGGCACGTACCGTAACCTTCGCCGGCCCGGTGTTCAGGCCACGGTCGGTGTGTAAGTGGATTTGCGGTGTAGTAGTGGTAGTGTTCGGATTCGTGTGTAGCAGCGGTGTCTCCGTCGTTTCTCGTCGTACTCGTAGAGATAATTTGGAATTTTATCGCGTCATGTGGTTTATCACGGTGCGATTAATCGCGAATAACAGCGGACATCTTGGTGTTCACGCACGGCAGTTCCAGCAGATGTCTGTGTTGTGTTACCACGTACATCCGATAAGTTATCCGTCTGGGACTCTCAGTAAGTGTGTGAGTGAAGAAACAGGGCGTCGAAACCTTCGAATGCCCAATGGCAGTGAGCTGTTTGCAGTCGTAACCGAGCACAACGGTGGGAACCACGTGCGAGTCCGCTGCGAGGACGGCGAGAATCGGATGGGCCGGATTCCCGGCCGGATGAAGTACCGAACGTGGATCAACGAGGGCGACGTCGTTCTCGTCGAACCGTGGGACTGGCAAGACAGCAAGGCGAACATCGAGTGGCGCTACACCGACGACGACGCCGACCAGCTCCGTCGCGAAGGTCACATCCAATAGACTACTCCCGAGAGGGTTCTACTGAACGTTCTGAGTCTCTTCTCGACTGTTAGCCGTGGCTCCAGTCAGTCTGCTATAACTTCCGTCAGTCAGCGACTGCTCCGCTGAGAGGGTCCTGAAAAGACAAAGCTCCGTCTCCACTATGTCAAAAAATAGACTTATACCTATCCAAACGCCTCGTTTTCGTTTTGTAATTTATATACTCTCTCGGCGGTATGTTTATGGTCTATGTTGAGTGTCTCTTAGAAAAGAATGACTGGAATTGCCGTTTCGACTGCTTTTCGCGATTGCGCCGCACCTGCTGCGCACCTAATTAGTAATTCTCGGCGACATATGTCTTCGTCCACGCTGGTGTCTGTGTCCGTCCGGGGTATGGGTTCGGCTAGATGACTCCCTCAGCGGACCCGCCCCGAATTTCGACTGGTGTCGACGGACTCGATTCGATTCTCAACGGCGGTCTCATTACCGGACGAAGTTACCTCGTCCGCGGCGCACCGGGAACGGGAAAGACGATTCTCGGCATGCACTTCCTGAAGGAAGGAATCGACAACGGTGAGTCCGCGCTGTTCGTCAACCTCGAAGAGTCCGAGTCGGACGTCCGAAGCAACGCCGCCTCGCTCGGTATTGACCTCTCGGGTGTCGAGTTCCTCGACATGAGTCCGAACGCGAGCGTCTTCGTCGAGGACCAATCGTACGACATCCTCGCTGCGAGCGACGTGGAGAAAGAACCGTTCATCGAGTCGATAACCGATGCCGTCTCGCAGTACGAACCTGACCGCGTTTTCGTCGACCCAATCACACAACTGCGATATTTGACGCCCGACACGCACCACTTCAGAAAGCAGGCAATCGGGTTTATGGAATATCTCACTGCCAACGGTGCGACTGTCATGTTCACGTCGCAGGACACCCCCGACAACCCGGACGATGACCTGCAGTTCATGAGCGATGGCTCAATCGAACTGGATACCCAAGAGATGGGTGCTATCATCGACGTTCCGAAGTTCCGGGGGTCAGACACTGTCGGTGGAACCCACTCGATTCGTATCACTGACTCCGGTCTCGTCGTCTTCCCAGAGCTGAAGCCTCTGACACACTCTCGGGAGTTTCCGAACGAGTCGATTCCGTCGGGTGTCCCGGAAATCGACGAACTACTGCACGGTGGTCTCGAACGAGGGACTGTCAGCATCATCAGCGGACCGACTGGTGTCGGAAAGACGACGCTCGGAACGCAGTTCATCAAAGAGGCGGCGGGTCGCGGTGAGCGGTCTGTGTTGTACCTCTTCGAGGAGAGTTACTCGACGTTCCGCGAGCGCAACGAATCGATTGGCATCCCCGTCTCCCAGATGGAAGAACAGGGCTCGCTCCACGTACGAGAGATGGAACCACTGAATCTCTCGCCGCAGGAGTTCGCCCAGCACGTCCGGGCCGAGGTGGAAGCACACGACACGAAAATCGTGATGATAGACGGCATCAACGGATACCAACTGGCCGTCCAGGGTGGGAAAGACATGCTCATCCGAAAACTCCACGCGTTGGGGCGCTACCTCAAGAATATGGGGGTGACAGTCATCTTCGTCGACGAGCACAAGAACGTCACGGGTGACTTCACCGCGACGAACTCGGGTGTCAGTTATCTCGCCGATAACATCGTCTTCCTCCAACACGTCGAGATGACTGGCAGGTTACAGAAAGTCATCGGCGTGTTGAAGAAACGAACGACGCAGTTCGAACACACACTCCGACAGTTCGAAATCACGGAGCACGGACTGAAAGTCGGTGGCCCGATGACGGGTGCGCAAGGCATCCTGTCGGGCACACCCGAGTACACTGATTCGAGCCGAGATTCGAACGAGCGGTAACACTCCGACCTATTAGAGTTGATTATTCGATGACACCGAACCAATCCCGGAAGGAGTCGTGGGAGGGCGACGAAGGCCGGGCTTCGACCGACGACATGCGGTTGTTGTTGTTGCTCTCGAACGGGCAAAACGGCCGAGTGCTCTCCGAGAAGTTGCGACCGGAGTACGACATCTCGACCGACGAATCGACGCTCGAAGCCGGTGAGTTCGACCTGTGTATCTTAGATGCACACTCCGTGGAACGACTCCGAACCCAACTCGTCTCCGTGAAACAATCCGAAGAGCCCGTCTTTCTTCCAGTTCTTCTCGTCGTGAGCCCCGAGTGGGACCAACTTGACCCGTCGCTGTTCGATATCGTCGACGAGGTCATCACGATTCCGCTGATTCTCGACGAACTCGGCCCGCGAATCGAATCGCTGCTTCGGAACCGCCGGCTTTCACAGGAACTGAGTCAACGAGACCAGGTCGAGCAGATGGCCGCAATCATCTCACACGACCTTCGGAACCCGCTGAGCGTCGCGCGCGGGAACCTCGAACTCGGGCGGGAAGGCGACTCTGACGAACACCTCGAAAAAGCATCAGAGGCGTTGAACCGAGTGAACACACTCGTCGAAGACCTCCTCTCGTTCGCGAAACAGGAGTATTCACAGCCCAACATCGGCCCGACCTCTCTTTCCGATGTCGCGTCCCGCTCTTGGAATCAAGTCGAGACTCAGTCGTCGGACCTGAAGATGGACCTTTCCGAAGCGACCACCGTCCTCGCGGACGCGAGTCGATTGCAGGAGCTGTTCTCGAACCTGTTTCGAAACGCGTGCGAACACAACGACGAAGACGTCACTATCACCGTCGGCCCGCTTCAGACGGGGTTCTTCGTCGAAGACGACGGCGACGGAATCACCGAGACGACCCGGGACATCTTCGAGACGGGATACTCGACGAACGTCGACGGAACCGGATTCGGGCTTGCAATCGTGAAACGAATCGCCGACTCGCACTCGTGGGACGTCGCACAGACCGAGAGTCCGGAAGGCGGCGCACGGTTCGAAGTGACGGGAGTCCAGTTCCTCGACGACGGGTCTGCGACGGTCGGTGGTGAGTTCTAAATCGTGGATTTCGACTGGCCGGACACCCAAGACGTTCGGAGCCATCGAGTGACGCTGCTTCTCGCCCACCGTGAAAATAGAGAGTTGCTCGCGGAGTGGATTCGAGAGGAGACGCCTCACGTACCGCTCGTCCCCGACGAGGAAGCGTCTTTTCCGGTCGCGGAAGACGGGGGCGATGTCTCGTTTGGCTCGACCGATAGCGGCACCAATCGGGTTGATTCGGACGACAGCGACACCAGCCCATTCGATTCGGACGGTGACGCGGACTGCCCACGGGGCGACATCTGTATCATCGACCAACGGATGGTCGCACGACATCGGGAGTGGGTGTTGGCTCAGAAGCGGGCGGCGAACCGCGAGTTCTATCCGGTGTTACTCGTCCACTCAGGCGACGAACGACAGCTGAAACAGTGGCTCTGGTCGCTCGTCGACGAGGCGATTGCAGCACCGATACGGCTCCCGGTGTTCGAGCGACGGCTGAACAACCTCTTGGAGCGACGGCGTCTCTCAGTCGCCCACGCACGTGAGTTTCGCACGGCCGAACATCAGTACCGGGCGCTCTTCGAAGCGAGTAACGACGCAATCGTCGTCTTCGACCCAGTCCGTGACGTTATCCAGGAGTCGAACAGGCGTGCGACTGAACTGCTCGGCTACTCTCGGACACAGCTTAGACAGCTCTCACCGGCGTCTTTGTTTTCCACCGACACGGACAGATACCGTGCGTTCGTCGAAGCCACTCTCGACACCGGTCGAGGGTGGACAGACGACCTCGTCGTTACCAGACGGGACGGAACCGAAATCGTGACTGAGGTGTCCGTGAGCGTCATCGAGTTCGACGACTCGCCGCGACTCGTAGCGAGTATCCGAAACGTCACCGAACGCCACTCACAGAAACTCGAACTCGAGAGACGGCGTGACGAACTCGACGAACTCCACAGAATCAATCGAACACTCAGAAAGACGACACAAGCGGTGGCGAGAGCGTCGTCCCGAAGCGAACTCGAACAGAAGGTGTGCCAACAGTTGGCGAACTCTGACCGCTACGAGTTTGCCTGGATTGGAACTGCAGACGAGGAATCAGGAGAAATCGTCCCACAGACTGTCGCAGGCGACGCTCCGGAGTATCTGGATTCGGTCACAATCCGCGCCGACGACACACCGACCGGCCGTGGACCGGCGGGGACGGCCCTGCGCAAAGGCGTCGTGAGTATCGTCCAAGAGACTCAGACCGACCCCGCGTACGAACCGTGGCGACACCTCGCAACGCGATACGGAGTCGGCGCCGTCGCCGGCGTCCCGATTCGGCACGACGACGAGACGTATGGGGTCTTGACAATCTACGCGAACGAACCCAACGCGTTCGGCGAGAAAGAGCGCAACGTACTCGCAGATCTCGGCGTAACCGTCGGCCACGCTATCAATGCACTCCGGGCGCACAGAGACGCGAAACGGTTCGAAGAGGCGGTCGAACACGCGGGCCACGCGATTTACATCGCCAGCGGAGACGGCACCATCGAGTACGTCAACTCCGCGTTCGAGGAGAGCACCGGATACACTCGCGAAGAAGTCGTCGGCTGTCACCACTCGGTCCTTCGAACTGGTGAAGACAATCCATCGTTCCACACGGAGTTGTGGGAATCGGTCTCGACGGGCGACACGTGGCAAGACGAGACGACTGGGCGGCGAAAAGACGGGCGGCGGCAACACATCGACCAGACGGTCGCACCGATATCGACCATCGGTGACGAGGAGAACTACATCGTCGCGGTCCGCATGGATATCACCGACGAGAGACGGCGACAACAGCAGTTACAAACCCTCCATCGGGTCCTGCGACACAACATTAGAAACGAATTGAACGTCATTCGGGGCTATCTCGACATCGTCGACGAGGAGACGCCTGAGGGGACCGCCGAGAGTGCGATGTCCAAGATTCGGTCGTCGACCGAGGAACTCCTTCGGACGAGTCGACAGGCCAGACGCATCGAACAGACGTTCGTCAGGTCGGACGACGCGTCCGAGTCGCCGTCGAAGCAGTCGTTTTCGTCGGTCGTCCGTGCCCACTGTGACTTGGTTCGGACTCGGTTCTCGGAGGCGACAGTCGAGTGGTCGGTCCCAGAGTGCGGCGCTGCCGTGGATGCCGAGTTCGGGACGGCACTCAACGAGATACTCACGAACGCGGTCAGACACAACGACAGCGCGGCCCCGACCGTCGTCTGCGAGGCGTCGGTCGAGAACGCGGACGCGACGGTCACACAGGCCGTCGTCTCCGTTCGCGACGACGGGCCGGGAATCCCGGTTCACGAACGTCGTGTCCTCAGAGAGGGCGAAGAGACCCCGTTGCTGCACGGAAGTGGTCTCGGTCTCTGGCTCGTCAATTGGATACTCACCGAACTCGGTGGCGAGGTTCGCATCGACGACAACGACCCGAGAGGGACGGTCGTTACGATGCGACTCCCACTGTACGACGACTGAGACGCCCATTCGACCCGAAAACCGCTGCCCGCCGAGGCTTACTTACTGCCGGGCGACCTGTGTTTCGAACACCGAGCGTCGTCTCGATACTGCCCATGCACGTCGTCGAACTCACAGAACCCGGAACCTTCGAGCACAGAGAGCGCCAGCGTCCGGCCCCCGGACCGAACGAGGTGCTCGTCGAGATACGACACGTCGGCATCTGCGGGTCCGACGTTCACTACTACGAACACGGCCGCATCGGCGACTACGTCGTCTCCGACCCGCTCGTCTTGGGCCACGAGAGCGCCGGCGTCGTCGCCGAGGTCGGAAGCGACGGTAGCCACCTCGAACCGGGCGACCGGGTCGCCCTCGAACCCGGTGTTCCCTGCGGTGAGTGCGCCCAGTGCCGAGCGGGGACGTACAATCTCTGTCCCGACGTCGAGTTCATGGCGACACCCCCGGACGATGGCGCGTTCGCGGAGTTCGTCGCGTGGGATGCCGACTTCGCCTACCGACTTCCGGACGGCGTTTCGACTCGTGCGGGTGCTCTCTGTGAACCACTCAGCGTCGCACTGCACGCGACACGCCGTGCCGCAATCGACCTCGGTGAGACCGTCCTCGTAACGGGCGCCGGACCAATCGGTGCGATGGTCCTGAAGGCCGCGCGTGCAGCTGGCGCGGGAGACATCGTCGTCTCCGACGTGGTTCCGTCGAAACTCGAACGGGCGCGCGAGATGGGGGCGACAGAGACGATAAACGTCTCCGAGCGCTCTCTCGAAGCCGCCATCGACGACTTCACCGGGGGCGACGGTGTCGACGTCGTCGTCGAGGCATCCGGTGCGACTCCGGCAATCGCCGCAACGACAACTGTCGTCCGTCGCGGCGGCACTGTCGTCTGTATCGGTCTCTCCGGCGACAACGAGATACCCATCGCGACCAACGAACTGGTCGACAAGGAACTCGACTTCCGAGGGTCGTTCCGCTTCAGAAACACGTACCCGGACGCGATTTCGCTCCTCGAACGCGGTGTCATCGACGTGGAAGATGTCATCGACTTCGAGATGTCGATGGCCGACCTGACGGCGGCCTTCGAACGCGCGCAAGAACCAGACGTCGTAAAGGGGATGGTCGCCGTCGGGTCCGAGTGAGCATGGTGGCCGATTTCCAATGACGCTCGAACGCGTCTGTGACGACTGTGGTGCACGAACGACCGAACCGGTCGCGAGGTGTGACTGCGGCGAGCCGCTCTGGTTCGCCACCGACCCGGGGTCGTTTTCGTGGGACGACGTCTCCGACTCCCCGGGAATGTGGCGATACGAGGAACTGCTCCCGGTCGAGTTTCCGGGCGGACTCGCCGCGGCAGCGGGTGGAACGCCACTGCTCCGCGACGATGCACTCGACGAGTACGCTGGTACGACCATCCACGTCAAAGTAGAGGGGAGTCACCCGACGGGGAGCTTCAAAGACCGCGGGAGTGCCGTGGGGCTGGCTGCTATCGAGTCCGGTCTCGTCGGCGACGCCGCCGCTGTCGGCACCGTCTCGCACGGAAACATGGCGATGAGTACCGCCGCGTTCGCGACGGCCGCGGACGTGCCCTGTGTGGTGTTCGTCCCCGACGACGTCCCGCAAGCACGCCTCGACGTCATCGGCCAGTTCGACCCGACGATACTGACCGTGAGGGGCGAGTACAGCCGTCTCTACGACCGAACGCTCGAACTCGGTCCCGACAACGACGTCGTCTTTCTCAACTCCGACGTCCCGCTGAGGGTCGAAGGCCAGAAGACAACCGCAGTGGAACTCTGCGAGGCCTTCGCTCCCGACGTGCCCGACGCAATCGTCCTCCCCGTCAGCAGCGGTGGGCACGCGAGCGGTGTGTGGAAAGCCGTGCGGGAACTCCGCGAGGCCGGGGCGATTGACCGCGTTCCGGAACTCTACTTGACGCAGGCTGCGGCCTGTTCTCCCATCGCCGATGCGTTCGAACGAGGCGATTCGGCTGTCTCTCGCGTCGAGGGCGGGGACACCATCGCGTACTCTATCGCCAACGCCGACCCACCGAGCGGGACGCGAGCGCTCCGTGCCGCCCGCGAAACCGGTGGTGCGGTCGTTTCGGTCACTGACGACGAGATTCGAGACGCCCAGCGTGTCCTCGCGACACAGGCGGGTCTCTCCGTAGAAACTGCTTCCGCGACGGCGCTCGCGGGAACCAAACACTTGGTCGAACGGGGATTCGTCGCCCCCGGCGACGACGTTGCAGTCATCGCGACCGGAACTGGTCTCAAGGAGTCGCCAGCCGAAGGAAGTCACGACCCTCTCGGTACAGTCGGTATCGACGATATCGACGCGGCTCTCGGTCGATTTCTCGGTGGATAGTCCGGGGTGTAATCCACCGACTCCCCGTCGAAGAACAGCGGACATGGTGGTGTTGGCGTGACCGGAATTTCACTCTCGAAGCGTACTCTCGAAACGTGCGAATACTCGGCGTAGCGTGGCTCTCAGCCGTTAGGAGCCGCCTAGTAATCTTCGGACGTGTACATCTGTTCGGTACGACATGTCTATCGCAATCGGTCACTTCGCGTTCGGAGCGGCGCTGACCGCACTCACGGCCGCGCTCTTCGTCCCGAGATTCCGGTTCCACCGGACCGTGGTCGTCTTTGGGGGTCTGTGGGCGATGATACCCGACTTCTACCACGTCTCACCCGTCGGCGGGTCGTTCGTTCGGCTCCTCCACGACTCTGCCGCGGCGGACCTCTTTTGGGGTCACGGTGCGCTCGACGCGTTCGACGCCACCGACTCGAAAGAAATCGCCGCGCTGTTCCTCGGGTTCTTCTTCGTCGCCACGGTCCTCTCTGAGATTCGAATGGCCGCCGTTCGCGGCCGTGTCGAGGACGGTGCCCGCGGTGGTGGGTACTCACCGGTGGTTGCAAACTCGCTGCTGTTTGCAAACTCGTCGCCGGGTCTAGACTCGCCGCCGGTCGCGCCCGACGGCGATGTCGAGACGACTCCCGTCGGGCGGTCGTGGCTCGATACGTCTGTCTTCGGTCGCTCGGCCAAGCGGGCCGCCGCATTCACTGCGCTCCTTGCCGGCGTGGGGTTGCAATCGCTGTTGTTCTCTCGACCGCAGTACATCGGTCTCCTCGTCGGGCTCGGTGCGCTGCTCGAACTCGTCGGGTTGACCATGCTCCTCGACGTCTCACCGTTCGATAGGTGGGTGAAGTCGGTGTTCCCCCCCGTCGTTCGCACCATGGGCGCGCTCGTCGTGACGTTCGCGGCGCTCGCAGTCGCAGGCGGGCTTCTCATCCCAATCCAGCAACTCACGCCCCTCGCGTTGTCCTACGCCGCGTTAGCTATCGTCATCGTTCTCCAGACGATTCGCCTCTGGGAGTCGGCGGTCTGATTCAGTTCTGGGAGTCGGCGGTCTGATTCGGTTCGCTCCCACCAACTGCTACTGGAGCGGCGGTGACTCACTCGAAGTCACATCTGCGACCCACTCGACCACAGCAACCGCGACTCACTCGAACACGTCGACGAACCGCGGGTTCGACAGTTCGCGTAGCTGACTGGGCGTCAGTCGAAACACCGCTTCGGGCGTCCCGGCGGCGGCCCAGATTTCGTCGAACTCGTCGAACACTGGGTCGGCACGTATCGGACAGCCGTTGGCATGGCACGTCGGCGGAACGCCACCGATACTCCACCCAGTCGCCTCTTTTACTTCGGCGGCGTTCGCACTCCGAACCTCGGCAGGGTCGACGTCGAACTCGGACGCGAGCGCCGCCTCGTCGACGCGGTTCGCGCCACTCGTGAGGACGACGACTGTCTCGTCGCCGACGCGCATCACGATGCTCTTGACGATTTGGGAGACGTCGCAGTCGATTGCGTCGGCGGCGTCGGCCGCCGTCTTCGTTCCCTCTGGGAACTCGCGAACGTCGATTTCGATGCCGTGTTCTGCCCGAACCTCGTCGGCGAACCGCTTGGCGGTCGGGTGCATGCAAACGGATTCTGCGGCTTGCAGTATGAACGTTCGCCGGGGGCGGGGATCGACGGTGTTTTTCTCGCTAGTTCTGTCAAAACGGTCCAGAAAAGACGTGTACTTGGTGGGGAGGAAGCCGTTTGGCGTGGGACAGTTCCGCTAGCCGTTGTACGTCCACTTCTGGAGCGTCGACGAACTGGTGCCAGATTCTGCGGTCCAGACGACGCGGACGACGTCACCGGACGTGAACGTCGCTCCCACGTCGTAGTAGTTTCCGGCCGTGATTTTGTCGCCGGTGGTCGTTCCGTTGGTGGACCACTGCTCGTCGGAGATGCTGTCTCCCGTCACGTTGATTTGGGACGCGACGAGGGCTTCTCCGCTTTCGTGGGTAATCGTCAGGTTGCTTCCGTTGTAGTCGAACGCGAAACTCGCTTGCGGTGCCGTGGTGCTCACCTGGTCGCCGAGTCCGAGGACGAACGTCCCGATGACGGCCGCGAGGATGACTGTGATAGCGACCATGAGGATGACGCCGATAACCGGCGAAACGGCACGAGAGTCTGTGAATAGCTGTTTGATGTTCATTGTATTCTCCATGGTGACCGGACAACGAGTGTGTGACTCACAGAAAAATCGAGTCGGTGGCAACACACTTGCCGGGGAACCTACAGGTAAATTGAACGATTCGAAGATATTTAAGTTCATATTACCAGGAACGTCGTCGCTGGTATGACCTTGTGTATCGTTTCTCATAGCGGACAGCCAGTCGCTGCACGAGCGGTGCTGCCGCTCGATGGCTGAAAAACGGAAAAGGTGTGGATCGGGCGAGTGTCGCTCGAAAGCCGCTCAGTTGTTGTAGGTGTACTTCTGCAGGGTTGCAGAGTTGGCACCGGATTCGGAGGTCCAGATGACACGGACCGTGTCACCGGAGCTGAGTGCACCCGAGTCGACTTCGAAGGAGTCGCCCGCGTTCATCTGTCCGTCACCGCCGTCGTAGGTCGTCACGGTCGCGCTCGCGTTGGACGAGACGGAGACGTTCAGGTTGCCCGTGGCAATCGCATCACCACTTTCGTGCGTGACGGTCACGTTCGTCGCCGTGCTGTTGTAGTCGAAGCTGAAGCTCGCCTGCGGTGCGGTGTCTCCCACTTGGTCTCCGAGTCCGAGGACGAACGTCCCGATGACGGCCGCGAGGATGACTGTGATGGCGACCATGAGGATGACGCCGATGACTGGCGAGACTGCGCGTGATTCGCTGAGGAATTCTTTGATATCCATCGTTCTTCACCAGGACCGGTATCGTTTCCACATCGCGCCCGTCCGTGGGGCTTCGAGCGGTTCTCGCACCGGTTCCTGTTAACAATGCGTATGTTCCGGATGTACTTAATTTCGCAATGGCTTACTTGTCGAATTCGGGTGGTTAAGTGGTTCCTAACGGATTATTTGGCCAATTAATGTGAATGTTCCAATTGGATACCACACAAGGAAGTCATCAGTCGTCGCACTCAGTCTTCGAAGTCGTGGCTCCCGCAGTCTGCACTTGTCGTCCACGGGGTACAGAGACGTACGACAGAAAAACAGTGGATTCGAGTTGACCTGGGCTTTATCAGCCGTCCACCAGCGATGCGACGAACGACTCGTAGGCCGTCGTGACTGCCTGCACCGAGAAGTCTTCGGCCCGAGCGCGAAGTCGTGCGTCTTCGACAGGGTCGTCCAAGACGTGCGCTATCGCTTCCGCGAGCGCCTCGTCGTCGCCGACGGGAACGAGCGGGCCCAACTCGCCGCCGTCGAGAATTTCGTGGGGTCCGCTCGGACAGTCGGTCGACGCGATTGGGAGTCCACACGCGAGTGCTTCGAGGAGGACCGTCGGCAGGCCCTCGTGCCGCGAGGAGAGGACGAACGCGTCGGCGCGACCCATGTACGCGTAGGCGTTCTCGACGTATCCCGGGAAACACACGCGCTCGCGGATACCGAGTGAACTGGCTAGCGACTCCAGTTCGTCGCGCTTCGACCCCGACCCGGCGACGACTAGCCGCGTCTCCGGTCTTTCGCCGTGGACGCGAGCGAACGCCCGAAGCAGCGTGGGGAGGTCTTTCGCCGCCTCCAATCGGCCGACCGTGAACAGCACCCGCACCGACGAGTCCGATAGCCACTCTCGTGCGGGCGTCTGCTCGGCGATGGGGTGTGTCGCGGCCGCGGCGATGTCGTCCACCTCGATTGGGTTGTACAGGACCGCAATCGACTCGGGGTCCGTTCCCAACTCGGTGGCGATGCTGTCGGCGACGCCCTCCGAGACCGCGATGACGCTGTCGGCGCTTCCGTAGAGCCGCGCGGCGATTCTCGCAGTCAGCGCCTCTTTTCGACCGTGTCTGACGCCGACGGTGTTGTGTTCGGTGAGCGCGACGGTCGTCTCGGCCCCGGAGACCGCGTCCGCGAGGACCGAGACGACGTTCGCGTGCATCATCGCCCCGACGAGAACGTCCGGCTGCTCTTGTTTGAGATATCGGCGGAGTGCAGGCACGCTGGCCAACACGCCGACAAAGGGAAGCCGCGGTGTTTCGAGTTCGACCACGCGAACCGCGTCGTCGAGTGCGTTGGTGAACTCACCGCCGCCGTAGGAGACGACGATGTCTACTCGGTGGCCCGCCTCGACGAGGCCGTTCGCAATCGTCGCGGTCACTTTCTGTGCGCCGCCGACGCCCATCGACGGGATGTAGAAGGCGACGTGGTATCTTGCGTTCGCGTCCGGTACCTTGCCTCTCGACGTATCGTCGTTCGCAACGCCTTCCGCCGTCGGCATGTCGAGACTCACGTCGGAACCCCCCGACCCCTGACGGCGCGAGCGAGTCGCTTCGCCGACTGGTAGGTCACGCGACCGCCCAGTGCGACAGACAGGTGGACGAGCGTGTCGGAATCGACGTGGCCACCGAGCAACGCGAGCGCCAGCAGACGGCGCGCATCTCCGTAGTAGCCCGTCCGGAGAGCTTCTTTCCCGAGTTTCGCGCGGTGTGCCGCGACGAACTGTCGCTCGATACCGAGTTGTCTTGCCAACGGGCGGAACTGCTCGACGAAAAGCGGGAAACTCTCGTCGCGCTTCGTCTCGAAGCGTTTCGTGACGCGGTCGCCCCCCTCGACGTATCGAATCGTCAGTGCCTCGTCGACC
Source organism: Haloferax larsenii JCM 13917 (assembly GCF_000336955.1). Taxonomy (GTDB): domain Archaea; phylum Halobacteriota; class Halobacteria; order Halobacteriales; family Haloferacaceae; genus Haloferax; species Haloferax larsenii. Next base: position 271,223 of record NZ_AOLI01000014.1, on the reverse strand, counting down.
GACGCGAAGCGGCAGTGCTGTGAGAGTCGGACGAACCATTCGCGGTCTTGCCAACTCGGGAACCGCTCGTCCGGGAGTCCGGCATCGTCGACGACCGACCGACGGACCATCACGCCGGAAAACTCCGACAGCGACCCGCCGAGGAGGAGGTCACGCGTCGCATCGCCTCGGACGCCGCCGGTCTGTTTCTGCACGGTCTTGCCGGCTTCGCGGTACTCGGTTCCGGTGTAGACCAGCCCGACTGTTTCGGATACGTCGCCGAACACGTCCACTTGGCGAGCGAGTTTTTCGGGATACCACTCGTCGTCGTCGTCGTGAAACGCGACGAATCGCCCGGTTGCAGCGCGAATGCCGGTGTTTCGGGCGGCGTTCCCACCGCGATTCGTCGGATGGCGAATGATGCGAACCTGCTGGATGGTGTCGACACCGACGGTCGGTTCGTCGAGAACCTCACGCGCCGGGATTTCGGAGTGGTCGTCGACGACGACGAGTTCTATCGGGTCGTACGTCTGTGCGGCCACGCTCGCGACCGCCTGGCGAAGCCCGTCGGGGCGGTTGTACGTCGGGAGGACGACGCTGACGAGCGGATTCGAGTCGCTCATTCCAGATACCCCAATTCGCGGAGCCTGTCGGCGACGTACTCCGAATCTTCGTCGGCCGCCGATTCGTCCTCGCCCGATTCGATTCTCTCGTCGTCGAAGAACCGTCTTTCTGCGGACATGGTGGTGTGGGTCGCGTCGATGTCGGCTGGTTCCTCGGCGTCGCGGCCGACGAGAGCCGGGTCCCAGTCGTCGAGCAGCGACGCCCCTTCGACGTGGTCCGGGGGGTCGATGCCGAAAAGCGAGAGGACCGTCGGCACCACGTCGATAACTGTCGCATCCGACACGGTGAGCGTTCCTGCCGACGCTGCCGGTCCGCTCAGGGCGAACAGCCCGGTCCACGTGTGGCTGAACTCGTCGGTCTCACCGAATTGCTCGTCACGGACGATATCCGAAATCTTCCACGTCATTCGTGCCGGAAAGAGCAGGATGTCCGGTGCGCTCTGCTCACCAGCCACGTCGCTCCCGACGAGCGTGTGTCTATCCTCGACGGCGTCGAAGGCCCGTGTCCCGTCGGGTGCCGTGACCTCGCGGAGGTCGGCGACGAGTCGGGTCCGGTAGGCGTCGAACTCGTCGGCGGGAATCACGCCGCCGGGGTCGCGTCCCTCGACGTTGCAGCGAATCCCGAGGGAAGAGAGCGACCGAGTGAAGGCCGCAGAGCGCTCGAAATCCACGTATTCGCTCGCGTCGACGACTTCCTGAAGCACCGAGTCGGGAAGCACCCGCGCGACGGTCCGGTCGAGGCCGAGGTTGGCGAGCACGCGCTCGACTCGCGTCGGGGTGACACCGACGTGCCCGAGGAGGCCGAGTCCGCTCCGGAGCGTCCGCGTCGCGAGTGGTTGTCGGGCGGCGTCGTCGCCCTCGCTCGTCGCGGTGTGTTTGGTCTGCTCGTTCCACGCGTGGCGGACGGATTCGGCCGTCGTGACGAGGTCGCCGCGCTCCTTCAGCCACGAGTTGAGGTAGAAGACTCGGTCGTACTGGTGGATTCCGTGGTCGGACACGAGAACGACGTGAGCGTCTGGCCCGGCGAGTTCGACTAGTCGCTCGATACCCGCATCGACCCGGCGGTAGACGCGCTCGACAGCTTCTGGGTCGTCGCCGTCGGTGTGGAAGACGCCGTCTGTGCTCTGGAACTGGACCATCATGAGGTCCCACTCGGTCGCGTCGGCGAGCGTCTCGGCGGCATCGACCCGGGCGTCCACTAATCGCTCGTACTCGGCGAGTCGGTCTTCTTTGGTCGCTGTCTGGCCCGCGTAGACTCGGTAGTCCGGAAGCACCTCGTCGAGTTGTCGCTTCTCACCATCGACGAGGATATCGACGCCTTCGGTGGCGAGATAGCCCGGTACGAGACTCCCGTCGAACTCGTGGACCGGGTGTGTGACTGGGACGTTCACGACGACCGACGAGAGGCCGTGTGCGGAGAGTATCTCCCACAGATAAGGGACCTGCACGTCTCGGGCGGAGACGAGTTCACCACCAGAGTCGCGGTCGTAGCCGTAGAAGTCGTAGACTCCGTGTTGCCACGGCGTCGCCCCGGTCACGACGGAGGGCCACGCGGAGGGCGTCCACGGTGGGTGCGTCGTTTCGAGTTCGTCGACGACACCGGTGTCGAGGAGGTCGGCGATAGTCGGGACCGCCCCCGACTCGACGAGCGGGTCGAGTTGCTCGAAGCACGCGGCGTCGATGCCGACGATGAGTACTTTTGGGGGAGACATGAAGGACACCGTTCAATCGGCTAGACGAACGTGAGAGAGTGGATTAAGCATAGAGCGCCTAACGACGCCCGTTCGACGTAAACCACCACCTTACTGCCGGACGGTGGCAGGTGGCGTCTTTCCTTCTCCCCGAAGACGCATCGACGGTATCGGTCGAAAAAAGCTACTGCGGCGCGTGCCAGAATTGCGGCGTCGATTCGAAGTCGATTTCGGCGTCCGAAGGAGCGCGCTCGTAGAGGGCGTCGTGAACCTCTTTGTAGGCGGCTTCCGGCCCTTCCTGTGCCAGTTCTGGGTGGTCACGCGTGTCGAAGACGATTCGCCACTCGCCGTTCGAGAGGTGGAGCCCGAGGATGTACTTCCCGCGGACGTTCACCACCAGTTGGTAGGCGTGCTTCACCGTCTCACCGTCGCGTTCGAGGTTGTAGCCGCGTACGGCGACGGCCTGCTGGATTGCCTCGTTCGCTTCGAGCTCGTCTACGAACGACGCTGGGACCGCCGTCGGCGGGAGTGATTCGACGATTGCTTCGCTCATCGTCGGCCCTCCTCGGTTCGTGCGTGCGGAGCGTCCATCGTACCCGGAGACGGGTGCTCGGGAGGTAAAGACTGTACGAAGTTCGGCGGGTGAGCGTCCGGAGACCTCAGTGCCGCTTTCGGACCGCTGCTGCACCACCGAGCGCGACCACGAGCAGCGCCAAAATCGCTCCTAAGACCCCGAATCCGGGCGTCTGCGTTTCGGTGCGCTGCTCGCTCGCGTCGGTGTCTTCGACCCGGTCGCTTCCACCTGCGACTCCGTTTTCGGCCGTCGGTTCGTCGCTGTCGATACTGGTCGCTTCCGCGTCTCCCGTGGCTCGCTTTGCGCCGCTGTCGTCGTCGCTTACACTGTCGGTATCGTCGCTGACGCCGATAGCGTTGCGTCCGTTGTCGGGAATCGCTGGGTTGTGGCTGTTCACGACGACCGTCCCGGCGAAGGAGTCACCGACCGAGACGGCGTATTCTCCGGGTTCGTCGGGTGCGTAGGACAGTTCGACCATCGTCTCCTCGCCGCCAGCGACCTGTACCGTCTCGGTCGTGACGACCGTGCCGTTCAACTGGAGGTCGAGACTGACTTCGGTGGGCGCGTCGCCGGTGTTTCGGACCGTGGCGACGACGGAGATGTTCTCGCCGAGCGCGACTTCGCCGACGCTCGTGTTCGCGTCGATGGTTGGGCTCGGTTCTGACTGGGATTCGGCCGTTTCAGACGCTGACGACGAGCTATCGCTACTTCCACTGCCACCGCTGCTGGAGGAGCTACTACTGCTCCCACCGCTGGATGAACTACTGCTCCCTCCACTGTTCGCGGAGCCACCGCTGCTTCCTCCACTGCTGCTACTGCTACTTTCACCGGCGGAGTTTCCACTATCTCCCTCGTCTGACGTGCTATCTTCCTCCCCCCCTGTGCCGTCGGTCGCTGGCGACTCGTCGGTCGTCGGCTCATCCGCTGTTCCACCGTCAGCCCCGCTATCGGTCGAGTTGTCAGTACCGGTGTCAGTGCCGTCTCCGGGTGAGTCGCCAGTCCCGTCACCAGACGAGTCCCCCTCGACCACGTCGAACGAAACCGTCTCGTTCGCTTCGGGGTTCTGGTAGGCCTCGTGGCCCGCCGAGGCGACCGCGACTCGGACGGTGTGCGCCCCGGGTGAGAGGTCGGTAAACGTGTGCGAGCCATCGAGTTCCAGCACCGTCGTGTGGGTGCTCGCGTCGTCGAGCGTGAGGTGGACGTGGTCGCCTTCGACCCGGCTTGTCGCGTTCCACGAGACGGTTACGTTTGACCCCGTGATGGTCGCGCCGTCGTCGGGACTCGTGATATCGACACTCGGCCCCGGTTCGGGTTCGTCCCCGAGGTAGCGGTCTTCGAGATAGGCTTCGACCTGCTGGCGTTCGGTCGCCGAGAGCGCGCGGTCGTAGACGACGAGTGCCGCGACGTCCATGTCGAGATACGGTGGCGGTGTCATCTCGGCACCGACGACCAACTGGTCATCGGCCGTGTCGAAGGTGTGTGTCGCCGAGTCGATGGCGACACCGTCTTTGTAGTGGGTCAGTTCGCCCGATTGGACCGTCGCAGACTGGACGACCATCTCGGAGCCGACCGCGTCGACGCCGGAACTGAAGTCGTTGCCACTGCCCCAGCCTTGCACTGCGAAGTCGCCGTTCGCGTCGGCGACGAGGCCGAAGGCACGGTTGTGCTGCGGTGCGCCCCACGAGACACCACCGAAGCCGCCCTCGCGGTAGTCGGCGACGAAGAAGACCGTCCTGTCCGATTCGCCGGTCGGAAGTGTCAGTCCCCCCACGCGTTCGAGGGCGTCGCCGGTGCCGTCGAACCGGACCACGTCGCGGCCGTTGGCGATATCCGAGACGAGCGTGGGGGACCCGACAGCAGTGAGGTCGTTGCCACTTTCGGACTGGTCTGTCCACGCCGTGACGGCGTCGCCGTCGGTCACGACCCCGCTTTCGGTCTCGAAGTGAGCGACGAGACCGTCACTCGGAAGCGACTCACAGGACCCGTTTGCGGTGTACGTCGCGGTCAGAGTGTGGTCGCTGTCCGGAACGGTCAGGGTGTGCTGGCGCTCGCCCCCGTCGGACCACGAGTCGAATTCGTATCGCGTTCCGGCGACACACTGTGCTTCGGGCGCTTCGACGGTGTGCTTGAACCCGACGAGTGTATCCGCGACGTAGGTCGTCTCGCGCGGAATTTGGTCGAGGTCGACCGTCAAGCCGGTGGGGGACGTTTCCAGTGTCACGTCGACCTTGTCGGGCTGGAGCGTCACCACGTCGGTGTCGGGTATCCCATCCGAGTCGGTCGCTTTCAGCGTGATTCGGTAGCCGGTGTCGCCGCTGTAGTCGTGGCCGCTCTCCTCGACGTGAACCTCGCCGCCGGAGCCGTTTACAGGCCCGAGAACCGGGTGGGTGTGGTCGTCGTGGAGGAAGACGACCGTCCATTCGAGCATCGACGGGTCGAGCGTGCCGTCTTCGGCGTCTGTTGCACTGCCGCTGAAGTTGATGTGCTCTCCGGCGCGGAAGACGGTGCCGTCGTCCGGTGTCTCGATGGTCGCCGTGGGCGCGTTCCCGGCCGAAATTCGAATCGGGTTCGACGTCGCTGTCGTCGTGCCGTCGGACACTTCGAGGACCGCGTCGAACTGCCCACTCGTGTCGTAGGTGTGACTGATCGACGCGCCCGTCGCCGAGGCCCCATCACCGAATCGCCACGTGTAGGTGAGGTCGTCCCCGTCGGCGTCTGTTGCACTGCCGTCGAAGGAGACTGTCAGCGGGGTTTCCCCAGACGACGTGTTAGCCGTCGCGCTCGTGATATTCGGGGCGCTGTTCCCGGTCGAGCCTTCGTAGGTGATGCGCTTGACGGACCCCGTCTCGTAGGTCGGCGGCGAGACAATTTGGACGTAGTAGAGCGACCCGTCCGGGCCTTCTTGGAGTGCGACCACAGCACCGGCGTTTCGGTGGAAGTTGGTCACGTCGGTCACGTCGCCGTTCGACCCGACGTTCAGCGCCTTAATCCAGCCCTGCGCGTAGTCGCCGATGAAGATGTCGTCGTCGTACGTCGCAGGGAACTGGTCTCCGTGGTAGACGAAGCCGGCCGTAATCGACCCGCCGACCTCGGGGTCGTGTGGGTACGTGTAGAGCGGGTCGTCGTAGGCGGGGTCTTCGCAGTTGCCTTCGCAGTTCGGCCACCCGTAGTTCGCGCCTTTCCGGCCGATGTGGAGGTCTTCTTGCGCAACGTCGCGGTCGTTGCCACCGACCTCGCCGATGTAGTGGGTTCCGTCGTCCCAGAACGAGCGATAGGGGTTCCGAAGCCCCCGCGCCCAGATGTATCGAGTTGTGGGGTTGCTCGCGTCGGCATACGGGTTGTCGCTGGGCACCGAGCCGTCGCGGTTGACGCGGATAATCTTCCCCGCCGCCTCGTCGAGGTCCTGCGAGAAGTCGCCGTTGAACAACTCGCCGGTCGTCAGGTAGAGTTTGCCGTCGGGGCCGATGTCGAGGCCGCCACCGTGATGGTAGGCGTTCCAGCCCCACTTGCGGTTGTGCTGCCAGATGAGCTTCTCGGTCGATTTGTCGCCGCGGCTGGTGAGGCCACCGGCGTTCTCGCGGTGTGTAAACCGAGCGATGCGGTCTTTCGTCTCGCCTTCGGTGGGGCTATAGAAGACGTAGAAGTAGCCGTTCGACTCGAAGTTCGGGTCCAACGCGATATCGAGGAGGCCGCGTTCACCACCGGACTCGGTCTGCGATGTGAGGTCCATGTAGACCTGCTTTTCGCCCGTCTCCGGGTCGGCGATGTACATCTTCCCGGCCTTTTCGAGGACGAGCATCCGACCGTCGGGGAGGAACTCGACCATCATCGGTTGGGAGAGTCCCGAGAGCACCGTCTCTTCGCGGAAATCGTCGTCTTCCATCGCCCACCCGGACGCCGCCGACGCCGGTTGGACGAAGAGCGCTGCGTCACCCGAGACGACGACGAGGACCATGAAAACCGCGAGGACAATTCGTGTCGGTCGGACATGACTGCCGAGAGGACGCATGGTGTAAATACAACGACAATGACGCTCGTCTCGTATAGTTAGAGAGACAGAACCCGGGTCGTCCGACGAAATCGAACGACGGCACTTCTATTCCGCTCAGAAAATGTGATACATTAATTCAATACATATGCTGACAGTCAGGCATCGAGACCGTTCTATCTCGGGGGTATCCGACCTGCTTCGGCCACTTCGAATCGGTGTCCGTCCCCGAACGCTGGTCACGTTTTGGCCGACTGCTTCCTCGTGTGCGTCTCCCGAGCGAAGCGATTTTGCGGGTGTCGCACGCAGACCAGCTATGGCCAGCCTTCGTGCACATCACGTCGGTATCACGGTTCAGGACCTCGACCGCACACTCGAATTCTATCGCGACGTGCTCGGTCTCTCGGTCCTCGACACGTTCTCCGTGTCGGGTGAGGCGTTCTCGACTGCCGTCGACGTTCCGAACGCGACCGGCCGATTCGCCCACCTCGACGGCGGCGACGTCCGAGTCGAACTCGTCGAATACGACCCCGAAGGCGAGTCGCTGCCGGACGCATCTCTCAACCGCCCGGGCGCTGCACACCTCGGCCTCTCCGTGGACGACGTCGACGCCGTCGTCGACCAGTTCCCGGCACACGTCGAAACGCTCAGCGAGCCACAGACCACAGAAAGCGGGACGCGAATCGCGTTCGTCCGCGACCCGGAAGGGAACCTCGTCGAACTGCTCGACGCATGAACGGCAACGTCGCGCCGACCCGAATCCGAACAGCGAGGACGACCCGGAGACGGAGGCGACGTCGTGGCTCGTAGGGATACGCTCGACGGCGACGTCTTCCAACCGCTGTGGGCGGCGGGCTGGCAGTGGCAGTGGCTCGTCGTCGGGGCGGTGTTTCTCGGTGGCTACTTCGTCGTCGAGTTCGGCGAACTGCTCCAGGGGGCGGCGGTGATTCTCGGTGGCGGAGCTATCGCCGCCGTCGGCGTCCGGTACGTCGACCGACGGTTCGAGCCGTTGCTCGACGCCGGAATCGACCGCGTCGAATCTGCGGTCCTCGACGCTGTTGACGACGCACACGCGGACGCGACGGTCTACACCGTGCTCACCGCCGACCAGCGTCTCGCGTTCGTCGGCCCCGCGAAGGCGTACGCGGTGACGACACTCCTCGTCGGCGACGACGCGTTCGTCGTCCACGACGACGCATCGGTCAGCCTCGCCCACCGGTTCTTCGAGGTCGGTGCCGACGCTCACCGCTACGAGTACGACACTGTCTCCGAGATTGGATACGACGCCGGCGAACTCACGGTCGCACTGACCGACGGGTCCGAAAACACCTACTCGCTCTCGCGAGAACCGGTCGAGGCACTTGCCGACGTTCGGGCGCGGCTGTCGGCGGTGGGTACGTAAGAACGGGACCTGCGTTCTCTCCTCTCCTCTCCTACCCGACGCGGTACTCGAACGCCCCGTCGAGGACGTTCGAGAGCGCCATGATGTACGAGCCAATTTCGTAGGAGCCTTTGTACATCTGGTCACCCACGTCCATGCGTTCGCCGAGCGTCAGGAAGCGCATCGGGACGCCGATACCCGAGTAGTCGTGGAGGTCGAGACTGAGTGAGTTGCGACCGTATATCCACGCGAACGCGTCGCCGACCTCTCCGTCGTAGTTCTTCTCTCCCCCGGCGGCGTAGTACGACATCACGGCGTTGACGAAGAACGTCTGGTGACACTCGTAGAGGAAATCCCAGTGCGGCGGTCGCCGGTCGAGCAGGTGCTTCGTCGCGTCGTGGCGCAAGCGCTTCCAGACCGGAAGGTCCTCCCAGATGAACGCCCCGTCGTCTAACATCCGCTCTTCGATGGTGTAGTCGAGGACGCGCTCCATCACCTCCAGATACCCGGTCAACCCCGTCGCGCGGATGGCCGCCCCGATTCCCCAGAGCGTGTACATCTGGTTCTGATGGCGTCGAGTCGTATGGTTCTCGAAGTGGAACAGTCCCTCGGGTGCCTGTCGCTCGACGACGGCGTGAAGCCCGTCGGCGACTGCGTCGCGCACGTCGGGCGTCGGGGCCGCTTCGTAGAGGTGTGCCCACCCCATCAGGACGAGTGTGTCTTCTGAGTGGTCGAACGAGACGCGTTCGACTGTGTGCTGGAAGAGTCTCCGTGCGACGTCGAGGTATCGGTCGTGGTCGTCTTCGAACACCCGTGCGGCGACGCTGAATGCCACCATCAGAGGACCGAGGCCGTAACTCGGCATCTCGACCAGTGTGTCGTCGTCGCTCGTGTCGCGGGCGAACCCGTCTAATTCGGCGCGAAGTTGCTCGTCGTATCGGTCGTCGGCGAGGGCGGACGCACGCCAGCGCATCGCACCCATGATGGCAAAGGGTGCGTAGCGCCAGTGGATGCGGGTGTCTGGTCGCCACGTGAGCAGGCCGTTTTCGAAGCGATACTTCTGCGCGCGCAGGATTCGGGCGCGCTCGTGGTTCCAGAACCCCGCTTCGTTCATCGGACGGAAGAGGCAGGTCAGCGACTCGTCGAGATAGCGAGCGTAGGGTATCGGTTCTCCCGCGAGGACGAGATACGACGCGAAGTCGTCGGCGTCGGCGTCAGTGAGAACGTCAGTGAGTCGGTGAGCGAGGACGACGAACCGCTCTTGGGCCGCGTCGGGAAGCTTCGAGATAGCGAGGTGAAGCGGGTACGGATACTGGAAGAGCAGGTCACGGCCGGTGGGGTGGTATCCCGGCGCGAGCAGGTCCATCGCGTCGTCGGGGTCGAAATACTGGAGGACGTTTCGGTGCGTCTTCGCGTACGGCGACCGCGGTGTGGGAACCGAGAAGACGACGCGGCCGTCTTCTGCGACGACCCGGTGCAGTTCGTCAGTCAGCGACGCGACGTCGAGGAAGCGCCAATCGTACGGGCCGATTGATATCGCGCCGTCGAAGTCGCCGGCGGCGAAGGGTATCGTCGGTCGTTCCGGGGAGACCACGACGTACTCCGTGACCGACTCGCCGAGTATCTCGCGGGCGCGAGCGGAAGCGTCGTGCGAGAAGTCGACGCGGACGACCTCGCGGGCGTCGATACCGGCGGTGACGGTCGCTTCGGAGGCGACGTCGAGGACGCGGTCGCGCCGCCCGAGGCGTTTCAGTGCGGTCGTTCGCTCCTCGTCCCGGAGATATTGTATAATCGGGCTCGCTGGCGGTTGTTTCACCCACCGCGCGAGCAGTTGCTCGCGGGCGGTCGGGGTCGCGGTCGCACGTTGTGAGAGAAGATGGTGGCGCATGATTTGCAAGGCTGCGTGTTCGACCTGTATGAAGCCCGCAAAGAGGCATAATTATGAATCGGCATACGCCCGCTCGACGCCTCGAAATCACCGGTTTCGCGCGTCGGTGCGCTCTCTCGGAGAACCAATACACCGACGTTGAGACGACTGGCGACTGTTTGGACCGGAAGCGGAGACGCCACCTTCTAAACGGCCACATCCGACTGGTAGGCGCTGTATAACGCCGTGAAGTCTGGAACAAGGTGTCTATACCTTACATCGTCGCGGCCCCATTTTCCGTGAAGACTAATGCGCATCTGCATGCTCTTGGACGCGGCGTACCCGACCGACATTCGCGTCGCAAAGGAGGCCCGCGCGCTCGTCGACGACGGGCACACGGTGTTTATTCTCTCGCGCGCCGTCGACGACCGCCCACAGCGCGAGGAGGTCGACGGGTCGGTCGTCGTCCGTCGGCAACTCGCTAACAGCGAGGTAAACCGCGGAATCGGTGGTGTGGTCCGCGGCCTCGTCGACCTCGTCACCGACGTTCGCCGCGTGTGGGTCGACGAGGCCGGGTCACTCGTCGAACTGGAGGGCATCGACGTGATTCACGTCCACGACCTCCCGCTCGCGAACACCGGCCTCGCCATCGGCGACGAGTACGACATTCCCGTCGTGCTGGACCTCCACGAGAACTGGCCCGAAGCGGTGCGGCAGTATCGCGCCGGTCACAGTCCGCAGAACTTCCTGAACCCGCGATACGTCGCGTCTCGGCTCACGACGCCGATTGTCCGCCTCAAACGCATCGAACGCCAAGCGGTTCGCCGGGCCGACCGCGTCATCGCCGTCGTTCCCGAAGGCCGCGACCACTACATCTACGACTGTGGTGCCGACGCTTCGGACGTGTTCGTCGTGTCCAACGTCGTCGATTTGGACACGTTCGATGGCGAGGCGGACCCGGTTCCCGGCTACGAAGACCAGTTCGTCGTGTCCTACGTCGGCACCCTCGGCGGTGGCCACCGCGGGCTGGATACGGTTATCAAAGCGGTTCCCCACGTCGTCGACGACGTCCCGTCGCTTCGAATCGTTATCGTCGGCGACGGCTCCGACTACAAACGCGAACTGGAGCGTCTCACTTCCGACCTCGGATTGGAGAACGTCGTCGAGTTCACCGGCCGAGTTCCCTTCGACGACGTGCCGAAGTACGTCGCCGCGAGTGACGTCTGTCTCGTCCCGCACCGCGACAACGGGCACACGGCGACCACGATACCGCACAAACTCTTCCAGTACATGGCGGTTCGAAAGCCCGTCATCGTGACCAACGTCGCGCCACTCGGACGCGTGGTCGACGAGACGGAGTCGGGACTGGTCGTCCCCGCCGGTGACGTTGTTGCGATGGCCGATGCAATCCAGCGGCTCTCAGACGACCCGGAACTCTGCGACCGACTGGGTGAGAACGGCCGCGAAGCCGTCGAAACCAAATACAACTGGGCTGTCGAGTCCGAGCACCTCCTCGATATGTACCGTGACCTCGAACGCGAGACGGCACCGAGCGCCCAGGAGGTTGCGTCGTCGCCGTGACTCGAACGAACTCCCGAGCCGACGCCAGCAGCTCGCGTGATACCGGCAGCCAGCAGGATACCGGCAGCCAGCAGGATACCAACAGCCAGCGAGATGTGACTGGTCGCACACAGGCGGACAGAAATTCGCCCACGTCCTCGGAAATCGAAGCTCGACTCGTCAGGTTCGTCGACCAGCCTCCCGCGACACCGAACGTCCAGTATCTCCGCGACGAAGAACGCGTTCGGGCGCTCGACCACCTCGGCCGCTGTGACCGCGTCCTCGATGTCGCCTCGGAGTCGGGAGTCACCGCCGGCATCGACGCAAATGAAGTCACTCGTGTCGACTTCGCCTCGGCTGCCAGCGACACCGCAGAGGCTGTCCTCGGTGACACCGTCTCCGACTACGCCCTCGCATCCTACGACGACCCGCAACTCCCCTTCGACGACGACTCGTTCGACGCCGTCGTCTGTATCGGGCCGTACGATTGGCCGTTCCTCGACATCGACGCCCTCACCGCCGAGATTCGACGCGTCGTCGTTCCGGGCGGTCGGTTCGTCTTCTCGGTTCCGACCCCACGCTCGCCGTACTTCGCCAACGGCAAGAACCGGTTTCTCACGCCGGACGAGACCACCGCGCTCGTCTCCGATGGGTGGACGGTCGTCGCGCGCGACTTCGTCTTTCAATATCCCCGCCGTCTCCACTCCACGATAAATCGACTCCCTTCCCCGTTCCAGTATCCGTTCGTCTGGGGTGCCCAACTTGCGACTACTCTCTTGACCCGAACTGGACGCGCGGCGATGGCTTCGTACGTCGTCGTCGCAGCCGATTCGACAGCGTGATTGCCTGACTGCGACCGTATCCACCCACTGACGGCCAATTAGTACGCCATTAGGTCGTTCTGCTTCTCGTTACGTAGTCGATACTCAACACCTCTGCTGGCGTACGTTCGGTGATGACGACTCACGGAGAGCTCCCGAGCGTGCTGTGGATTACACTCGACAGCGTTCGGCACGATTACACGTCGCTCGGCACGCCAGACCGAGAGACGACGCCGAATCTCCAGGCAATCGCCGCCAGAGACGACGCGGTCTCGTTCGATTCGTGCTTTGCCCACGCCCACTGGACGCCGTCGTCTTCGGCGTCGATTCTCACCGGACGTCGGGTCTCGTCACACGGCATCGGATTCGCCGACACGACACAGGTCGCCCAGTTACCAGACAATCTCACGACCGTCGGAGAACGGTTTTCGAGAGCGGGGTACAACACGGCCTGTTTCAGCACCAATCCGTACCTCGGCCCCGTGACTGGGTTAGACCGCGGATTCGACGTCGGCCACTGGTCCACGTCGCATCTCGACATGCTCTCCGGTGCCGGGATACGGACAGCCCTGAAATACCTCCTCAACGTCAGGAAACTTGGCGGTGGGTTCTCGCTGTCGCTGCGCGACCACTTCGACCCTATCCACCCGCGCTATCAGACCGAAGTCGTCAAAGGCTGGATGCGGAAGCTCTCCCGCGACGGGCCGTTCTTCATCTACAACCACATCAACAGCACACACCACCCGTACAACCCGCCCGTGACGGTGCTTCGGCGGTACCTCGCCGGCACAGACCTCACCGCGAAAGAAGCGATACGGACGGCGCGCGCTATCACCGACGACATCTGGGGATTCATGGCGGAAGAGCGACCGCTCACCGAGCGCGAGAAGACCGCGCTCGTGGCCGTCTACGAGGCCGAAATCGCGTACCACGACACGCTCGTCGCCGAACTCTACCAGTACGCGATGTCGCTCGACACGCCGGTTATCGTCGTCATCACGGCCGACCACGGCGAACTGTTCGGCGAACAGGGCGTCGTCGGACACAACTTACTGCTCTCGGACGGCATCGTTCACGTCCCGCTCGTGGTCTCCGGACTCCCCGGACTCGACTCGCGTGGCGACGATATCGTCCAGCATATCGACGTGATGCAGACGGTTCTCGAATCAGTGGGGGCCGACGCCTCCGGGTTCGAAGGGGTCAACCTTCTGAAGCAGTCGCCCGGATTCGCAATCGCCGAACGCGGTCCCAGACCGTCGAACCTCGAAGCGATTCGCACGAAGAACTCGTTGTACGAGGGGGAGTACATGACCGACGCGCTCGCGATGCTCAGAACCGACACGTGGAAGCTCCTCCGAAACGGTGACGAGCACCATCTGTACCGACTCCCCGACGAGGAGACCGACCTCGCGAGGTCGTACCCGGACGTGGTCGAGACGCTGGGCGAGATTCTCGACGAGCGGGTGGGTTCCTCACCGGCCGTCGAAGATGTGGATGCAACTGCTGAGTACGACCCGGAGACGCTGTCGCGTCTGGAGAGTCTCGGTTATCTCTAAGGGTCTTCTGGACTCTCTCTAAGAGTTTTCTCGGCTCTCTCAGAGGGTTTTCCCAACTCTCTCTGAGACAGTTGGTGTCTCGCCTCGCGGGAAGTCGATTTTGTCGCCCCGATTTCGCGCTCGTTAGTGGGTTCAAAACCCGTTAGACGAGGTATAGTTATGCCCGTACGCAGCCCTCTTTCGAGGTAACTCTATGTGTTTCATCCCGCTCGGTCGGTCGGTGCTCAGTGCCGATTCTGCCGACGTTCTCGCAGACGAGCAGTCGCCCTTCCTTCGTATCGAACCTCTCGGACTGTATCGTGTTCACACTAACCGCTCGATGATGGAGGGGCGGACCACCGCTTTCTGAGCCATGCGCTCTCTGCTTCGTCGGTTCATCCCGTCAGGTGCCGTCGGCGAGCGAACCGTCAAAAGCGGCCTCTGGATGACCGGCATCAACGTCTCGAACCGCATTCTCTTGATGCTCATGGTGGTCGTCCTCGCGGGTCTCCTCGGCCCGACAGAGTTCGGTCTGATGGGGCTTGCGCTCCTGACGGTGACGGCGATGAACCAGTTTACCGAACTCGGCCTCGACGCCTCGCTCATCCAGCGCGAAGAGGAGGATGTCGACGCCTACCTCGACACCGTCTGGACCATCAAGTTGATTCGCGGAATCGTGCTCTTCGCGCTCGCGTACGTCGCCGCCCCGTATCTGGCAGCCTTCTTCAACGAACCGCGGGCGACCGATGTCTTCCGCGTCATCGCCCTCTCGCCGCTTCTCGTCGGCCTCCGAAACCCCCGTATCGTCTATCTCCAGAAGAACCTCGAATTCCACAAGCAGTTCGTCTACGACGTGTCGGGAACGCTGTTTCACGTGGGAGTCGCGCTCGCGCTCGGGTTCATCTTCGGAACGGTGTGGGCGCTCGTCTTCGGGACGCTGACCGGAAACGTCGTTCGCACCTTCGTGTCGTATCTCATCGACAGACGCCTGCCGCGACTGGTCATCGAGCGTGCTCGCGCCATCGAGATGATTCGCTACGGCCGCTGGATTACGGGGTCGGGAATCTTCATGTTCTTCTTCGCCAACGGCGACGACGCCTTCCTCGGGTGGTTCCTCGGCGCGACGGCGCTCGGGTTCTACCAACTCGCCTACCAACTGGCGAGAACGCCCTCGTCCGAAGTGACGAAAGTCATCTCGTCTGTGATGTTTCCGGCGTACTCGAAGTTACAGGGGAACCTCCGCGCACTCAGACAGACGTACTTCACGGTGCTGAAACTCACAGCAGTCGTCTCGATGCCGATGGCGGTCGGAATTATCGTCGTCGCCGGACCGTTCGTGCACGCCTTCCTCGGCGACGAGTGGATTCCAGCGATTCCCGCGCTCCAGATTCTCGCGCTCTGGGGGCTGATGCTCTCTATCGGTGCAACTTCGGGACCGCTCCTGAAAGCCATCGGTCGCCCGGACTACATCACGAAGGTGAACGTCCTCAAGACGGTCGCGCTCGCAGTCCTCATCTACCCCCTCACCGACGCCTACGGACTGGTCGGCACCGCCGCTGCGGTCGTGCTCGCAGGCGCACTCACCTCCGAACCGCTCATCAACTACATCGTGATTCGGGAGATAAAGGGGTCGTTCATCCAGTTCTTCGTCACCGTCGGCACGCCGCTGACGGCGAGTCTGGTCATGGGTGCGGCGGTGGTAGCGACCGAATCGATGCTCCCCGCGTCGGGGACCGCGCTCGGGTTCGCGGTGCTCGTCGTGACTGGCGTCGTCGTCTACACGGCGTGTATGGTTGCTGTCGAAGTCACGTTCGACTACGGAATGCGCTCGCTGGTCCGCGACATCGCGGCGAAGATAACCTAGTCTCTGGGGGTGTCCCGTGGCAGTTCCAGCGTCACCGCGGACCCGCCGAGTGGCGTCGTATCGAGTCGCACGCTGCCGCCGGTTTTCGTGACGACCCAGTGGACGAGCCACAGTCCGAGTCCAGTCCCGTGTTCCAGCGGCGTTTCCTCTCCGCGTTGAATGACTTCCCACTCGCTTTCTGGGATTCCAGGTCCGTCGTCTTCGATGCGGATGACGAACCGCGACTCGTCGGTCGGACTTCGGTACGCGTCGATGTGGACCGTCTCGCCACCGTGCTGGAGCGCGTTGGCGACGAGTTCCTCGACGGCGACACCGACGCGGTTGTCGACGTGTTCGGACAGGTCGGGGTCGACGGCGACTCGCACCGTCGAGTCAGGGAACTCCGAACGCGACGTCGAGACCACATTCTCGACGAGCGTTCCGACTTCTGTCGGGTGGCCGTCGGATTCGAGGAGTTCGGTGACGGTCCGGGCCTTCTCGGCGAGTGACGTGAGGTTCGCTGCCGCATCGAGGATAACCGATGCGTGGTCGTCGATTTGTGGGTCGTCCGTTTCGGTCTGAATCATCTCGACGTATCCCGCGATGACGTTCATCCGGTTTCGGAGGTTGTGTCTGAGCATCCGATTGAGCACGCCGAGGCGCTGTCGGGTCAGTTCGGTCTCGGTGATGTCCGACTGGATAGCGACGTATCCGATACAGTCTTCCTCCTGTTCGATGGGTGCGATGGTCTGTGCGGCCGTGTAGAACTCGCCGTTCTTCCGCTTGTCGACGATTCGCTCTTGCCACGTCTGGCCCGCTTCGATGGACCGCCACAGTCTCGCGTAATACCGGTCGCTCATCTCCCCGGAGTTGAGTACGTTCGGCGTTCGCCCGACGATTTCGTCTCTCTCGTAGCCGGTCGTCTGCTCGAACGCCGGGTTCACGTAGGTGATTTCACCGTCGCGGTCGGTCAGGTAGATGGCGTGGCCCGCCTGTTCGACGGCCATCTCGAACTCCCGAAGCCGACGCTCGCGGGCTTTCTGCTCTGTCGTATCGACGAAGATGCCGATAATCTCGCGAACACTGCCGTCCGGCTCGTAAATCGGCGCGGTCGACAGCGAGAACTCGCGCATCGTCCCGTCTCGCTGTTGTCGTTTGACCGCGACGTTCGAGAGGCCGTCCTCTTCGATGGAGCGTTCGACGGCGCGCTGGAACTCAGATTCCTGGTCCTCCGCGACGGTTGGAATCGGCCTCCCGAGGACTTCCTCTCGTTCCCATCCGAACGTCTCGGTCGCCGCGTCGTTCCAGATGGTCACTCTGCCGCTGACGTCGATGGCGATAATCGGCACCGGCGATGCGGAGACGACGCTCTGGAGGCGGTCGAGCGACGCTTCGACTGACGTCTGGTAGCGCTCGATTCGTCGGTTCTTCCGGGCGACGAGTATCCCGACGAACACACTCGAAACGACGACGAAGAACAGCCCTTTCGCCAGCGCTGACGCCGATACGAGCGGTGTTCCAAAGATGCCAGCCAGTGCGAGTTCACCACCGAGAATACCGACCGACCCGAACGCTAGATACGCGAGCGCGATGGCTCGCGCATCGAGTGTACCGAGCGGCGAATCGTCCATTGTGCAGTTTGCGAGTGTGTCGTGTATTAATAGGTGGTGGGTAGTCTTACGCCGTGAGAACTTCTGTGCGGCGCTCGAAACCGGATTCCGAAACACAATGCACATCTTTGCGCGGCCAATAGCGTAGGCGAGTTGCCTCGACGGGCACTACCGGGGCATCACATTCGCTATGAGACGACGAGACGCCCTCAAAACCCTCGGAATCGGTGCGCTCACAGCAACAGCCGGCTGTCTCGGCGGCTTCGAGCAACAGTCCGCGTGGCGCGACCCACCGCTCGTCGAGGACCGTCCGGACGCGGTGTATCTCCCTGCAATCACGGAGGGGATGAAGATGTACGGACGAACGTCTGCGGGCCCGTACGACGTGGCACTGACGTATTCGTACCCTCACCGGTTCTGGACGGTCGCTGGCACCGACCTCGAAAAGACGGTCGTCGAGGCCGACCATTCGCTTCACCTTATGGCCTCCGTCTGGGACCGAGAGACGGGGACCGTCCTCCCGCTCGACGCTGGCGTCATCATCGAAGTACTCCAAGACGGGTCGTTCGTGACCGAGGAAGTCGCCTATCCGATGCTCTCCCAGCGGATGGGGATGCACTACGGCTCGAACTACAGACTCGACGGTGAGGGCGACTACGAAGCCCGCGTTCAAATCGGCGGCACCTCGCTCCACCGAACCGGCTCGTTCGCCGGTCGGTTCGAGACGGCCGAGACGGCGACGTTCCAATTTACCTTCGCGACCGACGAACTCCACGACGTCGAGCTCACCCGCCACGGCGACGAGGCGGGCACTCGCACCACAGTCCCCGCGATGGAGATGATGGGCGTCCCGACGGGGAAGGCTCCCGCTGTCGAGTCACTTCCGGGGACGCACCTCGGACGAGAGACGAGCGGCGACGCGATTTTCGACGCCTTCGTCGTCGACGACGGGGCGCGGTTCGATGCCGATGGAGCGTACGTCTACGTCTCCGCTCGAACCCCTCACAACGAGTTTATCCTCCCGATGATGGGCATCACTGCGACGGTCGAACGCGACGGCGGGACAGTCGCCGAAGACCGACTCCGCCCGACGCTCGACCCCGACGTTGGCTACCACTACGGCCTTCCGGTCGATGCGGTCGAATCGGGCGACGTGGTCCGACTCGTCGTCGATTTCCCGCCGCAGGTCGCCCGCCACGACGGCTACGAGACGGCGTTCATGAACTTTGAGCGCCTGTCGTTCGAGGTCTGACGCCCGAGTAACAACAGAAACGTTCAGAACCACCCGACCGATACTTCGACGTAACACGGAATGAGCGACACCAGGAACGACGGCGACGGTCTCGACCGCCACGTCTGTGAGCGGTGCGGCGACGCCTATCCCTCGGCGCGATTGCTCACGCTCCACCGCGGTGCGAGACACCCCGACGACCTCACCGCCGACGAGGTCGAGGCGTACCGCGAGGCGTACTACGACGAAGAGCGCGAACTGAAATCGTTCCGAATCCGGGCGCTGGGCGTCCTCGTCCTCCTGTACTTCGGATTCCTCATCCTGTTCATCCTCTTTGCCTCATGAACCGCACGACGACACTCCGACGATTCGGTGTCTCGCTTCTCTTCGCGAGTCTCGTGTCTCTCCTCGCGGCCCCGGTCGCCGCCAGTAACGGCGCTGTCGGCCTCGCCGGGGCGTCACAGGACAACCTCGCCGTCCCGCAGTGGCTCTATCTCGCGACGGGTGGGGCGACAGTCGGCGCGTCGGCCCTGCTTGCGAGTTTCGTGACCGATAGACGGTTCATCGAACAGGTCCACTCGTGGCGGGCGAGCGTCGCCCTCGACGACGTGGTCCGCCGAGGCCTCGGTATCGTCGGCAGCGCCCTCGGCCTCGCACTGCTCGGATTCATCGTGTATCTCGGAGTCACTGGGCCGCAGACACCGACGCTCAACTTCGCTATCATCGTCACCTTCGCCGGACTCCGCGCCGGCTACACGATGTTCACGTACCTCGTCGGCGACACCTGGCGAGCGGTCAACCCGTGGCGGACGGTGGCGACGGTCCTTCCGAACGGCTTCGTCGAGTATCCGCACAAACTCGGTCGATGGCCGGCTGTCGCGGGTATTCTCGCACTCGTGTGGGTCGAGACCGCTGCCGGCGTCACGCGCCAACCGAACCTTCTCGCGGTGGCCGTCGCTGGCTACTCGGTCCTGACGCTCCTCGGCGCACTCCTCGTCGGGCCAGAGGACTGGTTCGACTGCGCCGACCCCGTTTCGGTGTTCCTTCGATTCTACGGGCGCGTGGCTCCGATTCGCTGGAACGACGAAGACGGGCTCTCGGTTCGGCTGCCGGGGATGCGACTCGTCACCGACGACGAAGTGACCGACCTCGCAGACGTCGCGGTCGCGGTCGTCCTCGTCTGGGAACTCACCTTCAGCGGCTTCGTGACGACCGAACAGGGTGCGGCCGCTATCACGGCCGTCGTCGAGGCGGGTCTCCCTGCGCTCGTCGTCTACGGCGTCCTCTACCTCGGTGGATTCGCCGCATTCCTCGGTCTCTACGTGCTCGCCGGTCACCTCACCGTCCGGCGAATCGAGACCTTCGAGACGCCCCGGGCGCTCGCGGTCCGCTTCGCTCCCTCGCTTCTCGCAATCGCCGTCGGCTACCACCTCGCCCACTACTTCGGGTTCTTCGTCTCGCTGTCGCCGATGCTCGCTGGGGCGCTCTCGTCGCCGCTGTCACCACCCGCGAACCCGGTCGTCCTCACGCTTCCGGCGTGGTTCGGCGCGCTGAACGTCGTGTTCGTCCTCCTCGGACACCTTCTCGCGGTCTGGGTGGCCCACTCGCAGGCGTACGACACCTTCCCGAGTCGGATGCAGGCCATTCGGAGTCAACTGCCGTTCGTCGTGGTGATGATATTCTACACCATCGTCAGTCTCTGGCTCGTCGCGCTT
Source organism: Haloferax larsenii JCM 13917 (assembly GCF_000336955.1). Lineage (GTDB taxonomy): Archaea > Halobacteriota > Halobacteria > Halobacteriales > Haloferacaceae > Haloferax > Haloferax larsenii. The sequence goes on along the minus strand of NZ_AOLI01000014.1, from coordinate 250,805 downwards.
CCGACTGCGTCGCCACCGTTCTTGTGAGAGTGTAATAACTAGGACGACTTAATTTGTTAATGTCTCGTAGTAGAATGCCGTGTACTAACAGGTGAATTATTAACTAATCAGTGACTACTGCCGGCTATGAGCGAAAAACGCGGTCGTGTCCCGGAAAACGAGGCGGACACGTCCGACGTCCCTCCAGACGATTGCGGGTGTGACGAGTCCTGTGACGTCACTGCCGAGACGGCGACAGACTCGCCGGCAGATGTCCCGGCAAACTCGCCGGAAGACACGCCGGAAGACGCACCGGCAGACGACGCGGACACAGGTGGGACTACCGCGTCCCAACGCGCCGAATTCGGCGTCCCGGAGATGGACTGCCCCTCGTGCGCCGGAAAGGTCGAATCGAGCGTTCGCGGTCTCGATGGCGTCGGCGACATCGACCCTCGAATCACTTCGGGGCGACTCACCGTCGAGTACGACCCCAAACGGACCAGCGTCGACGATATTCGGACCAGTATCGAGCGCGCCGGTTACGAGGTCACCGACGAACCGACGACGCGGACGCTCACGCTCTCGGTTCCCGAGATGGACTGTCCCTCGTGTGCCGGAAAAGTCGGAAACGCGCTGGACGACGCTTCGGGCGTCGTCGATTACGACACCCGACCCACCGCGGGGAAAGCCATCGTCACCCTCGCCGCCGACGCTGACCCCGCTTCGGTCGTCGCGGCCGTCGAGCGCGCGGGCTACGAAGTCACCGGCACCGACGCCGAGGACATCGACGGCTCGGCCACTGACGACGGCACCGACAGCTCCGCCGAGAGTATCTGGCGAAGCACTCGCGCACTCAAGACGTGGGTCAGCGGCGGCTTCCTCGCGGCCGGTATCACCGCGGAGTTCTTCCTCGGCTTGGAACTCGTCGTCGCGTCGCTCGTTGGCGTCTCGTTCACGCTCGCCGAAGTGCTCTACATCGTCGGCGCTGGCATCGGTGGGCAGGCAATCCTCCGAAACGGCTACTACTCGGCTCGAAACCGCAGTCTCGACATCGACTTCCTCATGTCGGCGGCGATTCTCAGCGCCGTCACCGCGAGTCTCATCTCCGGCCCGACGAGCCTCTATTTCGAGGCCGCGACGCTCGCGTTCCTCTTTAGCGTCTCTGAACTCCTCGAACGATTCTCCATGGGTCGCACCCGTGACTCGCTCCGCGAACTAATGGACCTCTCGCCTGACGAGGCGACTGTCAGACGCGACGGTGTCGAGACGGTCGTGCCGGTCGAGGACCTCCAACTCGACGACGTCGTCGTCGTCGCCCCCGGCGAGAAGATTCCGGTCGATGGCACCGTCGTCACGGGCGAGAGCGCGGTCAACCAAGCACCCATCACGGGTGAGTCGGTACCGGTCGACAAGACGCCCGGCGACGAGGTGTACGCCGGGACGGTCAACGAGGCCGGGTCGCTGGACGTTCGCGTCGAGTCCGTCGCGGGCGACGACACGCTCTCGCGCATCATCTCGATGGTCGAGGACGCGCAGGCGAACAAGACCGACCGCGAGCAGTTCGTCGAGCGGTTCTCGTCCTACTACACGCCGCTTATGGTCGTCATCGCCGTCACCGTCGCCGCGGTCCCGCCCATCGCGTTCGGTCTCGACTGGGTGACGTGGTTCGTCTACGGCATCACGATGCTCGTCCTCGCGTGCCCGTGTGCGTTCGTCATCTCGACGCCCGTCTCGGTCGTCTCGGGAATCACCTCGGCCGCCCGAAACGGCGTCCTCATCAAAGGCGGCACGCACCTCGAAGCGATGGGTGCGGTCGAAGCGATTGCCGTGGACAAGACAGGCACCCTGACGAAGGGCGAACTCGCCGTGACCGACGTCGTCCCGCTCAACGGGAACTCCGAAGACGACGTGCTCCGGTGTGCTCGCGGGCTGGAACGCCGCAGCGAACACCCAATCGGCGAGGCCATCGTCTCGCACGCAGACGGCGCGAACGTCGCCGACCGCAACGTCACCGACTTCACGAGTATTACTGGCAAGGGTGTTCGTGCCGACCTCGACGGCATTACACACTTCGCCGGGAAGCCCGGATTCTTCGAAGAACTCGGATTCGACCTCAGACACGCCCACGTCGCCCACGGCGACGGTGAACTCACCGACGAGGTCCGCCAGCTGTGCGACAGGCAGGGCTGTCTCAACCTCGTCGAAGACACCATCCCGCGCCTCCAATCCGAGGGGAAGACGGTCGTCCTCGTCGGCACCGAAGACGAACTGGAAGGGATGGTCGCGGTCGCCGACGAGGTCCGCCCGGACGCCCGCGAGACGGTCGAAAAACTCCAGTCGTTCGGGCTTTCGGTCGTCATGCTCACCGGCGACAACGAGGGGACCGCTCGCGCTATCGCCGACGAAGTCGGCGTCGACGACTTCCGCGCCGGACTGCTCCCCGAGGACAAAGTCGAATCTGTCGAGGGACTGCTCGACGAGTACGGGTCGGTCGCGATGGTCGGCGACGGCATCAACGACGCGCCCGCGCTCGCGACGGCGACAGTCGGTGTCGCGATGGGTGCCGCCGGAACCGACACGGCGCTGGAGACCGCCGATATCGCGCTCATGGCCGACGACATCTCCAAACTTCCGTACCTCTACGAACTCTCCAATCAGGCGAATTCTGTCATCAAGCAGAACATCTGGGCGTCGCTGGCTATCAAGGCTATCCTCGCTGTTGGCGTCCCGTTCGGGTACGTCAGCGTCGCGCTGGCCGTCCTCGCGGGCGACGCGGGAATGACGCTCGGCGTGACTGGAAACGCGATGCGCCTCGCCCGGATTCGGCCCGACGAGACCGACGACTCGCCGCTGTAACCCCGGCGTCTCTTATTGACAGTTTTCGAAGGAGTCAGTTCGCGGCCAAAAATACATGCGCGACCCATGCGACATTCTGGCATGGGAGAGACAGTCGAAACGAACTCGCTGGAGGTGCGATGGTTCGGAACCGGACCGCCGCCGACAGCCCTCAGTACGTGGCTTTCAGAACTCGGCCCGGCAGACACCGAGTCGAACGATGCCGCACGGCGTACCGACCTGTACTTCCCGCCGTTCGACCCGACGTTCAACCTCAAACTGCGCGGTGGCGACGCCGATGCCGTCGAAGTCAAGTATCGACTCGGGTCGGGAACGCGACACACTTTCGGCCCCGACGTGACGGGAACCGTCGAGCAGTGGTACAAGTGGAGCTTTCCGCTGGATTACGCCCCGGACCTCTGGTCGACAGACCGGACCGGGTTGTGGCTCCCGGTCGAAAAGACGCGGCTTCTGCATCCCTTCGAGCAATCGGTCCTTCGGTCGCTCGACCCTCGGCTCTCCGAGACTGGCGCGACGGCACACGTCGAGGTGACGGAGGTGACGGCGCGTTCGACCACGGGATGGACCTGCTGTGTGGAGGCCGCTGGAGAGCCAGCCGACCTCGAAGACGTCGTCGACGCTCTCGGAGACGCATTGTTCGGCGAGTCGTTCCCGGTAGAACTCGGGGAAGACCAGTCGCTCGGCTACGTCGAGTGGTTACGACAGCTCTCTGCGGACGTATCCTCGAACGCGGGAGTCAGACCTCCGTCGAAGCGGTGAAGCGTGGCGGCTAGTGTCGCGACTCGTGTTATCGGTGAATCGTGTATCTACGGTCCGAAATTGTATCAAACGGGGTGCAATTCTTGGGCCGCGAGAAACGGCCACTTCCACATAGTGACCCCGCTCCGAATTTAGCGTATGGTTGACAACCCTCGCACGCGACGTCGATTCGTGTGGCTCACCGGCACGGCAGCGATGGCCGGACTCGCGGGCTGTAGCGGAAACGGTGGTGACGATGGGGGCGCAAACGGCGGTGGAGATACTGGTGACACCGAGACGCAGGCACCCACGGCGACCGACTCCGGCGACGGCCTTCCGGAGGAGTATGTCACGGCAACGTCCATCGGGGGCAACGAGCGAAACCCGGAGCGCCTCTCCTCGAAAGAGGCCGTCTCGTATCAAGAAGAACCGAACGAGGGCCAGCAGTGTTCGAACTGCCGGTTTTACATCGAAGACAAGAACGGCGATGGGCTCGGTGCGTGTTCGATTGTCGAAGGAACGATTGCGCCCGAGGCCTACTGTGTCTCGTACGTCGAGTACGAGGCGTAGTCGAGCGCTAGCAGTGGCTATACGTCCCGACCCGAGCGGTCGGCTCCATCAGTCGTCTCTCGACACCGCACTCTGGATGCGGCAGTTCACTGCCTGTTCTTCGCCGTCGCGCTCGACGGGAATTACCCACTGTTCGCCACAGCCGAGGACCGTCACCATCTCGTCGTCCTGACGGTGTTTCACGGAGACGAACACCTCGTTGCGCTCGGGGTCGTGGTCGACGAGTTCTATCAGCACGTCTTCGCCCGCGATGAGCAGGTTCTTCGCGCCGTCTAACTCCATCGCGTACGATTCCGTGTTCCCGTCGGGGTCGGTGACGAACAACTCGACTGCGGGGATGTCCTCGCCGTCTGGGTAACTCGCGTCGACCGCGAGCGCACCGTCCTCGATTCGAATGTCGTGGATGTCCACCAGCGACGCCGCCACGCCGACCGAGTCTGCGACCTGCTGGCGGAGGTCACCCATCGGAATTCGAACCGACTTCCGAATCGTTCCCATACACCCTCGTATGAGGGGGGGATGTATGAGAGTGTCCGCTAGTCGGGCACAAAATCGGGGGCGTCAGCCACCTCGAATCACTCGGCGGTCGCCTCGAAGTCAGAGAGCGCACTCGCCAGCCGTGACCCCTCCGGGACGGCGGCGGCGAACTCCTCGGACCCGAACCCCACGTCGCCATTTATCGAGAGAAAGCCGAGGGTGCCGTCGTCGGCCTCGTCGAGCTTCGTGAGAAACGCCACTTTTCGCGTGGCCGTGACGCCCTCGACGACTGCATCGGGGTCTACCGATTCGTAGAGTGCACGATGTTCGTGGACGTGGCGAACGCACCGGCTCGTCGGCGCGAACAGCAGGAGGACGTTGACACCCGGTCCCTCACGGGCGAGTCGCGGGCGAACCTGGTGCTCGTCGTCTTTGTAGAAATAGCGCTCCATACGGCGGTATTGGCGAAGCACCTCGTTTGCCCCAGTCGCGTGACGGACGGCGGCGTCGGCCTTGAGCTCGATGAGGTAATCGACCGGCTCTGGCGTCCGAACGCGGACGTACACGTCGGCGACGCCGCGGTTCCCGTAGTGGTCGTACGGCTCTTCGAGGTGGATTTCCACGTCGTCGAAGGCCGCTCGGAAGTGCTCGACGATACGAGTCGCCAACTCGTCTTCACGCATCTGTCGGCTGAACAGACAGCGTCGGCGCGTTTAGGTCCCGCGATTACAGACCGACGAACGCTTCGCCGAACAGTTCAGCACAGTTCGAACAAAACGACTAATATCGATTATGTGGTAACGAATCGCTCACGTGCTAGATGAAACTCCAACTCACACACGGAAGTCCCGATTTAGGACCGATCACGAACTGCTGTTCGACTCGGTAACGGGGCGGTTCTGGTGAACAGGCGCGTCGCGGTCGGGCTGTTTGCCCTCCTCGGTGGTCTCTGGGGGAGTTCGTTCGTCGCTATCGAAATCGGCCTCGAATTCTTCCCGCCGCTTCACTTCGCGGCGTTTCGGTACTACCTCGCGGGCCTCATCGTCCTCGGGTACGCCCTCGTCTCGACCGACTACTGGCGACCCCGGGACCGGACCGACCTGCTGCTCGTCGCCATCGCGGGCGGGTTGATGATTGGCGGGCATCACGCGTTTCTCTACATCGGCCAGCAGTACGTTCCGGGTGCCGTCGCCGCAATCGTCATCAGTCTCGGGCCGGTGCTGACTGCCCTCTTTGCGACCGGTATCCTCGGCGACCGACTCTCCCCACTCGGGGCCGCCGGGTTCGCCTTCGGCTTCCTCGGTGTCGGACTCGTCGCCCAACCCGACCCGAACGCGCTCCTCTCCAGCGACGTCGTCGGCGTGGGAATCGTCTTCGTCGCTGCCGTCTGTTTCGCACTCGGCGCTGTCTTGACCCGTCCGTATTCGTCCGACATTCCCGCGCGAACCCTGCAAGCGTGGGCGATGCTCTTCGGCGCGGTGCTCCTCCACGTCGGCGGGGTCGCCACCAACGAATCGGTCGCGGCTATCGAGTGGACGCCGACCGCCATCGGGTCGCTCGCGTATCTCGCGACCATCAGCGGGGCCGCGGCGTTCCTCATCTACTTCGAACTCCTCTCGCGGTTCGGCCCGACTCAGATAAACCTCATCGGCTATCTCGAACCCGTCTCGGCGACGCTCCTGAGTTGGGCGTTCCTCGGCCACCTCATCGACCCACTGACGGCGGTCGGGTTCGTCTCTATCTTCGTCGGTTTCGCGCTCATTAAGCGCCGGGCGCTCTCCGAATTGGTCGTCTCCGTCCGTCACCAGTCGAGTTCGTAGTCTCGGTTCGTCGGCCCGGTTCGTCGGCCCGACTTGGGTGGCTCGGTTCGGGGGCTGACGCGCCTTTCTCGACGCCCCAGTCACTCGCCGAAGCAACGTACACAAGTACCTAGCCGAGCGAATACTCACTTAGTCAGATGCCCGCCGACGCCGTCCCTCCAGAACAGAAAGCACAGATTGCTCACGCGGTCCGTCAGGCACTCGCCAAACACGGCTATGCACGGTTGACGACGAAGAAAGTCGCCGCCGAGAGTGACAAGAGCGAGGCCGGGTTGTACTACTACTACGACTCGAAAGACGAGATGATTGTCGCGTTCCTCGAAACCTCGGTGGACTATCTCGCCCGCGAACTGGACGAGATTGCCGCCGACGGACACGAAGAACGCCTCCGAGCAGTCTGCGATTTACTCCTGGTCGACGAAGACGACGAGGCCGCCCGCGGCGTCAACATCGCCGTGATGGAACTCCTGTCGCACGCGCCGCACAACGAGACGCTTCGCGAACCCCTGTTGGAGATGGAACGTCACACGCTCGACGTGATTGTGGATATCCTTCAGGACGGCATCGAGGAGGGCGTCTTCCGCGACGTCGACCCCGAGGGAACTGCCGCGTTCCTCCTTTCGGCCACCGACGGCTACACCGGATTCGCACTCGCACTCGGGATGGAGGGCGTCGGTGACGGCCTCAGAGACGCTATCTCGGCGTACATCGACTCGCTTCTGGTTGAATAGTTCGCTGCGCTCTCTAACCTGTTCTCGACGACATTGCTTTCTGAGGGGCTGACGAGTACACGAGCCACTGTTCCGGCGAACGGCAAGCCGGTCGAGACGAATCGTCCAAACACAAAGTAAGTACTCACTCAGTAGATTTATGCCGCTGCTCGTACCACGTGGTGCTATGTTGACCACCACGAACCACACCCGACCAGTGTCCACTCCTTGCTGGCGGACGATTGCTTCAGCATCAGTCACTCGTCGCGGTGGTGGTCAACGATGAGTCTTATCGAAGACGCGACGCTCGGAATCCATATCGTCGCTGGGTTCACGGCGCTCTTCGCTGGACTCGGTGCTATCGTCACGAAGAAAGGTGGTCGCCGGCACCGTCGGGCGGGCCGAATCTACGTCCTCGGGATGGCTGTCGTCGCAGTCACGTCACTCGTGCTCTTCGTCATCGAACCTGACCTGGGTCGGACGTTCCTCGCGCTCTTGGCTGTTTTCAGTTACTACTTCGTCTTCTCGGGCGACCGCGTGCTCTCGCGGAAACGACCCGCCGATAGTCCCGAAACGCTCGACTGGATTGCGGTCGGCCTGCTCACGCTCTCGGGTGTCGGACTCCTCGGGCTGGGGTGGTACTTCCTGACTAACGGCAGTGAATTCGGGACGATAATGCTGGTCTTCGGTGCGCTCGCAGTCGGGGCCGGTGTCCAGGATATTCGGAAGTTCCGGAGTGAGGAGTCGACGCCGCGGGAGTGGTTCTACGAACACATCTCTCGGATGGGGACTGCCTACATCGCGACCGTAACCGCATTCTCGGCGGTCAACTTCGACTTCTTCCCGGTCGTCGCGGCGTGGCTGTGGCCGACGGTCCTCGGGACGCCACTCGTCTACTTCACAATCAGGAAGTACAAGCGGCAGACTCGTTCGAGGGCGTCGCCGACAGCGGACTAACTGTCGCGCTGTTGCTGCTGTTCGGGCACGTGGTTCTCCCGTTACGCCTCGCTCACTGTTTCTCGCTCCCTGCTTCTCGCTCCCTGTTTCTCGCTCTTGTTTGGTCCAGTGTCTCTCGCCGACCACGGCAGTCTCTAGTCAATAACAACACACAACATTTGAATAATAGCACTTATTATCTTCAGACAGAATTCTATTAACATGAGACAGCAGACTCGCCGCGGTTTCGTTGCGACGTGCGCTGGAACTGTCGCCGCTAGCCTCGCAGGGTGTCTCGGTTCCGCGACTGGTGGAGACGACCCGGCAGACGGCACACGCGCAGCGGCTTCGTTCTTCGTTTTCGGCGACATCGCCCGGCACGTAGCAGGCGATGTTGCGACCGCCGAGACGCTCGTCCCGACGGGACAGCACGGACACGGCTGGGAGCCCGGACCGGACGTTCAGGGTCGCGTCCTGCAGTCGGACCTGTTCGTCCACGCCATGTCCGGGTTCCAACCGTGGGCCGACGACATCCGAACGTCGCTCGACGCAGACGGTGCAGACGTGCTGAGCGTCGATATCACAGCCGACATCGACCTGCACGAACTCGGCCCAGACGGTGGTCACGCCCACGGAGACCACGAGGAAGACCACGCCGACGAACACGACGAGACTCACACTGACGAGCACGAGGAAGGTCACTCTGACGACCACACCGAAACGCACGCACACGAGGAATCTCACGACGGACACGAGGAGCACAACACGTCGGAGGAGGACCACCACGATACCACAGCGGAACACGGCCACGACGAGTCCGACGCCCACGACCACGACACCGAGGACGAGCACAACCACGACACCGAAGACGAGCACAACCACGACCACGGCAACGTCGACCCGCACTTCTGGTTAGACCCGAAACGCGTCCAAACCGCGACGCAAACGCTCCGTGACGCGTTCCAATCTATCGACGATACCAACGCAGACGCGTACGCGGCGAACGCCGCGGCCTACGAGGAGACGCTCTCGGACCTCGATTCGGCGTTCGAATCCGGCCTCGAATCCCGAACGCGAGACGTCGTCCTCGTCGCCGGACACAACGCCTACGGCTACTTGGAAGACCGATACGACCTCACCGTGGTCACGCTCTCGGGCCTGTCCCCCGACGACGACCCGACGCCGCGCGACATCGAACGCGCGCAGGCCGCAATCGACGAACACGACATTCAGCACATTCTCGCCGACCCGCTCGAATCGGACCGCGCGGCGACCCAACTCCTCGCGGAAACGGACGCGACGGACATCCTCCCGTTCACGTCGATTCCGGGGCTGACCACCGAGTGGACCGAACAGGACTGGGGCTACGTCGATATCATGCGCGAGGTGAACCTGCCGTCGCTCCGGACGGCACTCGGAGCGGAATGACGGTCGTCTCACTCAGCGACGTCGCGTTCTCCTACGGCGACGTTCCAGTCATCGACGGCATCTCGCTCGATATCGAAGCCGGCGAGTTCCTCGGACTCGTCGGCCCAAATGGGTCTGGAAAGAGCACGCTCCTCCGGTTGCTTCTCGGCCTCGAACGACCGGACCGCGGCGAGGCCCACCTCTTCGGTGAGCCAGCACACGAATTCGGAGACGGAGAACGCATCGCCTACGTCGCACAGGACGTCACCGATGCGGCCCGCGACATGCCGATTACCGTCCGCGAGGTCGTCAGGATGGGACGGTACCCGCGCAACCTGTTCGGCCGGTTTTCGGACGCCGACCGCGCCGCAGTCGACGGCGCACTCGACAGAGTCGACATCGCCGACCTCGCAGACCGGCGCGTCGGTGCGCTCTCCGGCGGCCAGCGCCAACGCGTCTTCGTCGCCCGCGCGCTCGCCGCAGAATCAGACCTGCTCGCGCTCGACGAACCGACTGTCGCACTCGATGCGGAGTCCCGCGACTCGTTCTACGACCTGCTCGCAGACCTCAACGACCGCGGGCTGACTATCGTCTTGGTCGAACACGACATCGGGGTCGTCACGGCGCGAGCCTCCCGTATCGCGTGTCTGAACAGAGAACTCTACTTCCACGGCGATTCGGAAGACTTCGCCGAGAGCGACGCCCTCGCCGCAGCTTACGGGGCCAACCAACGGGTGTTGGACCACTCCCACGACCACCACGATGCCGAAGCGCACGCGAGCTCCGATTCGGAGGCGAAGTCGTGACGGCCGCCATCGAGTTCCTCCCGCCGCTTCTAGTCGTCAACGTACTCACCGGCCTTCTCGATTGGTTCCTCGTCGCCGTCGACGGCGGATTCTCGTGGGTCGCGGAGGCGACTGGGCTTCAGTTCCTCGGCTATCCGTACATGCAGCGAGCGTATCTGTCGGTCCTCTGTATCGGGGTCGTCGGTCCGCTCGTCGGCTCGTTCCTCGTCTACCGCGACCTCTCGATGGTCGGCGACACGCTCGCTCATACGGCGTTCGCGGGTGTCGCAGTCGCGCTCTTCCTCGACGCCACGCTTTCGATTGCCGTCCCGCCACTTCTCGGTGCGCTCGTCGTCGCCGTCATCGCGGCGTTGCTCGTGCAGGCACTCGTCGAGTACACCGACGCCCGGAGCGACGCCGCCCTCGCGATGGTGTTGACCGGTGGGTTCGCTCTCGGAAGTGTCCTCATCTCGCTCACCGGCGGCGGCATCTCGGTGGGTATCAACCAGTACCTCTTTGGGTCGCTGGCAACTGTCTCGCGTGCCGATATCGGATTGCTCGTCTCGATGGCGCTCGTCGTCGCGGTCGCGGTCGCGGTCGCGTACCGCCCGCTCGTGTTCGTGACGTTCGACGAGACGGCTGCTCGGGCTTCGCGCGTCCACGTCCGCGTGGTGAACACGCTGCTGTCGATTCTCACCGCCTTCGTCGTCGTCAGCGCGATGCGAATCATGGGCGTCATCCTCGTCGCGGCCCTGCTCGTCGTTCCCGTCGTCACCGCCTCCCGACTCGGGCACAGTTTCAAACAGTCGATTTGGTACGGAATCGTCGCCGGGGAGTTCGCCGGATTTGCAGGTGTCACGCTCGCCTATCTGTTCGGACTGGCCGCAGGCGGCTCTATCGTTCTCGTCGCTATCGGTGGGTTTGTCGCCGTTGCCGTCGGTTTGCGGGTCTCTCACTAGCAAACCTACCAACTCCCGAATCATTTCTCGGTAGGTGTCGACCAATTCGTCGTTTCGCTGCGACCTGTCCACCGAGTCGAGCCAAGCGATGACGATTCACCATATTTTAACATCCTCTACCACATAAACCACCCAATGCCAGATATTTCAGATTCTCTCCGACTCCTGTTCGAGACATCTATCGAGCGTCAGAATGGCCGCTACGTCGTCCCGATTCCGAAAGAACTCGTCGAGGGTGGGTCCCTCTCGACCGACGAACTCTACCGTATCGCACTGCTTTCCGCGCCGGATGCCGAGCTGACGCCGGACCAGAGTGAGTCGTCGACCGAGGCGTCGACTGAATCGACACAGCAGACGTCCGAAGAGACGACTCGCTCGAAATCGTCGACCGAACAGTACCAGTCGTCGGACCAGTACACCCGTCGGTCGCGCACCCCACCGGTCGAGGAAGGCGAAGTTCGCTCTGTCACTATCGACACGCTCGGTGACCAAGGCGACGGCATCGCCAAGGTCGAACGCGGTTTTATCATCATCATCCCCGGCACCCAGCCGGGCGACGAAGTCGACGTGAAGGTTACCGACGTAAAAAAGACGGTCGCGTTCGCAGAGCCGGTCAGCGAGCCGACTGTTAGATAATTCAATTTCGTTCCTTCGGATTTTTCGACGCACGGAGCCGGCGAGCGAGTCGTGGAGTCACCATCCCTCTCGACGGACCAGTAGGGTTTTAGACATTTGTCGTCTCTGTTGAGCTATGTCCCCTACTCCCTCGCTTGCGAAGCTCCTCCCGAACGAATTCGTCCCACTCCGTCGAATCGGACGATATGCGTGCTATTCACTCACGCTGGTTGCACTGGGGTTTCTCGGTGCAGATATCGTGTTTTTCGTTCTGGATTTGTTCACTGGTCTCGCCGAGGACGTTCTTGGATACGTATTTGTTGTCGTATGGGACGACCTGTTGAACCTCGTGCGAGATGTCGTCAAGGCGTTCGCGCTACTCGTGGCGCTGGGCGTCTTCCTCTCGCAGTTCGAGACGGGAACGGCGTGACTCCTGTCTCGAAATCGTATTCACACTAAAATCGGTTTTCGCGTCACCGAGCGGTGGGCGAACTGTGTCGGTGACGGACGGCGCATCCGCCACACGCGACTGTCTGCTTGGCTGGCTATCGCCACGCCTCGTGTCGTCGCACCCGAATATGGAGAGTGCGTCGTCTTCAGCCCAGCAGTCCGAGCTTCTGAACTTCGTCTCTGACCACTTCGATGGCTTGCTCCGCTTGGGCGACTTCCTTCGCGCCGGTGATGACGACCTTTCCGCTGCCGAACATCAGCACGACCACACTCGGTTCTTCGAGGCGGTAGACGAGGCCGGGGAACTGCTCGGGTTCGTACTCGACGTCTTCGAGGCCGAGACCGATTGCCAGCGCGTTCAGGTTGAGGTTACTCCGCAGGTCCGCGCTCGACACGATGTTTTGGACCGTAATCTCGGGTTCGTCCGGAAGCGGGATGCCGAGGTCGCTGAGTTCCTCGAAGAGGATGTCGAGCGCCGCGTGGACGCCCTCGACGCTGTCAGCGCCGGTACAGACGATTTTTCCAGACCGGAAGACCAGACAGGCAGACTTCGGGTCGCTCGTTCGATACACCAAACCCGGGAAGTTGTCCGGGTTGTACTCCGTGCCCGCCATATCGAGTGACAGGCTCTTGAGGTCGAGTTCTTGCTCGATGCCGGTCGAGGCGACGACATTCTGTATCTCTATCGACTCGACGACGTCCGTCCCTGACATTTCGTGAACAAGATTGCACCGCGACGTGTTTAAAGTGGGGGTCTCTCGACGCACCCACTCGCCGCCGTCGAATCGGGAGTGTGTTGTACGAATCTTTTATGGTCTGAGGTCGGCTGTGTTGGTCCATGTCGAACGGTCGGGAGTCGGACACGCCAGAGCAGGCGGCCGAATCGAGCGGTCGCCGACCGCCGACCTCGTTTGTCGAGCAGGCGAACGCGGCCGACGAGTCCATCTACGAGACGTTCGAAACGACGTGGCCCGACTGCTGGGAGGCGGCAGCAGCGCGACTCGCGTGGGACGAGTCCTACGACACTGTCCTGTCCGGCGATGGGCCGCCATTCGAGTGGTTCGCGGGCGGGACGCTCAACGCGTCGTACAACTGCCTCGACCGCCACCTCGAAGCGGGTGGGAAGAACCGCGTCGCCATCAAGTGGGAGAGTCGAACCGGCGACACGCGCGTCTACACGTACCAGGACCTCTCCCGCGAGGTCAACGAGTTCGCGGCCGGACTCCGAGAACTCGGCGTCGAGGAAGACGACGTGGTGACGCTCTACATGCCGAACATCCCCGAGTTACCTATTGCAATGCTGGCGTGTGCCCGCATCGGCGCACCACACAACGTCGTGTTCGCCGGTCTCTCTGCCGACGCGCTCGCGACCCGGCTCGAAAGCGCCGAATCCAACTATCTGGTCACGTGCGACGGCTACTACCGCCGGGGCAACCCAGTTCTCCTCAAGCGAAAGGCCGACGACGCGCGACTGAGCGTCGACCACGACATCCGGGAGACAGTGGTCGTCGACCGCCTCGACGGCGACACCCACCTCGGGGAGACCCAACACGACTACCACGAACTCGTCGAGCGACATGCCGGCGCTGCGGTCGACCCAGTCGAGCGCGCAGCAAACGACTGCCTGTTTCTCATCCACACTTCGGGGACGACCGGCGAACCGAAGAAGGTCAAACACACGACCGGCGGCTACCTCGCACACGTCGCGTGGACGACCGAGACAGTACTCGACCTCGGTCCCGCGGACACCTACCTGAGTACAGCGAACATCGGGTGGATTAGCGGCCACTCGTACGTCGTTTACGGTCCGCTCGCAGTGGGCTCGACCGTCGTGATGTACGAGGGCGCGCCAGACTACCCCGAGAAAGACCGTCTCTGGAACCTCGTCGAGTCGAACGCGGTAGACGTGTTCTATACCGCGCCGACGGTGATTCGCTCGTTCATGAAGTGGGGCTCCGAGTACCCGGCCGCACACGACTTGTCGAGCCTCCGCCTCCTCGGCACGGTCGGCGAGCCAATCAATCCCCGCGCGTGGGAGTGGTATCACGAACACGTCGGCGGCGGCCGCTGTCCCATCGTGGACACGTGGTGGCAGACCGAGACCGGCGGCATGATGGTCACGACGCTTCCGGGAGTCGACGAAATGAAACCCGGTTCCGTCGGGCGGCCGCTTCCGGGCATCGACGCACAGGTCGTGGATGCGAGCGGGTCGGAGTGTGGCCCGAACGAACCCGGATATCTCGTCGTCCGTCGGCCGTGGCCGGGGATGCCGCACGCGCTCCTCGATGGGACCCGGTGGGCAAATGGCCAGTCTGTGCCCGCCGATATCGACGGGTGGTTCTACTTCACGGGCGATGGCGCACGAAGAGACGACGACGGCTACATCACGGTCCTCGGACGTGTGGACGACGTCATCAACGTCTCGGGGCACCGTCTCGGAACGATGGAAGTCGAGTCGGCAATCGTCGACGTCGACCACGTCGTCGAGGCGGCAGTCGTGAGCATCGACGACCCGCAAGCCGAGGGAATCTACGCCTACGTCACCGTGGAGGCGGACGTCACCGGCGACGACGCGACCCGAAAACGAATCGAGGACCGCGTCCGCGAGCGTATCGGTCCCATCGCGATACCGGAAGAAATCGTCTTCACTCCGGACCTGCCGAAGACCCGGTCTGGAAAGATAATGCGCCGCTTCCTCGAAAACATCACCAACGGTGAGGACTTCGGGGACACCTCGACGCTCCGCAACCCCGAAGTCGTCGGCGAACTGGAGTCTATCGTCCGAAATCGGACCGATGTTTCGGAAGAATAGCGAAACCGAAATAGTGCCCTTTGGCTTCTCGGGCGTTATCCTGGAGTTACGCGAGTTTTGCTGCAGAAAGCCAGTTGCCATCGGAACAATTTAGTTCGAATTCTCCGACTATTACGAAAGATGAGTTGGCCGAGAGATACGTCCGGAAGGGCCCGAGAGTGGGCGCTCGCGTACGACCGACTGCGTCGGGCTACCGAGACGTACCGCGAGGACCTCGTCGTCAGACTGGGCGCGGAAGTGGGGTTACAACCGACCGAGATGAGTCTCCTCACGCCCGCACACGTCGCAAGTGGGCGACCTCGTGGCACCGACCTCACCGCACTTTCGGTCCCCGAAGACGACCGAACCGCGTATCTCCCGGCCGACGTCGAACACGACCTGCGGAAGTTCGTCGCCGCGAACGACGTGAGTGACTCCGACCGTGTCTTTCCGGTCACGGCGCGGCGACTCCAGATGCTCGTTTCGACGGTTGGCGAACGCGCTGCCGAGCGATTCGAACAGGACGAGTTGGCTGACGTCTCCTCGCGCGACCTTCGGAACTACTACGCGAAGCAACTGCTCGCCGACGGCGTCCATCCGAGTGTAGTACTCCGAGTCGGGGGTTGGAACCGACTGGAGAGTCTCTCCCCGTTCGTCGACGCTCCCTCAGAGACGGCAGTTATCGAGGCGCTTTCGTCCGATACCGACAGCTACGATTCGGGCGGTAGCGTCGCTCACACCGGTTCTGGCCGTCGCCCGAACGTCGCCCACCCCACGACTGGTGTCGGCACGTTCACCTCGTCTCGACTGTCGTCTGTCGTCGAACTCGTCCGCGAAACCAGCGCTGCACTCTCGGACGCGACGACCCGTGACGAACTGGAACAGACGCTCTGTGAACGACTCGGTCGGTCGAACGCGTATCGATTCGCATGGATTTCCGCGGCCAATACTGCATCTAGTGGCTCTCAGACTGCTGTCGGCATCGACGAAGCGGGGTTGTCGGACATCCGTCGCGTCGTTCCTGACAGAGGTGAACCGGCCGATTCAGATGGCGACGAAGCCCTCGTTCGAACGTCGAATGCGACTGTTTCGACCGATAGTGGCGTGGTTGATATCACCACTGTGTCGCTCGTGCACGGCGAGACGACGTTCGGGCGGTTACACCTCGGCACACCGCTGGGGACTGTCTCGACGGGCGAACAGAGCGTGTTGGCGACGCTCGGACAGCAGGCCGGTGCTTCGCTCGCAGCGGTCGAACGGAAGAAACTCCTACTCGCGGATACAGTTACTCGACTCCGATTCCAGTGTACCGACGACGGTTCGGTCCTCGTCCGAGTCTCCGATGCGCTCGGGTGTACGGTTGCACTCCGTGGCGTCGCCCCTATCGCAGACCGGTCCTTGCTCTGTTTCCTCGCCGTGAGCGGTGTCAAGACCGACCGGGCGTTCGACGAACTGGACGCTGCCCCCGAAGTCTCGAACGTCCGTCTCGTTCGCGACCGCGGCGAGGAGTCGGTGCTCGAAATCGTGCTCTCCGGTGAGTCGCTTCTCTCGGCCGTCACGGCACGCGACGGCACCGTCTCGGAGTTCGTCGCCGAGGACGGCACCGCCAGTTTCGTCGTAGAGCTTTCGAACGAAATCCCGCTCCGAACAGTCATCACGGAGTTGACCGACACATACCCGGACACCGAACTCCGGTCGAAACGAGAGGTCGAACGCGACCCACAGCACGCGACCGATTTCCGCGAGTCTGTCGAGGGGCGACTGACCGACAAGCAGCACTCTGCACTCCGCGCTGCGTTCTTAGCCGGATACTTCGAGTGGCCACGTGAGAGCACTGCCGAGGACCTCGCAGACTCCCTCGACGTGTCGTCGCCGACGCTCCATCAACACCTTCGGACCGCCCAACAGAAGTTGCTCCACTCGTTTTTCGACGACCTCGACACCTCGATGGACCACTAAATCGTTAGGTTCGGAAACGTGGTTTGGGTTCCTCCCGATTCTGTATGAGGAATTACTAAATATTCTCGACAGTTAGGAGGAGGGCTGTAGTCGATTCAGAGGGGCTATCGCAGAGCATTCCGAGAAAATATCTTATCGTTCGTGGTAGTTAGATGGCTGACTTATACCCTTGTCTGTTCCTCGCTATCACAGAGCATGTCGGAAGAAGCCCAGGTAGAACTCGAAGCACGACTCGCAGAACAAGCGGAGTTCGAACCGTCGGCGGAGTTCGTCGAGCAGGCGAACGTATCGGACCCGGAGATATACGACGAGTTCGAGGAGAACTGGCCGGAGTGTTGGGAGCGAGCAGCCGACCTCATCGACTGGGACGACGACTACGATACGGTGCTGGACGATTCGAACCCGCCGTTTTACGAGTGGTTCACGGGTGGCAAACTGAACGCCTCGTACAACTGCCTCGACCGACACGTCGAAAACGGCGACAAGAACCGAGTCGCCATCAAGTGGGAAGGCGAGCACGGAACGACGCGCACGTACACGTATCAGGACCTCTACCGCGAGGTCAACGAATTCGCGGCTGCCCTCCGCGAGCTCGGTGTCGAGGAAGACGACGTGGTGACGCTCTACATGCCGATGATTCCCGAGTTACCCATCGCAATGTTGGCGTGTGCCCGCATCGGCGCACCTCATTCGGTGGTCTTCGCGGGATTCTCGGCCGAGGCGCTCGCGACGCGGATGAACTCGGCGAACTCGGAGTTCCTCGTCACGTGTGACGGTTACTACCGCCGCGGCGACCCACTCGACCACCTTGACAAAGCGAACGAGGGACTCGACGGTGTCGACCACGGTGTCGAAGCGACTGTGGTCGTGGACCGTCTCGGCGACGACGGCTTCGGTCACGACCTGCGGGGTAATCAGCACGATTGGGACGACCTGTTGGCCGACCACTCGGGCGACCGAGTAGACCCAGTCCAGCGCGACGCCGAGGATATGCTCTTCTTGATGTACACCTCGGGAACCACGGGTCAGCCGAAGGGTGTCAAACACACCACCGGCGGCTACCTGTCGTATGCGGCGTGGACTTCGCACGCAGTACTGGACATCGAGAAGGAAGACACTTACTGGTGTTCGGCCGACATCGGCTGGATTACCGGCCACTCCTACATCGTCTACGGACCGCTTGCACTCGGGACGACTACGGTGATGTACGAGGGCACGCCGGACTTCCCGAACCGCGACCGACTCTGGGAGATTATCGAGAAGTATTCGGTCGATATCTTCTACACCGCGCCGACGGCGATTCGGGCGTTCATGAAGTGGGGCAGCCGTTTCCCCGAACAGCACGACCTATCGAGTCTTCGCCTCCTCGGCACGGTCGGCGAGCCAATCAACCCGCGCGCGTGGAAGTGGTACTACAAACACATCGGCAACGAGGACTGCCCAATCGTGGACACGTGGTGGCAGACCGAGACCGGCGGCATGATGGTTACGACGCTCCCCGGCGTTGGGAAGATGAAACCCGGTTCTGCCGGACCGCCGTTGCCGGGCATCGACGCCCAAATCGTCGATACAGGCGGTGAAGAAGTCGAGGCCGGACGCGCTGGCTACCTCACGGTCAACAAGCCGTGGCCGGGGATGCTCCGAACGCTGTACAAGAACGACGAGCGATTCGTCCAGGAGTACTGGCAGGAGTACTCAGACACCGACAGCGACGACTCCGACGACTGGGTGTACTTCCCCGAAGACGGNGTACAAGAACGACGAGCGATTCGTCCAGGAGTACTGGCAGGAGTACTCAGACACCGACAGCGACGACTCCGACGACTGGGTGTACTTCCCCGAAGACGGTGCGAAGGTCGACGACGACGGCTACATCACCGTTCTGGGCCGCGTCGACGACGTCATCAACGTCTCGGGGCATCGCCTCGGAACGATGGAAATCGAGTCGGCAATCGTCGGCGTCGAAGGCGTCGCCGAGGCCGCTGTCGTCGGCGCGAATCACGACCTGAAAGGCGAGGCGGTCTACGCCTACGTCATCACTGAGGACGGTCACGATGGCGACGACGACCTTCGGGGCCGTATCATCGAGGGCGTCGAGGACGCTATCGGTCCAATTGCTCGCCCCGAAGAGGTCGTATTCACGCCCGAACTGCCGAAGACGCGCTCGGGCAAAATCATGCGTCGCCTTCTGGAAGACGTCGCGAACGGAGACGAACTCGGGAACACCTCGACGCTTCGGAACCCCGACGTCGTCGAGGACATCCAGCAGAAGGTCCAACAGCAGCAGCGGACCTGACTGGCCGACGAACACGGCAGCGCGACTGGCTAGCAGGCACACTCCCCGCCGGACGGGTTCCTGGCTGGGCCGTCCAGCGGGGAGATACGGGATTCGGACGACATTCGATACACAACGATGACATCTGACATGGGTGGGTCAGCAGACTCACACGAACCGCAGACGAAAGCAGCACAGCACGAACAGATAGAGTACCTCGACCGGGAGGTGAACCTCCTGAAGCCGAGTACGCCGTTTATGCGCGACCACCTGAAGGTCATCTGGGCTGGCTTCATCGCGTGGGCGATTCTCACCTTCGGGCCGCCGGTTGCGACGTACCTCGCACCCGGCCTCATGACGACGCAGTTGCCGGGTATCGGCTTCCCGGCGCACTACTTCGCCGTGGCGGTCATCTCACCGACGAGTTCGCTCGTCCTCGCGTTCCTCTACTCGCGCAAGCGAGACCAACTCGACCACCGATACGGCATCGACCACGGGACGGCGGCGAATGACGCAGAGGATGCCCACGGTGGCGAAGCAGCGGCGGCCGACGGGGGGATTGCCGAATGAACTCGCTTCTCCTCCAGTCGGGCGACCTGCTTCCCGAGGCACTCAACATCTCGTTCAAACCGATTCCGGCGCTCATGGTCGTCGGGATGTTGAGCCTCTTTCTCGCAATCGGCTACGTGTTCAAAGTCGCCGACACCGAGGGCATGTGGGTCGCTGGGCGGTCCATCGGCAACATCGAGAACGGCATGGCAATCGGTGCCAACTGGATGTCCGCGGCGTCGTACCTCGGCTTAGCGGGACTCGTCGCGCTCGCAGGCTTCTACGGCCTCGCGTTCATCATCGGCTGGACCACGGGCTACTTCGTCCTGCTCATCTTCCTCGCGGCGCAGATGCGCCGATTCGGGAAGTACACCGCCCCGGACTTCGTTGGCGACCGATTCAACTCGGACACCGCCCGCGCCATCGGCGCGCTGACGACCATCCTCATCGGCTTCGTCTACTCGGTCGGACAGGCGCGCGGGATGGGCCTTGTCGGCCTCTACGTGTTCGGCACCGACTACGTAACGATGGTCGTCGTCATGATGGCTATCACGGTCGGCTACCTGACCGTCTCGGGGATGCTCGGCGCGACCAAGAACATGGCCGTGCAGTACGTCATCCTCATCGTCGCGTTCCTCGCGGCCATCTATACCGTCGGCTACGTCGGCGGCTACTCGACGGTCCTCCCGCAAATCGAGTACGGAAAGCTCGTCGGTGAACTGTCGGCGGAGTTCTCCGAACCCTTCGCCAACGCGGGCTTCTACCTCTGGATTGCCACCGCGTTCTCGCTCATCTTCGGCACCTGCGGTCTCCCGCACGTGCTGGTTCGGTTCTACACCGTCGAAAACGAGAAGACGGCGCGCCAGTCCACGGTCTGGGGGCTGTTCTTCATCCTCCTCCTTTACTGGAGTGCGCCTGCGCTGGCGGCCTTCGGCGTCGACCTCTACGACGCCTCGCAGTACGGTCCGACCTTCGCGGCGAACGGTGGCATGAGTGGCGGCGAAGGCGACCTCATCGTCGTCCTCGCGGCCCAGCTTTCGAACCTCCCGACGTGGTTCGTCGGCCTCGTCGCCGCGGGCGGTATCGCGGCCGCAATCGCGACGACCGCCGGACTGTTCATCACCGCCTCGTCTGCGGTCTCACACGACATCTACACGAACATCGTCAACCCCGACGCGACGCAGCGACAGCAGGTGCTCGTCGGCCGCGCGACCATCGTGGTGCTCGGTGCAATCGTGACGGTTACGGCGTTCGACCCGCCCGCGCTCGTCGGCGAACTTGTCGCACTGGCGTTCTCGCTCGCGGCTATCGTCCTGTTCCCGATGTTCTTCCTCGGTCTCTGGTGGGAGAACACCAACCGTCAGGGCGCGCTCGCGGGGATGACTGTCGGCCTCGCGCTCTGGGTCGCAGCCGTCGTCAACGACCTCATCTTCCACTTCAGCGACGCCTTCGCCGAGTTCGTCCCCGCAATCGGGGCCGCACTCGTCGGCACGCCGCTGGTGTTCGTCGTCACCATCGCCGTCTCGATGGCGACGTCCGAACCACCCGAGCGAATCAAGAAGATGGTTCGGCAGTGTCACAGCCCCGAACCGATGGGACAGCAGCAATCCGCCGAAGACGTGGTGGCAACCGACGGGGGCCAGACCCCCGCGGACGACTGACCAATGTACGACCACATCCTCGTTCCCACCGACGGGAGTACGGCAGCGGAATCGGCCGTCGACCAGGCAGTCGACCTCGCGTCGAAGTACGACGCGACGCTTCACGCCCTGTACGTCATCGACGTGGACGCTACCAGCTATTCGCTGGGCACCGAACAGGTCGACCGACTGCGACAGGGACACCTCGACGAGATGCCCGAAGTGCAGGCTGACGCCGACGAAGCGACGGGATACGTCGCCGACGTCGCCGCCGCCCACGGTCTCGTCGTCGAAGAGCACGTCACCGCCGGTGAACCCGCACGAGCCATTCGAAAGTTCGTCGAGGACAACGACATCGACCTCGTGGTGATGGGCTCGCACGGTCGCTCCGGTCTCTCGCGGGTCGTTCTCGGGAGCGTTACCGAGAAGGTGCTCCGCCGGACGCGACTGCCCGTTCTCGTCGTCGATATGCACGGCGAACAGAATGCGGAGGTGTAGCGCTGACCAATGAGTCTCGTCCAGACGATTCGTGACCACGTGGCGACCCACCGCTCGGAGATGGTGACAGACCTCCTGTTCGCCCTCGCGTGGGTGACGGTGGTGTCGCTTCTGTTCGACGTCGTCGACGGCCCTCAGTGGGCGTTTTACCTCTGTCTCGCTGCGGGCGTCGTCGCCCATTACGGCTTTTTCGCCTCGGTCGAGGCCGCGCGGTGAGGCCGCCTTCGCCTCATTCCCACTGTCGTAACATCGCCGGTAGGTTCAATTATGAGATTTTCGTCGGGTACGATATGAAACGCCGTTCGCCCTCACTCTCCGGGGAGGCTGGCTCCGGTGAGTGGCTTCGATGCGACGGTTCCGGCATCCCCCCTGACCACGAGCGAACACTCCCCTCGCGGATGTTCAAGGAGGCGGTCGACAACGCAGGGCACGGAATCGTCTTCACCCGGCTGGACGGGACTATCGAGTACGTCAACCCGGCGTTCGAGGAGACGACCGGCTACGACGCAAGCGAGGTTATCGGCGAAACGCCGAGTATCCTCAAGTCGGGCGTCCACGGTGCCGACTTCTACAGTGACCTCTGGGGAACTATCACCGACGGCGAGGTGTGGGAAGGAGTGCTTCACAACGTTCGGAAGAACGGCGAACCCTACGTCATCGAACAGACGATTTCGCCGATTCGACACGAGGGACGGACAGTCGGCTACGTCGCCGTCAACAACGAAATCACCGACATGTGGGAGCGGGAGCGAAAAATCGAGGCGCTCCACGAGGCGACGCGCGAACTGCTGGACTCCGAGAACTTCGACGACGTCGCTTCGGGCGTCGGCATCGCTACCGACGCGATTCTCGACTTCCCGATAAACGTGGTCAGACTCCGCAACGGCGACCGATTAGAGCCGGTCCATGTCGACGATGAGACCCTCGATTTGATTGGTGACCGCCCGGCGTACCACTTCGACGAGAGTCCGGTCGGCGAGGTGTTCAGAGCGGGCGAACCGCGCATCTACGAGGACGTCGAGAAACTCGACGACGACTACGACCGCGGGCCGGTTCACTCGTGGTTGTACGTTCCCATTGGCTCCTACGGCGTCATCAGCGTCGGACAGACGCAACCAGACTCCTTCACAGAGACCGACGTGAAACTCGTCGAAATTCTCGCGACCAACGCCGAGACGGTGTTTCGGAGCCTCGAACACGAACAGGAGTTGGCGCGGGAGAACGAACGCCTCGAACAGTTCGCCAAGACTGTCTCGCACGACCTTCGGAACCCGCTGAACGTCGCCGAAGGGACCCTCGAACAGATGCGCGAGTTCACGGAGCAACTCGACCGCATGACGCGCGCACACCAGCGCATGGAAGAGGTCATCGAAGGCGTCCTCACACTCGCACGACAAGGCCAGCGCGTCGAAGAGACGGAGATAGTCGATATGTCGACGCTCGCCTCGGACTGCTGGTCACACGTGAGCACGCCGGGTGCCGCACTCGCCATCGAGTCGAACGACGAGTTCCTCGTCGAGGCCGACGAGACGCGGTGTAAGCACCTCTTCGAGAATCTCTTCCGAAACGCTATCACGCACGGCAACGCGACGATGGTCACGGTCGGGCCGCTCGACGACGGCTTTTTCGTCGAAGACGACGGCACCGGGATTCCCGCCGACGAGCGCGCCGCCGTGTTCGACACCGGCTACACGACGGCGACGTACGGCACCGGACTCGGACTCTCGATAGTGAGAGAAATCGCCGAGGCCCACGGCTGGGAGGCGTCGCTGACCGAAAGCGACGAGGGCGGTGCCCGGTTCGAATTCCGCCGCTCTCGGGCGTATTGATTCGGGGGGTACACCCCGTGAGTCGCCGGACGAAGCCATTCTAGAAATTCACACATATCTATTCACCTGAATTATTAGATATTTATCCAATGAGAAATACACACCTGTATGCGCGTCGTTTCGCTCGTCCCCTCTGCCACGGAGTTGCTGACCGCCATCGGGACAGACCCTATCGGAATCTCTCATAGTTGCGACTACCCGCCGCGAGTTACGACCCAACCGACGCTCACGAGCACTACCATCGACCACGAAGGACGGTCGAGCCGTGAGATTGACGACCAAGTCTCGTCGATAGACGGTGCAGCATACGACCTCGACGCGCACCGACTCGACGACTTGGACCCGGACCTCGTCGTTACGCAATCGACGTGCGACATCTGTGCGGTGGATTCGTCGGACGTGTTCGAGGCCGTTCGCGACCGTAATCTCGACGCGGAGGTTCTCGCTCTCGACCCGCACTCGCTCGACGACGTGCTGACCGCACTCCTGCGAGTCGGTGAGGCGGTCGGAAAGACGATGGACGCGGCCACACTCCGCTTCGAGATTCACGAGCGAATTAATGCGGTCGAATCACGCGTCGCCGGTCTCGACAGTCCCCGGACGGCCGTACTCGACTGGACCGACCCGCTGTACCGGAGTGGGCACTGGGTCCGCGACCTCGTCGAACTCGCCGGCGGCGACAGTTCGTTCCAACCGGACGGTCGGTCAGAACAGATTCGGTGGGACGCGCTCGTCGAGTACGACCCCGAGCGACTCGTCGTTGCGCCCTGTGGATTCCCGCGAGAGCGTGCGGTCGACGCCGTCTCGACGCTTGCCGAGCGCGACGAGTGGAACGACCTCACTGCAGTCGAGGAGGGTCACGTCTACGCAGTCGACGGAAACGCGCTGTTCAACCGGCCTGGCCCACGGCTCGTCGATTCGCTCGAAGTGCTCGCGAGTTGTATCCATCCCGAACTCTCGGCGGTCCTCGACGACGAGTTAGCAGGTCGAGTCGAGAACGTAGCACAGCAGTCAGGGGACAAGAACGCGGTACAGCAGTCTTAGCGCCTGTCATCCGTGTGGGGGGCGTTCCTCGATAGCTCTTCTCCGTCTACCCACTTGAAGCCGGCAAACGGGCGTCGCGTCTCTCCGCGGACCAGATGCTCGTCGGCAACGTGGAGGCCGATGTCGCTGAGTTCCCTTGCGATACGGGCGAGGTCTTCCCCGTCTTCTCCAACGGTACTCACGAGGACGTTGTGTTCTCCGGTCGCGAGTTCGCGGACGCCGACGACGCCGGGAATCTCTAACGCACGCTCGCCGAGTTCGGACCGATTCGGGATTTCGGCGGTACACTCCATCTGGACGTGAAGTTGGTAGCCCGCACGCTCGTAGTCGACGTCGGCGTGATAGCCCACGATGATACCTTCAGATTCGAGGCGCTGGATGCGCTTTCGAACCGTGCTCGGCGAGGCGTCGACGTGTTCGGCGATGTCCCGCGAGGAGATGTGTCGCGAGTCGCGCTGCAACTCGTAGAGAATCGCTCGGTCTAGGTCGTCGAGTCCGTCGAGTGTCATCTCCGCTCCTCTCGGCGGTGGTCGGGGGTCGTTGCATGTGAGTGAAAATTCCTGATTTGGGATTCAGAATACATAATATTCACATATTGGTAATGAACTGTATCTATATGACCATACTGGTCAAATCACTCCGCTAATTTATGTATTCGTGGGGGTATACTCCGGCATGGACCCAACCAGTAGCAATACACGCGCCTGTGCGACCGACGTCTCGACCGTTCTGACCGGAGGTGGGTGAGATGTCCGCAGCGGACGGGCCACCCTCGGACGGCTTGTTGCCTGACCGCCTGCGGTCCGACCGCCTGTGGACGCTTATCCTCGCGCTCACGCTCGTGACGATGCCGGCGATTACGCTCATCTTCGCCTTTGCGGTGTTGACCGTCACCCAGAGTGCTATCGTCGACCAGTTGACGCCACTCGAACTCGTCGAGCTGTACCTCGTCGAACTCGTCATGTTCACCACGTTCAGCTACGTCCTCTATCGGTTAGCTCGGTTCGCCGCGTCACGTGAGCTATCGGACTCTGAACAGGAATCCGGACACGCCGACGACGCCAGCCAGACAGTCGACTCGTCGGACCGGGAGGTCCAGAGCCACTGATGGGCGCGTCCAGACTTCCGGTCGACGACGGTGTCGAACACGGTTCCTCGTTCGATAGAGCGCGGAGTGGCGCTCCCGCCGCGGGAGAGGCCGTCGGCGACCGGTTTTCGACCGACGAGATATTCCAGCGCGTCGTGGCGACCGCCGACGAAGAGGTCTCTTCGGGGATACAGAAACTCTACCTCAGCGGCATCGCCGCGGGGCTTGCTATCACACTCACGTTCTTCGTCTACGCCACCGGAAAAGCCGCGTTCCCGAACGATGTGACGGGGCTTCTCGCGCCGCTTCTGTACCCCATCGGGTTCGTCTACATCATCATGGGTCGGTACCAACTGTACACCGAAAACACGCTGACGCCGGTGACGTTGGTGCTGACCCGAGTCGCGAGTGTCCCCTCGCTATTCCGCGTCTGGCTGAGCGTCCTCGCCGGGAACCTCACGGGTGCGCTCATTGGTACGTTCGTCCTCGCGAACGCGGGTGTCTTCTCGCCCGAGGCAGCCGCAGCGGCCGTCGAAATCGGGGCGAAGGGAATCGAGACACCGTGGTGGAGCCTCGTGTTCAAAGCCATCTTCGCGGGCTGGCTCGTCGCTGGTCTCGTCTGGCTCGAACACGCCGTTCGCGACTCCATCTCGCGGGTCGTCCTCATCTATCTCGTCATCTACACTATCCCGGCGACCGGACTCTACCACATCGTCGTCAGCTCCGCAGACGTCTTCTACCTCGTCTTCACGGGCAACATTGCGCTCGCGACCGGCCTCTGGGAGTTCGCCGTCCCGGTGTTGCTCGGAAACACCATCGGTGGCGTGTTCCTGGTGACGCTCATCAACTACGGCCAGACCGAAAATCGCTTCCCCGAGGGCGACGCGTCGCGGCCAAAGCTGACGCTCCGCGAGTGGCTGTTCAGCCAGCGAATCAGTACGCCCGAAGAACCGGCTCCGCAACCCGACCCTGCACCGGGTGCCGATTCGTAGTCGGTCCCGAACGAGTCCGGTCGGTTCTTGGCCGCGATTGGATTTCCGACCGGGCGTACGGTCCTACATTCGTAACGAGTCACACCGAAGATAGAACTACGTAGGATTGGGTGGCCGATGGGGTGTCAACAATGGTATTCCGAAAGCTCTGAAACCACGACGGCACCCGCTTGTTGCGCTCGACCGTGACGACCTCGTCCTCGACGGCGTGATTGCTGCGGACGAAGACGAACGTAAGATCAAAACATGCACGTCCAGCGATTGGGGAAGGGCGTCTACGTCGTTCGGCCGGTGACGGAGGACGGACCTATGCTACTATTTCGCGAGACTGAACTGCTGCAGGGGTTAGTCAAATAGAATCGTGGGAGTGGTAGAATACAGAGAGCGATATGAGGACAATCAGTGTGTTATCTTCATTTAATTATTCTAACAACACTTCTGGGAGGTTACCACTTCCCCACTCTAAAGCTATCTCCGCTTCAACTTTCTTTGAATTAGCTGAGGTCACAATGACCTCTTTTATCTGCCAATCAACTTCCACAAATGTCTCTTGGTCAATTGATGACTTATACGTCACACTGGGCTCAGTATTCATATGATGAGAAGGAGTTTCGACACGAATTGGTTCAGAATAAATGCCATCACTTTCCGCCATTTCGTCTTCGGGGAGGACTGAGCCAAAGCGTATTTTAGAGTGAGTTTGAGGACCAACAGATTCTGAGGTGGCCTTAAATAAGCGAAAGCTTGCATATTCATCTTGGTTAATGTCAATTCGGTTTGGTGACCCTTGCTCATTCCACTCCGGAATGACCGTTATTGAATACTTTTTCGAGACATCGACCTCGGTCAGCTCAGTGCCATCTTCGGTTATGAAAGGTTCATTAACTGTGGTATCATGAGTTCCCACAAAAGTGACTCGAGGCTTGCAGTTAGTCGCTACAGACCGACCAGTATTCTGAATCTGAACGTCGAATTCTGCAGTCTCAGTTCGTTCCTCATAGGGGGACGATCCCTTCTTAATTATACCATCATTGAGTTCTAAGGTGGAGCGTTTGTACCACTGAACAGCAATCGTACCTAACGAGGTAGCAGCAAACCCGCCGATTGCACCAGAGAGTATGGAACTAATTATACTCACACACAGTTATTCGGTGAGTGCCATTTACTATTTTCTAGGTGATTAAACGTAGTCAAATATTTCAACAAGAACTAATTGCGACGAATTTTCTACTAACCATCTCAAGCTGGAACTCCCCGGGATTTGGCGTGAATGTATGTGGGAACTTCGAGGTACGCACTAATAGAGATTGAATTCAGAGGAAAGGTTGAAACGTATATAAATCATCATTTTGTCCCACGATGATCTGCCTCCTCCCAAGCGTCATCAAAGAAATCAATAGCTGAATCCACCGATTCAGTATCTTGTGTGTATATTCCGGCATTGTATTCTTCATATAATTGCTCACGAGTGAGATCTGCTGTTGAAACAACTAACTCAGAGTCATCTGCGATAACGAACCGGGAGTGTACAAGCTCATCTTCTTTCACATTCCCATCCGTTCTTTTGACTAATTCATTCATTGCGGCTTTTTTCAATTTTGCACGCGACCCGCTAGTTGACCCGCTGTTTGTTAGAATCCTCACCTCAACGTCACTTTCGGAGTCGATTTTATCAATTATATTATCATATAGCATATCAATTCTAAGGGTAGAAATTCTCAGAATAGAATCTGTTCCTTCAATCATCTGTTGTACTTTGGAAAGAATTTCAGTCTTTCTGGTTTTCTGTCGAGTTGAAGGAACAGTCGAGATGAATCGTGGTTTCACTTGTGCCATCTGCTCATTAATCCGCTTAATTTTCCTTTCTGCCTGAATAGCAGGAATCTTTGGACCATCACCTGCGTGGATAAGAGCCAATGTAACAATTCCTGTCGTAGACAGACTTTCTTTCGATCTATCTTCTTCTGCTAATTGGTCCTCAAGTTGCTGTTTCAACTTATCCTGAATTGGCCAGTGTTTCTCGGAACCTTCAATGAATGCAATCAAACAATACGCAGTTGTGACTGGGTTAATTCCCCGGTCTCTATCATAGAGGTCACAAATTTGCTTAGACATCCATTCTAAAATATCTGATATATCCTTTTGATATTTCTGAAAATTAATTTCAGAGAGTGCAACGACACCTAATGCGGCATTATTCAATCCGAACGAATATTTGCTCAATTCTTCCTTTGGAAATTTGGATATTAGCCTATTTATTGCATTTTTCACGGCTACAGAGTCATCATTTATCTGAGAAAGGAACCACATAGGTCCTGAAAGATCATATGCAGAAACTGAGAAGTCTCCTTTTGACATCTGAACAGACTCAGCTAATTTTTTTAAGTACCTTAAGTCCGATTGGATGTCAATATTATCGATATTTGGGTACTTATTAAGGATCTTAGCCAGAAACACCAACGAGTCGCTGTGCTCATAAAGGTAATAATCCCGGTCTCGTTCTATGCGGACATCCTCGGCGTACGCCCTTACTGCTTCGGAATTAACGTGGTTTAACGCGCAATAGGCAGCTGAGGTTTCGGGGGTATGTAAGTGTTCGTCATCAGAATTTGCAATATACTCACTGAGGTATTTTAATGCAGAACTCACCTCATCAGAGCAGGACGCCAAGAGGTCTTCATCCATGGTCTGTGAAATACACTTGAATATCCAATAATTAAATGTTGGTATATATATTGTCCATCACTAACAAATAATTTGGAAATTACATCACTCATTTGCCAACTCTTAGCCTTTCGCCGTACTCCACCATATTAGACATTCCCAGCTTTCTTTTTTTTAAGACGACACCCTCTTCAAGCGCTTGTAGTCGTTTCAAAGTTCCCTGCTGAGAGAACCCTAACACCCCGTCGGTCGCGCTTCTCTGTCTTTCCTCAGTCTGACTGAACCGAGGCTCGGTCGGCTGCCGAGTCGTCCAGTCGGCGAACCTTCTGTGTGAGGCCCCCGAGGTCGAACTCGGTGGTCGAAACTCGCGCTGCGACGACGGCAACGACCGCCGAGACGATGAACGCGCCAGCGAACGACGTGAGATACAGTGGGTCTGCAGCCGGGAGGAGGTCGCCAATCACCGGCATTCCGGTCGTCACCGAACGGAAGTCCGGGAAGTACGCGATGCCGACGCCGAGGCCAGTGAGACTGCTCACGAGCGCGCCGGCTCCGGTGAGTCGTGTCGAGTAGAGCCCGTAGACGAGCGGGAACGCGACAGCCGCGCCGAGCAGGTCGGCGAGGAAGAACAGTCGGAGCACGCTCTGTGCTCGCAAGCTGACGTAGACGGCAGCGAGCGCGACGAGGACGGTAAAGGCCCGTGCGCCGAGCGTGAGTTGCTTGTCGCTGGAGTCCGGGAGCATCCGCGCGAGGTCGACCGTCACGAGACACGAAAGCGCGTTAAACAGCGTATCGACCGAACTCATCACGAGCAACAACGCCACGAGTACGACGGCGAGGACGACCCACGACGGGACCGCCGATTCGAGGAGCACGAAGAAGGCGACGTCGGCGTTGTAGCCCGCACTCGTCACGTCGGCGACGATGTCAGCGTGCCCGACGGCGACGACACCGACCAGCGCGGCGAGGAAGACGACCGCACCGTTGACCACGGTCGCGTTTCGGAACCCACGAGAGACCGTTTCACTCGTCTTTCCGGCGTAGATGCGCTGCCACCACGTCTGGTTCACTAACTCCGCGCCGAGGATGGCGAAAGCGAGCGCGATACCGAACTGGAGTCCCGGCACGAACCCGGGGTCGAGGAGTGCGGGGTTCGTCGCGGCGACGCCCTCGTAGACGGGGCCAACCCCACCGAGCGAGACGAGGACGCCCACGAGCGCGACGATGAGAAGCGGGAAGACGACGAGCGCCTGCACCGTGTCGGTGAACATGCTCGCTTCGAGGCCGCCGTAGGTCGTGTACGCGAGCACCGCCCCGCCGACGAGAATCGCGGTCTGCCAGTGCGGGACGCCCGCGACGAACGCGAGTGCACCAGCGATACCGGTCAACTCGGCTGCGACGAAGATGAACATGTAGAGCGCGCTGACGACGAGGACGAACGCGTACATCGCGTCGCCGTAGCGGGCGTGGGCGTATTCGGTCAGCGAGTGGCCGTCGGGCATCAACTCTCGAATTCGCGGGCCGAGTTTCGCGTAGACGGCCATCGGGACCGCTTCGCCGATTGCGTAGCCGATGACCGCGGCGATACCGAATCCGGCCCCGGCCTCCGGCGCGGCGAAGAGAATCCAGACGCCCATCACGGAGGCGACGAGCGTCGCTGTCGTCCGTCGCTCGCCCGCCGAGTCGCGGGCGGAGACGAGGTCTTCGACCGAGGTCACTCGCCCTCGCGAGTACCAGATGCCGAGTCCGGCGAACACGACGAGGGTCACGACGGTGAGGCCGAGCGCGAGGTCGGTGCCGACCATCAGTGGAACCCCTCGATTGCTGCAATGGCCTGCACAGTCTCAGTCTCAGTCTCAGTCTCAGTCCCAGTCGCTTCCTCGCTCACAGCGGCCACTCCTGTTGGTTCCACGCGGCGTCCCAGAACAGGTACTCGTAGCGGGCCGAGGTGCGGAACAGGTCGCGGTAGCGCTCTTTGGTCGCGTCGCTGGCGTTTTCGGCGACGTCGTCCATGAGCAGTTTACACCACTCGGTGAGTTCGGTGAACTCCTCGCCCGAGTACATCTCGACCCACGCGGCGTACTGCTCGTGGTCCGGTTTTCCAGCCGCATCCAGTCGGTTCCCGGTCTCGTTGAAGCCCCACATGCACGGCAGGAGTGCGGCGACGATGTCGCCGAACGTACCGTGTGAGGCGGTTCGGACGAGGAAGTCCGTGTACGCCTGCGTCGTCGGCGACGGGGTGGTGGCTTCGAGTTCGCCTTCGCCGATTCCGAACTCGGCCGCGTACGATCGGTGGAGGTCCATCTCCTCGTTTACCGTCGCGTCGAGTAGTTCGGCGAACGTCCCCATCGACGCGAGGTTCGGGGCCTTCGCGGCCCCGAGTGCGAACAGCCGACTGTACTCGACGAGATAGACGTAATCCTGCCGAACCCAGTATCTGAACGGCTCCTCGTCGAGTGTCCCAGCACCGAGGGCCTGCACCATCGGGTGGTCCACGATGGCCGACCAGAACTCGTCGGCCTCGTCGTGAAGCTCGTCGGTAAATGCCATGTCTGGCACTCCGTGAGAATTGAGAAAAGAGTTATGATTGGGTGGTATTAAACAGTGGTCCCGCCCCGTCGATTGGAGCCACTGACATCACTTGATTGACAACAATTCGAACGAGTGTGCGGGAAAATAGGAATGTATGGGAAAATTTGGCCGTTAGTACTGGTATAATTGGATTCATGGGGATATCTTCTCTGATAATCTGGCCGAATGCTTAACATCTGATGTAGTATATCGACGTGTATGACGAGTGAGCGGGAATTCAGCAGACGCGACGAGAGTCCCCCCAAGTCCGACGGCGGAGTCGCCGCAGAAGGCGTTCTCGGCGGTGGCGCAGCAGACGCTGACGACGTTCTGGAGGATGTATCCGACGCTGACGACGCGACAGAAGAGATTGA
This sequence comes from Haloferax larsenii JCM 13917, assembly GCF_000336955.1. GTDB lineage: Archaea > Halobacteriota > Halobacteria > Halobacteriales > Haloferacaceae > Haloferax > Haloferax larsenii. Next base: position 218,230 of record NZ_AOLI01000014.1, on the reverse strand, counting down.
CGCGGCAATCGCCGAACTCGGCGAGGCCTCGGATGACATCGCCGTCAGCGCACAGGAGATTAGCGACCTCGCGAACGACCAAGCCGACAACATGGACGAGGTTGCAGGCGAGATTTCGAACCTGAGTGCGAGCGTCGAGGAGATTGCCTCCAGCGCCGAGCAGACGAAGTCGATGAGCGACCAGGCGCGCGAACTCGCCTCCGAGGGGCGCACGTCGGCCGACAACGCCGCCGACGCGATGGAGTCGGTCGACGACGCCACGTCCGAAGTCTACGAGGAAATCGTCGACCTCCGCCAGAAGGTCGACCAAATCGACGCGGTCGTCGAGGTCATCAACGAAATCGCCGACCAGACCAACCTGCTCGCGCTCAACGCGTCTATCGAGGCCGCACGCGCTGGCGACGCGGGGTCCGGTTTCGCGGTCGTCGCAGACGAAGTGAAGAACCTCGCCGAGCAGTCCCGCGACAGCGTCTCCGAAATCGAGGAGATGGTCGAGGACATCCAGGACTCGACTTCGACGACTGTCACCAACATCGCCGATGCGAACGACGAGGTCAACGAGGGGATGTCTGAAGTCGCCGACGCCGTGACGGCGCTCCGTAGCATCGACAACGCGGTCGAAGAGGCCGCCGCCGGTGCCGAAGAAGTCGCGCGAGCGACAGACCAGCAGGCGGCGAGCACCGAAGAAGTCGCGAGCATCGTCGACGAGACCGCTCGCGGTGCGAAGCGCGTCGCCAACGAGATTACGGAGGTCGCCGCTGCGACGGAAGAACAGACGTCGAAGGTCTCTGAAATCGCGCTGCTCACGGACCACATCGAAGACGAAGTAGAGGGCACGCGAAGACCTGCGGCCGACCACGGAGGTGGTGCCTAATGGCCGCCAGCGACGCGCCCGATACGAACCTCGACGAACCGACGCAGGTGCTCGAATTCGACATCGGAGACGAACGGTACTGCGTCGAACTCGATGCCGTCGCAGAAATCATCGACCGACAGTCCGTTCGTGCGCTCCCCGACACGCCGCCGCACGTCGTCGGCGCGATGGACTACCGGGGTGTGACGACGACCGTGGTCGACACCGCCAGTCTGCTCGACGTCGGTTCGAACCCGGACGCACCGCGCGTCATCGTCTTCGACGACGGCGACGAGGACTCGAAAGTGTACGGTTGGCTCGTCGACGAAGTCGAGCGCGTGGCCGACATCGACCCCGAAGACGTCGACGACGCGCCGTTCGGCGGCGACCACACGAAGGGCATCGTCAGACGCGATGAGGGCCTCGTCGTTTGGGTGTCGCCACCGACTGGCGTCTCCGAATAGACACTGCTGGGTCTCCGAACAGACACTGCTGGCGTCTTCACATAGACGCCGCCAATTGACGACTCTCGCTTCTGATTCTCTCTCCACCTTCCGATTCCCCTACCTTCATTCTGCGACAGGCCGTGTGCAACACCGATGGCAACACGCCGAGACTCGGTCGATGTCTTCGATTCCTTCAGGCAGTTTATCGGGCTCGAACGCGACGTGTTCGTCCTCTCTCTGGCGATGCTCGCGTTCAGCCTCTCGTTTCAGATGACCGGTCGGTACATCCCCGAATATCTGCGTGTTCTCGGCGCGGGAGCCACCGTCGTCGGCCTGTACGGGAGCGTCGGCAACCTCATCGGCGCGCTCTATCCCTATCCCGGTGGGGCGCTCTCGGACCGACTCGGCTCGCGACTCTCGCTGACGCTGTTCGGTACCATCTCCTCTGCTGGCTTTCTGTTCTGGTTCGTCGCGCCCTCGGTCCCCCCCGTGACGCTCGCAGGCGTCTCCCTCGAACCGTGGATATGGATTTTCGTCGGTCTCTTTCTCACGCAGGCGTGGAAGTCGTTCGGACTCGGCGCGACGTTCGCAATCGTCAAACAGAGCGTCTCGCCGGACCGTCTCGCGATGGGCTTCGCCAGCACCGAAATCTTCCGTCGAATCGGGTTCTTACTCGGCCCGCTCATCGCTGCGGCCCTGCTCGCGGCGACAGCCTCGTTCGTCGTCGGCTTCCAGTACGTGCTTGTCGTCGCCGCGGCGTTCGGCATCGTCGCCACCGTCGCCCAACACTTCCTCTACGACGCGGACGAGGACTCTATCGGGAAGTCCTTCGAGGGACTCACCCAAATCCGTGCAGACCTTCGGTCGCTCCCGTCGACGCTTCGGCCGCTTCTCGTCGCCGACACGCTCATCCGATTCGCGAACGGGATGGTGTACGTCTTCTTCGTCATCGTCGTTACCGACTTCCTCGCGGTCGGATTCACTGGATTCGGTGTGTCGCTCAGGCCGGACGCGTTCTTCGGTATCCTCCTCGGCGTCGAGATGGTCGTCGCCATTCTCACGAAACTCCCCGTCTCGAAACTCGCCGAGCGAACCGGGCTCAAGCCCGTCGTCGGACTCGGCTTTACGGTCTACGCCGCCTTTCCGATTCTCCTCATCCTCGCGCCGTCGAACCAGTGGGTCCTCGTCGCCCTCTTCGCGTTTTCGGGACTCCGGTTCGCCGGGCTTCCGGCACACAAGGCGCTCATCGTCGGCCCCGCAGAGCGGGATTCGGGCGGTCGCGTGACGGGCACCTACTACCTCGTTCGAAACACGGTCGTCATCCCGAGCGCGGCGCTCGGTGGATGGCTCTATGCGACAGACCCGACACTCGCGTTCGGCGTCGCATCGGTCGTCGGACTCGTCGGTGTCGCGTACTTCGCTATTCGCGGAGAAGAGTTCGAGGCGTATGCTGGCGGTGCCTAACCACGCTTACGCGGGGTTGTCCAGCGATATCTCGAAGTAGTGCATCTTGCTCACGTCACCGTCGAACCTGAGGTGGATGAGGGCCTTTTCGTCAGTCGGGATGTTGTTGCTCACGTCGGTATGTCTGCTCACGACGTCGCCATCGGCGTCGTACATTGTTCCGGCGACGCTCAGACGGCCGATAGCCGCGCCAGCCGTGACCGAAAGACCGATTTTGTACGTTCCGTTTTCTTCGTCGAGCGTGGCGTAGTTCTGCCACGCGTCCGCGCTCTGGTAGTCGGTCGAGACGATAACGCCCGGAATCGGTCCCTTCATCAGGAGCGTCCCGACGACTGCTGGGTCATCGTCGTCGCGCGTGAACGTGATACGGTCTTCGAGTGATTCGACCTCTTCGGGCGTCTGTTCGGGCATCGACTCGTCTGAAGTCGCTTCCGGCGTCGATTCGGGCGTCTGCTCGGGCGTTGACTCGTCTGGAGTCGCCGTCTGTTTGGTACTGGACCCGCCAGAACTGCCGCCGCTCTGGCTCGCTTCGCCGTCGTCTGCATCGTCTGGTCCTTCGAGGAGCCCCGTTCCGAGACATCCCGAAATCGCTATCATGCCAACTCCAATTCCACCGAGGAATCTGCGTCTGTTGTGCATGAACTATTCATCGTGATACAATTAGTAAATTATGAATGTTGTAATTCCAAGAATGTCCGGTCTACTTTGGTTTCGTACGAGTTAATCAATCCATTACCATCTATGTTTGGCACGGAACAGTATTCATGTTCGGTGACGTATCCTCCCGTGAGTCTTCCGTGAGTCTCGGTGGATTGAGGCGGAGGTGCTAAGATGGCGGTCTCCACAGACCGTCGAACGAGAACCATCCCGGAGCTCTCGCTCCCGACGCTTCTCGCACCGCCCGTTCAACGGGCGCTTCTCGTCGTCGCCGCCCTCGCAGTGCTCGCACAGAGCGCGCTTCTCATACTCGTCCCGCCGCCTGCCGGGTACGAACCGTCGCCAGTGACCGCGTTTCCAGTCACCTACTGGGTCACGTTCGGGCTCGGTATCGCGACCGCGGTCCTCGTCTCGGTCGGAAGCGCAGTAACCCGAAACAGGAATTGGACGCGCGCGGTCACGCTCCTGCTCGCGCAGTACGCGCTGTTCTTCGCTATTCCGGGCGTCCGCGGCTATCGTCTCTACGGGCGCGGCACGTCCGACTCGCTGTACCACCTCGGCGCGGTCCGCGACCTCGTCGCCTTCGGGTCGCTTCCGGGCGACGTCTTCTACCCGTTCGAGCACATGCTCTTCGCCGAACTCGTCTTCTTCGGGGTTCCCGTCGCGACGCTCATCCAACTCACACCGTTCGTCTTCACCGTCATCTACGTCCTCGGCGTCGGTGTGTACCTCCGGGCCTTGACTGGTGACGACCGGGCGCTTCCCCTCGGTATCGCCGCCGCGACGCCGCTGTACTTCGCGAAATTCTACACGCAACTGCAACCCGCGGTGCTGTCGTTCATGCTGTTTCCCGTGTTCCTCACGTTCGTCGAACGCGCCCGCCGGACGAACGACCGGCGATACATCGGCCTCGTCGCCGTGTCGAGTCTCGCGCTCGTCTTCTTCCACCCGGTGTCGGCGCTGTTCTTCGTCATCATCGTCGTCGGAACCGTCGGCTACAGCAACATCTACCGTCGCGTGACGGGGAATCCCGTTCGCTCGATTCGGCCGATGATTGCCCTCGCAATCATCCCGGCGGCGTTCATGTGGTACATCGGCTTTCGCCGAGCGCAGTTGAGCCTCATCCAAATCTTCGCGCTCGCGGGCGAGACGAACCCGGCCAGCCAACGGGCGGAACTCGCGAGCAACGCCGGGCTGACGGCTCTCGAACTCGTCCAGCGGTTCGTGCAACTGTACGGGGCTGTCTTCCTGTACTTCGCCGTGGCTGGGGTGTTCTCGCTTTGGCTCGTCCGCCGTCTCCTCAAGACCGACGTGAAGTACCACGACGGCTTCCTCGTGACCCAGTTCGGAATCGGTGCCGCCGTCGGCGTCGTCTTCCTCGGAACCTACCTCATCGCCACCGGACCGATACGCATCGCTCGCTATGCGCTCGTGTTTGCGACGCTCCTCGTCGGCCTCAGCTTCCTGAAGCTTCTGGTCGCCCGCGGGAACTTCCGTCTCCGCGTCGTCGGGACGGCAGTCCTCGTCGTCGTCGTCGTCGCCGCGGCACTCCTCGGGACGTTCACGGTCTACGGCCCCAACAAGCACATGACCTACTCGGAGTACGAAGGCGCGGACTTCATGCTCCAGTATCACAACCCCGACCTGCCCGTTCGGTCGTTCAGTCTGACCGTGAAGACAGAACGGTACCTCAGCGGCGGGGAGGACATCACGCTCCCGCGTCGGACGTTCTCGGAGGAGAGCGAACGATACGCGTTGACGCCCGGGCTCGGCTACGACGAGTACGAACGGGCGTCGATTTCGTACACGCACTCGTACGCCGCGACACACGAGTACGACCGTCGGTTCCTCGACGCGGCGTACTTCACCGACAACCAGCGAGAGCAGTTGTTCCTCTACGACCAGTCCGACATCGCCGAGATGGACGCCGACCACACGGTCAATCGCGTCTATTCGAACGGCGGGTTCCAGGGCTGGTACATCCGGTGGGGCGAGGACAAACCGAACGCCGCCACCGAGACGTTCCCTGCTGGCTGAGTTGCAGCGGGGCTCTCGGGGAGTGGAGTCGGTGGAATAAGTACGAACGAAGCGTCAGCAGGGACGTGACCCCCGGGCGACAGTCGTCGACCCGGACGTCAGTTTTCGGCCGCGGATGCGGCCGGATGAGCGTGATGGACAGTGGGTAGCGTGCGATTCGAGTCGGTCGTCGGTGGAGGGCGACCGGCGTGCCCCGTCGTGCAAGGGCTGGTGTGTTGGAGGGCTGGTGTGGTGGAGGGCTGGTGTTGGAGGGCTGTTTTTCAGTGGGTGCCTCTGACAGCGTGTGAGCGGGGATGCCCGGTTGTGGTAGTCACCCGATGGATGCCCGGTCGTGGTGGGTGTCCGGTGTCTGCGCGCCCGGTGTCTGCCCGGTGTGGTGGAGGGTGGTTGGTGGTCGATGCGTGGAGGGCTGTGCCCGATGCCCGGAGCGTGTCGCTTAGACTTCCCGGAGGTAGTCGAAGCTGACCTTCGGGTTGTTACACCCGAACCCGTACGTCCCCGAGGTGTAGGTCGTGTCGTTCGCCGAGACGCTGGCGACTTCGGTGCCGCTGGCGTCGTACAGGCGCGCGACGATGCTGCCGTCCGATTTCGGCGTGAACTCGACGTCCATCCACTCGTCGAGGGCCGGCGTGATTGCCACCTCGTCGAGAACCGTGAGGCTCCCGTTGTCGAGACGGAGGAGCTTGAACTGCGGCGAGACACCCTTGTTGGTGTCGTACTCGATGGCGTACCCGCTCACGTCGCTCCAGCTGGAGCCGCTTGCGAAGAAGTACACCTTGCCGTAGTTCCCACCCGTGTGCGCGTAGATGTTGGCGCGGTAGGTGGTGTCCTGAACGACCGTCGTGGAGGGCGAGTCGCGCAGGATGAGTTTGTCGCTCCCGGTCTGGTCGTACAGCAGTCCCGCGTTGCCGCGGACCGAGGGAGACGAGACGATGGAGAACGAACTGACGTCGCCGACGTAGTTCCCGAGACCGTTGGTGAAGTCTTCGAGGATGGTCGTCGACGTCGAGCCGTCGCCCGTCGAACCGTCGGAGTCGGACCCGTCGCTGGTGTCGCCACCAGTCGAGCCGCCGTCGTAGGGTACCTTCCCGAACGCCTCGACGAACCCGCCGTCCATCATGACCTTGAGACTCGTGGCGACCCACTGGCTGCCGTCGTAGTACCGGACGCCGACAGGCGACACGTGCTGCGTGCCGTCGTTGAACTTCAGGGCCGCGGTCGGGCTGGTTGGTTCGGGTTCGGAGGTGTTGATGGAGTCTTCCGAGCGAATCGCACCGAGGTCCGGTGCGTCGCCCGCGTAATCCAGTCCGACGTCGGTCCCAGCGTCGACGAGCGGGCTGGAATCCTTTGGCCGGAGGAAGTTGTCCGAACTCGGGTCGGTGGTCTCGAACTCGGGGTTCGAGATGTCGAGGTCCCAGGAGTTGTACGCCGAGTCGGCGTTCCAGAGGGACTCCACGTCGGTCTTGTCGTTGGCGAACGACGCGCAGTTTCGGACGACGTTGTCGGCGCTTCCGCTGAAGTGGAAGCCGTAGCTGCCGTTGTCCCACGAGGTACAGTTGTAGAACTCGTTGGGGACGCGTGCGCCGTTGGTGTTGAACCCGCGCTCGTCGTTCTTGTAGGCGACACACCGCTTCAGGACGTTGTTCCCGGTCTCGAAGTCCGGGCCACCGACCTTGAAGCCGTTCCCGTCGCCGGAGGTCCCCATGCCGTCGTGCCCGTTGTGGTGAGCGACACAGTTGACCATCACGTTCGGGTGCTTCGGGTCCGCGTCGTAGAAGTCGAAGCCGTCGTCTGCGTTCAGGTAGGCTTCACAGTTCTCGTAGCGGTGCCCGCCACCGCGACCAGCGCCCGAGGAGCCGCCGACGTAGAAGCCGTCGGAGCCGCCGCCGGTGCTGCCGTGGTGGGCGACGACGTTCCGAACGACGTGGTCGAACGACTTGCCGTAGAAGATGATGCCGTTGCCGGCCCACTGGCTGTTCTGGCCGTAGTGGTGGATGTGCAGGTCCTCGAACAGGCACTCGCGGGCGTCCTGTCCGTCGGTCCCGTTACAGCGGATGGCGTTCTTCCCGGCGTTGCGGATTTCGAGGCCGCGGAAGACCATGTGCTGGGTCCCGAGGAGGTCGAGACCGTGGGTTCCGTCGTACTTCGAGCAGTCGATGATGGGCGATTCGTTCTCGTACGCCTCGATGACGATGGGGTTGTCGGCGGTCCCCGAGGTCTGCCACCATGTGGGCTTCGACGGTGGGTACATGACTGCCGTGTCGCGTACCTTCACGACGTCGCCCGCCTGGAGGTCGACTTTGCCGTCGACCTCGACAGGCATGAGGTCCTCGAAGGCGTCGTTGAGGGACGTCCCCGAGTTACTGTTGTTCCCGTTTGCCGGGTCCACGTAGTAGGTCGTCATTGGCTTAGTTGGTGGAGCTCGTCTCGATCCAGATGTCGCCGACACTCGCGCTCGACGGTTCCGTGTCGCTCACGACGACGTCGCCGGGGAGTTTGGCGATGTCGCCGATGTAGTTCCACTGGGAACCGTCGCCGAGGTAGACCTTCTTCGTGTCGTTTGCAAAGAACTTCGCGCCGACCGCGGGGTCGTAGTTCGACTTGTTCGCGTCGTCGTCGCGAATCTCGACGTCGGTGCCGAGGTTCTTGAAGTTCTCGTTCAGCGGGACGTGCCAGTTCAGGGTTCCTGCGTCGGGGGTGTTGTAGCGTTCGCTCATTGTTCTGTGTTGGAGGGTTGATTACTGCGTGATGCCACCGTAGCCGTATTCACCGTACGCCTGAGAGCCGTATTCGCTCTCGCTGGAGGTTGTCGTGGTGGTAGTCGTCGGCGTGGCCGTGGTGGTAGTCGTCGTGCTGGTCGTCGTTGTGGTAGTGTCCGTGGACGTCGTCGTCGTGTCCGTGGACGTGGTGGTGGTGTCCGTGGTGGTCGTGTCGCCAGAACTCGCGCCGTCGGCGATTGTGAGCTCGTAGTCGCCCGAGCCCTGCTGGACGTCCACGACCTGTGCATAGTAGGTGCCGGAGACAGCAGCGTCGTCGATATCGACGGTCGCCGGCGTATCGGTGCCGACGTACACGAGATCGACGTATTCGCCGCCCGGCCCGTACAGGATGAGGGACGTGATACCGCTGGTTGGAACGCGGTCGAGCGTCACGGTCACCGTCTGACCGGCGGTGACGTCGAACGCGAACCAGTCGACTTCTGCGGAGTCGAGCGTCCCAGTGACCGCTGTCCCCACGGAGACGGGGTCTGCGGTCGCACGGGTGTCGTTCGATTCGGACTCGGAGGCGACTGACAACGAGTTCGGTTGGGTTCCCGAGAGGGAACTCGACTCGGTCATCGTCATCGTTTCGCCACCGTAACCAAACACGGCCTGAACGGGCCGCATCTCCTGTGGGAGGGATGCACTGTCGTCGGAGCCGAGACAGCCGGCTGCTGCAGCCGACGCGACGGCCGAACCTGCCATGAGCAGATACGACCGCCGACTGAAGCTGAGCCGGTCCCCGTCTCCGTCGTCAGAGTCTGTCTGGGGCTGTCGTTCGGATGCCATTCACTCGGTTAACAGGGGGTTAATTACATAAATCTATTGTTCGTAAAATATTCAGACATTGCCGAATTTCACGAATTCCGACGGATTCGATGAATTCTATGGGGTGCTCGAAACGGCTGAATTCTGGTGTTTGAGGCGTATTAACACGCTATTAACGACTGACGGTCAGGAATTAGTAAATATGGATATGGCGTTTGGTAGCATGTGTAGTGGGGTGAATCTGGCCTGTCGAGTTTCCCCGAACCGCGACCGCGAACATTCACGAATAAGCTGCTGTTTTTCCTGAACGCTCGACAGAAAAGTTCGGATTAATCGGACCGCTGTCGTCGGAACGGGGCAGTTGGAAACCTAATAAAACGAGACAGTCAGGTTCAGTCGTTCGACTGGGCGCTCGCAGCGTCGGCTGCGCCCATCGACGACCGCACGAGCGGTTCGTACCAGTCGCGGTTCGCGTCGTACCAATCGACGAACGCGCTGACTCCCTCTCGAATGCTCGTTCGGGGTTCGTAGTCGATGAGGTCGGCGGCTTTCGAGACGGCTGCGTGGGTGTGCTCGGCGTCTCCCGGCGCACGCTCGTCGTACTCGATTTGCATCGACGGTGCGACCCGGTCCCGGACCGCTTCTGCGAGGTCGAGCACGGAGATGTTGTCGGTGCTGCCGATGTTCATCACTTCCCCGTCGGCCGCGTCGGTGTCGAGCAGCCTCAGATTCGCGGTGATGATGTCGTCGACGTAGGTGAAATCACGCGTCTGCCGTCCGTCGCCGTAGATGACTGGCGGCTCGCCGTTCGCACACCGCGAGACGAAGTTCGAGATGGCCATGTTCGGGCGCATCCGCGGCCCGTAGACGGTGAAGTACCGGAGCGAGACGGTCGGCAGGTCGTACACTTCGTTGTACGTGCTGACGTACGATTCGGCGGCGAGCTTGGAGGCTCCGTACGGACTGACTGGATAGGTCGGATGCGACTCGTCGTACGGGAGGTACTCGGGCGTGCCGTAGACCGACGACGAACTCGCGAAGACGACGCGTTCGAGGTCGGCGTCTCTGGCCGCTTCGAGCACGTTCAGCGTCCCTCGGACGTTGATTTCGTTCACGCGGAGCGGTTCGTCGACGCTCGACCTGACGCCCGCCTGCGCCGCCTGATGGTAGACGATGTCGCTGTCGCGGACGAGTTTCTCCATCAACTCGGCGTTTCGAACGTCGCCGACGACGAGTTCGTACGAGCCGCCCGATTCGCTCGCTGCCTGTCGGGCGACGTCGACGTTGTGATGTTTGATTCCGAGGTCGTAGTACGGCGTGAAGTTGTCCACGACGACGACGTCGTGGCCCTCTCGTGCGAAGGCCTCTGCGAGGTGGCCGCCGATGAATCCGGCACCGCCGGTGACGAGAATTCGCATGAGGAGAGATGGGGCGGTATCTGCCTTTGTTTGGGTCCGGTTACCAGGCGTGACAGTCGCATAAAGCCGTCCCTATCGGCCTGCTAGACATCCGCCCGGCCCACTGGTTCGGCCAGCGTCTTCTCAGTCGTCACGAAGCGATTCGTAGAGTGCTTCGAACTCGCTGACCATCCGATCCAATCCGAATCGGTCGACGGCGTCAGCCTGTGCGGCACGCCCGTAGCGCTCGGCTTGCGAGGGGTGTGCCAACACTCCCGAGATTGCCCCACAGAGCGCGGCTGGGTCGTGAGCCGGGACTAACACGCCGGTTTCGCCGTCGGTGACGAGTTCGTCGTTTCCCGGAATGTCGGTCGCGACGATTGGGACGCCCGCAGCCATGGCTTCGAGCAGCGCGCCGGGAAGCCCCTCCCAGTGCGAGGGGAACGCAAAGAGGTCGAGGTCGGCGAGGACGTTCGGCACGTCGTCGCGCGTCCCGAGGAAGTGAACCGAGTTGGAGACGCCGCGGTCGACCGCGAGGTCGGCGAACTCGTCGCGGAGGACGCCGTCACCGACGAGGACGAGGTGCGCGTCGGGATGTGCGCGCCGGATGCCGGGCCACGCGTCGATGAGGTCACGCTGGCCTTTTCGCTCGACGAGGCGACTGACGACCCCGACGAGCCGAGCGTCCGCGTCGAGTCCGAGTTCGGCGCGGAGCCCCGCCGGTTCGGCGTCGGTGAACGTGGTGAGGTCGCGGCCGTTGTGGACGACACCGACGCGCTCGGGATTCGCTCCGCGCGCCACGTAGGCGTCCGCCCCGGCGTTCGAGTTCGAGATGATGCGGTCGGAGAGCGGAATGAGCGCAGTGTCGATGGCTCGAATCACCGGGTTCGAGATGTTCTGGAGTCCTCGTGCGCCCGTGACGATTGTCGTCTTCGGGGCGACGAGGCCGACGAGACGGGCGATGGTGTTGTCGTAGAAGAGGAACGACTGGACGATATCGGGCTGTTCGCGACGGACGGCGCGGACGAATCGAAGCGGTGCGCGGACGTAGTCGAGGGGGTTGCTCCCGCCCTCGACGAACGCGGCGTCGTCGGCCCGGGTCTGTGCGCCGAGTCCCAGCGTTCGAATCGGAACCGCCGGGTCGACCGTGTCGGCGAGCCTGTTTTCGTCGAACAGCGTCCAGATGGTCGGGTCGTACCGCTCTCTGTCGAGTCCGTTGACGAGGTCCACGAGCGTGCGCTCTGCACCCCCGACGGTCAGCGCACCGATGAAGTACCAGATTTCGAGTCGGTCGTCCGGTCGCTCTCGTCTGGTCGCTTCGACCGGTGTCGTCGCCGGTCGTCGCGCTATCTCGTACTCTGGGGGTGTGTCGGTGCTCATGATTGTCTGACGGGCGACTTCTGCTCTACTCTTGCCCGTCGTTCGGGATAGTTACGCGATTCGTACCAGGACCGAAGTGCGACTCGTACCGGCGCTGAGAAGGCCGTCTACGGCGGTAGCCGACGGCTTACTAACGCCCCACTCGACCAATCGACGCCTGTCAATGCACGTCGTTCAAGTCAACCACCTCCACCGCCCCTCACTCGGCGGGTTGGAGAACTACAGCCACCGCCTCGCCGAGTCACTCCGGGCAGGTGGGCACGCTGTCGACGTCGTCACGACCGACATGAGCCTCGCCAACGACCGGAGTCCACTCGCCCCGGAATCCGGGGTGACGTACTGTAAGACGACGGCGACGGTGATGCGCAACCCGCTTTCTCTCGAACTGTTTCGCGTCGTTCGCCAGCACGACGCGGACGTCTATCATCTCCACAGTCCGTGGTACCTCTCGTCGCTCGCCGCCACGCTCGCGCTTCCGAAAGACGCGCCGACGGTGATGACGATTCACGGGTTCCAACCGATGGGGGGACTCGTCGCCAAGGCAGTCGAGTTCGCGTATCGCCCCTTCGCACAGTTCATCTTCGACCGAATGGACCGGATTATCGTCCTCGGTGCGGCCGAAAAGCGGCGACTCCTCCGCGAGTACCGCGTTCCCGAGGAGAAGGTCGTCGTCATTCCCAACGGTATCCATCCCGACGAACACGACGTCCCGGAATCGACTGTCGAAGCGTTCCGCGAAACGCACGGCATCGACCCGTCACGACCGACGATTCTCTTCGTCGGGCGATTGGTCGAACTCAAGAATCCCGACGTACTCGTCGACACCGTCGTCGACGAACTCGCGGACCTCGACGTGAACGTCGTCGTCGTCGGCCACGGTGAGGAGTCGTTCGTCGCCGACTTGCAGGCGCGGGCGGACGACCGATTCCACTTCCTCTCGAACCTCCCGTTCGAGGAGTTGCAGGCTGCCTACCACGCCGCCGACGTGTTCGTCTCGTTGTCCCGCTCGGAGGGGCTTCCGACGGTCGTTCTCGAAGCGATGAACGCCCGGCTTCCGGTCGTCACGACCCCTGCAGGGGCGCTCGCAGACGTCATCCAGGACGGAACCCACGGGGCGGTGCTCAACATTCCACCCTCGCGGGCGCAACTCGCAACGGCGCTCAGACGGTACGTCGAGGACGATGTCCTCCGAGCCACCGTCGGTGAGCGAAACCGGGCCTACGTCCGCGACCAGTTCGATTGGGACGTCGTCGCCGCCGACATCGTCTCTCTGTACGAAGCCGTGTTGGACGACGGTCATCGACCTCCGGTCGAGGACCGCCAGCCAACGCTCGAACACGTCGAGGACGCCACGCACGGAGACGCCCCGCTCTCCGATGGCGGCGTCGACGTGTCCTCGAATCGCCCCGACTAGGTTCTATCTTTCTTTCTTCTCGCACTCACGGCCCGAGACGTATCTATCTCGGTACACGCATCCATCTCGTCACTATGGCGGTTCCTGTGTTCCTCCTCCCGGTATTGTGACTGTCGTGTCGTCGCCCGCTACGAAGGGACTCTCGACGCTCAAAATGATTGATTTTTGAATAGTGTATGTTCCGACTCTCAAGAGTGTATTGAATACCTGAAATTCAAAAAAATACGACAGACATGTTTTCAGTTTATTCGTGAGATTCTGAAGGTAGAGGGTCAATTACGCCGGAATTAATGTGTATTGTAGATGTCTTTTTGGGGGGAGTTGCCGCTTAACAAAGGTGGCTCTCACGAAAGATTCTGTCGAGAATATCTATGACTGCCGACACACGACCTCCGGAGAGAGGAGGACAGGGGCGGAACGCCCGATATTTGGGGGGTAACTCACGTGTATCTCGGTAAGACAGTCGCCGTCGTCGTTCCGGGCCACGACGAAGCGAATTTTGTGGGCGACGTCATCGACACCCTGCCGTCGGTCGCAGACAGAGCGTATGTCGTCGACGACTGCTCTAACGACGACACGTGGGAAGTCATTCGCGCCCACGCCGCCCGCGCGAACGCGGCACGTTCGGCGACTCCGAGTGTCGGCGATACCGAAACCGAGTCCGTGCTCCGGAGTGAGTTCGACGACGACTCGCGTACGCCCGCGGAGGCACTCTCTGACGGTGGCGCGCTCACTGGTGACTCCGACGGTGGTGCGCTCACTGGTGACTTCGTCGTCCCAATTCGTCACGAGACGAATCTCGGTCGCGGGGCGGCTGTCAAGACCGGCTACCGTGCAGCCCTCGAAGACGGCATCGACGTCATCGCCGTCATGGACGCGGACGGACAGATGGACCCCGACATCTTCGAAGACATCATCGACCCCGTCGCTCGCGGCGAGGCCGATTACGCCGTCGGCAACCGACTCACCGGTCCCGCTTCCTGGGCAGATATGCCGGGCCATCGGCTGTTCGGGAACGTCATCCTCACGCTCTTGACCCGCATCGCGAGCGGCTACTGGCACATCCGCGACCCGCAAAACGGCTACACCGCAATCTCTGCGGAGGCATTGCGTGCGGTCGGCCTCGGGGCGCTCTACGACGACTACGGGTTTCTCAACGACCTTCTCGTCAGACTCAACGTCGCCGATATGCCCGTCGTGAACGTTCCGATGCGGGCCCGCTACGGCGACGAGGAGAGCGGAATCGACTACCGGACGTTCGTCCCGAAACTCTCGATGCTCCTGCTCAAGGACTTCCTCTGGCGGCTCTGGCGGAAGTACGTTCCCTCCAGGAATCCCGTCGCCATCTCTTATGTCGTCGGCGCGGTGGTGACGCTTCTCGGCTTCCTCGGCGTCCTTCGCTCGCTCGCGTCGTTCGAGACACCATCGGGTCGCTCGGTCAAACGCGCGGTGGGTGGTGCCCTCGGCTTGGTGCTCGCCATGGTTCTCGATTCTCAGGAGTCGAAGCGCCGGGGACTTCGCGGGTCGCGGAAGCGACGCGAATAGGTCTCGCTCGCACACGTTTCAGACGATGTTTCAGTGACGACGTTTCAGTGACGACGTTTCAGTGACGACGATTCTCCCGCGACCTTCCGCGAACGAGGCGGCCAATCGTCTGTAGTCCCGGTCGGCCGTCGAGGACCCACAGCAACACGACGCTGAGCCCCAACAGTACTTCACCGAACGCAGCGCTCGACAGCGTGAGTCTCGTGAGGAGTGCCACCAGTGACGTGTCTTCGATTGTCGCCAGCGGGACGGGAAGCAACGGCCACGCGAGGAACGTGAGGTTCGCCCAGTCGCTAGCGAGGAGTGGTCTCAGTGCGTCGCCTGCGAGGTGTGACGCGTGGCCGACGGCGAACGCCGCACCCGCCGGGGATTCGTACCGCCGACCGAGACGAATCACGACCAGCGACACCACGACGAGCGCGAACACGGAGTGCATGAGCGACCGACCGTGGGGAAGCACGTCGAGATACCACGCCAGCGGCTTGTCGACGAGGTCCGGGAACTGCGTCCCGAGAGCGAGCGCGATGGCGGCTACCCCCTCCGGCGCGCGGCCAGTCTTGGCTCGCACCGCTGGTGAGTAGAGGAGGTAGCCAAATGCGAGGTGTCCCCACGGCCACATGACTGGTATCTGTCGCCCGAAGGGTATCCACCTTGTGGTCGATTCGTTCAGGAAAATCGACGGGTATGGCGTCTGATGGTGTGAAATTCCGAGGAAGGTACAAGTACCTACGTGACGACATATGTGGTATGGTACCGGGACGTCTCCGATTCGTCTACGCACTGTTGACGTGGACACTGGTCAGCGTCGCGGTTCTCTCGGTTCTCGAACTCGTCGCGCTCGACTTACTGTTCGTCTTCGTCTTCGTCGGACTTCTGTTCATCACGGAGCTCACCGAGCCGGTGAACCACGTCCAGCGCTGGCGGGACCACCTGCGCTGGATAATCCTCGCGGGCTTCCTCGTGTTCGGCTACGTCGTCGTCACTCGGGTGTCCACGATACTGCAGGAAGGAGGGGTGCTATGACGTCTCGTCGCCGGATTCCGAAACTCGCGTTCGTCCTCTACGTCGTCGTCGTCGCCGCGTCACTCGGCGTTGCGGCCGGCACGTCCTCTATCGCGTTCGACGCCTACAACACCGAGTGGGACGGCTCTTCGTCGCTTCGAGGGGTTGCATCCGACTCCGACATCCGGGCACTCACTGTCACGGAACCCGCACAGTACGACCGGGTCGAACCAGTCGGCGCGGTCGCGTTCGTCGGTGCGCCGTCCGACCCGTCACCCGAGCAACTCGCTGCCCTTCGGTCGTTCGTCCGCGCTGGCGGCACGCTCGTCGTCGCCGACGACTACGGAACTGGCGGCAACGCCGTCCTCGAAGGAGTCGGCGCGGACGCGCGCTTCGACGGGCGCGTTCTCAGAGACGAGCGACTGTATTACCGCGACCCTGCGCTTCCAATCGCGCGGAACGTCACGCAGCACAACTTCACGACCGGTGTCGAGGGGCTGACGCTCAACTACGGCACGGCCATCTATGCGGACAGCGCGACGACGCTCGACGAGAACGGGACGCCCGTCGTCGCCGCCAATGGCACGGCAGCACTCCCCGAGAGTCTCACGCCGCTCGTTCGCGCCTCGACGTTCTCGTATCTCGATACCAACGGGGACGGCGAACCGGACCCGCGCGAGCCGATGGCGGCACACCCGGTAGCGACCGTCGAACCCGTGGGTAACGGCCGTGTCGTCGCCGTCTCGGACCCGAGTCTGTTCATCAACGCGATGCTCGACCGACCGGGGAACCGCGCGTTCGCGTCGGCCCTCGTCGAACAGCACGACCGTGTCGTTATCGACCAGACTGGAAGCACGGGGACGCCGGCGCTCGCGGTCGTCGAGCAAGTCGTTCGAACTGACCAGCGCGTTCAGGTCATCCTCGGTGTGGGAGTCGCGCTCGCGATTGGCTTCCTCGCCGCACCGCGTCGGGAGCGACGTCCCGGCTCTGACCGTTAGTGAGCCATTGTCTCGCACTGCTTTGATGGCTCCTGAGACCACTCGATTCTCCCGTTATTGGACAAACAGTTTTGGCCTTTGCCGTTGTTACTACTGTCATGACTGACGTTTCCGAAATTTACCACGCGCTGGCCGAAGAAATGGAAACAGTTCTCGTCGGAAACGCAGCTGTGGTCGAGGGACTGACCATCGCACTCCTGACCGGAGGTCACGTCCTCATCGAGGGCGTCCCGGGCGTGGCGAAGACGACTATCGCTGCGTCGTTCGCCCGGGCGACCGGCCTCGACACCCGCCGTATCCAACTCACGCCTGACGTGCTCCCCGCCGACCTCACGGGGACGAAAGTGTACCGCGAACAGACGGGCACCTTCGAGATTCAGAAGGGACCAGTGTTCACGAACGTCGTCGTCGCCGACGAAATCAACCGGGCGACGCCGAAGACGCAGTCGGCGCTCCTCGAAGCGATGCAGGAGGGGACGGTCACTATCGAGGGCGACACGCTGGCGCTCCCGGACCCGTTCCTCGTCGTCGCCACCCAGAACCCCATCGAGATGGAGGGGACCTTCGAACTGCCGAAGGCGCAACGCGACCGCTTCCAACTCAAGTACATCGTCGACCTCCCGTCGGACGACGAAGAGCACACGATTCTCGACCGGTTCGACGCCGACCCGGACCTCAGCCCGCTCCGCATCCAGCAGGTCATCACGATGAACGAACTCGAATCGGCCCGCAACGCGGTCGACGAGGTGTTCGTCGACGACGACGTGAAACAGTACATCGTCGACCTCGTGACCGAAACGCGCGAACACCCAGCGGTAGCCTACGGCGCGTCGCCGCGTGCCTCGATTGGCCTCCTCACTGCGTCCAAGGCCCGTGCAGCCCTCCACGGACGCGATTACGTCACCCCGGACGACGTGAAAGCGCTCGCCAAGCCGACCGTCGCCCACCGTATCGTCCTTCGGCCCGATGCGGTCTTCGGCGACGTCGACGAACGCGGCGTCGTCGACGAGGTCGTCGAATCCGTCTCCCCGCCCGGTGTGGCCGACACGGCGGACGAAGCCTCCGGCGTCGCCGACGGCGGCACCGACGAGTAAGGCCGCTTGCGTCTCGGACACTCGTTCTCACCCAAGATTCAATGCACTTAACGTCAATCTTTATTCATGAAAATCGGTGTACTCGGTGCCGGAAAGGTGGGTGCAACAGCAGCGCAACTGTTCGTGGAGGTGGGCCACGAGGTGGCGATTGCGAACCGAAGCGGTCCGGACTCGTTGGCCGACCTCGCGGAGAACCTGCCGCGAATCTCGCCCGTCGAACCTGCACGTGCGGTCGAGTTCGGCGAGCTCGTTCTCCTCGCTATTCCGTTTCGAGAGCGCGAGACGCTCCCGGACGCTGAGCTGTTCGACGGCCGCATCGTCGTCGACGCGATGAATCCGTACACCGAAGACTACCACGTGATGGACCTCGGCGACGACACGTCGTCGGAACTCGTCGCCGAGCAACTGCCGGGTGCACGTGTCGTCAAGGCGTTCAACACCATGTACTGGGAGACGCTTCGGGACAGAGGGCATCCCGAACTCCCCGAGTCGGAACGGTTCGCTCTCTTCCTCGCGGGCGACGACCCCGAAGCGAAAGCAGTCGTCGCCGACCTCGTCAGAGACATCGGCTTCGGGCCGGTCGACACGGGAAGTCTCGCGGACGGCGGCGCACTCCAAGAGCCAGGCTCCGTGTTCTATCATCGGGAGATTTCGACGGCAGAAGCACGAGAAAAAGTACGGCAGTTGTCGATTTCGCGGTAGTCTACGCGGCCAACTCGCTGGTCTCTGTTCCGGCCCGACGCTCGTCTTGCGTCGTTTTCGGGTCCCACCGGCAGACGAACACTGGTTCTTCGGTGTCGGTCTCTACAGTGAGTGTCACCTCGGTACCGAGTGCCCGTGCGAGGGCGCTCGCGACGAGCGACCCGACCGGGTGGTCGAGCAGTTCAGCGTCTTCGAGCGCGCTTCCCGACACCGAGACCGAGACTCTGCCAGCGTCGATATCTGCGTCGATTTCGACGTCGTTTGCGAGTTCGAACCCTTCGACAAGCGCATCCGGGAGTCGTTCGACTATCTCGTCTGCGTCGAGCAGGGGAACGTCTTCGTCTCTGTCGAGGGCGACGAGAAGCGCCCCGCCACTCGGCGGCAACGAGACGCCGCGGTTCCGCTCGTCTTCGGTGACGACGAACACGTCGTGGAGCGCCGGCGGCGACGGAACCTCGTACTCCCTGTGTTGCGGGATGTAGAGCCGAACGTCGGCAATCTCCGGTCGCTCGCTCGGTGTCGGGACGTACACCGTCGTTCGGTGCAGTCCGAGGTCGGAGACGAGTTCTTCGACCGTGGCGGCGTGGGCCGCCCGGAGGTGGCTGGCTGTCGGTGCGGCGACGATGTCTGTCGGCACCAGCGAGACCATCAACAGCGACGCGAAGAGACCGACCCCACCGAGACCGAAGAGGACGGTCTGCGAGGTGGGAAGGTACCACCCCGCCACGAACGACAAGACGCCGACCACGGCGAATCCGAGCGCGACACGTCGGTATCTGACCTGTCTGAGTTCTCTGGTCTCCGCTCTGAGACGCTGGTTTTCGGCCTCCAGTTCGTCGATTCGTGCGGCGAGCGATGCAACGTCTGATTCGGTGACGGCTGTCTCAGAGTCGAATGTGTGCATAGTTAGGTCCCTCCGACGACGGTGTACTGCGAGAGCACACCGAGTGCGAGTCCGCCGGCGGTCACGACCGCGACCGCTGCTGCCATGGTTCCGTACGGAACGGCGACGAACACGACGCTGAGCCCCACGAGCGCAAACCCGAGGGCGATGGGGACGGTTCGCCGAGCCTGGCCGGCGTCTTCGAGGTCACCGACGACCAGTCCGACCAGCGCGACTTCCGCGCCCAGAAAGCCCGTGGCGGTCGTCGGGACGAGTGCGACGAGGAGCACCTGTCCGACGACGAACGCGTAGGGTGCCGACAAGAGGAACGACGCCAGTGCGACGGCCAGCGCCATGATCACGCCGAGTGGTCCAATCGAGACCCACGCGGCGACGGCGAACCCCCCGATGGCCGCCGCCTCGACGGTCGAGATGCGCATCATTGCACCTCCGCGACGTTCGTCTCTGTGTCGGCATCGCCGCGCCCGGCGGTCGAGTGCTCGCCGACTGCCGACTGCGGTCCCGCGTCGCCTTCGCCTTCGGACGTCTCGATGCTGTGTCCGGGTGCAACCTCGTAGGCCCAGACGTTCGGCATTCCGGCGAGTTGCGCGCGGACGCGCTCGAACTCGTCGAGGCGGTCCTGCGTTAGCCGTCCATCGAACCGCGCCGTGGGCGTCAGGAACACGAGGACGCGACTTCCGAAGCGCCGGGCGGCAGTCACCGCCTCGACGAGCGCCGTCCGGTCGGCGTCGTCGGTGCAGATGACGGTCAGCGAGTCCCCGCCAGCGACGCTCCCGTGACGGACGATTGCTCGGTACAGCGGGTCGTTTGCAACCGCGCTCGCGTACGGTGCGCGCGCTTGGAAGAACGGTTCGAGCTGGCGGGCGAACGGCGACTGCTCAGTTTCCAGCGCCAACGCGGCAGCGCGCGCGCTTCCGGGCGACCGAGGAGACTGACTCGTCTGGGACCCGCTTTCGCTGCCGGCTTCGAACAACTTCTCACGGACTTGTTTGTAGTGGCTGGCGGCGCTCCCGGGTTCGAGCATCGTCGGCCGACCGTCGTCGCTGACGACGGTCAGGCCGAGTGGCTCGGAGACGTTTCGTGACCGCTGGAGGAACGACAGTGCGACCTCACGGAGGTACGCGAGCTTTGTGCCGCCGGTCTCACCGGCAGACAGCCTCGCGCGCGCGTCGAAGACGACCATCACCGACGGGTTCGTCTCGGCTTCGAACTCGCGGATGTGGAGCGACCCGCGCCGCGCGGTGGCTTTCCACTCGATGTGATTCGTGGGGTCGCCGGGTTTGTACTCCCGGATGTCGGCGACTTCGGTCCCCTGTCCAGCGAGCCACGGTTTCGAGACGCCGAGCGGGACGAACCTGTCGGACCGCCCGCCACGCACGAGAACGTCTGTCGCTCGCGCGGGGTCCACGTCGACGACGACGCTGTCGCCCATCGTCGTCTCGACTGAGAACAATCCGGCTGCATCCTCGACGACGACACGCGCGGGCGGCAGTTCGTAGCGCCCGGCGACGCGCCACGTGACGTCGAACGAGAGCGACCCGTCCGTCGCCGGCGATTCGAGTAACATGGTCGATTCGGCATCGGCCGCCGCACCGACGGGGACGTCCGGCTCGATACTGACGACTGCCGACACCGGCCGCGGGAGCTTCGCAGAGACGGTCACTGACAGCGGTTTGCCGGCCGGCGTCGTCCGACGCTCCGGGGTGAACTCGACGTCGAGACCCGACACTGCGACGCCGGCGGCGCGGACGAAGGCGTACTGCCGACTGACGAGCCACGCTAGCGGGCCCACGGCTGCGACGAGTAGCGCGGGTCGCTCGAATGCGACCGCCCCCGCTCCCGAGAGAATGGCAAGTGTGACCACGCCCCAGAACCGTCTTGTTAGCTTCACTCGAATGTACAACGTTAGCAAACGAGTTTAAGTTGTTGGTGAGGTAGATGGTCCGCCGACCAATCTGGTCGCGTTTCGGACGTGTCGCACCGACTGATTTTTGCTGTAAGCACACGTATTGTGAACAATGTCCACGGACGCGAGCCTACAGTTTCGACCGCCCGCGTTCTTACGGGGGTTCCCCGCCGACCTGACCATCCTCGTCGTGGTGGTCGTCGCTACGTGGGTCGCGATGGTCCTCCCAGATGAACCCGTAGCGGTAGCGATTCGCGGCCTCCTGGCCGTTGCATTTGTCCTCCTCGCGCCGGGGTACGCCCTCGTCTCTGCGCTGTATCCCGCGGCCCCCGATACGGATCAGTCGGTGGATTCGCGGGAGGACCCCGACAACGCCGAGCGACTGACGTTCGCCATCGGGACGAGTATCGTCGTGGCTCCGCTCGTCGCGCTCGGCATTCACTTCTCGCCGTTTGTACTCTCCTTGGGGTCGGTGCTCGTCTCGTTGTCTGTGGTGACGCTCTCCGCGACAGTCGTCGCAGCAGCGCGCCGCGCCTCACTGCCCGGTGACGAACGGTACGAGTCCCCGGAGATTCTCACGGACCCCTTCCAGAACCGGGCCATTCGCCCGGTCGACGTGATTGTCGCGGTCGCGGTCCTTGGTGCCGGTGCGAGCCTCGCGTACGCGGCCGCGGAGCCCCGCGTCGGAGAATCGTTCAGTGAATTCTACCTCCTCGCCGAGGCCGAAGACGGGACGCTCATCGCCGACAACTACCCGTCGCAGTTCGAACTCGGCGAGTCGAAGCCGATGGTCGTCGGTATCGAAAACCGCGAGGGGTCCCAGCAGGCCTACACCGTCGTCGTGCTGTTGCAAGACGTAGACGACGAGGGAGTGGTGACGGAACAGCGCGAACTCGACCGCTTCCGGGCGAACCTCGAAGACGACGAGACGTGGCGACTCGAACACGAGGTGTCGCCGTCGTTCACCGGCCGCAACCTTCGTCTGACGTACCTGCTGTACTACAACGACCCGCCGGCCGACCCGACGTTCGAGAACGCCGACGACCACGTCCACGTCTGGGTCACTGTCAGCGAACCCACGATGGAGGCCTGACACGTGCGACCACTGGTCCTCGCAGTTGCCTTCCTCCTCCTCGCTTCGGCGGTCTCGCCAGCAGTCGCGTTCGCTGACCTCGGCGGTGAGGTCGCAGTCGGTGGAGCTCCGATAGCTGAACAGGTCGATGGCGAGACGAACGAGACGGGAATGCAAAACGCGACGAACGAGACGAACGCGTCGTCGCCACCGCGACATCTCGACCCCGACGAGGCGGTCGGCCAGGGCAACGTGTCGTCCGTCGAGGCGTATCTCGTGGCTGCGCTGGGTGAGCGCTTAAAATCGAGTGCAGAAGCCCTCTCGGACGACGACTACCAACGCGCACGCGAGATTCTCGGCCCCGAGTACGACACACTTCTCGACCGGTACGAACTCATCGCGAGCGACCGCGACCTCGATACGACCGGCACGAGCCTCGTCGACACTCGTGAGGGGCAACTCGAATACATCGAGACCGTCCAGGAGTACGACCGAACGTACCAGCGCTACCTTGAGGCGAAGGCCGCGGGCAACGAGGACCGTGCGCGAACCCTCGCGCGCGAACTAGACGAACTCGCCGGCGAAGCGGCGGAGTCGCGCACTCGCCTCGAAGCGAACTACACCGAGGTGGAGTCGACAGGCGGCGTCCAACTCGACGTCGGGCGGGAGCGTCTCGAAACTGTCAGCACGTCGGTCGAACAGGACCAAGAGCAAGTCCGAGACGCGGAGTTCAGACGGACACAAATCGAGGCACAAAGTAGGGCTGTCGCGGGGTCGTTCGCCGACCCGTTCCCGATTACCGGCCGCGTGACCGAGACAGACGGCGAACCGCTTGGAGACGCCTCGCTCAACATCACTGTCGGGGCGCAGTCCACGCGCGTCGTGACCGACGCCGACGGGTCGTTCAGTCTCGACTACCGACCGACGATGGTCGGAACTGGCCCGCAGAACGTCTCGGTCTCGTACGTTCCCGACCCGAACTCCTCGTACCTCGGGTCGACGACGGTACTCTCGCTGCGAATCGAGCAGTCGACACCCGCGTTCACTGTCGACGACGCGCCCACACAGACGGCCTACGGGGAGACCGTCCGCGTCGAAGGTGTAATGTTCGTCAACGAGACTCCCGCGCCGAATGCGACAGTCGCGCTCTCCATCGACGGTCGAACCCGTGCCCGGAACGTCACGGACGAAAACGGCCGGTTCGTCTTCGAACTCGACTTGCCGGCTGACGTCGCACCGGGTGACAGACAACTTCGCGTCGAAATCCCCGCCGAAGAACGGGCACTCGCCCCGGTCAACGTCACCAGCCCCGTCGTAGTCGAGACGACTGCTACGTCCGTCCGGCTGGCGAACGTCGCCCCCACCGACGAGGGAGTCCGTGTCACGGGAGCGTTCCGGACTGCCGACCAAACGCCGATTTCGAACGTCACGCTCGACGTGCGGGTCGACGGAACGAGCGTCGAACGGATTCGGACTGACGAGCAGGGCCGGTTCGCGACCACGCTCGCACTGGACGACGAGCAACGTGAAAACGGGTCTGTCACCGTCTCTGTCGCGTACCCCGGTCGCGGGTCGAACCTGCTGGCAGCAGAAAGCGAGTCGGTCGCTGTCGAACTCGGAGTGGTGTCGCCTGCCCGCCCCGCCATCCCGGCACCGGCCCTTCCCGCGGTGCCACTCCCGGGTGGTCAGTCGGTCACGGTGCAGGAACAGTTGCTGGTCGGTGACGTCATTGTGCCGACCGGCGCAGTCGCGCTCGGCGCTGTCGTGGTCGTCGTCCTCGGCGGCCTCGTCGCGCTCCGACGTATCGGAACCGTCGCAGACGGCGTCGGCGTGGCACCCTCGCCCGTCGCCGGTCGCGCTCGCGTCGGTGGCAGTCGCGGTGCTGCATCCTCGACGGGTCAGTCGGTGCTCTCACCGCGGGAACTCCTTCGCCTCGCACGCGAACGACTCGGTGACGACCCGGCAGGTGCCACAGAACGCGCGTACATCGCGACCCGCCGTCGACTCCGGGACGCCGCCCCCGGGTCGGATTCGGAGACACACACCGAGTTCTACGAGAGCGTTCGGGACGGCATCGCCGACTCCGACATGCTTCGTTCGTTGACCGAGTGGTACGAACGAGCCGCGTTCAGTCCGCGCGCGCCGTCACACGAGGAGGCGACCACTGCTGTCGGAACCGCAGAAGCACTCATCAAGGCGGAGGAAGGCTCACCGTCAGGGGACGAATCGGCTGACGACAGCGATACGAAACAGTCGTCACGGCCTGAGTGACCGGCATCGTTCGCTACTCTCGGGTTCCGTTGCGATTCTAGTCTCGTTTTCGACTCCCTCAGTCTATCTCGGGGATTTCGGCGGGCGAACTGCCGTCGTAGGGAAGTGTCGTGACGAGTCGTTCTGCGACGTCTCCGCTGACGATTCCCGCCATCTCCATCGCCTCTGCTTCGTACTCGTCGAGGTCGAGCACGCTCCGAAAAAACCACGAGAGCGTCACGTACGTCTCGTGGAGTTCTTCTGCGGCCTCCGTTCCTGCTTCGGTTAGCTCCACTCCTTTGTACGGTTCGTACGAGACCAATCCCTCCTCGTCGAATTGATGGAAGGCCTCAATGACTGTCGCCGACGAGCGACCGACTTGCTCTGCGACGGCACTCGGCGAAATCGGTGGCTCTTCTCTGTGTTCGACGATGTACAGTGCCAGCAGGTACAGCGATGCACTTGTCATTGGTGTTTACGCTGGGAGGTGGGTACGCCCGTCCCTGAGAGGTCTACTTGAGACGTATTCACGCTCTCCTTAGCTACTCGAATGCTCACTGCGTCTGTCACATAAATGTCGTCCAATTGCAACTTATACCCTCCGAACCAGGTGGTCTCGAACCGCTCTCTGACACGCTGCCAGCACGCTATCGAGGGAACCTATCGTCGCCAATGCGGGATACTCGACCGTCGCTTCCGCGTACAAATACTCGGTGAGTGCTCGCTGCTCGATGGCGACGCTCACGCCGCTGTTCGACGTCTCGGCGAGCGTCGACTGGCGCTCACGAGCGAGGGTGTCGCATCGAGTCCGGCGCTCGGATAACTCTCCGTGTCGCGCCTGCAACTCGTCGAATCCGAGTGCCGAAAGGGGTGTTTCGTCGACTCGGCGAAGCCAGTCGATGGTGTCTGTAACTGCGTCGGCCGTCCGTTCGAGTGAGCGCTCTTCTCGTTCGAGCGCCCGCTTCATCACGGTGAGTTCGCCACGCCGCTCAGTCGTCGCTTCGATAACTGCTCGTTTGGTCTCCGGCGTAAATCGGCTTGCACTCTTCGGGGCCAGTGCAATCGCGAGGTCTTCGCCTAGTTCTTCCTGAATCGTTTCCAACAGCGACTCCCGCGTACGAACGTCGTCGAGGCTACACGGCCGGACAGTCTGGGCGAATGCCTCCCGCACCTGCTGGCACTGGTCTCCTCGACTCCGGTTGGTGCTTGCCTGACTGACCGTACACCCAGCGAGGCCACTCACACCCGTCGTCTGAGACACCGCCGCTCGTTGGTTGGGCGTGCCGGGAGAGAGACCGCGGATACGACGTTCGAACTCGTCGTACGCGGCTTGTTTCTCTAAGATGCGTTCTTGCTCACTGTGGACCCGGTCGAGAGCCTGTCGAGTGTGTCTCTCGACGTTCATGCCTGCGTCAGTGGTCCGTAGCTGTTTGCTACCGTTACCATAGTTTTAGGCCAACCTAAATACTCATATGGTTTTCGGATTTTAGGCGGCCCTAAATCATTGTCCTGATACTATCGTACAACAACTATCGTGCTGAAATATTTCTACAATCCCAACTGTCCTACCCAGTGGCTGGTACTCTATTGGTATTCCTAGGAAGCGGTGGCGGAATTATACGTTTGTAATTGTTTGGGCAACCTAAAAATTACATTTTCAAATTTAGGGCGGCCTAACTCCATAGTTTTAACACATATCCGGCGAATGGATTACTTGTATGAGCGCAGAAAGCCTCGAACGACAGACGCGCAGTTTCCTCAACGACAACGTACCGCAGATTCAAGAACACGGTGGTCACTTCGAAATCGAAGATGTCGACGACGAAACCGGTGAAGTGACGGTCGTTATCGGTGGTGCTTGCTCTGGCTGTGGCATCGCACCGATGACGATGCGAGCGATTCGCCACCGACTCCCCGACGAAGTCGAGGACCTCTCCAAAGTGACGGTCCGTCGTGCGAACGGCCCGCGAGCGGCTGTGATGCCGAACAAGACCGACGAAATGGAAGAGATGGACGAGTACGAAGACTACAGCCCGCCGTTCTAAAAAACAGCGAGAGTTCCACCTACTGCGCCTTCGACGAGGCGAGTCGCCAACGACGCTGAGAACTCTCATTTTCGCCGTACCGGTCGCTTCGACGAGTTCGATGATAACTGAGTGAGTCGTATCGCTCTCTTTCGTTCACAGTGCGTTCGATACCTGCCCTGACTCGTTCTGTCGACTATGACTGTCTCGACACGCATGTGGTTCGTTATTGACTTTCCCACTGTCACGAACTAATTTGGCGCTTTCTCTGCGGCTTTCCCGACCGCTCTCGGAATCTGTGTCGGTCGCGGTATCTTCACTCATTCGTGACTCTCACGATGTACAACTGTTCACAAATTGCACGGTTTTAAGAACCACCACTACACACCCAACAGTGTCTCTCAGCATGATGGCACAGACGGAACAATGGATGCAATCAAAGGTAGAGTACGACCACTCGACGGGCTTTTATCGAGTAGGACGAGAACACGACGAACCGCTCAGCACGAACGTGGTTTTGAGCGTCGCGGCAATCGAGGGCGTTCGACCAACTGAACTACCACCACTTGCACGTACAATCGACCCAGATGCCCTCGACCAGGTCTTCTGTGGAACCGACGACGCGATGCTCTCTTTTTCGTATGCCGGCTACCAAATCGCGATTCACGCTGCAGACCGCATCGAGATTACACCTATCGACGAGACGCGGGCCCTGACTCGGAACTAATTCTCCAGCCACAGTAACTTACCGCAGTCATTCGATTACCCACTGTCTGAATCTGAGTAGGACGTCCCTGAAATCCACAGTGTGTTAGTAGGCGACATATACCAAAACACGTTTGCTGCGTCTGTTCCGGTATGTTCGGAACGAGTGGCATCCGGGGTCCGGTCGGCAGAAC
Source organism: Haloferax larsenii JCM 13917 (assembly GCF_000336955.1). Lineage (GTDB taxonomy): Archaea > Halobacteriota > Halobacteria > Halobacteriales > Haloferacaceae > Haloferax > Haloferax larsenii. The sequence continues at coordinate 190,659 of NZ_AOLI01000014.1, read as the reverse complement.
CGTCACTGCCGACCTCGCGCTCCGCATCGGCCGTGCGGTTGGCTGTGACTCCCGGACCGTCGTCGTCGGTCAGGACGCCCGTCTCAGTGGCGACGTCCTCACCGACGCTGTCAGTGCTGGACTCCGCGAGTCCGGTGCTGACGTCATCAGATTGGGCGTCGTCTCGACGCCGACCGTCGCCCGAGCCGTCGGCTGGCTCGGTGCCGACGCTGGAATCGCAGTCACGGGCTCACACAACCCGGCGTCCGACAACGGACTGAAACTCTGGTCATCGAGTGGACGCGCCTTCGACCGTGCGCAGACGCGGGAAATCGTCCACCGCCTCAACCGCGGTGATATCGAGCGCGCCGACTGGGACGCCTTCGGCGACGAGCGATTCACCCCGGGTGTGAGCGCCCGCCACGTCGACCATCTCGTCTCGGCGTTCGACCCCTTCGACGACCTGACTGTCGCGTTCGATCTCGGGAACGGGACGGGCCGCGTGTCGGTCGACGCGCTCCACCAACTGGACGCGACGGTCAACACGCTCGATGGTCAGTACGACGGGCGATTCCCCGCCCGAAAGAGTGAGCCGACCGCCGAGACGCTGTCTGCACTCAGGCAGACCGTCCCCGCACTGGGTGCCGATATCGGCCTTGCTCACGATAGTGACGCCGACAGACTCGTCGCAGTCGACGAGACCGGAACCTACGTCGACGGCGACTCCCTGCTCGCGCTGTTCGCGCGCGACGCGGTCGAACCGGGAGACGCCGTCGCGGTCCCCGTCGACACCAGTCTGCTCGTACAGGACGTCGTCGAAGACGCTGGTGGCTCTGTCGCGTACACACCGGTCGGAGATGTCAACGTCGCCGAGGCAGTGGCGCATCCGGGATTTGTCTTCGGCGGGGAACAGTCCGGAGTCTGGATTTGGCCCGACGAGACGCTGGCACCCGACGGCCACTACGCGGCGCTGAAACTCGCCGAACTCGTCACTCGCAACGGCCCGCTCTCGGAACAGGTCGCCTCGCTCGGAGACACCGCGTACACGACCCGGCGAACCAGCGTCGAGACCGAGAATGCGGACCACGCGATGGACCGCATCGCGAGAGACCTCTACGCCACCTACGACGACATCGACGCGACAGACGGACTCCGCGTCGACACGGACGATGGCTGGTTCCTCGTGCGCGCGAGCGGCACCGAACCGTTGATTCGCGTCACTGCCGAGGCTCGCGACCCCGACACCGCGGACGAACTCTTCGACGAGGTGTGTTCACTCGTCGAGGGTGTCCGCATCGCGGCCTGACGCTGGCAAGGTCACACTCTCGCCACTTCTGTACCCGACGACACGCTGCGAGCACTGTTTTTCACCGGTTCGATGCTCGAATATCAGCTCCATACCTCGAGTTTTAAATAGGAAGTCGCCCCGACAATCGGGTAGACGAGTCGATGCCACGCGACCCAACACCGGATAGCTGGACGAAATGCGCAGTCTCTCGCCGGAGAGCGACGCGAGCCATTTCGCTCGGCGTCGTCACAGCACTCGCAGGCTGTCTCGGTGGCGGCGAGTCGGAACCGAAACCGGAGCCAATCGACCTTTCGGGCGGGAAGGAAGACGACCAAGGCGGGATGGTCATCGGTGTGCACGCGGGGCCAAACGGACAGATTTTCTACGCCGACAACGCCCCCGAAGGCCACGACAACCCGGCGTGGTTCCACACCCTGAGCATGGGGTTGTTCCCCTACTACTTCGAGCACAAACGTCAGGGGTGGACGGCAACTGCCATCTACGTGACCGACTACTCGACCGTCGACTACGAACTCCGAACCGAAGAGGGACGGACGTTCATCTCGACACACACCGGAGCCGACACCTTCGGCGACGCCGAGAAGATGACGTACGTCGTCGACAGCGACGTCCACGGCGGAATGGGGCCCGACCTCATTCCGTTCTCGAATGGAGACGACGCGAGTTCGTTCGCCGAGGAACACGGCGGTACGACGGTTTCCTTCGACGACATAACGCAAGAGTGGCTCGACGGCTACCTCCAGCGGTAGTTGCTCACTGTCTCGGTAGCGGACGTACATCGAACACTTTCCCCCAGACTACGTGTTCGTCGGAACACCACTGCGTCTCGTCGGAACACCACTGCGTCTCGTCGGAACACCACTGTGTCCTGAGTAACGACGGCGTTCGAAGCCCATACCGTCTCGAATCGAGACATGTTGTTCTGAAGTACCACACTACCTATCGACTAACAATGCCAGCAGCGACCGTCTGTTCTGCACATGCAAGCCGTCCTCCTCGCTGCGGGCAAAGGCACGCGACTTCGGCCACTCACGGACGACCGACCGAAAGCGCTGGTCGAAGTCGACGGGATTCCGCTCGTCGAACGCTGCCTCGACCACCTTCGGGCGCTCGGGGCGTCCGAGGTCACACTCGTCGTCGGCTATCTGAAAGCACAGGTTATCGAACGACTCGGCGACGAGTACCACGGCATTCAACTCACGTACACGCACCAACGCGAGCAGAAGGGGCTTGCCCACGCTCTCTTGACCGCCGAACCGCACGTCGACGGCGACTTCATGCTCATGTTCTGTGACAACGTCTTCAGGGCGAATCTGGCCGACGTGGTCGAAACACAACGAGAGCAGGGAGTCGATGCGGCGCTGCTCGTCGAATCGGTCTCGTACGAGGAGGCGTCACGACACGGCGTCTGCACGACGAACGAACGCGGCGAACTAGTCGATATCGTCGAGAAGCCCGACGACCCGCAGTCGACGCTCGTGACCACTGGCTTCTACACGTTCTCTCCTGCTATCTTCCGTGCGTGTCGTCTCGTCCAACCATCCGACAGAGGAGAGTACGAACTGCCGGACGCGATTGCACTGCTTGTCCGCGCAGGGATGAGCGTCGAGACCGTCGAATTGGAGGGCTGGCGAATCGACGTTGGGTATCCCGACGACCGCGACGAGGCCGAGCGCCGACTGCGCGCCGAAGCGGGCGCGTCGGACAGTGCGCTCGACCCGGAAGACGGCGTGTCGCGGTCGTAACTGCGCAGCCGCTCTCGTTTTCGCGGCTCGAAAAAGCCGATGTTCGGCGTCGCGCTCAGTACGCGTCGTCGGGGATTCGGGAACCGTCTACGTAGACGGAGACCGGGCCACTACTACGGATATCGGTGATGTCGCCAGTGAAGCGGTAGCTTCGTGCGCCATCATCGACAGCACCCTCTGCAGCGGGACCAACTGTCCCAGTCGTGCTGAGTGCCCCACTTGCTTCAAGTGGGCTGATGGTGTCGCTGACGGTGACTTCGAAGGAACTCGACGTTCCGGTGCCAGCCACGATAAGCGTGTGTTCGTCGGACGATCTGGAGGACTCTTCAGGGCGGTTCGTCGCCGCACCCAACCCGGTGAACCCGGTGAGTGCGCCGGTGGCCGCCACCGTGCCGCACAGACCGAGGTATCCACGTCGGCCGACGGACGAATCGCTCTCGCCGTCGTCGTCGCGGTCCTGGTCGTGGGCCAGTTCGCGTGCCATGGTCGGTCAATAGACCATGAGTACAATAAATGTTATGGTAATTACATTAGTAGGAATCTGTGAGTGTCTATCGAAGATATACATTCTCGTTTGAACCTGCCTAAATCGTGATTTTGAGCCGTTCGCAAAAGCAGCCGAAACCGGCATACTGCGGCTTATTATTCCAGAATTAATGTCGTCCTTATGCTCGCGTTAAGTGAGTCGAAGTTACATAACAGATTCAATATATTAGCCGAGAAGCGAAAGTATCTAAATCTGATATGTGTCAGAGTCCGAGGTAGGTGAAGCCGGCTGCGGCCCACTCGCTGGGGTCGAGAACGGACTTCGAATCCACGACGACGCGGCCAGCCATCAGCGACGAGACGCTGTCCGGGTCGAGGTGGCGGTATTCGTCGTGGTCGGCTGTGACGACCATCGCGTCGGCGTCGCGGAGGGCATCTTCGAGCGAGACGAGTCGCTCGTCGTCGACGTGCGGGTCCGAGAGACGAACGTCGACGTGGAGTCCGCCGTCGGTCGCTGCTTCGGCCGCAGACCCTTCTGCGAGTCGCGCGCGAGTGACCAGACGGTCGGCGAAGTGGTAGCCGGGGCTGTGCCGCGCGTCGTCGACGTTCCCCTTGTAGGCGACGCCGAGGACCGCGATTCGAGCGTCCGTGACAGACCCGAGTTCCTCTTCCAGTCGGTCGACGAGGTAGTCGGCCATGGAGTCGTTGACGCGCCGGGCGGCGAGGATGAGGTCGAGGTCGTCGGACTCCTGACCGAGGAAGTACGGGTCGATGGGGAGGCAGTGTCCACCGACGCCCGGTCCCGGTTGGAGGACGTTCACCCGTGGATGGCTGTTGGCCAGTTCGATAGTCGACCGAGCACTGATGTCGTAGTCGTGTGCGAGTCGGGCGACTTCGTTCGCGAACGCGACGTTCGCGTCGCGGTAGGCGTTCTGGGCGAGTTTGGCGAACTCGGCAGTCGTCGCGTCCGGTGCGCGGTGAATCGTTCCCTCGACCAGCGGTTCGTAGAGTGCGATTGCGGCATCGGTCGAGGCATCGTCGATACCGCCGACGATGCGGTCGTTGTGGACGAGTTCGTGGACGATGTTCCCCGGGAGGACTGTCTCGGGACAGTGCGCGAGGTGGAAGTCCGCGCCGGCGACGAGACCGGACGATTCGAGAATTGGAGCGAGGAACGTCTCTGTAGTTCCCGGCGGAACCGTCGATTCCAGAACGACCGTGTCCCCTTCTCGGAGCAGGTTCGCCACCGTCCGGCCGGACGACTCGACGTACTCGAGATTTGCACGCTTCGTCTCGTCGTCCAGTGGCGTGGGCACACAGACGATGTGAACGTCCGCCTGTACGGGCTCCGTCTGCGGTTCGAACCCCGCGTCGAGCGCGTCACGGACGAACGTTCGGAGGTCCGCTTCGGTCGTCCGCGGATTCCCAGCGCGGGTGCGCTCGACGAGCTCTTCGTCGGGGTCGTAGCCGACGACGTCGTAGCCACCGTTGGCGAGCAGCGCAGCGGTCGCAAGGCCGATGTACCCGATGCCGTGGACACAGACGGTCGTCATTGTGCGACCTCCGACTTCGCGTCGGGGACGGCGAGGGCGTCCATGATACGCTCTGCGGCATCTCCGTCACCGAACGGAATCGGCCACGACCCGTCTTTCCCGAGCATGATTTCCGCAGCGTCGACGATGTCCACAGCGTCGGTTCCGGCCACGCAGTTCGCACCGACGTGAACCGTCTCCGGTCGCTCGGTCGAGTAGCGCATGGTCACACAGGGGACACCGAGGATACACGTCTCCTCTTGGACGCCGCCGGAATCAGTAAACGCCAGGGCGGTCGTGCTTTCGAGTCGGAGGAAGTCGAGGAACGGAAGCGGTTCGACGACCCGGATTCCCTCGGGAACCTCGATGTCGAACTCGACTAATCGCGCCTTCGACCGGGGGTGAATCGGGTAGATTGCCTCTCGCCCAGTCGATTCCACGACGCGCGCGACGCCGTCGAGCATCGACGCGAAGCGCTCGGCGTCGTCGACGTTCTCGGCGCGGTGCGCCGTCAGGAGGTAGAACTCACCGGGTTCGAGGTCGAGGCGGTCGAGCACGTCGCTCTTTCGGGCGGCGACGTCGCGATAGCTGTGTATCGCATCGACGATGGTGTTGCCGGTCACGTGGATGCTCCCCGGAACGTGCTCGGATTCGAGGATATCAGCGGCGTCGGGTGTCGGCGGGAAGCAGAAGTCCGCGACGTGGTCGACGACGACTCGGTTTATCTCCTCGGGCATCTCGCGGTCGTAGCTTCTGAGTCCCGCCTCGACGTGGCCGACCGGAATCCCGAGTTTCACCGCCGCGAGTGCGCCCGCGAGCGTGGAGTTCGTGTCTCCCTGCACGAGGACGACGTCCGGCGCTTCGTCGAGGAAGACCGACTCGATGCTGGCCAGCATTGTCCCCGTCTGGATGCCGTGGCTGCCGGACCCGACGCCGAGGTTGTACTCCGGCTCGGGGAGTTCGAGTTCCTCGAAGAACACGCTGTCGAGGTCCGGCGAGTAGTGCTGGCCGGTGTGGACGATGAGACAGCGTACGCCGCGGCGCTCACAGGCGTCGATTATCGGCGCGAACTTGATTATCTCTGGCCGCGTCCCGAGGACGATTGCGACCGATTGGGGAGTCGTCATCGCTGTCCTCCCCACGGGGACGGTATCGTCGGGGCTCGGCGGCCGCTAATTCGTTGCTTCGTCATAGGGGAAACTCACTACCAGTCATCGCGTCGGGAACGTGCTTTGTTATGGGGCGACTGTCGGGGAACACGACTCAATTCGTCGGTTTTCAGCGACGCGAAACTGCTCGACTCGGGCTCGACTCCCCTGGTATGGTGCGCTCTGGATATCGTTGGTGTCCGCTGGTTTGGAGTGGGGGTGTCCGCTGGCTTGGATTGGTGGGCGTCCAACTGCCCGAAAAACAGGTAGCGTGTGACGCCCCGGTCAATAGTCGAGACCCGGCTCAGAATCGAGACTCGGAACGAATCGTCTCAGAAGACAGTCGAGAATGAGAAGTGGATGTTCTGAGTCTGGCACGCGCGACACAGAGATCGCTCTCAGTCGGTCGGCACACCACGTGTCGGTGTCTGTTCACTCGCTGAGGTCGACGTGTTGGTTCTCCCAATCGCGGCGCTCGCGGATGGCTGTCTTTCCCGATTCCGATATCTCGTAGAAGTTCGTTCGACGGTCGTGTTGGCCCTTGTTGACGTATCCTTGCTCGACGAGCGCGTCGAGATTCGGGTACAGTCTGCCGTGGTTGACCTCGCCGACATCTCTGCTGATGATCTCTTTGATCTCTTGGCCGGACGGTCGCTCCGTCCCGGCGATGACGTACAGGAGGTCGCGCTGAAAGCCGGTTAGTTCGAACATGTAGTCTCGAACGTAGATATTGCTGCCATCGGGTATTGTTAGCCACTGCTATACTTCCAGTTTTGAGGTATTACCACTCGAACTAACGATTTGGTGGTGTGTGGTTCACGTGAGCTTTCACGTGTCTCTGATTCGAATAAACCTCCTTACGATTCGGATAAAAATCAGTTCCTGACCGTCCGACGTGTAGCGAATTTCTCGTGAATATGAGCTTAATGCTGTGAGTTCGTCGGTGGCAACCACCCGGGAAACGTGACGATAACAAAGGTCACCTGTCTCGTAGAGGTGTACGACCGGAGATTGTCCTCTCGTGTAAGCGCGGGGACGCCCGCACACCACGATGACAGAGCTATCCAAAGACGAGTTGTTCCGAATCTTGAGCAACTCGCGACGACGGCAGATAATTTACTTCCTTCATCGTGAAGGGGACGCCCTCTCTCTGAAGGAACTCGCTGCGATGGTTGCTGCGCGGGAGAACGGCACCGCCGTCGACGAGGTCACAGACGAGGAGCGACAGCGTGTGTACATCTCGCTCTACCAGACGCACCTCCCGAAGCTCGAATCCGCGGACTTGGTGAACTACGACGACGAAGCGCGAACCGTCGAACTCGTCTCGGACGTCGCCCGGCGGGGATTCTTCTGGATGCAGTCGGAGCCGACTCGTTCGTGGAGTCTCTACTACGCGGGCGTTGGTGTCCTGGGTTGGATACTCATTCTCGCCGTGTGGCTCGGACTCCCGGGGTTCGTCCTCTTGCCGTGGTCGGCCATCGCGGCGTTCGTGTCGACGGCGCTTCTCGTGTTGGTGGTGGCTCAATACCTCGTCGAAGAGCGGATGGATACCGCTGATGAAGCGTTCGAAACACTGGTCGAATAATGCGCTGAAAAAGTGATAGCTAACTTACTAACATGGGTGACAGGTGTTGACATTTCTATCCAACTGCCGTTCTCAGCCTCTGGTAGTTCGTATGACGTTCCTATTCGAATTTATTGGTCGAAAAAATAGATAGTCTTCCTATATCGATTTTGGGAGACGTGCTTAACCGATAGACAGAACGTTAGTCGACTACTTCTTTTGTTCGTATCGGATACACAGAACGTCTGTGATTATTTAGATAGTTACACGCAATCTACTTGCAGATTTTGCAATCCTAACGCCCGGACAAATCAGTGTGTGAGACTGTCAGACAAGTATTTACCCGTGTCTAACTTATTGACTCGTTGACCCTCTGGTGTTAGGGACGTGCCTGGTGGGGCTGTCCCGATGTCGCGTCACCGTGGTGGGGTCGAGCTCGACTGCTCGACGCTTACGCAACCGCGGATGCGACACTCTACCCGCTAGTGGGGGGAGGAAAACAATGGCTACAGATTCACTACAGTCGAAAACTGGTGCCGCTGACGAAGCAGGGATAGAACAACTAGGTGAGGCGACTGGCGGTTCTCAGAGTGTCCAGAAACAGTCTGAACCGGAACTTCTCTCGAAGGACGTGGTCTTCGAGATTCTCAAGAACCAGCGTCGACGCGACGCGCTCCGGTATCTCAAGGAGAACGACGGGGAAGCGAAACTCGGCGACATGGCCGAGTTCATCGCCGCCAAAGAGAACGATATCGACATCGCCGCACTCTCGTCGAGCCAACGCAAGCGTGTGTACATCGGCCTCTACCAGTGCCATCTACCGAAGATGGACTCGGCTGGAGTCGTCGATTTCGACAAAAACCGGGGGGACATTCGGATACTCGAAACGGCAAAGCAGCTGGACCAGTATCTGGAGGGGGACATCGTCTCCGCTCCTGACGCTGACACGGCGACGGTCGGGGGGCCGTCGGCAGCGAAGCGTAATCTCGCTATCGCTGGTGGTGTGGCTGCGACTGTCTCGGCAGGACTGCTCGGTGTGCCGGGCCTCGAACAAATCCCAGCAGCGGGCTGGGCAGTCGTCAGCACCGCGACGCTGATGGCTATCACCGCGATGGAATCGTACAAAGAATACCTCCCAGCGTAGCGCACTAGACTCCCGTTCGGTCTCCATTTTCACTCGCGTACCCCTCGACGACAGAGAGTCATCGTTCGGCTGTCTGGGTCGAACTATTCTCGCCCGACCGCCGTAACGTTCTGCTCGACCGAGCGCGGTGTCGATTCGAGCGATTAGGTAACTCGATACCACTGAGTAGCGTGGATTCGACCCTCTCGGACCAACACGGCCCTCCCGATAGGGCTCCTTAACCGCTCTCGGTTGGGCTGTATCACAGCTTATAACAATTCCCGTCCGACGCCCCACCTTCTGTATGATATCGTCACGCACGTATCGGAGACTGCTTCGGGACACTGGTGTCGGGTCGGGCCGATGAACGGCCGAACCACCGAGGCTGTGGTCCTCGCAGCGGGTGAAGGGCGGCGGCTTCGACCGCTGACGACGTTTCAACCGAAACCGATGCTTCCCGTGGCGAACCGCCCCGTCGTCGAATACGTCCTCGATGCCCTGTTCGAATCCGGCATCGAACACGTCGTCGTTGTCGTCGGCTATCGCGCCGACCGCATCCAGACGTTCGTGACCGCCCGGTACCCCGGCGCGAACGTCGAGTTCGTCCACCAAGACACGCGACTCGGAAGCGGACACGCACTCCTGCAAGCAGAGGGCACCGTCGACGGACCGTTCCTCGTCTGCAACGGTGACAACGTCGTCGACGCCGACATCGTCTCGTCTGTCCTCGAACGGTTTTCGACGACACGCTCGGTCGCGACAGTCGCCGTCGCCCAGTCCGAGACGCCCGAAGAGTACGGCGTCGTCGTCACGAACGACGGGCACATCTCCGACATCGACGAACACCCGGCAGAGACCGACGGGTACCTCGTAAACGCTGGTGTGTACGTCTTCGACGGGGGCGTCTTCGAAGCACTCAGGCGCACCCCCCCCTACGAAGGCGAGACACGACTTCCGGACGTCGTCAACCAACTCGACGGCCCGGTGACGTCGGTCCTCGTCAACGGTGGCTGGCTCGACCCGTCCCACCCGTGGGGACTGCTCTCCGTGACCGAATCGCTACTCACGCGTCCGGGCTTGGCCGGGGTCGCTGACTCGGCACGGCTCCACGAGAACGCCGTCGTCGAGGACTCGGTCGTCATCGGACCAGACTGCGACGTCGGGCCGGGCGCTGTCCTCCGTGCTGGAACCTGCCTACAGAACAACGTCGTCGTGGGCGCGAACACCGTCATCGAACGCTCGCTCGTCTCCTCCGACTCTCGCGTGGGCGCTGGCGTCGTGCTCCGCGACTCAGTGGTCGGCTCGGGTGCCACTATCGGCGACGGCGTCGTCTCACCCGGCGGTCGTGGTGACGTCGTCATCGACCGTAAACTGTACACTGACAGGCGCTTGGGCAGCATCGTCGGCGACCGCGCGACCGTGGGTGCCAACTCGACGCTCTCGCCCGGGAGCCGGGTCGGCGCAGAAGCCATCGTCGGCGTCGGCACTGTCCTGCATGGAGACGTCCGCGAACGCGCGGAGGTGACGAACTGATGTGCGGAATCACCGCCTGCATCGGCACTGCCGATTCTGTCGACCCGCTCATGTCCGGCCTTCGACGCCTCGAATACCGCGGCTACGACTCGGCCGGTATCGCCGTCAACGGGCCGAACGGCCTCTCGCTGACCAAGCGCGTCGGCGAGGTCTCGGAACTCGCGACTGCGGTCGAGCAAAACCCACTCGATGGAACGTTCGGCATCGGCCACACTCGCTGGGCGACTCACGGCGGGGTCACAAACGAGAACGCTCACCCCCACACCGACGAGGCCGGTCGAATCGCGGTCGTTCACAACGGTATCATCGGGAACTTCCAGTCGCTCCGAACCGAACTCGAAGCGGACGGTCACGTCTTCGCGAGCGAGACCGACACCGAGGTCGTTCCGCACCTCATCGAAGCGAACCTCCGCGACGGTGCGACCCCGGAGGAAGCGTTCCGCGCTGCCGTCGGGAGACTCTCTGGCACGTACGCGATCGCGGCGATTATCGGCGACGACGAAGTAATCTACGCCACGCGCTCGGGGTCGCCGTTAGTTCTCGGCGTCGGCGACGGGGAGTTCTTCCTCGCCAGCGACGTGCCGGCGTTCATCCCGTACACTGACCGCGTCGTCTACCTTCACGACGGTGACTACGTCGTCACGACCCGCGAGGGGTACAGCATCACCGACGCGGCCGGTCGCCCGGTCGAGCGCTCGGTCGAAACAGTCGATTGGGACCCCGAAACGGCGACGAAGGGCGGCTACGAACACTTCATGTACAAGGAGATTCACGAGCAACCCGGCGCGCTCCGACGGACGATTCACGGCCGGTTGAACCCACTCAACGGTGGTGTCGAACTCGAAGCGTTCCCGCCGGGGACGTTCGCCGACGTCGAGCAGATACACCTCGTCGCGATGGGTACCTCGCACCACGCGGGGATGTACGCCGCTTCACTCATGGCTGCACGCGGTATCCCAGCGTTCCCCTTCATGGCTGGCGAGTACGCCGTGACTGTCCCACCAGTGACGCCCGGAACGCTCGTCGTCGCCGTTTCGCAGTCCGGCGAAACTGCCGACACGCTCGACGCAGTCAGGCGCGCCCGCGCTGCTGGCGCGCGAACGCTCGCAGTCACCAACGTCGTCGGGTCGTCGATTACCCGCGAGTGCGACGCGGAGTTACTCATCCGTGCCGGCCCGGAAATCGGTGTCGCCGCGACCAAGACGTTCTCGTCGCAGGTGACGGCACTGACGCTCCTCACAGAGCGTCTCGCCGAGGACGTGACTGGGTCGAAATCTGGTGACGCACACGACATCGTCGATGCTCTCTCACGGCTCCCGGGGGACGTCCAAGAGGTTCTCGACACCGCTACAGCATCGGCAATCGCGGCCGAATACCAAGACAGCGACGCGTACTTCTTCATCGGGCGTGGCATCGCCCACCCCGTCGCACTCGAAGGTGCGCTGAAGTTCAAGGAGATATCCTACGAACACGCCGAGGGGTTCGCCGCGTCTGAGTTGAAACACGGGCCGCTCGCGCTCGTCACACCACTGACGCCCGTGTTCGCTATCTTCACCGGCGAGGAAGACGAGGCGACGCTGAGCAACGTCAAGGAAGTGCAGGCGCGCGGTGCGCCCGTCGTCGCCATCACGGGCGATACCGACGGCGAGATATCCGAGTTCGCCGACCACGTCCTCGCGATTCCCGAGACGCACCCCGACGTGGCGGGTGTTCTCGCGAACGTCCAACTGCAGCTCGTCGCGTACCACGCGGCGAAGTTACTCGACCGTCCTATCGACAAACCTCGAAACCTCGCAAAGTGCGTCACGGTGGAGTGAGGGCGTAGAACGCCCGGTCCTCCCCACACCTCACTCTCTTAGCATACCAGTTTCTGTCCGAAATTCACCACCGCATTACATAACCTTCGCACACGTTACTAGGTCTCAATGACCAGGCGGGACCTCGTCGACGACGTTCTCTCGTCGTCCGACGAACTAGACGGTCCACTAACCGACGAATCGGACGCCGTGTCAGAAGAGGCGGCTACGACGGTTCCACAGAACGCCGACGAAGACCTCCTCGACGCGCTCGGAGACGATGTCTCGCGAGACGTCCTCAGGGCGTGCAAACGCTCGCCGATGACGGCCGAGGAGCTCGCAGAGAACTGTGACGTCTCGGAGTCGACGATTTACCGTCGCCTCGAAACGCTGTCGTCGCTCGGCCTCGTCAAACGAACCCAGCGCGTCGAGTCCCCGAGCAAGACGTGCTACGAGACCGTCGTCGACGGACTCTCGATTCACATCGGCGAATCGCTCCGTGTCGAAGCAGGTGCGAGTGACTACGTCGTCGACGCCATGCGAACGTTGCTCGCCTCGCTCGACGTGCAACACCTCTCGTACGACCGGAGTACGAACAACGTGGACGTTCGATTCCAACTCGCGCCGCACCTCCTCGACGCGCTGGTCGAACTCTACGTTCGCGACACGTCCTCCAGGGAGTAGTCAGTTCAGTGTCGCCACGACTCGTCGACTTCGCCGAGGACGAGTTCGACTGCTGCGACCGGTTTACCAGCAGCGATGAGTTCCCACGCCGTCGCTGCCGTCACTGGCCCGATGGACTGTGACGCTTCGAGCCCGGCGACGATACCGGGCGCTTCGTGTGCGAACCAATCGGCGATTCCCTCGTCACCCTCGGACACTTCCGCATTCAGATGGGTACGCTCGGAAATCATACACAAACGTACGACTCACTGACCCATAGTTAGGAAGCCGTGTCACCAGATAACGCACTTCCTACTCGACAGCGAGTGGTTTTGTTTCGAATATCTGACTATCGTCTCGGCGTGTCTGTCCTAATACAAAGAATAAAATGCTCAGTGCTATTGCTATCTCCCATCGATGTCGCTCGGTGACCTTATCGACGGTGTCGTCGCGTCAGAAAAGACGTTGACGGTGTTTAACCCGGTTGGTGACGTCACCGACCGACTCGCTGCACACTTTTCGGACCGCAACATTTCGGTTACGTCCGCGTGCTCGCCGCACGGTCCATCGAACTACGCCGTGCTCAGTACGGACGATACGTTCCACACGGCGGTGGCTGTCGACGACCTCCTCGACCCACCCGAGCAGGTCGAACCGGGATTCGAGCGCCAGCAGTACGCTCCTGTGTTGGACCACCTCGACGAGACACTGTTTACCTCGTACGACCGCGACAAGATGCTCGCTGCGACGCGCGAGATAGAAGACAGAGCGTGGCGTGTCGGTGCCGGACACCTCTACAGTGGCTTCCAGACCGGCGACAACCTCCGACCTCAACAGACGGCGTACGAACGGCTTGGGGACCGCGGCGACTTATCGGTTCACGCCTACGTCTATCCGTCAGAACGCGTCCCACAGGCGGACTCGTTCCAGTTGCACCTCGCTCGCACAGAGGAAATTCGCAATTCCTGGTTCGTCGTCTACGACGGCAACGGCATCAACGACTACAAGTGCGCGCTCGTCGCCGAAGAACGCCCCCACGAAGCTGGATTCACGGGGTTTTGGACGTACGACCCATCGACCGTCGACTACCTCGTCAACTACCTCCAGACGACGTACGCGAGTATCGAATCCGACGGCACTGGTCGCCGGAGGCCGCTCCCGTTTCCACGGCATCTGGCGTAAGTTGTCGGTATTTAGCGTGAGCTGTCAGTATCTAGCGTAAGCCGTCAGTATCTAGCGTAAGCCGTCAGCACTTGGCGCGAGTCGTCAATCGGCGACGTCGGGCTTCGTCGGTTCCGTCGCAGACGTGTCTCCTGTCCCCGTCCGTTCGATAGATGGGTCCGTCGCAGAGACGTTGACCCCGTAAAATTCGAATCGTGCGCCGCCGGTCTCGCCTTCCGTGACTCTGAGGTCCCACCCGTGGCCACCGGCGATTTCGTCGACCAGTGCTAACCCCAGTCCCGTCCCCCCAGTGGACGACTCTCCCGGCGAGAAGACGTCTGCACGCTTCGACTCGGGGATACCCGGGCCGTCGTCTTCGACGAAGAATCCCATGTCGAGTAGCCCGACCCTGATAGTCGCGTCCGCCCCCGCATGCTCGATTGCGTTGCGAAAGAGGTTCTCGAAGGCCTCCTGGAGGAACCGACCGTCGGCGACGATTGTCGACCGTGTCGCTGGTGTGTGAAGCGTGGCGTCTTTGGTTCCGACGCTCGACCAGGCTTGCGAGACCACGGCGTCGAGCGCCACTTCGGACGGTTCGATAGCGTCGGGTCCGAGACGCGCCAACGAGAGCACGTCGTCGATTATCTCGTCCATGCGGTCGAGTGCATCTGTCGCGGGTTCGAGATGTTCGACGTCGCCGGTCTCGCGGGCGAGTTCGACCCGGCCACGGGCGATAGTCATCGGGTTTCTGAGGTCGTGAGAGACGACGGACGTGAACGTTTCGAGGCGCTCGTTCTGTTCGACGAGGCGCTCGCCTCGCTCTTCGTAGTGTTTCTCGCGCTGGTCACGGAACTGCGACCATTGTACGACCCCCGCGAGTACGGTGATGCCCCCCACGAGCATCGGTATCTGCTTTCCGAGGAGGATGAGCTCTGGCGGATGAGAGATGAACTGGTCGAGGACGTTCGTCACGCCGTGGAGCGCGAGTAAGGTCAGCCCGATACCGAAGGAGTTCTTGATTCGGTTCGGTTGCTGGACGCCGCCGAGGACGACCAGCAGTCCAAAGACGAACAGCAAAAACAGAAACTCGGTGACGGTTTGTAACGTCACGTTGAGCGACGTGACTGGGAAGAGAAGCATCTGCCCGAGCGCGAACACCAGGCAGATGAGAAGCGTCCCAGCAAGCCGCTCCCATGGGCCGAATCGATGCATCTACTGGCCGTTCTGAGGTGATTCTCACTTAAAACCATACCGGCCGATATACGGGCTGAGGGAATCAATTTCGAGAACTAGAGACGAACATATAGGGGTAAGAACACCAATCGCCGAATATGGTAGACGGAGTCCTTCTCGATTCCTCACAACTCAAGGCGAAAGTCAAGGGTAGCCGTGCGGGTGCCGAAATTGCCGGAATGAGCTACATTGGCTACGAAGTCGCCGTCACACAGAAGAGTCTCCACGTCTACGGAGACCAGTGTAACGCCGACATCCGCGACGAAGAGTTTCGGTATCTCATCATCCCGTTCGAATCCATCCGTGGCTTCGAACTGAAGGACCTCAGCGACCGCGGTAGGACGCTGGAGATTCACGCGCTCGAAGACGACGTCGTCCTCCACTCAGAAGGCCAGTCGCGACTCTCCGAGAACCTGAAACGCATCTTCCTTCTCATCTCGAAACTGCTCGCCTGACGCGGTGGCCATGGCTCGGACGAGTCGTCGCTTCCCGCTCGAATGTGACTGGGGTCGCTATTTCTTCGTCGGCCGGATGTACTCGACAGTGGCGTCGTCGTCAAGCGAGACCGCCCTTCGACTTTCGATAGACTCCTTCGACCAGTAATCGACGGTTCGCTCCGTCGAAACGCCAGCAGCGTCCCACGAGTAGCGATATTCGACTTTCACGCGTGTCCTCGGTTTCGGGGCATCCGACGCTGCGGCGTTCGTCACGAGGGCGACGATTCCAGACGAGGGCGTCGTCACGAGGAGGTACTGTCCGGTTTGAACGCAGCCGTCGGCGTCGCTGACGAAATGCTGGTCGTAGACCCAGAGGTGGAGACGTTTACTGCGACGAAGAAGCACCGACGTCTCGAAATCGAACACACCTGTCCCGGCCGATTCGCTCGAACCGACGACTGTCGTCGAAAACGTTGGTCGCTCCGCCATGCGGTGTCTACGGTCCCAAACGAGACAACGGCTTCGGCAGTCACCGTCGAAACTGACGCGAACCTGCTGACGTGACAGATAACATTATGAAACCTGGTTCTTGACCGAACTACTAAAGGTGGTCGGTCACAACCAATGGGGTATGGCCTCCAACACGGAACTCAACGAAGCCGCCTGTCCGATTATCAACTCTATCCAGCAAATCGGGTCGCAGTGGCGACTCATCGTCCTTCACGACCTCCAAGAGGGCGAAAAGCGATTCAACGAACTCAAGCGCTCGACTGGAGCGAGTTCACGGACGCTCTCTCGCGTCCTCGACGACCTCCAAGAGACGGGCTTCGTGGACCGCCGACTCGAAGAAGACGCTCCCGTGGCGACCTACTACTCGCTGACGGACAAGGGACAGTCGCTTTGTCCGGTCTTCGACGAAATCGAAGAGTGGGCGAGCGAGTGGCTCGACGGAGAAAGCGACCAACCAGCAGTCGAGGTCGAGGCGGCAGAGACGTCCGCGTAGGCGGTTTTGAGCGTAATACCCGATTTCTCAGGCTTCGAGAGAATCGTCCTCGGCGACGTCGAAAATAGTCTCGTGAACGTCGGCGATAGACACCGCGTCGAGTTCGTCTAACATCGACTGGACTGCGGGTTCGAGTAGTTCGCCGAGAACGGGCTGGATGTACTCTCCAACCGTGCACTCGTCGTTCGGTTCGTTTGCGTGGAAGCAGAACGGCTCTGGGTCCTCGACCGCCTCGTAGATATCCCGGAGCGTGATGCCCTCGGGGTCGCGTGCGAGTGTGAATCCGCCGGTCGGACCGCGCTTCGAATCGACGAGTTCGGCCTCTCGAAGTGAACAGAGAAGCTGTCGAATGACGACGGGATTCGTATTGACGCTCCACGCGAGACGGTCAGAGGACAGCCGTTCGTCGCTCCGCACGGCGAGGTTCGTGAGCACGTGCGTCGCGACGACGAATCGGCTGCTGTTCGACATACACTACGGTTCGCTTCCCCCCCATTTTAGGTTTCACGGTGAGGCCGTCAGATGGTTGCCCTCCCGAAAAATAGTGTGACCGTACACTTATGGCAGTATTCGAGTCGGATTATCTTCGGAATATCCTTCCTCGATGAACGACCAGATAGCTCCCGTCTGAAAAATAAAAGAGCCGGTTCGAAGGAATGTCACTAAAAATGCACGTTCACGACTCGTCTGTGAGTGGTTCGCGGTCAACTGTAGAATTTTTGTCTCGACGGTCGACGCCGCTTGCTTGCAACAGTGTGATGACGACAGTGTCGGCGACCTCTGCGGCGAAGGTTATCTCGTCGGCCCGCCAGTCTCGGGGGTCGCCGACGTGTTCGGTACAGACGACGCCGGCGATGGTTCCACCGGACCGTAGTGTCGCATCCAGCATCGAGGTCACTGCGTTCGGTGCGAGATAATCGTCGCGGAGTTCACTGGTCAGTGGGTTGGTCCGAGCGTCGACAACCGAAATCGAGCGATTCGATTCGAGGGCTTCGAAGTACGCCGGATAGTCGTCTGCGGAGATTTGGTCGCCAGCGGTGTGTGTCTCATCTCTCCGGTCGTAGCGGTCTTCGCAGAACAGCGTCGTGCCGGACTCGTCGGCGAGCCAAATACTCGCCCTGTCGATGTCGAGCGTTTCGGCCACTGTCTCGGTGATGTGCCGAACCGCTTCGTCGAACGACCCCATGAGAACCGCATCGCTGGTCGCCATCTCGATGAGAGCATCCTGTTGGCGCTCGCGGCGCTCCCGTTCGAGTACGTCGTCCGTGGCGTCTCTCAACACGGCAACGAGGCCCTCAATCGTCCCGTCGTCTGTCAAAATCGGCGACACACTCCCGTCGATGTACCGTGTCTCGCCGCCGTCGACGACGAGTTTCGTCGTATCTTCGAGTTCGACCGAGGAACCGTGTTCGAGAACCTCAGCCGACGGTGTGAGAGGGTCCCCGGTCTCGTCGTCGACGAAGTGGAACACGTCTCGAAGATGCTTTCCGACGGCATCAGCGGTATTCCAGCCGGTCAACTCCTCTGCAGTGCGGTTCATCTTCTGAATCTCGCCGGACGCGTCGGTGGCGACGACAGCTTCTGCGATAGAATCGAGCGTGATTTCGAGATGTGCTTCTCGCTTGCGGAGTCGCTGCCGTGCCTGGCGGTGGCTCGCCAGTTGTTCTATCGTCTGTAGCAACACGCCGTACTGCGTCGACGGGTCCCCGCCCTTCTGGATGTACCTGTCCGCACCGAGGTTGAGCGCCTCGATAGCGACTTCCTCGCGACTTCGACCGGTGAAGATGACGACCGGAATCGACGACCCGCGCTCTCGGCGGACCGTTTCGAGGAGTTCGAGCCCCGACAGTTCGGGCATCTGGAAGTCCGAGACGAGAACGTCGAACTCGCGTTCGTCGAGCATCTGGAGCGCCCGCTTGGGAGACTGCGTCGTCTCTATTTCGAGGCGGTCACGCTGGCTTTCGAGAAACCGTTTCGTCAACGTCAGCAACCCGTCGTCGTCGTCGACGTAGAGGACACGGATGCTCGGCGACTCTCTCGTCCCGTGTTCCATAGTCACCGTGTCAATTCCGAGCCACAGATGATAATTGTATGGTATAGTGAAATATGAGTGGTATTCTCACGGAGTTGGGAGCGCTCACCGGGTCGATTGGGGTGAGAACTTACATATCAGAGATAAGTGAAGTAGTAGTATGTTCGGCACGAGCGGTATTCGAGGTGCGGTCGGTTCGACTATCACTGCGTCGCTGGCACTCGACCTCGGGCGGGCGGTCGCCTCGGAGGGCTACGAGACAGTCGTCGTCGGACGCGATTCGAGAGACAGTGGGCGCGTCTTCGTCGACGCCCTCTCTGCTGGTGCACGCGAGTGCGGCGCTGACGTCGTCACGCTCGGCCTGGCGTCGACGCCGACTGTTGCCCGTGCAATCGAGGCCTTCGACGCGGACGTGGGCGTCTCAGTCACCGCCTCTCACAATCCCGCGACCGACAATGGGTTCAAACTCTGGAACCCGTCGGGCCAAGCGTTCGTCGCGACACAGCGCGACGCAATCGAATCCCGGTTGACCGACGGCGAGTTCGAACTCGCAGATTGGGCCGGCCACGGTACGGAGACGACCCGAGACGACGCAGTCGCCCATCACGCCGCCGCGCTCGAATCTGCCGTCGATATCGATACCGAACTCGACGTCGTCGTCGACGTAGGCAACGGAGCGGGACAGGTCACGGCGACCGCACTCACGAACCTCGGGTGCCACGTCGAGACACTCAACGCACAGCCTGACGGGAGTTTCCCGGCGCGCCCGAGTGAACCGACCGCGGAGACGTGCGCTCGCTTGACCGAGGTCGTCGCAGCGACCGACGCCGACCTCGGAATCGCCCACGACGGCGACGCCGACCGGATGATGGCCGTTTCGGAGGACGGCGAGTTCCTCTCGGGTGACGCGCTCCTCGCACTGTTCGCACGTCACGCCATCGACGAGGACCACCAGAAGATTGCAGCCCCGCTAAACACGAGCCTCGCCGTCGACGACTACATCGACCCCGTCGGCGGCGTCATCGAACGGACCAAAGTCGGCGACGTGTACGTCGCGGAGACGCTGTCGAACCCCGGATTCGCCTTCGGCGGCGAACCGTCTGGGGCGTGGATTTGGCCGGACCAGACACGCTGCCCTGACGGGCCACTGGCTGCCTGTACGCTGGCGTCGCTCGTGAGTGAGGCCGGTCCGCTCTCGTCGCTCCTCGCAGATTTCGAGGCGTATCCGATTCGCCGGGAGAGCGTCGAGACCGACCAGAAGGAAGCGACGATGGACCGCGTCGAAGAGCGCGTGCTCGCCGAGTACGACGACGTCGAAACGATAGACGGTGTTCGTGTCGCGTTCGACGACGGGTGGTTCCTCGTCCGCGCGAGTGGCACCCAACCGCTGGTTCGGGTGACAGCAGAGGCCCGCGATGCGGACCGGGCCGACGAACTACTCGAAGCGGCTCAGTCGCTCCTCGACTGACGCGGCGGCCACGGCTTACTCCGACTCAGTTTCGTCTCCCTTACCGCCCTCGATTCTGTCGTAGAGGACGGACTCTGACGGCTTCGTCATTCCGCCGGTCGGGAGTCGAACACCAGCGTTCAGTGAGGTGTTGATGCCAGTCTTAGCCTCGTCACCGAGCACGACGCCGTACTTCCGGCGGCCGGTCGAGACGAGTTCGCCTTTCACCATCTGTCGGACGGCCTCGCCGTCGTGACGGAGGTTGGCGACTTTCGTCCCCGCACCGAAGTTCACGTCGCGGCCGAGGACGCTGTCGCCGACGTACGAGAGGTGGCCGACCGTCGCGCCTTCCATCAGCACGCTGTTTTTCACTTCGACGGCGTGACCGACTTTCGCGCCCTCGCCGACGACAGTCGCGCCGCGGACGTACGCGTTCGGTCCGACAGTCGCCCCCTTGCGGACGAGGGCAGGGCCTTCGATAACGACGCCCGACCGGACTGTCGCCCCTTCTTCGACGACCACGGGGCCGGTGAGTTCGGCATCGTCGGAGACGTCGCCATCGATGCGACCGTCGAGTTCCGAGAGCTTCCACTCGTTCGCTTCGAGCAGTTCCCACGGGCGGCCGACGTCGAGCCAGCGGTCGAAGGCGACGGCCTGCACGTCGAACTCGTCGCAGGCGCGGGCGAGCACGTCCGTCAGTTCGAGTTCGCCGCGGTCGCTCTCTTCGACGTTCAACCACTGCTGTGCCTCGGCCGGGAAGACGTACGACCCGGCGTTGATGAGGTTCGACGGCGGGTTCTCGGGTTTCTCTATCACGCCGGTGACGAACCCGTCCGTGTCGGTGTCCAAGACGCCGTAGGAACTCGGGTTGTCGACCGTATACGACCCGACTGCGGGGACGCTGTCGTACAGCGTCGAAAGCGAAGGCACGTCGTAGAGTGCGTCGCCGTTGAGGACGACGAACGGTTCGTCGTCGTCGAGGGTCGGCGCGGCGGCGCGAACTGCGTCGGCGGTTCCACGCTGTTCCTCCTGGACGGCGAACTCGACCGGGACGCCACCGCGCTCGTCGCCGAAGAACGACCGAACGTCGTCAGCCTCGTACCCAACGACGAGTGTCAGGCTGGTCGCTCCCGCTTCGATTGCGGCGTCGACCGTGTGCGCGACGAGTGGCCTATCGGTAACTGGCAGCATGGGCTTCGGTCGCCTGTCGGTAAGCGGGTGCATTCGCGTCCCGCGCCCGGCAGCGAGAATGACAGTCTGCATGTACGTTATCGAGTTACTGCGTGAAGGAAATGTCTTCCGTCAGACGGATGTCGATTGGTCACATCCACCGAGAGGGCCGTTCGAATGGCCGAGATTCGTCGTTCGCGGTGACGGTGGTTTCCGAGTGTGACGTGCCGAGAGTCCGAAGTAGAGAGAGGAGGGCCAGGAGGGCATCCGAACGCGGGTCCGTTCGTTTCGTGGGTGCCTCTGACCACCTACCGACACCGACTCAGCGAGACCGTCGGTTCGGCATAGCAATGTCAAAAATTACGGATAAAAACACTTCCGAATTCATCGTTCCGCCTACAGAAGTTCAGGTCCGAGCGCAGTGCAGTCGCTCGTCGAGAATTTGAGCCACACGGCGCGCGCAGCACGAAAATGTTGGGGTTACGATTGGATGGAGATTCGCACGTAACGCGACGCCGTGTGTTGCTAAACAAACGGAACCCAGCAGGTAATAGTTTCGCTCCCCGGCGACGTAATCGCCTTCCGGAGCACCTATATCCGTCCCTCCCTTCGGCTGTGGAGGGTTACGATGGAGATTCGCACAGGTCTCTCGTATGGAGATGTATTGCTGGTTCCACAGCGCTCCCCGGTCGATAGCAGGAGCGACGTGGACCTCTCGACTAACGTGACGCCGAACCTTCGGCTAGACACACCGCTCGTCAGTGCGGCGATGGATACGGTCACCGAAGACGAGTTGGCGGCCGAACTCTCGAATCTGGGCGGAATGGGTGTTATCCACCGGTTCCTCACCATAGACGAACAGTCCCAACAGGTCCGAAGCGTCGCGGAACGCGGCGGCACGGTCGCGGGTGCGGTCGGAATCAACGAAGACTACCTCGAACGGACGGAGGCACTCGTGAACGCCGGTGCCGACGCGGTCGTGATGGACATCGCCCACGGCCACATGGAGCGGTGTCTCGACGCCGTCTCCGTAATCGACGACGAGTTCGATATCGAAATCGTCGCGGGCAACGTCGTCACGCCGGCGGCCGTCGAAGACCTCTATGAGGCCGGTGCCGGATGCGTGAAAGTCGGCGTCGGGCCCGGTTCTCACTGCACGACCCGGAAGGTCGCCGGCGCTGGCTACCCGCAGTTGACGGCTGTCTCGGACTGCGCCGACCGCGCGCACGAACTCGGCATCCACGTGATGGCCGACGGTGGTATCCGAACCTCGGGTGACGCCGCGAAGGCGCTCATGGCGGGTGCGGACACGGTTATGATGGGCAGCTTCTTCGCCGGCACCGACGAGGCACCGGGCCGCGTCGTCGAAGTCGACGGCGAGGTCTACAAACAGTCGCGCGGCATGGCGTCCACCGAAGCGGCGGACGACCGTGGGGACAAGGAAAGCGACGTCGCCGCGGGCGAGGGTATCGAGGCGCTGACGCCCTACGACGGCCCGCTCGCACCGCTTGTCGAGGAGTTCCTCGGCGGGATTCGGTCGGGTGTGAGTTACTGCGGCGGCCACACGATTTCGGCCGCCCGCGAGAAGGCCGAGTTCGTTCGGGTCGCGGCGAGTGCGAAGGAACGTGAGGGCGCTCACGGCGTCGTCTTCGCCGAGGGAACCGTCGAAGTCGAAGACGAAGCCGAACAGCTTCTGACCGCGAACTAACGCCCCGGTCGCGTCCGGGCGAATTTCGTTGGGTTCTCTGGTCGCGTCCTATCTCGACGAGCGTCTCATCTCGCTCGTGTGTCCCAGTAGAGGAGACCAGCCGCGAGCACGAGACAGCCGACGAGTCCGGCGAACGCGGGGACGTAGCCGACGTAGGTAGCGACGATGCCGACGTAGGCAGGTCCGGCCGCGTTTGCACCCAAAAACAGCGCCCGAGCAGCACCGAGGTCTGCACCCATATCCTCGGCGGGGGCGTTGTCCACGATGATGGCGTCGGCGAGCGGGAATTCCATCTTGTACCCGACGGCCATCACGACGACCGCGAGGTAGATGACCGCCTCCGTGGTTGCAAGCGAGAGGAGCGTCAGCGACCCGGCGGCGATGAGCAGGCCGACGACCGCGATAGACTCTCGTCGGAATCGGTCACTGAGGCCGCCAGCAACCGGCTTGATAGCGATTCCGACGACGAAGACGATGGCGAAGGCGACACTCGCGAACTGCTGTGTGAAGTCCTTCGCTTCGATGAGGTAGGTCGGAAGGAAGTTGATGAAGCCGCCGACCATGAAGTAAAAGAGCGCGAAGGCGAGGAGCGTCCGACGCTGTGCAGGGCTCGATATCAGTCGTTTGACGGTCCGCGTGAGGTCGAGTCGCGGCGACCCGACCGTGTAGCCCTCCTTCGACCACAACACGAAGACGAGCGTGAGCACGCCGAGTGCGGCCGCGACGGGGAGAAACGGCGTTCGCCACGAGGCGTAGGTGAGCGCGAGGATTGCGAGCCCGGAGGCGAGGAGTCCACCGAGGTCGGTCCCGGCTGCGTACAACCCGAGGGCCCGACCGCGACGCCCGGCGAAGAGGTCCGATAGAAGCGCCCGCGACGGAATCGCAAACAGTCCCTTCCCGAAGCCGATGATTCCCACGGCAACGACGAAGCCAGCGACGCCACCGGCGAGACCGAGCGTAGCGAACCCGACGACGAGAATTGCGAGCCCCGGGACGATGAGCGTGGCTCGCGTCCAGCGGTCGGAATATTCACCGCCGGGATACTGTGTGAGGGCGTAAATCCCCTGAAAGACTGCGAGCGCGATTCCCGCGGTCGCCTCCGTTATCTGGAGGTCGTCGATAATCGTCGGGAGCAACGGCGACAGGAGGAATCGCCCGGCTTGCAGTAGCGCCCACCCGAGTGAGACGGTGAGTAACATCCGAGTCCGATAGCCTGCAAACACAGGGTCGTCGGATGCCGGCTGTTGGGTCACACACCCTCTTTGGAGACCCGCTACCAGTGCGTTACGATTCTTTGGGAGAGAGATACGGCCGTTTCCGGAGCGCTGTCGTTCGCTATCGTGTGTCTAGCGACACAACCGGAATTGCATATAAAGTCATCTCCGCATGGCGAGCAAATTGCTACCAATAATCGCCACAAAGTACTGTGTATGAGCAAAGAGCAGGCGAAGAGTCGAGACGAGCGGTTCGGTGAACCGAGCGAGCAGTGGAAGGAGTACCAAGGCTCGCCCACTGGCACGGACCTGACCGAGTGTCAGTCGTGGCGGCAGGAAGCGGCCTTCAGGATGCTCAACAACAACCTCGACCCCGAGGTTGCCGAGCGTCCCGAGGACCTCGTCGTCTACGGCGGGACCGGTCGTGCGGCCCGGTCGTGGGATGCCTACGACGCGATTCTCGACGAACTGCGGAATCTGGACGACGACGAGACGCTCTTGGTCCAGTCCGGAAAACCCGTCGGGAAGTTCCCGACTCACGAGCGCGCCCCCCGCGTCCTCATCGCGAACTCGAACCTCGTCGGCCACTGGGACGACTGGGAACACTTCCACGAACTGGAAGCCGAGGGCAAGATTATGTACGGCCAGATGACTGCGGGGTCGTGGGCCTACATCGGCACGCAGGGCATCATTCAGGGGACCTACGAGACGCTGGCCGAACTCGCCCGGCAGCACTACGACAGCGACTTGGCCGGGAAACTCGTCGTGACCGGCGGTCTCGGCGGCATGAGCGGTGCACAGCCCCTCGCGGTCACGATGAACCACGGCGTTTGTATCGCGGCCGAAGTCCAACCCGACCGCATCGAGCGCCGCGTCGAGACCGACTACCTGATGGACTACGCCGACTCGCTGGACGAGGCGCTTGAGAACGCGAAGGACGCGCTCGAAGCGGGCGAACCCTACAGCGTCGGCGTCGAGATGAACATCGCCGACATGCTCGAAGAACTCCTCGAGCGCGGCGAGATTCCAGACATCGTCACCGACCAGACGAGCGCCCACGACGAACTCGAAGGTTACTACCCGAGCGGTTACACTGCCGCCGAGGCGGACGAACTCCGCGACGAGGACCCCGAGAAGTACGTCGAAGAGAGCCTCGACACGATGGAGCGCCACGTGCAGGCCATCCTCGACTTGCAGGACGAGGGTGCGATTGCCTTCGAATACGGCAACAACATCCGCGGGCAGGTGAAGAACCACCGCGGCATGGAGAACGCCTTCGACTTCCCCGGGTTCGTCCCGGCCTACATCCGGCCGATGTTCTGTCGCGGGCGCGGTCCGTTCCGCTGGGCGGCACTCTCCGGCGACCCCGAGGACATCTACCGCACCGACGAGGCCATCCGAGAGCTGTTCCCCGAAAACGAGTCGCTCATGCGCTGGATAGACCTCGCACAGGAGCAGGTGTCCTTCCAGGGGCTTCCCTCTCGTGTCTGCTGGCTCGGCTACGAGACCAACGAAGAGGGTATCACCGAGCGCGCCCGCTTCGCGCTGAAAATCAACGAACTCGTCGCGTCCGGCGAAGTGTCGGCTCCGGTCGTCGTCACCCGCGACCACCTCGACGCCGGGTCTGTCGCCAGCCCCAACCGCGAGACTGAGGCCATGCGTGACGGCACGGACGCCGTCGCCGACTGGCCCATCCTGAACGCACTCGTCAACACCGCCGCTGGTGCCGACATCGTCAGCGTCCACGACGGTGGCGGCGTCGGAATCGGCAACTCGCTGCACAGCAACAACCACGTCGTCCTCGACGGCTCCGACCTCGCGGCCAAGAAAGCCCGCGCGGTGTTCACGACCGACCCCGGCATGGGCGTCATCCGGCACGCAGACGCCGGCTACGACGACGCACTCGACGAGGCGACCCAATCGAACGTCCATATCCCGATGCGAGACGACCAATGATGTTCCACGAACCATCGCAGTGGGAGGGCACGTCCTCCGACCCGAACGACGAGCAGTTCGGCCACGTCGTCGAGACGACGGACCTCGATGCTGCCAGCGACTACGACGCCGTCTTCGTCGGCGAACCCTACGACGGCGCGGTTATCGGCCGCAAAGGTGCTCGTGACGGCCCGCAGGCGATACGGAACGCGCTCACGGGCGTCAAGACCCACCACTACGACGAGGGTGCAGTCGCTAACGTCGCCGACCTCGGTGACGTCGCCGTCGACCAGATTGCCGGTGGCGTCGCCGACGTACAGTCCGAAGTCGCGGACGCGGCCGCACAGGTCTACGAGCGCGGTGCCTTCCCGGTCTTCCTCGGCGGCGACAACTCGCTTTCGGTGGCCAACGTCACGCCGCTTCTCGCGGACGACGTCTCGGTCGGTGTCATCAGTTTCGACGCTCACCTCGACTGCCGCGAACCGCAAGACGGCCCATCGAGTGGGACGCCGTACCACCAACTGTTCGACGCCGGACTCGACACTCTCGCGGTCGTCGGCGCGCGTCACTTCGAGACCTCGACCGTGTACGCCGACTTCCTCGGTGAGCAGGGCGGGACGATTCTGACCGCAGAAGAAGTCGGCCGCGACCCCGAAGAAGCCGCGGACTTCGCGCTCGACGCCGTCGCGTCCTGCGACGTCGTCTACGTCAGCCTCGACGTTGACGTCCTCGACGAGACGGCCGCACCGGGCGTCAGCGCACCGACACCGGGCGGCATCTCGACGCGCGAACTGTACTCGATGCTCCGCCGCGTCGCGTCGGATTCGCGCGTCGCCGGGTTCGAAGTCGTCGAGTGCGCACCGTCGCTCGACACGTCCGACCGGACCTCGGGCGCGGCAGCGCGTGCTGTTGCCCACTTCCTTTCGGGGGTGGAACAATGAGTGACGACGCAGCGACTGACCAGCTAACGGTCGTCTACGGTGCTGAAGAGGTCGTCGTCGGCCCCGACGACGGCACCGGCGTCGAAGTCCTCGAAGACGCGGCCGTCGCCGCAGTCGATGGCACTGTCGTCGCGGTCGGCCCGACAGACGACGTGCTCGACGAGTATCCAGTCGAAGACGCGGACACCGTACTCGATGCGTCCGAGCAGACGGTCCTTCCGGGCTTCGTCGACCCACACACGCACGCTGTGTTCGCTGGTGACCGCTCCGACGAGTTCGTCGCGAAGCTCAAGGGGAAGACCTACGAGGAGATTCTGGAGGCTGGCGGCGGTATCCTCCGAACCGTCGAGGCGGTCCGCGCCGCATCGAAAGACGACCTCGTCGCGAACCTCACCGAGCACCTCGACGC
This sequence comes from Haloferax larsenii JCM 13917, assembly GCF_000336955.1. Classification (GTDB taxonomy): domain Archaea; phylum Halobacteriota; class Halobacteria; order Halobacteriales; family Haloferacaceae; genus Haloferax; species Haloferax larsenii. The sequence goes on along the minus strand of NZ_AOLI01000014.1, from coordinate 163,091 downwards.
GATGCTCGCACACGGGACGACCACTGTCGAAGTGAAGTCCGGCTACGGACTCGACACCGAGACGGAACTCAAGATGCTCGCCGCCATCGACGAGGCGGGTGCAGACCACCCGGTCGACGTCATCCCGACGTTCATGGGTGCCCACGCGGTCCCGCGCGATGTCGATACCGACGAGTACGTCGAAGAAGTCGTCTCCGAGCAACTGCCAGCGGTCGCCGAACAAGGTGTCGCCGAGTTCTGCGACGTGTTCTGTGAACGCGGCGTCTTCACCGCCGAGCAGTCGCGCCGTATCCTCGAAGCTGGCCGCGAATACGGTCTCACGCCGAAGATTCACGCCGACGAGTTCGCCGCAATCGGCGGGACCGACGTCGCGGCCGACGTCGGCGCTTCGAGCGCAGACCATCTGCTCCAGACCGACGCGGAGGGTCGCGAGACGCTGGTCGAAGGAGGCGTGGTTCCCGTCATGCTCCCCGGCACGGCGTTCGGCCTCGGAGCCGAGTACGCCCACGCGCGGGCGTTCCTCGACGCGGGCCACGAAGTCGCACTCGCTAGCGACTTCAACCCCAACTGCTTTGCGAGAAGTATGGGATTCGTCGCCACTCTCGGAAGCGTCGGCATGCGCATGACGCCGCACGAGGCAATCCGGAGTATCACGAGCGCCGCGGCAAAGGCAGTCGACAGAACCGACGGGACCGGCACGCTCCGTCAGGGAAGCCCCGCGGACCTCGTGGTCCTGGACACGCCGACGGCGACGCACCTCTCGTATCGCTTCGACACGAACCCGGTTTCGACCGTGCTGAAGTCGGGGGTGGTCGTCCATGAGTGACCGCGCTGTCCAACGCGACGTTGTCGTCGTCGATGGCGAGTCGCTCGTTCCCGAAGACGTCGTCGCGGTCGCTCGATACGATGCTCGCGTCGAACTCGACGACGAGGCCCGCGAGCGCATGCAGGACTCCCGGGACCGCGTCGAATCGGTCGTCGAATCCGGCGAACCGGTCTACGGCGTCAACACCGGGTTCGGTCACCTCGTCGAGACGCACATCGACGAAGAAGACATCGAGCAACTCCAGACCAACCTCGTCCGCAGTCACTCCGCGGGCGCGGGCCGGGAACTCACCCGCGAGGAAGTCCGGTCGATGATGCTCACGCGGGTGAACACGCTCGCCAAGGGCTACTCCGGTATTCGCCCGTTCGTCGTGGACCACCTCGTGACGATGCTCAACGAGGGCGTCCACCCGGTCGTCCGCTCTCGCGGCAGTCTCGGAGCCAGCGGCGACCTCGCGCCACTCGCCCACATGGCGCTCGTCCTCATCGGCGGCGGCGAGGCACTCGTCGATGGCGAGCGACTCTCGGGCGAGGACGCGCTGGCGACCGCTGACCTCGAACCGGTCACGCTCGCTTCGAAGGAGGGACTCGCGCTCATCAACGGGACGCAACTCACCGTCGGTCTCGCCTCGCTGTTCGTCGTCGACGCCGAGGAAATTCTCGACGCGGCGGACGCCGCTGGCGCGCTCACGACCGAAGTGACGATGGGGACCACGGCGAACTGCGACCCCAAAATCCACGAGGTTCGGCCGCACCCCGGCCAGAAAGAAAGCGCCGCGGCGATTCGTCGCTTGACCGCCGACTCGACCGTCCTCGAATCCCACAAGGACTGCGAGCGAGTGCAGGATGCCTACTCGATTCGCTGTCTCCCACAGGTCCACGGCGCTACCAGAGACGCTGTCGAACACCTCCGCGAGGCCGTCGAGGTCGAACTCAACAGCGCGACCGACAACCCGCTCGTCTTCGAAGCAGGCTCGGTGGACGAACGCGCCCCCGGAACCGACGTTGCGGCGGTCGTCTCCGCCGGTAACTTCCACGGCGAACCGCTCGCGCTCCGCCTCGATTACGCCGCCGGGGCACTCACCGACCTCGCGGCAATCTCGGAGCGCCGCGCCGACCGGATGCTGAATCCGGAGGTCCAAGAGGAGTACCTGCCGCCGTTCCTGACCGAACACAGCGGCCTCCGCTCGGGCTATATGATTGCGCAGTACACCGCGGCGGCGCTCCTCAATGAGTGTCGGTCGTTCGGTCGTCCATCCATCGACTCCACACCCGTCAGCGGCGGGCAGGAAGACCACGTGAGCATGAGTGGCCAGAGCGCCCTCAACGCCCGGCGCGTCGCGGAGAACGTCGCGACTATCGTCGGCGTCGAACTCCTCTGTGGGGCGCAGGCTGCCGAGTTCCTCGACGACGGACTCGAACTCGGCACTGGCACCGGTGCTGCCCGTGACGAAGTCCGGTCTGTCGTCCCGCCGCTGGACGAGGACCGGCCGCTCGACGAGGAGTTAGAGACGGCTGCTGACCTCGTGCGGTTCGGCGCGATTCGCGCCGCCGTCGAATCGGCACTCGACTAATTCGGGCGCTCAGAGGCTGCCCACTGGCACGATTTCTTTCTTTTTGTTTTAATCTGGTTTTCGGAGGCGAGACTTCCGATATTGACTACGCTGAATGTGTCTGGACAGTCGTCTACTACTGGTGGTCTAAGACGGTCGTGTCTGCACGTGTTTTCACTTCGGTGTCATTGGTCACCGCCCCGGACTTGGCTCAGAACGAACCTCGAATGATTAAGTACCAAGTGTTAAATTTCTAATCTGTTGGGTCACAGATGGAACTCACCAATTCTACACCTACGAGTCACTTCATGAACCGTCGAACGTTCCTCTCCGGCGTCTCTTCAGGCCTCGTCGCTGCGAGCGGGTGTCTGGGGTCCGGAACGAGTACGCCAGTCGTTACAGACCGAGACGTGGCCGTAGTCGACCGCGGCTGCGGGGAAAAAGAGAACACTGCATCGCTCGAATACGATCGGTCGATAGACCAACTTCATATCGAAGGGGTCGTCTCTGGGACGACTAACTGTGGAGGGATCGACATCTCCTACACCAACAACGAGTCGTCGGACCGGGTCATCGTCGAGGTTATTGTGGCGGATTCTGCGGAGTGTCCGTCCTGTACGCGCTACTACGACTACGAGGCGACAGTCTCGTTCCGGGAGACACCGTCCGTCGTAGCTGTGTTCCATTCTGACCCGGAACTACTCGGAGATGGATGGACGGTACTCTTAGACGAGAGTAAGACAGAGAACTCAACAGAGACGATGTGAACCCTTCAGTTGGGCAGTCTCCAGATTGCGTTGTCGTCAAGATGCACGAGTGGACCCACGAAGGTACTCGCGTATTTCGACTGCGAGTGGTGTCGCCCGCGGCGACACGAACTGTGTTCGACATTAAAATAGCTCACAGAGGTCACAACCCCGGTTAAACCTCCGTAGGCGGAACGCGTCACAAACAATTTACATCTTCGAATCTAGGCCAATACATGTCAATGGAATATACTTCCGCCGTCCGAGCAGCCGAGGTGGCGCTCTCGATTGCAACCCTGCTCGGCGTGGTGGTACTCTTCGCTATCCCACCGGTTCAACTCTCGGCTATCGCTGCCGGTTCGCCTGCTGGCATTGCGATTGCACTCGGGATTTGGGCCGTACCGACGCTTCTCAGTACCGTCGCACTCTATCACGTGACCACCGGCCCACGACGTCTCGCCTCGTATCTGGCTGGCGTCCTCGGCGTCTTCACCCTTGGCGTCGTTGTGTTGAACGTCTCTGCTGTCCTCACGACCGATGGAGCGTTCACGTACGGTGGCACCGGAGCGTTCGTTGGCCCGGTTATCGCACTCTTCACCGCGTCTCTGCTTGGGGTCGTCGTGCTAGTCGACACTGGTGTGCATAGATTGACTGTACTCAGCAGCGAATAGGCACGTATCGAAGTGTCCTATCTAAAACATGAAGATACTTTTACTCGACCGTTCTTGACGGCTACTGACTCTATCAATGACTGCTACCGATGTACCGCAATATCGAAACCAACGAGCCGTGATGTACCTCACTGTTGCTCTCTTCTCTTCGACGGTATTCATCTTCTACGCGAATCCAATCGATATGCGCGGGGTTGCGGTGAGCCTTATCGTTGGGGCGTGGGGTGTTGTGAGGCTAACTTGGCCGCGGGTGTCTGCATGGTTAGCTACTGCGAATGCTCGAGTAACTGGTCTCTTTTGGGTCGTCGTTGGGACGGGTATGAGTATCAGCAGCGTTCTCGCTTCTGGTGTCGTTAGTAAACTCGGTTGGGGACTCTTTGTCGGGGTTGCTGTCGTCGTCTACGGATTCTTTGTTGCAGTGACTTCCTAGACGGGACGAGTTTCCCGACTCGCGCCCTGAGTTCAGCACGACCGCAGAAGTCTCACCGAATACGTCACCCGTGGCGTGACGCATACAGAGGGCGTACTCAGTATACGATTTCGGCTCGTTTCACGGCATTTGTCGTGACACAGCCGTTCAGTAGAGACGTGCTCACTTCTCGATGGTTTCTCTGTACGACTTCCACGTGAAGGGGATGAATATGAGGAGTATGCCGACGATTACTGCCAAAAGAGGGTTGATACTGGTATCGAACACATCTGCCAAAAAAGCAGTGAGAAAAATCAGACCATAGAGAATCCCGCCCCATCCACCAGAGACGGAATCAGCGACGTCAGTACCCTTCATTGTAGACTCAAATGTGTAAATCGGTTAAAATATTTGTTCTCTATGACGTGAGGTCGAACTCCTGTTCTGAATCGCTAAACGTAGTGGACGTGTCTGACAACCGATATTACCTCTCAGAGTGGGGTGGTGACTGGCTTGGCGACGCCGCAGAGACAGTCTACCGAGACCATCAGGACGAGTCTGCAACCTACGTCGAAGACCACGGATTCACACCCTTCGATGCACTCCATCTCGTCGAATCTGGTGGTGACACAATCGTTTCGAGCGATGAAACGTACGAGTCGTTTGCTCCACGACTTGACCTGAAGGCCGTCCGAGACGAGTGACTGTCTTTCTGGTGTCGTCTCCGACGGATACTCGGCCCAGACGCACTTTCTCTAATCAATAATAGTCGGGGTTCTATTACAGTTCGAGTGTTAAGTGACAGTAATGAACCGGACAATCGACGACGGTCGATTGGAACTCGCCCTAGAGAAGTCTGAGGCGATACTCTGGGAGTGGGACCCCAAATCAGATACCACGACTGTCATCCCGTCGTCGAGAGACCTCTTCGGTCGAGAGATAACGTCGTTTGCCGAATTGTCGGAGGTTGTCCATCCCGAGGACCGACGAGAGCTCACCGAAACAGTCGACTCCATCGTTGAGAACGTGTCGTCGTTCGGTTTCGAGTTTCGTATCCTGAAAGACGACACGGTTCGGGTGATATCGACGCGCGGCAGTGCGTATTCAGACCCGGACACTGGTGAGACGCGACTCATCGGTACGTCGAGGGACGTCACCGAACAGAAACAGCGGGAGAAAGAGTTTCAAACGATTGTCGAACACTCCTCGGACGTCATCACTGTGGTCGACGACGAGGGCATCGTCGAGTACGTCAGCCCGGCGGTTCGGCGCGTCTTCGGCTACGAACCAGATGGGGTCGTCGGCACACCGATTTCGGACTACATCCATCCACTGGACCGCAAGGACGCTGTTTCCGTCCTTCTCGATAGCGAAGGGACGAGCGATGGGTCGCCGGAGCGAGTCGTCTACCGACTCCACCACGGTGATGGGGAGGTTCGGTGGGTCGAGTCGCGCGTGACACCGATGGAAAACGGGCCGGAGCGCGCCGTCGTCATCAACACCCACGACGTGACAGAACGAGTCGAAGCGGAACACGCACTGGAACGAACCGACGAGAGTCGGTCGCTCGCACTCAAAGCATCGCAGGCGGGCATCTGGGAGTGGGAACTCGGGTCGGACCGTGTCAATTGGCACTCGTCGACCGAACAACTCTTCGGTGTCCCCGAGGGGACGTTCGAAGGGACCTACGAAGCGTTCGCCCGACGCGTCCACGAGGATGATTTACCAGCACTGGATGCGGCTATCGAGCGTGCCATCGAAGAAAACGAGTCGTTTAGCCTCGATTACAGAATCGTTCGCGACGACGGGGAAAAACGCTGGATTACCGCCCGTGGTAAGGTTCTCACCGATGCAGATGGCAACCCCACTCGAATCACGGGTGTCGGTGTCGATATCACCGAACAAAAAGAACGCGAGCAGGAACTCGAACAGTACGAACGAATCGTCGAGACGGCGGCAGACCCGATTTACGTCTTGGACGGAATGGGGGAGTTCACGCTGGTAAACGAGGCGCTTGCGGAGTCGACAGGACGGTCGAAAGCGGAACTCGTCGGGAGCAATATCGCCGAGTTACTGGAACCCTCCGAGGTCGAAGCGAGTCTGGAACACATCATGCAACTCGCCAGCGACGGTCCCGACCCGCCACCGCTCGACCTGACTCTCTCGACTCCCGAAGGCACTCGCGAGTACGAAGTGAACATCACGCTGAACAGTGACCAAGCGGAGGGGGGAACCTTCAGTACGGTCGGTGTGGCTCGTGACGTGACCAACCTCAGAGAACACCAACGGCGGTTGTCGGTGTTGGACCGGGTGCTCCGACACAACATTCGGAACAAGCTGAATCTCGTCTTAGCCCACAGTAGCGCTCTCGAAGATCGACCGGACGAAGAGACTCAGAGACACGCACGCGGAATACGCGCGGCAGCCGAATCGCTCGCCGAACTCAGTGATAGTGCTCGCCGATTCAAATCCAGTATTCGTCCCGAGAACACACACGCCACTCCCCAAGATATCTCCGAGTGTGTCTCTCGCGTCGCCGACGAAGCGCGGACGCAGTTCCCGAACGCGACGCTCGAAGTGGACCAAGACGAGCCTGTGTGGGGGGTAGTTCACGAAGCGTTCGAACTGGCGATAGACGAACTCGTACAAAACGCAATCCAGCACGCAGACCACGACGACCCCACCGTCGAACTCACTGTCGAGCAACACGAATCGACGATTTCGGTGCTAGTCGCAGACGACGGTCCGGGACTCTCCGAGATGGACCGCGATATCGTCCTGCGAGGCGAAGAGAGTCCGCTCGAACACGGTCTGGGACTCGGACTCTGGCTCGTTCGCTGGACAATCGACAACAGCGGCGGAACCATCGATGTCCGAGAGAACGAGCCACGAGGCACGATAGTCGAAGTTCGCGTCCCGCGCCCACCACAAGACGACCCGAGCTAACACCTCTGCGTCCATCACTTGTCTTCTGAGATTGGTTTCACCCGAGTCTGTTTCACGCGCACTCGGACACGAATCGGACGACAACTCTCGATTATTCGGTCTACCTAAAATCGACGGCTCTTTGTATTTTAGGCAGACCTAAAGAAATATGGACTTCGAAGAGCAGCGCCCGTCGACGCGCCGAACCTATCTCAAATCGGGTGCCGCACTCGTTACTGGCGGACTTCTCGCAGGCTGTACTGGCCAAGACACTGACGGCGAGACGACTGCAGCCTCGACCACCGAGTCGTCGTCATCGTCGACGCCGGAGCAGACCACCGAGCCGACTCCTGCAGACGAGTCGTACACCGTCTCGATGGCACCGACGGGAGCGGTTTCGTTCGACAGCGCACCCGAGACTATCTTCACTCGCCTGACCCACCACGCGGGGATGGCGTTCGCACTCGGCCACGGCGACGCCGTCAACTCCATGCACGCGCCCGACTACTACGACGCGCTCTGGAACCAGTTTACGCCGCGACTCGACGGCGTCTCGCTCGACTGGAGCGGTCTCTACTCGTCGTGGGAGCCCTCGAAAGAGCGACTGTACGAACTCGACAGCGACGTTCACCTCGCGGACCCGGCCAGCGTCGCCGCCCTCGGTAGCTGGGACGAATCTGACCTCGAAGAAATCGAGGAGAACGTCAGTCCGTGGTTCGGCAACACGTTCAGCGACCGCAACCGAAGCCCGCCGACCGAATGGGCCGACCGCTACGAGCACTACGGTCTCTGGGAAATTTTCGCGAAGGTCGCGACAGTGCTCCAAGAGGAAGCGAAGTACGAGTCCCTCACGTCGGTTCGTGAGGAGATGCTTCAGACCATCTCGTCGAAACTTCCGCCGGCAGACGAGCGGCCGACGGTCGTGATGCTCGCGTCGCGGGACTACGAGACCATCTATGCCTACAATCTGAACACGCCCGGATTCCTGACGGCACACACGCGACCACTGGGCGCGCAGGGTGCACTCGGCGACGACGTCGAATCAGGTGCGACCATCGACTTCGAGACACTGCTCGAAGCCGACCCGGACGTGATTCTCTCGCTCGGTGGGATGCACCCGACGACAGACATGGGTAAAATCCGACAGACGCTCACCGACCACCCGGTCGCGAGCGAAGTGTCTGCAGTGAAGAACGGCCGCATCTACGCGCAGGCTGCCCGCTATCAGGGACCGATTCTCAATCTCTTCCAGACCGAGATGACCGCAAAGCAGCTCTACCCCGACATCTTCGGTTCGTGGCCGACCTACGAGTCGGGTCCATACCCGGAGATTCCCGCCGAAGAACAGTTGTTTGACCGGCAACGCGTCGCCGACATCATCAACGGCTGACCTGACTCACAGATGTGGTCGGGGGCTGCTCACCAGAGCTGAACCGCCGGCGTTCCGCAGTCTTCGCAGACCACTGCATCGTTGTCCTTGTAGCTTCCCGTCACGAGGTCGCCCTCACAGTAGGTGCACACGTCGTCGTCGAACGAGTCGAGCAGGTGCATCGATTGGGACATACCTGAACACTCGACTCGAAGGACAAGAACATTTCTCCGGAGCGATATGTTGCAGACTAGTTCTCATGCGACCCCGAGCGTGTCGAGCAGGTGGTCGATGTCGACGTTGTCGCCGACGAGGTCCGCCGCGTGTTCGTATGGGTCAGCGTGTGCGCGTTCGACTTCGGGGCGCTCCCGGCCGGCGGAGCGGTACACCGCGTCGAGGAACGCCTCTCGCGGCGACCGGTTTGCGAACAGGTCGTGGATGTAGGTTCCAGCGACGCGGTCGGCGGCTGCTCCGTCGCCCGCGAGCGCGGTCGCGTCGCCGACCACCCGAGAGCGACCCATGTGAATCTCGTATCCATCGATTCGGCCTGTCGCACCCACGAGGGGTCCTGCACCGTCGAACTCGACCGACACGGCCTCGACCCGCTTTTCGGTCGAGAATCTGGTGACGACGGGAAGCAAGCCCAGGCCCTCAACCGTCTCGACGCCCTGTGTGCTCTCGACGCCGGCGTTCTCGATTCGCTCGCCGAGCAGTTGGTAGCCCCCACAGAGGCCGACGAGTGGGCCGTCGAACGCCGCAAGTTCGGTGTCGAACCCGGCGTCTCGGAGTGCGAGCAGGTCGTCCACGGTGTTTTTACTCCCCGGAAGGACCACGCCGTCGATGCCGTCGAGGGTCGCATCGAGGGGGAGATACGAAACTCGAACACCCGGCGTCGCGGCGAGTGGGTCGAGGTCCGCGAAGTTCGAGATTCGCGGGAGTCGCGGGACACCGATGGTGACTGTCTCATTCGCTTCGATGCCGTCGTCGTCGCCGACGGTTGCTCGCTCTCCTGCGGCCGGAAGCGACAGGCTGTCTTCCTCCGGGAGACCGGGGTCGTCGTACGGAAGCACGCCGAGAACGGGGACGCCGGTTCGCGCTTCGAACGCGTCGAGTCCGGGTTCGAGAATCGTCTGGTCGCCTCGGAACTTCGTGATTACCGCGCCGACGACCTGCTCACGAAGGTCGTCCGGAAGGAGTTCCAAGGTGCCGACCAGACTCGCAAAGACGCCGCCGCGTTCGATGTCGGCGACGAGGAGGATTCGCGCGTCTGTGAAGCGCGCAGTCTCGACGTTCGCCAAGTCGCGGTGGTGGAGATTTATCTCGGCAATCGACCCCGCGCCCTCGGCGACGACGATATCTGCTGCGTCGGCGAGTCGCCGATGTGACGTGAGGGCTGCGTCTCTCGCGTCCTCCCAGTGGTTTTCGTAGTAGTCGCTCGCGGTGTTCTCGCCGACGGCACGCCCCTGTACGACCAGTTGCGAGTGACCGTCTCCGTGCGGCTTGAGGAGAACCGGGTTGTGGTCTGTCGTCGGCGAGACGCCCGCCGCACGCGCTTGCACGTACTGGGAAACACCAATCTCGCCGAACCCGTCGCCGCCCGCCCGCGCGACGGCCCGGGCGTTGTTGCTCATGTTCTGGGCCTTGTACGGCGCGACGTCGAGGCCGCGCCGCGCGAGCAATCTGCACAGTCCTGCTGTGACGGTACTCTTACCGACGTGACTGGCGGTTCCGGCGACGAGGAGCGTCGGCGACGTCATCGACCGTAACTCGGCGTGTCGATGTTCAAACTTGTCGGTCTCTCTATTGGCCTGACTATGTCTTGGCCGTTTTTCGAGGATCACCCTCGGTACCTACACGCGCAGTTGGTGAGGCAGTAACCGCTGGCTGTCGAGTGGTGGTAACCGCTGGCTGTCGATTCCGGCGAGTAGTTCTCACGGGCCGGGAACCGCGGAATTCCGATGATTCTCGATTCTCTGGATTCGGCAATCAGTCTCTCTTTATATGCTCTGCGGGGTCGATGGTTCATTCGTAGGTGGATTACAATGACTACGACTGGTAAACTCGAGATACTCGGCAACAGAATGGATTTCGACTACTCGGAGGGCGCAACGGGATACGTGCTCGTGCTCGTCCGCATCCTCACCGGCTACTGGTTCCTCAACGCGGGGGTCGGTAAGTACCTCGCGGCAGAACCGTTCAGCGCCGCTGGCTGGCTGGCAAACGGGACGATGGGGTCGCCGATTCACGGCTTCCTCGCGTGGGCCGCCGCGACGCCGTGGATGCTGGAGTTCACGAACTTCATGATTCCGCTCGGACAGACCCTCATCGGACTCGGCCTCCTCGTCGGAGCACTCACCCGGTTAGCCGCCTTCTTCGGTGGCTTCCTGATGGTGTTCTTCTACCTCGGGAACGCCGACTGGGCGCACGGATACGTCAACGGTGACCTGTTCGGCCTCCTGATGTTCGCGATGGTCGGCACCCTCGCCGCGGGCCGCATCCTCGGCCTCGACGCGATAATCGAGAAGACCGAATTCGTCCGCCAGCGCCCCATCCTCAAGTACTTCCTCGGATGAGGGAGAGACGTGCACGTGCGGGGGAACACCCCCGGCATATTCTCTCGGTAGTATGGTAGTTCGGTAGTGGTCGTACGGTAGAACATGTGACCTGTGGGTACTAATTCCAGCACTAGGATTGTGTTTTGAAAACAATACTGTTATGGTGAAAGGCCGAGTACGATGAGATACATGTCCGAATCGGAACTCGTGACCGACGAACCGGTGCACGTCGAATCTGTCGAACAGTTCAAATCCGTCGTCGACCGCGACGGCGTCGTTCTCGTCGACTTCTACGCCGACTGGTGCGGCCCTTGTCAGATGCTCGAACCCGTCGTCGAGAACATCGCCGCAGACACGGCCGCGGTCGTGGTGAAAGTCGACATCGACGAGTTCCAGCAACTCGCCGGTGCGTACCAGGTTCAGAGCGTCCCCAACGTGGTCTTCTTCGCCGACGGCGAACCGAAAAAGCGCGTGGTCGGCATGCGCGGTGAGGACGTCCTTCGGCGCGTCGTCGACGACCTCTCTGCCTAATCGGAAGAGACGATTCTTCCTTGCTATTGTAGAATGAGCGCAATATATTAGCCGCTCCTCCGAGAAGAGTTGAGTATGGACCCGATTGTCGTCGTCGGCGGTGACGCCGCCGGCATGAGCGCAGCGAGCAAGTTCAAACGCGAACAGCCCGACCGAGATGTCGTCGTCTTCGAGAAAGGCGAGTACGTCTCGTACGCCGCCTGCGGGATGCCCTACTACGTCAAGGGGTCTGTCGAAGAGTTCGACGACCTCTTGCAAGTCGCTCCCGAAGCGTTCATCGAGGAGCGAGATATCGACCTTCGACTCCACCACGAAGTCGTCGCTATCGACACCGACGCCCACGAGGTGACGGTCGAATCACCGTCCGGGACGAGCACGCAATCGTACGACCAACTGCTCGTCGCGACCGGGGCCCGAGCTATCGAGCCACCGTTCGACGGAATGGACCTGGACGGCGTCTACACGATGCACAGTCTGGACAGCGCGAAGGCTGTCCGCGACGCCATGGAGACCCACGAACCGGAGTCAGTCGCGGTCGTCGGTGGCGGCTACGTCGGCATCGAGATGGCCGAAGCCTTCGCGGAGCACGACGCTGCGGTACGCCTCTTTGAGATGCTCCCGCACGTTCTCGCCCCCTTCGGCGAGATGGTCGGCGAGAAGGTCGAAGCGCACCTCCGCGACGAGGGCGTCGAACTCCACCTCGAAACGGCGGTCGATGGGTTCGAAGGTGCCGGTGGGCGCGTCGAGACGCTCGTCGCCGACGAGTCGACCTACGACGTCGACCTCGTCCTCGTCGGCGTCGGTGTCGCACCAAACGCCGAACTCGCAGCAGAGGCGGGCATCGAACTCGGTGAGACGGGCGCTATCGCGACCGACGAGTTCGGGCGAACGAGCGCGCCTGACGTCTTCGCCGCGGGCGACTGCGCCGAAGCCAGAAACGTCGTGACCGGAGAACCCGACTACGTTCCGCTCGCACTGACCGCGAACCGGGCTGGCCGTGCTATCGGGCAGACGATGGCCGGTGACGAGACTCCGGTCGGCGATATCGCCGGGACCGCCGCTGTCAAAGCGTTCGACCTCGAAGCCGCTCGAACGGGAATCATCGACGAAGAGGCGGCCCGAGAGGCAGGGTTCGACCCCGTGAGCGTCACTATCTCTTCGACGTCGCGGGCACACTACTACCCCGGTGCAAAGCCGATTCACATCACCATGGTCGGCGACCGAGACTCTCACCGCGTGCTCGGAGCCGCGATGGTCGGCCACGAAGGCGTCGCCAAACGAATCGACACGGTCGCTGCCGCGCTCCACACCGAGACGACAGTCGAGGAACTGTCGTACTTCGACCTCTCGTACGCGCCGCCGGTCAGTCCGACGTGGGACCCCGTCCTGACGACTGCGAAAGTTCTCAACGGAACGCTGGACTGACACCGGATTGCCAGATTGATATCTAAGTGATATACTGTCTATACTTTTTATTCGGACCGCTCGTAGCACGCTGCAAGTGATGAACGGGGACTGGGGTGGGTCAGCCGAGTCTAACGGGCAGCACGGGCTGGGTGCCGACTCACCGACAGCGCGGCAAGATGTTCTTCTCGGCCGCATCGCGCGAGCGTTGGGAACTGTCGAGACACTCGACGAGGGACTCCACGTGTTGACCGACGCACTACAGGCGTGGACCGAGTGTGCGTCTGCTGAGGCGTGGGTACGTCCTGATTCGAATGAGCAGCGTCTCACACGCGTCACACTCGCTACGGCGGCTGCCGATTCGGAAGCTTCGGCGGCAGCGCCGACAACTCCCACGACCGAAATCGGAGACGGGGTCCCCGGGCGAGTCTGGGACGCTACGGAGCCAGTTTGGACCGTCGAGTCGGACGACGAGTGGTCGATACCGAACGCGGAATCCGACTCCACCCCGACAAATTCGGTCGAAGCAGCGTTCGGCGTTCCACTCGACACGGGCAGTCGGCGTGTCGCAGTCGTCGTCCTGTATTTCACCGATTCGCCGGCACTCGATGAACAGCTACGCGACGTCGTCTCGGCTGTCGTGGATGACGCGAGCGGCCTCGTGTCACAACTCGATGCGAACGCCGAACTCGAACGGCGACAGGAGATGCTCGACCGCCTGCTGGAGACGATACCGGCCGGAACGATGGTCACGGCCCCTGACGGTGAGATAACGCGCATCAACGGCCGCGCGGAAGATGCTCTCGGGTTGTCTGAGGCGGAGGCGACCGGGAGACAGTACACCGACCTCGGACTGACGGCCCACGACCGGGATGGCAACCCGATTCCGGTCGAGGACCACTCGATTGTCCACGTGTCCGAAACGGGAGAGCCGGTGTTCGGAACCGAATTCGGATTCGTGGGGCCAGACGGCACAGAACGCTGGGTGGTGATGAACAGTGCTCCCGTCATGGGGTCTGACGGCTCCGTCGAGCGCGTCGTCAGTGTCGCCCGCGACGTGACTGCACGGGAAGAACGCGAGCGACAACTGCGCGCGTTTCGGGAGGCCGTCGAACACACCGGGCACTCCGTCTACCTCACGGACACCGACGGTACCATCGAGTACGTCAACCCGGCGTTCGAGGAGTTGACTGGGTACGACGAGACTGACGTCCTCGGAAAGACACCGAGCATCCTCAACTCGGGAGAACACGACGAGGACTTCTACGCAGACCTCTGGGAGACGATACTCGCGGGCGAGGTGTGGCAGGGTGAGGTCGTCAATCGGCGGCGGTCTGGCGAGCGCTACACGGTCAACCAAACTATCGCACCGGTGGTCGACGACAACGGGGACATCGACCGCTTCGTCGCCGTGAACGCCGATATCAGTGACCAGAAGCGACGCGAAGAGATGCTCGAACGGCGGCGAAACAAGCTCGAACGGATTCAGCAGGTGACCGAGAGTCTTCGGCCGCTGAATCGAGAACTCGCCCGCGCGTCGTCACGAGACGAGATTCAGCGACTCGTCTGCGAGCAGTTGGCCGTCTCGGACGTGTATCAGTTCGTCTGGTACGGTGACTACAATCCGGCTGTTGGCCGGGTGACGCCGACAGAGGTGGTGGGAGTCGGTGGCGACTTCGTCGACCAGTTTAGCGTCTCGTCTCGGACGATTCCGTGGAAGTGGCACCCCTTCGCCGAAGCGATTCGCACCAGCGAGGTCCACGTGGCTCGGAACGTTCTCAGCGACGAACACGGAACGGACCGCCGACAGCACGCACTCAGTTGGGGATACCAATCCCTCGCCGCGATTCCCGTTGCATACGGTGGCACAGTGTACGGCGTCATCGGTCTCTACACGAGTCGCCCCAACGCGTTCGACGAGAACGAGCGAGCTCTGCTCGGCGAACTCGGGCGTCGCATCGGACACGCGATGAACGCGGCGGAGAACAAGTACCTCCTCTACACCGACACGCTCGTCGAACTGGAGTTCCGGTCCGAAGACCCGGACTCAGTGTTCAACGAACTGACGACCGCAGTTGACTGCCGCGTGACTCTCGAAGCGATTTCTCCGGCACGCGACGGTGGATACGTCTGTTACGCGAACGTCGAGGGGACACCGGTAGCGACAGTGCGGGACCAGCTCGATGCACTGACGACGGACGGCCACGTTCGGGTCGTCGAAGAGGAGTCTTCAGGAGGACGGGTGGAGTTCACGCTCACGTCGGCCCCGTCGGCGACGCTCCTCGATTACGGTGCCACCCTTCGGTCGCTCGTCGCCGAGGACGGAACCACTACTGTCGTCGGCGAGGTCGCCCCCGAGACCGACGTTCACGAGATTATCGGGGGGATGCACGGCCACGCCGACACGACGTTCGTCGCGAAACGGACTATCGACCGGCACGAGTCGGTCCCAGCGACGAGTCGGGAGACGCTCGACGACGTGTTGACCGAACGGCAACGAGAGGTCATCGACTTAGCGTACCACGCGGGGTACTTCGAAGCGCCTCGACTCTCGACTGGTGACGACCTCGCCTCCGCACTCGATATCTCGTCTCCGACGTTCTACCTCCACGTTCGGAAGGCCATCAAACGAATCTTGGACCAACTTCTCGACGAGAAACGGCACTAGATACCAACCCGTGTGAGTTACTTCACCACGCTGCGTAGGCCTTCTATGAACCGTCGGCTCACCAGCGTCTTCCAGGAGGAACCGTGACGTACGACCTTCGGTGTACGGTGTGTGCATACACGGAGACTGCTGCCGACGTAGCGACGGCGCTCGAACTCGAAGCGAGGCATCTCGCCGAGGCGGGAGTCGACCACGCCGTCGATATCGTGTTGCGCGACTAGTAACCTAGTCTACTAGTGCGTACGTCACCCCACGGGGGCTAGGAGACTAGCGACCTGATTTGTGTATGCTGCGCGTCTTACACCAACTGCCGCCCGAAAGTGGGAGTCGAAGGTGGAAACTTCGGTGACGACACGCGACTCGTGTCGAGACGAGGCCTTCGTGGTGGGAGTCTCGTCACACGCCCGTTCACCTTTTGTGCTGCACTCAGGGGGGAGGACAAACCAATGAAAACGTGCAACAGTTGTGGGCAGTACGTCTCGGTCGATTTCGCTCGCGTCTTCGGAACGAACAACAACCAAGTGTTCGCGTGTCTCGCGTGTTCGACGATGAGTGAGATATCAGAGCAGGGCAAAGCGGCAGGGAAAGAGAGATACAGCAGCGTCTGAGGGACACGGTCCGCCTGAGAGAGGCGGAGAGGCTGGGAGGAGGGCCTCTGAGAGACACAGCACCGCAGATAGAGGTCCGCTGTGTGGACTTCTGTCCAGACTACAGTCGTTCGAGTCGCGACAGGCCGTTCCAAATCGCGTCGACGAGTTTTTCCTCGCCAGTGCCGTCTGCATCGTCCCAACCGCGGGCGATTGCGTCTTCGAGGCCGACGAGTGAGTGGTTCTCGAAGTTGTTCATGCCACGGAAGGATTCGAGTGCTTCGACACCGTCGTCGTCGAATTCGGATGTCGGGTCTCCGTCGTAGAACCCGAGTTCTGCGAGCGTCTGCAACACCGCTTCGGCAGTCGCCCCGGAGAGCGACCGCATTTCGTCGGGCGTCTCTCGCTCCAACAGCGTGATGTCGTATATCTTGAACACCCGTTCCAACTCGTCTATCGGGTGTTCGTGGTCGTCGACGCGGACGTCGACCCAGCGGTCGTTCCCGCCGTCGTACCCGCCGTCGGGCTTGGCGATGTACATCGCGGCCGACTGCTCGCCGCGCTTGTCACCGCCGGCGTCGTTTCCAGCGTGAAGTGCGGCCAAGAGTTTCTCTGGGAGACCGCCGTCGGTCGATTCGAAGGCGTCGGCCATGGCTTCGAGCGTCTCGTGATTTTCGAGGATGTTCCCTTGGACGGTGTAGTGCTCGCCTTGAATGTCGTCGGCGACGTCGAAGCACTCCTCGCCGGTGAACGCGGCCACCGACCCGTCCTGTCCGACGACGCCGACCTGTCTGCTCGGCGCTTCGTCGTCTCCTTCTGTGAGGTGTTCGACGACCTCGGCCGCGGTGTGGCCCTCCCGGAGGTAGTCGAGGCCGTCGGGGCCGTACGCGACGTTCGCAAAGCTCTGCGTCGCAATCGCCCCGGCGTCTGCACTGACGAAGGGGACGACCGACCCGACGCTGACGAATTTCGACTGGACGGCGACGCCGACAGCATCTCGCTCGGGGTCGCGGGCGACGATTGAGAACGTTGAGGGGCGTGGTTGCATCGAACACAGTGTTCGACTGTGTGCGGTTAAGCCTTCACCCCCCGGCTCCCGGTGCCCCAAGCGCACCCGCCGACGCTATTGTGTGAATAATACGACACGAGAAACACCTATTGGGGAGGCCGAAGAAACCACATGTATAGTGAGCCGGGACAAACGCGCTCATCGATTCCCATGAACAGTGATTCGTCCTCTATCGGCCGGTGTCCAGAGTGTGGGTCCGAACTCGCCCCCGGACAGAAGCTTATCGAGTTCGAAGAGAGCGACGGCACCACCGGCGTCTTCGCCGAGTGCTACTCGTGCGACGAAGTCGTTCGTCCCGAGTGAGGCGCTGTTTTGCTATCGTGGCGCGTTGAAGAACATCTCAAATCCGATACAAAAATCTCGGTCAGGGAACAGCTTTCCGTGTGTCGAATCGAGGCAAAGGCGTGCGAACGAAGCGGACGCGAGCCACGTGTGACCGGTCCCGGACGTGTCGCTGATGCGGTTCGACCGCAGGCTCCCACCGGCGGTTCTCCTGAAGTACTATCTGTACCAGGCGACGACGACGTTCGGATTCGTCACGCCCGTGTTCACGCTGTTTCTCCTCTGGCGTGACCTCACCTACACGCAAATCGGCACTCTCGGAAGCGTCTCGGCGGTTCTCGTTGTCGTCGGTGAGGTACCGACCGGCTACGTCGGCGACCGATTCGGTCGTCGTGCCAGTCTACTCGTCGGGTCTGCGTTCCTCGCGCTCTCCTTACTCGGATTTCTCGTCGCACAGTCGTTCTCGGCCTTCGTCGCTCTGTACGTTCTCTGGGCGCTCGGGCTCGCTTTCCAATCCGGGAGTGACGATGCGTGGCTCTACGAAGTACTCGACGCGCGACTGGACGCCAACCAATTCACACACGTTCGCGGTCGCGGCGCGTCGGTGAATCAGTGGGCCGGCGTGGCGACGATGCTCGTTTCGGGTGTGCTGTACGACTCCGACCCTCGGCTACCGTTTCTCGTCGCGGCCGCACTGCTCGGGTGCTCGCTTCTCGTCTTGGTCTCGATGCCCGCGACGAGTTCACGGACCGACCGCGAGGAGAACACTCTCTTCGACGTGCTTCCAGTCCTCAGACGGCGGTTGACCGTCCCACCGCTTCGCTCGACAATCGTCTATCTCGCGTTGTTCTTCGGTGTGACCAGCGCGGCAAACACGTACGTTCAGCCAATCGTCACCGGGACAATCGGTATTCCCGAGACTTCGCTCGGACCGCTCTACGCCGGGTTCACGGTACTCACTGCGACCGCGAGTTACTACGCCGGGGCTATCGAAGCGCGACTCTCGACGAAGTGGACGCTCGTACTCGTCCCCGTGGTCGTCAGTGTGTTTCTTCTCGGTTCGGTCCTCGTTCCCGTCGCCGCCCTGCCGACGTTCGCGCTACTGAAAGCTGCCCGCTCTACCGTCTCCCCTATCGCCAGCGGCTACGTCAACGACCACGCCGACGCGGTCGGCCGTGCGACGCTTCTCAGTGCCGCGTCGATGGCCTACGCACTCGTCCGAGTTCCACTGAAGCCACTGACCGGGGTCGTCGCCGACGCTACCGCTCCGCTAACCGCCCTCGCGTGTCTCGGTGGACTCTTCTTGGCCTGCGCCGCCGTCGTTTGGCTGTGGGAGACCCCAGTGGGTGATTCGACACCACAACCCGACGGAGCGACAGAGTAAATCACAAACGGTGGTCCAGCACTAACACCAATGTCGTTTCTTGTCGACTGATGGTATCTTTTATACATGATGCAGGTGACACGTGAATACATGACGCACGGAGACTTCGATGGATACGGTGGACGATACGTTCCCGAAGCGCTCGAATCCGCACTCGAACAGCTTGCAGCGGGCTACGACGACATCGCGAGCTCGGACGAGTTCCAGTCGGAATTCCGTGACTTACTCGAAGACTTCGCGGGGCGTTCCACCCCGCTGTACCACGCGCGCAACCTGAGCGAGCGATACGGCGCTGATATCTACCTCAAGCGTGAGGACCTGCTTCACGGCGGCGCACACAAAATCAACAACGCACTCGGACAGGCACTCCTTGCCAAGAAAGCCGGGAAAGACCGACTCATCGCGGAAACTGGTGCTGGGCAACACGGAACGGCAACGGCGATGGTCGGCGCGCTGTTCAACCTCGACACGGAGATTTACATGGGGAAGAAAGACGTCGAGCGCCAGCAGATGAACGTCTTCCGCATGCGCCTGATGGGTGCCGAGGTGAACGAGGTGACACGCGGCGGCGCAGGACTCGCTGACGCCGTCGACGCTGCGTTGGAGGACTTCGCCCAAAACATCGACGAGACGCACTACCTCGTCGGGAGCGTCGTCGGCCCCGACCCCTTCCCGCGGATGGTTCGAGACTTCCAGAGCGTCATCGGCGAGGAGGCCCGCGAGCAGTTCCTCGACCGGACGGGCGAACTTCCGGATGCCGCTGTCGCGTGTGTCGGCGGCGGGTCGAACGCAATCGGGCTGTTTCACGCCTTCCGCGACGACGATGTGGCGTTCTATGGTGCAGAAGGCGGCGGGAAAGGTTCGGATTCGACTCAGCACGCCGCACCCCTCGCCAAGGGGAAAGACGACGTGATTCACGGCATGAAGACCCGCGTCATCGACGACGACGTGGAAGTGCACTCGGTCTCCGCCGGTCTCGACTACCCCGGCGTCGGCCCGGAGCACGCGATGTTCCGCGCTCTCGGCCGTGCTGAGTACACCGGCGTCACCGACGACGAGGCACTCGCGGCGTTCCGCGAACTCAGCGAAACAGAGGGTATCATCCCGGCGCTCGAATCCAGTCACGCCGTCGCGCGAGCGATTCAACTCGCAGAGGCGGACGCACACGACACGATACTCGTCAACCTCTCCGGGCGCGGTGACAAGGACATGGAGACTGCGGCGGACCGGTTCAGTCTCTAAGCATCAGTTCGACTCTCGATACACGTTCGGTCGGGCGTGCTGGAGCGTCTGCATGTCGCGGCGAACGTCTTCGAGGTATTCCAGGTCGATAGTCGCCGTGAGCATCGTCTCGCGGTCCGACGCCTTGGCGACGACGTTCCCCCACGGGTCGGCGACGAGTGTTCGCCCGTAGGTTGGTTCCGAGGCTAGTTTATTGCCAATCTGGGCCGGGGCGACGACCCACGCCTGATTCTCGATTGCCCGCGCCCGAAGAAGCGTCTCCCAGTGGTCTTTCCCGGTGTACATGGTGAACGCCGCCGGGACGAGAAACACGTTCGCGCCCTGCTGTGCCATTGTTTGGTAGAGGCGCGGGAACCGAAGGTCGTAACAAATCGAGAGGCCGAGCGTCGCGAGGTCAGTCTCCACGGTGACGATATCGTCGCCGGGTGCGACGTAGGCGGACTCCTGTTGTTCGACGCTCCCTTCGAGTTCGATGTCGAAGAGGTGGACCTTCCGATAGGTGTCGAGGACGGCGCCGTCCGGGTCGATAACGGCCGACGTGTTGTACACGCGCTCGGAGTCGGGAATCTGCTCGAAGAAGCTCCCGGTGTGGACATAGAGACCGTGTTCGCGCGCTTTCTCGGCGAACTGCTGGACTGTCGCCCCGGCGGCTGGCTCCGAAACGTCGGGATAGCGGTCTCTATCGCCCATGTACGTGACCATCTCCGGGAACGTGACGAGGTCTGCGCCGGCGCGAGCGGCCTCGTCGACGAACGACAGCGCCCGGTCGAGGTTGTCCTGTTTGTCGTCCTTCGAGTCCATCTGGCACGCGGCGACGACGAACTGTGACATCGTACGGGCTGTTCGTACTCGACTGTCTTGGTATTCACCATCACGCTCCCCGCCCGTGCATTTCGATGGGGTCGCCCGACGTGCGTCACCGCGTCCTAAGACACTCGCTGAGGTGGGACAACGGCGCGTCGAGAGGGTAGGGGAAGGTAGGGGAGTGAGGGGAAAGCGAGTTGAAATGGACAGGAAAGTCAGTCGCTCGACATCCGCCTCGCCTGTTGCGGCGGCAGGCGGAGTTCTTCGAGACCGGGTAGGTGCTTGATGTCGAAGACGACTTTCATGTCGTCTGTGACGGGTGTTCCGATACACGACAGGCGAATCCCGTTGTCCATCATCTCCGACGAGAGGACGTGATTTGCTGGCATTTCGAGGTCTCCATCGACCACGGCGACGGCGCAGTTTGCGCAGGCCCCACCACGGCAGGCGTACGGCCAGCCGAGTCCGTGCTCTTGGGCTGCTTCGAGAAGCGTGTCGCGCGGTGAGACGAATATCTCACCGTAATCCTCGGCTCGGAGGTCTTCCTCGGCGGCTTTCTCGAACAGGTCGTCGTCGTGAATCGTCCACCCGAAGTCGTCGAGGGCGGCGTAGCTCAGGTATTCGACGCGCACACCGTCTGGCCGGCCCGCTGCGGCCGCCGCGGAATCCGTGCGTTCGGTATCTGTTTCACCCTCACGTTCCTCACCAGCCTCCGTCTCCTCTGCGGCCCGTTGAAGGTCTGCAGCGTGGTCTTCGGCCGTGTACCCTTCTTTGATGGCTTCGTAGGCCGTTCGAACGCGCCGGAACTCTTCGGCTGAGCCACCGTGGTCCGGGTGTGCCGCTTTGATACGCTCTCGGTAGGCATCGACGAGGTCGTCCTCGTCGGCATCGGGGTCGAGACCGAGGATTTCGAACGGGGTGTCCACAGAGGCGCAGTAAGGAATTCACCAGTATAAGCTTCGTGACCGGGCGGAGTTCCAGCAGTATTTTTGCTCCAGCGCCCGAGTAAAGGGGACCAAGCGCTGCGTCGTGTCGAGCGCTCTCTCGTCGATTACGCCGCCGACTCTCCGGCAGCCTTCGGTGCGGTTATTTCCCCGAGAACAGCCGTTTCTGTGCCAGATTCTGCTGTCCAGACGACTTGGACGGTCTCGCCTTCCCACGTCGAGCCTGCAGACCCTTTGGTAACGACAGCGGTCGCTCCCGTCTCTACTGTTCCCGAGAACGATTGGTCGAACTCGTAGGCGGGCGACAGCGACACGTTCGTCTGGTCGACGGTGACTGTCAACTGGTCTGCGGGGACGGGCTCCCCGGACTCGTGTCGAATGGTCAGCATCGGTGTCGATGCGTCGCTCTCGAATTCGAACTCGAACGACGCTTCGGGCGTCTCGTCGGAAATCTCCTCGCTGCTGTTGAAGACGAAGATGCCGATGGTCAACGCGAGCGTCAGGGAGATTACGACGAGGATGAGGACTCCCAACACCGACGAGACGGCGTCGTCGTCTGTGAAAAGCTGTGAGACGTTCATAGATTGTTCCTCCACGACGTACGTGGCTGCGTTTCTGGCTTACGTGACCCCTTACGAGTATTTGTGTGCTTTGGTACTGTCCGATATCTCGAACTGTCGGTGGCAACGTGTCTCAATCACGGCACTCAAGTAATCTCTAACTGCGAAACTAACAAACGTATTACTAAACACTGTTCGGTCCTCCTGAATTCGGACCGTCGATGTGGATGCAAAAATATCCGTTTTGTGCCTCTATACACGCGAATTCTACAATTTGTAAAATGTGCAGAGAAAACAGTTCATCTCTGGAGCGAAGAACAATAATCAGATTGTCATAGGATACAGGCCCTCGACAGCGGTCGTCACCGACGCGAGCGACGCGGTCAGTGGTCGACGACAGTAATCTCTTCGACGGGCCACTGACTGAGGAGTTCGACACCGTCGTCGCGGACGACGACCATCTCCTCGACGCGGACGCCCTGTCGCCCTGCGGGTTCCTGTGTCTCGACGGCCATCGTCATGCCCTCCTCGATTTCGATGGGATGGTCGGGCGACAGACCACGCCAGATGAGTGGGACTTCGTACAGTTGGAGGCCAAGCCCGTGTGCCCAGTGGTTGGTCGTCATCTGCCAGTGTTCGTCCGCACCGTACCAGTCGGCGTGTTCGCCCTCCATGTCGGGGAACGCCATCGCGATTTCGTCGGTCGTCTTCCCCGGTTCGATTTCTTCGAGGACGTCGTAGAGGTTGTCGCGGGCCGTCTCGTAGGCGTCTTTCTGCTCTCGGGTGGGTTCGCCCATCGAGAACGTCCGGTAGTAACACGACCGGTAGCCGAGGTAGCCGATGTTGTAGAAGTCGGCGTAGACGAGGTCGCCGGGGCGAATCATCCGGTCTGTGGTGTTGGCCTGGTGCTTCGGCCACGTGTTGGGGCCGGAGGTGATATACCCGCCCTGTGCCATCGCGCCGTGTCGCCAGAGTTCGCGGACTGCGTCACCCCAGACTTCGGACTCGCGCTTGCCCGGCTTCGCGTTGTCGACGATAGCTTGGAAGCCGGCCTCGCAGATAGCGGCGACCTGCCGAAGACACTCGATTTCGTCTTCGGTCTTCGTCTTTCGCGCGTCTTCCATCACACGGGCAGTCTCGGCGGGGCGGACGTCGACGCCCTTGGACTCGAAGGCGTTGAGAAGCCCCGTGTGACCGGTGTCGATGCCCATCGGCTCGTTCGTGAGGTCGTACTCTTCGAGCGCGTCGACGACGGTCTGTGCCATCTTGTCGATGAGGAACGACCGTGCCGAGTCGCGGCCGGACGCCCGGGGAACGTTCCCCAGTCCGGGGCACGCATATCGGATGTCGTTCAGCCACGGACAGTTGTACTTCTGATTGCTCGCGTGGTCGGCGGTGTCCCAGTGGACGACGTTGCCGTCTTCCATCAGCAGCGAGTAGTGGTCTGCGCCCGACCCGCCCGTCATCGCGAGACCAGTCACGTACCGAATGTTGGGGTCGTCGATGAGGAGCATGCTTCCGAGGCCGGCGTCGCGCATCCGCTCTAACGCGCGCTCTTTTCGCTCCTCGCGCATCCGTTTCACGTCGATTCGTTGCTCCCAATCGACGGCCATCGTCCCGCGGGTTCCACTCATGAATTCCCGTTCGTGGAAAGGCATGGTGTGTACCTCACGCGAACGTCATATTAAATTGTTGTAGACGGCAGGGGGTTCGCATACATCGGTGGTCGCGGCCGAGTGAGATATTGTGAGCAGTGAAAACACACCTCATAATTTATTGCCCATTGCGTAGACGGCACAGTGTACGCATGTACGAGCACAGAGCCTTGCGTGTCAGCATAGACGAGCGTGGGAGAATGCCGGAGCGCGTGAGCACGCGGGAGACGACTGGCGTGGAGGAGTCGGTGAACACGCGATGAGCGATATCGACTATCGCGAACAGGTCGAAGCCGCGTTCCCCGAACTCGCCGGCATCGAAGACGACAGTCTCAGAGAACAGGTCATAGATGCGTGGTGTTTGGGACTCGAACGCGGCGGTTGGAGAGATATCGAAGACATCCCGTACGCCTGGAATATCCACGAGGTGACCAACGTCGAGCACGTCCGCGGGGTGACTCGAATCGCCGTTCAGTCTGCCGAAGAACAGCGCGACTTCCACGGCGCTGCCCCCGACTTCGACGTGGTCCGCGCAGCCTGCCTGTTGCACGACGTGGGAAAGTGCTACGAGTACGTTGATTTCGTCGACGACGACGCCCTCGACGACCCGGACCCAGAGTACGCCACCGAGGAGATTCCGCACTCGCTGTCGGGGTACGCGCTCGCTCACGAAGTCGGCTGCCCGCTCGCGGTCCAGCGGGCGATTCCGCACTTCATCGGCGAGGTACCGACGCGGACGCTCGAAGCCGAACTCGTCAAGAGCGCGAACTCGGCGTCGTCGAACGCCATCACGCAGGCCGCGATGGGTATCAGTCTCCAGGAGTGGGTCGAACAGTACTCACAGACCCAGAAGTAGCACGTAGTCCTTTACGCTCTCCGGCCGTACTCGTGGTGGATGTACGACAGCGTCACTATCGACGACCTCGAACTGCACGAAGGAATGAACGGGGTTCACCTCCGCGCCGTCGGGTACGAACTGCGACCGAAGCAGATGCGGCCGAACGTGTGGGTGTACGAGGCGGGCGAGACCAGCACCAAGCACCGTCATCAAGAACAAGAAGAACTGTACCACGTTCTCTCGGGCCAGTTCGAGATGGACTTCTTCGACGACGAGGAGATGAAGGAGGAGTCGCTAGAACTCGAAGCCGGCGACGTGGTCGTGGTTTCGCCCGACCAACTGCGACAACTTCGCTGTCTCGAAGACGGCGAGGTGTTCGTCGTCGGTGCACCGAACGCGAAAGACGACGGTGTCGTCGTGGACTGAACGAGTGTCCAGACACTGGGACCGACCACTATGTTATTTGTTTCCAAACGACATGTGTAGTAGTATGGTCATTCCCGGCTACGACCCCGACGACATCGACGACCGACTGGAGGAACTGCTCTCGGAGCACGAGCTAGACGAGTATCTGACCGACGAAGAGCGGACGCAGTACGAGGACGGCGCGAGTCTCGTCGACCTGCTGTCGGCCGACGACATCCGCGACCTGCTGGGTCTCGAACCCAAGACCGACTAACAGTCGGTGAACGGTCGGCGCACAGTCAACTCGCAGTCGGCGAACTGGCGGACTCCTTGACTACGCGCCTCAGACTGGGTCCAGTCCGTTTTCTTCTCGCAAGACGCTGATGTAGTCGCGGAAGCCCGATTCGAGGTCGTACTCGGGTTCGTACCCGAGGTCTTCTTTCGCCTTCGTCATGTCGAGTTTCTGCGTCCACGGCAACTCGCCTTCGTCCGAGACCGTCAGGTCGGCGTCCGGGATGATTCGTTCGACTGCCTCTGCGGCCTCGCGAATCGTCGCGAGTTCGCCGCGGACGTTGTAGACGCGCTGAGAGAGGTCTTCCTCCGGGGTGAACGCCGCCAGTCTGAAGCCCTGTGCAATGTCGCGGACGTGCTGCCAGTCGATGACTTGGTCGCCGTACTCGACGCTGAACGACTCGCCGAGAGCGGGCTTTTCGACGATGTTTGCGAGGAACGCAGAGCCACCGGTTTCGCGGTATGGTCCATACGCGACAGTCGGCCGGATGGCGACGTGCGAGACGTCGAAGTCCTCGTAGTAGACGCGTGCTTGATGCTCGTTGTACTCCTTTGTCGCGCCGTAGAGTGTGTCGGGGTAGACGAGGTCGGATTCGGTGACGAAGTCGTTGCCGTAGTTCGCTGGCGGCGCGTAGACCGCGGCGGAGGACGCCCACGCGACGCGCTCGACTTGGTCGGGGAGCGCTCGGGCCGCCTCGAAGACGTTGTTCGTCCCCGCGATGTTCACGTCCATCGCGGCGCGGGGGTTCTCCCGCGCCGTCGTCGTCAACAGCGCAGCGAGGTGGACGATATGTGTCGTTCCCGTCTCACGGACCGCCCGGAAGACGTCTGTCGGGTCGCTCACGTCGCCCCGTCGGATGGTTACGTCGTCGGCGATGCCGAGCTTTTCGAGAATTCGCGGGTCCGTCGAGAGGTCGTACGCGACGACGTCGTGTCCCGCTTCGAGGAGGTCCTGTGCGACGTAGGAACCGATGAACCCGGTTCCACCGGTGACCAACACGGTCGATGATGACATGCTATCATAGGTCTACCTGCATGCGAGAAAAGTGTTTCCCGGACTGACACGGGAAATCGGAGTGGATTGTCGAGTGAGCAGGTGGGTGGTAGTAGGTGGGTAGGTGGACAGGTGGTGGGTTGGTAGGTGGGTGCCCGAGGTGAACTACTCGTGTAGTCCGCCCACCGAGGCGTAGAACGACGACTGGAGCGTCTCAGCCATGTCCTGCTCGCGGTCGATACGAACGTCGACGACGGTCGGACGGTCGTTCGACGCCGCGTCCGTGAGCGCATCACCGAGTTCGTCGGGCGTCTCGACGCGGACGCCGATTGCGCCGAACGCTTCTGCGACGCGGACGAAGTCGGTGTCGTGGAACTCGACCCCTGAGATATCGTCCGGGCCGTGCTGCATCTGTCGGACCATCCCGAGACTGGTGTCGTTGAGGACGACGAACGTCGGCGCGACACCGTACTCGACCGCCGTCTCGACGCTGTTCATCGTCATCGAGAAGCCGCCGTCACCCGCGACGCCGATGACGTGCTTGTCGGTTTCGAGCGCCGCGGACACTGCCGCGGGCGTTGCCCAGCCCATGCCACCGACGCCGCCAGAGCCGTAGTACGTCCCGACTGCCGGTGTCTGCAGGTAATTGAGCAACCAGAAGCGGTTGTTCCCCGAGTCGGCGGTGACGATGGTGTCTTCGTCGACGACGCGCTCGATTTCTTTGACGGCGCGTTGCGGGAGAATCGGCGTCGCGTCGGACTCACACTCGGGCGCGTGGAACGACTCGCGGGCGTCGCTGGCGCGGTCTTCGGCCCACTCGTTGTCGTTGCCACCGCTGGCGGCGAGTTCGCGGAGTGATTCTGCGGCGTCGCCGATGAGACCCACGTCGGCTGGATAGACCCACCCGGCGTTCCGGGGGTCGATGTCGGCGTGGATAATCGTCTGTTCGTCGGGGCGGATGAAGTCGGGTGCCTGCCAGTTGGTGTCCATCGGGTTCATCCGACACCCGACGACGAGGAGCACGTCCGCCTCGCTTACGATTTGGTTCGCCCCTTCGTGGCCGAACGAGCCGATGACGCCACCTGCGAGTCGGTGCGTCTCGGGGAACGTGGACTTGCCGAGATACGAGGTGACAACCGCCGCCTCGTAGGCCTCGGCCGTATTCTGGAGTTCCTCGTAGGCGTTCGCGGCGTGGACACCGTTCCCAGCGACGATGACCGGCCGCTCGGCCGATTCGAGCGCCTCTGTCGCCGCCGCCACGTCGTGGGGTGTCGGCGCGGCGTTCCACATCCGCGTTTGGGTCTCTTCGTCCCACACCGGCGGAATCGAGTCCTCGGGGAACTCCTCTGTAATCGCGTCGCCGTCGAGGATAATCGCAGTCGGGCCGGGTCGACCTGCAACGGCGTGTTTGAACGCGAGTTGGAGGCTCCGAATCGTCTCGTTGGGCGTCCGCGGGAACCAGTGTTCCTTGGTCACCGAATCGAGGATGTTCGGCAGGTCGAGACCGCCGTAGTCACCGCGTGACTGCTGGTAGGGCGCGATGGTCGAGTAGTCACCGCGCTCGGAGGCCTCGGTGATGGCGACCATCGGCGACGAAGCGAGGCGGGCTTCCATCTGTCCGATGAGCCCCAGACTGCCAATCCACGGTCCCTGTCCGGCGAGGACTCCGGGCTCTCCCGTAAGTCGGCCGTGCATCTCGGCCATGACGCTCGCCTCGCGCTCGTCACGCGGTCGGACGAGGTCGATGCTTGATTCCGGCAAATCGTCGAACAGTTCGATGACTCGGCCGCCGGGGTAGCCGAAGATGCGCGTTACGCCGAGTCGCTCGAGACTCTCGACGAGTCGTTCGCTCGTGTCCATGAGAGCTTCACGACCTGTCGAGTTGCACGGTCTCTTCGACGTACTCCGTCGGACCCTGTTCCATGTCGATAAACTCGGCTGCGTCGGCGTTGACTGCCTCGCCGATTTCGGAGGAGAAGGCCGCCTTCAGCGACTCCATGTCTTCGAAGTAGAGTTCGACGATGCCGTCGTACTCCGAGCGCTCGGGCGACGCGGGCAGACTCGTCACGTACTTTTTGAGGCCTGGCAGGTCCTTTGCGAGGTCCGCGTGCTCTCCAGTCCATCGCTCGACGAACTCCTCGTGTGTGTACTCGTCCTTGCGGACGACCAAATTTACCAATTTAATCATGCACCTCAGGTATCATACTGGGTGGTACTTTGCTCTATCGCCGGTTCGGACTATTCGAACCAATCGAACAAGCGTTCGAATAGTGCGAACAACACTTATTACGGTCGACTACAGATGACAAACGATGACAGTTGACCAACAACGCCGTCCAGTGAAGACGGCAGCAACGTCCTTCGCTATTCTCGAACGGCTCAAAGAGCAGGGCACGCTCGGGCCGACGGCCCTCGCATCGGAGTTGGACCTCGCGAAGAGCACCGTCCACAGACACCTGAAGACGCTCGAACAGGAGGGATACGTCGTTCTCGACGAGGACGGCTACCGGGTCGGGCTCCGTCTCCTCGACTTCGGCATCCACGCGCGCAACCAACACAACCTCTACGAGGTAGCGAAGCCGAAAGTCGACGAACTCGCCGAACAGACCGGCGAGAAGGTGTGGTGCGTGACTGAAGAGCAGGGTCGAGGCTACCACCTCTACGGTGCTGGCGGCAAGCACTCGGTTCGGACGCCCGCTCGCGAGGGAACGCGGTCGTACCTCCACCAACTCGCCGCCGGGAAAGCGATTCTCTCTGCGTTCCCCGACGACCGCGTCGACGAGATAATCGACCAACACGGCCTCCCGGCGAAGACGAACGCGACCATCACCGACCGAGACGAACTCTTCGAGCAGTTGGCGACCATCAGAGACCGTGGATTCGCCCTCAATCGCGAAGAAATCGTTCCGAAACTCCACGCAGTCGGCGTCCCTATCACCGACCAGGCCGGCAACCCCGTCGGTGCGATTAGCCTCTCGGGGCCGTCGAATCGACTCACAGACGACCGGTTGGAAGACGAACTCGCGAACCTTCTCCTCGGGGCGGCCAACGAGGTCGAAATCAACCTCAGTTTCTCCTGATTCGAGCGAATAGCTTGAACAGCTGTTCGAACTGTTCGAACATCGGTTCGGAACGCTTGTCGCCGTATCTGGCACTCATATCAGCCAATTTAGTCGTTCTCCAGGCTCCAGATGCATAACTACCCCAAATACGTTGGTGAGAAGCTCGTTCGAATAATTCGAACATAACCATGAGGTACGATAATGAACATTGTGGGGAAATGGCTTGGGTGCTGGATAAACATTACAGGCGTACGTTTGTAATGATATGGCTCGATTGCCAGTCGTAATTTTAAGATGTCATTTACGACTGTATGGGTGTAATAGACCACACCTCTGATGGCTGTAAGCTCAGCATGGCCATTTGAGTTGAGAGCGTAGAGCCCGATTCGCGGCTGTTCTCACCTCGTCGAACGGACGTTCCTCTCGCTCGTACGGCCGTTCTACCAACACGGACGCCTGTTCGAACATACGGAACAGTCGGCTTCTGCAGATACATCCTTGTTAGCTAATCACAAGTGGTGGAACGAGTACCATTTCGACCGACTCCACGATTCCATCGACGCAGCCTGCCGTACAACGGTGCTGAGAGCAACGAACGTTCGATACGCGGTAATAGAGAGGGTGTTCGAACTACTCGAACGCTATCTGTCTTCCCACTGGGGGTCTCTGTCTTCGAAGAACGCGTCGATACCCTCGTCCTTGTCGGGCCACGCAAACAGTTGTGCGAACAGTTCCGCCTCGTACTCGATTCCCTGTTCGAGGTCCATCCGCGAGGCGGCCTTGATTGCCTTCTTGGCGTATTCGAGTGCGACGGGACTCTTTTCCGCCATCATCCCGGCGAGTTCGTACACTCTGTCGTCGAAGGTATCCTCACCGTGAACTTCGTCGACGAGACCGATATCCGCGGCTTCGTCCGCAGAGATGAGTTCGCCGGTTAGGATGAGGCGCATTGCGTGCCCCTCGCCGACTAACCGCGGGAGTCGTTGGGTTCCACCACCGCCGGGCATGATGCCGAGGTTGATTTCCGGCTGTCCGATTTTCGCTCGCTCGTGGGCGATGCGCATGTCACAGCCCTGAATGAGTTCGCACCCACCGCCGAGCGCGTGACCGTTGATGCGCGCGATAACCGGCTGTCGAAGGTCGTCCACGTACTCGTATACCCGAGGCCGCTTACTCGCTTCGCGCTGTTCGAGCATGTCCCGCTCGCGGAGTTCTTTCACGTCCGCGCCGGCGACGAACGCCTTTGCTTCGTCGGACCCGGTCAGGACGACCACCCGGGTGTCGCTCTCCTCGATAGCGTCGAGGACGCGCTTGAGTTCCGCGCGCAGCGTCGCGTTCAGTGCGTTTCGGGCGTCGGGGCGCGAGAGCGTGACAGTCGTGACGCCTTCGACTCTGTCGTCGACGGCGACGTTCACCGTCTCGCACTCCGCGGCGACGGACTCGACCTCGCTCATCGGTCCATCACGTCCTCGCTGACGCCGACGATTTCGCCGTCTTCCCAGACGTAGAACCCTTCACCGGTCTTCTTGCCGAGCTTTCCGGCGCGGACCTTCCGCTTGAGAATCTGCGGCGGGCGGAAGCGCTCGCCGAGTTCTTCGCGGAGGTATTCGAGGATACCGAGTCGAACGTCGAGACCGACGACGTCGCCGAGTTCGATTGGTCCCATCGGGTGGTTGTACCCGAGTTCCATCGACGTGTCGATGTCACGGGGCGACGCGACGCCCTCCTGAACCATGCGCATCGCTTCGACGCCCAGTGCGACGCCGAGACGGGAGGAAGCGAACCCGGGCGCGTCACCGACTTCGACGACCGTCTTGTCGATGCCTTCGACGTAGTCGCGAGCGAATTCGAGCGTCTCCGTAGCGGTCTGCTCGGCGACGACGACTTCGACCAGCGCCATGATGTGGACCGGGTTGAAGAAGTGCAGTCCGATACCTCGGCTCGGGTCGTCGAGCGCGCTCATGATTTCGGTCACAGAGAGCGACGAGGTGTTCGACGCGATGATGGTGTCCGCGTCGGCGAGTGCCTCCACGTCCCGGACCGTCTGCTGTTTGAGTTCCATGTCTTCCGGAACTGCCTCGACGACGAGGTCAGACCCCGAAACGGCGTCTTCGAGCGATGTCGTCCCCGAGAGTCGGTCGAGCGTCGCCGACTTCTCTTCGGGCGTCACCTTGTCCCTGTCGACGCCGCCTTGGAGGTTCGATTCGATGGCGTCCAATCCGTTCTGGACGTATTCGTCCTCGATATCGCGCATCGTCACGTCGTGGCCGGCCATCGCGGACACTTGGGCGATGCCGTGTCCCATCGTGCCGGCTCCGAGTACGCAAACCTTCATCATCGAAAAGGGGTTCGGGAACCATCATAATCGTTTGCCTTCTTCTGACGAAGCTTCAAGGCGAATGCCCGCAGACACAACAGACATGAGCAGTGAGCGTGAGCACGCGGTAGTCGTCGATGCGGTTCGAACGCCACAGGCGAAGAAGGAAGGCGGATTCGCCGACCTCTATCCTGAGGACCTCGTCAACGCGGTTCTGGACGCGCTCGTCGACAGAACCGGCGTCGACCCCGAGGAGTGGACCGACTTCCGTCTCGGCTGTGCGAATCAGGAAGCAGAACAGGGACGGAACCTCGCCAGACAGTCGCTGTTGGCCGGCGGCTTTCCCGAGTCGATACCGGGAGCGACTCTCTCGCGGCTGTGTGGGTCGTCGCTGACGACACTGAACGACGCCGCGCGCGCCGTCGAATCGGGCGACGGCGCAGTCTACCCAATCGCGGGCGTCGAGCACATGACTCGAATCCCGTTCTCCGATTGGTTGCATCCGGCCCTCGAAGAGCGCTACGACGGCGGCGACACGCTCTCGATGGGGAAGACTGCCGAAACCGTCGCCCGGCGATACGACATCTCCCGTGAGGACCAAGACGAGTTCGCCCTACGGTCGCACGAGCGAGCTATCGACGCGCGCGAAAGCGGGCGGTTCGACGACGAAATTGTCCCCGTCGAGACGCCAGACGGCGTCGTCGAGCACGACGAGGGCCCGCGGGCGAACACGTCGATGGAGGTGCTTTCAGACCTCCCCACCGTCTTCGCAGACGACGACGCAGCCTCAGTCACGCCGGGCAACGCCTCACCATTGACCGACGGGGCGGCAGGTGCACTCGTCACCGCAGAATCCTACGCCGACGCGAACGACCTGCCAGTTCTCGGTCGGGTCGTCTCTCGCGCTGTCGTCGGCGTTGACCCCGAGGAGATGGGCGTTGCCCCCGTCCCAGCAACGCGCGCTGCACTCGACACGGCTGGACTGACTATCGACGACATCGACCTCGTGGAACTCAACGAGGCGTTCGCCTCGCAGAGCCTCCACTGCAAGCGCGAACTTGGAATCGACGACGAGATTCTGAACGTCAACGGCGGTGCAATCGCCCTGGGCCACCCGCTCGGGTGCTCCGGCGCGCGTATCGCCACCACGCTCCTCCACGAACTCGACCGCCGCGGTGGGCGGTACGGACTCGCCACGATGTGCGTCGGGTTCGGGCAGGGCGTCGCGACCGTGTTCGAGCGACCTGAGCGCTAAACGACGACGAAAGGGTCCGGTCGATTACCGTCGCGCCTCGGTCGGAACGACCTTGAACCCGTATCGGACGACGCCTTCCTGTTCGTAGATACGCCGGGGGACTGCCTCGACGCGGTCTCCGATATCGGGCGTCTCTGCCGGCGTGTGCGCGACCTGTGCCGGGATACTCACCGAGTCGTCACTGGCGTCTCCGTCAGGGCCATCGAGCGCGACGACCGCGACAGGGAACGCCCCGGAGCGCTGCTGTTGTTCGACGAACTCGGGTGGTGCGCCACCCTGTCCGATGACCGTCGCAGCCTCGACTGTCCCGGTTCCCGGAAGCCGCGTCTCGTCGTATCCATCGAGGAAGCCACACTCGAAACACGCGCCTTCGGGCGGGAACGAGAGCGCGCCGCAGTCGCGGCACCGACCAGCGACGAGTCGGTGACGCTGCGGAATCGTCTGCGCCCACGTCGGGACGCTGACGTACGCGCCGCCCCCCTCCGGCTCCTCGCCGGTGATAGTCCCACGCCGCCGGAGTGCTTCGGCGTAGGAGAGTTCCACGTCGCCGTCGAAGACTGCATCCACCGGAACGTCGCTGGCGGCCGAGAGGCTGAGTGCCGTCGCGCCCGCACCACCGCCGTAGCCGACGAGTAAGACCGACTCGGCTCCGTCGTCGAGAGCCGATGCGAGGCCGAGGAACGGACCTGCCGCGCCGGTGTCGCCAGTCTTCGAGACGACCGTTCCCGAAGCAATCGTCGCGGTCGAGACGCCGAGCGTCCGGGCGGCTCGATAGGGGAGCTTCCCGTCGGGGGCTGTGAGTGCCGCGGCATCGACATCCGAAATATCCGCGTCGAGCGCATCGACCGCGCCGCCGACTGTCGAGGTGTAGGCGTCGCGTTCGTACTGCGTGATACCGATTGACTCTGTCTCCGTGCTGCCGCGACGACGGAACCGGGTGCCCGGCGACGGGTCGCTGTACTCGCCGACCGCATCGACCGTAAGTGGTCCGTCGTCGGTCAGGACGAGGGCTGCGGAACCTGCGCCCGCACCAGCCGCTTGGTCACTCTCGGGTGCGCCTGCCGGGTTGTCGGCGACGACGACGACGGTTGGCCCCGTCGCATCGCGCGCCGCTGCGAGTGCGACAGCCCCGGCTCGGGTTCCGCCGCCGTACTGCTGCATCGTCGCGTTCGCTGGAACACCGAGTAGCGATGCGAGGCGCACCACCGCTTCTTCTTCGTCGGCTGGGGGCGTTGTCGTCGCAAACGCGAGGTGGGAAACCGCGCCGGCGTCGATATCGGCTGCTGAGAGCGCCCGTCGCCCGGCTTCGGTCCCCATCGTCAGCGTATCTTCGTCCGCGTCGGCGACAGCCACTCGTTCGACGCCCGCAGCACCGCCTTTGTCCCACGCCTCGCGGTACGCTTCGGCGGGGAGGAAGAGTCGGGGGACGTACGCGCCGACACCGGCGATACCAGTCATAGCACACCTCCTTCGAGGACGTGAACGACGGCAGCGCCGCCCGAACCACCCACGTTGTGGGTGAGTCCGACGTTCGCGTCGGAGATTTGGCGGTCGTCGGCGTGGCCCGTGAGCTGTTTGAACGCCTCGACGACCTGTCCAGCCCCGGTCGCGCCGATTGGGTGGCCCTTCGACTTCAGACCGCCCGAGGGGTTGACTGGGAGGTCGCCGTCGAGGTCGGTGATACCCTCGTCGAGGAGACGGGGTGCCTCGCCGCGTTCACAGAAGCCGAGGTCTTCGTACGCGAGGAGTTCGGCGATGGCGAAGCAGTCGTGGACCTCGGCGAAGTCGATGTCGTCGGGACCGAGACCCGCCATCTCGTAGGCCTGTGAGGCAGCCTGCTCGGACGACCGAATCGACGTGTAGCTGTCGCGCTGGAAGAGCCCGACGCGCTCGGAGGCCGCGCCGACACCCGCGACGCGAACTGCCTCGTCACACGTGCTGGCCACGTCTTCGCTGGCGACGATGACGGTTGCGGCCCCGTCTGAGGTCGGACAGCAGTGATAGAGATTGAGCGGGTCGGCGACGACGGGCGCGTTCTGAGCGTCTTCCAGCGAGCACTCGAATCCGAGGTGCGCCTTCGGATTCTTCGCGCCGTTAGCGTGGTTCTTGACCGCGACCTTCGAGAAGTGGTCGGGAGAGGCGTCGTACTCGTCGATGTACGCCGAGGCCATCTGCGCGTAGACGCCCGAGAACGTCGTTCCGGTCAGTCGCTCCCACTCGGTCTCGCCGCTGACACCGAGCCAGTACTTCGCCACGTCGCCGCTCATGTCGGTCATGACTTCGTACCCGCCCGCGAGTGCAACGTCGGTCATGCCGCTTTTGACCGCCTGTACAGCTTGTCTCACGGCGTACCCGCTCGCCGCACAGGCGTTTTCGATGCGGGAACTCGGAACGCCGTGAAGTCCGACGTGTTCCGTGACTGCCGGGCCGGACAGCCCGAGTTGCCGCCCGCCGACACCGAGCGACCCGATGACTGCCTCGTCGACGTCGCCGGGGGCGATGCCACCAGCGCTGTCGAGTGCTTCTTCGAACGCGGTCGCGAACAGCGACCGATAACTCTCGTCCGGGAACGCGCCGTAGCTCGACTGGCCCGCTCCGACGATGTACGCATCTCGCATGATAGTGGCTTGCGTGTCCCCCGCGATATAGGTTCGCCCGGAAACGGGAGGAAACGACCGCATCATTTTTATCACTTTCAATCATCGACTTCAACTGTACATGGTATTCGATAGCATGGAGACCGCTCCGCGGAGCGAACTCCGCGAGGTGCAAGACGAGCGGCTCCAAAAGACAGTGCAGAACGCCTACGAGAACGTCGAGTTCTATCGTGAGGTGTTCGACGAGCACGGACTCACACCGGACGACATCCAGAGCGTCGAAGACCTCTCGAAGCTCCCGTTCACGACGAAAGAGGACTTCCGCGACCACTACCCCACGGGGATGTTCGCCCGAGAGATGGACGACGTGGTCCGTATCCACGCCTCGTCGGGAACCACTGGAAAACCGAAAATCGTCGGCTACACCCAAGACGACCTCGACGTGTGGAGCAAAGCCGTCGCGCGCTGTCTCGTCGCCTCGGGACTCGGGTCGGACGACGTCGTGCAGAACGCCTACGGATACGGACTCTTCACGGGAGGTCTCGGTCTCCACCAAGGTATCGAGGAACTCGGCGCGACGGTCATCCCCATCGGCGGTGGCAACACCCAACGACAGGTGGAGATGCTCGCCGACCTCGGAAGCGACGCTATCTCGTGTACCCCGTCGTACGCGCTGTACCTCGCGGAAGTCGCAGACGACATGGGCTACGACATCAAGGATCTCCCGCTCCGCGTCGTCATCTTCGGTGCAGAGCCCTGTACCGAGCCGATGCGCGAGGAAATCGAGGAACGCCTCGGTGTGAAGGGAATCGACATCTACGGCCTCTCCGAAATCGTGGGTCCCGGCGTCTCCATCGAGTGCGAAGAACAGAACGGCCTCCACATCTGGGAGGACTACTTCTACCCCGAAGTGGTCGACCCGAACACCGGCGAGCCGGTCGAAGAAGGTGAGGAGGGTGAACTCGTGTTGACGACGCTCGCCAAGGACGCCCTTCCGGTGCTGCGCTACCGCACCGGCGACCTGACGACGCTCAATTACGACACCTGCGAGTGCGGCCGAACGTGCGTCCGCATGGACAACATCACCGGCCGCGCAGACGACCTCATCATCGTCCGCGGCGTCAACTTCTATCCCAGCGAAGTCGAGTCGGTCGTCCTCGAATTCGACGAAGTCGNCGACCTCATCATCGTCCGCGGCGTCAACTTCTATCCCAGCGAAGTCGAGTCGGTCGTCCTCGAATTCGACGAAGTCGCACCCCACTACCGCATCGACATCCGACGCGAGGACAACCTCGACAAGTTGGAGATAACTGTCGAACTCGCCGAGGACTTCGACGGCTCCCGAAGCGACCTCACGTCGCGCATCCAGAAGCGCCTCTCGAACGTGCTATCGTTCACACCCGACAAACTCGACCTCGTCGAGTACGGGAACATCGCCCGCACGGAGGTCGGAAAGGTCCAGCGCGTCTACGACCACCGCGGTCAGTAACGGCGCGAACGTTCCTCGTGTCTCCTTTCTGCGTCACTCGGCCCATCAGCGACTGGGCTTGTAGACGCGCCCGCGGAAGGTGGCGATTCTGTCTCCCGACTCGTCGGAGACGACGACTTCGTACTCTGCGGTTCGGCCGCCGAGGTGCGTCTCCTCGGCGACGGCGCGAATCGTGTCGCCGACGTCTGCGGCGGCGAGATAGGAGATGTTAGTCTCCAAAGCGAACGCCGCGTCGCCGTGGCTGTTCGACGCGGCGGCGAACGCCGCATCTGCGAGGGTGTAGACGACGCCGCCGTGTGGCGTCCCGTGGAAGTTCAAGTGGTCCTCGTCGAGTGTGAGTGTCGTCTCCGCGTATCCCTCGCCGAAATCGGCGAGGTCGATGCCGACGCGAGCACAGAACGGGTCGTTGGCTGCACGCTCGCGTATCGCTGCCTGCTCGTCGGAGTTTGGCATACACGCACACACATCGCCATCGGTCAAGTAGGCACCGACTGTCAGGAATGATAAGTATGTAAAATTCTTTATTCAGTGAGGGTGACGGAGAGATATGGCATACAGCTACGAGCCGCACTACTTCGAGGACTTCGAGGAAGGCAAAGAGTTCGAGAGCGTCGGTCGCACCGTGACTGAGGCGGACTTCATGATGCACTCCGCGCTCTCGGGCGACTGGACCGAACTCCACACCAACAAAGAGTACGCAGAGGACACCCAGTTCGGCCAGCGCATCGCCCACGGGCCGATGACGTTCGTCCAATCGACCGGGTTCGTCTATCGCTCTGGTATCGTCGAGCGCACCGCCATCGCCTTCCTCGGTATGAATTACATGGACCTCCCGAACCCCGTCTTCATCGGCGACACACTCTCGCAGACGATGGTCGTCACCGGGCAGAAGGAACTCAGCCGCGAGGACGCGGGTCTCGTCACCATCGACGTGGAGATGACAAAGCAGGACGGAACGGTCGTCCTCGAAGGGGACATGAAGTTCCTCATCAAGCGGAAGGACGCCGAGTAATCGGCGACCGTCCGAACAGACAACTCACTCGTTTTGCAGTCGCTCTCCGTGGACGAACAGTGCCTCGTCCGGTCCCTTGTCCGCGTAGTTGTCGTGGTACTCCATCAGCTGAAACAGTGCGCCGGTCGGGTTCTGCGGCGACACGAACGCCTCGGTCCAGCCGTCTTCGACGGAGTACCCGACGACGCGCTCGCCCGCCTCTTCCAACGCCTCGATTGCGGCGTCGATATCGGCGACTTCCAGCGTGACGTGGTGGAGGCCCGGCCCGTTGGCGTCGAGGTAGTCGGTGAGGAACGATTCTCCCTCGACGGGGGCGATGAGTTCGAGACGTGACGCGTCGCCGAGGACGTAGGTCGCCCACTCGAACGAGCCATCGGCGACCGTCTCTCGATGCACGCGCTCACACCCCAATGCGAAGAGCGTCTGTTCCGCCGTATCGACGTCCTCGACGGCGATTCCGACGTGGTCGACGCGCGCGGGAGGCAGACGGGAGTCGTCTGAAACCGACATACCACACCTTCGCTGTTCCTAACTATTAATAGACGAGGTAGATACTCACAGTCATGGAAATCGGGACTGGCTTGTTCACCTGTCAGAAGCGGCCGGACGACGACCGACCGATGTCGGAACTGTACGACGAGATGCTGACGCTCGGGCGAGCGATAGACGACGCGGGACTGGCGAGCGCGTGGGTCTCGGAGCATCACTTCCTCGACGACGGCTATCTCTCCGGGACGATGCCGGCACTCGGCGCACTCGCGGCAGTCACCGACGACATCGAAATCGGAACCTGCATAGCGCTAGCGCCCCTGTACGACCCGATTCGTCTCGCCGAGGACACGGCGACAGTCGACCTACTTTCCGGCGGGCGAACGACGCTCGGTCTCTCTATCGGGTCGAATCCGCGAGAGTTCGATGCGTTCGACGTCCCCCGGGACGAGCGCGTGGAACGGCTCTCTGATACGGTGTCGCTCCTGCGGGATGCGTGGTCAGCCGGCCCAATCGAACACGAGTCGGCGTTCCACGCCGGGGCGACGGGTGCAGACGTGACACCCAAGCCCGCACACGACGTTCCACTGATGCTCGGCGGTGCTGCGAAGCCCGCAGTCCGTCGCGCGGCACGAACCGCTGACGCGTGGTGTGCGCCCTCGTCGCTGTCGATTGGTGGTGTCAAAAAGCGCGTCGACGACATCAGAAACGTCCGCGAGGAGGAAGGACTCGACGACGACTTCACCATCTACGTCCTTCAACACGGGTTCGTCGGCGACTCGAAAGAAGAAGCGTGGGACGCGATGAAAGACGGCTATCTGTACATTCAGCGACGGTACGCCGAAATCTTCTCCGGCGAATCGGTGCCGGAACTGTCCGAAGAGCGTCGGCAGGAACTCAAAGAGCAGGCGATTTACGGGACACCGGAAGACGTCGTCGAGGACCTCGAACGCTATCGGGACGCCCTCGGCGACGACATTCACTTCATCTTCCGGACGTACCACCCCGGCATCGGAACCGAACGCATGGTCGAGTGTATCGACCGACTCGGCGAAGAAGTCGTTCCACACTTCTCGTAAGCTCGATTTCAGGTACCGCGGCCTTCTCAGGCACCCGAAAACGCAAACATTTAAACGTGAAGATTTTCATGTTACTTGTGAACATACATACTCACCATGATGAGAGACGAGAATTCCGCGGACAGCGGTAGTGGGCTGCGTCCGTCACGGCGGAGATTCGTACAGGCAGCAGGGCTCGCCGGAGCGACCGGCCTCACAGGCCTCTCGGGGTGTCTCGGTGGCGGTGGCGGCGGGGCGAACGAGATTACCTACGGGATAATCAGCCCGATGACCGGGCCCTACGGTGGTCTCGCAGAAGGGCAACGCAACGGCGCGGAACTCGCCATCGCACACGTCAACGAGAACGACGACATCGACGTCGAGATTACCGGCGTCTACGAGGACACCGAAGCAGACCCATCGACAGGACGACGAAAGGCGCAATCGGTCGTCGAGCAGGACGGCGCATCGTATCTCATGGGTGCGATTTCGTCCAGTGTCGCGCTCGCGCTCAACGAGTTCGCAAAAGAAGAGGAGGTCATCTACAACCCCGGCGGTGCGGCCGTCCCCATTACCGGGTCGAACTGTAACGAGTGGGTGTTCCGCGCGGAGACCAACACAGCACAGATGGCCGAAGCAGTCTCCGACTTCACCGCGGAGAACCTCGGGACGAACGTCTGGTTCCACATCGCCGACTACGCCTACGGTGAGTCAGTGATGCAACGCGTCGAAAAGCGGATGAAAGACGGCCACGACATCAACGTCGTCGGCCGCAGTCGCTCGCAACTCGGCTCGACCAACTACAACTCGTACGTCAGCCAAATCGCCAACTCCGACGCCGACGTGGCGGTCCTCGGGATGACCGGCGGCGACCTCATCAACTTCGTCAAGCAAGCGGCGGGGCAAGGTCTCAAGGAGAACGTGAACCTCATGTCGCCGACGATGACCTTCGCCGTCGTCCGCGGCGCACTCGGCGAGGCGGCCTACGGGACCTACGGCGGTGTCCGGTACCTCCCATCGCTTGAGACGGGCGACAACCAGTCCTTCGTCGAAGCCTACCAGAGCGAATACAACTCCGCTCCCGACAACTTCGCCCGCGCGGCCTACATGTCCATTCGGATGACTGCGCAGGGTATCGCGGAAGCTGACTCCACTGACCCCGCCGAAGTCAAGGACGTGCTCCCGGGACTGGAGATGGACACCATCCTCGGTCCGAACCAGTTCCGCGACTGCGACCACCAGGCGATGAACCCCGTCTGGCCGGGTGAACTGGTGGCACCGGAGGGCGGCAGCGGTCCCGCGGCCGTCGAACTCGGCGAGATGATAGACGGTTCCGACGCGCTTCCCGACTGCGGCGAACTGGGCTGCACCCTCTGACATGTCTGTCGCCACCGCAGTCGCGGAGCAGGTCCTCAACGGACTCGTCGTGGGGATGGTGTACGTCCTCCTCGCGGCCGGCCTCTCCATCATCTTCGGCGTGATGGATGTCATCAACTTCGCCCACGGCGAACTGTTCGCCCTCGGGGCGTACTTCGCGTTCGCCATCGCGGGCCCACTGGGAGGCGCAGGCTTCTGGGTCGCGCTCGTCGTGGCCCCGCTACTCGTCGGCGTCATCGGCATGGCTATCGAACGGCTCACCGTGAAGCGACTCTACGGCCGCGACCCGCTGTACCATATTCTCCTGACGTTCGGCTTAGTGCTCATCATCAATGACCTCATCACCTCGGTGTGGGGGAAGTCGGCCCAGCCGTTCCCAATCCCGGCCGCGCTCGACCAGCCGATTGCGCTGTTCGGGTTCACGTACTCGATGTACAACTACGCCATCATCGTCATCGGGTCGGTGCTCGCGCTCGGGACGTGGTTGCTTCTGAGCCGGACCCAGTTCGGGATGATAATCCGTGCCGGGTCCGAGGACCGCGAGATGGTTCGAAATCTCGGTATCAACATCGACCGCTACTACACGCTGACGTTCGGGTTCGGCGCGGCGCTCGCGGGCGTCGCAGGCATCGTCCTCGGTGCGTTCCAGAACGTCAGCCCCACGATGGGCAACGCCGTCATCATCCCAGCCTTCGTCATCGTCGTCCTCGGCGGTCTCGGGTCGTTCCGGGGCGCAGTCGCCGGCGGCCTGTTCGTCGGCCTCGTCCAGACGCTGGCGCGGACCTACACGCCGTTCCTGGAGGGCCTCATCGTGTTCCTCCTCATGATTGTCGTGTTGGTCGTCAAGCCGACGGGTCTCTTCGGGACCTCTATCGGTGCCGGTGAGCACCACGACGGCGCACTGCTGCACGGGGCAGGCGGCGGCGTGCTCTCGTCTGAGACACGGGCGAAACTCGGTTACGCCGCCGTGGGCGTCCTCGTGCTCGTGCCGTTCCTCGCGGAGTTGACTGGCGTCACGTACTCCGTGACGCTCCTCGAAGACATCCTCATCTGGGCGCTGTTCGCGCTCAGCCTCGACTTGGTCCTCGGCTACGCGGGACTGGTCTCACTGGGACACACGCTGTTTTACGGCGTTGGCGCGTACGCATCAGTTCTCACGCTGATTCACATCTCGCCGTCGGTGTTCGTCGCACTCGTCGTGGCCGTGATAGTCTGCGCAGCCATCGCGTGGTTCGTGGGCTACCTATCGATACGGGTCTCCGGGGTATTCTTCGCCATGATTACCCTCGGGTTCGCGGAGTTGTTCTACAACGCCGTGTTCAAGTTCGACTTCACCGGCGGCTCTGACGGTCTCTTCGGCGTGGACGTGTTCTACGGTCTCGCCGGACTCGGCATCGACCCCAGTGAGTTCGAGATTCCGCTGGGCCTGTTCGTCTTCGACGGCGGCATCGTCCAGTACTACTTCCTCCTCGCCGTGGTCGTGGGGTCGTACTTGCTGGCGCGTCGGCTCATCCGCGCGCCCTTCGGGTCGGTCCTACAGGCCATCCGCGAGAGTGAAGACCGGGCCTCGTTCATCGGTTACGACGTGACGGCCTACAAGCGCCGCGCGTTCGTCGTCTCTGGCGGCCTCGCCGGGCTCGCTGGCGGACTCTTCGCCGCGAACAACGGCTACGTCGCCCCGTCGTTCCTCCACTGGATTAACTCCGGTGAGGTCATCGTGATGACCGTTCTCGGCGGCATGGGGACGCTCTACGGTCCGATGATTGGCGCGGGCGTCTTCGTCGCCGCAGAAGACATCCTCTCGTCGTACATCGACCAGTGGCAGCTCGTCATCGGCGTGCTGTTCGTCCTGTTCGTCATCTTCGTCCCGCGGGGGCTCGTGTCGCTCCCGCAGACGGTCGCCGACCACCCCACGTTCGGGTCGGTGGTCCGCGACCAGACGAAAGTGACGGAGACGGAGGTGGAACAGCATGACTGAGCCCATCCTCCAGACGACGAATCTGACGAAGGAGTTCGGCAAACTCGTCGCCGTCGACGACGTGAACCTCGAAGTCGAACGCGGCGAGTTCCGGAGTCTCATCGGTCCCAACGGGGCCGGAAAGACGACGACGTTCAACCTGCTGACGGGGGCGCTTCGCCCGACGAACGGGACAGTCACGTTCAACGGCGAGGACGTGACCGGGCTGCCGCCGCACGAGCGCGTCCGCAAAGGCCTCGGTCGGTCGTTCCAGATTACGAACATCTTCTCCGGGCTCACGGTCCGCGAGAACGTCAGACTCTCGGCGCAGGCCGCACAGCACGAAGGCTTCCGCCCGACCGAGGAGTTCCTCAAGCGTGCGAACACCTTCGAGGAAGTAAACGCGCACACCCAGCGCGTCCTCGACCGCTCCGGCCTGTCGGGTCGCGGTGAGGAAGTCGCCGACAACCTCGCCTACGGTGACAAGCGGCGACTCGAAATCGCCATCGTGCTCGCCACGGACCCCGATATGGTCCTCCTCGACGAGCCGACGGCGGGGATGAGCGCCGAGGAGACGCGCGCGACGATGGACCTCATCGACGAGGTGCTGTCGGACCGGACGCTGCTCCTCATCGAACACGACATCGACCTCGTGATGCGCGTCTCCGACCACATTACGGTGCTCCACCGGGGCGCGATACTCGCCGAGGGGACGCCCGATGAGGTTTCGGAAGACCCCGAAGTCCGCAGAGCGTACTTCGGAGGTGTCGAAGCGTGACCGACCCACTGCTTTCGGTCAGAGACCTCGTCTCCGGATACGGGTCGACGCGAGTCCTTCAGGGCGTCAACCTCGACGTCGACAAGGGCTCTGTCGTCACGCTCATCGGCCGCAACGGCGTCGGGAAGACGACGACGCTCCGCAGCATCCTCGGGAGTGTGTCGCCGACGAGTGGGACCGTCACCTTCGACGGCACCGACATCACCGAACTCTCGCCCGAAAAGACGGCACAGGAAGGTATCGCGCTCGTTCCAGAAGAGCGCCGCGTGTTCCCCGGACTGACGGTCCGCGAGAACGTCGAAATCGGTCGTATCGGCGGCCGACGCGACATCGAGAAACCGAGCGTCGACGAGATAATCGACGAGTTCGAAAACCTCGCGCGCCACCACGAGAGCAGGGGTGCGAACCTCTCGGGCGGCGAACAGCAGATGCTCGCCATCGCCCGCGCACTCGTCTCCGCGCCGGACCTCCTGATGCTCGACGAGCCGACCGAGGGCCTCGCCCCGTCCATCGTCAA
Organism: Haloferax larsenii JCM 13917; assembly: GCF_000336955.1. GTDB lineage: Archaea > Halobacteriota > Halobacteria > Halobacteriales > Haloferacaceae > Haloferax > Haloferax larsenii. The sequence goes on along the minus strand of NZ_AOLI01000014.1, from coordinate 118,472 downwards.
GCAAGTCCAGCGGAAGATAACCGAGCTAAACGACGAGGGCGTCACCATCCTGCTCGTCGAACAGAACGTGCAGGTGGCGCTCGACGCGGCGGACTACGTCTACATCCTCGACAAAGGACAAGTCGTCCACGAGGGGCCCGCAGACGAAGTTGCCGCGTCCGAAGAAGTGCTCGACCGGTACCTCGGCGTCTCGCTCGCCGAGTAACCAAATCGTGGACAATTTTTTATGATAGTACGGAGGACTGTAGCGTAATGAGGGACAGCGACGCAGACGCGACACGACTCCCCAGAGACGAGTTACGGGACGTGCAGGACGAGCGTCTGGTGGAGACGGTTCGACACGCCTACGAGAACGTCGAGTTCTACCGCGAGGCGTTCGACGAAATGGGGCTCACACCGGACGACATCGAGGGCGTCGACGACATCTCGAAACTGCCGTTCACGACGAAAGAAGACTTCAGAGACGAGTATCCGACTGGCCTGTTCGCCGTCGATATGGACGACGTGGTCCGCATCCACGCCTCGTCTGGAACCACCGGGAAACCGAAAATCGTCGGCTACACCCAAGGTGACCTCGACGTGTGGCGCGAAGTAATGGCTCGGGGCTTTCGAGGGGCTGGGTTGACGAGTGACGACAGCCTCCAGAACGCCTACAGCTACGGGCTGTTCACAGGGGGGTTCGGCTTCCACGATGGGGCGACTGCGATGGGAATGGCGGTCGTCCCGACCGGCGGCGGCAACACCCAACGACAGGTGGAGATGCTCGCCGACCTCGACGTCGACGCCATCTGTCTCACCCCGTCGTACGCACTGTACCTCGCGGAAGTCGCAGACGACATGGGCTACGACCCGACCGACCTCGCACTGTCGACGATTCTCTTCGGCGCGGAACCCTGCACGGAACCGATGCGCAACGAGATAGAGACGCGCTTCGACGCGACCGCCGTCGAGAACTACGGGCTCTCGGAGATTATCGGTCCGGGCGTCGCCGTCGAATGTCTCGAACAGGATGGCATGCACATCTGGGAGGACCACTTTTATCCCGAACTCATCGACCCGGATACCGGCGAGTCGGTCGAAGAAGGCGAGGAGGGTGAACTCGTGTTGACGTCGCTCACGAAGACCGCGTTGCCCGTCCTCCGGTACCGAACTGGCGACTTGACCACCCTCGACTACGACACCTGTGGGTGCGGGCGAACAAGCGTGCGGATGAACTCCGTGACCGGCCGCGCAGACGACCTCATCATCGTCCGCGGCGTCAACTTCTATCCCAGCGAAGTCGAGTCGGTCGTCCTCGAATTCGACGAAGTCGNCGACCTCATCATCGTCCGCGGCGTCAACTTCTATCCCAGCGAAGTCGAGTCGGTCGTCCTCGAATTCGACGAAGTCGCACCCCACTACCGCATCGACCTCAGGCGAGAAGAGTCACTCGACAGACTGGCTTTGACGGTCGAACTCGCCGAGGACTTCGACGGCTCCCGAAGCGACCTCAAAGCCCGTATCCACAAACGACTCTCCAGTGTGCTGTCGTTTAACCCCGACGACGTGACGCTCGTCGAACCCGGCGACATTGAGCGCACGAAAGTCGGGAAAGTACAACGCGTCTACGACCATCGGTAACTGGGTTCCAGTCGCTTTTTTCCGTCCGAGAGCTTCGACGGGCGAAACCAACTTAACGCCCACCTGAGATATGAGCGTATGGACATCGAGGAGTTCTTCGAGAGCATGCCATTCGCCCAACTCCTGGGCGTCGAGGTCACAGAAGTCGAAGACGGCTACGCAGAGGGCTACATCGAGATGCGAGAAGACCTCTCGTGGAACGCCGACCAAGTCATGGCCCACGGCGGCGTCACGTTCACGCTCGCGGACACGGTCGGCGGCGCGGCTCTCGTGAGTCTCGTCGACCAGCCCGTCCCGACTATCGACATGCGTATCGACTACCTGAACGCCGGAACTGGCGACCTTCGCGCTGAAGCGGACGTGGTTCGTCTCGGCGGCGACGTGGGCACCGTGGACGTGGATGTGTACGCAGAGGACGGGGCACACATCGCCAGCGCACGCGGCGTCTACAAGACTGGTTGACATCCTCCCCGCCCTAAAGGGCGAGGTTTTAGCCTTGAAAATTCATAACCTGCTTCTACGTCGGGCGTGGGACTCTTGCGACCCTCTTTCCCGATGCACCCCATCCCCGTCACGGTTGGCGTAATCGGTAACAATTAATAATTGCGCTCCGAACACGAATCCGTAATGGAATACAGTGGACCGACGAGTCTCTACATCGACGGCGAGTGGGTAGACGCCGCCGCCGGCGAGACCATCGAGACCGTGGACCCCGCGACCGAGGAACTGTACGCAACAGTAGCACGCGCCGACGAGGAAGACGTCGACGCAGCAGTCCAAGCAGCGGACGCGGCAGCCGAGTACGGAAGCGAGTGGCGCTCGATGGGGCCATCCGAGCGCGGTCAGAAACTCCACGCGATGGCCGACGCCATCGAGGAGATGAAAGACGAGATTACGCTGGTCGAATCCCACGACAACGGCAAGACGCCGTTCGAAGCCGGGATGGAAGTCCAGATGGTCATCGACACCTTCCGGTACTACGCCGGGTGGGCTGACAAAGTGACCGGCCAGTACAACCCGGTGCCGGGCGAGCGCGTGAACTTCACGACGCGCGAACCGCTCGGCGTCACCGCGCATATCGCCCCGTGGAACTACCCGTTCCAACTCGCCGGGCGAAGCCTCGCTCCCGCGCTGGCCTGCGGTAACACCACCGTCCTGAAGCCATCGAGTCAGACGCCGCTGTCTGCGCTCTATTACGGCCTCGCCGCAGACGAGGCTGGCATCCCCGACGGTGTCGTGAACGTCGTGCCCGGCTCTGGGTCCGGCGCAGGGTCCGCACTCGCGTCGCACCCCGGCGTCGAACACGTCACCTTCACCGGCAGCACTGAAATCGGCAAGCAGGTCATGGCCGACGCCGCCCAGAACGTTACCGGCGTGACGCTCGAACTCGGCGGGAAGGGACCGAACATCGTCCTCCCGGACGCCGACCTCGACGCCGCCGCGAAGGGCATCCACTACGGCATCTTCATGAATGCCGGTCAGATGTGCTGGGCCGGGTCGCGCCTCCTCGTCCACGAGGACGTCGCCGACGAACTGGTCGAGAAAATCGTCCAGCGCGCCGAGTCCACCCCGCTCGGCTCCGGCATCGACGACGACGCCCGCATGGGTCCCGTCGTGAGCGAGAGCCACATGGAGGACGTACTGGAGTACATCTCTATCGGTGAGAAAGAAGGCGCAACCGTCGCCTGTGGCGGCGGCGTCGACGAAGCCAAAGACACGGGCTACTTCGTCAGACCGACCGTCCTGACCGACGTGACCAACGACATGACCGTCGCCCGCGAGGAAATCTTCGGGCCGGTTCTCTCGGTCATCGAGTTCTCGGACTGGGAGGAAGCAGTGGAACTCGCCAACGACTCGCCGTACGGCCTCCTCGCCGGTATCTGGACGCAAGGGCTTTCGAAGGCCCACCGCGTCGCCGACCGCCTCGACTACGGCATGGTCAGCGTCAACGAGTACCCGGTGACGTTCCCGCAGACGCCCTTCGGCGGCACGAAACAGAGCGGCCACGGCCGCGAGCAGGGCGAAGAGGCAGTCCGAGAGTTCACGCAGGCCAAGAACGTCAACATCAACATCTGAGGACGACGGTCGGCGTCTTCGAGTGCCAATTCGGTGCCAGTTGGAAAAGCGGCGACTGCCCTGTGCCCCCGTTTTTCACAATCCCAATTTCGGCTTAGAAGGGGGCGATTCGAACCCCGCGAGCGTCCCGCTCAGCGAGGTGACTGACTCAGTCAGTTACGACTCAGCGTTTCGAAGAGAGATGGAGAAAACGAGGAATGGATGCAATCAGGCACAGACGGGCACAACCGGGAGTCAGCCCGCTCAGCCGAACTTCTCGAACGGCTCTTCGCAGTCGTGGCAGTAGTGCATCGACCGACAGAGCGAGGGACCCTTCGGGTGCTCGCGGTCGGTGTTCGTCCCGTCGCAGTAGGGACACTGCGCACCTGCCGTCTCTCCGGTCGTCGTGACGCTCGGGTCTGAAAGTCGTCTCATGGTTACACGCTCAGGCCGAAATCGCGGAGGTCGTCGCGCCCCTGTTCGGTCACCATCGCGGTGGACCACGCGGGACTCCACACGAGATTGATGAGCACGTCTTCGACGCCCTCGACCGCCTCGACTGCCGACCGGATGTCGTCTCGCAGCATGTTGCGAGCCGGACAGCCGGTGTAGGTGAGGGTCATGTCGATTCGCGCTTCGCCGGTCTCCGATTCGACCCCGACGGCGTAGATGAGACCCAAGTCGACGATGCTGATAGGCATCTCCGGGTCCTCGACCGTGTAGAGAGCGTCCCACACGTCGCGCTCGATGCCGACGGCACCCTCGCCAGTCGCGGGGAGTTCTTCGTGGGCGGTGCCCTCGCTGTAGTCTGTGTGTGCGCAGTACTGCGCCTCGGTCGGGTCGGGGTCGAATTCACTACTCATCGTCTGGGTCCTTCATAATCTTCGCCGCCTCGTGGCGGCCGAGTTCACGGTAACTCTTCGTGAACTCGTCGTAGAGGTCGAACCACGCGTCGGTGTGGGACTGGTCACGCCCGAGTTCGTCCGGGAGGTCGAAGTCGGCGTGGTGGACGTCGTACTGTTCGGGTAACTGTGCTTCCTCGACGTGCAGGCCGACCGATTCGAGTCTCGGGACGACCTCGTCGAGCCACTCCTCACGCATGGTGAGGAGGTTCTCCGTGCGGATGCCGAGGTCGTCGATTCGTGCCTCGATGTCCTCGTCGGTCGGCGCGAACAGCGTCAGCGCGTGGGGCATGAGCCTGTCCACGGCGTCCTGCATCCGAGCGCGCGACTCGTCGTCCTCACAGAGGCGTTCGAGCCAACTACGGGCGTGTTCGCGGTGGTACGTCTCCTCGGCGAGAATCTTCTCGATGCGGTCGGCCAGACGCGGATACGACGAGCCTTCGAGCGCCTGCAGGCGAATGTACTCGGCTTCGTCGAAGAGGAACGACCGGACGACGTAGTCGGCCCAGTCACCCTCGTCGAACGGGAGTTCACAGAGCGTGCTGTGTCGCCATTCGCTCGCGTCGCGCTCCCAGATGAGGTCGGGTTCCTCGTAGCCGAAGTCTTCGAGCAGGTCGTAATAGAGGCGGGCGTGCCCCAGTTCGTCCTGTGCGATGTTGGCGACCGAGATGTCCGACTCGATAGTCGGCGCGCGAACCTGCCACTCGGTGTAGCGCTCGGCGATGACGAACTCGTCGTCCGCCAGACTGAACAGGAGCGCCTCGAGGGCCTCCCGCTCGTCGTCGGAGAGGTCCTGCGGTCCGGGGAGTTGTTTCGCTGCCGCCATCAGTCGTCACCCTCCACGACGGAGCGCCGCTGTTGTTCGGCTTCGGACTGTTCGCTCTCGGAGGCGGCGACCTCTTCGGCGGCGGCCTCGAAGTTGTAGGTCATCGCCCAGCGGTAGGACTTGTCGGTCGTGCCGCCGAAGGCGACGTCTTCGGTGTCGACTTCGCCGATTTCGTCCTTCGGAACGACCCACAGGCTGTTGGTGGGCATCCGCCGCCCGTGCTGTACTTCTGCGAACAGCAACGCCATGTCGCGGTCGGGTGCGTGGACGTTGCCGCAGTGCGTGTGATAGTCGCCAGCTTTCTTTTGTCGGAAGACTTCCCAAATCATCGAATCACTCCGTTAGTCCGCCGCCTGCGGGCTCTCGCCGCCGCCGTAGATGCCCTGTTCGTGCTTGTCCATCGATTCGCGAACCCACGCGACCGCCTCTTGGGCCTTCTTGCGGCCGTCGATTTGGCCGACACCGGGTTCGTACTCGTTTTTCGCAATCTGGAAGAACTCGTCCCAGTCGAGGTCGTCTTCGTTGACCTCGTAGGTTCCGTCGTCGTTCTTCGTGATGCGCGGGGTGTCCGGGATTTCGAGGCCGTACTTCTCGGCCTTCGGGACGTAGCTGTTGAGGAACGCCCGCCGGAGTTCGTCGTTCGACATCTGCTTGAGGCCAACCTCACTGGCGAAGCCGTGATGGGTCGACTGCTTGTCGGTGGGACCGAAGAACTGGATGATACGAGGCCACCACTTCTCGAAGGCCTCTTGGGTCATCTCCTGTTCCTTCTTGGAGCCGGTCATCAGTTCGTGGAGGATTGCCTCGCCGTGTTTGACGTGGAATCCCTCCTCGAAACAGACCTTGTCCATCGCGTGGGCGTACGGCTCCCACGAGGTGTTCTTCAGCGTCGCCTGCCGACGCATCGCCGCGCCGTCGACGAAGAACGCAATCATCGGGGTCTCCACCCACGACTCCATCGGGTAGTGGAAGCAGTTCAGGAACTTCCCTTCGCCGTTGGCGAGTTCGTCGAGCATCTCGTCGCGAGTCTTGATGCCCAGACTCTCGGCGGCGCGGTACAGGAGTTGCCCGTGGCCGAGTTCGTCCTGCGTCTTCGCCGAAAACGCGAGTTTGCGCTCTAAGCTCGGTGCCTGACGGATGAAGGGTCGCTCCAGATACGCCCCCATAATCTCGCTGTTCGCGTGGAACTGAATCATCCGGGTCGCAGCCTTACGATACTCCTCCGGCATGTCGTCTTTGGCGGAGAACTCTCGCGGCCCTGCCCGTTCTTTGACGGTTTCGATGTCCATCTCTCTGCCATAAACTATCGTGAGCAACCACTTACCGATTGGCCCGCCTATAGACTGCATTTTTATACCGGTCGTGCGTGTGTACACGTGTCATGATAGACGAGTGCCTCGTCGCGGAGTTCCGCATCGAGGGAGACGACTGTCCCCTCGCGCGTGCAACCGCCGACGCAGCAGTAACGGTCGATGCGGCGGCCCCACAACTTCGGACAGATGGAAACGTGCTGCTCCGCTTTTCAGCGCCGCTCGACGACCGACTGGCGACGACGCTGGACCGCGACGAGCGAATCCGGTATCTCCACGTCACGGGGGGTGACGACGCCTGTACGTATCGGTGTCTCTCGAAACACCCGTGTGTCGTCCACGAACTCGTCGACGAGGGCTTCCTCGTCGAGTCGATGCAGTACAGCGGGGGCGGGGCGACGATGCGCGGTGCCGTCGTCGGCTACGACGTGCTTCGGGGTGTGATGGAGAAAGCGGGCCAGACAGTCGGAATCACACTCCAGCGTGTCTATCCGCTCCGTGCCGACGAAGACGAACCAATCGGCCGTGCGTGGGACCTGACTCCGGCGCAAGAAGAGAGTCTTCGCGTCGCGTTGGAGTTGGGCTACTTCGCCATCCCGAGACAACACACCGCAGACGAGGTTGCGGCGGAACTCGGCATCAGCAAGTCCGCGTTCCTCGAACGTCTGCGTCGAGCACAGCAGTCGCTCTTTCGGACAATTTTCGGCGAGACTATATAAGTGCTGTCCGTGTACACCGGCGTATGCGAGTCGAAGACGCCGACGGCGTCCGAGTTGTAGCGTTCGACCGCCCCGAGGTAAAGAACGCCTTCACCGGCGACGTGGCACGCGAACTCTCGGAAGCGCTCGAAGAGGTGACTCCCGAAGAGTTCGATGCCGTCGTTCTCACCGGCGACGGCGACGCCTTCAGCGCAGGCGGCGACATCGAGGCGATGGCCAAGCGAGACGAAACCGCCCGCGAAGCGTACGAACGCGTCCGGGGAACACTCGGACGGGTTGCCGAGGCGATTCTCACTGCCCCGGTTCCGGTCGTCGCCAAGGTCAACGGCGACGCCGTCGGTGCTGGGACTTCGGTCGTCGCCGCCTGCGACTTCGCCTACGCCGCCCAGGATGCTCGATTCGGTGCCTCGTTCGTCAACGTCGGTCTCGTCCCTGATGCGGGTGCGACTGTGACCCTTCCCCGACTTATCGGCCTCCGAGCGGCGAAAGAGCTGGCGTTCACGGGAAAACTCATCTCGGCCGAGCGAGCGGCCGAACTCGACTTGGTGAACGAGGTAGTCGCCGCCGCCGAACTCGATTCGGTCGTCGACGAGATGGTCGAAACGCTCGCCTCGCGCCCGACGGAGACGCTCGCACTCGCAAAAGAGGCGATTCACGCGAATCTCGGCCGGTCGTGGCGCGACGGCCTCGAACACGAAGCGCACGCTCAGACGCTCGCCTACGATACCGACTCCCACGAGGAAGGCGTCTCGGCGTTTCTCGAAAAGCGGCGACCGGAGTTCGACTGAATCAGCTCCCACTCAGATAGTACTGGTGGCTTCTGATTCGAGGATGCGGTTTAGATTCTCGCCTTCCTCACTCATGTGCTCCCGAACAGCGTCGAACTCCCGCCGATTCAACCGGGCACCGATTGGGCCGGTCCGTACCTTGATTCGTTGGGTAAAGTCGCAGCCGTCGGTGGTCGGGTCGATGGTGAAACTGAGAGACGGCATGAGCAGTCCCACCAGCCACGACGTGGGTTTGAACTCGATGTACCGGTCGGGAACGACCTCCGTGAATCGGACCGTCTTCTGCTGTAGCTTGCCCGCGATGCGCTCTTCGAAATACGCCTCCGCACCGGTCTCTAACCCATCACCACTCACCCACCGAAATTCGATGTGGTCGGGGTGCCAGCGCTCGTAATTCTCGTCCATCGTCTCGAAGAAGTGGTAGATGCTTTCGGCGGACGCGTTCACGCTGGTGGTCTCTTCGAGAATCATCGTGCATCTAGATACTTCCTCCCACAGGATAACGGTTCGTTCGGTGGCACACGCTGAACCGCCGGGAAAACCACGACTCGTCCGAAAAACAGGTGTGAGCCGGGTTACAGCCCGAGGAACTCCTCGGCGTTCTCCCAGAGAAGCTTTCGCTTGACCTCGTCGGGGGCGTCGAAGTACTCGTCGAACGATTCGAACCAGCGCTCGGGGCGAATCATCGGGTAGTCGGTGCCGAACATCACCTTGTCCTGCAGGACCGTCTTCGCGTAGTGAAGCACCTGGTCGTCGATGTACTTCGGCAGCCACCCCGAGAAGTCCATGTAGACGTTCCCCTTCTGCTGGCAGATGGCCAGTTGCTCTTTCTCCCACGGGAACGCCGGGTGAGCGATGAGAATCTGGAGGTCCGGGTGTTCCGCCGCCACGTCGTCGATGAGCATCGGATTTCCGTACTTGATTTTGAGGCCGCGTCCGCCGGGCGAACCAGCACCGAGCGTGGAGTTCCCGCCGTGGAAGACGACTGGCACGCCGAGGTCCTCGATGGTGTCGAAGAGTTCGGTATGTTCCTCGTCACTCGGGTCGAAGCCCTGTGCGATTTGCTGGAACTTGAATCCGGAGAGGTCGAGGTCTTCGACGCACCGAATCGCCTCCTCGACGCAGTCGTCTTTCAGCGGGTCGACGCTCCCGAATCCGATGAAGAAGTCCGGGTACTCGTCGCGGATTTCGGCGACGTAGTCGTTCGGAACCGGCGGGTTGCCCGTGTTCGTCTCGGCGTCCCACCCGAGCATGATGGCCTTTCCGATGCCCTGTTCGTGGTACTCTTCTATCATCGCCTCATAGTCCCACGTCTCCATCTCCGTGCCGAACTTGTTCGCCGCGTCCTGCATCATCTCGCCGCCAGCGTCGCGCAGGAACTCCGCTGTCGGCTGGTGTGCGTGGGTGTCGATGATGCGCGGCTCGTCGAGTGTATCCCTCACGGTCATCAGTGTACAACTACGCCGTAACGGTAAAAATCGAACGGAGTCGGGCAATTCAGTCCGAGAAATCGTCTGCCATCGACTGGAACGCGTCGGTGACGAGTGGGACAATCCACGCGTGGTCTTCGAGAGCCGTCTGCAACGTCTCGTAGTAGGCGACGTCGTCGCCAGCGGAGAAATTGTAGGTCGCCCGCCAGAGAACGTGTTCGTCGTCTTCGACCAACGTCGACTCCACCCACGACCCGTCGACGAGTTCGTCAGGGTCGTCGTGGGTGACGGCGTCGGCGAGGACCTCTCGGAGCGCCCCGAGGTTCTCGTCGGCCGGTGACGCTTGGTCCTCGCCCTCGACGAGGTCGGCTGTGAGTTCGAGATGGAACGTCCCGCGACCGAACAACTCCGGGGTGGGATGGTGTCTGAAATACAAGTCGATTCCGAATTCTCGCCCGATGCTCCACGCGTCAGGAGCGACACGGCCCCACGAATCGCCGATGTTACCGGGAACCCACGAGATTCCCTCGGTCTCAGGCGGATTGGCGACGATAGTGTCTGCCCATTCGTATTGGAGTGTGCGCGTGACAAATTCTTCGGTGCGACTGCCGGATACTCCTCGCTGTCCATCCCGGTTTGTCGCAGGTGGCCCGTCGTCGCCGCCTTCCGTTGGTTCACCCATATGTGACGGTAACACGACAGTACACCATATATCTTTCATCGTTTTGACGTGATTTGGAAGCGGAAGTACGCGGCCAGGCTTCGACCGCGATTCTCCCCGCGCTTACTCCTGTGCGTCGACGACCGCGACGCCAGCCATGTTGACGATGTCCTTCACTTCGTCGCCGCGCTGGAGGACGTGCACGGGTTTGTCCATGCCGACGAGCATCGGGCCGATGGCCTCCGCACCGCCGAGACGCTGGAGGAGTTTGTAGCCGATATTCCCTGCTTCGAGGTTCGGGAAGACCAGCACGTTCGCCGGACCGTCGAGGTCGGCAAAGTCGTAGGTGTCGGTCAGCATCTCCTCGACGAGCGCCGTGTCGGCTTGCATCTCACCGTCGACCGGGAAGTCCACGTCCGGGTCGTCGTGCAGGAGTTTCACGGCCTCTCTCGGTTTGCGGGTGCCCTCGTTTTCGACGCTGCCGAAGTCGGAGTACGAAAGCAGTGCGGCGCGAGGTTCGACGTTGAACCGACGAGCGAGTTCTGCCGTATGCTTCGTCACTTCCGCGAGGACGTTCTCGTCGGGGTCGAGGTTGACCGTCGCGTCGGCGCAGAAGACGACGCGGTTCTTGAACGTCAGCATGTAGACGCCGGCCGCGTAGTCGGCGTCGTCTGCGGTCCCGATGATTTGCAGCGGTGGGCGGAGCGCAGACGGGTAGTGGTGGGTAAGCCCCGTCAGCATCGCGTCGGCGTCGTCCATCTCGACCATCACGCTGGCGAAGTAGTTCGGGTCCTGCCGGATGAGTTCGCTCGCCTCGGTCCGAGTGAGCCCCTTGCGCTGGCGCTGTTCGTACAGGTAGTCGGCGTAGTGGTTCCACTCGCCGTCGTGGGGGTTGGCGATGATAGGGTCGAAGTCGAGGCCGAGTTCTTCGGCCTTCCGGAGGATTCGGGTCGTCCGGCCGACGAGAATCGGTTCGGCGATGCCCTCTTCGAGCAGTTGACTGGCCGCGCGAATCGTCTTCTCGTCTTCGCCCTCGGCGAGCACGACGCGCTTGGGGTTCGACATCGCCTTGTTGAGGACGACGCGCATCATCTCGCGGGACTTCCCGAGACGCGCTTCTAACTCTTCGCGGTACACGTCGAGGTCGCGCTCGCGACGTGCAGCACCGCTCTCCATCGCCGCTTTCGCCACCGCTGGCGTCACCTCGTAGAGGACGCGCTGGTCGAGCGGTTTCGGGATGAGATAGTTAGGGCCGAACTGCAACGGTTCGTCGCCGTAGGCCTTGACGACCGCATCGGGAACGTCCTCTCTGGCGAGGTTGGCGAGCGCCTCGGCGGCCGCGCGTTTCATCTCCTCGTTGATTTCTGTCGCCCGAACGTCGAGTGCGCCGCGGAAGATGAAGGGGAATCCGAGGACGTTGTTCACCTGGTTCGGGTAATCCGACCGCCCAGTCGCCATGATAACCATGTCGTCGCGGGCGTTCTTGGCCTCCTCGTAGGAAATTTCGGGGTCCGGATTCGCCATCGCGAAAATGATTGGGTCGTTCGCCATCGACCGAACCATCTCCTGTGAGACGATGCCGCCGACAGAGAGGCCGACGAACACGTCTGCACCCGCCATCGCGTCTTCGAGGTCGCCGTCCGAGACGCCGCGGGCGAACGGTTCGGTGTACTCGTCGAGGTCGCCCGCCTCGGCACGGGACTCCGAGAGAACCCCGTCGATATCGCACATGGTGATGTTTTCGTGTGGGATGCCGAGCGAGACGTAGAACCGAGCAGTGGCGGTTGCCGCCGCGCCCGCCCCAGCGAACGTGACTTCCAACTCAGAGAGGTCCTTGCCGACGATATCGACCGCGTTGAGGAGGGCTGCCCCGGAGATGATTGCCGTCCCGTGCTGGTCGTCGTGGAAGACAGGAATCGACATCTCCTCACGGAGGCGCTCTTCGATTTGGAAGCACTGCGGTGCTTTGATGTCTTCGAGGTTGATGCCGCCGAACGTCGGTTCCATCGCCGCGACCGCCTGCACGAACGCCTCGGTCTCTTCGAGGTCGAGTTCGACGTCGAACACGTCGATATCGGCGAAGCGCTTGAACAGGACGCCCTTCCCCTCCATGACCGGTTTCGACGCCTGCGCACCGATATCGCCGAGACCGAGCACGGCCGACCCGTTGGAGACGACGCCCACGAGGTTTTCTTTCGCGGTGTACTCGTAGGCGAGCGTTTCGTCGTCTGCGATATCCCGACACGGGGCTGCGACGCCCGGCGAGTATGCGAGCGAGAGGTCTCGTTGCGTGTTCGTCGGTTTCGTCGTCGAAATCTCTAGCTTGCCCGGTGGAGACTCCCGATGGTACTCCCGTGCGTCGTCTTCCAGTGTCATTGGGTACGCTCGCCTGAGGGAGGGAGGGTAGTAGTCTCTTCGTTCGGACAGCCGAGCGGGGGTGCGTAACAGGGCCCACGTGTCGAATCGTGGTGAGCCTCGTTGCGAGCCCCGAATCAATCTCCGCGTCGAGCCTCAGCGGTCCCAGTGTCGAACGGGATACGATTGTGCCCCGCCCTGCGTGTTCCGCGCAATCACCGTCGCCGTCGCCGACGTCCGGTCGTCGACCTGCTCTGTGGACTCCTCGTAGTACAGCACAGTCAGGTCCAGACAGGCGCGAAGGAGTTCGTTCGACTGCAGTCGATACCGGTCCGTCCGCGGGCCGACCGTCGCAGGCGGGTCAGACCGAAGGTGATGCTGGTAAAACAGCACGCCGCCGGGGTTCAGAGCCGCTTTGATATCGCTCAGTCTGTCGAGCGTCTTGTAGTAGCTGATGGTGATAACGTCGTAGGTGTGCTCGGGGAAATCGTAGGTTTTGGCGTCCGCCTGAATCGTCTCGATTCGGTCCTCGACGCCGGTCTCGCGGGCACGCTCGCGGACGATTCGAAGCCCCTCTTCGGAGAAGTCGAGCGCGTCCACGTCGTATCCTCGCTCGGCGAGAAACAGCGAATTGCGGCCAGTTCCGGTCGCAACGTCCAGTGCCCGCCCTTCCGGGAACGTCTCGACGTGCGCCCGCAACACGGGCGACGGGTCGGGGTCGGTCGGGTACGTTCCGTCGCGGAACCGCTCGTCCCACTCCATAGTGGGTCTTCGGAGCCGACTGTGTTCAACGTCCGGGAAGTCAGGTGTGCCGACACCGCAACGTCCGGAAATACAGGTGTCAGATACCTACCCGCCTATCGCGGCGGCAAACGCCCAATAGACGCCGTACCCGATGATCACTGACGAGCCGAGCGTGAGAAGCCAAAAGGCGAGCGTGACGCCAATCTTTCGGCGCGAGACACCGGCCGAACCACCGGCGAGACCACCGCCGATGACGCCGGAGATGATGATGTTGTTGAACGAAATCGGGATTCCCAGTCCGATGGCGACCTGCGCGATGATGAATCCGGGGACGAGTGCCGCAATCGAGCGTCGGGCACCGAGTTGGGCGTACTCCCGTGCGGTCGCCTGCAGGAGCCTAGTCGAACCCATCCACGCCCCGGCGAGAATCCCGATAGCGCCGACGCCGAGCAGGACGAAGGACGGTAATCCGAGTTCGGTTCCGTAGAGCGTTTCGAGCGGTCCCGTCGCCAGTCCGACCTGACTGCCGCCACTTGAGAACGCGACCACGCTCCCGAGACCGATGAGGAACGTTCGAACGCCGCCCTCGACAGACTGCTGGGTGCGACGGCGGATGAACTGGAAACTCACTGCTGCCAGTCCGAGCGTCACCGCGGCAGCGACGGCGTCGGAGGGGACGAGCCCAGAGAGAATCTGTACGTCTGTCACCGTCCGAGCAATGAAGCCCGACAGCGACCCCTGTTCGGAACCGGGGGCCGACGGGATAACACCGAGCCTGACGTTTGCGAGGATACCACCGACGACGGCCGCAAGAATCGGCACACTCACCGTCTCTGGGATGTCGTCCCGGCGGAGGAGCGTCGCGGTTACGTACGCCAATGTCCCGGAGACCGGCGGCACCAACACCCAGAACGTCCCGATTCGTCTGTAGGTGTCGAAGACGGGGTCGCCACCCAGAGAGAGGCCAACACCAATCATCGCACCCGTCGTCGCGAACGCCGCCGGAACCGGGTACCCGGAGTAGATGCCGAACGCCATGAACGTCGCGGCGGTCAGCAAGCCCGCTGTCGCCGCGAGCGACGTGATAGCGACGCCGTCTATCAGGCCGACACCGACCGTCTCAGAGATACTCCCACCCTGCGTGAGCGCGCCCAGCATGGCGAGGATGCCAATCATGAACGCGGCGCGCATCGTCGAAATCGCGTTGGCACCGATAGCCGGGGCGAACGGGGGTGAGTTGCTGTTTGCCCCGAGCGTCCACGCGGTAGCGACGCCTGTCGCAGTCGCCATCGCAACCAGAATCCAGAAGCCAGCGTCCATCACCGTCGGAGCAACTCACCAAGTCGTTGGAGCGGCGTTCTGACGACGTCGGCATCTCGTGCGAGAATGACCGTCGCGTCGGTTCGTGCGACGACCTGCTTGGCGACCGACCCGACGAGTCGCCGCCGGAGTGGCCCCTTTCGAGTCGCCCCCAAGACGACGATGTCGTGGGCGGCCGACTCCTCGATGATAGCCGTCGTCGCATCGTCTGCCGTCTCGATTTTCGTCTCGATAGGACCGCCGAAGGGCGGTGTCATCTTCACCGTATCGCTCCCCGCCTCGACGAATTCTCTGGCACCTTCCGTGCCGAACGACGGTGTCGCGACCGAGTAGACGAGAATTCGGGCGTCGTTGCGGTCGGCGATGGCGCTGGCGACTGCCGCTGCGGCCTCCACGTGCGGGCCGCCAGCGACTGGCACGAGTATCGAATCGACGCCGTTTGCTTCCTGTCCGATTCGTTCGACGTAGACGTCACAGGGAGCTTTCTCGATGAGTTTGTCCACGGTCGTCCCGAAGACGGCGTCCGACCGCCGCGAGAGGCCAAGCCATCCGACCACGAGGGCCGACGGCGCTGTCTCTCCGACGGCCTTCAACACTCCACCCGCGACCGACCGAGCGACGACGACGTCGCGTTCGACGACGACCCCCTCAGGCGGTTTCGCCTTCGCGAGGAGTTCCCGCGAGTCACCTGAGAAATTACGGAGAATGGTCTCGTCGTCGAACACGCCGAACGGAGAGTCGTACGGCTTGACGAGAACCGTGACGAGTCGTACGGCTCCCGACCGCGCCCGCGCGAGGTCGCCCGCCGTCCGAACCAGTTGCTGGACGTGGGTCGGGTCTTCGACTGCGACGAGGACGGGGCCGTCGGTGTTCGAGTGCTCCATCACTCGAAGTTCGTGACAACGTACCAAAAGACTTCGCGCGGTGAGAGACCCGACTACGACAGCGTGACGAGCACAGTTCCGAGGACGAGACAGACGAGACCGATAGAAAGCCCCACGACAGATGTCGACGCCATCCGGTAGACACTTCGCATCGGCGAGAAGGACGACACGACGACCGGAGAGAGAGTCGCAGAGTCGCCGGAAACACGGCCGACCACGGTTACGCTGTCCCCTGGCACGACGCGTTCTTCGGTGTACCTGCGTGCACCAAGCCCGATGACCGACCACAGACGGCGAACGACACGAGACGGGTTCCGCCACCACGTCGAGGCAGCCACAGCGTCCGTCTCACGTTCGAACGACGCGATATGGTCTGGGAGGGCCTCGTCCGGCCCGACTGTCGCGACCACGTCCGTGGAAGTGGTTACGGTCCGTGGAGGGGACTCAACCGTAACGCGCTGTGACCCCGTGTTCAGGGTAAACGGGACAGACGCCGAATTGGTGAAGATGGTCACGAACCACGGGACCACTATCGGAGAGATGCGCCGTTCTGCAATCTCGTATCGGACCGCAAGCGACGGCCGCTCACTAAACGGCGAGACGAGGGCTCCGTCTTCGGCACGGGACGCAGTGCCAGTCACTTTGACCACGTCGCCGGCGTGTTGTGTTCCAACCGCCGACACTTCGTCGGCCCGAGCGACAGAGAGCGTTCTCCAGACGTACCGGCCACTGACGAGCACGACGAATCCACCCACGACGAGGAATCCCGCGCCGAACAACGCGGTCCCGGAATCAACTGCCTGAATCGTGTTCATCACTGACGAACTCATCCAACCGAACATATATCAAACAGATAACACTCCATCCTGAAATACGGTCTGGTCGAGCGGCGGAACCCGACACCCGTCCGACGAAAGTCCTTACGTGCCACCGGTACAACAGCTATCTATGTTCGACAAAATCCTCCTCCCAATCGACGACAGCACGGAGAAGAGTCACGTCCTCCACCACGTGAGTGAAATCTCCCACTGGGCTGACGCAACCGTCCGACTGCTGTACGTCGCGGACACGACCCGCGATAGCGTCACTGTCGTCAATCGCGGTGTCGTCGACGCCCTCGAAGAGAAAGGCGCAGACATCGTCGAGGAGGCGACGAAAACGTTCGACACACTCGGTGTCGAGTGCGAGACGGACGTCGTCCAGGGGAACCCAGCACCCACAATCGTCGAGTACGCAGACGAGTACGACTTCGACCTCATCGTGATGCCGACACACGGCCGACAAGGACTGGCTCGAAGCGTCTACGGGAGCGTCACCGAGAAGGTGGTTCGGCTGTCCGACCGTCCCGTTTTGGCCGCTCGGATGAACCCGGACGAGACGCTGAAATTCCCGTACGAGCGCATCCTTCTCCCGACCGACGGGAGTGAGGCGTCGAAGCAGGCGGCCGCGTACGGACTCGACCTCGCGGCGGCGCTGGATGCGAGAGCCGACATCCTCTCGGTCGTCGACGACTCGTCGCTCGGCCCCGATATTCGGTCGATGGTGACGAGCAGCGAGGCCGAACGCGGCGCGAACGAAGCAATCGAAGCAGTCGTCTCAGAAGCGGACGAGCGAGGGGTGACAGACGTCGGAACACACGTCGTACACGGAAAACCGTCCGCCGCGATTCAGGAGTTCGTCGAAGAGAACGACGTCCACGCGGTGGTCCTCGGGACGACCGGGAAGAGCGGTGTCGACCGCATTCTGCTGGGAAGCGTTGCCGAAGAAACCGTCAGAACCGCGCCAGTGCCGGTCATCACCGTCTCCAACCGGCAACCGTAGCCGGGCTCTCTCCCGCAACCGTAGCCGGGCGCTCACATATTTCGCGTGATGTACCCGTCGATTTTTTCGACGAGGTCAGGCCTGAAGGTCCAGTATCCCTCCCACCGCCTCGGCTCGGTCTCCAACGCGAGTAGCGCGACAGGTGCGCCAACCTCGTGGTCGCCAGAGCGAGCAGCATCGGTAGGCGCAGGTTCGTCGCCAGGTGTCGAGCTGACGTTGTCAGCGTTACCGTCACTGTCACCGTCGGGCGGCGTGTAGACGACGAACCACGAATCGCGGAAGTCTTCGGTGTACCCACCGTGGCTCACGAGTCCGAATTCGAACGACGGTTGCCAATCTGGAATCCCATAGACGTGCGTCTGCACGCCAGCCTCGGCGATGCTCTCGTACACTGTCCGTGTTCCGCGCTCGTCGTTGATTCGAGAGAGTCGCTGGAACGACGACCGCAGACGGCCTGCACCCGAACGCCACGCGTGGCGCTCGATATAGCGTGAGATAGCTATCAGGAGGAGTTTCTCCTTGTCCGACTCCGGGTAGCCCCGAAGCGAGAACGGGACGTCGTCCAGTTGCGTCAACACCGACGGTAGCTCGAAGTTTTCGAGGTCTGTCTGGCCCGTGATGTAGAGGTCGGAGTTGACCATCAGAATCGAGTTCATGAACTCTTCGAGCGGGGACGTCGCGATGACCTCGACGCCGTCTTCGGTCTCTTCGCTGAGGACGAGCATGTCGGTGTCACTCTGCGGAGCGTCCTCCTCGTCGATAGAGACCGGTTGACCGTCGAACGTCGTTTCGAGCATCCGCTGTATCGGTTTCGGTGCCGAGCGATTGACGACGGTCAGCGACCGTGGCGGCGCGTCGATTTCGTGTAAGAAGGCGTCCAGTGTCATCGATTCGATTTCAATTACTCATCGTAACTCGGGAACGAACAAATCAGTTTCCCTGATGGTATCGCCGCTGATAGTCAGTTCGGTACTGGAGTGCCACACAGCGAACGAGTAGCACAGAAGCTGGAACGACCGAATTTCAGTATTCAGTTCCCTTACGCGCCCGCTGTCCGTCGTCGATTGGGTGTTTCATCTTGCGGACGTTCGTCACGAGGTCGGCCGCGTCGAGAATGTAGTCAGGTTCGTCGTGACTCCCCGTCAACACGAGTTCGAGGCCGTCTGGTTTGCGCTCGACGAGGTCCAAGACGTCCGACTCCGAGAGCAGTCCCATGGCGACGGCGTACAGAATCTCGTCGATGATAAGCAAGTGGACACCGTCTTCGGGCGGCCCATTCAGCGGGAGTGGCGATTCGAGGTCGGCGGCATCGGCCGCGTCGAGCAGTTCGCGCGCTCTATCGAGTCCGGCGTCGGCCTTCTTTTGATGGTCGGCGTCGTCGCTCCCGTCGCGCATTCCCGCCCAGCCGTAGTGGCCGAGGTTCTCGTACGAAAACCCCGGCATCGCCGCGATGGCGTTGTACTCGCCGCGCACCGCCTCGACCGAGTCCGCACCGCCCTTCATGAACTGGAGCATGTGGACGCGGTAGCCGTGTCCGGCGGCGCGGAATCCCATCCCCATCGCGGCGGTCGTCTTCCCCTTCCCGTCGCCCCACCAGACCTGAACGAGTCCGAACTCGTCCGGTGCTGCGGGGTCGATTGCTTCGGCCTCGGGGCGAACCCCTCTGCCGGGCGTGTTCGCTCTCGTCGACTCGGTGTCTGTGTCGTCGATGTTGGTCATGCGTATTGCGGTCGCGGGGGTGCAAACCGACCGCCACCGTAAAGAGCAAATCCATTTTCAGTAGGTAAATTTCTATTGGACATCGAGGGGTGGGCGTCCGGCGAGTGTGAAACTATTTCTCGGTCGGATTCGTTTCTTCTCACGAACGATAGCCGTGACAAAACCCACTCACCAAACGGGCGTCGAAAAGGTCGAACGCGGTATCAGATACGCTATCGTCGCGGTCTTCCTCGTCGGACTCCGGCGGCGTAAGTTAGCCGCAGTCGTCAACGCCGTCATCTCGCTCCTTGGGACGTACGTCCCATCAGTGGTCGAGCGCCTGTGCGGCGTCGAGTTCCGCCCGTGGCAACGCGTGTACATCGAGTCGGCGATGTTCACCCACTCGGTGGGGATGCTCGGCCCGTACGACGACGTCTGGTGGTGGGACCACCTGACGCACACGCATTCGGCGTCGATTCTCGCCGGATTCGTCCACGTCGTCGCGCGTCGTCGCGGACGCGACCCCAACACGCGGGTGCTCGCGGTCGTCGTCTGTCTGGGACTCCTGTGGGAACTCGTCGAACTCGCCATCCACACCGGGGCGGAACGGCTCGATATCGACCCGGTACTCGTCTCGTACGGTCACGAAGACACCGCGTGGGACCTCGTGTTCAACCTCGTGGGCGCGCTTTTGGTCCTCGTGTTCGGTGACCGCTTCCTCGACAACCTCGCGTCCGCAGCCGAATGATCCGCGTGAGAGAGACGCGACAGAGCAGTGGCGAGCACGCGACAAACCGGTGACGAATACGCGACGGTACCCTGTCTTTCGATGCCACCGTTTATCCGTCCCCAGAAACGAATGGCAGTATGACGATTGCTACTGGCGACTCAGTTTCGCTCGAATACGTTGGCCGACTGACTGACGGAACGCTGTTCGACACTTCTCGCCCAGACGTTGCCGAAGAGTCCGGTCTCGCGGAACAACAGCCCGACCGAGAGTACGAGCCGCTGACAGTCGAAGTCGGCTCTGGAGCGGTCATCGAGGGTCTCGACGAGGCGCTCGTCGGCATGGAAGTCGGCGACGAGGAGACCATCGAGATTCCGCCGGAGAAGGCCTACGGACAGCCGTCCGAGGACATGATTCAGGAACACGACACCGAAGAACTGCGTCAGGTCCTCGGCGACGACCCCGAAGCCGGCATGTACGTCCAGACCCAGCAGGGCGGACTTGGCGAAATCGTCCACGCCGACGACGACGTCGTCCGCATCGACTTCAACCACGAGCTCGCAGGCAAGACGCTCGAATTCGAAGTCGAGATTATCGACGTCAACTAACGCCGTCACCGCTGACAGAGACGGCTGTCGTCACGTTCGGTTGCGTCACTCGGCTGTGTCACGTCCGACTGTGCCACGTTCGATTACGTCACCCGGTTGCGTCATACTCGGTGACGACACGCCCGCATCACTTTCTGCGTGAACAGACTCACTCGTCCAGCGGCGGGTGTTCGTCCAGACACGCCGCAACGTCTTCGGCCGCTGCGCGCTTCGTTTCGAGTTCTTCTTCCACAGCGCCGCGTTGGAGTCGCGCTCGCTGCTCGTCGGTAAGCGCCTCTTTGGCGACCGCCGCGTCGCGAAGGCGGTCGTAGTCGTCTCGTTCGGTGAGGTCGCGAACGGTCCGCGCTCGTGCGACTGTCTCCTCGTCCGCGAATCGACCGACGACGGCGACGAGTTCGCGCATCCGCCAGCGGAGTTCCGACGCCGGTTTCGGCGGCCACTCGACAGTAAGCGGGTCGGCAGAGAGAGTCGCTAAGAGCCGAGTGTTGGGACCGACCGCCGACTGGAACGACTGCGGGTCGGCCACGTAGTGGTCGAGTTTCGACCGCGAGTATTCGGCGTACTCGACGAGAACCGAGAGCGGTTCCGTCCCGACGCTCGCCGCGTGCAGATAGTCTCGGAGCGGCGTCGGTGGGGCAGGCAACTCGACGAGAGGATACGCCGTCGCCGTCTCCAGAAATTCGAGAACCTCCCGCGCCGACGCGTCGCTGAGAAACTGGCTGAACGCGTCGGTGACGGCGTCGTTGTACGACTCGATAGGCTCGCGGATGTCCTGCGTCGGTGCATCGAGGTCTGCCGCACCGAGTTCTCGCACGCGTTCGAGTGCTTCGACTCGGTCTCGTAGCTCCGCCTCGTGGCGCTTTGCCTCGTGGCGCGCAGACCGGTAGTCGTCGCGCGCGGACTGCCACGCGTCCAGTAACGCCGCGTCGTTTCGGACTGGTTCGAGTGCCGCACGCGCACGGTCGACGTCGGACGTCGAGAGCGTCGAGGTGACGCCGGTCGTCAGTGCGTCGTTGGCGTCCACGAAGGCCTCGCTGTGACGAATGTCGGCGTCGAGTGCTTCGAGGACCTCGGTGAGTTGCTCCCGGAACTCGATGTACCCTTGCAGGTCGTCTCGGTCTGTGATTCGCTCTTCGTACCGGTCGAGGAGTGATTCGACGTCGCGGTAGGCGTCGGCGACCGTTCGAAGCGTTTCGAGGCCGATATCCGCGACCTGTTCGCGTTTCTCGCGGCGGCGCTCCGCAGCGCGTCGAAGTGACTCGATTGGGTCGTCGGGGTCGCTCACGGCGACACCGTCCAGAAGCGAGCGTTTCGGTGTCGGTTAGCGGGCACCATCGTGTGAAACGTAACCCCGGGGGAGGAAAAAATGCTACTGGGACGGAGCGTCCACGTGACGGAACGACACCGGTCGAGTTAGAGCGCGACAGTCACGGAGTCGTCGGAGTCAGCCAACCCCGAAATCGACAGCGTCGCTTCGCGACTTCCCGTCTTTTCGACGTCGATGTGGACTTTGAACGAGGTCTTCATCCCGGCGACGATACTCTGCATGTTCGCGCCGATGTCTGCACTCGTGTCGATTGCGCAGACGCCGAGTCCGTCACCGCGACGGAGTTCGGACAGGAAATTCGAGTTCAAGAGACGGTAGACCGACCGAACGTCGTCGACCTCGCTGCAGATAGTCGAACAGAGGTAGATACCACACCGGAACCGCGGTTCCAGTTGTTGGGACTCGGCCAGCACCGACGAGAGCGTCATCCCGAGCATGGTCAGGTCGCTCAGGTCAGAGATGGTTTCGACGCTGTCGTCTCGGCCGGACCCCGCGGCGGCCAGTACGGACGACCGAGACTTCGAACCGCGGGACACCCGGTCGAGCGACCGCAAGGTCGAGCGGCCGCTTTCGTCGGTCGAGACGATGACACCCCGCTCGTCCGCTTGCGGTGCAGAGAGTTTGTAGAAGACCGATTCGAGGGCGTCGGCATCCTCACCCGTGAGCAGAATGCTCGTCCCCTTTTGTATCGGGTCGAGTGGCAGTGACCCGGTGGCGAACGTTTCCTCGGACGAGATGCTCATTGTGCCACCTCCAGGGAACGTGACTCAAGTAGTGACTGCCGGAGTTGAAGAATCTCCATCGCCGTCTCGGCGAACTGTTCGAGTTCGTGTCGTTGCGCGTCCGAGTAGGACCGAACCTCGTGGTCGATGAGACACACCTGTCCGATGACGTGACCGTCCGGCGTGGTCATGTTCGCACCCGCGTAGGAGACGATACCGAGGTTCTCCAGTTGCTGGTTCTGGCTAAAGCGCTTGTCTTCACGGATATCTTCGACGACCATCACGTCTTCTTGGAGCATACTGTGGGTGCAAATCGTGTTTTCGCGGGTGAGACTATCCCAGTCGCCGCCGTGGCACGCGAGGAAGTTCTCTTCGTCTTCTTCGAGCAGTCCGATAAACGAGATTGCGGCGTCGAAGTGGCTGGCAATGAGGTCCGTCAGTCGCTCGAAACTCTCCTGAACCGGGAGTTCGTCCACGTCGTACCGCGAAAGCGCGTCGAGACGTTCCTGCTCGTCGTCCGGTTTCAGGAACCCGACTTGCGCGCTGTGGTTGATGACGTCGTCGGCGATGAAGGCAAGCCGGTCGTGCGCATCCGGCAGGTCTCGGTTGACGTACTCGATGATTACCTCCTCGAACGAGTCGGTCTCGACTTCGTTCGGGGGAACGTCGGTAAAGAGAATACAGGGGGTTTGCGGGGCGGTCTCTCGAATCGCTCGCACGACATCGAGGCCACTCCCGTCAGCAAGTTCGTATTCGGTGACGACACAGACGATTGCCTGCTCGTCGAGGGCGGTCCGCGCCTCCTCCACGGTCGTCGCTTGAACCGTGGTCATCGTCTCCTCGGAATCGAGCGCGTCCGCAACTGCGCCGACCCGGTCGTCGGTGTCGACGCACAATATCTTTCGACTCATCGATTAGACGCAAGGTGTGTTCGCGGAAGGGTGGACACCCTAATTATACAAAATGAGTCCCAGATTCAGATGATATTTATTCCGACACTTGACGCCATATAAGCTATTTTCAGTCAGTTCAGAGCCTCTAAATCACTCTTAGGTTGTGTGGTTTGATATCAAAACAGATAATCAGAATCCTGGTATCGAACCCGGTATCTGGACCGCGAGCACGAGACTGACCCCACCCAAGGCTTTTCGTGTAATTCGCCGTACGAGAAGACGACAATGAGCGTTCCCGAAGACGTCGAACTCGACTTCGTCCCACTTGGAGAGACCGGGTTGCAGACGAGCGAACTCCAGTTCGGCACGTGGCGATTCGGCAAAGAGACCGAGGAAGGAAACGTCGAAATCGACCAGAAGCGCGCTCACGAACTTCTCGACACGTACGAGAAAGCCGGAGGACGCTTCATCGACACCGCGGACGTGTACGGCGGCGGCGAAAGCGAGCGCTGGATTGGCGACTGGCTCTCCGAGCGCGACCGAGAACGCTACACCATCGCGTCGAAGATTTACTGGCAGATTCGCACCGGCGACCCGAACAGTCGCGGGACGAACCGCAAGAACGTCCGCGACCGCATCGACGCCCTGCTCGACCGACTCGGCACCGACTACGTGGACGTCCTGTACATCCACCGGTGGGACGACGACACGCCGACACGCGAGATGATGAAGACGCTCAACGGCCTCGTCGAAGACGGGAAGGTCCACTACCTCGGCGCGTCGACGCTTCGGCCGAACGCGTGGAAGGTCGCGAAGGCGAACGAAATCGCTCACGCGATGGGCTGGGAACCGTTTACCGTCACGCAACCGCGCTACAACCTCGTCGACCGCGAAGTCGAAGGCGACTATCTTGAGATGACTCGCTCCTACGGGATGGCAGTCTGCCCATGGAGCCCGCTGGGGCAGGGCTTTCTCACCGGGAAGTACACGCGCGACGAGGGGCTCACGGGGGAGTCACGCGCCGTCGAATCGAGCCACTTCGAGAGCACCTACCTGACCGAGGAGAACTTCGACGTCCACGACGAACTCGACGCGGTCGCCGAAGAAGTCGGGGCGACGCCCGCCCAGACCGCGCTCGCATGGCTCATGCACCGCGACGGCGTGACTGCGCCAATCGTAGGCGCGAGAACGACGAAGCAACTCTCTGAGAACCTGGCTGCTGCGTCTATCGACCTCTCTACCGAACAGGTCGCACGGCTGACCGAGGCGAAGGGCGGCCCGTACGCGAGTCTGTGAAAAGCCGGGGACGCCGTCCGAGGTCGGACCCTAGAGACGATTCGTAAACGACACAGTTTCTTCCACGTCGAGGTTCAAACTGAGTTGGTCACTCAGGAGGACGCTTCAGAAAATCCGACGCTAACGGGGCGAGACCAGTCTTTTAGCTCCTCGAAGAGGGACCACCGGGACAGCATAATCATCACCAATAGCCATGGAGGATAGATAAAGGTCTGTCCACGGGGAGACTCCACGCCTATGCAATATATTCACAAACACAGAGTCGATGGCAACAGAACAAGACCGGACGTGGACCGTAGACACCGAACCACGCGACAAGAGCATCGACGACATCGACCTCCACGAGATTCGTGGGCAACCCGTGGTGAAGTTCGTCACCGCGTTCCTCATCGGGGCCGTGTTCTTCCTCGTTCCAGTCCCGTACAACGGGGAACTCACCGTTCCGTTCGACATCGTGGTGAGTACGATTACGGGGACGTTTCCCAACGCCGTCGGCGTCTACGCGCTCGGCATCATCGTCGCCGGGGGCGTGTTGACCACGTTGGCAACACTCGGTGACGGGGAGTTCGCAGGGTACGACCTCTCGTACTTCGAAACGTCGACCGCGTTCTGGCTCCTCAGAGTGGCCGGTATCGTCGTCGCACCACTCATGTTCTTCAAACTCGGCCCGGGGTGGCTCCACACTCCCGGAACTGGTGGGTTGATGTGGGGAACGCTCGTGTACAGCGTGGGCGTTATCATCCCCATCGGCGCGGTGTTCATCACCATCTTCGTCGAGTTGGGCGGCCTCGAATTCGTCGGGACGCTCGCTCGCCCGATAATGCGCCCGCTTTTCAAAATCCCCGGCCGGGCCGCCCTCGACAGCCTCGCCTCGTGGGTCGGGTCGTACAGCGTCGGCCTGTACGTCACCCGCAACGTGTTCGAGCAAGGCGGCTACAACAAACGCGACGTGTTCACCATCGCGACCTGTTTCTCGACGGTGAGCATCGGGTTCGTCGGCGTCGTCGCCGCGACGCTCGACATCTTGCAGTTGTTCCCGGTCGTCTTCGGTGCGTACTTCCTCTGTGTTATCATCACCGCCGCGATTCTGGTTCGGGTCCCTCCCATCTCGACGACGCCGCAAGAGTACATCACCGAGCCAGACCCGGAGACGGCCTTTTCGGGGTCGCTGAGCGAATACATCCGCTTGGCTCTCTCTGAAGCCGTCCAGAAAGCAGACGAAGGCGAGTCGTTCCTCGAAGCCGCGAAGCGCGGGTTCGTCGATGGACTGAAGCTCACGATGCTCATCCTCGGGACGATTCTGACTGTCGGTCTCGCGGCGACGCTGCTGTCGGCGAACACGCCCATATTCGACATCCTCGGAAAGCCGCTGACGCCCGTCATCGCCGCACTCGGGATTCCGAACGCCGAGACCGTCGCGCCCGCGACCATCGTCGGCATCACCGAGATGTACGTCCCGGTCCTCCTCGTCACCGAGACCGCACTGAAGGCCAAGTTCTTCATCGCCGTCCTGGCCGTCTCGCAACTCATCTTCTTCTCCAGCGTCGGCCCGATGACGATGGACATGTTCAGCGACGTCCCCATCCGCTTCCGCGACCTCGTCGCGATGTTCGTCATGCGGACGATTATCCTGATTCCGCTCATCGCCGGCATGACACACGCCGCGGCCGCACTCGGCCTTCTCGGCTGACACCGGCTCTCCTTCATCGGCTGACGCCACACTCACTTCGGTTTTCACCGAGTCGCTGTCAGAGTAGTCCGACGAACGCCTCGGCCAGTTTCTGTTCCGCCCGACGGAGGTGGTGTTCGAGCGTTCGGCGCTCGATGCCGACGACCTCGGCAAGTTCAGTCGTCGTTGTCTGGCGCGGAATCTCGTAGTACCCCTCCTCGTACGCGAGGGTGAACGTCTCTCGTTGCCGCGGCGAGAGCGACGGGAGGAGCGATTCGAGCGACAAGAGCGGTTGGTCCGCGAACACCTCAGTTATCGCCCGCTTCGAGTCGACGTGGACGTCGTACGACTCGGTGATGTCGGTGTAAAAGCTCGTCAGGTCTTCCGACCGCGATGCGAGGACGCGGACGCGTTTGGTCCCGCCTTCGTACCGAATCGGCGGGACGAGCAGGCAGTTGTTAGCCTCCAGATACGGTTCGACGTTGTGGTCACTGTGCGCCTTCAAACACGCGCCGGTGATGATGACGCGACCGTGTTCGCCCCGTAACTCGTTGTACACACCGACGGTTCGTTCGATGTAGTCGAAGACGTCGTCGTCGACGTCGCCGTCGATAGAAAGCAAGTCACAGTGGCTGTTACACCAGAGTTCGATGCGAGCGTCAGACCCTGCCGTCGCCCGCTCGTACGGCGTATCGCTGTCGATTCTGAGCGTGGCTTGGTACATACTCACAGTCGGTCGTTAATATATAAAATACTACCCGTAAGGAGAGTGTTATCCCGGTGTCACGTTCTCGACGAATTCGAAGCGGTGTCCGCTCCCACGCGCCACTCCCAATCGGTGACAATCACGTCTCCTCTTGATACGCCTGCGATTCGTCTCAGTACACATGAGGTCGTCCGTGATTTCCGCGAACGCTCGGGCGGAGCGCACCTTTCCAGCGTACGGGCCTATCGACGCTATTCTGGGCTTCGTCGTCTTTTACATCTTTCTCACGCGGGCAACGCCGACGATTGTGGACGTGCTGACGACGGTGCTGCCGGACGTGTCTGCGTCAGTGGTTCAGTTCGGGCTCGCAGCGTTTCTCTGGTTCGTCTTCTTGGTGACGACGTTCGACCAAGTTCGGCGTCAACTTGCAGCGCTCGGCGTGGGGTCGAAAGCGGACATCCGAGAGAGCAGGCGAAGTCGGGGGGTTCCGTCCACAGAACGAGTGATGCTGTATCTCGTCGCACTCCTCGTCGGTGGCCTCGTTTCGATGTGGACGTTCGACAGCGCTATCGACGCCGGAATCTCGATGATTCGGGTCGTCGCCACCCTCGATATCGCAGCGGTTCCGGTCGTCGACTTCGCCGTTATGATTGTCTTTTTCGTCTCGTTCGGGGTGGTGACTCACGTCCTCGACCGGATGGTAATTGGGGCACTCCGAGCGATAACGTCCTCGTGAGTATCGGCGATAGAAAAGCTGAGTTGCGCCTCGGTATCGACCTACTTCGGTGGTCGAAGCCGGTAGTACCGGCGGTTGAGGTCGTACATGTACCCCTCCTGCATCGTCTTCAGCACCGCATACGTGACGACGCCGGCCACGAGCGGGAGGAGGAACGTCAGGTCGAAAAGCAAGTCGACGTTCATCGGGATGAGGTTCTTCGCGGAGTAGATACTGATGGTGAGAGCGAAGATGACACCGCCGACGCCGATAGACGCCCAGAACGGTTCTTCGACCGGTCGGCGCGCGCTTCCTTTGTTGAGGAAGGGGACGATGGCGATTGCACCGACGACGACACCGTTCGCGAGGACGCCGTACGCTCGGTCACCTAGNCGCGCGCTTCCTTTGTTGAGGAAGGGGACGATGGCGATTGCACCGACGACGACACCGTTCGCGAGGACGCCGTACGCTCGGTCACCTAGCAGCTTTTGGCCGCCGAGCACGGCAATCTCGGGGTTCAGCGGACCGAGTTTCAACAGCCCGAACGACCAGTAGAGGTACCAGTCGGGCAGGATAATCGACGGCGTCTGACTCGGGTTCGCCGGTGCACCGATGTGTGGCGGCATCGTCGCCGCGAGAAACAGCACCATGCCGACGAAGAACGATGCAATCGACAAGTTGCGGACGAGTTCGTGTGGCCACGTCGGGAATCCGAGGACGTCGCGCTCGACGTAATCGGATTCCATGCGGAGGTCCTGGTCTTCTCTTCGGGACCGTTCGAAGTACTCGTAGGTCAGCCGTGAGAGGCCGGTCGAGCGCTCTTTTCGCTCGTGCCACGCCGGTGTTTCGTTGTCCGGCGCGACCACCCCCGTCCCGTCAGTTCGGATTTCCTCGTCGACGGATTGGTCTTCCTGGCTCATGTTTACTCGGGAACCTGTTTGGAGGTTGAGAACCACGTGGCAAAAAGTTGTCTTTTGGAGAATATCCCAAAATTAATTACAGTTTCATTGTCAAATATTAGGGGTTCTCCTGCGACTTGCGTCACACCACTGTGTTGTGGGAAACTGGTCGCTGACAACTCACGTGTCGGCACCGAAAGTGGACGCGACGGCGGGGAACAACACGTTGTTCTCTTTGTGCACGTGCAGGTGCGTGTCCCGCTCTAGCTCCGCGAGCCGGTCGAGCATGCTCCGGTAGCTCGCACACGCACTCTCAGGAACTGCATAGTCGTCGGTCAACTCGGAAAGTCGTTCGAGACGCTCGGCGGTCGCTTCGTGGTCGTCTTCGAAGCCTTCGACTTCGCGTTCGATTGTACGAATTTCGTCGCCGGTCAGCGATTCACCGGCGTCGATTTTTCGAGCAATCGGAAAGAGGTCGTCTTCCTCCTCTTGGATGTGGGTCTGCATCTCTTCGGCGAGGGCGACGAACTCCCGTTCGACAGCTTCGAGTTCGGGGTGGTCCTCACCGTGGACGTTCGCGACCTTGTGAACGAGCGCCTCCAGCGCGGGAAGTTCCTCACGCAGTCGGTCGTGGTGTGTCGAAACGATGTGGTCCGTGAGTTCGGACAGCGACTCCCAGTCGAACGACTCGTCGGTCTCAGTCTCTTGTACGGTTCGAAGCTCCGCCCGAACGTCGTCGATATCGGCGTCAGCAGCGTCGCAGGCCGCCGCGAGCGACACGTCGCCGCCGCAGCAGTAGTCGATGCCGAACTCCTCGAAGACGGGGGCGAACGCCAGTGACTCTTCCACGAACGAACTCACCTGCCGGCTTGGGTCGATTGTATCTGTCATCATGATGTGTCGAACGTACGAAAGACTCGTTTCGACGCGGACGTAGCAATTTGGCCGAACACGTTCGGCCCCGGCGACTGCTTAGACGTGGTGAAAACGACGAACAGCGGACGCCACAGCAGCAGTTAGTCGTCGGCTGCGGTGGGTTCGAACTAGTCGTCGACCGCCATGGGTTCGAACTCGCCGGTAGCGAGCCCACGCCGAACCGGGTCGTGTTCCTCGTCTGTCGGCGGCGGCGCAGTCACCAACAGGGCTTCCAGTCGGGAGTCGTCGTCCGCTTTGATGCCGCGTTTCGTGTCTGCCGGCACGGTGATGACGTCACCCGATTCGACACGATGGTCGGTCTCACCCTCTCGAACGATACCAGTCCCCGAGCGAACGTCGACCACGAGGTCGCTCGACGGCGCGTGAACCGGAATGAACTGACCGGGTTCGAAGAAGCCACAGATGACTTTCACACGCTCACTTCGAAACCCTGCTTGTGCGGAAAATCGGTCGTCGTCGTACACACGTTCCGCATCGAAGTCGATGCGTGGCATCAGCATTCGCCTCCGTGTCTCTGTGTGAACCGGCGATAGTGACCTCGGTACGTACGATTCGGTCGGTCGGCTGAGAACGCAGTTGCGACTGTGTGCATCTCTTCGATGCAACTCGGGAGACACGATTCAGCGTTGTCCCGAACTGGTTCGGGAGTCGTGGGAGCCGACGCGGGTTGTCGAGGGGAGTGATTTTGATTCAAAATATGATAGCTATTGGTATTCTGAGTGTCTTCTGAATATTGGAGTTGGTTGTTCGAGAAATAGAATTGTTTATTTATCACACAATAATACAGGGGCAAGGCGGTAGAAATTCCACAAATTGTAAAAATTTCTACTTTGTTATTCGCGGCGAGAACAGTAATAAATTGGGTTTGAAGCCAGCAAAGAATGGATTTTCCAGTCGCCTCCATCATGACAATATTCATTCTCCACCAGATAGTATTGTATATATCTCAAAATTCCATTTGTGCTGTCGACACCAACTTCGTCGGGAGAAACTACCCCTTCGATACCTCCAAAAAATAGAATAAACGCATGCCAGTCAGTGATTCCACTCCGTGCCATCACACCGGTACGAGTGTAATGGCGAGTCAGTCACGCGAAGTCGCCGCCACGTCGGCGTGACTAGTCGTCAGCCGGACTCGGCTGTGTCAGGTCGCCTACCTGCTCGTCGGCGACTTCGTAGAGGGCGTTCGTGACGGTTCCGTGCTCCGAGGCGTGCGGTCGGCCGGGAGCGTCGTCGTAGCCGTAGTCGAAGATTCGATTCCGGTTGAGACTGAGCCTCGTGAACTCGGGTTGGAACATGTCGAACAGCTCGAACCGGTCTTCGAGTTCCGGGAACTGCGCCTGATAGTCGAGGATTGCCTCCCGGGCGTGCGTCCAGAACTGCTCTTCGGCGTAGTCGTGGTGCTCTTCGAGGATGTCTGCGACGTACCGCAGGACGCACACGAACAGGCCACAGAAGATGAACTGACAGAGTCCCTCGGGTGGCTCTTTTCGGAGTACCTCGTGCATCTCGTCCGGCAGCGCCTCCAGTTCGGGGAGTGGCTGGTCGCTGACGTTCACGTCGTCCACGAAGTCCTTGACGGCGAGTCGCGTCGGAACACCGTCTTCGACGACGAGAATCGTATTCTGGCCGTGCGGGGAGAAGACGGTACCGTAGCGATACAGGAAGTGAAGCAGTGGCGGAAGGACGGTATCGAAGAACTCCGAAAGCCACTCGTCGAGCGTCAGTCCAGAGCGGTCGACCAGCCGTGAGATGAACGGTTCGCCGTCGCCATCGACGTGCATCAAAGACGAGAGCGTAATCGCCCGCTCGTCGTCTTCGAGGTAGGTGTAGATGGACTCCCGCCAGACGACGCCGAGTAGCTCGTGGTACTGGTAGGGCGAGTCGTCGATGTCGGTGAAGTCACCGTGGTCGTAGTTGATGCCCGCAATCTCGCCGGGGAGAATGAGGTCTTGGTCTTGCAGGAAGTCGTCGCCCTCGTAGATTCCTTTGATGTACTCCGTGACTGTCGGAGCGAGTTCAGTGCGCTCACCGGGCAGACCACGCCAGACGAGCGTGTTGAGGATTCGCATCGGGACCTTCACGTGGTGTTTCTCCTCGTCGTCGACGTTGACGAACGTTCGAACCGACTGCTGCGGGAGGTATTCGTCCGGGCCCTCACCCAGCGGGACGATGTCGTCGGCCGCGATGTGGTCGGGGAACAGCGGGACGACACTGTTCTCCCACTGCCAGTCGTGGACGGGCATGAAGTAGTAGTCGTCCGGGTCGAGACCTTTGGAGACGAGTCGGTCTCTGAACTGGTCGTAGTAGTCGCCGAGTTCGCGCCGGACGAGCGAATCGTGGTCGACAGTTTCGGTTCCGACGAACGTTGCCTGCTCCTTGCTCACGGCCGCCCACGAGAGCGTTACGGGCTGTTTGCGCTCGGGTGCGTACTGCTTGTAATCGTCGTAGCCCCATCCGAGCCGGCCCTTGTTGTAGGTAATCCACGGGTGACCCTCCATCTCGCCTTCGAGGAGGGCGTAATCGAGGTTCGTGGGGTCGAAGTCCTCACGGCCCCGCTTTCGCGCCTCGATGTGGGCGTCCGCGAGCAACGTTCGCTTGTACTCGCGTACGAGGTTCCCCTCTGTGAGTCCGTTCAGCGAAGTCGCGTCACCCAAATCGCGCAGCAGCCGAAGCGGGTCGTGATGCTGTTCCCACGTGTCGCCCGCCCGTCGCTCGATGGTGTCGCTGTAGACGTGGATGCTGTCCATCAGCCGTTCGGTCGCTTCGAACCGATAGCTCGTCTCACCGAGGTCGAACCGGAAGACGCTGCGGTCGTCGCCGGCGTCGACTTTCCGCGGCGAGATGATGTCCTCGTAAGTGAACTCTTCGAGCATCTTCGTCAGGAGGCGGCGTTCGACCGTCTCCCAAATCTCGTCGTCCAGTGCGTCCTGTAGTGTCGTGTCGTTCGGATTCATCGTTAGTCGTCCTGCGTGGGTGTCTGGGTCAGTTCACGCTCGCTCTTGCGAGAGGTGTTCGGTGCATGCTCGGCGAACTGCTCGACCGAGAAGTCCTGAAAGACCGTATCGACGTCTTCGGGATAGGCCTCGCGACCGACCAAGCGGTTGACGAACTTCGTGTTCCGATAGCACCCGAGTCCGAGGTCGGGAACGCCGACGCCGTGGGTGTGGACTTCGGCGTTCTGGAGGAAGACGTCGCCAGCGACGTCGATTTCCAGACGATGGTCGGCAGTCACCTCGAATCGGCCCCGTTCGTCCCAACTAATCGCCGCTTCAAGCGGGTCGAGGAAGTCCGGAATCGGCCGCTCGTAGCCGGTTCCGAGAATCACGACCTCGCTCTCGTGGACGAACGACTCCTCGGTCTGCCACTGGTGACAGTCGAGGGCGTAGGCCCCACCGACGTCTGCGATATGTTCGACCTCGGTCATCGCGAACAGGCCGACATCGGGGTCGCGGTCGCCGATGGAGCGGCGATAGAGCAGGTCGTAAATCTCACCGCTCGTCTCCGGGTCGATACCCTTGTAGAGCAGGTCCTGGTTCGGAACGAGGTCGTCTTTGACTTCCTGCGGAAGGTCGTAGACGTACTGCTCGTACTCGGGTGTGAAGTGCTGGAGACCGAGCTTCGAGTACTCCATCGGGAAGAAGCCGTCCGAGCGCGTCAGCCAGTCGAGTCGGTAGCCGTGACCGGGTTGGCGCTGGAGCAGGTCTTGGAACACCTCGGCAGCGCTCTGTCCAGACCCGACGACGGTGACCGAGTCCGCATCGAGAACACGCTCGCGGTTGTGTCGATACCGTGCCGTGTGGAACACGTCGTCTTCCGGGTGTCCGCGGAGATTTTCGGGAATAGACGGTTGGGAGCCGATTCCGAAAGCGATGTTCTCCGCGCGGTACTCGAAGCGCTCGTCGGCTTCGGGATGATGTGCGGTAATCACGTAACACGACGCTTCGCTGTCCCAGCGCACCTCGGTCACGTCGCGATTGAACCGACACGTGTCGAGTCGGTCGACGACCCACCGGAGATAGTCGTTGTACTCCCGACGGGGAACCTGGAAGGTCTCGTAGAAGTAGAACTCGTAGATTCGGCCGGTCTCCCGCACGTAGTTGAGGTAGCTATACTCGCTGGTCGGGTCGGCGAGTGTCACGAGGTCCGCGAGGAACGGGACTTCGAGCGTCGTGCCGTCGAGGAGCATCCCCTCGTGCCACTGGAACTCGGCGTCGCGTTCGAGGAACGCGGCCTCGACGTCCTCGTCTACGCTGTCGAGCATGGCCGCGAGACCGAGGTTGAACGGGCCGATACCGATGCCGACGACGTCGTAGACGTTCTCGTCAGTCATCGGCGCGCACCCCCTGTGCTGGTGCTGCGGAGGTGTCCGTGAGGACATTCGATTCGAATCGGTCGCGGTCACAGACCATCAACAGCGCCTCCTTGTCTTCTTCGTCGAAGTAGAACGTCTCTCTGGGTTCGAAGCCACACTGTTCGAAGACGTGGATGACGCGCTCGTTCCGAGCGTCCGGTTCCGCAATCACCCGGTCGGTCTCGGGATGGCGGAACTGCATCGCGACGACCGCCCGCATCAACGGGAGTGCATAGCCGTGGCCGAGGTACTCTTCGGGGCCGATGAGCAGATGGACGCCCTGGTCGGCCGGGTCGGCGTCGTAGTAGTTCGAAACAGCGTCGTCTGCCGCCCAGTAACACTCCCAGTAGCTCATCGGCACGTGGTCGAGACACCCGACGTAGGGCGTCAAGTGGTCGTCGGCGAGTTTCTC
Source organism: Haloferax larsenii JCM 13917 (assembly GCF_000336955.1). Taxonomy (GTDB): domain Archaea; phylum Halobacteriota; class Halobacteria; order Halobacteriales; family Haloferacaceae; genus Haloferax; species Haloferax larsenii. The sequence continues at coordinate 84,075 of NZ_AOLI01000014.1, read as the reverse complement.
GCGGAGCGTCTCGGAGAACGTCGGCAGTGGCTCGTCGAGTTGCCAGTAGGGCTTGACGTGGTCGCTACCGAGCCACTGGTGGAGTCGCCCGAGGTCGCGTTCGACCGACGCCTGTCGGAGCGAAATCGTTCTGTCGATATCACGGGCGTACGTCTGGTACTCGTAGTCGCGTGCGATGGTCGCGTCCGGTCCCGTCATCGTTCCACCTCGGTGACGATTGGGTTCGCAATCTCCGTGTAGACAGACTGGTTTTCGAGGTCGTTTTCGAGTTCGTCCAGCCCGCGGAAGCGCGTGAGCAGATTACTCTTGCACGGTACGGTCTCCTCGGTCAGAAGTGTCTCCAGCAACGTCGACGACGGACGGTCGTACTGCTCGTGGATGTGAGTCAACTCGTCGCGGAGGATGGAAAGCAGTCTGCGCTCCTCGACGAGGTCGGCGCATCCGAAGGCGTTGATGACATCAAGCGCGTTGTTGAGCACGACGTAGTACCGGAGCCGTTCGTCGGCGATTTCGTCCGCACAGACGGTCCCGGCTCGTTCTCCCACGCCCGGAAGGTAGTCGTCAACGCGGTCGTACTGCGACTCGGGGAAGTAGAATCCCTGATTGTCTCGGTAGGCGAACGCACTCGGGTAGCCCTCGTCGTCGAGCGTGAGGACCGAGTTCTGTTGGTGAGCCTCGACGCCGACGCCACCGACGAGGTAGAGCCACAGTACCGGCCGGATGCTGAGTGCGAGATACTGTCGGAACCAGTCCTCGCTGACCGCGGCCGTCTCCCGGCCCTCGCGCTCGGCGATAGACGAGACGATGCGACCGAGGCGCGACTGGCCGTCGATGGCGTCCTGACAGAGCGAAACCAATGGCGTGGCACCGACCGCGTCCTCGCCACGGAAGGGGTTAGCTCGAAGAACGGTCTCTAAGCCGGACTCTGGCTTGTCTCCAACGTCGAGTGCGAGATACGCCGGGTCGCGGACGATGTCGAACGACGGGAACTCCGCCGCGAGTTCGTCGCCGAATTCGGTGTCGAGTAATTCCGCGACAGCGACGCCGCGTTCGAGTTCCGGGCGCTTGTTCGTCCGGACGGAGTTCGTGATGGTGACGTTCAGCGACGACTTGACCATGAACGGCGAGTCGGGGCTGTAGAGCGTCCGAACAGATGTCGTCGGGAAATACTCTCGACCGACTGCCCCGAGATAGTCGAGTCCATCGCCGAGATGTGACTGCACGTGGTCCTGTGCGAGCAGGTAGTCGGCCTGCCACGGGTGGACGGGCAGGAGCACGTCGTCGCTTTCGACGTGGTCGGCGACGAACGACTCGTCGACGGTCGGGTCGTCGCGCAACTCGTCTTTGACCCACGCTTCCGCGGAGTGCTCCAGCGCGGACTCCTGAGACACCAGTTCGGGAGTTGCACGGAAGTAGTGCAGCGGGAACGACCCCCGGAGTTCGGGAGCGTATGTCGACCGGTTGTGGGCCGCGATTCCCTGCCGACTCTTCGGCGTCGGGTGACGCTGGTGACCGAAGACGAGCGCCTGTTCTGCGTCGCGGAACGAGAGACGGTCGGCGTAGAGCGTCTCCGTGTCACCCATCCGCACATCGACGAACTGCTCGATGTTCGCCTTGCTTCGCAGGACGCGTTCGAGAAGCGCGTCCGGTACCGCGCTCCCGCCGCGCGAAAGTGTGAGGTCCTTCACGATAAGCGACGAGAGCGTGGCCGCGTCCGCTGGATAGACTGTCCCATCCGGTAGCCGATAGCTGAGAGGCGTCTCGAATCGATGGCCCTCTGTCGGCGAGCGGTGGACCAGTGGTGCCAAAATATCGATACCCTGTGCGGGGAGCGTCGTTCGAAGGAGCCCGTCGCTCCCGGGGTCGACGCCAGCGACTGCGTCCGTCGTGACCTCGTAGTCCGCCGCGTCGCGGAGATAACAGTTGAAGAACGCGTGGATAGTCGCATCGTCAGCCCGGGTGGCGGGGTCAACCTCGTGACTGTCGTGGTCTCCGTCACGAAGTTCGGCGTCAGCGCTCATGCGGCCACCCCCGATTCGACCGACACGGCTGTCTCACCCGCTCAGTAGACGTGGCGCACTGACACCACGTCGCTGCGGAGTGCACTCGTGTACTCTGCGTTTGCATACAGCTTTTTAGGCTAGCCTAAAGCGCAATAAAACCCAGGGGATTTAGGTTGGCCTAAAAGTATATATTTGGTGGTTGACTCGGTGTATGGGGAGCCGAGTGGCGGGGCTTGCCACCCCCACGCTACCCACCAGCTACGACCGGAGGTACCAATCCTATCTACTACGTCCGAGAGTACCACTCATTCCACGGCTGAAGCCGTTCGAACGCGTCGCTCGCCGTGATAACCAACTCGTCTTCGAAGCGCGGGGCGGCAATCTGCATTCCGACCGGAAGCCCGTCGGCGACGGTCCCCGCCGGAACAGACGCGGCAGGGTGCCCCGTGAAGTTGAGGAGGAACGTCGGACACCAGCCGATTCGCGGGTCGACCGGTTCGCCGTCGACTTCGTCAGGTCCGAGTGTCGACCCTTCTGTGGCGTTCTTCACGGGTGGATGAGTGACAGTCGGCGAGACCAGCAGGTCGTAGTCCTCGAACACGTCTTCGAGCGCGTCGTGGACCGACGTTCGAATGACGTGCTGGTGGAGGTACTCCGTCGCGGACGTTCCAGCTCCGGATTCGAGCAAGTCGGCGAGGCTGTCTGTCAGCTCCTCGCGATGGTCTCGAAGCAGATCGACCCCCTCGTGTTCGGCGAGCCAGTCGTTCATCGCCGCCAGATTGGCACCCACGAGGTCCAACCACGCATCCGTCAACTCCGTGTGCGAATAGCCGAGTTCGACGTCCACGTGCTCGACTGTCGCCCCCGCGTTGCTGAAGGTCTCGACCGCTTCGCCGACTGTCGTTCGCACTGTGTGCTCGACCGGGAACGTCCCGAAATCCGGCGTGTATGCGATATCGATGCCGTCGAGAGAACGTCCGATGGCGTCACGGAATCGCCCGTCGTGGTCCGGGAGACTCGACGGGTCTCGGGGGTGGTGTCCCTCCATGATGTCCAAGACGAGCGCCGCGTCACGGACGGTACGCGTTATCGGCCCGTGGCTCGACCGAATACCGAGGTCGTCGGCAAACCCGTCCGGACGAGTGAGGTCTGGTACCCGTCGGAACGTCGGCTTGAACGCGTAGACGCCAGACCACGCTGCGGGGATGCGAAGCGACCCGCCTGCGTCTTTCCCGTGTGCGACAGGCGTGAGCCCGGCGGCGACAGCAGCAGCACTGCCGCCGGACGAGCCACCGGCGTTTCGCGATGGGTCGAACGGATTCCGAGTCGGTCCGCGGAGTGGGTTGTCAGTCGTCCCCTTGTGGTCTAGCTCGGGAGTGTTCGTCGTCCCGACGACGATTGCACCCGCGTCCTCTAACCGCGTGACGAGCGTCGAGTCCGATTCGGAAACGGACTCGCGGAAGGCGACCGAGCCCATCGTTCGGCGGAGACCCTCCTTCGAGGCGGCAGACTCTTTCAACGCCACGGGGACACCGGCGAGTGGACCAACCGATTCCCCGCGTTCTATCGCCCGTTCGATTTCGACTGCCCGCGTTCGAGCGTAGTCGTCTGCGACTTCGATATACGCGTTCAACTCGTCGTTTCGGCGGTCGATTCGTTCGAGCACCCTCTCGACGACCGTACAAGGCGAAAGCGCTCCTCGTCGAACCTTCGCTGCGATTTCTGTCGCAGACGCTGACGCTACGTTCATCGTCACTGCGTCGATGTCCCGCTGTTGTAGGTTTATCGTTCACGGGAGACGATGACGAGTGTCATTGTCTGAGGCGGCCAAAACACGATAATAAATCAACAAATCTAGCCGTATAGTGCCTAAATATCGACGGGCTTATCACTTTTTAGGCAGGCCTAAACGATGATGGCACCGACAGGTGACGACGACGAACAGACGACCGATAACCACGACCAGACAAACGGTAGCTCCGACCGAACAGCCGATAGCGACGACGTGACGCCCACGCTTGGGCCAGATGTAACCATCAGGTCGAACTACGTGTTCCAGCGGTACGACCAGACGATAGACCGAACTATCTCGTTTCGGCCGGCGACGATGGAACGCGACCTGGGCCGACTCCACAAGTGGCTCGGATACGACCACGTGACTGAGTTCTGGGAACTCGACCTCCCGTTGCCAGCGTTCCGCGACCACTTCGCCGAAAAGCTCGCGGAAGACCACCTGACGCCGTTTATCGGCTATATCGACCACGTACCGGTGAGCTACTGGGAAGTCTACTGGCCCAGCGAGTACGAACTCGACGACTACTACGACGCAGACCCCGGCGACCGCGCGGCACACCTGCTTGTCGGTCCGCCGGAGTACGTGGGTAACGGCTACGCGAAAGCACTCTTCCGGGCCATGGGTCTCATGCTGTTTTCGCACCCCGAGACGGACCGGGTCGTCGGCGAACCCGACGTCGAGAACGACGTCGTCATCAACATCCTGAAACAATGCGGCTTCGAGCCACACAAGGAGTTCTACTTCGAAGAAGCCGACAAAGACGCGCTGTTGCTGATGTGCGAGTACGACGATTTCGAAGCGGCGCTGCTCGACGACTCGCCAGCACTGCTTGCGTGAGGTTCGGCAGACGCATGAGAGGGCTCTTGTCGGCTGCCTGCGTTCAATCGTCTGACGCGACCCATGGATATTTCTTCCCCCCGAGTATGGGTTCGGGTGATGGCCGCGTCTATCCGTGAGCGATGCAGCGAAGCGAACGTCGAGTTCGTCCGACTCCTCTGTGTGACGAACGACGGGATGATACGTGGACAAGCGGTGAACGTCGACCACCTCGAATCGGCGCTCTCGTCGGGTATCCCGCTCCCGAAGATGACCCAGTCGTTCAACGCAATCGGCTACCGGGTGAAAGACGGGCGGTTCGACGCAGTCGGTGAAGTCCGACTGCTGCCCGACCCCTCGACGTTCCGCGTGCTCCCCTACGAAGACCGAACTGCCGCAGTGTTGTGCGACTTAGTCGAACACGACAGGGACGTTGCGTGGGATGCCGACCCGCGGGCCGCTGCGAAGCGCATGCTCACAGCGTGTGAAGAGGAGGGTCTCGCGCCGACCATCGCCGTCGAACAGGAGTTTCACCTCTATTCGGAGCAGTCAGATGGTGAAATCGAACCTCTCGACCCGCGAGGAGAGTACTCGTCGGCGAGTATGCGCGCGAGTCGGTCGGTGATACTCGATATCGTCGACGCGCTGAAGGCCCAAGGCATCGACGTCCGAAAGCACCACCCGGAGTACACCGCCGGCAAAAACGAGATTGTCGTCGGGCACGGAACGGGTCTCGAACCGCTCGACAACGCCGTGTTCTGCCGCGAGACGGTGTCAGGCGTTGCTGAACGAGCGGGTGCTAGCGCGACGTTTTCACCCTATCCGTTCGACGGGGCCACGAACGGGTGCCATCTCCACCTCTCGCTGTGGGATGGTGAGGAGAACGTCTTCGCACCGGCAGACGACGAAACAGCCCTGAGCCAACGCGGTCGGTACTTCGTCGGTGGCATCCTCGAACACATGCCCGGTCTCCTCGCGTTGACGTCGCCGACGGTGAACTCCTATGCGCGACTCCAACCAGCCAAGAGCGTCTGTGCGTACAACTGCTGGGGTATCGGGAATCGCGAAGCAGCAGTTCGAGTTCCAGAGGTACGACCGTCGAACCGGACCAGCGGCACCAGAATCGAATTTAGACCCGCCGACAACACGTCGAATCCGTACCTTGCGGTCGTCGGCTTGCTGGCGGCCGGTCGAGATGGAATCGACCGCGAACTCGACCCCGGTCCGTCGGTCGACCAAGACCCGGAGAACCTCAGCGACGACACCCGCCGAAAGCGTGGCATCGAGCGACTGCCGCGGTCGCTCGGGGAAGCGGTTCGCGAACTCGAAAACGACGAGGTACTCACCGCCGCACTCGGTGACACGCTCACCGAATCCTACGTCGAGATTAAACGAAGCCAGTGGGAGGCGTTCACCGCGCACGCCGATACATGGATGCGTGGGACGTACCGCGAGCGCTTCTGAGGAGTTTGATTTGTCAATTGCAAAAGAGAAAAGCCACTGCCGCACGACATCAACCTATGCCGACCGAGCCACAAATCGAGAAGTTGCGAGTGTATCCGGTCAAGTCGCTCGACGGCGTCGAGGTGGACGTCGCCGACGTCCGGGCGAACGGAACACTCGCACACGACAGGGAATTCGCACTGTTCGACGCCAACGGAAACGTCCTCAATGCGAAGCGTGACGAGCGGTTGCACGCGATTACGGCCGACTACGACCCGGACGCAGGTGTGCTCACCGTCGATACACCGTCGGCGACGCCCGCACAGTTCGACCTCGTATACGACACCGAGGCGGCGGAAACGTGGTTCATGGACGTTTTCGACGAGCCGGTGACGATACGGAGAGACACCGACCGAGGGATGCCAGACCGCCCGAAACTCGGCCTGTCGGTCGTGAGTACCGCGACGATTCGAACGGTGGCCTCGTGGTTCGACGAACTGACCGTCGAAGGGACGCGCCGACGGCTTCGAACGAACGTGGAGGTCTCAGGCGTGCCAGCGTTCTGGGAAGACCAATTCGTCGGCGACGACGCGCCTGCGTTCGAGGTCGGTGGGCTCCGGTTCGAAGGGGCGATTCCCTGCGGCCGGTGCGTCGTCCCCGGGCGAGACCCAGACACCGGAGAACCGCTACCGAAGTTCCGAAAGCGGTTCATCGAGAAGCGCCGGGAGACTGTCCCCGAGTGGGTAAACGAGGACGCCTTCGACCACTGGTTCGCGCTGACGACCATTACGCGTCTCGAAGAGTCGACGACGGACGGAACGATTCGAGTCGGAGACTCGGTCACACTGAGAGAAGAGTGACTTCCCTGCCCGAAGGAGAAGGGAAAGAGAAGCAGAAGCAGAAGCAGAATCGATAGCAGCGAGGGGGCCGAAACTCCTTCGCATAGTTAGCTAGCCTAAAAATATGAGTCAATTCAACCAACTACCTCGAAGCGCAGGACAAGGGCGAACAGTCGGGGTGGTTCGAGCATGAGCGGACCACAGCAGCAGAACCACCTCGCAAATATCAGAGACACTGACGACGTGTACCTCGGGGCGGGAGTCGAAACCGCCTCGGAGCAGCTCGTGGAGTTGTACGGAACGCTCGGACTCGACTGGGTCTGGCTTGACCTCGAACACAAAAACGGCACGCCACTCGACGGACCACGACTGGAACGGCTGGTTCGCGCCGCACAGTGCGGGGGGACCGAACTCGTCGTCAGACTTCCGAACGGCGACCCATCGACAGTCAGAAAAGCCCTCGATACGGGCGTCCGCAACGTCGTCGTCCCGCGAGTCGAGACTGCCAGCGACGTCGAACGCGCCGTGCGAGCCGGTCGCTTCGAGTTCGACGGCGAACCGGGAGACCGCGGTCTCGCACAGGGTCGAGTGAGTGGATACGGAACGACGTTCGGCGGCGAGCGTCCGTATCACGAGGTCGAAGACGAAAACGTACAGGTGGGTGTCCTCGTCGAAAACCGGACTGCCGTCGAGAACATCGACGAAATCGTGACCGTGCCCGAACTCGGGTTCGTCTTCCCCGGACCCGGCGACCTCGGTGTCTCGATGGGACGCACCCTCGAATACGACGATTCAGAGGTGCGAGCGCTCATCGAGCGCGTCCGCGAGACATGTGTCCAACACGGCGTCCCCCTGCTGGGTTTCCACAACAGCAACTTCGTCGGGCCGGACGGTGCCCGGAATGCGGCCGAGCGAGGATACCGGCTCCTGCACCTCGGCGACGAGTTCGAGTTCGTCGCGGACGCCGTCACCGAACGGTCGGACTGGGTGTCGAGATGAGCAACAGAGCGTAGCGACTCACACTGGCGGGGGCTGTCCGCCACAACTGAAACGAAGCGAGCGGAAGTGACTCCGCTGTCGGCTTACGCCGTGATGATGGACGCGAGTTCGTCGCGGTCGAACAGTTCGCCCGAGAACGTGTCGGGGAAGTAGCCGGTGGCGTACCGCTCGACGAGGAAGAAGTGGTGCAGCGGGCCAGCGTAGATGGGGCCGCCGCGGAACACCTTCTCGTTCTTGACGGCGCTCAGCTCGGACGCGACCTCGTGGTTCTTCATGAACTCGAGGACCGTGTTTCTGAACTCTTCGCGCGTCTTGTCTTCGTGTCCGCGCAGGAGAATCGAGTCCGGGTCGACTTGCAGGAGCGTCTCGTAGTCGATGGTACCACGGTTACTCTCGGAGAGTCCCTGAATACCCGTGTCGGAGAGTGCGTCGGTGAGACCGATGTCGTCGGTCGCCTTCTTGTTCGCCCCCTTCCCACTCAGTCGGGCCGGGTAGAACGACTCTGGCTCGTTACTGCCTTGCCAACAGAGGAGCGCATTCGGACGACTGTCCGGGCCGGGGAGCTTCGTCTGGATGTCCGTGATGTACTCCTCGTGGAAGGCCTTGATCTGTTCGTACTTCTCCACCTCTTGGTGGACTTCTGCAACCTTCCGGAACGCCTCGTACAGCGAGTAGTAGCGATAATTGTGCCACGTGTCCGTGCGCCGGAAGATGGTGTTGCCGAAGAACGGGCCGACGTTGTTCGTAATCTCTTCGATGTCGGCAGGTTCGAGCTTGAAGCCCTTGTTGTTGATGAGCCACTGCGGGTCGATCATGTGGAGGTCGCTATCCAGATTGTAGAAGACCTCCTTCGAGATGCCCGAGTCGCCGACGAGCTTGGTCAGCGAGTCCGTGTCGAAGCTGACGCCGTCGAGTTCGTCGTAGTGGTTCACGTGGAAGCGCGAGGGAAGTCCCATACTGGTTACGGTGTCGCCGTGGCCGAGTGCGACCGCCATGTCACCGTAGTCGGGGAAGTAGTGCGCGACCGTCTCCGGCGGCTCGTCGAGCGTCACTTCGCCGACCGGCTCCATCGACACCGAGTAACTTGTGTCTTCGGGCGTGCTCGTCGCCGTCTCCGTCTGGGACGACTCCGTGGTCGAACTGGTCGTCGTCGCCGTCTCCTCCGACGAGGAGGCACTGCAGCCAGCGAGTCCGGCTGTCAGTGCGCTCGCGCCGATACCAAGGAAGTGCCTTCGGTTCAGGTCCATATGTTTTTGGCCTGCCTAAACATATAAAAGCCCGTCGAAATTTAGGCACGCCTAAAGGTTCGGATTCGAGCAGTGATACCGGTTCGGCGGCCGGGGAACAACCATCTCGTAGTTATAGACGCTTTCCCGGCCACTCAGAGAGGAATCGTCATACCGAGAGTCTGGCGGGTTCAATCCCGAGTTCGCCGAAGAAATCAGCGACGTGGGGAACGCGCTTGGTCAGTTCACCGGGCGCGTGCGAGTCAGTCCCGACGGTGAACGAGACGTTGTACTCACGGAGCACCTGCAAGAACGGTGGCGTCGGGTGGTAGTGCCCAAAGTCGTCGAAGACGCGGCCAGCATTCAGTTCGGCACTCGTCTTCGAGCGTTCGAGCGCCTCGGCGACCTGTCGGTAGTGAGTCTCTGTTGCGAATCCTCGAAGGGCGGAGTTACGTTCGAACAAGTCGATGTGAGCCACGATGTCGAACAGTTCGGAGTCGATTAGTGCGACGAGTTTCTCGAAGTACGTATCGACCAACGCGGCTCGCTCGGGTTCGGATTTGTCGGCGAAGTACGGTTCGTAGTGGACGTGGACATCTTCGAGGTGGTGGACGCTCCCGATGGCGTACTGGAAGCCCGCCTCGTCGAGAAACTCGCCGATGGCGTCCTCGTCGCGAGGGTCGTAATCCATCTCGACGGCGTCGTAGATTTCGATATCGAACTGCTCGCGGAATCGTTCGATTGCCGACCGGCGTCGGTCGTAGGTTATGTCGAGATTGAATCCGAGATTGCTGCGGGTCTCGACCATCGCGTCGCGCTCGGAGACGTTGCAGTGGTCCGAGATACCGATTCCCGAGAGTCCGGCCTCGCTGGCCGCCTTCAGCATCTGACGGAGAAACCGGCCGTCAGAGTAGATGGAGTGGGTATGATAGTCGTAGTCGATCACAGTTGAGCTAGCATTGCCACGCTAGATTAACTGTGTGTTGCTTTTTCGTCAGAACTGGAGCGAATTGGCTGTGTTCGCTGTCCTGCCCACGCTGTACTGTTGAAAGACTGCTGTCGGAGGGCTGTTCTTTTCACAAAGGAGAATACGAGGCGTACAGAATAAACATGTGGGCGGGTCTTGGCTTTCAGCAGCACGCTCGTCAATCTCTTCAGGAGGACGTACACGAGAGTGAGCCACCATCATCCGTCTCCCGAACCCACCAGAATCAGCCGGGTTCTGAGTCGATGGGCGTCATCCCGTCAGGTAGCCTGCCGGTTCACCGCCGACGACGACCACGTCGGGGAGATGTGTGTCGATTCGGTTTTGGTGATGTGCTCTTCAGATGTTGCCGTTGATGATATCGCGGACGCGCTGGCGGTCGAACAACTGGTCTTCCTCAGGAACATCGAGCGGTGACTCGAAGTCGATTTCACCGAACTCCTCGGGGTAGAACAGGCGGGCAGTCAGTTCTGTCTGGAACGCGTTGATGAGCGGACCCTGTTCAGCAGTCGGGCCGGGAATCACGCGTCCGTTCTGGACGGCGGTGAGTTGACTACCGACCTCATGCTCCTCCATCGGCGTGACGAATTTCTCACGGAACTTCTGGGCGTCGAACGCGCCGTCGCCACCCCAAGTCACAGTGCCCGTGGTGATACCCCAGTGGACGACAATGACGTCAGGGTCGGCCTCCAGCAGCGTCTCGTAGTCGGTCTTCCCGTACTGCCCGGTTTCGAAACCAGCGAAGGCGTCGTCGTCTACGAGTCCGAGGTCGCGGTAGGGCTTCATCTCGTAGCCGTCGTCCTCAAGATAGAGGACGTAGAACTCGCCTTTCTCCGGTGAGGAGCCGCTGTTTATTAGCCCAATCGATGGCGTATCGCCGTCGTCAGGGAGCCGGGACTGCACTTCGGTCTGGAGGCTCTCGTGCAGGTCGAACCACGCATCGACCCTGTCTCGTTCGTCGAGCACCGTCCCGACCTTGTCGAACGCCTCCAGCATCGACGGGGCCTTCTCGGAGTAACCCATCTCCTTTTGCCACCCGTTACGGAAGCGACGGTTCATACACCCAAAGAAGGGCGCGACGTTCGACTCGATTTCCTCGATATCCGAGTCGTCCCAGTTGTTGTCCCACGCCTGAATCAGGTTCGGGTCGATGAGGAACGCGTCAGGGTCGTGTTCGTAGAAGACCTCCTTCGGCATCCCACCGTCCTGCCACAGCGGCGGCCAGTTTCTGTCGTAGTCAATATCGAACCGGTCATAGAACAGCGTAGGGCCGCTCAGCCTGTCTGTCTGAAGTTTGTCTGCCTGCCCGAGCGAGATTACCATGTCTGCCCACGCCATGGAGTAAGTCGTGACCGACTCCGGGACGGACTCGAACTCGACTTCGCCGACGGGGAACATCTCGACCGTGTACGGCCCCTCCTCAGGCGAGGTCTCCGTTTCGGTGTCCGTTGCCGTCGCCGTTGCAGTCTCAGTGCTCGTCTGATTCGGCGTCGCACTGGACTCAGACTGCCCGGCACAACCCGCGAGCAATCCACCACCGATGACTGCCCCGCCGTACTTCATGTAATCACGCCGTGTCGGTGCCTCGTGTCCGCTGGAATCGTCTGCCATACGATTTAGGCCCGCCTAAACAGTTAAAAGCATTCCGGACTTTAGGTAGGCCTAAAACTGTCAATGAAGAGCACTTCACCACGTGTAAACCAAGAAATCAGTCTCATCAGGAGGACAAATAAGGCAGGAAAACCGAAGTCGCGTGTGGGTACGCTCACGGGAGCCCGTCCCCACTCAGAGACAAAAGAAATTCTTCGTTATCTCGGCGTTGAACGGTTTCGTCAAGCTATTTCTGGTTTTCTTCGTTAGATGTAGCGCACAACGCTCGTCACGACGCAGACACCGATCACCAGCGATCAGTGGGTGAGTCTGTCTTTTTCGCACTTAAGCAGCGGTACAGCGAAACACTTCGGGCTCGTACGTGGTTCGGGCAGTTCCGAGAACTCGTTTTGAAAACGGCTGTCAGAAATGTTGAAGTCGCTATTTAATGGTTCAGTGCAGCTGTCCGTATTCAGGTTATAGTTGAATTTTGACGCCCTTCTGTTGGTGCTCTCTGTATGCCACGTATGTATGCTGCGATGAGAATAGTGATGAGGCTAAACGTACCAAGAACACGAGCAACTGGGATTTCGGCCAATGGAGAAACATCTGCTTGAAGAACGGTCTCAGTTACCGCTCCAACGATGACGAGGGCGAGTACACCAGCCCATAACCACATAGTTGCGTATCCAAGTTCGTCGAGGTTGGCAGTTTTTATAGCGTGACCGAGAAGAACTATGCTGGTGAGAAGTGGTACGATAAGGAGGTACCGAGCAGGGTTCACCACTAAGATACCAGCACCGAGAGAGATCGCCGTAGAGTACACAAAAGCCGTGACGGTGAGACGGATTGAGGGGAGGGCAATCATAGATGATCGTAAACAGCACAAATAGTTAATAATTTTCTCGGTTGCCATACCGCACACCAACTGAGAACGTGACAGGTCGTATTTTTGGTTAAGAGATAGAGGCTCTATTGAAATCCTCAGATTTTGACAGAATTCGCGTGACACAGACAGGGGGCGTATGCAGCAAACCGCCCCCAATAATTTCTGATAGTGCGTGATAACGAAAGTGAATTATTCCTAACTAGAGTACGCTAACCTGAAATGAATAACGAGAGTTCGACTAATCGGTCACGAAAGAGTCTCGTTGGAGTCGCGCTCGCGTCAGGGCTGTTGTTTCACTACTACTCAGAAGAGCAGGGTCTCATTCAATTAACGAATGGTCTGTCTACAGCGGTTTTCTTCTTATCTGGTGTGGTCCTACTCGTCACCATATTCTACCAACTACGGTCGAAGTAACTCACACCGACTTGCGCGCTGTATTCAGCACGGCCTCAACAAACTATCAGTGACTGAGGATTTCAACAGAGCCGATATGGATGTTATCGTTCGGTATCTAAACAAGGCCGACACTCCGTATTCGTCAACCCAATAATATCAGCCATCAAGAGCGCGGAGAAATCCGAGCGGGAGGTCGTAGAGACGAGTGATGTCCTTACGGCGCTCGACAACCATAGCGATAATCAGCTACTTCGTTGGAATCAGGGAGTTAATCTAATATCTGGCACTGTCTAGTTAGTGACCTCCTCAACCGGTGTTCGTCCGTCGAGCGCTTGATGCGGTCTTTGAAAGTTGTAGTATTGCGCAAATTGTATGANGGCACTGTCTAGTTAGTGACCTCCTCAACCGGTGTTCGTCCGTCGAGCGCTTGATGCGGTCTTTGAAAGTTGTAGTATTGCGCAAATTGTATGAACCACTCGCGGACGCTCGTATGACTGCCCACCCACGAATTATGGAAGCGGTCGACTCGCATTTTGAGGGTGTGAAACCACTTTTCGATGAGGTTTCGCTCGACGTAGTCCAGCCGACCGCTCAATCCTAATCGAGAGAGGGCAGTCTGATAGCCGTAGCCATCAACGAGAAACACAGTGTCTGAGAGATCGTGTTTCTCCGAGAGCCGATGGAGAAACGCAGCAGCCGGGTCGGTACCATGTCGTCCAAACAATTCGACGTCAAGAATCAGCTTTGTCTCGATGTCTATTGCAGCGTACAACCAAGACCACTCGCCATTGATTTTGACAGCGGTCTCGTCGACCGCAACCCGCTTCGGCTTCGCCTCAGGCGGGTTGTGACCGCTGTCAGCCAACCGATGTACCCACTGCCAAACCGCTTGATGAGAGCGTTCAACGCCGAGATATCGAAGAATCTGTTTTGTTTCTCTGAGCGAACATCCGGTCGCGTGGAGCTGGACAGCGAACGCCCTGACGGGCGTCGCTGTCCGCTCACGCTCCCAAGTTTCTTCTAAATCCGTCGCAAAGCACTCGNAAGCACTCGCTGAGCAGGTCTGCGAGCTTCATCCCAAACACACTCAACGACCTGCTCGTTCCTCAAACTGGCTTAACTAGACAGTGCCGAACTAAGTTATTTCTCCTCTCCTCTGCTCCCCTTCCCTCCTCTCACCCGTGAATCTCGTCCAGTTCCTCTACCGTCGGCGCGTTCACGATTGTAACTGTGTTCCCCCGTCGCGTCACCCGATAGGCGTCGGCGAAGGGCCCCTTTTCGACGACGTAGGTGTTCGGAGCCACGCGCGTCGCGCCGAGTCGGAGTTTGAGCGTCGTCGTCAGATACGCTCTCTCGAACTGCTCGGCGTCTTTCTCGGTGTCCCAGACGGTCTTCCAGACGTAGCCGCGGTCGTTCGGGTTCGCCTCGGCCACCTCGTCCGACGCGGGGCGGTACGGAACGACGAGGTCGCCACCCCAGCCCGCAGAGGGGGCGCTCGTGTAGTTGTACGCCGAGTACGGTCCGGGGTTGCGCTGGAGGTCCGTCTTGTCGATAGCCCCGTGTTTCCAGAACATGGCGAAGATGGACGCCTCGCCGACGGTGTCACCGACGGGGTCGGTGTCGTACCGCGTCCAGTCGGCCGACGACCGGTCCTCGATTGTCACGTCGACCGGGCGCTCGTCCGGATAGGCTTCGGGGTGAAGCACCTGTTCGGTCGAGACTGGTCGGTTCTCGTAGGCGTCGTTGACGGCCTCCCAGCCGCCGCGTTCGTGGAGTTCGGTGACGAACGTCGGTCCCTCGCTGTACGGCGTGTAGATGGTCAGGAAGACCGGGAAGTCCAGCGACCCGCCTCCGGAACTCCGCTCGGGGCGGGGGACACACTCCCACTCGCCCGCGTCACAGCGGTCTTCGTACAGGCGGTCGACGTACCGGGCGTCGCCTTCGACGAGACCGTTCTCGGCGAGTTGAGCATCCTGCGTCGCTGGCGACCCGTTGATGCCGAAGTGCTGGTCCTGCAAGGCGTGGTGGAGTTCGTGTGCGAGCGTCCGGCGGTCGATGGCCGGCGTGTCGCTGTCGCTGACGATGACGATTCGGTCCTCCGAAGGCGAGTAGTAGCCGAGGACCGCACCGCCGTAAATCTCGTCGAACACCTGTTCGATGGTGCGGTCCTCACCGACGAGGAGGAGTGACTCCCAGACTTGGTCGTTCCAGTCGGCGTGGACTGGGTCCGAGTCGTCGTCCGACTGATTTCGGTACT
Source organism: Haloferax larsenii JCM 13917 (assembly GCF_000336955.1). Lineage (GTDB taxonomy): Archaea > Halobacteriota > Halobacteria > Halobacteriales > Haloferacaceae > Haloferax > Haloferax larsenii. Next base: position 68,837 of record NZ_AOLI01000014.1, on the reverse strand, counting down.
CGGCGCGCGAGATGACTTCGACCGGGACCGGGTCGGTGAACTCCAAATCGCGCACGACTTCGACGCGCGCCATCGTCCGAGCGACGAACGCCTCGCGTTCGGTCGCGTTGAGGCCGTCAGATTGGTTCACGTCGATACTCTCGTTGTGCCAGTAGCCCGCCTCCCAACCGAGTCGGTCGGTCGGCGGGTCATCGGGCCACGAGGACGTGGAAGACGTGTCCGTCGTCTCAGTGGGAGGCGCGTCTGTGGGTGGCGACCCCGGCGTCGAGATGGGTGCGGAACACCCGGCGACGACGAGGAGAAACACAGAGAGGAGGGCGGCGAGTTGGGACCGATGCATGCGAGAGGACAGGGTCGGCGGAGGAAAAAGCCTCTCGCCCAGCGTGGGAGGTTACGCCGCCAACCCGGGTCTGATTTCGTCCACGTCCGCGGGGGTCGGCCCGTTGACGATGACGACCCGGTCGCCGGACCGAACGACGCGGAAGGCGTCAGCGAACTGCCCCTCTTGGATGACGTAGACGCCGTCGTTCTGCTGGGCGACGCCCTGCGCTTTGAGGATGTTCAGGTACGCTCGCTCGAACTCGCGGGCGTCTTTCTCGGTGTCCCACTCGGTCACCCAGACGTAGCCGTACTCGGACTCGGAGTCGGCTTCGTTCCGGTACGGGAACAGCCGGTCGTTGGCCCAGCCAGCCGAGGGTTTGGCGTCGTAGTTGTACGTGTCGTACGCGGAGCGAGTGTCGAGCAGCGAGCGCACGTTCACGGTGTCGGCACCGCTCGTCCGGGCCTGATACCAGAACATCGCGTAGATGGATGCCTCACCGAGGGTGTCGGAGCCATCGACTCCTTGGTCGGGGAAGGTTGCCCAACCGTTCGTCCCGGTGTCTTCGAATTCGATTGGCCGCGGTTCCTCGTCGGTTCGGTGGATGACCTGCTCGGAGGAGGCAGGCGGGTTGCGCATGGCGTCGTTGACGGCCGCCCAACCACCCGAGTCGTACAGTTCGTTCACGTAGACCGGACCGTCAGAGTACGGTTGGAAGATAGTGAGGAGGACGCCGAGGTTGGGGCCGGAACCGCCAGAGCCACCACCAGAGCCACCTGCTTTGGGCGTCTTCACGCAGTCCCACGTGCCGGCCTCGCAGCGGTCGGTGTACATGAGTTCGACGAGTTTCGCGTCGCCCTCGACGACGCCGTCGATAGCGAGGTCACCGTCTTGGGTCTGGCTGCGGTAGCGCTCGTCGGTCAGGTCGAAGTGCTGGTCCTGTAAGGCGTGGTGGAGTTCGTGAATCAGCGTCGCGTTGTCGATTGTCGGCGCACCGGTGGAGTCGGTGACAATCTTGATTTCGTCGTCAGAGGGCGAGTAGAAGCCGAGGACGGAGCTTCCGGTCGTGTTGCTAATCGCCGAGGCGCTGCCTTCTGACTCGCCGGTGACGAAGAGCGCTTCCCACACCTGGTCGTTCCAGCGGTTGAAATCGGAGTCGGCCGACCCCGAACGGCCTGCGTTGTCGCGTTGGTACTGCGTGCGATTGATGACGCTCACGGGAACCGTCGAGTCGAATTCGAGTTCTCGAATGTGTTCGACGCGGGCCATCCCGCGTGCGACGTAGGCTTCGAGTTCGGAGTCGTTCAGGCCGTCGGACTGGTCGACGTCGATGGGTTCGTCGAACCAGTAGCCGTTTTCCCACCCGAGGACATCGCTTTCAGGGTCGGCAAAGCCTTCTCTGTCGGGAGCGGGCGTGGCGGCAGTCGACGAATCGTCGGCCCCTGGCGTCGCCGTCGGGGCGGCACAGCCAGCGAGGACCAACAGGGCTGCGACGAAGATGGCGCGGAGACCGGTGGTTCGCATACCCCCAACTTAGTCCCGGAAGGGAAGTACCTTGTCCGATTCGCCGGGGGAAACTGAATCGGAGTTTGCCTTCGTGTCTCGACAGAGCGTAGCGTTTTGCGTCTGCCGCCATTAGCCCCACGTATGCCACTCGACCCGACACGAACCGCGGTTATCGTCGTCGACATGCAGAACGGCTTTTGCCATCCCGACGGGAGCCTGTTCGCTCCGGCGAGCGAGAGCGCGCTCGACCACGTGAAAACGGTTGTTTCGCGCGCCCGCGAGGCCGGTGCTCGCGTCGTCTACACCCGCGACGTACATCCGCCGGAGCAGTTCGAAGACGCTCACTACTACGACGAGTTCGAACGCTGGGGCGAACACGTCGTCGAGGGGACGTGGGACGCCGAGTTGGTCGACGAACTCGACGTTCGCGACGACGATTTGGTCGTCGAGAAACACACCTACGACGCGTTCTACCAGACGGAACTCGAAGGCTGGCTGGAGTCACACGGCATCGACGACCTGCTCATCTGCGGCACGCTCGCGAACGTCTGTGTCCTCCACACCGCCGGCAGTGCCGGGCTTCGGGACTACCGACCGATGCTCGTCACGGACGCACTCGGCTACCTCGACCCGGACCACAAGGAGTACGCCGTCGAACACGCAGACTGGCTGTTCGGCGAGACGACGACTATCGAGGAGATAGCGTTCGAGTAGGAGGAGAAAGGAGCGTTCGAGTAGGAGGAGAAAGGAGCGTTCGAGTAGGAAGAGGTAGTGTTCGAATAGGAGGACAAAGAGGCGTCCGCAGAATTCAGCTTATTCTCGGAACAGCCGATACGCGCCCTGTCCCGTCGCCACGGCGTCGTCCCACTCGGTCGAGGGGGACTGCCGACGCGCGACGTCTTCGTCTTTTTTCGGGTCCGTGCTGACGACGGTGATGGTGCTGACGCCGACGCTCCCACCGGCGCGGACGACTTCGGCGACGGCGGTCAGGTCGCCCGAGGCGCGGCGGAGGTAGTTGACGTTGAGGTTAATCGTCGCGACGCCGCCAGAGAGTGGGTCGTCGAGCATGGTTCGGAGGGCGATGCCGCCAGCAGTATCGATGAGTGTGGCCGCGATACCGCCGTGAATCGTCGGCGGCGACACCGTGTTCGTGAGCTTCTCGTCGTACGGAATCGTCATCACGAGGCGGCCACGCTCGATGGCGTCGACGCGGGTGTTGAGCCACGAGAGATAGCCGTGTTCGTCTTCGATGTGCCGCTGGACGACCGCAGCGGCGTCGGCGGGAAAGTCGTCCATGTCACGAACGTCTCTTTGGGATTACCATGTAACCGACGGTCGAGGCAGCCCACCCGGGAGTGGGAGAAACTACCATTCATGCTCTGAGGCTGCCGACGAGTGACGTGAGATATATACACTCGCCAAAAAGTGCTAGGTGGTATGAGCGAGTCCCGTGTCCTGCTCGTCGACGAAGGCGGCGAGTGTCAGCTCACACCCGCCATCGAAGGACGCGGACTCACAGTCGACGTCTTCTCGGAGCGGTCGTCGGTGGTCGATGCACTCGACGGCGCGGTCGTCAGCGTCGTCGTTCGAGGAGAGCCCGACACCGGCTTCGTCTCCGAGATTCGTGACCGCGTAGGGGATATTCCCGTGTTCTTCCTCGCCGGTGAGTCGGATAGCGCCGCCACGGTGACGGCACAGAGTAGCGCGCTCGTCGCCGAGGAGCCGGTGACGAACGGTGGTGCCGACGCGCTCGCGGCCCGCATCGAGCGCGTATCCGAGTTCTCACAGTGGGCTGGCGAGTCCGACGAGCGCGAGTCACTCTACCGCACCATCGTCGAGCAGAGCCACGACGCCATCTTCATCGTTCAAGACGATGGCTACAAGTTTTGGAACCAACGATTCACCGAGCTAGTCGGTCTCGACGACGCCGAAATCGCCGAGGTCGGCCTTCTGGATATCATCCACCCCGACGACCGCAGCCGAATCGAAGACATATACGAACGGCGTCGACGGGGCGAAGACGTCCCGAACAACTACGACGTGCGCATCGTCGACGGCGACGGCAGGATTCACGCGTGCTCGGCCAACGCACAGGATATCGAGTACCGAGACGAGTACGGCGTCCTCATCACGGTCCGCGACGAGAGCGAACAACACGAGACGGAAGCGCGGTTTCAGGCGCTCGTCGAGCACGTTCGAGACATCATCACCGTCATCAGTTCGGACGGCACCATCCGCTACCAGAGCCCAGCGGTCGAACGCATTCTCGGCTACAGCCAAGAAGAGCTGGTCGGTGAACACGTCATCGACAAGGTCCACCCCGACGACAAAGACGAAATCGAGGAGATACTCGCGGAGTCGCTCCGCACCGGCGACGACACGAAAGAGCCGATTCGGTACCGGTTCGAGGACGCCGACGGGTCGTGGCGGTGGTTGGAGTCGGTCGCGAGCAATCAGACCGACACGTCCGTCGACGGCTTCGTGGTCACGACTCGCGATATCGACGACCAGCGAAAGCGCGAACTGCGTCTCGAGCGCTACGAGACGATAATCGAGAGCATCAAGCAAGGAGCCTACGTCGTCGACGAAGACGGCATCCTCCAGTACGTCAACGACATCGCCCTCTCACGGACCGACCTTCCGAAGGAGTCGCTCGTCGGCAATCACTTTTCTGTCGCCTGTGACGTTGGGTTACTCGACGACGAGCAGTACGAACTGCTGGCGGACGCGTTCGACGCAATCCTCGACGGTGAGAGTACAATCGAGCGGTTCGAACTCCAACTCAACCTGCCCGGCAACGACTACGTCGTCGACTTCGCTATCTCGCCGATTACCGCCAGCGACGGGTCGGTGACGGGTGCGGTCGGCATCTCGACGGACATCACGGCGCGCAAGCGATACGAAGAGCGACTCAACGCCCTCCACGCATCGACTCGCCAACTGACGAGCGCGACGAGTCGCGAAGCGGTGGGAGAAGCCGTCTGTGACGCCGCACGGGAAGTCCTCGATTACGAAGTCAGCGGCGTCATGCTGTACAACGAATCCGACGATACGCTCGACCCCGTGGCGTTTACCGACGCGGCAGAAGCGCTCTTCGGTGAGATACCGCCGCTCCCGCGCGGAACGGGGCTTTCGTGGGAAGTGTTCGAGTCGGGCGAACTCCAGTACTACGACGAGGTCGATTCGAACCCACAACGGTTCGACCCGGATACCGACATCACCGAAGAACTGCTCGTTCCGATACCAGACCACGGGGTCCTCTTCGTCGGTGCAGTCGACGAAGGGCGACTGTCAGACCAGCGAATCCCGTTAGCGAGGGTGCTGGCAGCGAACGCGCGGGCGGCACTCGACCGAGTCGAACGCGAACAACTCTTGCGGCGGCGCGAGCGCGAACTCGCGCGGCAAAACGAGCAACTGGAGTCGTTCGCGTCGGTCGTCTCCCACGACCTCCAGAACCCGCTCAGCGTCGCAAACGGCTACCTCGAACTCGCACAGGAGAACTACGACGGTGACGAACTCGGCCGCGTCGAGAACGCACTCGACCGAATCGAGGACATCGTCCAAGACGTACTGGCACTGGCGCGAAACGGTCAGACGGTCGACGAAGTCGAACACCTCTCGCTTCGCCGCGTCGCATCCGACGCGTGGGATATCGCCGCGGCGGACGCGCCGGAGGCGACACTCGAATTCGAGACGGATATGCATCTGCGGGCACACGAAGGACGGCTCCGGCAACTGTTCGAAAACCTGCTCGCGAACGCGATTCGACACGGCGGCGACGACGTGACGGTTCGAATCGGCGAACTTGACGACAGAGCAGGGTTTTACGTCGCAGACGACGGGCCGGGCATCCCGGACGAAGACCGAGCGCGCGTCTTCGAAGCGGGGTACACCACGAACCCCGACGGAACCGGATTCGGCCTCAACATCGTCCAGAGCATCGTCAACGCCCACGGGTGGAGCGTCTGGTTCTTCGATAGCGACGAGGGCGGCGCTCGGTTCGAAATCACGACCGAAGACGGCAGATGAGACGGCGTCGAAAGTGCCGCCGTCGCCAGCGTTTCCGATGAAGTAATCGCCAGCGTTGCCGCCGAGGTAAACACCTAATCTACGCGCTTTCGAAGGCGTGGTATGACTCGACCAGACGAGGCGACGAGGCAGGCGGTCGACTCCTGCCGAGACGAACTGCCGGAGACGGTCGACGGCGGGCGCGTCGTCTTTGGATTCGACGGCTATATCGACCGCGTTCGGGAGTTCGTCTCCGAGCGACAGTCGGCGACAGCGTACGAACGACTACCGACCCTGAGTGCCTTCGCCGAGCGCGTGACCGACTCGGTCGAAGCCGAGAGTTCGCTCACGTTCGAGTGGATACAAGACGGTGTCAGAACCGGTGGCCACACGAGCCACCTCGCCCGCGCATTCGGCGAGTTCGGGTACGACCCGTCCATCGTCGGCTGTCTCGGCGAACCGCCGGAAGAACCGTTCGTCGACGAGTTCGGCGAGTTCCCGCTGGAGACACTCGGCGAACCGGGGTACACCGACGCCATCGAGTTCGACGACGGGAAGTTGATGCTCAGCGAGATTGGGGGGTCGATGACGCTCGACTGGGCAGACATCGAAACGAAAGTCGGCCACGACAGACTCGTCGAACTGGTCGACGGGGCCGAACTCCTCGGCGTCGGATACTGGTCGGAGATGCCCGAACTTCCCGACGTGGTACGCGGCCTACGGGAAGACCTGTGGCCGACGCTCTCGTCCCCCCCGGAGACGCTGCTTTTAGACCCCGGCGACCTCCGAAAGCGAGAACCGGCTGTCGTCGCCGCCGGTATCGACCGCGTCTCTGCGCTCGACGACGTCGTCGACGTCGTGGTTTCCGCGAACCGGTACGAGACGCGCTATCTCGCGCAACTCGCCGGAGTCGAAGAAACGGATTTCGAGACGGAAGCCCGCGCCGCGTTCGACCACCTCGACGTCTCTCGGTTCGTTGGCCACGGAATCGACGCTGCCCACCTCGTCGACGAGGAAGAAGCCGTCTCCGTGGCGGTTCCGCGAACCGACGACCCGGTTCTCACGACCAGTTCCGGCGACCACTTCAACGCGGGACTCGCCCTCGGGCACGTCCTCGACCTGAGCAAAGCGTCGACGCTCGTCGTCGGAAACGCCGTCGCCGGGCACTTCGTCCGGAACGGAGTACCACCGACGTACGACGAGATTCGGTCGTTCGTTTCCGAGTATCTCGAATTATTCGAAGACTTATAAATAACACTTGACCAGACAAGAGGCAAAGGTAAATGATTGATACCCCATTGTTACCATGTCGGAGGCACCCAACGGGCACGTCGCTCGCTCTCCCCACAACCCACCACCACCACACGAGCGACATTGGCTGTCCTCGGCACGGCGGCCGCACCCGCGTGCGGCCGATCTCTCCTTCCAGATACTCACTCGATGTTCCTACGTGAGCGTCTCAGTCAGACCCAACCTGGCTAGTCGGCTCGCTCGCGAGAAGTGATTCGACGACGTGTCGCGTCGCGCGACGCAGTCGTTGCGAGAGTGCCTGTTCAGAGATTCCGAGTTCGGCAGCGATTTCCGAGAGTGACGCCTCCTTCGGCGTCTCGAAATATCCCCGTTCGAACGCCAGTTGGAGCGCGTCGAGTTGCTTGTTCGAGAGCGTCCGCCGGTGCAAGCGGCGTCTGTCGACGTGACTCGGTTCGACTCGCTTGACGTCGATGTCGAGGCCGCGAGCGCGACACGCATCGTGGAATTCAGCGGTTCGCTCGTTGGTCGGGAAGAAAATCGACAGCGTCCAGCCGTCTTTGGTCCCTTCCATGCGACGGACGATGCCGTCGAAGTCCCGAATAGTCGAGATGACGTTTTCTTCTTCGGACCGCCACCAGCAGCGATAGAGACGCTCGTTTGAGTCTGCGGCGATTAGCTCGAACCGCTCGACACCGGGGTGTGTATCCAGACACTCGTCGACGAGTGGAGCGTCGCTTCCGAGCGCGACGAAGTAGGGAACCGGCTCACTCGACGTCGGAATCCCACCGACGAACTGAATCTGGAGGTCGTCGGTCTCGGCGAGTATCGACCCGAGGTGCACTCCGTCGAGTGAGAACCCAAGTTCCACTTCGTACCCTGTTCCTGCGTCCGCACCCATTACCGACCCGACCCCAGTTCGAGTTCAGCCGCCTCTAGAGGTGTCGCTTCCCACCACATCGATATCGGCTTTTAGTGACTAACATACCATATCATTACCGGTAAGAAACTGCCAGCACGTTTGTCAGACGAGTCGATTAGATTCTCGGTCGAGTCGACCGGATTCTCAGTCGGGGCGAATCAAATGCTCAGTCGAGCCGAATCGGGTTCTCACTCGGCCGAATCGTCACGGTCACGTCGTCACCGAGTTCGAACTCGTGGGCGGGACAGACCACCTTCGCGCCGAACTCGACTTGCGAGGCGAAAAGCGACAGCCCCGTGACGCGGTCGCCGTTGGCGAACACGTCGAACGACCCCCACGGAACGTCTCGTCCGTCTGTCCGACCGACATCGGTTCCGAGAAGCGACAGTGGCGTCTCGTCAGCGACTGGCGAGAGCGTCCCGCCCAGACCGTAGTGGGCGACACCGCCGTCGAGGACCACGCCCTCGTCGCTGGCGAGACCGACGAATTCACCCGCGTCGTGTTCGCCATTTCGAGTAGGTGCGTCCAGTCTCACGAACGTCTCGCCGACCTCGACGACGGTTCCGTGGCCGTCCCACGGAAGAGCCGACACGTCCACGTCGGCGACGACCGGAAGCGACCCCTGTGCGCGATGCGGATTCGCGTCGCCCGTGCGAAAGCCGAGGTGGATGTGGTTCGAAACCCACGGGGCGAAGAAGCCGGAGCGAACGAGTCGGCCGAGTGAGTCGCCGACGGCGAGTTCGTCGCCCGCCCGGACCTCGGGAGCTACGTGGAGGATGCGCGCGACGAGGTCCTCTCGCGGGTCGGCGTCGGGCGAGCCAGCCCATCCGAGCCCCGTGGCTTCGGCGTCGACGTCGACGAGGATGAGGTACTCCTCGTCGTGCGCGTACGGTTTGTCGGGGGCGCGAACGGTTCGCGTCTCGCGGACGACGCCTGCGACTGGTGACGGGGTTCCCGACCCCGCTTCCGGGCCGTAGAGGTCGATTGCACAGCCGCTGTCGTGGGCTGGATACGGCGAGTTGTACAGCGAAAAGCGCTCGTAGCGGGTGAGCATCGACCGCGGCAGGCGCAGCATGGTCGTCGGAACGGGACGGGTGTCCTTAGGTACGTCGGGGTGTTTCGAACAGCTATGCGCGTCATCCGCGGCCGGGGGAAGACCCCCGACACCGACCGGGCGGTTACCGCCGCCATGCTCGACCAGACGGGAGCGACCGGCGAGCCGGCCTTCCGCGCGTGGACGCCCCACCGACAGATTGCGTTCGGCCGCCGCGACGCCCGCGCCGACCGCTACGACGACGCAGTCGCGGCCGCCGAGTCGCACGGGTTCCCCGCCATCGAGCGGTCGGTCGGGGGGCGTGCTGTCGCCTACACCGGGACGACAGTCGCCTTTGCCTACGCAGTTCCCCTCGACGACGCCCGAACTGGTCTCGACGACCGATACGAGGCGGCGACGACCGCTGTCGTCCGGGCGCTTCGGTCGCTCGGCGTCCACGCCCGGCGCGGCGAACCACCCGAGTCGTACTGTCCGGGCGAGCACTCGGTACAAGCCGGCGGCAAACTCAGCGGCATCGCGCAGCGCGTCCGCAAGTCGGCCGCCCTCGTCTCCGGCGTCGTCGTCGTCACCGACCGCGACGAAATCGCCGCCGTGCTCGACCCCATCTACGACGCCCTCGACATCCCCTTCGACCCCGAGTCGGTCGGTAGCGTAGACGACGCTGGCGGCCCCGCAGGCCCAGACGCGGTGTGTCGGGCGCTCGAAGACGCGTTCGTCGGCGACGCCGAGCGCGAAATCGAGGCGGCCGAAGACCTCGACGTCGAGGGCGCTGGCGACCGAGCCTAAGCAGAGATATCCACCCGCATCGTCGCCCGAACCGCCGGACTTAGGGCGTCGCACGTGGCAGCCCCACCTATGCGAATCTCGAACGCGACTCTGGCCGACGGGCGCGTGGTCGACGTGCGCGTCGAAGACGGCGAAATCGTCGCCGTGGGCGACCTCGACCCCGTCGATGGCGAATCGACCATCGACGCCGACGAGAACCTTTTGCTTCCGGGCGCTATCGACGTTCACGTCCACTTCCGCGAACCCGGCTTCGAACACAAAGAGACGTGGGAGACCGGCTCCCGAAGCGCCGCCGCGGGTGGCGTGACGACCGTCGCCGACCAGCCGAACACCGACCCGACGACGACGAACGGTGAGGGCTTCGACGCGAAGGCCGACCGCGCAGTAGGCGCGTGCATCGACTACGGCATCAACGGCGGCGTCACCCCCGACTGGGACCCCGACAGTCTCTTCGACCGCCCGCTTTTCGCGCTCGGCGAAGTGTTCCTCGCCGACTCGACCGGCGACATGGGCATCGACGCCGACCTGTTCGCCTCGGCCGCCGAGCGCGCTGCCGAGGCCGGCGTCCCGGTGACCGTCCACGCCGAAGACGCGACCCTGTTCGACGAATCGGCTATCGAGGGCGACCTCGGCGGCGCCGGGCGAGACGCCGACTCCGACGCGTGGAGCGCCTACCGCCGCGCCGAAGCGGAGGCCGCCGCCGTCGAACGCGCCGTCCGCGTCGGCAGCGAATCGGGCGCGCAGATTCACATCGCCCACACGAGCACGCCCGAAGGCGTCGACGCCGCCCGCGAGGGTGGCGCGACCTGCGAAGTGACGCCGCACCACCTGTTCCTCTCGCGCGACGACTGCGACGAACTGGGCACCTACGGCCGGATGAACCCGCCACTTCGCTCCGAGGAACGCCGCGAAGCCATGTTCGAGCGTCTCGCCGACGGCCACATCGACGTGGTTGCAACCGACCACGCACCCCACACGACCGACGAGAAAGACCAGTCGCTTCTCGACGCGCCGAGTGGCGTCCCCGGCGTCGAGACGATGGTGCCGCTCCTCTTGGGGGCCGCCGTCGAGGGCGACCTGTCGCTGGAGCGCGTTCGGGACGTCGTCGCGGCCAACCCGGCCGACATCTTCGACCTGCCGCAGAAGGGCCGCATCGAGGAAGGCGCAGACGCCGACCTCGCGCTCTACGACCTCGACGCCGCCCGCGAGATTCGCGGCGACGACCTCCACTCGAAGTGCGGGTGGACGCCCTTCGAGGGCTTCACCGGCGTCTTCCCCGAGTGGACGATGATCCGTGGCGAGACGGTCTGGGACGGCGAGGAGTTCGGCGACGTCGCGGGCGAGAACGTCCGAGTGTAGGCCGACGAAGCAGCCCCATCACGCCCGGTACCGCGTCACCGCGACAGCGGCGGTTTTCCACCCGAGACCGAGGAGTATCGCCAGCGGCGCGCTCGCGATGACGAGAAACGACAGGGTGAACGCCCACTCGATGACACCGCCTGCGCCGAATCCGACGACGACGGGGGTGAGAAACGCGATGCCGCCCGCGACGGGAGCGACCAGCGCGTAGGCGAACAGCAATCGCTGTCCCCGAGCGAAGTTGATTCCGTATCCCGGACCGGGCGGGACGAGCAACCCCACTGCGGCGAGGACGAACCCCGACAGAGCGATGACGAGGAAGAAGAACCCCGCGAGTCCTTGCACGAAGCCGTCGCTCTCGGGGGGCGGCGGCGGGAGCGTGTAGACGTTCCACAGCGAGAACGCGACGAGGGCGGCACCGATGCCAGCGATGGGGAGTTGGAGCGAACCGAGAGCGACGCGGAGGGGCCGTCGCATGTGTCACGTCATCTGCAGACTGGTGTATAGGCTTTCCGTCGGCGTCCGATTGGACAAGCGAATCCTTTTCCCGTCGGACCCACCGAGACAACGACACGCATGACCGACGAGCAGACGCCGCCGCGGACGCGCGGGCCGAACGCGGGAGACCCACACGCACTCGAAGGAGTGTTGTCGTTCTGGGAGACGGTGGTCGAAGACGCAGAAGCGACCGCCGAGGAGTACGAGTCTGAAGGCTGGGAGACACTCGTCCTCCATCCCGGTGACGTGACCGTGCTCCCACCGGCGAACCTGCCGGACGCGACGGACCGCGTCGGGTTCGACGTCCTCGTACCGGGCAGCGAGTTCGAGACGCTCTCTGAGTGGGTCGAAGACACCGCGTTCGACAGGTACGACGTGTACCGCGCCCGCGAGAACGGGACGGTGTTCGCCGTCTCCGTGATTCAGGCCGCAGAAGCGGGGAAAGCCGTGGTCGTACCGCTCTACTACGCCGTGGACGCGGTGGACGTGATGGCGAAGAAGGCGCGCGAACAGGGAGAGTTACGCCTCTACGTCCGACCCGTCGAAGCAGACCGGCGCGTCGAACTCGTCCAGTCCGACCCAGACCCGCTCTTTCCTTAGTCGTCGGAGAGTTCGTCTTTTCGCAGTTCCGTGCTCGCTTCGCGCACTTCGCGCATCACGCTCGAAATCCGCTCTTCGGCTTCGAGTTCTTCTTCGACCGAGAGGTCCACGCCCTCGACTTCCAAGAGGAACTTCGCGATTTCGGTGACTTCGTACATCATCTCGTCGAGTTCCTCGGCGGTGAAGAAGCCGGACATCGCGCCGTAGAGGAACGTCGCACCCGATTTTCGAACCTTGTCGCGGAACGCCGACCGGGCCTGGTTGACCGCCTGCGGGGTGTAGGTGTCGGTCATGAAGGGGACGAGTTCGGGGAGGTTCTCGCCGATTTTCGTCATCTCGACGCCCGTCTCGGTTCGGAAGTCGGCACAGAGGCGCGCGATAGCCCACTCGCGGGCGGTCACGTAGGTCCGCTCGCGGAGGAAGTCGTTGACGCGGTCGTACTGCGCGCCGTCGACTTTCTTGAATCGGGCGTACTTCTGTACGTCCTTCGGGATGTCTGGTTCAGAGTCGGAGTCGGAGCCGGAATCAGTCTCTGCATCAGAGTCGGCCTCATCAACCATGTCGGCGTTCGAACCCGCCACCGTGTCTGCGCCCGAATTTGTCTCTGCCGGGGCGTCCGTCTCGCCGTTAGTCTGCCGTCCGGCCGCTGTCTCCCCGTCGTGTGACTCGTCGGAGTCAGCGTCGGCATCGGCGTCGGCGTCCACGCCGTCAGCATCGGCGACGTCGTCTGTCATACCGCGGGCTACCGCGGCATGGCCGAAAAGCGTTCCGCGACGGTCGCTCGTGACGCCGATGGACCCGTCGGCGGGGAAGGGTTTTCAAACACCGCCGCGAGTGTAGGAGGCATGAAAGTACTGCTCGGTATCGGTGGCAGCGACGATTCCATCCGAGCGCTGGAGAAGACGGCGGAACGGGCGGCCGACACCGGCGACGACCTGACGGTCGCCATCGTCGAGAACCCGTCTGTCGAGCACTCGCGCGAGGACATCGAACAGAAAGTCACGACAGTCCTCGACGAGTTCAATCTCGACGCGCCGATTCAGCATCTCGAAGGCGACCCCGGAAGCGCACTGGTCGACAAGGCCGAAAACGAAGGCTTCGACCAACTCGTTCTCGGCGGCGGCCAGACGAGTCCGATGGGGAAGATACAGGTCGGGAGCATCGCGGAGTTCGTCCTCCTCAACTCCCACGTAACCGTTACGCTGGTACGATGAACACGCGAACCTACTCAGACGCTGTGGCAGACCCCTACGAGGCACCGCCGCTTTCGTTCACGGACCGCGAGGAGCGAACGATCGAGGTTCGGCCGTACGAGGGCGACGAGGCGGAGTTCGAAGCGCTCGTTGAGATGTACGACTCGTTCGACCCGTCAGACCGGGCGCAGGGCATCCCGCCCGGCCGGGAAGACCGCATCCGCGACTGGCTCGACAACATCCTCGACGACGAGTGTCTGAACGCCATCGCGTGGCACGGCGACGAAGTCGCAGGGCACGCGACGCTCGTCCCCGACGGAGACGCGTACGAACTCGCAATCTTCGTCCATCAAGAGTACCAGCGCGCCGGAATCGGCACGCGACTCATCAAGGCGCTGCTCGGCTACGGCCGGGAGTCCGGCGTCGAAAAGGTGTGGCTCACGGTCGAGCGATGGAACCGCGCGGCGGTGGGACTGTACAAGACGGTCGGCTTCGAGACGAGCGACGCCGAGAGCTTCGAGTTGGAGATGACGATTCGGCTCAACCCCTCCGACGAATAGGCTGGCGACCGGCGACCTTCAGACCGAAAGCACAGGCTGGCTGGCGTACAAGAGGACGTATTCGGCGGCCTTCGCCAACACCTCGCCGGGGTCTCCCGAGACGGGTTCGCGGGGGACGACGATGAAGTCTGAATCGAGTTCTTCCGCAGTGTCGAGGACGACGCTCCCGGGGTGTAGGAGCTTGCTCGTCGTCGAGAACCCGTAGGCGACCGACGTCGAGACGGAAACGTCGGCGTCGTCCGCGATTCCCGACACGGTGTCGGTGACGGCTCTGCTCTCTTCGAAAACGGCGTCCTCGTCGACGGCCCCTCGCTCGATAGCGCGGACGACGTCTTCGCCGAGGACGTGGACTGCGTGGACCGCGGCGTCGTACTCGGCCGCGATTGCGACGGCGTACTCGGCCGCGCGCGTCGCCTCCTCGCTTTGGTCGACCGGAACGAGGACGAGGTCGATAGAGAGCGGGCGCGATGGCATGTGAGCACGTCCGTCGGGGGATGACAAAAAACCACCTCACCGTGCCGGAGACCGACACCTCACGAAGACCCACACAGTCCCGGACTGGTTTTATGCCGTCCCACGAAGAACCCGTGAGCATGTTCGACACGATGGTCATCGCGACGGATGGCTCGGCGAGCGTCCGGCGGGCGGTCCGGGTCGCGCTCGACCTCGCAGAGCGGTTCGACGCGTCGGTCCACGCGCTGTACGTCATCGACGCGGGCGACGTGGAGACGGCACCGGAGCGCCTCCGAGACGAGATGCGCGATGCGTTGACCGAGCGGGGAGAAGAAGCACTCGCCGAGGTGAAAGCAGAGACGGAGCGAGACGTGACGGTCGCAGTCCGCGAAGGCCGACCGGCCGCGGAGATTTCGAACTACGCCCGCGAGGTCGACGCCGACGCCGTCGCGATGGGGACGCGCGGACGACACGGTGAAAACCGGTTCCTCATCGGCAGCGTCGCCGAGCGCGTCGTGCGAAGCTGTCCGGTTCCCGTTCTCACGGTGCGCCAACTGGAGACCGACAAGGCCGACCCACTGCTCGACGGCGACGACGACGCGGTCGATGCGGACGAGGCGGCCTGACGGGAACCGCGGGAATCGGCAGGAGTTTTCCCCGTCGGGGGCGAGGCGCAGATATGGAAGAAGAGCTTATCGACAGTTCTCGACTCTCACTCCCCCGGAAGTCAGTGCTCCCGGGAACCGGATTCTTCTACCCCGACGACCTCGACGAAGAGCGGGCCGAAGAGCGTGCGAAAGAAAAACTCGAAGACGCCGAGGTGGCGGTCGTCACCGACACCGACGCCGACGGGCTCGGCTGTGTCGCACTCCTCCGCGAAGTCTACGACGCCGCGCTCGACGTGACTGACTTCGAGGAACGCATCGAAGACCGCCTCGCGGAAGCGCGCGGCGAGGTCGACGAAGCCGATGAGGCAGACGACGAAGAAGAAGACGACCGACCCCAGTCGCCGGTGGCGCTCATGGGGTCGAGCCCTTACTCGCTGGAAGACGACCTGCTTCGCGTCGCCGAGTACGCCCCTGAGGGCATCGACGTGTTCGTCTGTGACCTCTGTCCCGACCGCTACGAGTACGTCGAAGAAGAACTCGAAGCACTCGCCGAGGTCGCCGGGTCGATTCGCTGGTTCGACCACCACCAGTGGAAGCCCGAAGTCGCCGAACAGGTCCGTGCGGCGGGCGTCGACCTCGTCGTCGGCGAATCCGACGAGGAGTGTTCGACCGACGTTGCGCTCCGCGAACTCGACTACGAGTTCGACGACCGGTTCGTCGAACTGGCGGCGGTCACCCGCGACCACGACCTCTGGCTGAACGAAGACGAGCGCAGTCAGGACCTCGCGGACTACGCCTACTGGACGGGCAAAGAGGAGTACGTCGCCATCGTCGGCGCGTACGGCGCAGACCTCCCCGACGTCGTCGAGGAGTACATCGCCCACCGCCGGGTCGAAAAGGAGAACCTCATCGAGACGGCCGTCTCGCGGGCTGAGTTCAAATCGGTCGGCGACTGGACCGTCGGTATCACCTACGGCCGCTGTTCGCAGAACGAAGTCGCGGACGCGCTCCGTGAGGAAGGTGCCGACGCCGCAGTCATCGTCAAGCCAGCAGGCAGCGCGAGCATCCGCGGGTCCGAGGACTTCGAACGCGCTCACGAGGTCGCCGGGCTCGTCAACGGCGGCGGCCACCCCAAGGCCGCCGGGTGTAAGCCAGACATCTACGACGACATGCTCGACTACGCCCACCACTGGACGACGCAGGGTGCGACGACGAAGCGCGTCATCCTCGACGCGTTCGAGCGCGTCGCCGAGACACCTGCCGAGGGTGAGGACGAAGCAGGAGAAGACGCCGACGCTGACGCCGGTGCCGACACTGACGCAGACGCTGACGCCGAAGCTGACGCTGACGCCGAATCTGACGCCGAAACTTCGGAGTAGAATCAGTCGGCAGAGACCGGTCCCTTACGCGTCGTCGACGACCCAGCGGTCCGAGTAGGCCGTTCCGCACTCGCACTTCGCGTAGGCGTGGATGACGTCGCCCTCCTCGTAGAGGCCGCCAACTTCCTCGTTTTGCGCCTCGGCGAACGAGAAGATGAACTTCGGTTCGTGGTTCTCGTCTGTGGCAGTGTCTGGGCAGACGCCACCGCTCAGGTCGCCGTCGATGTCGCCGTCAGTGCCCATGGCGGTCTGGGCGAACTCCATCGCGTCCATGCCGGTTCCGGCCGCGAAGGCGCGGCGGCCGTTGTCGCCGGGGACGACGAGGACGTAGCCGTTTTCGACTTCTTCGCCCATATTCGGAATCTTGCCTTGGCTGTCGAGATACTCGTGGGTAAGATAGAGCGCCACGTCGTCGAGACGCTCGCCTGCGAGGAACTCGTCCAACTTGCTCATACCCGGTGTGGGGAGGCAGGCGGTAAAAGCGGCGTGTCTCCGGACGAGATGGGACGGGGAGCGACGTTCACTCCCGCCGTGACTTAGCTCACCTTGCCGCGGAGATACGCGGAGATTCCCTCGCTCACGAGGACGATTCCGAGAATCGCGATGAGGATAGTCAACACCGCGTCCCACTTGAAGTAGTTAATATTCGTCTGGAGCGCGACACCGATGCCGCCCGCGCCGACGAATCCGATGATGGTCGACGCTCGAACGTTGATGTCCCAACGGAAGGTTGCGACGCTGATGAACGCCGGTTTAATCTGCGGGACGATGCCGTAGATGAACATCTGGAACGTCGAGGCACCGGTTGCGGAGATTGCTTCGACCGGACCGCGGTCGATTTCTTCGATTGCTTCGCCGAGGAGTTTCGCGGTGAAGCCCACGGAGCGAACCGCAATCGCGAGCACGCCCGCGAGCGCGCCCGGACCGAACAGCACGACGAAGATGAGCGCCCAGATGATGACGTTGACAGACCGAGTGAACGAGACGATGAACTTGCCGAACAGGTACGTCCATCGGTTGGGTGTTGTGTTGCTCGCGCTGAGGAACGCCACGGGAAGCGCCATCACGATTGCGAGCGCCGTCCCGAGAATCGAGATGTTGATGGTTTCGAGAAGCGGCCCCACGATTTCGCTGGTGTAGGTGACGTTCGGCGGGTACATCCGCGTCAAGAGGTCCATCACCTCGTTCGGCGCGGACGCGACGTATCCGTAGTTGATGTCCATCGACCGCCACGCGGCGGCGAGAATCACGAGGACGCCCAGTGTGAGGAAGTAGCGGACCAGTCGCTGCCGCGTGTCGAATCGCTCCCACTCGGCACCACCGTCGGCGCCACTGAACTCGGATTTGCTCGCCATCTATTGGACCCTCCGGCGGGCGTAGGCGCTCGCGGCCTCGCCTATCATGACGATGCCGACGATGACGAGGATGATGAGCGAACTGTACTGGTAGTCGTACTTCTGGAAGGAGTTGAGGAGCGTAATCCCGATTCCGCCCGCGCCGACGATGCCGACGACGGTACTATGGCGGAGGTTGATGTCCAGTCGGTAGATGGACAGACCGATTATTCGGGGGATAATCTGCGGGAGGACGCTGTAGAGGTACACCTGCATGCGACTCCCTCCGACGGCCTCGATAGCGTCCATCTGGCCGGTGTCGATGTCCTCTATCTCTTCGGAGAGAAGCTTCGCGAAGAATCCGACCGTCTTGAACGCCAGTGCCAGGACGCCCGCGAGCGGGCCGAACCCGACCGCCTTCACCATGACGATGGCGACGATGAGTTCGTGGAACGACCGCGTGACGGCGATGATGCTCCGCCCGACGAGATAGATTGGTCGCGGTGCGAGGTTGTTAGCCGCCATGAACGCCACGGGTGCGCTGACGATGATTCCGATGGTCGTGGCGATAATCGACATGAGAATACTCTCGACGATTCCCTGCACCATCAGGTCGAACTGCATCGGCGTCGCCGCCGGCGGGAGCATGTTCGAGACGAGCGTCACCCCGCCTCCGAGACCCCGGAGGAATCGGTCGGGAGAGACCCGGATGTTCCAGAAGCTATAGAGGACAAACCCCGTGATGAGGGCGTAGACGACGTACTTTGTCGTCCGGTTGTAGAACGCAGTCGGGCGCTCCCACTTGCCGTCTACCGAACCGGATTGCGTTGCCATCGCTTACTCCCCCGCGTGCTGTGCACGCTCCGCTTTGGCCGCATCGCGTTCGGCACGCGATTGGCCGCCGCGGTAGATGATATCCTGTGCACGCTCGTCGAGTTCGTCCGCCGCGCCCTCGAAGACGAGTTCACCGTCGCTCAGTCCGACGACTCGGTCGGCGTACTCCGTCGCCAAATCGACCTCGTGGATGTTGATGAGGACGGGAATGTCGTCCTCGCGAGCGATTTCGGTGAGGAGGTCCATCACTTCGACCGACGTCTCTGGGTCGAGCGCACTCGTCGGTTCGTCCACGAGGAGAATCTTGGGCCGCTGGATGACCGCACGGGCGATGCCGACGCGCTGGCGCTGTCCGCCGGATAGCTCGTCTGCGCGGTCGTTCTCGACGCCTTCGAGACCGACGCGCCGAAGAACCTCACGTGCGGTCGCGATGTCTTCGCTATCGAAGTTGCGGCGGAAGGCGTCCCACGTGCTCATGTAGCCGAGTCGCCCCGAGAGAACGTTCTCCATCACCGTCAGGCGCTCGACGAGATTGAACTCCTGGTGAATCATTCCCATGTCGCGGCGCGTCTCGCGGAGTTGCGACCCCGACAGGCCGGTTATCTCGGTGTCGTCGAGCCAAATCTCACCGTCCGTCGGCTCGGTGAGCCTGTTGATACAGCGGATGAGAGTACTCTTTCCGGCCCCGCTCGGTCCGATGATGGAGACGATTTCGTTACCGCTCACGTCCATCGACAACCCCTTCAGTGCGCGGTCACCGGAGTCGTACACCTTCTCTACGTCTTTGACATGTAACATGAAAATCGTGTAGTGGCGTTATTCGCCGAGGTTGCCCGTCTCGTATTCGACGCCGTTGTTCTCCTGAATCTGGAGGATGATGTCGTAGGCAGTCGCGTAGTCGATTTCCGTGAACTTGCCGCGGCCCTCGAACGTCTCCGCAATCTTGGTGTCCGAGTAGTCGTAGTCGATGAATGCAGCGCGGATACCCTCCTGAATCTCCGGCGTGAGGTTGTACCGATACGTGAAGCTCGTCGTCGGGAACGGGTTGCTCGCCCAGACGACCTTGATTTTCGAGGGGTCGAGGTTGCCCGAGTTCGCGACGCGTGTCACACACGTACTGCAGACCGGGGCGGCGTCGTAGTCACCGTTCGCCACGCCGAGGACACTCTGTTCGTGTCCGCCGGAGTACGCGACTTCGTAGTCGTCGCCGGGGACGACGCCCTGATTTGCGAAGAGTGCGCGAGGTGCCTGATTACCGGAATTAGACGACGGCTCGGAGTGGGCGACGCGCTTGCCCTCCAGGTCTTCGAGCGCGTCGATGTCGTCGTTGTCGGCCTGCGTCGCCAGCCAGAGACGGTAGCCGAAGTCACCTTCGTCAGAGACCTGCAGCGAGAACGGAACCGCGCCAGCGAGATTCACCGCGAAGGGCGTCGGGCCGGTGGAGAAGCCGGCGACGTGGAGCCGCTCGGAGCGCATCGCTTCGACCTGCGAGGCGTACGACTGGAGCGGGAAGTATTCGACGTCCTTGCCCGTCTCCTTGGCGATGTTGTCCATCAGCGGTTGCATGGTCGTCCGGTAGGCCGCCGGGTCCTCCGTCGGCGTCATCGCGAACGCGAGTTTGTCGGGGTCGAGAAGCTCGCTCTCGGAAGACGGCGTCTCTTTGACGGGCTCTCCGTAGCGAGGCTCCTCGCGCGTCTCCATGTTTTTCAGGTCCGAAAGCGAACCAGTCTCGAAGCCCGACTGAATCAGCGCCGCCATCGGCTGTGGGAACTCCGGATTCGCCGGGTCGAAGTCGTAGGACTTCGACGACGTGCTGTCGCCGCCAGACTCGCCACCCTCGGCACCGGAACCGCCACTGGAAGTCTGCTTGTCACCTGTGATACACCCCGAGAGACCGAAGGTCATCGCGGCTGCGGTACTGGAGAGAAGGGTACGACGAGTTGGTTCAAAATTCGGCATTACTATAAATTCACGTGAGCGACAGAACGGAGATAAATGTTGTGAATAATTATCTGGTAAAAAGTATGTTAGCAATTGACACATATTTCGAGAGACAGGACGGAGACGAGTGGCGATAGAACACGGATTCACCGTCCGACACGCCATCACCGGGTGAGAAGCGGACGTCAGACTGAAGCGTGGGTGGGGACCTCGCCGAGCGACCGCGAACGTTACTCGTCCGACCGGCCGAACTTCTCGGCGATGTTCGAAAGCGAGTCGTTTGGGCGCTCGACGACGCGATAGACGGTCCGTACGCCGGGGACGCGAAGACCGTACTGGTAGCCCGCGTCGAGTTCGTCGAATTCGACGGCCTCGCCGGGGTCGCGGTCGTTCTCGCGACACCACTCGACGAGGCGATTTTCACCATCGCCGGGCATGCGCGCGAGGCGCTTGTTGTCGTACGCGCCGCGAATCACGAGCCCCGAGGCGTCCGACGAGACGCGAGCGTGGTACGAGGTCCCGTCGAGGTGGAGTCTGACGAAGTCGCCGTCTTCGACCGCGGCGTCGTCTGGAACGCGGAGACAGGGGCGGCGGGTGCCGCCGCTCCGCGCGAGATTCGACCGGAACGTCTGGACCGACGGATGGTCGGAGGGTAGTTGCGATGGCACGTGAGACAGAAGGGAAAAACTGCGTTACTCTTCGTCTGCTTCGTCGTCGCCCTCGCCGAAGGCGGCGGCGACGTCGCCGTCACCGGAGGCGACCTTCACGTTGATCTGGACGGTCTCTTCGTTGATTTCGCGACCGCGGACCGTGATGCGCTTGCGCTCGCCCTCGCGGGACGGGTTGAAGCCGATACCGTCCTCGGCGAGGACCTCTTTGAGGTTGCCGCCGGGGACGTCGGGGTGCATCGGGCGGCCAGCCTTGTCGGAGCCACCGGTCAGTTCGAGCGTGAAGCCGTCGAGGCCGACGGCATCGCCGTCAACCTCGTCGCCGAGGTCACGGCCGAGGAATCGGTTTGCGTCCTGTCCTTCGACGTCGACCTGGTAGGTCTCGCCGGAATCGGGGTCGGCGACGACGACCATGAATTCTGCCATGCGCGGATGAAAACGGTCGCGGATAAAAAGTACGTCGAAAGCGCGTCTCGGTCGCCTCACCCGTGAATCGGCTCGTCGCGGTCGAATTTCGGGTATTGAGGCCGAATCCATAGTGTGACAACAGTTAACTTTAGACACACTGTATCCATCACCGTGATGGAGGATACCAGCACCCGCGAGTCACCGGAATTGGTCGAAGCGAAGACGCAAGCACTGGTCGAACAGAGACCGAAAGCGTTGGTCAAGCAAGGGTCGAGGGAGTTGGTCGAGGCTCGCTCGCGTGAACTCGTCGAAGCCGAACCGCGGTCTCTCGTCGAGGCCCGTCCACGAGACCTCGTCAAAGCAGCGCCGATGGAACTCGCGAAGACGGAGCCGACCGCGCTCGTCGAACGAACGTGGTACGAGTGTCCCTCGTGTGGCTACCGCTCCGGACACAGCGTCCACGAACAGTTGTGTCCGCACTGTGGTGAGGCACTGACGCACGTCGGCATCGCCGAAGAGTGATTACAGGGCGTACTCCCCGTTACCACCAGCGCCGCCCCCAGCATCGTCGTCTCCTCCATCTCCGCTTTCGCCGCCACCACCGTCTGCTTCAGCTTCCGCCTCCTCGATTGACTCCCAGAGTGAGCACCAGTCGGCGGGGTCGATGTATCCCTCGACGCGAGCACAGGCACCGAATCCGTCGCCGTTCTTGTCCGGGATGTACTCCGCGCAGTTCCCGCAGTCTTGACCCTCTTGGGCCAGTCCTGCTTCGACCGCGTCGGTTGCCTCCTGAAACTGCGTCGCCTCCTTTGTGAACAGTTCGTCCGGGTTCCGTCCCTCGTCTGCTTGCGAGAGCGCAGTCCGATACTCCTCTGGGACCGGTCCACTGACGAACTCCTCTTCAGAGACGCCTTCCGGAAGTTCCTCGTCGTGCTCGTCTCCCTCATCTTCTGCTTCGGTCGTCGTCTCCGTCGCCGTGGTGGTCGTCTCCGCTTGCTCGCCATCGCCACCGAGACAGCCAGCGAGGCTCACCACAGTGCCACTGCCAGCGAGGTGGAGAAATCGGCGTCGTGTTTCGTCAGAAACTGACATGTGAGAAGCTAGCCACCGAGCCGATTTTAGTAGGAAGTGTGTTACCAAACAGCATCTACTCGGCGTAGCTCACAAACGCTATCCTAATCGAGAAACACGAGACAGATGATGTATCGGCGAGTGGGTTGGGCTACCCGTCGAACCCGTCTTCCCACCGGAAGACGCCGTTTCGCTGGACGACGTCGCCGTCGACTTCGACGAACGAGTCTTCGCTCATATCCGTAATCATGTCCACGTGGACCGCAGACTGGTTTCCGTCCTCGCCCTCGGGGAGACACGACCCGTAGGCGCGACCCACCGCGAGGTGGATGGTGTCGCCCATCTTCTCGTCGAAGAGGATGCTGTCAGTAAAGCGGTCGATGCCGCGGTTCATGCCGATACCGAGTTCGCCGAGGCGACGTGCGCCCTCGTCGGTATCGAGGATTCCGGCGAGCGCCTCTTCGCCCGCGCCCGCGGAGAAGTCCACGACTTCGCCCCCCTCGAACGTGAGGTGGACGTTCTCGACGCGCTGGCCTTCGAGCGTCATCGGCACGTCGAAGAACACCTCCCCCTCGACGGCGTCTTCGACGGGGGCAGTGAACACCTCGCCCGACGGGAGGTTGTGCGAATCGTAGGCGACGGAGGCGGCGGAGTTGACCGCCGTCCGGCCCTCGATAGACATCGTGAGGTCGGTGTCTTCCTTGACGATGCGGACCTCGGAGCCGTCGTCGAGAATCTCCTTCATGTTCGCCATCTCGTCGGCGAGTTTCTCCCAGTCGCGGAGGACCGCGTCGTAGACGAAGTCGGCGTACTCTTCGTAGGACATCCCGGCCTGCTGAGCCATCGCGCGGGTCGGGTGGACCGTCGAGACCCAGTCGGTGTCCATGCGCGCCTCGCGCACCTCGCTGGCGGCACGGTTGTAGGCCTGCCGCGTCTCTGTCGGCACGTCGGCCGTCGCCGCCGTGTTTCGCGTGCCGCCGAGGAAGAGCACCGAGTCGGCCGCCTCGTAGAGGGCGAGTTCGTGTTCGGGGAGTTCGAAGTCGCCGTCGTGGGCGCGGAGGTACGCCCGCTGAATCTCCTCTGAGGAGTACGTCGTCACGACGTTCGCGCCGCGCTCGCCGAGGGCTTCAGCGACGGCGACCGCGAGGTCGTGGGCACCTTCGCCGACCGAGACGACCACGTCGTCGCCGGCCTCAATTCGCGCGCTCCAATCGACGAGCACCGCGGCGTGCTCGTGGATGCGTTCGTCCATACCGGCCCCTCGCGCGGCCCGGTAAAAACCTCGGCGTCTGCCGTTGCTGACGGAACGTTTATCGCTAGTCACACGTCACCATTTGTCGTGACTACTCTCGCCCTCGCCACCTGTGCCGACCTCCCCTCGCTCGTCGACGACGACGCCTCGTTCCTCGCGGCGCTTCGCGACCGGGGCGTGACAGCCGACCCGGTCGTCTGGTCCGACGACTCGGTCAAGTGGAGCGACTACGACGCCGTCGTCGTTCGGTCGATTTGGGACTACTACAGGCGGCCGGCGGCGTTCGACGACTGGGTCGACACCCTTGCTGACGCCGACTGCGCCGTGTGGAACCACCCGGACATGCTGCGGTGGAACGGCCACAAGTTCTACTTGCGCGATTTGGAAGCGCGAGGCGTCTCGACACTGCCGACCGAGTACGTCGACTCCGGTGGCGACGTGGACCTCGGGAGCGTCTTCGACCGCCGAGGGTGGGACGAACTTATCGTCAAGCCCGCCGTGAGCGCCGGGGCGTTCGAGACGAAGCGCATCCCCCGCGACGCGGCCGCCGACGAGCAGTCGTGGGTCGACGACCTCGTCGCGCAAAAAGACGTGCTCGTCCAAGCGTTCGCTCCCGACATCACCGACGGCGAGTGGTCGCTCGTGTTCTTCGGCGGCGAGTACAGCCACGCGGTGGTCAAGCGTCCCGAAGCCGGCGATTACCGTGTCCAAGAGAAACACGGCGGGAGCGTCCACGTCGAGACACCCGGTGAGGGACTGCTCAGACAGGCCGGTGACGTGGTTGACGCGGTCGCCGACGAGGTGGGTGAAGAACCACTGTACGCGCGGGTCGATGGCGTCGAGCGCGACGGCGACTTCCAACTTCTGGAAGTCGAACTCATCGAACCGGAGTTGTTCTTCAGGGTCGACTCGGCGGTGGGCGATAGATTCGCCGAGACGATTCTCGAACGGGTCTGACGGCGTTCTCTCACGGGCGGGAAACCACAACCACTACCTCCCCCCGAATCGGAGTCCGTCGCATGCAACTAGGCGTCATCGGCCTCGGCCGGATGGGGCGCATCGTCGTCGACAGAGTGCTCGATGCCGGGCACGACGTCGTCGCGTTCGACCTCTCCGAAGAGGCAGTCGCGGCGGCCGCCGACGCGGGTGCAGAGCCCGCCGACAGCGTCGCCGACCTCGCAGACCGACTCGGCGACGACAAACGAATCTGGCTCATGGTCCCCGCGGGCGACGCGGTGGACGCGACCCTCGACGACCTCGACCCTCACCTCGACGAGAACGACGTGGTCGTCGACGGCGGCAACTCCCACTTCGAGAAGTCGGTTCGTCGCGCAGAGGCCTGCTCCGCGGCGTACCTCGATTGCGGTACCTCCGGCGGCCCCGCCGGTGCCGAACTCGGCTTCTCGCTCATGATTGGCGGCCCGCAGTGGGCCTACGACGAGATGACGCCCGTCTTCGACGCCGTCGCGACCGGTCCCGACGGCCACGACCGAATGGGCGAATCCGGCTCCGGTCACTACGTGAAGATGGTCCACAACGGCGTCGAGTACGTCCTCATGCAGGCCTACGGCGAAGGCTTCGAACTCCTCGCCGAGGGGCGCTACGACCTCGACCTCGAATCCGTCTCGCGCACGTGGAACAACGGCGCAGTCATTCGCTCGTGGCTTCTCGAACTCTGCGAAGAGGCCTTCCGCGAGGAAGGAACCGACCTCGGCGACGTGGACGACCACATCGCCGGTGGCTCGACGGGCACGTGGACGGTTCAGGAAGCGCTCGAACAGGAAGTCCCCGTCCCGCTTATCTACCAGTCGCTGGCCGAGCGGTTCGGCTCCCGCGCCGACGACCGCTTCTCGCGCCGTCTCGCGAACCGCCTCCGCTACGGGTTCGGTCGCCACGAAGTCGCCCGAAAAGACGAGTAACGCGTTCAATTGCGGGCGTGGTCACAGACACACCGCACACCCGACCGCGTAGGTCGCCCACTATATTTTGGGAATTTACCGGAGAGCGCCCGCAGCGTCGCAATAATCGCCGTCGGAGGCCGCCGACATAATCACAATTTCCTTAACCCCTCACTCCATATCCGCCCTCATGGCAGTCATCAGTCTGGTGGGTGTCGGGGCCGGATTGGTCCTGGTACTCCTCACCGTCGCCCTGCACTTCTCGAAGGGGACCGGTTGGGAGCCGACCGCCGACATCACACAGGAGGTCCTCGAGCGCCGTGCGGCGACCGTTCCAGAGACTGACTTCCCCGAGCCGATGAACCGGTCTATCGGTGGCGGCGGAGTCGCTGGCGCAGTCGCTGGTGGCGAGGAAGGTGGCGAACTCGAAGGCGACGAGGCCGCCGAAGAAGAACAGAGCCCCGCCGACATGCCCGAAGACGAAGTCGAATACTTCGAAGTCGAGTTCGTCAAACAGGGCGAGACCATCGAACTCGCGAGCAACGAGACGGTGCTCGACCAGGGTGAAGACGCCGGGATGGACCTCCCGTACGCGTGTCGCCAGGGACAGTGTGTCTCTTGCGCCGGGAAGATTACCGACGGTCCTGCCGACGAGTACGTCACCCACTTCAAACAGGAGACGCTCTCTGACGACGAGATGGACAACGGGTACACCCTGACTTGCGTGGCCTACCCGAAGGCCGACTTCTCCATCGAAACCGGCGAAGCGCCGTAACGTCTCGAACCCACCACTCGCTTTTCTCGCTGCCTCCTGCCGAGTCGTGACTCGCGTCTGCGCACTCGTCTGTGTGACGCCAGTCGCCGACGCGTCGCTGGATTCGCGTCGAACCGGCAGCCCGTACCACCTATCGACGCTTTGAAACGCACACCCCGTGTTTCAGAGTATCTGTGTCTGTCCCCGAAGGAGGTTCCCTCACCGAAGGTGACCTCAAACGTCCGATGTTCGCCCTCGCGTGGCCGATTATCGTCACCGAACTCCTTCAGGTGGCGTACAACCTCGCCGACACGGTGTGGCTCGGCCGCCTCTCGACCGACGCCGTCGCCGCCATCAGCCTCGCGTTCCCGCTTATCTTCCTCCTCATCTCCGTCGGTGGCGGATTCACTGTCGCCGGAAGCACGCTCGTCGCGCAGTACACCGGCGCGAAGAGCGAAGGCTCCGCCGGAACCGTCGCCGGGCAGACGCTCTCGTTTATCACCGTCATCGCAATCACCGTCGGTGTCATCGGCTTTTTCGCCACCGACGCGATGCTCGGCATCCTCCCGAGTTCGCCCGCCACCGCCGGGCAGGTCATTCCGCTGGCTGGCGACTACATGCGGGTGTTCTTCCTCGGCTTGCCGTTCCTCTTCGGCTTTTTCGTCTTCTCGGCGCTCATGCGCGGCTACGGCAACACCCGCGCCCCGATGGTCGTGATGTTCATCAGCGTCGTCATCAACGTCCTCATCGACCCCATCTTCATCTTCGGCTTCGAGTCGAACCCGCTGTTCGGGATGTTCGGCCTCCGAAGTCTCGAATCGACGCTCTTTGCGGCGACCGCATTCGACGGCTACGGCGTCACCGGTGCGGCGATAGCGACCGTCCTCTCCCGTGCCGTCGCTACCGTCATCGGCATCTACATCATCTTCGGCACCTCCGCCGGTCCCGACGTCCAGCTTTCGGACTTCCGCCCGCAACTGAAGTTCATCAAGAAAATCGTCAGTATCGGCGTCCCGAGCGCTATCGAGCAGTCGGCGACCGCCCTCGGATTCATCACGCTCACCGCGATGGTCGTCACCTTCGCCCCTGAGGTCGTCGCTGCCTTCGGCCTCGGCAACCGGCTCACGTCGCTCGTGTTCCTCCCCGCGCTCGGACTCGGCCGTGCGACGAACACTATCGTCGGCCAGAACTTGGGCGCACAGAAACCCGAACGCGCAGAGAGTGCTGTCTGGCTGGCGGCGAAAGTCGGCGCGAGCGTCATGGTCGTCACCGGTGTCCTCGCGTACATCTTCGCCGAGCCAGTGGTCGCGTTCTTCATCTCCACCGGGACTCAGTCGGCCGCCCAGACCATCGACCTCGGCGTCGAGTACGTCCGCATTCGCGCCTTCGAATTCGGCTTCATCGGCGTCCTGCAGGTCGTTCTCGGCGCGTACCGCGGGGCCGGGAACACGAAGACTGCGCTCACGTTCTCGCTGCTGGCGCTCTGGCTTGGCCGCATCCCCACTGTGTATCTGCTGTCGTTCCAATTCGGCTTCGCCGAAACCGGTATCTGGCTGGGGATGGCTGTCGGGCAGATTATCGGGGCGATTGCGGCCACGGCGTGGTTCACCCGCGGCACGTGGAAACAGAGCGTCGTCGACGCCGACCCGACTCCCGCGTAATCGACCGGCGGCGCGGGTTCCACAACCGTTTTACGTTGGTATCGTGTACCACTCTTCGCTGAGGGCCCGTAGCTCAGTGGACAGAGTGCTTGGTTCCGGACCAAGATGTCGCGGGTTCAAATCCCGTCGGGTCCGTNGTACCACTCTTCGCTGAGGGCCCGTAGCTCAGTGGACAGAGTGCTTGGTTCCGGACCAAGATGTCGCGGGTTCAAATCCCGTCGGGTCCGTTCGCTTCGCTCACTTCCCCGACGTACTCACACTCGCTTCCGCTCGCGTGAGTCCCGTCGGGTCCGTACAGTTCTGGAACGCTTTAGAACCAAACAGCGAGCGCTCTACCCGTCGAATCCGCATATTTTCCCCCGGACCGATTTCGTCATGCACTGTGACACNTCCCGTCGGGTCCGTACAGTTCTGGAACGCTTTAGAACCAAACAGCGAGCGCTCTACCCGTCGAATCCGCATATTTTCCCCCGGACCGATTTCGTCATGCACTGTGACACGGGCCGCCGCAGGCTATCGGTTTCGTGGATTCAAACACACGAGATGTCGTAGTACACTCGATAGCGAACTCTCACTCGTCCCTCTCGGGTTCCAACGGAGTGCGGTCGAGGCCCACCGTATCGTAGTCCTGTTCACTGGAGAGAACTTCCTCGCCACTCGTCGCAATCACCCCAGCGTGAAGTGCATCGAACGGTGTCAGATGATACTCTTCGAGGAACGCCGCCGCCGCGAGAACTGCATCTTCGTGTTCGTTCGGCGTTATCGGAACGAGTTCGAGGAGGTTCGCTATCGCTCGTGGAGCATCGATGTCGTATTCGGACTGCTCGCGGTCGTAGAAGAGAACGAGAACTTCTGCGTAGGCCAGAATCGACGTGTGAATGTCGTCGCGTTCTTGGAGCGCTTCGAGTGCTGATTCACGTAACCAGTCTTCGTTCTTCACGAGCGCAATCAAGAAGTCAGTCTCGACGTACACGAATCAGGCCTCGTGGTTCCCCGACCGCTCTTCGTCCTCGGCTTCGATTTCTTCGGAGATTGCTCTCCTCGCCTCCGCTTTGAGTTCGTCTGCGTCAGTCTCCTCGAAGGCGTCGCCAACTGCCTCACGAAGTCCCTCTAATGGGTCGTCGTCAACAGGGAAGAGCGCGACGTGGCTCGGTAGTTCGACGATGCGATAGCGCTCGCCGAACCGTGACCGGACGTCTTTCGGGAGGTAGATTCGCCCCCGTTCGTCCGTAGATTTTGACATGGTTCACGTAGTACGGGAAGAATCAAAAATGTTCCCGCTATTCTTTCAATCCTCCCACTGGCTCAGCATCAGCTATCGAGTCGGGTCGTTGTACAGCAAATCGCCAGACAACACGCTGATTAACACAGATTCGTCACACGCGATGACGCATTCCCGTCGGGTCCGTNCACTGGCTCAGCATCAGCTATCGAGTCGGGTCGTTGTACAGCAAATCGCCAGACAACACGCTGATTAACACAGATTCGTCACACGCGATGACGCATTCCCGTCGGGTCCGTTCGCTTCGCTCACTTCCCCGACGTACTCACACTCGCTTCCGCTCGCTTGAGTCCCGTCGGGTCCGTACAGTTCTGGAACGCTTTAGAACCAAACAGCGAGTGCTCTAACCATCGAATTAGCATATTTTCCCGCCAACCGANTCCCGTCGGGTCCGTACAGTTCTGGAACGCTTTAGAACCAAACAGCGAGTGCTCTAACCATCGAATTAGCATATTTTCCCGCCAACCGATTTCGTCACGTAGCGTGACGGACTCGCACTCCAGAGAACGAGCACCACCAGCACAAATCTAAAATACATAGATTTCGTACTTTACGTATGCCCACCCTCTCTGACCGTAGAGACACCCCACCAATCGACGACGACGCGCCACCACAGTCGTTCGACGATTTCGATGGGTTGCTGGCAGCCACGACGTTGCTCCAGAGCCCCCGTCTCGCCCGCGAGTACGTCTACCTCTGTTACTACGGGCCAGCAACCATCCAGGATCTCATCGACGAACTGGACCTCGCTCGTGCAACGGCCTACGACGACGTCGAGCGGCTCGAACGACTCGGCGTCGTCGACCGCGACGAGAGCACGCGCCCCCACCAACTCACCGCGGAACCGTTCGCATTCGTCGACGGCCGCGAAGTCGCGATTACCCCGACGCTACTCCACGCAGTCGCACTCACGGAATTCGACGACGATGCCGAATACTTCCACAATCGGTACGGCGTCGGACGACTCGTAAGAGCGGTCCGAGCAGCAGCAGAGTACTACGCTGGAAAACTCACCCAACGAATGGCGGCCAAAGAGATGGACGTCCAGCCAGTCGAAGGGATGGCCATCATCTATGCAGTTCGGCCCGTCTTGGAAGCTGGTCGGGAGAACGACCCGTACTTCGAACAACTCATCTCGCCTGACCCTGACGAACTGGAGTTTGATGGAGAGTAGTGACCTCCACCCGGACGACTTCGTCCTCGCCGACACGAACCTCTTCGTCGCCGTGGGTGGCCCGGAGAATCCGAAGTTCCAGAAACTACAGAAGTTCGCTGCACGGCATCAGCTAACCTTGCAAGTTCCCCAACGTGTTGTCGAGGAACTGAGCACGATGCACATCGCGGACCGAGTAGAAACAGCCATGCAAGAAGGGTGGGCGACCAAGATTAATCCACCATCACCGACCGATTCCGATGCAGTCGCAGCGATGGATTACGTCCGAAGAGAGATTGCCCGGAAGTCTGGCAAGAACGAACACGAAGTAGAGAAAGCTGATACTGTATTCGCCGGATTAGCAATCGAGTTTCTCCGAAGTGGCCATTCACGGGTCGTCGTTCTCACCGACGACAAGGTTGCAGCAGCAGCGATAGAAGGGGCAGTAGCACAACAGGGATACGACGAATCAATTCTCGTGCTTCGTCGAAGCGACATCATGGACGACGGTGGCGACGTCCGAGTTATTTGAGGGCGAGGCGAACCAAATCGCGAGACTGCGCACTGATTAAACCAATTCTGTCACAACCGATGACGCATTCCCGTCGGGTCCGTTCGGCCTTCGGCCTCGCTCCCCCGACGACTTCCCACTCACTGCCGTTCGTGGGAATCCCGTCGGGTCCGTCCCTCTTCTAATCGCATGGCTGCGGTGACTTTGACTACCAGTATGACGAACTCACGTAGATTTCGTTCAACGAATTGAGAGTCGCGTCGTTTACTCGAACACGTCGAACACTTCGACCGCCTTGTACTCTTGACCCCACTCGGTCCCAGTCACTTCTTCGATGAGGCCAGCATCTTCGAGGTTCTCGATGACGTTGTACGCCGTCCCGCGGGATACGTCTAGCTCCCGGACGATGTCGTTCGCCGTGAAGTACGGAACTTCGAGTAACTTGCGGGCGAACCTGTCCGTCGACGTGTTCCCACCGAATTCCGTCTCGTACTTCGTCTGCAGTTCTTTGAGCGCCCACGTACGGTCGTACGACTCTTCGGCCTGCGACCGAAGTGCTTCGAGGAAGAAATTAATCCACTCGACCCACTCGCCCTGCTCGCTCACGGCGCGCATCTTCTCGACGTACTCGACCTTGTTCCGGTTGAAGTAAGCACTCGGGTAGATGTACGGACTCTCGATGTAGCCTTGATCGACCAGATAGAGGATGATGACGAGCCGGCCGAGGCGACCGTTTCCATCTGAAAACGGGTGAACCGTCTCGAAGAAGTAGTGGACAATAGCGGCGTCGACGAGTGGATGATAGTCGCTGTCCATCCCAACGTACTCGACGAGCGACGACATGAGACGGTCGAGCGACGACGACGATGGAGGAACGAACGGATCTTTAGCTGGATTCGGGCTATCGAGCCGAACCATGTGGTCGCGGAACTCTCCGACGACATCGCCCTCGTTACGCACACCGTCGAGGAGCATCTCGTGGAGACGCTTAATCAATTCAAGCGTGATTTCTTCACCACGTTCGATGTGCTCGATACCGTACAGGAGCGCGTCTTCGTAGTTCAGCGCTTCACGCAAGTCCTTGCTTTGCGGTTCGGCATCGGTGCTGTCTTCGTGTTTCGTGTGGAACGCAGCGACGTCTTGATAATCGACCTCAGCCCCCTCGATTCGAGCCGACTCGACCGCTTCGATTCGGATGAGTGTCGTGTAGAGGACGGCCGCGAAATCGACTGTTGAACTGATGCCATCGACGCGACCAATCTGATACGCTGCGTCGGCGACGAGGTCGTGTATCTCGTCGGGAATCTCGATTTTCGGCTCTGGAGGAAGCGAGTTTGGTGAGTAATACGGACGTGGATGGTAGTCGACGTACTTTCCGGGTGCCTCCTTTGGGAGCTTCTTCGTCCGCATTTTTTCGTTATACAGGGCGAGAACATGTATAACTATTCATATACCGATTGAACAAGATTGAGAACACACCGCAGCACGTACAGAGTGACCCAGAAAATTTCGAATGGCGGTTGTCAAGACCGGCGTTTGTAAATCGTCTATTTAACCAGATGAACAAGTGTTGCTGTGCGAGTCTTCACTGTCTACCCCAAAATACGGTCTACTGACCATGTTGAAAATGAACGGTACAGCCCCTCAAAACCCCTGAAATATAGACTCCATCTGTCTCTCGCACGAAAGCCCGTCGGGTCCGTATACTTCTGTAACGCTTCAGAACCAAAGAGCGAGCGCTCTAGCCGTCGAATACGCATATGTTCTCACCGACAAGTTTCGTCACGTAGCGCNTACTTCTGTAACGCTTCAGAACCAAAGAGCGAGCGCTCTAGCCGTCGAATACGCATATGTTCTCACCGACAAGTTTCGTCACGTAGCGCGACGAACTCTCCCAGCGATGTTCCAGCACACAAAGTACGGCAGTACACTCATTACATCAGCACACTAATTCCGAAATATGCCCGTGAGCATCGACGACTTCGAATCTGGTGACCTCCCACGAGGGCCAAGCGTCCCGGAACAGGTGGTCGCGTATCTCTACACCCACAGCGACCAAGCGTTCACGCGCTCCGAGATTGCGACAGCAATCAGTGAAGACCCGAACACAGTGGGCACTTCACTCTCGCGACTGAAAGCACGCAACCTCGTCCGTCACAAGGGTGAGTTCTGGGCAATCACGGACGACGATGAACGCGTCGCCGCCGCCTACGACCTCCACACCACGACCGACAGGCTGAACGACGAAGACGGCGGCATCGACGCCGACGAGTGGGACTCGGTAGCCCCGGAGACACAGCATCCGAGCGAGCGAGACGAGGACGAACAATAGATGCAGCCAGAGCGCGGTGATGTCGCCCGGAGTTCTGACCCGTTCAAACTCGGCGACGACAGGCAACGACCGTGGCTCATCGTCAACAACGACTCTCACCCGTTCGGTGACCAGCAGTACATCGCGGTTGCAATCTCGACGAAAGAGTACGACGATTCACTCCCGCTCACCGATGACCTGTGGGAAGTCGGTGGTGTTCCTCGCGACTCGTTCGTCTCTCCGTGGGCAGTTCACTCACCTCGCAAAGAGGACTTCGTCGCGTGGCAGGGACGTCTCGAAGAGGCGTTTGTAGACCGAGTCGTTGAGCACGTCGAAGAGTATCTGGAGTAGTCAGAACTGAGAGTACCTAATCGCCAGACAACGCCTCGATTAAAACAGATTCGTCACGCGCGACGACGCATTCCCGTCGGGTCCGTTCGCTTCGCTCACTCCCCCGACGTACTCACACTCGCTTCCGCTCGCGTGAGTCCCGTCGGGTCGGTCGTTTTTGATGACGCTTTGGATTCAACAGACGCGGGTGGGATGAGTGGTGAGTAGTACCTGAATCGAGACGTTGTAGACGAGATGCAAGCCGCCTTCGACTATCGACCCGATAGATTGAGCAGTCTCGAAACGAACGAGGCGGATATCCTCCAGCTCCGAAAGTCGTGTAACTACTCGCGGGCACAGAGACGCCGCTGGAACAGGGGTTCTACACGTTAGTCATCAAGGCAACATGAGACAGATACGATGACGAGAAGGTCCCAAACACCCCGCCTCGCCCGTCACTTCAGATTGAGTGTCTGTTCCGATGCCAGCGGGCGTGGAACGCGGAGCCGCACGTACGTCGTCGCGCCCGAAGGCGTCGTCATCTCGATGATGACGGTCGAACCCTGGGAGACGTCGCCCGGGTCGATGACGATATCGAAGAAGTCGTCTTCGTTCAACACCGGATGCGTGCTGTCGTCGTCGTGTACCGCGTCGGCCGTGAACTCCTGTGTTTCGACCGTCGTCGACCCGTAGACGAGCGTGGCCGCGGTATCGGGTGTCAGCAACGAAATCGTCGTCTCGGAGAGGTCGATACCGCTGGCTTTCGGTCCGGGGCGGACGGTGAGCGTGATTTCCGACAGCACGTAGCTGTCTCCGGGGTTCAAAAACCCTCGCGTGAAGACGTATCGACCGGCTGGTTTGTAGAACGAGTTGTCACCGTCGTTCTCTGTCCTGACTAACTTCCCGTCGTCATCGAGGACGATGTCCCCGTCAGTGGAATTCAGGTACCCTTCCGCGTCGACGGTGAGCGTCGTCCCGTTCGCCTCGTGTGTGATACTGAACGACTGTGCGTCGGCGTCGGGAGAGAATGTCAACACGTCACCCGCAGAGACGACAAGAACGTCGCCGTCGCCGTTAGTGAGGTCACCAGATGCCGAGTCGACAGTCACTGATTCGCCGTCGGTGATGACAGCGATGTTTTCAGGTTCCAGAGTGTACTCCCCCAGTCTGACGTACGACCGAGTTCGTGGCGCAAATTCGACGCTGTATGAGCTTTTGGTTGTGTCTTCGATGTCAAATACGACCTCAGTCGTCTGCCCGTAGTGAGGGTCATCGTACGTGTACTCGAGATACACGAAGTCTTCATCACTCTCTACGTCCTCAGCTTCCAACTGAAGGTTGTCCGCTGGGTCGAACGAAATCGACGCTCCCGAGTCGACGTTCGTGATTCGGACAGTCGAGCTATCGACCTTCTCGACGCGAAGTGACTCACCGCCGTTGAGCTGAAGCGTCCCAGTACCGGAGCTCGTCAAATTGGCCCGTCCATCACCATACCGGAGCGAAATTGTGAGTACTGCACCAGAATCGACGATAGTCTGGTTGCCTCCAATGCCCTCGATCTCGATTCCGTCGGTCTCCTCTTTCTGGCTCGTGACCGTGCCGAGAACGTCGATGACGTCAAGTCGGTTCTTCACCTGACTAGTGTTTTCTTGTCCCGCCTGTTCTGCCGTCGCGTGAAGGACATTGCCCGTATCGATGAGCGTCCCGCTTGCGATTACCGCGACCAGTAACATCGCGTTGACATCCTCCCCGCCCTAAAGGGCGTCACCAGAACGCGGAGCGTTCTGGTTGCCCGCCAGACGGAGTCTGGCGACGAGGATTCCCGAGCGTTGGGATATTAGGGTTTGCAACTTACCTGTTCTCTTGGGTGGAACGACCCAGAGGTTTGGTTGAACAGGTAGGCTACTGGCCGTGCCAAACGACCGTTACTCATATCCCCAGTTGGGGGATTCTGAGTTATCTTTCTGCGAATGTTCACCGCGCCATTCATGTCCGCGTTCATCGTCGTCCCGCACGACTCACAGACGTACAGACCACGTTCCACCCGATTCGCGTCACGCTTCCGACCACAGCACGAACACGTCTTGCTCGTGTCTCGCTCACTCTTTCGGTCAACGAGGATGCCGTGTTCCTCGGCCTTGTATTCAAGCAGGCGCGTGAAGCGGTCGAACTCCCAACCGTGGAGCTTCTTGTTCCCGCGCTTCCCCCAGTTCCGAGCCTTGCCGTCCTCCTCGCGAATCTCGCTCAAGTCACCGATGGCGATACGACCGACCTCGTGGTCGATGCACTGCTCGACGATGTGCTTGGCGAGGGCGTGCAGGAAGTGATTTTTCCGCCGAGACAACTTCTGACGGGCACGAAGGGCACGCTTCGATGCCCCGTTCTCACCTTCTGTGCCGTATTCGTTACGGGTGAAGTAATGCTTGTCTTGCTTCAGCACGTTCCCCGGATACAGTTCCGCATCACCATCGTCGTAGGCGATAGCGAGGTAGTTCTTGATACCGAGGTCGATGCCCGCCGTATTGTCTCCGGGGGCGTCCTCGACCGGGATTTCAACCTTGCAGACAAGGTGAAGTTCCCAACGGTTGCCGTTCCAGACGGCTCGAACCTGTTGGATGTTCTCCACGGTCACGTCCGGTCGCGTCTCGTACTCTGTGAGAATGAAGTCTGAGCGGTGGTTCTTCAGGTTGAAGCCTTTGCTCAGACGGATTTGGTTGTGCTTGGAGTCGTGCTTGATTCCTTTCTGCTTCCACGTCACGGTGGAGCGTGGGTGTTCGTCGCCGTGTTTTCGGTAGCCGGGTGGGTTGGCGTTCTCGTCTCCGCGTTGGCGTGCTTTGTACCAACTGGTGAACGACTCAGCAAGTTCTTCGAGAACTCGCTGACTTGACTGAGAATGTAGGTCACTATATCGTTCGTGTTCCTTGAGTTCGGATTTAAGTTCGCCGTCGTCGGGGATTTCCCCGTCGTCGTTCCATCGGCCTTGCGTGTAGTATCGGGCGACGTTCCACAGTTTGGATGCTGAGTGCCCGCAGTCATCGAGGTCGTCACTCACCTGCTGGTGGTTGACGATTTTCGCTCGATATGTGCGAGTTGTTTCCAGCATCGGGCTGTGTTCATAACCAGTTATGGAAGATTGTATATTAAAAGCAACGACTGGACGTGGAATATCCAGTACTTCCATCGGGCGTGGTTAGTGGAGGAGTTGTCGGCTGTATCCCCGCCCTGAAGGGCGGGGTTTTAGCCTTGAATCTTCCATAAAGACGATGAGTGTTCCCATTCCGGCCTGCCCCCGGTCGATACCACGTCCCCCCGTGCCGTTCATGCGTCACCAATCATAGTAGTAGATGAGTTTCAGTTATACTGGTGGATACGTATCGCTCACGTGCCGCGTATATGAACACTCCGGGCGAATATCGGAATTGAGAGTTCTCGTGTCACTGGGGTGTACTCTGTGGAGAGATACCGACAGCAGGTGTCGGCCACAGCTCGATTCAGACTACGCGAATTCGGCTTGTTCGACAGGTTTTCCAATGTATCTCGAAGTATGGTTGCTCGCATCCACCCACCGCATAGACCGCGTTCTGGTATCCAACACGCGTTGTCGACGCCGGCGACTCGCCGCCTGCGACCATCCGAGCCGACGCGTCTGAGTCGAGATACGCGTGAGACATATCGGGTGGCACAGAGCAAAACCACGCCGTCGAGAATACACCACACGAAGTCAATTCAAAAACTGATTTTCGACGTATAATATAAGATTTGTATCATTATTTCAGATTAGGCATGATAGATGTTAACAAATATACTAATTATAAATAATGTCGAATTCACACCTATCGAATCGGCTACGAAACCACACAGACTCCCCGAAAAATGATGAGTTCACGCAATCCACAAATCGCCTTCGAGGAACACAGGTACTGGGTCTGGGCCCACACTACCGTGGCATCACACACACCGTCGGCCATGCTGATTGAGGGAGTGTTCGGTGATGGGTGACGCTCGGCCAGTCGCCGTACTCGTCGTATTGGCCACGTTACTCGTTCCCGTCGGAATCGTAGTCGCAGACGAAGCATCTATCAAATCGGTTAGCGTGGTCGACGCGGTCGACAACGACGGCGATGGAGCTGTGTCGTCGTTTAATATCGAAATCGTCGCAGACACGAAGTGCTTTGGCTGTAACGATGAGTCTGACGACGACCCGGATATCGAACCCCGGTTTACCGTCACGCTCGTCGGTGAGGACGGTAACGACGTCGAGTTGGATACGACCGAAACGCTCCCTAACCAAGACCCGTACACGTACGTTTACCAGATACCCGATAGTTCTGTGCAGAGCTTCGATGCGCAGTCACTCGAGGTTCGCGTCGTCTTTACCGACCACGACCCATGGGCGAGTGACAGAATAGACGAACAGACCATCCAAGTGAGCTACGAGCCTCCGGCTATGGACCAAGCGACATCCACAGCCACGCCCACGCCCACGCCCACAGCAACGCCTACACCTACAGAGACGCCGACTCCCACGGCTACACCCACAGCAACACCGACTCCTACAGCAACGCCGACTCCCACAGCAACACCCACCCCCACAGCCGAGAGCGACAGCGACAACGACGGCGTTGTCGATAGCCGCGACTACGCGCCGAACGACCCAGAGGTCCAGGAGAAAGCGGACGTCAGTAGTACGCCAGTTCCTGGATTCGGTCCCATCGTCGCCCTCGCTGCACTCGGTGTCTTCGGGTCACTGTTACTCATCAAGCGATGGAGGTGATATGAGACACCCAGCCGGCGGCGCGTACAGTATCGCAGGCGTCGCTTTTGCGATGTGAAACCCCGAGTCGACAGACAACCGTAATATGCCACTTCTCAACCCCGATGTGAGTAAGTCACGCGTCGCAGTCCACCTCCTGATAGTCGTGGCGGTCGGAGGAGGCGTGCTCTACACCATCCACGACCAGATCGGACTATTCACGAGCGTCTCCCGACTGAAAGCGTTCATCCTCTCGTTTGGCGTGTTTGCCCCAGTAGTGTTCATCGCGCTGCAGGCGCTACAGGTGGTCGTCGCACCGATTCCGGGACAGGTCATGGGCTTCGCCAGTGGCTACATCTTCGGAGGCTATTGGGGAACCCTCTACAGTATCATCGGAATCACACTCGGGAGCTTTGTCGCCTTTGTCATCGCGCGACGAGTCGGTCGTGCCTACGTCGAACGAGTCGTCGACCCGGATATCGTCGAGCGATTCGATTCGATGATAGACGAGCGCGGCGTGATGGCAGTGTTTGTTCTCTTTCTCATTCCGGGACTGCCAGACGACGCTATCTGTTTTATCGCTGGGCTCTCGCTTATCCGGATTCGCACACTCGTCGTACTCGCATTCGTCGGTCGGCTCCCCGCGTTCTTGATTGTAAACGTCGCTGGAGGGGAGTTAGCCGAGTCGAGAATCGAGTCGATGGTCGGACTGTTAGTGCTTCTCGTCGCGCTCTCGGTGCTCGGCTACCGATACCAAGAGCAGATTCTCTCACTCGGCCGAAGTCGGTGAGCGTGTTTCGGGCCTTCGGGCACGCTCACCTCACGCACCTTGCGAACTCACGGGTGCACCCCCCAGAAGAACGCGATTCCGAGGACGGTGACGACCGAGAGCAGCATCTGTAGTGGCGCGCCGACGCGGATGAAGTCGGAGAACTTGTAGCCACCGGGACCGTACACGAAGAGATTCGTCTGGTAGCCGACCGGCGTCATGAACGCTGTCGAGGCGGCGAACGTCACGGCGAGGACGAACGCGAACGCGTTCGCACCAATCGATTGGGCGGCGCTGGCAGCGACGGGTATCATCAACACGACGCTCGCGTTGTTGCTGATGACGCTCGTCAACAGTCCGGTCGCGATGTAGAACACCCAGAGGACACCAAGCGCCGGTAAGAACGTCGCCGTCGAGGCGACAGCATCCCCGAGGAGTGCTGCCGCGCCCGTCTGCTGAAGTGCGGAGCCGAGCGGGATGACACCCGCGAGGAGGAAGATGACGTTCCACTCGACCGACGAATAGAGTTCCGTCGGCTTGAGGACGCCAGAGAAGACCATCGCGACGACGCCGGCGAGCGCCGAGACGACGATTGGCAAGATGTTCAACGCGGGCAGCGCGACGACCCCGGCGATGATGGCGGCCGCAAACGGAATCTTCTCGCTCCGATAGGACACCTCGTCGAACTCGTGGGCGACGATGAAGTCCTCGTTTTCGACGAGTCGGGTGAGGCTATCCGGCGGTGCCTGCACCAAGAGCGTGTCACCGACGCGAATACGGATATCCTCGAATCGGTCGCGGACGACGTCACCCCGGGTTCGAAAGGCGAGGACGTTCGCATCGTAGCGTTGCCGGAACGTCGAACTCGCGAGCGTCTCGCCGACGAGAAACGACCCCGACGGAATGACGACTTCGACGAGGACCGGTTCTTCCTCCCCGGGATGGAGGTCGCCTTCAGACTGCGGGCCGCCAGTGAGCCTGAGCCCCTCGGCGTCCATGATTTGTTCGAGCGTCTCTCGATTCGTTCTGAGTCGGAGTGTGTCGCTCTCGCGAATCTCTTTCCGGGCGAGTGGGTCAGAGAAACGCTCGCCGTATCGGATGAGTTGTAACACGTCGATGTCGAGTTCGTCGTCTCCCAGCGCCTCTTCGACCGTCTGTCCGATTAGCGGCGAGTTCGCGGGAACGACGACGTCTGCGAGATACTCCTGGATGGCGTACTCTTCGACGAGGTCTTCGTCGGCGGGGATTCGTTCGGGTAGCAGTCGAACGCCGACTGTCATCAGATAGATGGCACCCACCGCGAAGACGAGCACGCCCAGTTTGGTGAACTCGAACATCCCGAACGCGTGCAAGCCGAGTTCGGGAGACTCCGCACCGATTTGCGCCGCGATATCGCTGGCGAGGATGTTCGTCGACGTGCCGATGAGCGTGAGCGTCCCCCCGAGCATCGACGCGAACGACAGTGGCATCAAAAGCTTCGACGGCGAGGTCTTGCCGTTGTGTGCGAGGTCGTTGATAACCGGAACGAGAATCGCGACGACCGGCGTGTTGTTGACGACACCCGAGACGGGGCCGGTGATACCGACCGTCGCAGCGAGTTGCTTGCGTCGGTCGGCCCCAGCGAACGCCGCCATCTTGCGACCGATGAGTTGGACGATACCGGTTCGGTTGACGCCAGTACTCAGGATGAGCATGGCGAGAACGGTAATCGTCGCCGGGTTAGCGAATCCCGAGATTCCCTCCCGTGGAGTGATTTGTGTCCACGGTTCGAGAACCATCAAGAGCACCATCAGCAAGATAGCGGTGACGTCGATTGGGAACCACTCGGTCGCAAAGAGTACGAGTGCGAGGAGGATGAGCGCGAAGACGACGAGCATCCCGACAGTCAGAGGAGTAGAGACCAAGAACTGACCCACCAGAGATGGTAAAGAAAAGGGCATACTGACTGGTGATGCTTGCAACCCAAAAGGGCTGGTATCCACGCCGACCACGTGGACCGAACGTCACGAACGACGAACGTCGCCAGTGCGAACTACCGATTCGTCGGAAGCACCGGTTCGTTCTGCTGAATCAGATGTACCTGCCACCTAGAATCACCGAAGTAGACAGGTATCCAGATTTTAATCTCTTTTGTTCGTTTTCGTTTTTCTAATTCGGATTTTGGAAAACAAATGCGGAAGTATTAACCGTGTGTTCTGTTTGTGTACATCTGTAATGGCAAACGGTAAAGTTGATTTCTTCAACGACACTGGCGGCTACGGTTTCATCTCGACGGACGATTCGGACGACGACGTGTTCTTCCACATGGAAGACGTTGGCGGCGACGATCTTACGGAAGGGACGGAAATCGAATTCGATATCGAACAGGCCCCTAAGGGTCCCCGCGCGAAGAACGTCCTTCGGACGTAAGCTCGTTTCACGTCGTCGCCTGACCGGCGACACTGTGTAACGACGTTTTCTCTTTGGACTCACACCTTCGAGAGCGACGGCTATTTTCAGAACACGCGGCTTCTGCGGATGAGTACTACAGAATAGGGAAGCGACCAACAGTACATCCGGCACTACGAGAAAACACCGGTGGGACGACGACGGCTTCAGTCGCGGGATTCCGACGAATCGAACTCCTCGTCGAAACTGTGGTAGGTGATAGTCAACCGACCCGGAGACTGAGACTGCACCGCATCTCGGAGTTCCTGGAACGAATCGAGGAGTTCAGTTGCGTCTTCCGTCCCCTCTCGGACGGTGCGCGATTCCTCCCGAATCGTGTCGTAGGCGTGTGCCAAGATACGCCGAGTCGCAGTCGCGTCTGCCGGGGATTCGATTTCGAAAGCAGCCTCGTGGTTCGACATACTTGTCATTGGGTCCACACTGGGTTAACACCCCGTATCAGCCAGCATCCGGACACGAGTGCGCAGAGTCGACGCCGAGGGGATGAAAATAGCGGAGACGACGAAAATAGTGAAAATAGCGAAGACGCCGCCGACAGCGCCGAAGGCGTCGAACGAGGCGTCGAATCGAGGACGAAGCGGTCGACGCTTATTCGAGGACGAAGCGGTCGACGCTTATTCGAGGTCGAAGCGGTCGAGGCTCATGACCTTGTGCCACGCATCGACGAAGTCGTGGACGAACTGTTCTTCTGCGTCGTCAGCGCCGTAGACCTCGGCGATAGCGCGAAGTCGGGCGTTCGAGCCGAAGACGAGGTCGACGCGGGACGCCTCATGCTCGACCTCGCCGGTCTCGCGGTCGCGCAGCTCGAAGACCTCCTCGTCCTCCGAGGCCGGTTCCCACTCGTAGCTCATGTCGAGCAGGACGTCGAAGAAGTCGTTGGTCAGCGTCTCTGGCTGGTCGGTGAAGACACCGAGGTCGGAGTCCTGGTAGTTGGCCTTCAGCGCGCGCATGCCGCCGACCAAGACGGTCATCTCGTCGGCCGACAGCGTCAGCAGGTCGGCCTTGTCGACGAGCAGTTCTTCCGCCGAGCGGTCCTGCTCGTCACCGTCGGTGAGGTAGTTGCGGAACCCGTCGGCGTCCGGTTCGAGCCACTCGAAGGACTCGACGTCGGTCTGCGCCTGCGTCGCATCGGTGCGACCGGGTTCGAACGGAACTTCGACGTCGTAGCCGGCATCTCTGGCCGCCTGTTCGACGGCGGCACACCCACCGAGGACGATGAGGTCGGCGAGCGAGACCCGCACGTCGTCGGACCGACTGCCGTTGAACTCTTCCTGAATGCCTTCGAGCGTCGAAAGCACCGTCTCCAGTTGCTCCGGCTCGTTTACGTCCCAACTGCGCTGCGGTTCGAGACGGATGCGAGCGCCGTTTGCACCACCGCGCTTGTCGCTGTCGCGGTACGTCGACGCCGACGCCCACGCGGTCTTGACGAGTTCGGAGACCGAGAGGTCCGAAGCCAGAATCTCTTCTTTGAGTTCGGCGATTTCTTCGTCGCCAATCAGGTCGTAGTCAGCATCGGGGAGCGGGTCTTGCCAAATCAGTTCCTCGTCGGGAACCTCTGGACCGTGGAAGCGCTCCGGCGGGCCCATGTCGCGGTGGGTCAGCTTGTACCACGCCTTCGCGAAGGCTTCCTGGAACTCGTCGGGGTTCTCGTGGAAGCGCTTGGCAATCTCCCGGTAGTCCGGGTCCTCCTTGAGCGCGAGGTCCGTCGTCAGCATCATCGGCGTCTGCTTCTTCGACGGGTCGTGCGCGTCCGGCGCGCTGTCCTGTGCCTCTTCGTCAATCGGCGTCCACTGCCACGCACCGGCGGGGCTCTTGGTGAGTTCGTACTCGTACTCGAACAGGTTGTCGAGGAAGCCGCTGTCCCACACGGTCGGCGCGTCGGTCCACGGACCTTCGAGACCACTCGTAATCGTGTCGGGGCCTTTGCCGGAGCCGTAGTCGCTCTCCCAGCCGAGACCCTGCTGTTCGATGGGTGCCGATTCCGGCTCCTCGCCGAGGTGGTCGTCGGGCGCAGCGCCGTGGACCTTCCCGAAGGTGTGGCCACCGGCGATGAGCGCGACCGTCTCTTCGTCGTTCATCGCCATGCGCTTGAACGACTGCCGGATGTATTCTGCCGCCTTCTCCGGGTCAGGGTCGCCGCCGGGACCCTCCGGGTTCACGTAGATGAGACCCATGTGGTCCGCAGCGAGGTCGCCTTCGAGGTTGCCCTCTTCGTCGTGGCGCTCGTCACCGAGCCACTCTTCTTCGGGACCCCAGTCGACGCCCTTGTCGGGTTCGAAGGCGTCTTCGCGTCCGCCGGCGAAACCGTACGTCTCGAATCCCATCGACTCCAGAGAGACGTTTCCGGCCAGAACCAGCAGGTCAGCCCACG
This sequence comes from Haloferax larsenii JCM 13917, assembly GCF_000336955.1. Lineage (GTDB taxonomy): Archaea > Halobacteriota > Halobacteria > Halobacteriales > Haloferacaceae > Haloferax > Haloferax larsenii. Next base: position 24,595 of record NZ_AOLI01000014.1, on the reverse strand, counting down.
AGAGTTTGCGGCCGTACTTCTGCTTGACCGGCCAGAGTACGCGGCGTGCCTTGTCGAGGTTGACGTTGTCCGGCCAACTGTTGAGGGGCGCGAATCGCTGTCGCCCACCGGATGCACCGCCGCGACCGTCGCTGGTTCGGTAGGTACCGGCGCTGTGCCACGCCATCCGAATCATGAGCGGCCCGTAGTGACCGTAGTCCGCTGGCCACCAATCCTGGGACGTCGTCAGCACCGCTTCGATGTCCGACTTCACTTCTTCGAGGTCGAGTTTCTCGAACTCATCGGCGTAGTCGAAGTCGTCGCCCAGCGGACTGCCGTCGCGGGCGTTCTGGTCGAGAATCTCCAAGTTCAACTGATTCGGCCACCAGTCTTGGTTAGACCCATTCATAGGCGAACGATTGTTGCTTTTGGGTGATAAGATTGTCTAATTCAGAACGAAGTCTTCGCAACAGCCGAAGTAATCTTTTTTATTTGTGAATATTTGTCAGCGGTGAGTTCGAGCCCTGTATTCGGAACACACGCCGTTCAGCCATGGATTGCTTCGACAGACACAGTCCGTGACTCGCATCTGAGCGTGAGTGTCCCGGGTTCGAATCGGCTTACACCGTCGGGGTGGACGACGTCGAAGGCGTCGACGGGAACGTCGAAAGATACTGTGACGGATTCGCCGGGAGAGAGCGAAACGCGCTGGAAGTCGACGAGTTCCTCGACGGGAGTCACGACAGACGCGTGCTCACGGCCGCCGAAGAGTTGCACGACCTCGTCGCCCGCTCGGTCGCCAGTGTTCTCCAGTCGCACGGACACCTCGAACGAGTCGCCGTTCGAGACTGATTCGGAACTCACAGACAGGTCGTGGTACTCGAATGTCGTGTACGAGAGTCCGTGACCGAACGCCCACAGCGGGTCGTACGAGGAGATGTGTTCGTCGGCACCGATTGGGTGTGGGTGTGGGAGGTAATTGTGCCGGACCGGAAGGTGCCCCGCCGAGCGCGGCACCGATATCGGAAGCGTTCCACTCGGATTGTGGTGGCCGAAGAGCGTCTCGGCAACTGCCAGACCACCGTCCGCACCGGGATAGTACGCCTGCAAGATTGCATCGACGTTCTCGGCCGCCCACGGGAGTGCGAGCGGTCGGCCAGCGACGACGACGAGTGCGGTGGGCGTTCCGGTCTCGACGACAGCTTCGAGGAGTTCCCGCTGCGCGTCCGGGAGCGTCAGTTCGGCGCGGTTCGGGAATCGGTCTGCCGGGCCGTCTACGTTCTGAAGCCCGAACTCGTGGATGTACCAGTTCTCTCCGAGGACGACCACCGCGGCGTCGGCGTCTTCGGCCGCCGCGACTGCCGAATCGAGGTCGTCCGAGTCGGCGACCCCGGCACCACGTTCGTAGGTGACTGTCGTCTCCGAACCGACGAGCGTCTCGATACCCTCCCGAACGGTCGTCCCGTCGAGTTCGTCCGATTCGGTGAGACTCCATCCGCCAACCTGATGTGTCAGCTCGTCGGCGTTCGGCCCGGTGACGAGAATCTCGTCTCCGTCCGGGTCGAAGGGCAGACACCCGCCGTCGTTCCGCAGGAGCGTCATCGACTTCCGGGCGGCTTCGAGGGCGACTTCACGGTGGTCGTCGCGTCCGACTGTCTCGGCAGCCTCGTCGAAATCGACGAAGGGGTCGTCGAACAGGCCGAGTTCGGCCTTGCGTTCGAGCACCCGCCGGACAGACGTGTCGAGTTCGGACTCGTTGATATCACCGGCTTCGACCAACGAGACGACGTGGTCGACGTGGTCGACTTCGCCTAACGAGTGAACGTCGACACCGGCGGTAAACGACCGACGAATCGACTCGCGCTGCGACTCGGTCACCCGGTGGTCCCGATGAAGCATGTCGACGCCGTTCCAGTCCGAGGCGACGTAGCCGTCGAATCCGAGTTGGTCGCGCAGCACCTCCGAGAGCCAGTAGTGCGACCCGTGTGACGGCTCACCGTTGATGGAGTTGTAGCTGGGCATGATACCCTCGACGCCGGCTTCGATGACCTGCTCGAACGGCGGGAGGAAGTCCCGATAGAGCGACGAGAGTGACCTATCGACCGGAGCGCCGTCTTCACCGCGCTCGGGTTCGCCGTAAGCGGGGAAGTGCTTCGCCATGGCTGCGACGTCGACTGGCGCACCGCGAATCCCCCGCGCCTTCGCAGCAGCGATTTCGCCACAGAGAACCGGTGATTCGCCGAAGGTCTCGAACGTTCGCCCCCACCGCGGGTCGCGGGCGACATCGCAGGTCGGGCCGTACGTGAGACTCGCTCCGGTGGCAGCGACCTCGGTCGCGGTGATTTCGCCAATCTGTTCGACGAGGTCGCGGTCGCGGGCCGCCGCGACACCGAGGTTGTGCGGGAAGACAGTCGTCTCTTCGACGTAGGCGTTGCCGTGAATCGCGTCGATGGGGATGAGAATCGGAATCCCGAGTCGCGTCTCCTCGCGAGCGACGCGCTGGAGTTCGTTCGCGATTTCGACGACTGTAGACAGGTCACGATGCGGAGACCCACCGTAGCCGAACGGCGTCACGAAGCCGAGCCCGTGTTCGCGAACCATCTCTGTCGCGTCCGCGATGGTTTGCGTCTCCTCCATCGTTCCGACGTAGGTGCCGGCCAGTTGGGCGGCTTTCTCTCGAAGCGTCATCTCGTCGAGGAGCGTCTCGACCCGGTCGTCCGGCTCGTCTGGGTGCGCCATTTGTTGTGTGTTGTTGTCACCCGTGCGTTGTCAGCGTACCGGCGGGAGGGGTTCCTGCTGCTCGTATTCGAGTGGAACGCCGAGTGTCCGTCGCCCCCAAGATGTTCCGGTGGGAACATAATCAATAATGGTGCGTGTTTTGTGAGCGTATGGAATCGAGAAACCCCGCGACGGGCGACCGAATCGACACCTACGAGGAAGACGATGACACGGATGTCGAAGCGGCGCTCTCCCGCTCCATGGACGCGTTCGAGGAGTGGCGCGAGCGACCGATTCGCGAACGCGAGGAACTCCTCTCGAACGCCGCGGACGTCCTGCGAGAGAACAAGCGCCGGTACGCTGAGTTGATGACGAACGAGATGGGAAAGCCCATCTCGCAAGCAATCGGCGAAGTCGAAAAGTGCGCGTGGGCCTGCGACCACTACGCCGAGCACGCGAGCGCCTATCTTGGGGACGAACACCACCCCAGCCCACCGGGTACCGAGGTCACGACCGTCCACGACCCGCTCGGTCCGGTACTGGCCGTGATGCCGTGGAACTTCCCGTTCTGGCAGGTCATCCGCTTCGCCGCGCCGTATCTGACTGCCGGGAACGTCGGCCTGCTCAAGCACGCTTCGAACGTGCCCGGGTGCGCGCTCGCACTGGAAGAGGTGTTCCGAGAGGCCGGCTATCCAGACGGCGTCTTCCAGACACTACTCATCGGGTCGAACAAGGTCGACGACGTGCTTTCTGACGACCGCGTGCGCGCAGCGACGCTCACCGGAAGCGGACCGGCAGGCCGGGCAGTCGCCGAAACCGCCGGGAAGCACCTGAAAAAGACCGTCTTGGAACTCGGCGGGTCGGACCCCTTTATCGTCCTCGACGACGCCGACCTCGATGCGGCGGTCGAGACGGGCGTCCAAGCCCGAACCCAAAACGGCGGCCAGTCCTGTATCGCCGCAAAGCGATTTATCGTCCACGAGGCAGTCTACGACGAGTACGTCGAGAGGCTGGTCGAGGCGTTCGAAGCCCTCACTATCGGCGACCCGATGGACGAGCAGACGGATATCGGCCCGCAGGCCGACGCCGACCTGATGGCCGAACTTCACGACCAAGTCCAGCAGAGCGTCGATGCCGGGGCGACAGTGCTGACGGGTGGCGAACCACTCGACCACGAGGGCGCGTACTACCCGCCGACTATCCTGACTGGTGTTCCCGCCGGGTGCCCCGCCGACAACGAGGAGACGTTCGGTCCCGTCGCGGCCGTGTACAAAGTCGCCGACGAAGCGCAGGCCATCGAGAAAGCGAACGACACCCGATTCGGTCTCGGCGCGAGTCTCTGGACCGAAGATAGGGAGCGGGGCCAGCGTCTCGCGCGCGACATCGAAGCCGGGTGTGTCTACATCAACGAGATGGTGAAGTCCGACCCAAGAGTCCCCTTCGGCGGCATCAAAGACGCCGGCTACGGCCGCGAACTCTCCGAAGCGGGAATCAAAGAGTTCGTCAATCGCAAGACGGTCTGGACGCAGTAACGGAAGGCGCCCGTGTTCCCGTTCCAGTCGCGCTCCCCGGTCAGAAGAACTTGTGCGCCTCGTACCCGTAGGTTTCGGGGTCGACGTCGACGACGCTCTCGTCGTGGAGCGAGGTGAAGTAGGTCGCGTCGCTCCAGTAGTACTCGTCGAACACCGACCGGGCGGTGATGTTCATCACCGGCGGCAACGCGGGGTCGTCGCGCTCGATGAACATGGCGACGTTGAAGCTGTTCAGGCCGACCGAGGCGTAGTACGAGAGCACGTTCACGAGGCCTTCTGCGAAGTCGTGTGCGACATCGCCGCGGGGGTCGGGAACGCCGGTATGAATCTGTGCCGCGACGCCGAGGAGGTGGCGGTGGTGTTTCGGCGCGAAGGGGGCGAGCCAATGGACGCCGCCGGTCTCGGCCACGTATCGGTCGCCACCGCGTTCTTGGATTGCGAGTTCCGACCAGTACGACTCGTCGTGTTCCTCGTAGAACTCGCGGGCGGCGTCGGCGACGCGGCGCTGTTCGTTCGTCCCGCGGTCGTCGACGAGCGTCTGCATGTGTGGGTGGATGAGACTCGACCCGGCGGGGCGGAGGAAGTTCATGTTCACCGAGGCGAATCGGGCGTCGTCGTCGTGGTCGAAGACGTCACGAACGTACTGGAACGCCGCACAGAGTCCGTCGGCGAACTGCGCTGTGGTGAACTCGTCTATCGGGACGAAGTGCTCCTCGGTGAGCGCGATGACGTTCGAGTACGACCCGTACGGATTCAGATTCGGGAAGGAGGTCGCTTCGCCGCTTTTCCCGCGGTCGGTGCCAACCCACTCGGGATACGTGGGCGTCGCTTCTTCGACCGTGCCCGGACAGAAGAAACAGCCCTCGCTGTCGAGGACCGAGTCGTCGATTTCGGGGTCCTCGGGGAGCAGGAAGTTGTCGGCGACGACCCGCGTGGTGCGTCCGGTCAGCGGGTCGACCCGAATCTCGGTTTCGACCGTCGTCTGCTCGAACTCTTCGAGCGGACTGTGGAACGTCGCTTCCTGCGTGTCGAGTTCGAACTGTATTGACATAACCAGAGGTTCGACGGGCCGCGTGAAAAGCCTAGCTCCGAGATGTGAGACAGTCGAGTTCGGGTTAGTTCGACGCGTCGACGTCACCACGCTGACCGAGCGCGTCGGCCTCCTCTCCGAACTCGTCGCGCAGCAACTCCGGGACGTCCTCCGGTCGAACGTCGGAGTACCAGCGATTTCGCGGGTGAATCGCAATCGCGGCACCGTCGGCGCTGCACAGGCCGAGGCAACTCGTCTCGGCGACGTAGACGTGCGACCAGAACACGCCGCGGTCGCGCAGCCACGATTTCACCGCGTCGTACACGGCCGGGCCGTGAGCCTCTGCGCAGGCCGCGTACTCGGAATCCCGGCTGTTCGTACAGACCAGCACGTGGTCCGTGAATCCGTGTTCTCTGACCTCGTCGGTTCGGTCCTCCATCAGTCGGCTGAGAGCGTCGCCCCACGGCTCGCAGCCGAAGGGTCGGTCTGGGATGTGTTCGCCGACCGTAGCTGTGCGTGCGTCGTCGCGAGGAGCAGCCACACGAGAACCTGCCCGAAGACGAACAGACCAGTCATCCCGGTCCGAAGTTCGGGCGAAAGTGCCCCTTGAATCGTGTTCGTCGGAGCCAACACGGCCGGAATCGCGAGGATACCGAAGGGGAGTAGCCCGCCGACGATGGCGACACTGCGGCCGTTCGACGCCCGCAGTCGGTTGTACACGTATCCAGCCAACAGGCAGGTGAGTGCGCCAGCGACCATCATCCCGGCGTAGAGCGGGATTCGAGTCGAGACTGGAAGCGACTGCTGCGCACCGGGTGACGCTGGCGGCAACACCAGCCACGGAGCACCCGAGACGGTGACGAATCCGGCAAGTCCCATCGCGTAGCTCTTGGCCGCGCCGGCCCCCGGAATCGCGGGTTCGAGGAAGTAGAACGCGATACCGAAGAACGCGCCGCCGAGCAGGACAGCCCAGAGACCGCCGGAAACGACGCTCACCGCCTTGTTGACCGCCATCGAAACGGCGGTGTCGTGGTGGCCCTCACCGCCGTCGGCGTGGGACTCGCCCTCGTCGGTGTGGCCTCCTGCTTCGTGACCGTGGCTTCCGTCCTCGTGCTCGTGCCCACTTCCATCCTCGTGAGCGTGGTCGCCTTCGTCTCCGTGGGCGTGAGCAGCCTCAGATTCGTGCTCGTGCCCGCCATCGACGTCCGCTGCGGCGTGGTTCATCTCGTCGGCGTAGACGACGAGCGGGTTAGCGACGACGGCCATGAACAGGCCGAAGACGACGCCGGCGACAAGCCCCGCTTTCACGCCTCGCGTCAGATACTCCGCGAGCATGGTCAGTGGCAGGCGATACCGGCCGCGTGACGGAAGTTGTGCATCGAATCGTGCACGAGTGGGTCCTGCACGAACAGCAGTGTATAGCCGAGTGCGGCGACGAAGAGCATCCCCGCAGCCATCTGAACCGGTGTCAGTTCGACCCGCGCCTGTTCGACTCGCCCGTGAACTGTGTTGGCAGTGGATGCCATTCTAAATTCAGGTTGAGTAACCACAAACAGGGTTGTAAAACTTTCGAGGTAAGTCAACAGGAGTTGTTCTAACGCAATTTTATTTTAATAACTCAGAGGGCAGATTTTATGAAACTGTGTTTTCTGTAGTACAAGCACAATTGTTTTCAAACGGCGTCCAGATTGTTAGCGCAAATGTCACGCCTACAACTCCCGCACGACGCGAAGGCGGGCCCCACGAAACCCGAGGTGAGAGCGGTGACACTCGACAAACTCGGCTTGCGCCCGACTGACCACTTCGTCGACGTCGGGTCGTGTACCGGCTCCGTCACCATCGAGGCGGCACAGCGAGTCCGACGAGTGACGGCAGTCGAGCGAAAACCGAACCGACTGGAGGTCACGGAGAAGAATCTCGCCGCGAACGAGTACGACGCGGACGTGACGCTCCGCGAGGCAGAAGCCCCCGAAGGACTTCCAGAAGACGCCGACGCGATGTTCATCGGCGGAAGCCGGAACTTCGAGGCGGTGCTGGACCACGCCGTCGAGACCGACGTAGACCGAATCGTGATGAACGTCTCGCGGGTCGAACCGACGGGCGCGGCCATCGAGGCGTTCCGCGAGCGCGACCTGCTCGACGAAGTCGTCCAGATGCAGGTGAGCCACGGCTACGAACTCGCCGGGGCGACGAGTTTCCGGTCGAACAACCCCGTCTACATCATCGTCGGCCGACGCGACGCCGGAGGGCTGGACTGATGACCGTCTACGGAATCGGTCTCGGTCCCGGCGACGCCGACCTCGTGACCGTCAAAGGAAAGCGACTCCTCGAATCGGTCGACGTCGTCTACTCCCCGGGGCGACTCTCCCGGACGGTCGCGCTGAATCACGTCCCCGAAGAGCGAATCGGCGACCTCGACTTCCCGATGACGCGCGACCCGGACGAACTCCGACGCGCGTGGAAGGAGGCCGCCGCAGAGGTCGCAGAGCGAGCCGCATCGGACGACATCGCGTTCGTGACGCTCGGCGACCCGAACGTCTACTCCACGTTCGGCCACCTCCGCCGGACGCTCGACGCGTTCCACCCCGAAATCGAACTCGAAGTCGTCCCCGGCGTGAGCGCGATGACCGCGTTCGCAACGGCGCTGGGCGTCGAAATCGAGTCGGGAACCGGGCTCGCGCTCCGCGAGGCGGCAAACGGTGCGGTTCCAACCGGCCCCGACCGAATGATTCTGTTCAAAGTCACCGACGCCCCCGCGACCTACGAGGGGCTGACTGAAGCCGGATACGACGTGAAATTCGGCCGTCGGCTCTTCATGGAACAGGGCGAGACGCTCGTCACCTCCGACCCGGAGGAACTCGAAGAACGCGACTACTACACGCTGGCCTACGCCGAGCGAGCGGGTCTTGAACGCGACGTTGCGACCGCGGAGTTCGACGGCGTTGACTCGGAGGGGTCGGTGTGACGGCCGACGGCGACGCAGACACCGGCTTCACCGACAACGAAGGCATCCCCTTCATCGGTGCCGGACCGGGCGACCCCGAACTGCTCACGGTCGCCGGACGCCGACTCGTCGAGGAAGCGGACCTCGTCGTTCACGCCGGGTCGCTCGTCAACAGCGAACTCCTCGATGAGTACTGCGACCACGCCGAACAGGTCAACAGCGTCGGCAAGGACCTCGAAGAGCTGATTCCGCTGATGGCCGACGCCTACGAATCCGGCGAGACGGTCGTCCGACTCCACAGCGGCGACCCGGCGATATACGGGGCCGCCCTAGAGCAGATGGACGCGCTGGCGAAGGAAGGAGTCCCGACCTACCTCGTTCCGGGCGTCACCTCCGCGTTCGCCGCGAGCGCGACGCTTCGCACGCAGTTGACGCTGAACGAAGTCGCCAACCACGTCGTCTTCACCCGACCGCAGGGTCGGACGCTCACGGCCGAAGAAGACCACATCAGCGACTTCGTCGGCTTCGGCGACACCACGGTCTGTATCTACCTCGGCACCCACGCCGTCGCGGAGACGATGGACCGCCTCCTCGACGAGGGCCACGACCCGGACACCCCCGTCGCGGTCGTCTATCACGCCTCGTGGCCGGACGAGGACGTTATCGAAGGAACCATCGAGACCATCGGCGAGAAGGTCGAAGACGCGGGCTATCGTGCTTCGGCCCTCGTCATGATTGGCGACGCCGTCACCGGCTCGGACTACGAGCGGTCGTTCCTCTACGGCGACTGGGCACGCGGCGGCGACGCACCGAACGACGACCCCGACACCGATTCTGAACCACAGGAGCGTGATACACGATGAGTGACTCTGATTCCGGAAGCGGACACTGTCAAACACCAGACAGCGACGGCGAAGTCGCACGCGAGATTGGCATCGTCAGTTTCGAGCGAAAGATGGAGACGGCCGAGGAAATCAAGGCCGAACTCGCCGACGACTACGACCGCATCGACATTCTGCCCTACCACGGCGACGTGTTCGCCGAGCACTGGGGCGAATACGACTGTTTCGTCGGCCTGATGGCCAGCGGCATCGCCATGCGAAAGACCGCCGGCCTCCTCGACGACAAGTGGGATGACCCCGCCGTCGTCGTCGTGGACGAAGAACTGACGTGGGCGATTCCGCTCACCGGCGGCCACCACGGCGCGAATCAGGTCGCCTACGACCTCTCGAAACTCGGCGCGGTCCCGGCGATGACGACCGCCTCCGAGGCGGCCGGAAAGCAGGGCGTCGAGAGCAAGGCAAAGGCGCTCGACACGCACGTCGTCAACGGCGATTCGACCGTCGCGACGAACCTCGCCGTCCTCAACGACGAACTCGGCCCGGTCGCTCGACTCGACGGCCCGAAAGCAGTCCTCGTCGACGACGACGTGACCGTCCTGAAGCGAAACGGCGACGACGGCGTCGTCCTCGGAACTGGCAGCGTCTCCGGCGCGAAGAAAGCGCAGTTCCTGACCGCGTGGGAACAGGCGCTCGACGACGCCGACTGCGACTGGGACGACGTGGACTTCGTCGCGACGGGCACGCGAAAGGCCGACGAACCCGGCATGCTCGACGCCGCCCAAGAAATCGGCGCGGGCGTCGTCTACTTCGAGAAGGAGACGCTGACCGAGTTCGAAGGCCCGACGCCGTCGCGGTCGAAGGAACTCATCGGCTGGCCGGGAATTGCTGAGGCGAGCGCGATTGCCGGTGGCCGCGACCACGAACTGGTCGTGGAAAAGCAGCGCTACGACGACGCGGTGACGGTGGCGGTGGGACGATGACCGACGGCGCGGAGACGACGGCGGACGACCACGGCGGGATTCCCGACGACTACGGAACACTCTACGTCGTCGGCATCGGTCCCGGTCTCCCGGCGCACATGACCCAGCGCGCCAAAGAGGTCATCCAAACCGCAGACTGCGTGGTCGCGTCGAACCTGTATCAGGAGTTCCTCCGCGACGACGACACGCTCCCGCCCGAGGACAGCGACGAGGGACCCGAAGTCGTCCGCTCGTCGATGGGCCAGCAGGTCGAACTGACCCGCGAGGCCTTCGAGCGAGTTCGCGCGGGAGAGGACGTGGCGCACGTCTCCGGCGGCGACCCGAACGTCTACGGCAAGTCCGACCTCGTGTTCACGATGGCCGACGCCGACGACGCGACGGACGTGCCAATCGAAATCGTCCCGGGCGTGACCGCGGCCCTCGGCGGCGCGGCGATGATGGGCGCGCCGCTGTCGAACGACTTCTGTACCATCTCGCTGTCCGACAAGTGGCGCGGGTGGGACGAAATCGAGGAGAAACTGCGCGCGGCCGCCATCAGCAACTTCGTCATCGTCCTGTACAACTGCTGGCGGAACTACACCCACGCTATCGACATCGTCCGTGAGGAACGCGCCGACGACGTTCCGGTCGGCATCTTCAACGACGCCGGTCGCGGCGAAGCCGGACGAAACCTGGACGACGAGACGTTCTCGATTACGACCCTCGGCGACGCGAAATCCCACGACGAGGATGTCGGCGGGATGGGAACGTCGATTCTCATCGGCACCCACGAGACCGAACCCTGGAGCAACGACTACGAAACGTACCTCGTCACGCCCCGCGGCGGGCGCGACGTTGACGACTTCTAACCCATGAGCGACAGCAACACAGCATCCGAATCGAAGTGCGGCGGACAGACGACCGAATCGAAGACGACCGACTCCAGCGAGTCGTCGGCCTCGAAGTGCGGCGGCACGTCGGCTTCGACCGAATCACGCGACTCCTCGACCTCCAAATGCGGCGGGTCGAAGAAGTCGGACACCTCGTCGAGTTCCAAATGCGGCGGGTCGAAGAAATCGGACTCCTCGTCGAGTTCCAAATGCGGCGGGTCGAAGAAAGAACAGACCGACGAGAAGGTCGAAGCGACTATCGACGACTTCGACGGCGAACCCGGCCAACTCGTCGCGGTCGGCCTCGGTCCCGGCCGAGCGAGCGAGATGACGACGCTGGCGAAAGAGACACTCCGCGAGGCCGACCACATCGTCGGCTACACGACCTACATCGAACTACTCCCGGACGATATCGTCGAAAGCGCGGAGGACATCTACTCGACGCCGATGTGCGGCGAAGTCTCCCGAACCGAAGAGGCGGTCGACCGAACGCTCGCCGGAAACGACGTGGCAATCGTCGGTAGCGGCGACCCGAACGTCTACGCGCTGGCCGGTCTCGCGCTCGAAATCCTCGAATCGAAGGGCGCGACCGCGAGCATGGTCGACTTCGACGTGGTTGCTGGCGTCCCCGCCGCGCAGTCCTGTGCGGCCCGATTGGGCGCACCCTTGGTGAACGACACCGTCACCATCAGCCTCTCTGACCACCTGACCTCGATGCCGACCATCGAGTCGCGCCTGCACTCGGCCGCGAAAGAGGGCTTCACCATCGTCATCTACAACCCGTGGAGTCGCAAGCGCCGGTCGAACTACGAGAAGTGCTGCGAGATTCTCCTCGAACACCGCGACCCCGAGACGCCGGTCGGTATCGTCCACGGCGCGGGCCGCGACGACGAGGAAGTCGAAATCGTCGAACTCCAAGACCTCCCCGAACTCGGCGAGACCGACCTCGTGGACATGACGACGACGCTGCTCGTCGGCAACGAGGAGACGTACGTCTGGGACGGACGGATGGTGACGCCCCGGGGCTACGAACAGAAATACGAGTACTGAGATGTTCGAAATCGAAATCGACCGAACGGCTTGCGACGGCATCTTCGCCTGTCTCACCCGCGACGAGCGATTCGTCGAAGACGACGACGGACTCGCCACGGTGGACCCGAACGCGGCGGGCGTCGTGTCGGTCTCTCGGGACGGCGACAGAGTCGTTGCGACCGTCGATGGCGACATCGACGACGCGAACCTCGCGGCCCGAGCGTGTCCGCCAAATGCAATCGTGATTCGGGAGGCAGAGACATGAGCGACACCGATATCGACACAGAAACAGATATCGACGTCGACCCCGCCGACGACCTGCTGAAGAGCGCGCCCGAGACGGCCTATCTCTGGGGGCACGTCGCCGGAAGCGGCGATATCGAACCCGAGACGGCGACGATTCACACGAACGACGAGACGTGTGCGAATCGTCTCGTCGCAATCGCTGGCGGCGGCGACATCGACAAACAGGAGACAGCGTACCCCTACGCGCACAACACCTCCGTCACCCGCCGGAAGGACGAGTACCTCGTCGCGGTCGAGGGCGCAGTCGTCGCGAACGCAACCGGCGCGTTCGGCCTCCCCGTCGGCGACGACGCCGGCGGATACCGATTCGACGTGTTCGAGGACACCCGAAAGCAACTGCTCCGGGGCCTGCTCGAAAGCTGTGGGACGGTCTGTTTCAAGTCCTCCAGCGGCACGGTCGGCATCTCGTTCGTCCACGACGACCGGAATCTGTTGGAACGAATCGACCACCTGCTCGACTCCTGTCCAGTGGATGCGCCGACCGGCGACATCAGCGAAACATCTTCGGGCGGCTACTGGTTCGGCATCGACGACGACGCCGCAGGAGACTTCGGGACGTGGGTCTACGACGGCAGCGACGAGACGAACCTGTTCGCACCGACACGTCGGCAGAAGCTCACGCGAAGTCTCGAAGAGGCCGAAAACGCATGACGACCACCGAGTCCAACCGAGCATGATACCACTCGAATCCGGCCAGACATGAGTCTCGACCACCCCTCACTCGACGACGAAGCGGTCCTCCTCGTCGGTCACGGGTCGCGCCGAGAGAAATCCAACGAGCAGGTTCGGGCGCTCGCCTCCAAGCTCGAATCACACCTGTCGCTCCCGGTTGACGCGGCGTACATCGAGCTTGCCGAACCCGCAATCGAAGACGCCATCGAGACGCTGGCACCCACGTGTCAGTCGATGACCGTCGTTCCGCTGTCGCTGTTCGCCGCCAGTCACGTCAAAAACGACGTTCCGCTGGCGGTCCAGACCGCCCGCGCGCAGTACGACGACCTGAGCTTCCACGTCGGGTCGCACCTCGGCATCCACCCCTCCATCGTGGACCTGCTCGACGACCGCGCTCGGGCCGTCGAGACCGACCTCGGCGTCGACCGCGAGGCTGACGACGTGGCCATCGTCCTGTGCGCACGCGGGTCGAGCGACCCGGATTCGAACGGCGACGTACACAAACTGGCCCGACTACTCTACGAAGGCCGGGAGTTCACTCGCGTCGAATCTGCGTTTATCGGCGTCACGACACCCCGCCTCGAAGAGACGCTTCACACCGTCGCAAAGGACCGGCCGGACGCCATCGTCGTTCTCCCGTATATGCTCGGCGACGGCGTCCTGACCCAACGAATCGTGGAGCAAGCCGAGACGTTCGACGAGGAGTACCCCTACGTCGACGCCGGTGCGTCCGGCCCCCTCGGTACGGACGACCGTGTCGTGGACGTCCTCGCCGACCGCTGTCAGGAGGCCCGGACGGGAAGCGTGCAGATGTCGTGTGACACCTGCAAGTACAAAGTCGAACTCTCGGGCTACGAAGAGGACCAAGGCGGCGCTCGCGCGATGCTCCGCTCGCTGGTCCATCAGACTGAACACGCCGACCGGAGCGACGTCGACGATGACCCGCACGTTCACGACGCGCCCGAGAAGCACGTCTCCGTCTGTACGAACCAGACCTGCGCTGCGAGCGGCGCGGCGACAGTTCTCGAACGCCTCAGACAGCAGTCGCGGGACACCGACGACTGCGACGTGCACGTCTCGCGCAGTTCCTGTCTGGGGCAGTGTGGCGACGGCCCAATCGTCGCGGTCTACCCCGACAGCATCTGGTACGGCGGCGTGACGCCCGACGACACAGAACGCATCGTTTCGTCCCACCTCGAACGGGACCGCATCGTCTCCGACCTCGTCCACCAATCACTCTAACCATGGCATGCGCTGAACTCGAAGCACTCCGACTCGCACTGATGAACATCACCGGCACGACCGACGAGAGCGTCAAACGACACGCCGAGGCCGAACTCGAAGGCTACCTCGACGAACCAGGCCCGATTCAGGCGCTCGCAAACGCGACCACCCTCGACGAGGCACAGCGACATCTCGACGCCGCCCTCGTCGACCTCGAAGAGGAAGCCACGCAGACGCCGAACGACGACCCGAAGTCCGGTTACCTCCGGGGGCGTGTCATCGCCGTCCGAGACGCCGAGCGGTCGCTTCGGCGACTCCGCACCCAGACGGACTCGTTCCTCGACGACCTCGGCGAGGCGCACCACGACCTCCACGACACCTTCCCAGTCGAGGAGTAACCCGATGGCCGACCTCACGAACCATCGTGAACTGGGACCCCTCGACGCCGCCCGAAGCCGACACAACTGGGCGCGGTCAGCCGTGGCCGCGACCGACGGTCGAGTGGTCGCCGGGACGGCAGACGGTCGAGTCGTGGCGTTCGATTCGGCTCTCGACCGTGTGCAGTGGGACGCAGACGGTGGGAAGCGGCAGGGCGAAGGCGACGAGGAACAGCGGGACGCAGACGGTGAGGGACAGCGGGACGCAGACGGTGAGGGACAGCGAGACGCAACCGGCGACCACCGCATCGTCTCGATGGCCGCAACCGACGACTGTCTCGTCGTCGGGGAACGCGGCGGCGACGGTACAATCCGCGTCTTCGACCCAGAGACGGGAACAGAGCGCTGGTCGTACGCGACGACCGACGACATCGGCACGGCGACCAAGGACTCGCTGTTTTTCCTCCCGTACGTCGTCGATGTCGCGGTCACGGAGACCCGAGTCGTCGCCGCCGCCAGACGGTACGAACGCGACGGCGAGAAGCGGGTCTGGTCGAGCGTCGTCCTCGGATTCGACCACGACGGCGCGGTCCAATGGCGCTACCGTGCCGCCGCCTCGCCAATCGCGCTGGATACTGATGGCGAGCGCGTCGCAGTCGCCTACAATCGCTGTCCCGAACCCGAGCAAGATGGACTCGTCGTGCTGGACGCCGAGACGGGTGGCTCAGTCACGACGTGGGACCCCGAACTCGACGCGGAGCGCCGCGTCGGCGACGTTTCGTTCGCGGGCGACGATATCGCCGTCTGCTGCCACGGCGACAAACGCGGCTATCTGCTCGATGCCGACGGGAAAGAGCGGTGGTCGGTCGACCTCGCAGTGAAGGAACCAATCGGCGACGAAACGGTGTACGCCTATCCGAACCACGTGTGCGTCGCCGACGGCGTCGCGGTCTTCGTGACGGGCAACACCTTCGCCGAATCGACCCGCGACCCGGACGCGAGACACCCACAGGAGCACACCGCGTTCGCGGTCGAAGACGGAGAGATACTGTGGTCCCGTGAGGTTGGCGGGTTCGCCCGCGGTGTCGAAGCAGTCGGAGAACGTGCGCTCATCCCTTCGGCCCAGAATTTCCGACGGAGAAGTGCCGAGACCCACGGCGTCCACGTCTTCGATGCCGAAGAGGGACACAGCGAGACGACCACACTATCGGGCATTCCGACGGCGCTCGCAGTCGGCGACGGCCTGCTCGCAGTGGTCGAAGAGCCGGTCGAATACCACGACGAAGAAGTCACGCACGGAGCGTACCGCCTGCACTCGGGAACGCTAGAATAGCTTCCCGGGCGTTACTCTTGTTCCGGCGTCGCGGCGTCCGCCACTCGTTCTGCCGAGAGTTCTGAAAGCGAGATTCGCTGGCCGCCCGTCTCGGAGACGAGGATGTCGGTCACACCGACGCCGTCGTCTCCGGCATCGACGACGACGACCGAGGCATCGCTGGTTGCGAGTTGCCGCGCCGCCGACCGCGTCTCTCCGGTCGGACTGCCGTCGGCGACGTTCGCTCGGCCGTCGGTCACGACGACGACGAGCGACGAGTCCGCCTTCGCGTGAGTGACGAGTCGATGGGCCGCGTCCAATCCGGACGGAAGCGGGGTTCGGTCGCCGGTTGGGAGTTCTTTCAGGTGGCGGGCGGCCAGTGTCACGCTGTTGGTCGGCGGGAGGAGCACTTCGGCCGAGTCGCCAGCGACCGCGACGAACGCGACTTCGTCTCGTTGCTGGTAGGCGTCTTCGAGGAGGGCCATCACCGTCCCTTTCGTCTGGCGCATCGCCGACCGCATCGACGCGCTCGCGTCCACGACGAAGACGACGAGCGAGCGGGCCGAGCCTCGTTTGACGGAGGTTCTGAGGTCCGCTTCGGTGACGCTGGTTCGCCCGCCGGTCGCCGCCGCCCGGACCGATGCGGCCACGTCGATGTCGTCGGAGTTCGTCGCCGGTTCAGTTCGAACTCGTGACCCGCCCCCCTGACGTGATTCGCCGACGGTGGCACGAGTTCCGCCGCCGGGCGTCTCTGCCCGTATCTCCGTGTCGTCGAGTGGCGGCTCGTCAACCTCGCCGATTGATGCTCGTTGCTGTCCGGGAAGGAGAGGAGTCGCGTCGGGTGCGTCGTCTTCGTCGTCGGAATCCGAGTCCGACGGGGAGTTGTCGTCGCCGTCGCGGTCGGAGTCGCTGCCGTGGTCGTCGTTATCGTCGCCGTCACGGTCGGAGTTTGGGGCCGTCTCGATGTCGCGGGAGTCGGAGCCACTGTCGTCCGAGGGAGCGTCGCCGCGATTACTGTCGCTGTCGCTCTCCTCACCTCCGTTTCCCTCGTCGCCCGGACCTGTCTCGCTGTCGGGGTCTGTTTCGCTATCAGCGTCCGTCTCACTGTCGGCGTCGGCGTCGCCGGTGGAACCCTCGTCGCCGTCCGCGTTGTCGCCTTCGGCGTCACCCTCTCCCGACCCCTCTTCGTCGTCGAAGTGGTCGTCGAGAATCTCGTCGGTGTCGGGCGCGTCGTCGAACGGGCGGCTCTGGAGGCGATGGGGGAGCGCGAGCGCGGCCGCCTCGCGAACGTCACCCTCGATGACCTTGGTGCGGCCGTCGAGGGCGGCCAGCGTTCGGGCTGTGCGGGCGATAGCGATGTCGGCTCGATGGCCTTCGACGCCCGCGTCCAGACAGAGTTCGGCGATGTCGCGCTTGAAGTCAGTCGGGAGCGAGACGGCGTCCAGCAGATCCGCCGCGTCGTGGACCTGCGATTGCAAGGCTTCGGTCTCGTCGCGGTAGGCGTCGGAGGCCGCAGGTGGCTCGGAACCGACTGCCGACGAGTCGTGGCCGCGGTCCAGTGCGCGGTCGATAATCGTGACTCGCTCGTCGATATCGCGGCTTCCGACGACAGTCGCCTGCAACGCGAATCGGTCCCGAAGTTGCGGGCGCAGGTCGCCCTCTTCGGGGTTCATCGTCCCGACGAGCGTGAACTCGGCGGGGTGTTCGATGCTCACGCCGTCGCGTTCGACGCGATTGACACCGCTCGCGGCCGCGTCCAACAGGAGGTCCACCAGGTGGTCGTCGAGGAGGTTCACCTCGTCCACATAGAGGATGCCGCGGTTCGCACGAGCGAGCAACCCGGGGTCGAAGGAGGCCTCTCCGGCGAGCGCGTCCGAGACCGAGAGCGTCCCGACGACCCGGTCGCGGGTCGCGCCGAGCGGAAGGGTGACGAGCGGGACCGAGCGCAGTTCTACGTCGTGGTCGTCGCGCTCGCGGCACGACTCGCACTGTCGGTCCGGGTCGTCCGGCGGGCATCCGTAGGGGCAGTCCGCGACGACTGCCTGTTTCGGAAGCAACTCAGAGAGCGCCCTGACGGCGGTCGATTTCGCCGTTCCCTTCTCACCACGGACGAGCAGCCCGTCGAGTTCGTCGTTCACGCCGACAGCCAAGAGCGCCCGCTTCAACTCCGCTTGCCCGACGATTGCCGGGAACGGAAGCGACTGCGTCTTCATGAAGTCATGAAACCTTACTTGTAGTAGGGCAATAATGCTTTACTAAGAATGCCAACAATCGGCTTGTACACGGCGACCGAAAACGAGTTGGGTGCGGTCCAACAGGCCGCCCAGCGACTGGACGGACTCGACCTCGTCGTCCGGTCTTCGAGCGACCTCGACGACGTGACCGACGTGGACGCGTTCGTCGACGAAGTCGAGTCGGCGACGGCGGTCGTGCTCTGGTTGCACGGGTCCGAAGACAGCATGCCCGGCTACGACCACGCCGTCGAGCGACTGGCCGAGGCGGGCGTCCCACTCGTCGTCAAATCGACCGGCGACGCCTTCGCCCTCCAGGATACGACCGTCGCCGAGGAAGACCGCGACCGAGCCTACGACTACCTCGAACGCGGCGGTGTAGTGAACATCGAGAACCTCTGTCGGTTCCTCGCCACCGAGTACGACGACTTCGACGCGGCACCAGACGACCCGGTCGAACTGCCGACTGAAGGCGTCTACCACCCGGACTACCCTGGCGTCGAGTACGAGGAACTACTCGACACTCACGACGACGACAAGCCGACGATTGGTCTGTGGTTCTACGAGTCCCACTGGACGCACGCGAACACCCGATACGTCGACGCGATGGTCGAACGACTGGAATCGCTCGGCGCGAACGTCCTCCCGGCGTTCTGTAACCCCGCCACCGACGAGGATGGACAGGAGAACGCCGAGTGGGTCGCGCGAAACTGGTTCTCCGACGACGATGGCCCGCTCGTCGATGCCGTCGTCAGTTCGTTCATGTTCTCGCTGTCGATGAGCGAGCGCGGCCGAAGCGCGTCCGACGAAGGCGACGGCGCTGAAGACGTGTTCCTCACGGAACTCGGCGTCCCCGTGTTGCAGGCGATGACGACGATGCGGTCGCGCTCGCGGTACGAAGCCAGCGACACCGGCGTGATGGGCTTCGAACTCGCGCTGTCGGTCGCCCTGCCGGAGTTCGACGGCAACGTCATCACCCACCCCATCAGCGGAAAGGAGCGAATGGAAGACGAGGCGGGCGTCGGCAGCGCGCCGAAACAGCACTTCCCTATCGAGGACCGCGTGGACCACGTCGCCCGACTCGCAGTCAACTGGGCGAACCTTCGCCACCTCTCGAACGACGAAAAGAACGTCGCCGTCGTCCTCCACAACTACCCGCCGAGCGACGACGGCATCGGCACGGCCTTCGGGATGGACAGCCCGGCAAGTACGGTCAACCTCCTGTCCGAACTGCGGGAGCGCGGCTATTCGGTGGGTGACGTACCGAACGACGGGCAGGCGCTCATCGAGGAACTCACGTCGCAACTCACTCTCGACGACCGCTGGGTCGCGCCCGAGGACGTTCGGGACCTGAGTGTCGATGTCGTCTCGCCCGACCAGTACGGCGAGTGGTTCGAGGAGACCGACGAGCGCTTCCAAGACAATCTCGTCGAAGAATGGGGCGAACCGCCGGAGCGACCCTTCGCCATTCCGGGCGTCGAGTTCGAGAACGTCCTCGTGACGGTCCAACCGCCGCGCGGCTTCGGAATGGACCCCTCGAAGGTGTACCACGATTCGGACCTTCAGCCACCCCACGACTACCTCGCGTTCTACGGCTGGCTTCGAAACGAGTTCGAGGCCGACGCCGTCGTCCACCTCGGCACCCACGGGAGTCTCGAATGGCTGCCCGGCAAGACGGTCGGCCTGAACGGCGAGAGCGCCCCGGACCAGTTGGTCGGCGACCTCCCGAACGTCTACCCGTACATCATCAACAACCCCGGCGAGGGGACGCAGGCCAAGCGCCGCTCGTACGCGGCCATCGTCGATTACCTGACGCCCGTCATGCGGACCGCAGGCACCTACGACGACCTCGCCGACCTCGAAGAACTCGCCCGCGAGTACCGCGAGGCGGGCATGGACGAGGCGCGACCCGACCGCGGCGACCACCTCCGCGAACTCGTCGTGGAAGCGGTCGACGAACTGGACCTCGCGGTCGAACTCGGGTTCGATGACGCCGACGATATCGGTGCAAAAGACGACTTCGACGACCTCGTCGAGCGCATCCACGAGTACCTGACCGACGTGAAGACGACCCAGATTCGGCTGGGGCTGCACACGATGAGCGAACCCCCGGAGAACGACCGTCTCGTGGAGTACCTCGTCGCCCTCACGCGACTGCCGAACGCCGACACGCCGAGTCTCCGGGCGAGCGTCGCGGGCGTCATGGGCGTCGATTACGACCAGATGCGAGACGAACCGGGGACCTACGACGAGGACCTCGGGATGTACCTCTCGGAGGCGGCCGACCACGTCTACGACCAGTGTGTCGAACTGGTCGAAACCCTCGCGGAACACGACTTCGACGTGCCCGAATCGGAGGTCGACGCCGACACCGACGACGAGGTGAACATGAACCTGCTCGTGGTCGATATCGACCAACTCGGCGACGCGCGAGCGAAGCGCGGCGCGCACGACGACCTCCGCGAGGTGTTGGCGTTCATCTGCGAGGAGGCCGCCCCGCGAATCGCCGCCGCGGAAGACGAAATTCCGCAGACTGCGAACGCGCTCGACGGCGAATACGTCCAACCGGGCGGCTCCGGCGCACCGACTCGTGGCGGCGTGGACTTGCTCCCGACAGGCCGGAACTTCTACACGCTCGACCCCCGGAAGGTGCCCGCCAAACCGGCGTGGGAAGTGGGCAGTCGCGTCGCTGACGGCGTGCTCGAACGCCACCACGACGACCACGACGAGTATCCAGAAGAGTTCGGCGTCGTCGCGTGGGGGACGCCGACGGTTCGAACCCGCGGCGAGACCATCGCACAGGTGCTCGCGTTCATGGGCGTCGAACCGGTCTGGACCGACGCGGGCCGCATCGACGATGTGGAGCCGATTCCGCTCGACGAACTCGGTCGCCCGCGAATCGACGTGACGACCCGCGTTTCGGGACTCTTCCGCGACGCCTTCCCGCAGGCCGCGAGCGTCATCAACGACGCCGTGGACGCGGTCGTCGAACTCGACGAACCGCACGAGATGAACTACGTCAAGAAGCACGTCGAGGAAGAAGCCGAGGAGTTGGAAGACGATGGCTTCGACGCGGACGAGGCCGAGAAACTGGCCAAGCATCGCGTCTTCACGACCACGCCCGGCGGGTACGGCGCGGGGACGAACAAGGCGGTCGACGAAGGCAACTGGGACGACAGAAGCGACCTCGCGGACGTGTACGTCCAATGGGGCGGCTACGCTCTCGGGAGTCGCGGCCGCGTGACCGAAGCCCACGAAGCGTTCGAACGACGCCTGAGCGGGGTGGAAGCGACGGTGAAAATCGAAGACACCGCCGAGCAAGACGAGTTCGACTCGTCGGACTGGTACGCCTTCCACGGCGGGTTCGTCTCCGCCGTCGGCGAGATTTCCGGCAGCGACCCGGCCTCGTACGTCGGCGACTCCAGCGACCCGGACAACCCGCAAATCTACACCAACGAGGAGAAGGTCCGCAAGACGATGCGGGCGCGCGTCCTCAACCCCGATTGGCTCGACAGCATGGAAGAACACGGCTACAAGGGCGCGGGCGACCTCTCGACGACGGTCGATGTCGCGCTCGGTTGGGACGCGACGACCGGCGTCGTCAGCGACACCCTCTGGGAGAGCCTCGCCGAGGCCTACGCCTTCGACGAGGACCGACAGGAGTGGATGCGCGACGTGAACCCGTGGGCGCTCGAAAGCATCACCGAGACGTTCATCGAGGCCATCGACCGCGGTCTCTGGGACGCCGACGCCGACGTGAAAGAACAGCTACAGGACATCAACCTCTCCGTCGAGGGCGACCTCGAAGCGAACACGACCAACGCGGTGACGCAGACCAATGACTGAAAAAGAAGCCTACGCGGACCTCGGTGCAACGACGCAGGAAGCGATGGATATCGCGGAGACGAGCATGGACATCGTCCGGACGTTCGTCCCCGACGAGACGCTGAACGACCGACTGCGGCAGAAGGCGGTCCACTCGACCGGCGACATCGAGTTCCAGCATCTCATTCGCTGTCAGAACAACCCGGTCGTCGCTGGCGCGCGTGCCGTCCTCGACGAACAGCCAATCGTGACAGACATCACGATGGCGAAAGCCGGAATCACCGGCCGCGGCCACGACTGCCCGGTCCAGAAGGCCATCGGCAACGGTGCCGAACTCGCCGCCGAAACGGGCATGACCCGGACCGCGGCCGCGGTGCTCGAACTCGACAAACAGGGCGTCTACGAGGGCGCGATTGCGGTCGTCGGCAACGCACCGACCGCCGCGTTGGCGCTCTGCGACTGCATCGAAGACGGGACTCGACCGGCGGCCATCGTCGCCACCCCCGTCGGCTTCGTCAAAGCCGAGGAGAGCCGCAAGCGCATCCGCGAGATTGCCGACGAGTACGACATCCCCGCCGTGACGAACGTCGGAAAGCGAGGGGGAAGCGGCCTCGCGGCGGCGCTCACGAACGAACTGATTCACGTCGCAAGCGACGCACGTGACGGCGAGGTGGACCTGACCGCTCATGAGTGAGGACGACTCGTACGAGAGTGAGGACGACCCGTACGACCTCGATTCGGGACCGGACCCAGCGACGTTTGCGGCTGCCGAACCCGAACCACCCATCGAGGAGGCCGACAATCCGGTCTACGGCGTCGGCATTGGACCCGGGAATCTGGAGTATCTGACGCCGCGTGGCCTGCGAGCCATTCAGGAAGCGGATGTCGTCGTCGGCTTCCAGACGGTCGTCGAGTTCGTCGCCGACGAGACCGACGCCGACCTGCTCACCTGCGGCTACGCCGACGAAGCCGAAGCCCTGAGCGAGTTCGCCGAGCGCGTCGCGGCCGGTGAGCGCGGGACCGCGGTGCTGATGGGCGACCCGAACCACTCGGGCTATCAGTTCCTCGGGAAGGTCCAGCAGGTCGTCGAGCGACCCGTGAAGGCGATTCCGGGTATCTCCTCGCTCCAAATCGCCGCGAGTCGCGCGCGAACGCCGATGGAGGACACCCGATTCGTCACGCTCCACAAGAGCGGGTCGCTCGATGCCGACCTCGACCGACTGGCCGAAGTCGTCGGCGAGCGACACCTCCTCGTGTTGCCGCGGCCGTTCGACCTGATGCCGGGCGACATCGCCGAGTTCCTGCTCGACTCCGGTGCTGACGAGTCGCTGGAAGCGCTCGTCCTCGAACGACTGACCCACGACGGCGAACACATCACGCGAACCACGCTCGGCGAACTCAGTGAGTCCGCAGGCGGGAGCGGTCCCGAATCGACGCCGTACTCGGACCTGTCCGTACTTGCGGTTCGCGCGCCTATCGCGGAGGAAGAACGAGCATGAAGGGGTTCGTCCTCGGCGGCACGAGTTCCGGCGTCGGAAAGACAGTCGCGACGCTGGCTATCGTGAAGGCGCTCCAAGACGCAGGGTACAGTGTCCAGCCCGCGAAGGCCGGACCCGACTTCATCGACCCGAGTCACCACGAGCAGGTCGCCGGACGACCGTCGCGGACGCTCGACCTGTGGCTCGAAGGCGACGACGGCGTCCGCCGGAACTACTACCGCGGCGAGGGAGACATCTGCGTCGTCGAGGGCGTGATGGGGCTGTACGACGGCGATGGCTCCAGCACCGCGATGGTCGCCGAAGCGCTCGACATCCCAGTCGTGCTGGTCGTCGATGCCAAAGCCGGGATGGAAAGCGTCGCGGCCACTGCACACGGCTTCCGTGAATACGCCGCACACGCCGGCCGCGACATCGACGTCGCCGGAATCGTCGCCCAGCGCGCCCACGGCGGCCGCCACGAAAACGGCATCAAAGACGCCCTTCCGCCGGGTATCGACTACTTCGGTCGCATTCCGCCGCGGTCGAACCTCGAAATTCCGGACCGACATCTGGGGCTTCACATGGGCGACGAGTCGCCACTGGACGAGGAGGCGCTGTCGGAGGCTGCCGAGTTCCTTCGGCCCGAGCAGTTGGTCGATGCCGCGCGGGAGCCGCCTCGGCCAGCCTCCGAGGAGCCGCCCGAGAAAACTGGCGCACGAGTCGCACTCGCCCGCGACGAAGCGTTCTGCTTCGCCTACCCAGCGAGTGTCGAACGCCTCCAAGAGCGGGCCGACGTGGTGACGTTCTCGCCCGTCGCGGGCGACCCACTTCCAGAGTGTGACGGCGTCTACCTCCCCGGCGGCTATCCGGAACTCCACGGCCCCGAGCTGGAACAGAGCCCTGCGCTCGACGACATCGCCGACCGCGCAGCCGACGGCCTGCCCGTATTTGGCGAGTGCGGCGGACTGATGGCGCTCACCGAGTCGCTGACGACTGACGACGAAACCTACGAGATGGCCGGCGTGCTCCCGGCGTCCGTGACGATGTGCGACCGCTATCAGGCGCTCGACCACGTGGAACTGCAGGCGAAGACGGACACGCTCACCGCGAGTCAGAGTGGTCGACTCCGCGGCCACGAGTTCCACTACTCCAGTGCAGACGTCGACTCGGACGCGCGGTTCGCCTTCGACGTCGTCAGAGGAAGCGGCATTCAGGACAGTTCAGACGCTGTCTCTTATACACAT